>NZ_WJIG01000002.1:0-1258671 GCF_009647635.1 Phyllobacterium sp. SYP-B3895 | reverse complement strand
ATGGCTTTTCACCATCATGCGCAACATCTTTCTCACCGATTACCGAAAGCGCGACCGGGAGACGACGGGATTTACGACGGATATTGCGGATTACCAAGGCGCACAAGCTGCGCCTCAAGAATGGAAATTCGTGCGCAGGATGTGCAGGCGGCCCTCCACAGACTTCCAACTGAACAGCGCATCGCCATCGTCCTATGTTGCGTGCTTGGGCACAGTTACCAGGAAGCAGCAGAAATCTGCTGTTGTGAAATAGGGACGATCAAAAGCCGGATTGGTCGTGGCAAACTCGCACTGTTGTCGTTGCTTGGCGAAGAGAGCCGACTATCGGTCCTCGAAACCGATTATCGTTCTTCGACTACAGCAGCAATCAACGCTTTTGCCTAGCATACACGGAAATGAAAATGGGTTCGGAAAAGACGGGGGCGCAACTCCGAGCCCTTGGGCTTGATGCGGGGATCAAGCAGATGCTGCTATGGTTCCAACAGGCAAAAAAACGGCGATGGCCTACGATTGTTCCAGCCCTAGCCGTCTTTTTTACGATTTGGCCGTTTCTCATCTCGAATACTCCGTCATAGCCACCCTGGACAATGAACGAATCTTCGAGTTCCCGCCACGTTCCCAGCGCCGTTTCGCAGACGCTGCAATGGATCATCGTCGCATAGGTCACGATCTTCGGAATACGCAGTAAATCGTTCCGCAAAGGGGCCAGGTCAACTCGAAGCGGCAGCAAGCTCGCAGTCCGCCAGACGTATACTACTGTAAATTACTACCAAACCAGCTCCGCCGGCGTCATCCTGCTGATTACGCGGAAACAAATGCCCGGAAAGGCAGTATCGGGCTTTGCCACCGTCGCGTGAATGATCGAAGACAGCTTTATACTTTTCACAGGCCCGACGCGCATAAAATGCCGCCGGGAACAGAGACGCGTGCGCGGCATGTGGCTCAAATCGCCATTGTAAGCTCCATCACCGCGTTTTGCGTCGAACTTGTCCTTTCAGCGCCTTGGCCATCCGGCGATGGCCCTTCGAGGGAGTAGAAGCATGAGAACGACACTAAAGAGCATGGCCGCAGCGATAGCTGTTGCCGGTGGCCTTTTGGCTGGCACGGCGGCAGGACACGCGCAGGATGCGAAACCCAATATCCTTTTCATCATGGGAGACGATATTGGCTGGATGCAACCGAGCATCTATCACCGCGGTTTAATGGTTGGAGAAACGCCCAACATCGATCGAATTGGCAATGAAGGCGCCATGTTCACGACCTACTACGCCGAGCAAAGTTGCACGGCAGGACGCAACGCTTTCTTCACCGGAATGCACCCGCTGCGAACGGGCATGATTCCGCCCCAACTGCCTGGAAGTCCGTCTTACCTCAAGCCAGGCACTCCATCGCTTGCGTGGTTCCTGCGCGACCTCGGCTACAACACCGGTGAGTTCGGCAAAAACCACCTTGGCGATCACACGGACGCCTTGCCGACGGCGCACGGTTTCCATGAATTCTGGGGCTATCTCTATCACCTCGATGCCATGCAGGGGGTAAGTTTCCCTGATATCAACAAGACACCGACCGAGCAGACGATAGCTCCGCCTTGCCGGAACACGCCAATCCCTGGCCTTAAGGATGACCCAGCTGCGGTCGATCCGAAAACGACGACATGCTTGATGCCGCCACGACCCGTGCTGGCTTGCAAATCTTCGGATGGCACCGGCGCCAACCAGACCTGCACCGACGAGGGCCCGCTGACGCTGGAGCGCTCGAAGACGGTCGACGAGGAAATATCGAGCCACGTGATCGATTTCCTTGATCGCAACGACCCGAAGAAAACCAACAAGCCGTTCTTCGTCTGGTACAACCCCGCGAGAATGCACATAACCACCGTGCTTTCCGACAAGTATCTCGGGATGGTTGGCGAACCCGGCGGCAAAGACTGGGGTGTAAACGAGGCAGGCATGAAGCAGATGGACGACAACATCGGCTACGTGCTCAAGAAGCTCGAGGAAATGGGACAACTCGACAATACGATTGTTGCGTTCACCACCGATAATGGTGCCGAAACGATCACCTATCCTGACGGCGGCACCACACCCTTCAAGGGTGGCAAACTATCGACCTGGGAAGGCGGGATGCGGGCGCCGCTCGTTGTGCGCTGGCCCGGCCACATCAAGCCCGGCACGGTGAAAAACGACATATTCGCTTCCCTCGACTGGTTGCCGACTCTCGTTGATATCGCTGGCGGTCCTAAAGGCAATGAACTGAAGAGCGAAATCGAGAAGGGAACATATCCCGGGATTACCAAGACCACGCTCGATGGCGTCAACCAGCGCGACTATCTTGAAGGAACGTCCGACAAGTCGGCCCGCGATACATTTTTCTACTATTCCGGCAAAGACCCGTCAGCCGTCCGCTACAAGAACTGGAAGATGTACTTCGCGATGGTATCGGATGCTCCGCAGGGGTTCCTGACCGGCGTCATTCCGTATAGCTGGACACAGGTCGTCAATATCAAGCGCGACCCGTTCGAAACGTCTGTCGGCGATCAGATCAAGACACTTTTCGGTATGGGCGGCGCAATCTCGGCTCCGGCGACTGCCTACGTCTACGACTGGAACATGCTCCCGATCGGCCAGGCATTGTGGCTCAAGGAACTCCAGAGCTATATCGACTTCCCGCCAATGCAGGACCCGGCGAGCTATAACCTCCAACAGGTGATCCAACAGGTTCAGGCTATGAAGCAAGCGCATCATCCAAGTGAATAACACGAAATAATGCGGACGTCCCCTGGGGCGTCCGCATTCGGCCCCGCCGCTTCGGCTCAATCGACTCTCGCCAGCACACCGACGATGACAAAAAGCGCCGCAAGAATTGGATAAAACTTACTTCAGCCAGCTTTTCCGCCGCCCAATACCGACGGTGTTGCCAAGAATGCTTTAAACGTTTGCAATACCTGCTTTTGCGCGGCCTTTCGACTGGATACGACACCGTTCATTGTACTCGCTCGGAATGGTGAATGCCCGAGCTGGAAGTTGTAATACCAACGGCCATGCAAAGGGCCACCGTACAGACGGTACACGCGACCTATGGCCAAACGAAAAGCAACCCCAACGAATTCATCGGGCCGATTACGCTTGTCGAAATGGATCGGCTGCCAAGTTATGTCATATATTGCCCGCTTTTTCGTCGAAGGTCGGGAAGCGCGATTTTCACCTACTGCCCTACGTTGTCTATTGATCGCCATTTAAAGCGCTCCCATCGTGGGCCATGGCGTCTTCTCGCACGCTGCCGAGCCAATTCCCGCTCGCGATTCGTAGCATACCAGGCGTTTTACTGCTCCAGAGATTTCTCAAAATTCGCTTTCACCGGGATCGCAATCCACTTACGCTTCCGGGGCGCCAATGCTGTGGCTGTTATCGGGGAACTGCTCGGCCAGGAATACCATCGGGTCGCGCCGGAGGACATTGCAAATGGCGATCAGCGTGCTGACGGCCAGCCGGGTCTCGCCCCGTTCATATTTTTGGATTTGCGTCCTGGAAACGCCGAGGGCCGCGCCTAGACCGCTCTGGCTTATTCCGGCGGCCACGCGCAAAGCCTTGAGTTTTCGGCCAAGCTCCTGCTCAATACGGTCGTCCCGGTCAGCGGCCATCGTCAATCCCCCTCTTGTTCGCGTCGCATCCGATGCTTCTGCTTTCGCTGCTGCCTGTAGGCCCTGCCGTTTTCTATCAATCATTTTCTGCTGATAAGCGCGGCGCCGCTCAGGGTTTTCGTCGTGCCACTTGCGTATGCGCTCGATCTCCTTGGCCTTCTGTTCTGGCGATAGCGGATTTTTGGCACGCCACTGCCTCATCCTCGCGGCGTTTTTCGCTTTGCGAAGGGCGGTTTTTTCGTCAGCACTTTTGCTCATGTCTTCCTGCCCTCTACCGGTTCTGCGAAGATGATCCTATTCTTCTCCATCCCGCTTGTGCTCACCGCAATACCATTCCAGTCCAAATCGCTTTTCAAATCCAAATGAGCCCCACGATCTACAACCAGGATGCATGCAATAGTGCTCGACGATGGCCGCTGGGGCTTTGTCCACGTTCTGCGGGTAACTAGGCTTTGGCGGTCCTATCTCAGACATCGGTTTTCTTCATAAAAGCCAAGCAAGAAAAACGCCCAACACAATGCCGACAAGGACCAGCGAGGTACCTGTTCGTCTGCCGAACTTGGCAAGCCTCTTCGAACGACATAACGCGAAGCGCGTCAGCCGCGTTCTTCTCAAGATCGTTTAACTCAAAGTGCTGATTGGTCTCGTTTTGCTCGCGCTTAAAGCAATGAGGGCTGCTCTTCTTCGGCAACCGGTTGAGGCAGCAGGATCAACTGCTCGTCGGGCAGCGGACGCTGCAGTTTCAGCGCCTCTTCGGCCGGAGCATTCATCCATACGTCGATTTCATCAGTACTGGTCAGAATAACCGGCATTGCCTTTGGGTGAATGGGCGCAACGATGCTATTGGGTTTAGTGGTAAGGAAGGCGAAGATATCAGCTTGGATCGGACCTTCCTTCTTCTTGCGGACGCTGTACCAACTCGTCCAGATGCCGGCGAACCAGAAGAGTGGCTTATCATGATCGAGCGCGAACCAGTGGATGGGCTTTTTCTTGGTAACAGGATCGGCCACCTCGCCATATTCCGAAAAGCTGGTGGCAGGAACTACGCAGCGGCTTTCCGGTCCCATCCATCGTCGCCAGTGAGAGGACGTGGGATTGCGGATGTTGGTCACGCCGCTATCGACCTCGGATTTCAGGTATTGCTTGGGTGTCGGCATGCCCCAGCGGGCGAGGGCAAGCTCGCGTTCACCGTCGGCGTTCGTGCGGCCGATCGGTGCGTGGTAGTCGGGGAAATATCGATCTGCGGCGTCAAGCGGTTGGTAAGGTCGTGGATCGGCAGGAAAAGCTGCCGCATCGCTTCAAACGTCGTCGTGGCGTTATAGAGATTGCACATTTGACCCAAGATAGTTGCTGCACCGCGCCTTACAAGTCCCACGTTTGGCGCTCATTATACTTGACTCGCAGTGGGAATATGTTCTTATTTCGTTCTCATGACAAGGACAATCAAGAATCTCGGGCAGGCGGCTCGTCACGGCATGTTCGTGCGAGTGACCTGCCGGAAATGCGATAAGGTCGCCACCTTCACTTCCTCAGACCTGACGGCCGTCCACGGCCACGGCAAAACGTTCTGGAATTTGACCTTTCGCTGTCGCGACTGCAATTCCATAGACTGCGAAGTGATGCCCTACGAAGATCAGTCAAGCACAGACCAGAAGCGCGTCATCTTGCGTCCGGCGAAGGAATGAAGAGCGATGCGTGACGATCCGTGCGACGATAGACAACCGGTATGCGACTGAAAGCGAATTGGCGCAAACGCGACAGGTTCCAACTTCGCGTCGGCAGCGAATGTATTTTTGGGGGCATGAGAGGCCAGAGCAGGGGCCAATAGTTGCGGCCGGCGTCAGCCTATCCAGCGGGCCACGCTGCGTCGCATCGGGTGGAAGTTCTTCCGCTCGGAGGCTGATGGCTTCGTCAATTGCAGCATTATCAAGTATGTCAGCATACCGAAATGTTCTTTGGCCGCTTTGGCATGGACCGCAACTAGGTCCTCGTAGATTTCGTCGATGATGGGGCGGTTGTTTCCATTCATACCTCAGAGCGTGCCCTGCGGTGGTTAAGAAAGTGTGACGCTGAAGTTTTCTAAACAACAGCCCGCCGCCGGTGGGAGGCGCATCGAAGATGGGCTTTGCTTTACCGACCGCGGACGCCACCGCCCCGAATGTGAAGATTGCAAGGACGATCAGCGCGGCGATGATGATCAAATCTTTTGTGTGCAGCGGATCAGGATGCATGCCATTTCCATTCGGCGATGAGTCTTGTTCTGATGAAATTACCCTCATTGAGGATATTTGTTTGGACCAATGAGGTCTGGCGGGTGAAAAGAAGCATTGGCTCCGCCAGACCTCGCTCGCTTGTGCGAGAGCTCTCCTTCATCGGGAGGTGAGAAAAGGGCCATTCCACCTAAAGGGCTATTTGAAACGGTGCAACGACCACCGGCAAGAGCGCCGGCAGCCATAAGCATATTCAAGGGACGGCGACGCTCAATTAAGCAATTCGTTTTAAATATGGGAATATCCACGCGATATTTGAACGCCGGTTGCCCCGGAAGGCTTTCCAGTGGTCTGCCAAGGACCGCCCGCAAAAAACCCCTTCAGCCCGATTAACCTGACCCATCGCACTTGGATCAACGGTGCAACATTCAGAAGGTTAGCCCGAGATTCTGTGATATAAGACGGGAAAGGGCTGCTACTTGTTGGGGGACAAGGGATGAGCGTAATCACAAACCGTTTGCCGGCGAATGAGGTGCCAACGCTCCCGACCGATACTGAGATTCTCGCACAACTTGAGCGTATTCGATCGAGCCTCGATTTTGATGTGCCGCAGCGTTCTCGCAGGGTTCTCTCTTATGTTGTTGAGGAGACAATCGCGGGCCGTGCTGACCGCATTAAAGGCTACTCGATTGCCACCGAAGTCTTGGGGCGGGACGCAACCTTTGACGCGAGATTGGACCCTTTGGTCCGCATACAGGCAGGTATCATCAGGCGTGGCATCGAACATTACTATCTTGCTTCCGGCCGTGACGATCCGATCATCATCACCATGCCGAGAGGTGGTTATGTGCCCATCTTCTCGCAAACATGTCGTGCGGCACCTCCCGTCGAAGTTCGATCTCCTTCGCGCCTGTCACAGAAGCCCCTTTCGAAGCACGAGCCGCCCCGCAAGTGGCTAGTTTTTCCTGTTATCGCGGTTATTGGCCTCGCAGTGTCTGCCGGCGGATACCTGATCTGCTCGCATGCCGGCTTTTCCGGCGAGACCACTGTCGCGAGGGGATCAGGGCCTCTTGTTCCTCGATTGCTCGTCGAACCGTTTGGTGACCTTTCGGGAACACAGCGCTCTGCAAAGATAGCGAAGGGATTGACTGACGAAGTCATCATTCAACTCGCGAAATTCAAGGAAATTACCGTAGTGCCAGGACACTCACCTACGATCGACGATGCACAACCAACCTTTATGCTGAAAGGAAGTGTCCGCATCGAGGGCGACAGGCTTCGGCTAAGCACGCGTCTTGTGAATCGTGCCGATGGCTCCATTTTTTGGACAAATAGCTACGAGAACGATATCCAACGTCAGGGCTTGTTTCAGCTTCAAGCCGACATCGCTAGTCCAATGGCTACGGCGCTGGCGCAACGCTACGGTACAGTTGTTCAAAGCGATGAAGCTCACCTCGCACCATCACCGCCGGACGAGTAGCCAGGACTACATATTGTAGCAAGCCGAAGTGATTTATCAGATGATGAAATTTGCCCGCCGCCGGTTATCCGGTTGGCGGGCTTTTTTGCGTTTTATGGCCGCTTTGCCCGAGATGTTACTCGATAACCTCGCGAGCCATTTCGAACCCTTTTGCCGAACCATCGCCTTGGTTCTGTTCCAGCATTTGGAGAGCAAACTCGTATACCTCACGCTCCTACTGATCAGATAGGAGATTCTTTCGCTTCAAATAGAAGACGAGCGCTGCACGGATGGCCGACGTGATAGGGCAACGGACGTGGCTGACATCACGGCAGGATCATCGCTCATCGTCTGGTCGCTTTACGCTTTTCCCCATTTTGGATCGGGCTTCCCAGGATTTCGAATCAACAGAATTCTTACGGTGTACGCTGCGCTCGTTCCTATTTGGGCGAGCGCCATCCTTATGCGTGATGCTGCATGGTAAAAAAGCTTGGCGAACTTGGGCCTGTCATTCACTGAGCCACCAGGTTTGGAAGCTCTTGAGTTTTTGTTACAGCCGGAGGGTTCCACTTACCAATCAACACTTCGGATTTCGGAGCGTACATGCGCATCAGCAAGTTAAACGGCGTCTTGGGCGCTGGCAGCCAGTTGGGTTCCTTGTCCTTTCCCGGGTTCTCGTTTTGGATATAAAGGTCGAGGGAGCCATCGGCATTGTATTCAAATGGCATCCAGCTACTGACCGCAAAGCGGTTCAAGCTGTTTCCGACCTGAAAACCTTCGGTATCGTAAAGGGTGATTGACCAGAAGGCATTGACCGGGGGCATGGCGCCCTTCTCAAAAGTTAACGTGTATTTGTTTGACCCATCAAGAGGTTTGCCTGATTCATCGGCTAGATTCATGGGGTAAATGGCATCCTCCGGTACATTCGCACCCAGGCCTTGCTGCGCGAGAATAGCGCGCTTCAAATAATAATTGCCATATACACCCACGGTGTCTGTGTTCATGGCCCAGCCATTCGCCACCCTGGCCAAGGTCGGCAGCTTCCATAACATCAGCCTCTGGGCATCGTGCGGTGCACTTTCCAACGCTTTTCGAATGACCGGATCAAGCTTGCTCATGTCAAAACTTTTGCCCCGCTCAATTCCAATCTTCTTCATCTGCGCGAGGATGGGTTCATCGGTAATGTGGGGAGGTTCGACCTTGAGCAATTCGGCCGCATAAGCGAAGTATTTATCGGCCGCCATAGCGTCAACCTGGGTCTTCGGCGGGGTCTTCATGTCGATGCTCGGGTCGATTTTCACCTCAACCGGCTTCGGGGTCTTGCCCCATTCCGACAGTAACGTGACTTTATACCCCGCTTGAATTTTGTGAACCGCGTCGTAGTCCGGGGGGCCGTCCGTTTTGGTCCGACCAATGACCCAGACGTGCGGAGTCGGCGCATCAATGCGCTGAGTGCCCGGCGGCAGTTTGAACTCATCGATGAACTTGTCGCGCAAATCCGGCCTCCAGCCCGGGGGCGTCACCAGAAAATTGCCCGCTTGCGTACCGGTCGTCCGCCAACCGGGCGAAGCGAAAGCATCCGTCCACATATCCAGCATCGGCAAGAGATAGTAACGCCCCTCGGTGTCCGGGGCAGTGATGACTACCGGCTCTTTCGTCATGTCCAGCCACGCGACGGAGTAGAGCGTATCGAAGTTGGAGCGGACAACGCCCTTGAAATCAGCGGGCGGATATGCCGGAATGTTGGTGAACATATTCATGGGGCCTTTGCCAAATACCTCGCCCGGCTCGACATTGGTGAACGTCGTACGGGATAGGTCCATCGACAACAGCGGGTAGAAATAAATGTAGGCGTCGACCGCAATTGCGTGCGCCTCCTCCTCGGTGAGTGCCGGGCTTGAGCTTTGAGCCATAGCCCCATGCGCTTGAGTTGCGCCTAAAAGAAGACCCAAGCATAATGCAGTCGCCATCCTGTTCATGTCGTCCTCCGGTCTGCGACCCCGCTTGCTTTGATAAAATCGGCGCGGTCGTGGCTGGCTCGCGAAAACTAACGGCCTATCCGATGAAGATGCGGAGAATTAACCTCATCTTCGTCCGAACTCGGGATCAATCGACGCTCGGTTTGGCAATTAAGAATATTAGTAAGCAAAACGGCATTTTATGCGAGCGCGCTTACCGCCGATTTTCGTTAATCAATCGGCGAAAACAAGTACGTAACTGTAACAAGCCGTTAAGGACAGGATCGACGCTCGGCAAGCATGTTGGTTGCTGTAGTCACGGGATTAGTTGCGCCCAAGCTTAATAAACGCGAGGCTTGGCCTCATTGCGTCTTGGAAGAATACCTTCGGCCAAGCCCCGCCGGGGGCGGGATACTTGGCGGAATTGTTCCATCCAGAGCAAACCCGTCCTTATAAAGTGCCAAGGAACACCTATCACCGCAGTGCGTTGAACTAGATGGACAACAGAAAAATCCGATGACCGTTCATTCACCCAAAGTTCCGCTCGACCACCCCGAGCGGGCTCTCGCCCGGGACGAAGCAATGGAGGCTCGCTTTGTTGATTTGGTGGAGTCGAAGGGGGAATTAATGTTGCTCTATCATGAGTCGATCGCGGCCGGCTGGGAGCAGGACGAGGTGTCACTCGGCATTACCAATCTACTGGCGGGGCGGTCAACAATTGAGCTCAGGCGGATCGAAGATAACGAAGCCAGAAACGCGTAAGCAGTCGTGTGCAACAGTTTACGCCGAAACGACAGCGGACACTGCCTAGCTTACAACACCATGATCCGTTCGCGACCGGCCGCCAGCGCCGCGAGGCGGTTGATGTCGTGTTCACCGGTGTTGAAAAGCCGCATTATCTCGCCGGCCAAACGGGCAGCGTGGCAGTCCGTGCTCATACTGCGTTGGAGGTCAAATGATGCGATCCCATGCGCTGACTCCATGATGTGCCAGTCCTCCTCGGGGTAGGCTTCGTTTGCAATGCACGTAAGGCGCTGCAAGAGCATGAGAAGTCCTTCTGGTTGTTAGTGGGTCATGCGGGTTCATTGGCCCATGGGACAAGCTTCAGCGCTTTACTGCGGTCGTCGGCCTGTCCAGCTCGAGCGCGTTCCGTTTCGGCAGCGATTGCGGCGATGATGACGGGGTCGCGATGACCCAGATCAAACAGGCGGAATACCTGCTTGGCCAAGCGTTCGGCACAAGGGTGGGTTTTCGGAGACCGGTCTAATGTCTTAGAAGCGGCATCGTGAGCAGATTGCAGCACAAACCAGTCATCGGGAAGAATGATTTGCGGGCTGGTGTGGATTTGGTGGGCGGGCATCATGTCCGTCTCCTCGCTAATGTTAGGCGGGAGCACAAACTCTCAAGCGTCAGTGGCCATTTCGTGCCTGACGACCTGAGGATTGTCTGCCGGTAGACCATGAGAGTCAATCACCCATGCTTGACCCAAGCCGGGGTCTACATTTTGTTTTGAATTCGCTCCAGCCGCCCACTGCGTAGCTGAGCGCCGTCATCGTAGCAGACAACGTTAAACCGACTTGGTCGCGTCAATAATGCGGGTATCATGTGCCTCGCTTTATCGCTTTTTGCAAAAGTGTCTCGACCGAACGTAATTGCTCTCGATGCATCGCTAGTTGGGTGGTGTCAGCAACTGCGACGATTGCGGCAAAGACCTCATCTTCGGCCCATCCGGCAGCCACGGCCTCTCCGAAGAGTTCAAGCAACCTATCCTCGATCGCCCTCTGGCAGTCGCTCAATCGATCCTTGTGGCCGGCCGGCTTGCGTGGTCTTTCAATCGCCATTTGAAGTGCTCCCGTTGTCAGCGACAGTACGGCGTCTTCTCTCGCGCTGTCGGGCCAATTCCCGCTCCCGATTCTTAGCATACCAGGCGTTTTGCTGCGCCAGATATTTCTCTGGGTTGGCTTTACGCCATTGTTTTACCCGCTCTGCTTCCTTGGCTTTCTTTTCGGGGGAAAGAGGGTTCTTGGCACGCCACTTCCTCATCTTCTCGGCATTCTTGGCTTTGCGAAGGGCCGCTTTTTCGTCGATACTTTTGCTCATGTCTTCCTGCGAATGCGCTCTACCCTACCGCTGCGAAGGTCCTCGAGGAGTATTGCATATTCCTGCGGATTATTTTGGCGCAGAAACCCCAAGTGCATCGATCGTTGATCGCTCGGCCACTCCTGCGGGTCGGTCTTGCCCTTTTCGGTTGTCAGAAAGTGAGCGAAGCGCTGCTCGACCCATCCGATCGGTCCTGGCGGCTCAAGCAAGACTTGCTCGACGCGTCACCAATCTGCATGTTGATAGACCAAAGAGGCTGGCTTCCCGCATCCTGGCTTCGAAAGATGCGTGCGATAGTGATGTTACTATCGACTACAGCGCAAAAGTCGTGGCTCAACTCATCGCCACCGATGACTGTACGTTTCCAGGTGATGTGCATTCTGCTAGCCTAATCGCGGCACTAGGAATTGCAAATGCTCGACGTCCGCGATAAGCCTTACAGCCGGCGAAAAAGTTTTACGCTGGTCCGCTAAGTAATTGATATGATTATGGGCAGTTCGGGCGGGTTTTACAGTATAAGTTGTTGAATATGCACTGATCGGCCCAGCTTCCCAAGCTGAATACGAGGGTTCGATTCCCTTCACCCGCTCCATCAATCTTTTCAATGACTTAACTGATATTTTACGATGCCGTTTCTACGCTGGTAGCCGACCACAAGACACCTCATCGAGGCAGTGAGTAACTGTTCTGAACCGTGTTCAATGATCGGCCTTGAAGGAAATCAAGCGGTCGAAAGGCATTGGACGGGAGATAAGCCAGCCTTGTCCACAACAGTGGGGGCTCGCAGATGCAAAAAAGCTATACTGCGCCTCAGTTTCGATCCCCTCGACGACAACTCCAAGTCCTAGTGACTTTGCCATCCCCAGGATTTGCGGCACGATCGAGACCTTCACAGACTCGGTGCCTACGCTGTTCGTAAAGGCTCGATCCAGCTTTATGACATTGACCTTGAGTTCCTGGAGGTGTGCGAGGCTGGAATAGCCGGTGCCAAAATCATCGAGGTAAACAGGATGACCCAGTTGTTGCAGCCGTGCGATGGCTGGAACGGCGATATCCAGGTGTGCGGTGGAACGTTCGGTCAACTCCAGTCCGATTTGATTTCGATGAATGCCAAACAGGCTAATGGTCTGGTCGAGTGTCGCGTAGAAGTTGGGATCGCTCAGATCCGACGCGACGATGTTGACTGTGATGACGAAATCCCGATGCTCGCTGAGCAAAAGCTTGGCAGTCCTGCCTACCTCCTTGAGCACATAGGTGGTAATCTCGCCGGCCGTTCCATGAGCCTCCGCTTCGGCCACAAAAATGTCGGGTGGAATGTTGTTGCCCTGACGATCTGTCCAACGCACCAGCGCCTCAGCCGAAACCATGCGGCCTGACCGTAGGTCCACAATGGGTTGAAACATCAAGGATAATTCATTCGAGCGCAACGCATCCTTCAATCGCGCTGCCAAGGGCTTTTGCGTTCGGTAGAGCAGGAAGCCCACCAGAGTTACAAATCCACCGAGCAGAAATCCGAATGCACCAAAGCCAAGAATGAACGTCGATTGCCGCGCTATGGCTTCGCGCTTGTTTAACGCCGCCACACTGCAAAGAAAATATACCTTCGAACAATCAATCTGGATGATATCCGTAGCAGTGTCAGTAGAAGTATCCTTACGCGCCACCAAGATACTCTCATCGACCACGGGCTGGCCCCATGATCGCAATACATGGCCCTTTTCGGGATCGATGATGGCGACGGAGTAGCGATAGGGGTAACGAACCAAGTCCAAAAATGCGGAAGGATCGGTCACCACATTTGCATTGCCGGCCTCTATCACCAATGCAGTAACCCCATCTGCCAATCGGAGCGATGCGTTCCCCCAAATTTTGTGACCGTCGGCCGTGATGATATCCGGTGGCGGGTTGACGAAGGGCGGCGTTACGACGCCCAGATAGCTCGAGCACATAAGCTTCTGATCGTTCACCCTCCCGACATCTTTGATATAGTGTGCGGTGAAAGCGACTCTTCTCATATTATCGAGGTCAGTCGACCCGCATGGCTCACCTTCAACATGGTTTGCTTCGGCAAGCGCGTTGTTTGTTTCAAGGGCGATCCCCTCAGCCCTCTTGAGCAGATTGCTGGCGTATTCGGCGACATCGGATTGGGCGAGGGAGAGCGCAATACTTCGCGCTCCCATCATCGCGAGTGCGGTTGTCGCCGCGCCCGCAAGCAAGCACGCGGTGATGGCTGATTTGTCAAGAAGTCGAACTATGTACTTCATGCCCATCCGATCACAGTGCTGAGCAATTTTGTGAACACTCTACCACGCCAGCCATTTAGCTTGCCGCCGTAGAGAGACATATCTACTCGGTCAGGACCGAGATAGACTAATACGCCTATCACTTCCCGGTAACCAGCAGTTCCCAACGCTCCTCGGGAGGGGGGCTCCACACTTCACTGAGCGTTCTCCTGAATGCCGCCGCCACTGGCCCGCTAATAGGAGGGTTCGATTCCTTTCACCCGCTCCAAAAATCCTGAATGGCCGGTCAGCCGCGCGCCGCCGTCGAATTGCGCACCACCAGCGATGCTTCCAGCAATTCGTCGTTGATGGGAAGCGGACTGGTACCGGTTGTCAGCGCCACGGCGCGCGCGGCAATCTGTTCGACGGGCTGGCGGATCGTCGTCAGGCGCGGCGTGATGAGTTCGGCCAGCGGAATATCGTCGAAGCCGACGACGGAAATATCCTGCGGCACTTTTAGGTCGAGATCGTTTGCGGCGCGCATCAGACCGATCGCCTGCTGGTCGCTGGCCGTTGCAATGGCGGTAGGGCGCTCGCCCGGTGCCCGGTCGAGCAGCATGCGGCCCAGTGTTTCGCCGGATGCATAGTCGAAATAGCCCTCGAGAATTTCCGGCGTCACCCCCTCGGCGGCAAGGGCGTCGACGAAGCCGTTGCGCCGCTCGCGTGAAACGGGCGCTTCGGGAGGGCCAGCAATATAGGCGATGCGCCGGTGGCCAAGGGCCAGAAGATGCCGTGCGGCAAGGCCGGCGCCGGCGGCATGATCGACAGAGATCAACGGATAGCCCGCAAAGCGCCGGTCCACCGCAACAGTTGCCACATTGCTCTTCCAGCCCTCCGAAGCGCCAAACTGGGTCGGAACCACTATCAGCCCGGTCGGATAGCTCTTCAACAAGCTTTCGATCTGGTTCAGCTCGATCCTGGGGTCTTCATTGGTAATCGACAGCAGCACCGAAAATCCCGAACGTGACGCGATCGCCTCGACATGCTTGGCAAGCTCGGCAAAGAACGGGTTGGTAATATCGGGGATGACCAGGCCGATCATATCGGTGCGGCTGCGGCGCAGGCCGCGCGCAACGCCGCTCGGTCGAAAGTTGAGTTCGCGAATAGCTTCGGTGACCTTCTCGCGCAGGGCCGTGCCGACGGTCTCGTTATTGGCAAGAACCCGCGACACCGTGCCGACCGAAACATTGGCGCGTGCCGCAACGTCCTTGATGTTCACCACTTTCGCGTGCGTCTTGTGTCTGGTCCTGTCGGGCGCCTCGGGTGCACTCATGCTTTGGTCAGTCTTTCGCGGTATTTGTCGAGTATCACGGCGAGGATTATTACAAATCCGGTTATCATCTGTCGCATAAAATCACTGAGGCCAAGCAGAATAAGCCCATTGGCGAGAACGCCGATAATGCAGGCGCCGAGCAGCGTTCCAACGACGCTGCCGCGCCCGCCGCTGAGGCTCGTCCCGCCGATGATGACGGCGGCAATCGCATTGAGTTCGAAGCCGATGCCGATGATCGGGCTCGCGATATTGAGGCGGGCCATATAGATGATCGCGCCGATGCCGACCAGGCCCCCGCAGATAGTGAAAGCGGCAATCTTGTAGAAAAAGATATTGTGGCCGGCGAGCCGTGCCGCTTCTTCATTGTTGCCGATACCATAGAGCACGCGGCCAAAGACGGTTTTCGCCAGCACGAACCAGGCGATGGCGACAAGCAGCAGCGCGATCAGGAAGAGCACCGGCACGCCGTAGATCGTGCGCGAGCCGAAGGCATTGAACGCTGCGGGAAAGGAGTAGATCGTCGATGCGTTCGTTACCTGCAGGGCCGCGCCGCGCGCAATATTGAGTGTGCCGAGCGTGACGATGAAGGACGGTATGGCCCAGTAGGCGCTGATGAAGCCGTTGAAGAGGCCAAAACCAATCCCCGCGATCACAGCGCTGATGACGGCAAGCGTGACGGCGAACGCCGGGTCAAGCCCGGGTAAGGTCATCACGGTGCCTGCGACGACGGCGCAAAATGAGAGCACCGAGCCGACTGAAAGATCGATCCCCCCAATGAGGATGACGAAGGTCATGCCGATCGAAAGGACGAGATTGATCGTCACCTGTGTCAGGATGTTGGTGATATTGCTTGCCGTGAGGAAGTGCTGGGTCGTCACCGAAAAGACGATGATGAGAACGACGAGCGCAAGGCCGATGCCGGCCTCGCGCAGGACCGTCTTCGATACTGCGGCAAAATCGGCTCGCCCGGCAGGGCTGCGGTCGATATCAGTGCTGTCCATGGCGGCGTTCATCCTTATAGGCGAGATTCAATATATGCTCTTCTGAAAAGTCCTTGCGCGCGACTTCGCCGGCAATCCGATGTTTCGACATGACGAGAATGCGGTCGCACAATGTTATCAGTTCCGGCAGTTCCGACGAGACGATGAGAAGGGCGAGACCTTGCTCGGCAAGTCCGCGCAACAGCGCATAGATCTCTGCCTTCGCACCCACGTCGACGCCGCGTGTCGGCTCATCGAGCAGAAGCACCCTGGGCTTGTTGGCCAGCCACTTTGCCAGCACCACCTTTTGCTGGTTGCCGCCGGAAAGCGTGGATGCGGCATCGCGCGGACTTCCATATTTGAGCCGCACCTCGCCGCCGAGCTTTTGGGTCAGGCGGCTTTCCTTGTTCTTGTCGACGAGGCCGAGGCGCGAGACATCTTTCAGGCTCGCCAGCGTCACGTTGGCGGCAATCGGCATGGAAAGGATCAGGCCTTCTTCCTTGCGGTCTTCGGTGACGAAGCCGATGCCGTCCGCGATCGCATCGCCTGGACTGCGGTAGGAACGCGGCGCGCCTTCCCGCTGCAATTCTCCCGAGACGGCGACATCCGCGGCGAAGATCGAGCGCAGGAGTTCGGTGCGCCCGGAGCCGACGAGCCCGGCAATGCCGAGCATTTCGCCATAGTGCAGATCGAAGGATACGCCCTCGGCGTGCGGCGAGGCGGGGTGGCGCAGATTGCGCAATGACAGCGCCGTCTTGCCGCCGGTATCGACGGTCTTTTCAGCTGCCATGGCTGCGGCGAGTTGCCGGCCGACCATGTTGCTGACGAGTTGCTCGGGCGTCGTCGCGGCAATATCGGCGGTCATCACGGAGGCGCCGTTGCGCAGTACCGTTACCCTGTCGCAAATGGCGAAGACTTCCTGCAGATGGTGCGATACGAAAACGATGGCTACGCCCTTTGCCCTGAGGCTGGCGATGATGGTGAAGAGGCGCTGCGTTTCTCGCTCGGTCAGCGTTGCCGTCGGTTCGTCAAGGATAAGGATGCGGCTCTCGCCCATCAACGCCCGGGCGATTTCCACAAGCTGCCGGTGCGCCACGCCGAGCGATTCAACCGGCCGGCGCACGTCGACGTCAGCAAGCCCGATGGCATCGAGCGCCTTGCGGGCCTTGGCATAAAGGCTGGCGTAATCGACCATCCCGAAATGCTTTCGGGGCATGTCTTCAAAACAAATATTCTCGGCAACGGAGAGGTAGGGCAGGAGATTGAACTCCTGATGCACGACCTGAATACCCGCCGATTTCGCGTCGCCGGGCGCGTGCGGATCATAAGGTGTGCCGGCGAGTTCGATCTCACCAGCATCGCGCTGGACGATCCCGCACAGAATCTTGATCAATGTGGATTTGCCGGCGCCATTCTCGCCGACAAGAGCATGGACCTCGCCGGACCGCAGAGCGAAACTGACGCCGTCGAGCGCAACGACCCCGCCAAACCGTTTGCGTACGCCGGAAAGATGAAGCAGGGCTTCGGCGTCCGCGACCGGGCGGATACCGTCAGGCATAGATTGATTGTTTTCCATGTTGGGCCGCCTCTGTCTCCGGCCGCACCCGATCAGGGCGCAGCCGGAGTTCCAGAACTTTTACTTCACGTCGTCCGACGTGACGAGCTTGATATCGGTCTTGACCCAACCCTCGAGCGGCTTGCCGCCCTTGAGCACGCCGAGCGCCTTGTCGACGGCGTTCGCAGCCATTTCCTGGCCGAACTGATCGACGGTGGCGAGCATCTTCTTTTCCTTCAGCAGCGGCTGCACGGCGGGAATATTGTCAAAGCCAACCACTTCGATTTTGCCGGTCTTGCCGGCAGCATCGATTGCCTTGACGACACCGAGAGCCATGGAATCATTGGCTGCCATCACACCCTGGATATCGGGATGCGCCGTCAGCATGTTGGAAAAGAGGGTATTGGCTTCCTCGGTTTCCCAATGTGCGGTGCGAGAATCGAGAAGGTCGAGCTTTCCGGCCTCAACCGAATCCATGAAGCCGAGCTTGCGCTGCGCTGCATTGTCCGCGCCGGGGTTGCCTTCGATGATGACGACCTTGGCGCCCTGGCCGAGCTTCTTGGCGAGAGCATCGCCCGCAAGCTTGGCGCCGCCGCGATTGTCGGGTCCGACGAATGCGAGTGTCAGCCCTGCTTCCTGCTTGGCCTTCTCGTCGAGGGAAACGTCGAAATTGACGACGGTAATGCCGGCGTCGACCGCGCGCTTCAGCGGCGGCACCAAGGCACGCGAGTCGGCGGGGGCGATGACGATCGCATCGACCTTTTCCGTAATGAAGCTTTCGACAGCGTTGATCTGCGTCTCGATATCGGTCTCGGACTGCATGCCGACAGCCTTGAGCGTGTAGTCGCCGCGCTTGGCCTCATGCGCCTTGGCGCCTTCGAGCATGTTCTTGAAGAATTCATTGGCGAGAGACTTCATGACGAGCCCGACGACGGGCTTGTCGTCTGCATGGCTTGCAATGGGAACCATAAGCGTTCCGGCGAGCAGACCGGCAGCAATTATCTTGGAAAATCGCATTATATTCCTCCCAGAATAAGACGTGGTTTCGCCAGGTCCTCCGACAAGGCGATGAAACGTTTCACCGGATTTTCAGCAAAACGATTTCTGTATCGAAATGGGCCATATTGCTTCAAGTTTGTCAATATGAAACGTTTCATTGCTGCAGCGCATCAATTTAACGTCGTGGGTGAGAAGAGTTGCATGGAAGACGGATTGCACGACCGCATCGTAATCGCACAACCCGTTTCTTTCATTTTGCTTGCTATTGCGGCGTCAAGCTTTCCAGTTCCTTCAGGCGTTGCAATGCCGCCTGTTGTCGGAGCGTTCCATAATTGATCGCTCCCGCGTTGAGTGAACTGCCCTGTTGCGACGGAAACTGATCGAAATCGGCAAAGAACTCCTTGATCTTCCCTTGGATAGGCACGAGGAGCCAGATATTGCGCGCGAGGAAGTCCGTGGCGCCGCCGCCTTCATCCATTCCCCGTTCGTAGGGATCCATGCGCAGATTGGCGATGAGGGCCCAAGCCGGCACTTCGCGCGTAGCCGTTGCTATATTGCCGTGACTTGCGATGGCAAAGCTGAGCTTCCAGTCGTTCCACCGGATGGCGTTGAGATTGCCGCCCTGGTCGAAGTAGTAAACGGTGTCACGCGGAGGCTCCTTGGCCTCGCCTTTGAGCAGCGATGTGAGGTCGTAGCCGTCGAGATGCACCTTGAAGTTCTTCGAGCCAGCGTGGAAGCCGGACTTCATTTTGTCCTTGATGTCGGGAATGCCGCCGGCCGCGGCCAATGTCGGCATCCAGTCCATCAAGGTCACTATGTCGTTGACCTGCGTTCCCGGCTTAACGACGCCCGGCCAGCGCACCATCATGGGGATGCGGAAGCCGCCTTCCCAGGTCGTTCCCTTTTCGCCGTGGAACGGCGTCATGGCGCCGTCCGGCCATAGCGCGATTTCGGCGCCGTTGTCGGTCGTATAGAGGACGATCGTATTGTCGCCTATGCCGAGATCGTCGAGTTGCTGCAGCAATTCGCCGACCATGCCGTCATGCTCGACCATGCCGTCCGCGTGAATGCCCTTGCCCGTCTTGCCCAGCGACTCTTTCTTGAGATGGGTAAAGACATGCATCCGCGTGGAGTTGAACCAGACGAAGAACGGCTTGTCGGCCTTGTGCTGGCGGTCGATGAAATCCTTGGCCGCCGACAGGAACTCCTCGTCGATCGTCTCCATGCGCTTCGTGTTCAGGGCGCCGGTATCCTCGATCTTGCCATCGGCGTAGGAGTGGATCACGCCGCGCGGACCGTATTTCTTGCGAAATTCCGGATCCTTCGGATAGAAATAGCCTTCCGGCTCCTCTTCGGCATTCAGATGATAGAGATTGCCGAAGAACAAAACCATGATTGGTCGGCAAATGCTCGTCATGGTCGCCAAGATGGTTCTTGCCGAACTGGCCCGTTGCATAGCCCTGCGTCTTCAACACATCGGCAATGGTCGGCATCCAATCCTGTATGCCATGGGGGTCTCCCGGCATGCCTATTGTCAACAGACCGGTGCGGAAGGGTTCCTGGCCAAGGATGAAGGACGCACGTCCAGCAGTACAGCTTTGCTGGCCGTACGAATCCGTGAAGATCGCGCCCTCGGCAGCGATGCGGTCGATGTTGGGCGTGCGGTAGCCCATGAGGCCCATCGTGTAGGCGCTGATCTGCGGAATGCCGATATCGTCGCCGAATATGACAAGGATGTTCGGGGTCTTGCCGCTTGGCGCCGCAGCCTGCTGGGCACGGGCCGGGTAGACAGACCCTCCTGGTGCCAGCACGGACGTTGCCGCGAGGACTGTGCCTCCCAAGAGCAGATTGCGGCGGCTGACACTGTTGGGACTTGTATCTGTGACTGGTGGGGTATTGTCGATCTCGCCGAGTTTACTCATCGCCGTGGCTCCCTGTTCGAGGATATTCATTCTGGACATGCGGAAATTCGACAGGATATTCGTGACGTACGGGCTGGTGCAATCCAAGTACGTAACGTTACAACCGATGGATGCTTTATGGTTGCGTACCGCGACATGCGATGAAGAGCATGGGTTATTCACCACCTTGAACGCTATCCCGTATCGCCGTATGTCATTGCCAGCGCAGACAAGCATGGACCGGAGAAAACATGTCGGATGGAGTGAACCGTTTCCTGGGCGATACGCCCGCCCGTGTTCTCATAAAGCTCATCATCGTTTCGCTTGTCGTGGGTGTGGTCATGAGCGCATTCGACTGGTCTCCGATGGATATTCTCTACGGCATCGAGAATTTCTTCCGCCGCATCTGGAATCTGGGCTTCGGCGCGATCGAACGCTTCGCAGGCTATTTCCTGCTTGGCGCAGTCGTCGTCATTCCGTGCTTCATCCTGTTGCGGCTTTTGAGCTATCGTCGCTAAAACTGCCAAACAGTGTGGTTGAGCCTTTCGGGGCGCGAAGGAGCCACATTTCACCGATATCGGCTAAACCCGTCGTGAGGAAAGCTCCATGGACGAAACAAAATCGCTAATGCCGCGTCGTCATTTTCTCGGCCTTGCCGCCGGCGCTGCGCTCCTACCGCTTGCCGCATGCCAATCGACGCCACCGCAACCGCGGTTGACCGGCAAGCGCGCGGGCGTTTCGGCTTCAGGCAGCGCCAATCTGCGGGCAATAAGGTCGTCAAGGGGACTCGGTCCGCTTGCTCCGTCGTCCGCATTGGAGCAGGCGGCCTTGCAGCAGGCGGGCTATATGGCGAGCGCCGGACGCATGAGCCACACGACGAGCTGGAACCGGGACTTTGCTTCGCGCATCCGCGGCGCGGGCATTCACGGTCCCGCTGCGGAAAATATCGCCAGGGGCCGGATGGATATGGACCAGGTCTTTGCGCAGTGGATGAATTCACCGCCGCACCGTCGCAATATGCTCGACCCGCAATTCAGCCATTTCGGACTTGCCTACGCTGAATCGGGTGCAGAAAGGTATTGGGCGCTGGTCCTCGGCGTGTAGTCCCCGGGGCGCTGGAATTCATCATCCTTGATATGACTGGTAAACGCCGCGAACCAGTGGCATAGAGCTTGGACAGCCTTTCAGGCTTGCAATCTCGGTGCCCTCATGAATATCGATGTGCCTTCGTCTGCCGGTTCCAAGGTCGTCCGCCCCTTCGAGGTGACGAACCGGTTGATGCTTGCAATCACGATTCCGGTCATGCTCGCATCACTGACGACGCCGCTGCTGGGCCTCGTCGATACCGCTGTCATTGGCCAGGTCGGCAATCCGCATCTGCTTGGCGGCCTTGCCATTGGCGCCCTGGTCTTCGACTTCCTGTTCTCGACGATGAACTTCCTGCGCGCTGGCACGACAGGCCTTGTTGCGCAGGCCATGGGCCGCCACGACGATGTCGAGCAGCAGGCGGTATTCTGGCGTGCTCTCGGCATTGCCGTTGTCGCCGGCTTGATCTTCATCGCGGCCACCCCGCTGATCCTGCAGGCGACCGTCAGCTTCATGAATCCCGATCCGGCTGTCAGCGAAGCCATGTCGACCTATGTGTCGATCCGTCTCCTGTCGTCGCCCATGGCACTCGGCAACTTCGTCGTATTGGGACTGCTGCTCGGGCAGGGCAAGGCCATGCAGGGCCTTTATCTGCAATTGCTGCTGAATGGCGTCAATGTCGTGATGACCATCTGGCTCGGTCTTATCATGGGTTGGGGCGTCGAGGGTATCGCCTGGGGGACGGTTCTTGGCGAGACGTCGGCGTTGATCGTCGGCCTTTCGATGATCTACATGCAGTTCCGAAGCATTGCCAATCCATCGCGCAAGCGCGTTCTGGATGCGCATGAAATCCGCCGCATGTTCGCGGTCAATCGCGACATCATGCTGCGCTCGTTTTTCCTGCTGATCGCCTACGCCTATTTCACCCGGGCGGGCACCCAGGCCGGTGCGGTAACGCTGGCGACCAATGCGGTACTGATGAATTTCCTTCTGATTTCAGGCTATCTGATCGACGGCGTCACCACCGCAGCCGAACAAATCTCCGGCCGTGCCGTCGGCGCGAATTACCGTCCCGCCTTCGACCGGGGCGTAAAGCTGTCGTTTCTCTGGGGAATGATCCTCGCATCGGTCATGGCACTCTTCTTCCTGATCTTTGGCGACAGTATCGTCGCCTTCCTGATCAAGTCCGAAGAGGTTCAATCGATGGCCGCGATCTATATGCCCTGGGCCGCCCTTGCGCCCGTCACCGGCCTTCTCGCCTTCCACATGGACGGCGTCTTCATCGGGGCGACCTGGTCGCGCGATATGCGCAACATGATGATACTGTCGCTCGCTGGCTATTTTGCCGCCTACTACGTCTTGCCGGTTTACCTCGGCAATCACGGCCTCTGGCTGGCGCTCCACCTTTTCCTTGGCCTGCGTGGTATCTCGCTCCTGTCGATTCTGCCGAGCCGGGCGCGCCTGCAATTTGCCGAATAAGATGGAAATAGCGACATGCCCTAGGCCGGCAGAGGTTCGCCTGCCCATTCATTGACGTCGCAATCGCGCAGCGCAGCGATCGTCGTGATGCGGTCACGCTTCAATCTTGCCGAAAGGTCCTTGATGATGTCCCCGGCAAGACCGGGCCCCGCATAAATCATGCTCGTATAAAGCTGAACGAGATCCGCGCCGGCACGTATTTTCGCAATGGCAGTCGCCGCGCTGTCAACACCGCCAACGCCGATCAACGGCAAATCGGACCCGACGCGTTGGCGCATCTTGGCAAGGACGATCGTCGAGCGATTGAACAGCGGAGCGCCAGAAAGTCCTCCCGTCTCGCGCGCATTTTTTGTCCCTTCGAGACCGCTTCGCGACAGCGTAGTATTCGAAATTATCAAGCCGTCGAGCGGGTGAAGCGCGATCTCGGCGGCGATATCGTCGAGGCTCGTCTCTGGAAGATCGGGCGCGATCTTCAGAAAGACCGGTCGGTGCACACCCTTTTGCGCGTCGCGCGCTTCGAGCACCTTGCCAAGCAATTCGCGCAAGCTTTCGCGCGCCTGCAGATAGCGCAGTCCCGGCGTGTTCGGCGAGGAAATGTTGACGGTGAAATAGCTCGCGACTGACTGAAACTTGCGGATCCCGGCAACGTAGTCGGCAATCCGGTCCGTTGAATCCTTGTTGGCGCCTATGTTGACGCCGACAATGCCGGCATGCTTGCGCCGTTCGGTAAGCCGCTGGAAAGCCGGGTCGTGGCCTTCATTGTTGAATCCGAGGCGGTTTATCACCGCGCGGTCTTCGATAAGGCGGAAAATCCGCGGCTTGGGATTGCCGGACTGCGGCAACGGGGTCAGCGTTCCGACCTCGGCGAACCCGAATCCGAGCTTCAACAGGGCGTCCGGCACTTCGGCATTCTTGTCATAGCCTGCTGCCATGCCGAGAGGATTGGGAAAGCTGAGACCTGCCACGGTGACCCGCAGCGCCGGATCGTTCAAAGGCGCGCAACCGGGGACGATGCCGCTTTTCAAAGCTTTGATTGAAAGCCCGTGAGCATCTTCCGGATCGAAAGAGAACAGGACCTTCCTGCCGATCGCCTGGAACAGCCTGTTCATTGTTGCATCTCCGGAAATTGATGCCCGTCAGGCCCGAGGGGCAGGGGCTTTACCCATTCGACCGCCTCGAGCGGCAGCGATGCATAAAGGTGCGGAAAGAGATCGCCGCCGCGCGAAACCTCGTATTTGAGCGCATCGCCCAGCCGGTCGGTCGCAACCGCAATGAGCAGAAGATCGTCCTGGCCGGTGAAATGCTTTGTCGCGGTCTCCACGGCCTGGGCGGCTGTCGAGAAATGAATGAAACCGTCCGCATGATCGATGGGCGCGCCGTCAAAGACACCCTTTGCTTCGGCGGCCTGCCAAAGGGTGCGCGGCGCAATCTTGTATATCAGGTGAGTCATGGAAATTCTTAGTAGTCGCAAAACCCGTCCGCGCAAAGTCCGGAGTCGAACGTTTGAGCGAATTCTGTGCCTGGTTCAGATTTTTGGCGTATTATTGCAATAGGTTTGCAGGATGCAAACATGGAGGTCCGTCATGGCACCCTTTCGCACAATGCTCATTGTTCTTGCACTTGCTCCGCTGGTCGGCCAGCCGGCACGTGCCGAGGAGAGCCCGGGCTATACGCTTGAGAAGACTGCCGACGGCTTCGTGCGCATGAACAACAAGACGGGGGAGATGTCGATCTGCCAACAGCAATCCGCACAACTCGTGTGCAAGGTCGCTGCGGAGGAACGTACGGCCTATGAAGAGGATATAGCCGATTTGAAGGGCCGCGTCGCCAAACTCGAGGATACGGTGGCCGCCATGGGCAAGATTCCGCCGATTGTGCGCGACGCGCTGCCTTCGGACGAGCAGTTCGAAAAGAGCCTCGGCTACATGGAAAAATTCATGCGCCGTTTCATGGGTATCGCCAAGGAGTTCGGCTACAGCCCCGAAGACAACAAGCCGGCGCCCGACACCTTGGAGAAAACCTGAATCATCCTGACAACCACCTGTCAGGAGTGGCCGGTTTTTGGCAGGGGCCGTTCTTGATATGTTCAAGCATTTGTCGGACACTGCCCGCTCACAACTTTTCTTCCGGGGAGCGATAAGATGACTGCAGTGCCAACACTGATTGGAGAGGTATCGATCAGGCTCTTTGTACGTCATGGGGACCAGCAGAAGGCGCTCGATTTCTATGAGAACGTTTTCGGCGCCAAAATTGTCGGACGGCCTTATCTGCACAATGGCGAACTCATCGCTGCGGAAATTCGCATGGGCGCATCGTTCCTCATGATCGTCGGTGCCAACCCGAAGCGCGATGCCGACGCATCGCTCGGCGGTCCGCGCTCGATCCATGCCATCGGAGCGACGCCGGTCATGCTCGATATTCATGTCGATGATGTGGACCGCGTGCTGCACCACGCCCTCGCCGAGGGTGGCAGGATACGCAACGCCGCCGAAACGCTCGATGGCGGTGATCGGGCTGGCGTGCTCGTTGATCCGTTCGGGCATTTGTGGGTGCTGAAATCGCGGCAGAAGCACCTTGCCGCGTAAAGTGCCGGCCCCATGGCGGGGCCGGCCATCACTACCTAGCCAGCAAACCGCTTCGTCGCGTGGATGAGTTCGTGGACGATGCCGGGCTCGCTGACGGCATGGCCTGCATCCTCGACAATACGCAGATCCGCTTCCGGCCAGACCTTTTTCAGGTGCCAGGCATTGAGCAGCGGAGTGCACATGTCATAGCGCCCATGCACGATGACGCCCGGAATATCGCGGATCAGATGTGCGTTGCGCAGCAAATGGTCGTCCGTTTCGAAAAAGCCGCGATTCTGGAAATAGTGGCATTCGATACGGGCGAAAGCGATGGCAAAATGATCGTTGGAAAACGCTTCTTCACGCGCAGGATCCGGAAGCAGCGATAGCGCCGATCCCTCCCAGCGCGCCCATAATTTGGCTGCCTGCAACTGAACGGCCGGGTCGGCATCGGTCAGGCGCCGGTAGTAGGCTGCGATCATGTCGTCGCGCTCGTCTTCCGGTATATGCGCCTGGTAGGCCTCGAAACGATCGGGATAAATTATGCTCGCGCCGTTCGAATAGAACCATTCGATCTCGAAACGGCGGATCATAAAAATACCGCGCAATATCAATGCGCTGACGCGGTCCGGATGCGTCTGGGCGTAGGCGAGGCCGAGCGTCGAACCCCACGAACCGCCGAAGACCTGCCATTTGTCGATGTTGAAATGATTGCGGATCTTCTCCATGTCGGCAACGAGATCCCATGTCGTGTTCTCGTTGAGCTCCGCATGCGGCGTCGATTTTCCGCAGCCGCGCTGGTCAAACAGAATGATGCGATATTTTTCCGGATCATGCAGGCGGCGCATTGTCGGATTGATGCCGCCACCGGGTCCGCCGTGTACCATGATCACCGGTTTGCCATTCGGATTCCCGCATTCCTCCACATGTATCGTGTGAAGCTCGGAGACCTGCAGCATTTCCTCCGATGTCGGTTGAAGTTCTGGATAAAGAATGTTTGTGATCATGCGTCCCACTTTCAAGAATTTCATCCCCACGGCAAATAATTGCGCGGGAATGCGGTTTTGCCAAGGCATTTCAACCGGATCGCCTCACCTAGGCGGATAACAAAACTTTGGCGTGTACCGAATTGCTCTTGATATATCAGTCGTTTCAGATTTAGTCGTTAGCATTACGGCTTTTGGATTAAGACTGCTGCAATTTCAGCAACAAGGAATTTTTAAATCATGAACTACCGATTTCTTATTGTGGATGATCACCCCCTCTTCAGGGGAGCCTTGCGTTTGGCGCTTACTTCGCCAAGAAACAATACCGAGATTATTGAAGCTGGCGATATCGAGACTGCAAAATCTCTTATCCAGGAAGAAGCGGATCTTGATCTTCTTCTGCTTGACCTTTCGTTGAACGGTGTCGGTGGGCTCACCGGCTTTGTCGCGCTGCGTTCACTGCAGGCATCACTGCCGATCGCCATCATCTCGGCAACCGACGATCCGGTTACCATCCGGGCCGCCCTCGAACTCGGCGCATCGGGTTTCATTTCCAAGTCTTCGGGGCCGGACGTTATCAAGGAAGCAGTGCAGACGATCCTTGACGGGGGCATCTGGTCGCCGCTGGCCGATGGTGACGACGACGTGCTTGATCCGGAGATGATCGAACTCATTCGCTGCATCCGCAAACTTACTCCACAGCAGGCACGTGTATTGAGCATGATGGCTGATGGCATGCTTAACAAGCAGATCGCCCATGAACTGAACGTTTCGGAAGCGACGATCAAGGCACACGTCTCCGCCGTTCTCTACAAGCTCGGCGTCGAGAGCCGCACGCAAGCGGTCATCCGGCTGGCACGCTTCAAAGAAGAGTCGATGCCCAGCCAGTCTCTTATGTAATCAAGTCCTCATTCCGCTGCGATTGCCTGGCGGAAATGCGAAAGCAACGCCCGCAGCGCTGCGGGTCGGACAGGCTTTTGGATGACGGCGATGTCCTCGGCGTTGGCTTGATCGCGCGTGGCATTCGAGCGATCTGCCGTAACCAGTGCCGCCGGTATATGGCGCTGGAAGTATTCGCGTGTGTAGGCGACCATTTCTATTCCGTTTTCATCGCCCAGATTGTAGTCCGCCAAGATAACGTCGGGAACGGCTGGATTGTCCTGGCAATAGGCTTTCAGCGCCTCGCCGCTATCCAGCATGACGACATAACAACCCCATGTTGCCAGCAACTCCTGCATGCCGGCAAGCGAGTGCGGGTTGTCATCGATGCACAGCACGGACAATCCCGATAGGGGTGCCGCAGGCCGAATGGTCCGGACATTTTCCGCAGCGGGGGGCGCGCCCGCCTTCGAGACCGGAATTGTCACCGAGAACATCGATCCCTTGTTCGGCGTCGATTGCACTTGCACGGAAAGGTCGAGGATTTTCGCGATGCGCTCGACGATGGAAAGGCCGAGGCCAAGCCCGTCCGAAATCTTCATGCCTTCGGCGAGGCGGGAAAACTCGCGGAATATGTTTTCGAGTTGCGACTTTGGAATGCCGATGCCGGTGTCGAACACCTGCAGTTCAATCCTGTCGCCGCGCCGGCGGGCGCCGACAAGCACCTTGCCGCTGCGACAATATTTGATCGCATTCGAGACAAGGTTCTGAACGAGGCGGCGCAGAAGATTGCGGTCGGTCGCCACGACCAACGAACTCATGACCACGTCCAGCGTCAGGCCCCTTGCATGCGCCGTCGGCGAAAAATCGCGGACGATCTGTTCAAGCAAAGAATCAAGGCGGAAGACGGATACAACCGGTTTGAGCGCGCCCGTATCAAGGCGCGAAATGTCGAGCAGGGCGTTGATGATAACCTCGACCGCCTCAAGCGACGAATCGACATTGCTGACGAGTTGCTTTTCGCGCGAATTGCCGAGGCGCTCCATCAGGGAGGAGGAGTACAGCCGCGCCGCGTTCAAGGGCTGGAGAATGTCGTGGCCGGCATCGGCAAGGAAACGCGTCTTGCTGATATTGGCTTCTTCGGCCCGTTGCTGTGCCTTGGCGAGTTGCTGGTTGGCGAGCGTGAGCTCGTTGGTGCGGTTGCGAACACGCTGTTCCAGAGACTCGTTTGTCTGCCGCAACAGATGGTCGGCATTTACCGCTTGTGTGACATCCGTCAACGTCGTGACGATGCCGCCGTCCGGAATGGAGTTCGAGCGGATTTCAATTGTTTGGCCGGTATCCGTCAGCGTGATGCGCCACGGCGCGGTCGATTTGGCAAGATCGTTGAGGAGTGCCGGGTCGGCGGCGCTTGCGAGATCGCCGCGCTCGTAGAGATAATGAACGATGCTGCGAAACGGGGTGCCCATGCGTTGCAGGTCCCTTGGCAGATTGAGCAATACGCGGAACTGCGCGTTCCAGCAGCTCAGGCGATATTGCGGGTCGAACACGCAAATCCCCTGATCCATTTGATCGAGCGCCGTTTGCAGCAGATATCGGTTTTGTGCCAGTGCATCGGTTGCATGCTCGAGGAGGATCTGGGCGCGGCGTTGTGCGGGGCCTGTCGGCCCCATGGCGAGCGACAGGATCATGCGGGCCGAGGGCGAGCCAACAATGCCGGAGAGCAGTTGTTCGGCGAAATGTACCGTCTTGAAATCTGCCCCATCCTCGTTGTCGAGCAGAATACCCTCACGCTTGTGAAAGGACGCGAAAGCCAATTCAGCTTGCTCATAGCCGATATATCTGGAGACCGTCTCCTTGAGCTGCCTGACGGTGATGGAGGGCTGAAGTGTTCCGACCGGCGTCGACAGCGGGGCTTTATCGGTGATGAATACCGAAGCCTGAATGCGCTCAAGCGGCGTGGCGCTGCGTGACAGTGACCCGGCAATATAGCAAACAATATTGGCGGCAAGGCTGAAGAAAAGGCCGTGCACGTAGCTTGCCGCCTCGACGCCAAAAAGCGCCTGCGGCTTGAGCGCTGCAATCCCAAGCGGACCGTCGGTCAAGAGCGCGGAGGCTGGATCGATCAGCGTCGGGATGACCATCGTATAAAGCCAGACGCTGAATCCCGCGATCATGCCCCAGTTCGCGCCGCGCGCCGTCCCTCGGCGCCAAATAAGGGCGCCGACGAATGGCGGCACCAGCTGGATGACCGCGACAGCCGAGATCAGCGCGAGTTCGGAAAAGTCCATCTTCCAGGATACGAAATACTGATAGGCCCAGGCTATCCCGAGAATGGCGACGAGGGACCAGCGCCTGATCCGGGGAATGACCTTGGTATAGTCCTTTGGCTCGGCTGGATTGCCAGCAGCCGGGCGCAACAGCAGCGGCAGCATCAAATCGTTGGTGATCATGATCGACAGCAATATCGATGGCGCAATGATCATCGTCGTTGCTGCCGGAACGCCACCCAGAAAGGCGATGCCGGCAAGCAATTTCTGGCCGGCAACGATTGGCACGCAAATGAAGTAAAAGTCCGACGCAGCCTCCGGCGGCAGGGAAATGGCCCCCGCCACGGTTATGGGGATGACAAAGACACCGCCGATCAGCAAGAGGAGCGGTGTGAACCAGCGCGCAAGGCGCATTTCTCCGCCACCCCGATGCTCGACGATCGTCAGATAGAACTGGTTGGGCAAAAGCAGTACGGTCGATGCGCCGACAAGCATGAGGGCCACGAGGTTGGCAACGGATATGCCGTTGTTGAGAAGCGGAATGTCCTGCCGGCGCTCCATCGCCTTGGCGAAAAGTTCTGTCGGTGATCCGAACAGGAACGTCACGGTAGCAATGCCGATAAGCAGGAAGACACCAAGCTTGATCGTGGCCCCCACGGCGACCGCCTTGATGAACCCATCGTAGCGGTCCTTCTGCTGCGGACCGCGAGCGGCGATGTAAACGGTATAGACGGCGATCCCAAGCTGAACCAGGGCAATGATCATGTGGTGGTGATCCGCGCCTTCGCTCATGTGGTTGGAATAGATGTCCATCATCTGGTGGATGGCGGCGAACTGCAGCGCAATGTAGGGGATGAGCCCGATCGTCGTGATCGCGGTGACCAGCGCTGCAACGGAAAAGCTCTTGCCGTACCGTGCGCCGACAAAGTCGGAGATCGATTTTATGCCTTCCGATTTGGCAAGCTGGCTCACTTTGCCGAGAATCGGAAATCCCAACGTGAACATGAGACCAATGCCGAGGAAGAGCCCGACAAATTCGATCCCGTTCTTGGCGGCGTAACTGGCGCTGCCGTAGTAGAGCCAGGACGTGCCGCTTGCAGCAAGGCAGATCGAGTAGACAAAGGGCCGCGGCAGACGAAAACGGCTGGGAAGCCGGTTCGCGCGCCTCACCACGATCGACTGGAACGCGAGGTAAAGCACAATGATTAGGACTGCAATATACAAGCCCGACATGGGCTTCACCTTCCGTTACTTTGCTTCGGCACGCTTCGCGTTCAGGCTTTTTCGGCTTGCCCGCCGATTGCCCAGGCCGTTAATACTGGTAGAAGAAAACGAACGCTCTATCAATAATTTCAAAACTTCTGTTACAGTTTTCAGGTTATGGCAAATGCGATGACCGTTGGTTTGGATTAACACATAATACTGGAGAGTGGTACATCATGCTGAAAGAATTCAAAGAATTCGCCTTGAAAGGAAACATGGTTGATCTCGCCATCGGTGTGATCATCGGTGCCGCGTTCGGCCGACTGGTCGAGTCGATCGTCGCCGATATTTTCATGCCGATCATAGGTCTGCTTACACGCGGCACCGACTTTACCAACCTGTATCTCCAGCTTTCGGGCGACGCGCAGCCGACCCTCGCGGCGGCCCGGCAGGCTGGCGCGACCATCGCTTATGGAAATTTCATCACTCTGCTCATCAACTTCCTGATCGTGGCCTGGGTCCTGTTCATGGTGGTCAAGGCAATGAACCGCTTCAAGAAGAAGGAAGCCGCCAAGCCTGCCGAACCGACGAAGGAGGAAGTGCTCCTCACGGAAATTCGCGACCTTCTCGCCAAGCGCACGTGACAGGTGTCGCTCAAGGGTTGCCCTGAGGGCAGCCCTCCGATCTCGGGCCGCCATCGGCCATTATCCCAATACTTTGCCGTCATCCTGTGCCCAAGGCCCGAGGATGATGGTGGTCAGGTCGCGGAGTGCCTCTCCCGCCATAACGGTGGCGGGAGCCCATCACTTGCGATGATGGAAACATCACAAATATCCACGTGCGAAACAGAATTCGTTGTTATAGGTCTGCGGCAGGCAGACTGGAGACACGAATAAATGAACCTCGTTCAGCAATTGCGGCATGAAGCAGCGGTGGCACCGGAGAGCGGCATCGTTGCCGTCATGAATCATGGTCGTCGCCAGGAGGGCGTCATCCCGCTCTGGGCCGGCGAGGGCGATCTTCCGACGCCCGATTTCATTCGCGATGCCGCATCGACAGGCCTCGCCAATGGCGAGACCTTTTACACCTGGCAGGCCGGCATACCGGAACTGCGCCAGTCGCTTGCGGCTTATTACAAACGCCATTTCAACGCGGATCTGCCGGTCGAGCATTTCTATATTACCGGATCGGGCATGCAGTCGATCCAGCTTGCAATCCAGGCAACGGCCGGCGCGGGCGACGAAGTCATCTATCTCTCTCCGGCCTGGCCTAATTTTGCCGCCGCCGCGGGCATTGCCAGCGCAACCCCTGTAGCGGTGACGCAGGATTTCACGGGCAACGGTTGGGGATTCGATCCCCAGAAAATACGCGATGCCATCACGCCGCGAACCCGGGCGCTATTCATCAATACGCCTTCCAATCCCTCCGGCTGGACCGCCGACATCGATACGCTGAAGGAAATCCTGAGCATTGCCCGTCAGCACGGATTGTGGATCGTTGCCGACGAGATCTACGCGCATTTCTACTACGGCCCCCGCCGTGCGCCCTCCTTCCTTGACATCATGGACCCGGATGAGCGCATCATCTTCGTCAACAGTTTCTCCAAGAACTGGGCCATGACCGGATGGCGGGTCGGCTGGATGGTGGTTCATCCTTCGCTTGGCAAGACGATCGAAAATCTCATCCAGTATTCGACGTCCGGCGTTGCCCAATTCATGCAGCGCGGCGCAGTTGTCGCGCTCGATCAAGGCGACGATTTTATTCGCATGCAGGTCGAGCGCGCCCACAAGGCACGCGATATTCTCTGTGCCAAGCTCGCGGCGACGGGAAGGGTAAAGCTGTCGCCGCCCGCAGGCGCGTTCTACCTGCTTTTCGGTATAGACGGCATCAGCGACTCCTATCGCGCTGCCTTTGATATTGTCGATGAGGCTAAAGTCGGCCTTGCGCCGGGCACGGCTTTTGGCGATGGTGGCGCCGCCTTTCTACGGCTCTGCTTCGCCCGACGGATCGATCAGGTCGAGGAGGCGGCCGACCGCCTCGCAGACTGGATCCGGAAACGTTGACGCCGAACCCCGTTCATCTCGACAAGATCAAAGCCACCCTTCTTTCATTGCTGATAGCCACGGCCGGCGGCTTGACCGCCTGGCTGATCGACCTGCCTATTCCGTTCCTGCTCGGTTCGACGATAGCCGTTACCGCCGCCTCGCTGTCGGGGATAAGAATTTATATTCCGGACCGGCTGCGCGGCTTCGTCTTCTTTTCGCTGGGCATTCAGGCAGGTTCGGGCGTCTCACCCGGCATCCTCGACCAGATGGTGCTGTGGCCGGTGAGCTTCCTGATGCTTTTCGTGGCGCTCGTTCTCGTGACGTCGCTCACCTACCTCATGCTGCGCAAGGGTTTCGGCTGGGACGGCCCGACGGCGCTCTTTTCGGCACTTCCGGGCGCACTCTCCTTTGTCCTCGTCGCGGCGATGGGCACCTCGGCCAATATGGTGAAAATCACCGTCATCCAGTGCGTGCGCCTGTTGCTTCTCATCGGGTTCCTGGCGCCGCTTCTCGCTATCATCGCAAGGAATGCGCCGCATGTCGTCGTTGCAGTCAATTATGACTGGACCATTCAGGAGGCTGTCATCCTCCTCGTCTGCGGCGGCGCCTTGCTCGGCTATTACAGCCGCATTCCTGGAGGCATGATGCTCGGCGCCTTGCTCGCCAGCGGTATCCTGCATGCCACGTCCATCGTGACAGCTGTCGTTCCCCGCTCGATTGCCGATATCGGCCTTATCGTGCTCGGCGTGCTGATAGGCTCGCGGGTCGGCGTAGAACATAGAAGCCAGTTGGTGCGCTATCTGCCGGCGGCGCTTCTTGCCTTCCTGATCGGAACGGCAGCGTCCTCCGCCGCCGCCCTGGTCGTCTGGCTGCTTCTCGACATTCACCCGGCACAGATAGCGCTTGCTTTTGCACCGGGGGCGCTCGAGGCGCTCACTGTGATCGCCTTTTCCCTCGGCGTCGATCCGTCCTATGTGGCTTCGCATCATGTGGTGCGGTTTCTGTTGATCGCCTTCTCGGTGCCGTTTCTCGCCCGCCTTGTTGCGCGCTGAACCACAAACAAAAACCGGCGCTCACGCGCCGGTCCACTTGCGTGCAACCAGATGCAATCAGCCGCCGGCCTTTGACACAGCGAGCGTTACGACCCGCTCGCTCGTTTCGATGGCGGGTTCGCTGTCCTTGGAGAAAGGAATGCCAAGCGCGGTCCACACCTCGACCAACGCGTCCTTCAGCTCGACGACGAGTTCGTTGGAATGGAACGGCGTCGGCGTGATGCGCAGACGTTCGGTGCCGCGCGGGACGGTCGGATAATTGATCGGCTGGATATAGAGGCCGTGCTTCTGCAGGAGGCGGTCGCTGGCTTTCTTGCAGAGTTCAGGGTCGCCAACGAGAATCGGAACAATATGCGTCTCCGATTTCATCACGGGCAGATTGGCCTGGGCGAGGACGTCCTTGGTGAGCTTTGCCTGGCACTGGTGCATGCGGCGCTCTTCCTGCGACACTTTGAGGTGCCGGATCGATTGCGTCGCTGCGGCTGCAATTACAGGAGGCAGTGCGGTCGTGAAGATAAAGCCGGGTGCATAGGACCGGATGGCGTCGATGACAGTCTTTGGGCCGGCAATATAGCCGCCCAGCGTTCCGAACGCCTTGGCGAGTGTGCCCTCGATAACGTCGATACGGTCCGACAGGTTCTCGCGGTCGGTAATCCCACCGCCCCGGTTGCCGTACATGCCGACAGCATGAACCTCATCGATATAGGTCATGGCGTTGTATTCGTCGGCAAGGTCGGCGATTGCCTGAACGGGGGCGATGTCGCCGTCCATCGAATAGATGGATTCGAAGACGATCAACTTGGCGCGCTCCTTGCCCGCCGCTTTCAAAAGCTCTTCGAGATGAGCAAGGTCGTTGTGGCGGAAAATCTTCTTTTCCGCGCCCGAACGCCGCACGCCTTCGATCATCGAGGCGTGGTTCAGCTCGTCGGAAAGGATGAGGCAATTCGGCAGAAGCCGCGCGATCGTCGAGATCGACGCTTCGTTCGACACGAAACCGGAGGTGAATACGAGGGCTGCTTCCTTCTGGTGAAGGTCGGCCAGTTCGTGTTCGAGTTCAACCAGCGGATGGTTATTGCCGGAGATGTTGCGGGTGCCGCCAGCGCCGGAGCCCATGCGGCTCGATGCGTCATGGATCGCTGCAATCACATCCGGATGCTGGCCCATGCCGAGATAATCGTTTGAACACCAGACCGTAATTTCGCGTTGCGTACCTTCGTCGCGCCAGATCGCGCGCGGAAAACGACCCACGATCCGTTCCAGATTGGCAAAGACCCGGTAGCGCTTTTCAGCGTGCAACTGGTCGATCGCGTCTTCAAAAAACCGACGATAGTCCATGAATTGCTCCTGTATCATGAACGTAGTACCGTTTTTGCCTGGCAAAATCCATTGTGAGTTGAGGGTCAATTTGCCACGGTTTAAACGAAACTCTAACCCCTAAATGTTGAAGCCGGCAAAAATTGTCGAAGAAAGCACGTGATGTCGGGCGCAAAGTCGCGGCGCCGGGAACGGGCATTCACCTTACTCACATTTTGTCGGTTCCCTTTGTCCGCATACCACGTAAGTTGCATCACATTGGCTCGATGATTAGCTTTCAACGGCTGACTCGATGCGACAAGATCAACTCTGGCAACAGAATGGGGACCAAGGGGCTGTGTCAATGACCGTGCTTGTGACCGGCGGCGCCGGATATATCGGCAGCCACATGGTCTGGGAATTGCTCGATGCCGGCGATTCCGTCATCGTGCTGGATCGTCTTTCAACGGGTTTTGAGTGGGCTGTGCCGCCCGAGGCGAAACTGATCGTCGGCGATATCGCCGATCAGAGCCTCGTTCGCCAGACGATCGAGCGCAACTATGTCGATGCGGTGATCCACTTCGCCGGATCAGTGGTGGTGCCCGATTCCGTCCGCGATCCGCTTACCTATTACGAGAACAATACCTGCAAGTCGCGGGCGCTGATCGAGGCTGTGGTAAAATCGGACGTGAAGAACTTCATCTTTTCATCCACCGCGGCCGTCTATGGCGACGCGGGCATGAAGCCTGTCACCGAAGATGCAGCGACACATCCGGAATCGCCCTATGGGCTATCCAAGCTGATGACCGAATGGATGCTGCGCGATACCGCCGCCGCCCATGATTTCCACTATACGGCGCTGCGCTATTTCAACGTCGCCGGTGCCGATACCAAGGGACGAACCGGTCAATCGACGCGCGGCGCCACCCATCTCATCAAGGTTGCCTGCGAGACGGCACTCGGCAAGCGCCCGTATATGGAAATCTTCGGCCACGATTTTGCAACGCCGGATGGCACTTGTGTGCGCGACTATATTCACGTCAGCGACCTTGTGGCGGCGCATCGCCTGGCGCTGGAGCGCCTGCGTTCGGGTGGCAGCAGCATGGTGGCGAATTGCGGATACGGACGCGGCTTTTCCGTCAAGGAAGTGATCGAGAGTGTCGAGCGTGTGCATGGCAAACCGATCGATGCAAGGTTGACGGTCCGCCGTCCAGGCGACGCGGCCTCGGTGGTCGCGGACAGCAGCAAGGCGCGCCTCGACCTCGGCTGGAAGCCGAAGCTCGACAATCTCGATACGATCGTCGAGTCGGCGATGAAATGGGAAAAGGCGCTGCAGCACCGCAACAATAAGGGCTGAATACGACGTATCAATCTTCTTTTTGCTCCTTCTTCAGCGGCAGCATGAGGCGCAGCGTGAGAAGCGTCAGCACGGATATGATAATCGCGACATCGTAGCTTTCGAGCCCGACCGAAACGCCGATGGCGCCAGTCGACCAGATGCTCGCCGCGGTCGCCGTGCCGCGTACCGAGTTCTTGCCCTGCAGGATTGCCCCGCCTCCGATAAAGCCGACGCCAGTGATAAGGCCCTCGACGATGCGAGCCAGCGCTTCGGGATTGTCAGTCATCAGGCGTTCGGCGCCTTGCACGAATCCGCAACTCGCCAGCGCTACCAGCGGGAAGGTCCGCAGGCCGGCGCTTCGCTCCTCCTGTTCGCGCTCCCACCCGATGGGAAAGGCAAGGATATAGGCCACCGCCAAAGCAAAGGCATGTGGGAAAAGCGGCAGGGTATTCAGGTAATGAAACGTTTCGAACAAGCGCTGTCTCCAACCATTATGAACGTTGAGCACAACGCCAGGTAGTGGTCAGCGGTTCCCGAAACGATACGACCAGCAGGCCTGCGGCGCCGCGACACATTGCCATTGAAGTCTTAAGGCTTGAAAAGGGGAACCTTCTTCTTGGGGAACGGTTGTTCTTTCAACGAGGCACTAGTTGGAGCTTGATTGATGGACGGCCGAAACCGTACCTACGAAAAAGAACTCTCGCAGATTTTGAGACGGCAGATTTCGCAGTCGTCCTACAGATCGGCGATAAGAGCTGCAGGTATCTACAAGGTTGATGAAACCGTCCCGGAAAGTCTTCTCGACCAGCTTAGGCGTCTTGATGACGCCGAGCGGACCTTGCGAAAGTCCTGATTCTGTCTAAAAAAAGAGGCGGGCCAAAAAGCCCGCCTCTTTCGCGATCAGCGCATTACCCTTAGGCGGCAAGCGCCAGGTCGCTGGTAAGGTCGAGAGCCGACGATACGGCCTTGGCTTCTGCATCAGGACCCATGGCGACGCCCTCGATGCGGATAACTTCGACATCGGTCATGCCAAGGAAGCCAAGCGCAGTCCTGAGGTAAGGTACAGCATGATCGAATGCTGCTGCCGGACCGCTCGAATAGACACCGCCCGAAGCGATGACGATGTAGACCTGCTTGCCTGTGACCAGGCCCTTGGGGCCTTCAGCGCCATAGCTGAACGTCTTGCCGGCGCGGGCGATATGATCGACCCAGGCCTTCAGCGTTGAAGAAATGTTGAAGTTGATGAGGCCCGTGGCGATAACGATGCTATCGGCGGCAAACAGTTCATCGACGATGGCATCCGATACGCCAACGACGCTCTGCTGACGCTCCGAACGGGATTCGACCGGGGTGTAGATGCCCGACGAATAGTCCGCATCGATGTGCGGCAGCGGCTGGCTGGCAAGATCGCGCTTGACGATGGCGCTGCCGGGCGTCTTTGCCTGCAGCTTCTGGGCAAGTTCGGTAGCGACGCGCGTCGAATGCGAAGCGGCACCGCGGGGGCTCGATGTAACGAGAAGAATGGAAGACATAGCCTAAGTTCCTTCAATTGATATTCTCGGGTGAGAACTGATGGCTGTAATTTGGTGCTCGACATCCATTTAGAAAACTGGGAAAATATCGATCAATTCCATCTAATAGATCGATAGGTCAGGCAATGCAGGCAAATCCGACGCTCGACCAGCTTCAGGTGTTCGTGACAGTTGCGGAGTCCGGCAGCTTTTCGGCTGCGGCGCGCAAGCTCAATCGCTCGCAGTCGGTGATCAGCTATACGATCGCCAATCTCGAAGCGCAGCTGGAACTGCAATTGTTCGAACGCGGTGGAACCCGCGAGCCCCGCCTGACGGAAACCGGCAAGGCCATGCTCGAGGACGCACGGCGCATGGTCTCCGTGCTGCAGAGCCTGCGTTCACGTGTCGAAGGGCTGAAAATGGGCCTCGAAGCCGAGGTTGCCGTCGCCATAGACGTGTCATTGCCGTCGCCCGTGATGACCTGCGTGCTCAAGGCGTTCCAGGAACAGTTTCCGACAGTGAGCCTTCGCGTTCATGTCGGCGCGCTCGGCATGGTTTGGGATCTGGTCCTGAAGAAACAGGCGGATTTCGGCATAGCCGGTCCACCTCTCAACGCCCATGACGAACTTGTGCTGGTGCAAATCGGCCAGACGGCCATGACTCCCGTTGCGGCACCGAGCCACCCGCTTGCGCTTTATGAGGGGCCGGTCCCGCTTTCCTTTATTCGCGATCATACGCAACTGGTCATTACCGATCTCAGCGAACAGACCAAGGGGCGCAATTTCGGCGTGTTCGCCTACAAGATCTGGCGACTGACGGACGTCGGCACCAAATATGATCTCACCGTGGCCGGCCTCGGTTGGGGCGGCCTGCCGAAATGGATGGTGAAGGATGATATCGCTGCCGGCCGGCTGGTGCAGCTCGATCTCGAACCCTATCCGGAAACCGAGTATCCGCTCTTGGCTATCTACCCTGTCGACCGGCCGCTCGGACCGGCCTCAAACTGGCTGATCGATCGGTTCAAGCAGGAATTGGCACGGTTTGGGAGCTGACCGAAACAGTCACCATGGGGCTCTCCGGCTCTCCGCCTTCGTCCCCGGCCATACGACTCGGGCTCTTGTCCCGAGGATACGAGACAATTGAGACATCGAGGCATCGGCGTCAAAAGACTGGATCCTCAGCCCAAGCCCGAAGTGACCGCGGAGAAGGGCAGGGCGGAGCGTCAATGAAACCGCATGAAAGGTGATCGGTAGCGCGCCGCAGCGCACCCTCAAATCAGCTTGTCCATAGTAATCGGCAAATCGCGCACCCTTACGCCTGTCGCGTGATAGACCGCATTGGCGATGGCCGGCGCGACCCCGACGATGCCGAGTTCGCCCACCGCCTTGCCGCCGAGCACCGATGCGTGCGTATCGGGTATGCCGACCGAGATCACCTTGAGGTCCGGAATGTCTGCATTGGTCGGCACCAGATAGTCCCCGAGATTATTGTTGATCACCCGACCGTTGCGCGCATCGACAATGCCTTCCTCAAGCAAGGCCTGACCGATCCCCATGATGATCCCGCCCTTCCATTGGCTTTCGGCGAGCTTCGGATTGTAAAGCCGGCCCGAGTCCAGCGCCGAGACCATGCGCGCCACGCGAACGGTGCCGAAATCGGCATCGACCCGCACCTCGACGAAGTGAACGCACCAGCTATGCAGCGAGTAGTCGCCATCGGTCGGCGACAGCATCGTCGTGATGGTGGTGAAGTTGCGGAAGTGATCTTTCTCGTTGCGTAGGTTCTCCGGCAACGTATCGCGCAGAGCTTCGATCCGCTCGCGGCCCGTCCGCTGCATGATTTCGGCAATGCCGACGCCGGCGCCGGTATCGCGCGGTGACGATATTACGCCGTTCTCGACAATGAGCGTATTCGCCTGGAGGTCGCGGAACGGCGAATTTGGATCGTTGATGGCGAGACCGATCAACTCGTCGCGTGCGGCGAGCGCCGCCTTGTGCACGGCGCCGGTGATCAGGTTGGCGAACTGCGAACCGCCGGCGACCGGCGCCCGGGGCAGCGAAGAGTCGCCGAGCTTGACCCGCACCGTCTCGAGTGGAACGCCGATGGCCTCCGCAGCCGTTTGCGCCAGGATGGTATAGGTGCCCTGGCCCATGTCGATGCCGCTGCTGGCGACCTCGACCGAACCGTCGCCAAGGATGCGGACCAATGCTTCGCCTGGGGTGCGGCGTACGGGGTAGGTGCCGGCTGCGACACCGTAGCCGATGAGTTGGTTCCCTTCGCGCATCGAACGCGGCTTTGACTGGCGCTTGCTCCAGCCGAAGGCCTCCGCTCCGGCCGCATAGGCTTCGCGCAGGCGGCGGGTCGACCACGGCTTCCTGGCATGCGGGTCTTCCTCGGCGTAGTTGAGAAGGCGGATTTGCACCGGGTCGATCCCGACTTCATAGGCGAGTTCATCGATCGCGCATTCGATGCCGAAGGCGCTGGGATTTTCGCCGGGCGCACGCAAGGCGCCGGGCTTCACCGTGTTAACGGGAACGACGTTCTGGCGCGAACTGAAATTCGGCGTGGCATACATGATAGACGTCACCGAGCCCAGCGGCTCGACTTGAACGGCTTTCATGGAAGTCTCATTGGCGCCTGTCTGGACGATGGAGACAAGCTTGCCGTCGCGCGTTGCGCCGAGTTCGATCGTCTGGCGTGTCGCCGGCCGGCCGCCATAGGCCGTAAAGGTCTGCGCCCGCGTGACCGCGAGCTTCACCGGGCGGCCGAGCATGCGCGCAGCATTGATGGCAATGGCGCCGTGTTCGAGGGCGAGCGCCTTTGATCCGAAGCCGCCGCCAATATAGGGCGAGCGCAACTCAACGTTTTCGAAGGGGACGTCGAACCACTCCGCATAGGTCCGCGCCATGCCGTCGATCCACTGGCTGGGCTCCCAGACCGTCAGCCTGTCGCCTTTCCACTCCGCAATGAGGCCGTGCGGTTCGATCGGCACATTATACTCGCGCGGCGTCCGGTACTCATGCTTGATGCGGATCGGGGCGTTCGCAAGCGCGCCATGCGCGTCGCCCCATTCGATGGTCATTCGGTCGAGTGGCATCCCGTCCCCGGCCTTGGGATCATCGAGGCCCGCGATCGCCGGCGCCTCTTCGTAATAAACCTTGACCAGCGCCGCCGCCGCCGTTGCCTGCTCGAAAGTTTCGGCAATGACAGCCGCTATATGCTGGCCGGCAAAGGTGATGCTACGGGCGAGCGGTTCGTAGGGCGCATCGGAAGGCGGCGTGTTGAGCCAGTCGGTTGCAGATTTGATCGGCAGCGCATTGTCGGGGGTCATTACCAGCAATACGCCCGGCGCGCGTTCGGCGGCACTTGCGTCAATGGAAATGACGCGGCCCGATGCGATCGCGCTTTCGACGAGGACGGCGTGTACCATCCCTTGCGGATGGTGCTCGAGGGCATAATCAGCAAGGCCGGTTATCTTCGCCGGTCCGTCGATGCGCGACAGACGCCCGCCCAAGGCGCCGTCGGCGGCGTCCCCACGCTTTGCTCTGGTTTCAACGATGGTCATGCCGCGGCTCCAATCTTGAGGATGGCACGTTCGACGACGCGCGGGGCAAGTTCGATCTTGTAATGGTTGGCGCCATGGTCGACGGCATCCTCGACGGCCAAACGGCTCGCCTCCTTGATAGCGTCCGGCTCGAAGGCCTTGCCGCGCAAGACGTCCTCGACGGCCCGCGCGCGCCACGGTTTTGTAGCGATACCGCCTAGGGCGATGCGAATGTCAGTGATGGTGCGGCCGTCCCCGCCAAGTTCGATGCCGACGGCGGCGCTCGCCGCGGCAAATTCATAAGATTGCCGGTCCCGCACTTTCAGGAAGGTCGAACGGCGCGCCGCTGGCGAAGCCGGGATCGAGATCGCGGTTATGATTTCGCCCGGGCGCATGGCGTGTTCCTTGTCCGGCGTTGCGTCCGGCAGCAAGAAGAAATCATCGATGGGCACCTGGCGGTCGCCGAGATACACAAGAGCATCGAATGCCGTCAGTGCCACCGCAAGATCGCCAGGATAGGTGGCGATGCAGGCGCTGCTGCCGCCGAGCACCGCATGCGAGCGGTTGACGCCGGTCAGTGCGGCGCAGCCACTGCCGGGGTTTCGCTTGTTGCAATTGGGAAATGTTGCCGGATCGCGGAAATAGGTGCAGCGCGTGCGCTGCAGGAGGTTGCCGCCAATTGTCGCCATATTGCGTATTTGCGCCGATGCCGCCTGCCACAGCGCCTCGGAGATTGCCGGGAACTCGCTCTTGATTGCCGGGTCCTCGGCAACGCGGCTCATGCGCGCGAGTGCGCCGATTGTGGCGCCTTTCCCGTCGATGCGCACCACATCCAGGCCTTTGAGATGGCTTATATCGACAACGCGCTCCGGCTCGGCGACGCCACATTTGGCGAGGTCGATCAAGGTGGTACCGCCGGCAAGCAGCATTGTCGCCGGCATTGCCGCGGCGCTTAGCGCCTCGTCAATCGTAGCGGCGCGAACATAGGAAAAATCCCTCATGACATCTCCTTTGCAGCTTCGCGCACGGCATCGACGATGTGCGGATAGGCGCCGCAACGGCAGAGGTTGCCGGACATATATTCCCGGATTTCATCGTCGGAGCCGGCATGGCCCTCGCGAATGCAGGCCACAGCGGACATGATCTGTCCGGGTGTGCAATAGCCGCACTGGAAGGCGTCATGCTCGAGAAACGCGGCCTGTACCGGATGCAGCGCGTCGCCGGGCGCGGAAAGGCCCTCGATCGTTTCGATCTTGCTGCCTTCGACCTGTGCGGCGAGCGTAAGGCAGGAGAGGACGCGTTCGCCGTCCACATGCACCGTGCAGGCGCCGCATTGGCCGTGATCGCAGCCTTTCTTGGTGCCGGTGAGTTGCAGATGTTCGCGCAAGGCGTCGAGCAGCGTCACGCGTGCCTCGACTGTCACTTGCCGCGACTTGCCGTTAATATCGAGATTGAGGCTGATTTGATTTGTCATCGGCGTCTTGACTCCGTTCTGATGACAGTAAGTCCCAAGGGCCGCCGGGCGTTCCACGGGCAAAAGGCCCAAAAAACATGACACGACGGGTCCAGATAGGGTATTAGTCCAGAGATCACGCTATAATCGGAGGTGCCTCCGTTTTTGAAACATAGCGGTTGGCCGAGGGTGGTTCAAGCCCCAGCTTTGTATTTTTGGAGTTCGACAATTGGGAAAGGGATCCCCGCCGGAGAAAGCGAAAGAGGCAAAGGCACCGAGGCCGCTTCGCGCCGATGCCAGCCGCAATCGCGACAGGCTGGCCGAGATTGCCGGCCATGTCTTTGCCGAACGCGGTGGCAACGCTTCGCTTGAGGAGATTGCCCGGCAGGCCGGCGTCGGCATCGGCACGCTCTACAGGCATTTTCCGACGCGCGAACATCTGGTGGAAGTCGTCTACAGGCGGGAGGTCGAAGGGCTTTGCGCCGCCGCGGACGAGTTGGCACTCCATAACGCGCCGGATGCCGCGCTTGGCGAATGGATGCAGCGTTTCGTCGATTACATCGCCGCCAAGCGCGGCATGGCCAATAGCCTGCGCATTCTCTTCGACGGCAATTCGCAGGTTTTCGCCAATACGTCCGGCATGGTCGCAGGGGCCTTGCGCAAGCTCGTAGACGCAGCGGTGGCCGATGGCTCGATCCGCAGCGACATCAACAGCTCCGACCTCCTGCAGGCGCTCTCAGGCATATATTCGGCGCCGGATACCCCCGAATGGCGCGAACAATCGCGCCGCCTCGTCTCTTTGCTGATGGACGGATTGCGCTGGGGTTCGAAGAAGGCGCGGTTGTAAGCAATCTGTTTGTCCCGGATGGCATGGTCCGAATTCTTCGGAGCCATCGGCATGTCAAGACAAAGATAACGCTATCGCGTTCCTATTTGCGGAGCGAACTTAGTACCAGTCGCGCCGCGTTCAAATACAGCTATGCTGTCATAAAAGTGCATGGAAAGCGTTGTTTTTGAGAAATGGGTCTCTTCTACAGCGCCGCGTGTGTGTTCGGCATTCAACTCGTCGACCAGATGCTTGCACTGCTCGATGAAGGTTCCCGGGCGCGCATATCCGCCGCCATATTCTTCCCAATAAGCGGTGTGCAAGTCTTCCACCATGTAGACTCCATCGTCTGCTATGCGGGGGTAAAGGTAGCCGAAGGTTGCCGCGATGTGTTCCATGATATGGCTGCCATCGTCCAGAACGACGTGAGGCGTCCCGAATTCCGACAGCACTGCCTTGAGAAAGGTCTCGTCAGACTGATCGCCAATTCGAACATGAATTTGGTCTTCTTCAAACGCGCTGCATTCCGGCCTGATATCGATACCAACGATCGTCGCCAATGGGCCGAAATACTGTTTCCACATCTGCAACGAGCCACCCTCACCGCAACCGATCTCCAGAAACGTGACTGGACGAGTAACATAACGATGGAAGTGCCGTTCATAGGCAGGAAAATAGTGCTTCCATTTATGAATGAGGCGTCCCTGATTGTTAAGAAATAGCGGCCAAAGTGCCATCTTGGCTCCTGCTGAAATTGCTAAGCTATAATCAAGCTAATGACTTGTATGGTCAAGCGCGCCGAGCCAGCACTCGAATGGTGGATAATGGCAACTCGACCACCGGACCACAGCGAAGCGCGCCATGTATCATATGCAGCAACAAGAGGGATTGCCCTGCGGTTTTCCAACTTTAGTCCGTGAAGCACAGGTTGCGAAATTTGTGCCAGTATGAAACCTTGTCCGCACAATTTCCGCAATACATTCTGAGTAGTCAAAAATACCAGTTCGCTGGTGCTGCGAGAGAGGATTGAAATCTAAATAGCGTAACAAAATCAATACATTGCGCCTAGTTTTGTAACATTGTAACGCCCTGTCAAATGGTCTTATTTTCTGGTTCTAAGTGCCTTTCATTTTCTCTTCGAACAAAAAGTTCACCCGTCCTACGATCCGGGCAAAGGTAAACGCCGCTTCCATAAGCAGAAAGAAAAAACACGATCTTATCGCAAAGCTGAGGATGCGCGTTAAAACGGCGAGCTGTGCGATGAGCCAATCTCCAAAAAACAATCTCCATATAGTGACGATTGAGGCCTGGGCGTCGGGTATAATAATAATTAGCGAAGCGCCGAGCAATAGGAGCGCTACGATAACAAAATACGAAATATTATAAAAAAGTTCATTTGATAATTTGGTCAAGCGTCGATCTCTATTCTGCTTCTCTAATGAATCAGTCTCAGCTACTGCATCCTTTCGACTAGACGCCAAATAGAAAAGAACACTAAAACTAAATCCAAGAAGAATTGATACAGCGTTGTTGATTGCATTTAAGAAATCTGGCATCTCCTTCAAAAGAGCAAATGAAATTATGATCGAAAAAATTAAGAATACAGCCATTCTAGGCCAAATTGTAAATTCTTCTTGCGTTCTATAATTATAGAACGTTCCATTATTTTTTTCTATGATCTGCAAGATTCTATTCATCTTCAGCTATTGAGATTACCTGATCTCTAAGAACCGCAACAATTGCCTTGCAAGTCTGATCGTTGGCTGGATGCCCCTCCTCATCAACGGGCACATCTAGCGAAAACTTTGATGCGTGGTGACCCGTCTCGAACATATGAATCGTTCGGGTCTTGCCATTCATCTCAGCAAGGACCGTGCAATCAACGATATCTTCATCGTCGATTTCAATGATGTCGCTCTCATTCATGAGATCAGCAACTGCCCTCTGGATTTGGCTTTGCTTGCCGCCAAAGAATGGCAAAATGGAGGTCTTAACCTTTTCTACCAATGGATCGGACTTACTTGCACGACTAAGTGCGATGGTCATTTTTCCGCGGACGCTGCTGCGGCCAGCAAGGGATGTTGATTTATTTGCGACATTTACCCGGATTTCGCGCGGCTCAGCATTCCGATAATATGCAGCGCCCAATCTGAACGAACGAGACCTGACTTGCTTTCTATTTGGCAGCATGTCTACCAACGTTTTCTTTAGAGACTCATACCCGCCAAATAATCCCAAATACTGACTTCCAATATATATTCTACCGGATTCCGACAGGTATATTAAGAAATGGAATGGGCGGAGATTAACGCTAATGGCCGGAATTCTTCCCTTGACCGTATTGTCGTAAGCATGGCCCCAATACGAAGCCTTAAATGTTCCAGTAATTGTCCGTGCGTCAGCTCGTTTGACATTTACCAAAGGGACTTCAGCGCGAAACCGAAGCCTATCAACTTCCTTTTCATCGCTGAGGTCGATGGGTTTCTGAGATGCCATTTTATCAAACAGGCCGTTAAATTCTTCGGCTGTGAATGGGATCAGCATTTCCCTTTCCCCGTCTTTTTTTGTCCGCGTTAGATAATGAAAACTCGCGCTGACTTCTTCGTTCTTTTTTGCCGCCATATTGCCCCTCCTGCGCCCGCCGGTATTGACCCAGCTGGGGCGAAGTGATTCGCCCCAAGTATCTGCCCAGCATCTATAAAACCGTTTATGAAGTCGAGTGCTATGGTCACAGCCCGCAGTTCAGCGCTTATCCGGGCACATCTTCTCAATGACCTGTAGAACGGAACCCACTGCGGAATTGGGCAAATTCTCCGGATTGTTTTGAATGTGAGCCATAATTGATGAGTAAAAAGTATCGTTGCTTATTTTAGATGAGGCAAAGCAAGACCGAATATCCATAATCCGCTTTATTTCCTGATCTCCCGAACCGACTGTTGTCACATAGTCGACGACGCCTTGCGCGTAACCCACCGCTATCGCCTTAGGGGCTTGAACAAATTGCGCTCCCGTCATAGCGCACGCTGGCGATGCCATAAGCATGGCTGAAATAACAATCATTTTTTTCATGATTCCACCCTCAACTCTCAACGGAAATTGACACGACTTCCGAGGATTTGATAGGGCGCGCGCGAAGACTGCTCCGGCGGTCTTTCGTTAGATCATATCCTCAGGGGATATATGGCTCGGCATAGCCTTTTTCGAGCAGCCAATCGTTGATCAACTCGTCCCCTATGTAGATTTCGGCAAGATAGCGTCCATACTTTTCCTGCTTATCTTTAATGGTGCAAAGGATTACCTCCTTGCCCAATATCCTACCCTCTAAGGCTTCCTTTGCTGTTTGGCCAGCAGCCTTGGTCTCCCCCTTCATTTCCGGAGTATCAATGCCATAGAGGCGCAAAGGCTCGTTGTGCCTCCATGTGTTAAATCCAAGGTCGATATCGGCCCTAACGGTGTCACCATCCGTCACTGATACGATTCTCGCTTTATATTGATAGAGTCCGCAAGCTGGTTCAGCCATTGCTGCGATAGGTGCAGCCACTGTCACTGCGATTGCGATAGGTATTGCTTTGAACATTTCGCCATATCATATCGTTTTACGGAGCCATTGTCTGCCGGTAGAGGCGTCCAATGCTTCGACCACTCTTAGAAGCTTAGAAACGAAGAAGACCGCCGAGGCGGTCTTTCAATTTCGCGTCGATCCTATCGGCTAGCCTGGTCGATAAACACCAATTGCCTTTACCCGAATTCGTGGCTTCGGATCAGGATACCATCGATCAAGGTCGGCAAGAACCTCATCTAGCAATTGCTCATCGTCCAACTTCTGTCGCTTTTGAGCATCTGCAATAGCCTTCCGAATAATTGTTGATACGGTCATCCCTTTGCATCCTCGCGGATACGATGCTCGTCTTCTGGTGTAAGATCGACAAATTCGACGGCGGTGTCGGGGGACGTATCAGAGTCCAGAAAATCCGCTTCCTCTTCCTCAAAGCCATCGCCTTTGTAAAAGACTTCACCATCCTCCACGCCGTCCATCTCGTCCTCAATATGGTCCAGAAGCGAATTAGCGATTCCAAGGCTATCGATAAGCTGGTTGGGGTGTTCGCGGGTATCGGCGCGGGCCGCGCTATCGGCGCGCAACAGATCATCAATGACGAATTCGCAGAAAAGCTCGTCACGCTCGTCGTCGGCGAAGAGAACGAGATTGTAGGCGTCTTGCCATTTATCCAACCAAGGCCGGAGACAAAGCTGAAGGAAGGTCGAACCCATCTGTTCGGCGTTTGACCATGTGGCGCGGGAAAGCTCGAAGAGCATGTGCGGTGGGATGCCGAAGGCGCGGGCAATCTCGCGGATTTGTTCAACCCGCATCTCTGCGAACTGCGCATCGGTCGAATTCAAGGCAAGCTGCTGATAACGCCAACCGCCGTCAAGGATCAGGGGATCGCCTTGTTTGTCTGCGGCGAACGTGCTGCGCCATGCGCGTAGCATGTTGCCGATTGTCTTGCTGCCGTTCTCATTGGCCGGTGTGTTCTTCTCATTCCAAAGCATTGAAGCCGGGCGTGCGCCGCCAGCGAACAATTGCGCGGCGTGCTTCTCAAGCACCATGGCAAGGGAAATAGCTTCGCGGGCGCTTCTGATCGGCGCAATGCCGCCAAACGCCGGAATGTGCAGAATGTCTGTGTAGTGATAGGTCTTTTGAGCCTTGCCCTTTCCAGAGACGAAAATTGGCTCGCCAGTGTCATCATCGAACTTAACGGTAGTGAGCGCGGGATCGAGCCGATTTAGTTCAAACGGCCTGCCATCAACGCGGTTCACAAAGGCAAAGCCGCCATGATGCAAAAGGGCGTCGGCGGTCAATTGAACGCGAAAGAGGTTCGCAGAGGTCCAGCCGTTTGCCCATCGATGAACGAGCTTATAGGCCGGATGATCCTTAGCAACTTCCTTGCCGTCATCAGTATTGCGATAGACCTTGCAGGGAAGCGAGCCAGCTGCTTCAGAAATAAGCCGAACGGCCTGAAGGACTGCCGGAACCTTCAAAGCAGAAACAGCGCTAACCGAAGGTCCGGCAATTGTCGGCGTAGCACCAAAAATCCCAAATGCATTGGGATCGTTAAGCGAAAACTCTTTCTTCTCTATTGGGGCTGGTTTCGAATTGAAACCAAAGAACTCACTGATACGCGATACTGGCACAAAACATTCCTACGTTCATAACGTAAGAATATTGTCCCATTTTCTAGGAATTTAAGCAACATATAGTATGAAAATAAACCTACATATTTGGACCGACTATCAGCTTTCCGCTTGGTCAGGGGACTTTTTATCTTGGAGTTCGAAGTAAGGAATACGGTCAATTGCCTTTTTCTTCGCGGCAATCGTCACATCTCCATAATCATCACCGGCAGTGCGTGGAGCATGGCCCTGAATGGCGTCCAGGATTCGTGTATCAATCTCTGCTTCCCGGCCAATAGTCTTGAACGAATGCCTCCATCCATGATTCGGGGACACGCCTTCAGGGATAACCCCTGCATTTTGAAGCCATTCTGAAACGCGACCGGCTATCGTTTGAGCGGGTCGCGCGGTTGGGCGGCGGTTTGTCTTGGGATAGAAAAGCGGTCCTTCCTGTGACGCATTCACAAATTCGAGGAAGCCAAGTTCTACAATCTGCTTGTGCAACGGCACGTCGCGATATTGCCGGCTCTTAACGCTTCCGGCGTCCGGCGTGATCCGCATAACCGGAATACCCTTCTCCTGCCGAAAATCTTCCTTTCGAAGCTGTGTTATTTCGGCAATGCGTGAGCCTGTAAGGGCGCAAAGCAAAGGTGCCCATTTTTTGGCGGCGCTTGTTTCGCGAAGCTCACGTGTGCGTGGATTGTCAGAATGAGGTGCGACGTAGTCGAGCGAGAGTTTTAGAATTCCCTTCGCTTCCTCATTTGTGAAGCCCTTCGATCGGTTCAACGCCTTTGCCGCCACCCGCATCTTGATATTCTGTGCGGGATTGGATTCTAGGTGGTCATTTGATACCGCCCAATTAAGCACCGCTTTGATGGCTGTAAGATAAACATCCTTCACCGTTCGCGGCGCTAGCGACGAAGCTAGCTTTGCATCCTTCCATTCAATGAGCTTTTTCTTTGTCAGCTTGTTCGCGTCGTCACTGCGCGCGAACCGAACTAGATCGTCTATGACGCTGGTCCAGCGTTTTTCAGCGCCGATTCCTTTGTCATTGGCTTTAAGTTCCTGCATGTAGAGCTTGAAAAGCCCCTTTATCGAAACGGACGGTTTTTCGTCTTCGATCGGCTTTGCATTGGCAAGTAAGGGATGTTCCGGCTTGCCGGTATAATCACCCTCATCGCGCTCGATTACTCTTCCAGTGGCTTCTAATTCGGCAACGCACAGACCACGGGCAAGCGTCCGCCAAGCAAGCGTTCCCTTCTCAACGGTCGTGTTCCCGAGTCGGCGGTAACGTTCGATCCTGCTTCCGACTAATGTTTCCAATTCGTCGTCCCGAAGATTTCCCGCGATTCCATCCCTAAGCAGCGAGATGGTGATGTCATCAACGCCAACGTTAGCCCATTGATGTCCGGCGTTTCTCGACTCTTCGTCAAACGCCAAGCGCTCATTATAATGACGCAAGGCGATTTGAGCATCGGACAAAGGATAACGTCCAAGCTCAACAGGCTTTCCGGAACGCCGATCGGCAACCGCAATCTTGTGCTGCAATGCCGCAACTGCACTCGGTAATTTTGCAAGTGCAGTTCGTCTGTCGGGGCCTAGAGGCGTGCGTAGTTCGGTCTTTCCGTCGAGAAATTGACGCAAATTGTCTGGGATCACGAGCCGAGCGTAATATCTACCGTCGCGATTAAGAAGGTGCCGGACCTTGCCGCTCATTGATTTTGGCTTCCGCTTTGTAACATTGTTTGTAACGGAAGAATGACCAAAGCCCTTGGAAAATCAATATGTTTTTTGTTTTCAAGGGGATGGGATGGTGCTGCGAGAGAGGATTGAACTCTCGACCTCTCCATTACCAATGGAGTGCTCTACCACTGAGCTACCGCAGCCGATTTGCGAACGCGGCGGACTTCTGCCATATCATTGGTGAAATCGCAAGCAAGCAATCGCAATCTTTTTGCGCCCGATTATTCATAAGGTGCCTAAGCCATGGCAGCTTGTGGATAAATTAGCACCTTATTCGTCCGGGATATGTGGGACAGGACATGAATTCGTCGTCGAAAAACCCGAATCGCGAACAATTAAATCGCGAGAAGCGGCGCTCGGATGAGCTTCGCGCCAATCTTGCACGGCGCAAGCAACAGGCGCGTTCGCGTCGGGCCGGCGCCGCCGACGACCGGGACGAGGGCATTGTCGCGGCCGCGGAAAAACCTGCCGGTTCCTCCAAAGGGGACCATGATTGACCGGAAACCGGTCATAAGCCTTTCTTGAACCATTCCGTGGGATGGTTTACAGCAACCGGCTCCGCATGGGGCTCAAACGTTAGGACGGGGACTTTCCCGCGAAAGTGATAGATATGGATCGCATCAAGATTGTTGGCGGTAACAAGCTCAACGGCGTCATTCCGATTTCCGGCGCCAAGAATGCGGCCCTGCCGCTGATGATCGCCTCGCTGTTGACCGATGACACGCTGACGCTCGAAAATGTCCCGCATCTCGCCGACGTCGAACAGCTGATCCGCATCCTCGGCAATCATGGCGTCGACTATTCCGTCAATGGACGGCGCGAGCGCCAGGACGGCGCCTATTCCCGCACCATTCATTTCAGCGCCCGCCATATCGTCGACACGACGGCTCCCTATGAACTCGTCTCGAAAATGCGTGCCAGCTTCTGGGTGATCGGCCCGCTGCTCGCCCGCATGGGCACCGCCACCGTGTCGCTGCCGGGTGGATGTGCCATCGGCACGCGTCCGGTCGATCTTTTCATCGATGGCCTGCGGGCGCTCGGCGCCAACATCGAAATCGAGAACGGTTACGTGAAGGCGACTGCGAAAGGCGGCCTCGTCGGCGCGCGCTTTGCCTTCCCGAAGGTTTCCGTCGGCGCGACCCACGTCCTGATGATGGCGGCGACGCTCGCCAAGGGCGACACGATCATTGAAAATGCCGCGCAAGAGCCAGAAGTCGTCAATCTTGCGGACTGCCTCAATGCGATGGGCGCCAAGGTCAGTGGCGCCGGTACGGCGACGATCACCATCGAGGGTGTCACCAGTCTTTCGGGCGCGCGCGTCCGCGTCATCCCCGATCGCATCGAGACCGGCACCTATGCAATGGCCGTTGCCATGACCGGCGGCGACGTCATCCTTGAGGGTGCTGACGCGAACCTCCTGCAGGCGGCCCTGACGACGCTTGGCCAGGCAGGTGCAGAAATCTCCGAGACCAATTCCGGCCTGCGCGTCGTTCGCAACGGCCACGGCATCATGCCCGTCGATGTGACGACGCAGCCGTTCCCAGGTTTCCCCACCGATCTGCAGGCGCAGTTCATGGGCTTGATGACCAAGGCGAAGGGAACGTCGCACATTACCGAGACGATCTTCGAAAACCGCTTCATGCACGTTCAGGAGCTGGCGCGCCTCGGTGCCAGGATCTCCCTGTCAGGCCAGACGGCCAAGATCGAGGGTGTCGACCGGCTGAAGGGCGCACCCGTCATGGCGACCGACTTGCGCGCCTCCGTGTCGCTGGTCATCGCTGGCCTTGCCGCCGAGGGCGAAACGGTCGTCAACCGCGTCTATCACCTCGATCGCGGCTTCGAGCGGCTCGAGGAGAAGCTCACACGCTGCGGCGCCGAGGTTCAGCGCATCAGCGACTAGGCTTCGCGGTCGGTGGCGCAGGGTCTCGATCGGAACTCGCTCCGGATTTTGCCAAGTCTGTAATTCCATTTGTCCGCACTTTCCTCTAACAGGAAAGGGTGTGCGGCGCCGGGACGGTGCCGTGCCTCTGGTAGCTGTGCATAGGGTAGACATGGACACTTTGAAACTCATCGCGCTCGATGAGGAAGATCTGCAAATTCTTTCCGCGCATCTGCAGGATTCCGTGCTCAAGGTGAGCGATATCGATTACCTTGCCGCCGAGAAAAAGCTCGTTCTCGCCGTCAATCGCTTTGTCTGGGAACTCGCCGCCGATGGCAAGCGCCATCGCAGCTTCGAGCGTCGCCGGACGGCCGTCCTTTTCGATCGCGTCATGAGCGTCAAGGCCACGGGGATCGATCGTAAGTACAAGGATGACATCCTGTCGCTGCTGGCGATCCGCTTTATCGTCGGCGACGCGCCCTCGGGCGAGGTCGAGCTGACCTTTGCCGCCGGCAAGGCCTTGCGGGTCGAAGTCGAGGCCATCGAGGCGCAACTCACCGACCTTGGCGGCGCCTGGGAGACCCCGTTCAAGCCCGACCATGATGCCTGACCGGCAAAGGAGCAATTGACGTGGCCATTGTCCTCAAGCAATCGCAACCGGATTTCGAGGCGGCGTTTTCTGCCTTCCTTGCCACCAAGCGCGAGGTTTCGGAAGATGTGGACCGCGCGGCTGCCGATATCATTCAGCGCGTGCGCGCCGAGGGTGACGCGGCGCTGATCGAATATTCCCGGCGTTTCGACCGCATCGATCTCGCAGCGCATGGTATTGCAATTTCGCCGGCCGAGATCGATGCCGCGGTTGCCTCGGCGCCGGCAGTGACGGTGGAAGCGTTGACGCTCGCCCGCGACCGTATTCACTCCCACCACGCGCGCCAGCTGCCCAAGGACGATCGCTACACGGATGAGCTCGGAGTCGAACTCGGCTCGCGCTGGACCGCTGTCGAATCGGTTGGGCTCTATGTTCCAGGCGGCACCGCGAGCTACCCGAGCTCGGTGTTGATGAATGCCGTTCCGGCCAAGGTCGCCGGCGTCGAGCGCGTCGTCATGGTTGTGCCGTCCCCGGACGGCAAGCTCAATCCGCTCGTCCTTGTTGCCGCCCGGCTTGCGGGCGTTTCGGAAATATATCGCGTCGGCGGTGCGCAGGCGATTGCAGCGCTCGCCTATGGCACCGAGACGATCACGCCTGTGGTCAAGATTGTCGGTCCGGGCAACGCCTATGTGGCCGCGGCCAAGCGCCGTGTCTTCGGCACGGTCGGCATCGATATGATTGCTGGTCCATCGGAGGTGCTGATCCTTGCTGACAAGGAGAATTATCCGGAATGGATCGCAGCTGACCTTTTGGCCCAGGCCGAACATGACAGCGCCGCCCAGTCGATCCTCATCACCGATGACGCCGCGTTCGGCGAAGCTGTCACTGCAGCAGTCGAGCGGCAACTCCTTGCCCTGCCGCGCCGGGAGACCGCGAGCGCGAGCTGGCGCGATTTTGGCGCGGTGATTCTGGTAGACGATCTCGAGGCGTCGCTCCCCCTCGTCAACCGGATCGCCGCCGAACACCTTGAGATTGCCACGGCCGAGCCGGAAAAATTGCTCGCAGGCGTGCGCAATGCCGGCGCGATCTTCGTCGGCCGTCATACGCCCGAAGTCATCGGCGATTATGTCGGGGGCTCCAACCATGTGTTGCCAACAGCGCGGTCGGCACGCTTTTCGTCCGGTCTTTCAGTGCTTGACTATATGAAGCGAACCTCCATCCTGAAGCTTGGCGCCGATCAGTTGCGCGCACTGGGCCCGGCCGCAATCGAGCTTGCGCGCGCGGAAGGGCTTGATGCGCATGGCAGATCGGTAGCGATCCGGTTGAACCTTTAGGACGACAATGACAGCAACGGGCGATACCGATGCACGGCTGATCGATGTGGAACTGGACGAGACGATCGGCCGTTCGACACCGGATGTCGAGCACGAGCGTGCCGTCGCGATCTTCGATTTGATCGAGGAGAACAGTTTTCGTCCCGTAAACGACGATGGCCCCGGGCCCTACCGTCTCAAGTTGTCGCTGGTCGAATCGCGGCTGATCTTCGCAATCGCGCGCGAGAACGGCGACGATGTCGTAACGCACATCCTGTCACTGACGCCGCTCCGCAAGGTGGTCAAGGACTACTTCATGATCTGCGAAAGCTATTACGAGGCCATCCGTTCGGCCAGCCCGAGCAAGATTGAAGCGATCGACATGGGGCGACGCGGCCTGCACAATGAGGGCTCGCAGACGCTGATGGATCGCCTCAGCGGCAAGATCGAGGTGGATTTTGACACCGCCCGCCGCATCTTCACCCTGGTTTGTGTGCTGCATTGGCGGGGATAGGCGAACCGACGCCCGTCGGTCCGGACCAGTTGCCGGACGAAGAAGGGCCCGTCAAATCCGCGATGCCGGGCGCGGTGCTGTTCATCTGTGGCCAGAATTCAATCCGCTCGCCCATGGCCGAGGCGCTTGCGCGCAGCCTTCTGCCCTCTTCCGTCTATGTGGCCTCCGCAGGCGTCGAGAAGGGCGAGCCCGATCATTTCGTCGATGAAGTGCTGGCGGAGATCGGCCTCAAGCGCATTGCTGTCCAGCCGCGGACCTTCGAGGAACTCGAGGATCATTATTTTGACCTCATCATTACATTGTCGCCCAAGGCGCACCATATGGCACTTGAGTTGACCCGGACGACGTCAGTGCATGTGGAATATTGGCCGACGCCCGATCCGACGCTCGTACGCGGCCGCCGCACCCAGATTCTCGATGCCTATCGCGACGTGCGCAACAACCTGAAACGCCACATCGAGGAACGTTTCAAGGCGGCGAACTGACCCGCCAAACCCTTGCGCGCATTTGCTGAACTCCGTTGTTCACAAATGGCGCGCAATACTATAGGTTCCGCCCAAAATTGCGGTCGAGCACGACCACAAATTGCCCTTTCGGAGATAGAACTACGCATGGCGAAAGAAGAAGTACTAGAATTTCCCGGCCTCGTGACGGAATTGCTGCCCAACGCGATGTTTCGCGTCAAGCTTGAAAACGATCATGAAATCATCGCCCACACGGCAGGCCGCATGCGCAAGAACCGCATCCGCGTTCTCGCCGGCGACAAGGTCCTTGTCGAAATGACCCCCTACGATCTGACCAAGGGTCGCATCACCTACCGCTTCAAGTAATCGGCCCGGATCCCGTCCGCAGGAAATGCCTTGATGAGCGATCAGCCAAAATTCGTTCTTGCGTCCGGTTCGCCGCGTCGTCTTGCCCTGCTGGGCCAGATCGGCATCGAACCTGACCGCCTGCTGCCTGCCGACGTGGACGAGACGCCACTGCGCGCCGAACACCCGCGCTCGCTGGCACGCCGCCTGTCCCGCATCAAGGCGGAGCGGATCGCCGAGGAGTTGAAGGGCGATGCCGAGTTCGGTGAAGCCTATATCGTCGCCGCCGATACGGTGGTGGCCGTAGGACGGCGCGTCCTGCCGAAGGCCGAAATCCTCGATGACGCCACCGCATGCCTTCGCCTTCTCTCGGGCCGCTCCCACCGCGTCTATACCGGGCTTTGCCTGATCACGCCGAAGGGCAAGCAGCGCCAGGACCTCATCGAGACGCGCGTCCGCTTCAAGCGTCTTTCGCGCGAGGAACTGGAGAGTTATCTTGCGTCAGGAGAATGGCGCGGCAAGGCCGGCGGCTACGCCATCCAGGGCCTCGCCGGAGGTTTCGTCGTCAAGCTGGTCGGATCCTACAGCAATGTGGTCGGCCTGCCGCTCTACGAGACCGCGAGCCTCTTGCATGGCGAAGGCTACCCCGTCTATGCCAATTGGCAGAATTCGGGTCATTGAGGGGATCGGATCCCGTGACTGACGAAAACAAGAGCACAGCCAAGGTCATGCCGCTTCGGCCGACGCGTCCTTGCCCCGAATGCAAGCGCCCGTCGCACCGCGAACATTATCCCTTCTGTTCGGCACGCTGCCGCAATGTCGACCTCAACCGCTGGTTGACCGGCGCCTATGTGCTGCCGGCGGTGGAAAGCGCCGACGACAGCGACGGCGAGGACTGATCAGAGCTTTATGATGCGCTGTGTTGCCGGCTGCGACAGAACGATGTTGACGGCGCGCAGTGCATTGATGCTGTCGGCAAGCGGCATGAGCTCCGCGCCCGTCTCGCCGGCCCGTATGGCCGCCATGACCGCCATCGTCAGAAACTGCAGACCTGTGACTGAGAAGGGGTGATCTTCGATAACCCGCCCGGGAACGGGCAGGCGGGCGAGGAGGTTGCCGAGGAGACCGCGCGCTGCCGGCAGGGGCCCGAATGGCGGCGTCAGCGCAAAGCCGTGAAAGGTGGTCACGCTGCGCGCGCCGGTAAACGGCGCGTCGATCCGGATCGCGCCTTTGGCGCCTTCAATGACGAAGTGATTGGCGCCCTCCTCATCGAGGCCTGAGGATAGCCTGGCTTCCGCCTCATCATAGTGCAGGACAATCTCGCAGCGCATGTCCACGCCGTTCGGCGCGGCGTGCCAGAGGCCGGAGACCTTCTGCGGCTGGCCCAGGAAATGCATGGCGAGCGAAACGCAATCGGTGCCGAAGGTGAGCCCGGCGCCGCCGCCGAGCGAGCGGTTGAAGAACCGGCTTTCAGCGTCAAAGGCGTGCAATACCGACAGCTCGGCGGTTATCCGCCGTACCGCACCGATTTCACCGGCATCGACCTTCTTTTTGGCCGCAATCACAGCGGGCAGGAAGCGCGCCGAGGATGCTTCCATGGCAAGGATATTGCCGCGTGTGGCTTCGCGCTGGATAACGGCGGCTTCCGTGTGCGAAGGGGCGAGGGGCCTATCGATCAGCACCGGCTTGCCCGAACGCAGCGCCTTCAGCGCCTGTGCGAGATGCAGCGAGCTCGGTGTTGCGATGTAGACGGCGTCGATGGCGGGATCTGCGATGACGAATCAAGGTCGGCATAGGCGGATGCGCTGCCGAAAGTCTCGCGGAATTTTTCAGCGCTGGAGAGCATTCTCGAGTGATTGGCGACGAGCGCCGCATCGGGAAGCAGCGAAAGATCGGACGCGAAACGCCGGGCGCTCTCCCCGCTGCCAATAATTCCCCAGCCAAAGGCCCCAGCCTTGGCGGACTTCTCCCCCGTCTCGACCATATGTTGCGAATCCCGTCTCCGATGCCATCAACAAACGCATCAATGCATGCCCTTTGCAAGAGGCAGAAAAACGGCAAAAAATTCGCGAGTTGATGCTGGACAGGATGATTTTTAGTGTTATAACCCACGCGCTTCTGACGGAAAGCCAACCCCGTCCACAAGCTTTGCCGGACAACGGAAAAAGCCCTGAAGTGCCCAGATAGCTCAGTTGGTAGAGCAGCGGATTGAAAATCCGCGTGTCCGTGGTTCGAATCCGCGTCTGGGCACCACTTCTCTTGTGCACCGATTTACGAACCCATCCACGCCAATGTCGCGTCGTAAACCGAGAGTGTCTCCCAGCGATGACCATATGACCAGCTGCTCCAGTACTATGCGGTGCCCCGCAAATCCAGCATGAAACCGCGTTCGACGAGGTCTTCGGAACCGGCAAAGCGCAGGGACCCGGGGTAGGCGAGCGAGAAGTCTTCAGAAAAATGCGGGGAGGCGAGAATGGCGCCGTAATGGGCGCCGCCGTCGGCATGGCCGCCAACTTCGACGATCTTGCGAAATTCGTCGATGGAGTCGGATGAAAAGCGGTAGTGCAGCAGGACACCCGTGATCGGCGTGAAATTTCGCATCGACGGAGCCGGTCCATGGATGCTTCCGAGGCGGTAATGCGTTGCGTCATCGACCCACAGCAATGGAAACTTCGACAGGCGCATGTCGCGCCCGAACAGACGTTGCCGCGGGCCGCCACGCAGCGCACTGCCGTAGCGCTCATGCTTGACCGTGTAGCCATCGCCGTCAAAGTGGGAGGAGACCTCGAAAGGCCATTTGCTGCCATCATCGACGAAGGCGCCGCTGCTGAGCGCGCCGGGCGGATAGATGTCGATCATCGGGCAATGCGCCCGCGACATGCCGGCGCGTTCAAGATCGCCGATAAAATCGCGGATCGAGCGACTCTCCGAGCCCGGAAAGACTAAAAATTCGTCGGCGTCGAGCGACAGGTACCAGCGATTGCGGCCATATATGTCGAAGAAGGCATCGCGCCAGTCCTTGCCGCGATCGGTATCCTTGTACTCGAACTCCGAACTGAAGAGATCGACGTCCGGCTGGTTGGAAAGCGCCTCGGTCGTGCCATCCACCGAGCGGTCGTCGATAATGATGAAGCGGGTGACGCCGAGCGAGCGGTAATAGCGCAGGAACGAACGGATGTAGTTGTTGGCGTTCCTGACGACGCAGATCGCCGGTATATCGTGTTCCAAGAGCGGATGGTGCGGCCCGGATTGCCGCACAAGCTTTGGGTCGTTGTCGCGGCCCCCGATTTTGGATTTCGCCTGCCGAAAGTAGGATTTCAGCTTCCGGACGACAGGCACGCTCCCCTGCTTGTGCCAATCGGCAGTGCGTTTGACGGGGTATTTGAAACTCATGCTGGTCCGATCCTCTGTCCCGCCTTCAACTACGCAAAACCAGAAATTGCAAGCGCAATCTTTATCGATGGAACCTTTGGATAGTTGCAGGGTTTCCCTTTGCGCACGAAAGAGCCCGAAAGCTAACTGCTGGATCCGGTAAAGCTTTCGCTCGTTCTCAAGCGCTTGGATTGGCAAAGTTTTACAATCGCATGAAAGCTTGCGGTTGAAAGAAACCGGTTTCACTTTGGCAAATCAATATTTGCGGTTGCAGTATTATTGTCATATAAACCCGCCATTGTCGGGTAGAGCCGCGCTGCCACTGATTTAGTCCACACGGGGCCTTTAGGGGCGAACATGCTGGGAAATCAGGGCGGTTAGGAGAAATTCATCAAAGAAATTGGGCTGAAACCAGGGAAACCTTAATTCCTATTTATTAGACTTTTGTCGTAGAGACCCTATAGTGAACTACTTCAAGCTATAGTAGAGTTAGCTTATAAGAAGCATGGCAACAACTACGGCAACAGGGCAACGGCATACAGAAAAGCAAATAAAATCTGGGGTTTAGCATAGAATGAAACTGACGGTTTTTGGAGAGGCGACTGTTAGTCTGGGCGGCCAGCCTGTGCCGCGCGTCCCCGCAAATTTCCTTCGCATCGTCGTCTATCTGCTTCTCGTCAATGCCAGCCATTCCGTCTCGCGCGGCAAGCTCTCGCAGGTGCTCTGGTCCGATACTGATCAGGCCCATGCCTCGATGAACCTGAGGCAAAGTCTCGCCCGCATCCGCAAGTTCCAGGAACAGTACGGCCTGAATCTTATTCAGGGCGATGCAACCTACGTCTACCTTAACCTGTCGCAGGTGAAGGCGGAGTTGTTGAGCATCGACCTTCTCGAATACATCAACAATGCGCGCCGGGGCGATATCGAATCCGTCCTTGCCCTTTGCGAGCTCTACAAGGGCGATCTGCTTGCGCCCAACGAGCCGCAGAATTCCGATTTCGACGAGTGGCTCGACATCGAGCGCGTGCGCCTGCGCGACGACATGATCACGATGCTGCTCGGCATGGTCAACCAGCCTGTCGGCGTCAGCATCGATGAAAAGCGCCAATGTGCGCGCAAGCTCATCGAGATCGACCCCTACCAGGAGGTCGGCTACCGCACCCTGATGCAGACCGCCTCGCAACTCGGCCTCATCGCCAAGGTGGAGCGCACCTTCCGCGAATGTACCAAGCGCCTGCGCGACGATCTCGACGTCGATCCCGAAGAAGAAACCGTCGAACTTTACCAGCAACTCCTGCCCAAGCTTTCGCCCGCAACGACCCGCAGCCTGATCCTCCCGCTTGCGCCACAGCCCTCCAACGGCAATGGCCTGGAAATCCAGACGCCGCGCGCAATGCAGGCCAAACATCAGATCGAACAGAACAAGCAGGTGGGGCTGCCGCGGCTGATGGTGCTCTATATGCACCACAATGCCGCCGATCCCATGGAGCAGCTTGCCGCCTCGCTGGTCGACGACATCACCATCGGCCTTTGCCGCCTGCGCACAATCTCCGTGCTCGCGCCCTATACCTCGGCGCGGGTGGTCACCGAATCGCCGATCGAGAGTTTCGGTGGGCTGAACGATCAGTTCGGCGTCAACTATGTGGTCGACAGCAAGATCACCCGGCGCGATGGCTTCTGCTTCCTCTCGGTCAAGCTTGTCGATGTGGCGACACAGGAAATCGTCTGGGCCGAGAAGCAGAAGTTCGATTATGTCCTGCCCGAGCAGCAATATCGCCAGCTTTCGATCCGTATCATCCTCTCGGTCGTCTCGGTCATCGAGAAGTCGGAACTCGACCGCTACAACCGCCTGATCCAGGATCCGAACGCCTATTACTGGTATCTGGTCGGCAAGCGCGATTTCGAAAAGCTCGATCTGTCGAAGCTGCGCCAAGCGCGCCAGTCGTTCAAGAACGCGCTGACCGCCTCTGCGGATTTCGTGCCGGCGCTGAGCGGCATTGCCCGCACGATGCAACGCGAGTGGCTCGTTCTGGCACGAAGCGACAAGGATATCCTTATCGAAGGCGAAAAGGTTGCAAAGCGCGCGGCTCCTGCTGATCCTGACGACGAGCGCCCCTTGCGCGAACTCGGCACGATCAGCATGTATCTCGGCAAGTTCGACGAGAGCCTGGAATATTTCGACCAGGGATCAACGATAAATCCCCAGCACGCTGACCTTCTTGCCGACTACGCGGATGCGCTTACCCACTATGGCGCACTCGAAGAAGCCTTGGAGAAAATCCGGCAGGCCGTGGCCCATAACCCCCTGGCTCCCGACTATTACTACTGGGTAGGTGGAGGTGCTCTACACAATCTTGAACGGCATTCTGAAGCTCTTGAATGGCTGCAGCAAATGAAAAACCCGCGGGCGGCGGCTCGATTGATCGCGGCGTGCTGGGCCATGCTTGGCGAGCGCGAGAAAGCAGAAGAATACAGAGCGTATGCGCTCGAGGACAATCCCAATTTTAGAATTGATGACTGGATCAAAGGATTAGGCGTCAGGTTACCTGAACAGCGCCAGCGATATGAAGCATCTCTGCGACAAGCAGGCTTCCAATAAGCACCTCCAAACTAACAGCAACAGAAGGACATCAGCATGGCGAAGTATTTCATAATCGGCGAGACTGGAAGCGATGACTTGTGGCTCGTTGATGTGGACGAACGGCGTGTAGAACCGCTAACGGAAACCACTCTCACAAGATCGAGTGTCGCCAACGCTGACCTGATGCAGTTTGTGAGTAAGGCACGCAAAGTTGGAATTGCGACGCTAAAAGGCATCGACATAGCAATTGCAACCAGTGGTCGTTCCGATATTGAGGCTCAGATGTTCTCGGGAGATCCAGTGGAGCCAATAGACTAAAAATAGTTCCGAATTTTTGTAACAATCAATAGTTCTCCTTGATCTGTTTCAGAATCGTCATACCTTTGCCATGTGGGCTCTCCTTCATAGAAAGGTTATTCGCATGGCAAAGTTTTATATCGTGGACGACGTGGATTCCAACAAGCTCTGGCTTGTAAATACGGAAACCCGAACTGCTGAGTGTCTTGATCGTGATTTGATCGGTTCGCTGGGATTGGCCGGTCAGGAGTTTCTTTCTTCAATAGGCGGCTTGTTGAACGACCGCATTGCTGCAAGCGACGGCCGTAGCGATGCGTCCGATCGTGCTTTTTCGTTCGACGGCCGCAGTGACGCGTCCGATCGTTCTTTCTCATTCGACGGCCGTAGCGATGCGTCCGATCGTGCTTTTTCGTTCGACGGCCGTAGCGATGCGTCCGATCGTTCTTTCTCGTTCGACGGCCGCAGTGACGCGTCCGATCGTGCTTTTTCGTTCGACGGTCGCAGCGATGCGTCTGATCGTGCGTTTTCCTTCGATGGCCTTTCCAATGCGTCCGATCGATCGATCTCTACACATCATGCAGGGTTGAACTGACGAGAACGGCATTCGGAGTTGATTTGTGTTGAATGCGTAATGTACGGCCAGATGGAGTTGCAATGAAACCATTGGCCCGGGTTCGCGATCGGTTGGCGGCTGACGAAGCAAGGCTTCGCACCGCCTTCCGCGCCGGCGAACCATCCTCCACGCGCCTGATCGATGCGGATGCGACGGTAAATCGTTTGCGTCCGCATTTTTCTGCGCTCGGCATCGTGCGCATGGCCGAGGTCACCGGCCTCGATCGCATCGGCATTCCCGTGTGGATGGCTGTGCGGCCCAACAGCCGCACCCTCGCCGTCAGCCAGGGCAAGGGCGTTACCGCGGCCCACGCCCGCGCCTCGGCGGTCATGGAAGCGGCCGAAATCGCCATAGCCGAAAACATTCCGGTGGCTTCCTTCGCCGCCAGCCGCCGCGCCTTGCGCGATGCTGGCCACGAAGTCTTTGACGGGCGCATGCTGCTGATGCGCGGCGCGGACGAGGCCGGCCCCGACGAGACCGATCATTGGCTCGAAGGCTACGATCTTCTGAAGGACAGGCCGGTTTTCGTGCCGCGCGAACTGGTGACGCTCGATTTCACGGCGGAGCGGCAGTCCTTCCACTATTGCCAGTCGACCGACGGCCTTGCTTCCGGCAATTGCCTGCTCGAGGCGGTGATTCACGGGCTTTGTGAGCGCGTCGAACGCGACGCCACCGAACTGTGGCGCTTCCAGCGCGATGCCGGCGTTCATGCGCGCTGTGTGGATCCCGCGGTTTTTGCCGATGCCGGCATCGACTGGATGGCCGAGCGCATCGCGGCGGCAAATTTCGTCCTGCGGCTCTTCAACACGACATCCGATATCGGCCTGCCGGTGTTCATGGCGACGATCAGCCCCGCCACCCAGCACGGAACCTATCTGCATTTCGACCTCGCCGCCGGGTATGGCTGCCATTTGTCGCCGCGCGTTGCCGCCATGCGCGCCATCACCGAGGCGGCGCAGACCCGCATTACCAATATTTCCGGCGCGCGCGACGATTTCGACCCGTCGGAATATCACCAGCGCCTCGCGCCCGACCTTGCCGTCTACATACATGCGACGCCTTCGGGCCATTGGCGTTTCGAGGAGCCGGAGCCGCATACGCGCGCCAGCCTCGAAACCTATCTCGAACCGCTGCTTCGGTGCGGCATCGGCAGCGTCATCGCCGTGCCGCTCGGCGGCGAAGCCTATGGCATGTCGGTGTGCCGCGTGCTCGTGAACGAGCTCGAAAGTCCCGCCGGCACGCGCAAGCACCGTTTCGGCGGGCGTGCGCTCAACGCCATGCTGCGGCAGTAGGAGGGGCGATGCAGGTTCTCTTTGCAGGTCCGAGCCTGTCCGGCACCAAATTCGTGCCGCTGAAAAGCGGCGAGGATAGGGTTCTCCCTGAATATGGCCTGACGTGCCGCGGCCCGGCGAAATGCGGCGACATTACCCATGCGGTCGATCAGGGCTTTGACGTCATTGCGCTCGTTGACGGACGCTTCGAGGATGTCGCGGCCGTCTGGCACAAGGAGATTCTGCACGCCCTCTCGGCCGGCGCGACGGTTTACGGCGCGGCGAGCATGGGTGCGCTGCGGGCCGCCGAGTGCCACCCCTTCGGCATGATCGGCATTGGTCATGTTTTCGAGCGCTACGCCCATGGCGGGCTCGAGGACGATGCGGCGGTCGCGCAGGTGCATGCGCCTGCCGAATTCGGCTATCTTGCCTTCAGCGAAGCCATGGTGACCGTCGACGCCACGCTCGACGCCGCACTCGCCGCTGGCTCCATTCGTCCGGACGAGCATGAGCTGATCCGCGCCAGGGCGGATGCAGTGTTCTTCAAGGAGCGCAGCTGGCGGCGCATCTTCGACGCTGTCGCTGCGGATATCGAAAATCCGGCTGACCGGCTGAAGCCGCATATGCGCAACATTAAGCGCGAGGATGCGGAAGCGCTGCTCGGCATCCTCTTGAAAGGCCAGCCTTCGGCTCCTGGAGACGTTTCTCCTGAATTTGCAGGATGGCGCTTCAACGCGACGACGCAGTGGCGCAAGCTTCGCGGCTGAAGATTTCTATCTCCTGAAATGATAACTGGCGCAGCTCAAAGTGTTCGGGACGACACCGCCGGAAGCCGATATCGCATGAATGAATTCGGTCTAATTGCGCCTAGACCCAATTAATTATCCGAATCTGCGACTTTAGTCGCAAAAACGCGGTTTGAGTCACGCTTGCGTAACGGGAGCATTCATAGTCTCAACCCGTGGTCGCAAGTTTAACGCATGAAAACAAAACAAAAAAGCATTCAAGCGTGTGTGGGAGCAAGCGGGCAGTCAGTGGGGGACCTACGCCGGAATTCTATAGTATGCCAGTCAGAATTTCGGCGTAGCACCCCTGTCCCAGACCATAATCACTTCGATTCCATTCCAATCCCGACAGCGGGAAAATGCGCGTGCCTCCAGGTGAACGCAGCAAATGTTGTGCGCTGAGCATCGTGATGGAAGATTTCCCTATTTCGACTGTTCGTCCTCATCGCCGGCTGCAAGCCATTGCACGAGAATGGCCACGGACATAGGTCCGAGGTTCGGGATGAGTGTCAGGTCGAGCTGGCGCGCCCAGGCGCGTTCCGGCTCCCAGTCGGCGGGCATGTTCCATGGCGTGCCGCCATATTCGATCCACAAGGCATTGACGATCCGTGAATGCACTGTCTTGGATGGGCAGAAGTTTTGCAGGCGGTTACTCATGATACCCTTGGCATAATGTTGCGTGAAATTGCATTTTCTGTTCACTCGGTGGGCTTTAGGCCCGGTCGACATTCGCCGCGGAACGGGAAGTGCAACGACTGAACGCGTTGTCACGCATGGCCGGGTAAATTCCGGTCAGTACCACCAAGGACCCGTCAACGAGTCCGGCAATCGAAGCGATAGCGCGCCGTGTCTCTTCTTGATCCTGGCGTCGTATCGTCGTCTTTTTCCGCCGCTGTTTGTTCAGCGGTTCTGGCATGTGTGTCACGTTGCAGGCCCCCCAAAATGACCCTTTTCATTCTTGCCTGCGTCCTCCCCCACGGCGACGCAGAACGTTGCTTCATTCGTAGCCGCAGATTTAAGCGGCTCGACGTTTCTTCTTCCACAAAAAGAAGCGTCTCTGGTTGTTTAGTGTACAAATCGGAGAATTTTCGGATTTATATTTGAATATTAGCGGTTAGTCTTTATATTTCACGATTTCCTCAATCATTGTACCAAGAATAGGGTATAGTATATTGATATTTCGTCAATAATTAATAATGATTAACGGTGCCGTAAACGCCATAGCAATAACTACTAGAAATGATGCAAAACGAGGTTCCCTGCCGCGTCGGCGACATGGGCCGGTGCACCGAGAATCACGATGGATGGAACTGGGGGGCTCCTCATACCGGTATCCTGTAGAGCTTGATGAACGCCCATATATCCCGATTAACTTCGATGATGGCGTCGATCGTTGCCTGGATGCGCTGAAGCTCCTGGTCGTCCAGGGCTTCGACCTTGCCGTATTTGAGGTTGTCGTCCATGTCGACGATGCGCATCAACTGCGTCGATGTCAGCACGCCAGCTTCATCGAACGAATAGATGCAATGGTTGTATTTGTTCCGCAGCCGCTGTTCGCGCGACATACGCCCGGTGATCTCGAGCACTGCCGCCTTGGTTTCAGGCGGCGTCGAACTGATCTTCGCCAGCCGCTCGATCAGGTCGATGCGGGCACGCGTGGTGTTCAACGTCAGGAAGATGACGGTCGCCGCTTCCTTATTGGTGTCCAGCAGGTGGGCAATCAGGTAGATGAACAGGCTTTCGGTGTTCGTCCACGTGTAGTTCAGTTTGCCCACCAGCATCAGTACGTCATTGATGCGGGACATTTGCCTTGCCTCGGATTAGCTCAGACGGCCTGGCTCATCACATATGTGCTCTGCGGATGCTGGAGTGGTGCGCTATACCCTCTAAAAGGGGGCCGGGCCTCCTCCTGATCGATACTGTCGCGATAGATCGCGGCAGCCTGGGTCCGGTTATGGACGCGCAGCTTGCGGATGAGATTATGGACGTGCACCTTCACCGTGTGCTCCGACAGGGCCAGCCGATCCGCGATGATCTTGTTCTGCAGTCCTTCGGAAAGCAGTTCGAGGATCTGATGTTCGCGAATGGTCAGCGACTTCATCGGTCCGGCCGCGCTCTTCGCCTGGCCGTTCGCACCATGCGACTTGGCAGGCGCCGTCTTTTCCATCGAGCGAACGATGGTCGACGGATAGTATTCGCCGCCATTCAGCAGCAGCCATACGACTGCAAGCCAGATATCGAGCTTCAGGCTGAAGGGAAGCAATCCCTGGACCTGCTTGCTGTCGAAGAGTGTGTTGTATTCGTGAATCCCGGTGCTGTTTTCATCGATCATCAAAGTGATCGAAGCATGCGGAAAGCGATGCTTGCAACGTTCGACGCTGTCTGCGAGATCGAAGGCGAAGCCGGCATGAATAAGGACGAGACCTGTGTTCTCATCGAATTCTTCGGTTTCGTTGAGCTTGCTCGAAAGGCGGATCTTCAGATCAGGGAAGGTGCGTTCCAGTGATTGAACCAATCCCTGGAAAACCACTCCAGCTTCGGCATAGATAAAGATGCCGTTTCTGAATTTAGAGCCGTCTTCATTCTTCGCCCCATGATGTACATGGTCCGACCTGGTATGCGATATTGTTGCGCTCATAATAAGCCCCTACGCCCTTTTAGTGAGGGAAGTATTTTCCCTCCGGATTTGTTTGCTCTTATTGTTTTTTTATTCGGGTGAGTTCGTTTATTTAGTGTCGTTCTGCTCCCTGCGCCTCAACTATCCCTGTTGATTAAGGAAGGATTAATAAATCGTGCGTGACACGGCCGTGACCGCCGAAAACTCAATAGTTTGTTGTGCCTAGCAGGATGGGCGCCGGAAGGCGGAACTAGTGCGCAAAGGGCCACCTCGACAATAGGGACTAAGACCCGCCGGACGCCCTAATCCATGGCTCGCTCCACCTCTAAAAAGCTGCTCCGCGACGATGCTGAAAAGATTGCACTTTTTGATGAGCCGGCCAGCACCTTAGGTTGTGTGAAGTGGTAATCCCACCCCTAAACAGAATTGGTAGCTTAACCTTGCGTGGCTTTGGGGCTAACCTTACAAGGCTTGCGCGACGTTTGTGTGTGGGGAAAACGCAAGTAAAAACTCTCGTGTAAAAAACAAAATCTATACCATTGGCAATAGCAATCCAGAAACACGCTGGTTTGTTATCATAATAACCGACGTCTGTTAAAATAAAAGACCAATGCGAGCTCGCATAAAAACCTCGTTGGAAATGCATAGAGGTTCTTGCTAGCTCCGAAAACAAAACATCGGAGGGCTTTTTATGAGTAACAGTAAGAACAACACCTACAATTTCCACCCAGGCGGCGATCCGTCAGCGACTGCAGATGCCGATGCGTCCGCTGTGGCCGCCGCGCTGGCCTTACAGTTGCAGGGGCAAGCCCAGGGGCAACTGGAGGCTCAAGGGCAAGGACAGGGACAGGGGCAAAGCCAAAGCCAGGATCAACATTCAAGTTCGGACAATTCGAACTGGAATGGCAACGGTAACCTGAACGGCAATGGTAACCTCAATGGCAATGGCAATCTGAATGCCAATGGCAATCTTAATGCCAACCTCAATGAAAGTGACAACCACAACGCAAATACCAACACCAACACGTCGGATACGGCCGTGCATGTAGATGTCGGTGTGAACCTGGATGGATATCTGCCAACCGACAACGACTTCGCAGATCTCGATCTGAGCCACACCAACTTCGACAACATGTTCATAACCGACTCGGGCAGTATCAACTTCGATCCAGGCAACGACGTTCACTTTTCGGACATCTTCAATGGCGCGTTTAACGGTGCGGGAACAAACACCGGATTCGCCATTAATCAGGTGGCCGATCTCGTCGACAACGATCAGCTCTCTCATGTCAGCCAAGACAACTCGGGCAGTGTAACGCTGGATGCAACCGGGGGCGCTGCTACAGCGGGCGATGGTATCGGAAGTGGTGCTAACGGTTGGGACAGCTGGTTCGGCAATCACGGCGGCGGCGCACATGCCGGCGACGATGTGGCTGGCTCCAGTGCGGCAAGTGCCGCAGCCAATCTGACATCAACAGCGTTCACGCAGGATATCGTTCTAGGCGCTAACCTGCAGCAAAACGCATTCGACGCTACCGTTATCAATGGAACCTACACGCATACCACCATCAGTGGTGACAGCGAGTAACGGTAACACGCAGGCAAACTGCCTGACATTGGTCTGCGCGAAATTTGCGCAGACCTCTTTGTCCAAAGGCAGATGCCGTGAATGTGGCGGGGACTGCAATGCTGGGTTTCAGTGATCAGATTTCAGAGTCAATTGCCCATTTCGTAGGTTATTTCCACACATCCATCGAAGCCGCGAGAGCACGGCTGGAATACCGCGAATTCAAGATCACCCCCGAAGCCGATCCGCATTTCAAGGACATTCTAGCGATCGATACACATGTGACGCCGCAATTGCCGCCGGCGTTTTCAGACGCGCATATTGATTACACGCCGGTGCCATGGTCGCCGGTCGGCTTGCCATCGATGCCGTGGGTCGAAGTCAATCTCGACGAAATCGAAATCGGCATGCACCGACTGCCGCACACGCCAACGCATCCGCACGGATCGGGTTCAGATGTCGCGCATGGGGTTGTGGAAGAGGGACCATATTTCGGGTCCGGTGCCTCCGAGACATCGATGGTCTTGAAGCAGACCAACCACATGCAGGACAACGACGTTGTCATTATGGGCAACAAGATGCCGGTGAATCTCGACTTCACTGACGATGCTGGCTTCGCGCACCTGTCGTCGCAGGCATTCGCGGTCTCCGAATCCTTCACATCAGCCGCCGTTCCTGGCAACGGCGCCGAGGTCGCGCAGTTCTTCAACGATCAGCTTGGTTTCATCCATGTGGCAGCGACAGGACCGCTTGCGGCGACACCGGGTGTCACGGTCATCACCGGACCGGCCATCGACGGCCTGTTTGTCAATGGCGAGCAGGTGACGAGCGCGCCGGGCATCAGCCAATCGCTGCCGGATTTCATCAAGGCGACGGACCATGACGCGGCACAACCCACCATCGTGTCGAGCCAATCCATATTGACCGATGGTTCGGACCTTGCGGGTTCGGTGACCGTTCAGGCCGGCGCGAACCTCATGGTCAACCAGGTCGTCCTCACGAGCCTTGATGCGATCAGCGGGCATTTCGCGGTGGCCGGCAATCATTATCGCATCGATGCGATCGTGCAGACCAATGCCTATAGCGACAGCGATACGTTCGAGAACGGTTTCGCAGGACAGCAATCCCTGTGCCAGCCTTCCACCAACGCCATGAACATCGCCAACTTCGTGCATCAGGCGGATAGTACTGGCGGAACCCCCGCATCGTCCGGCGATACGACGCACCTTCCGCAGAACTGGCAGATCACCGTCATCAATGGCGATCTCCTGCAGATGAACTGGATCTCCCAGTACAGCTTCATCTCCGACAACGACATGCATGTGCTCAACGCGACCGGTTCCTATACGACGATCACCACCGGCGCGAACATGTCGATGAACACTGCAACCTTCGCCGAACTGTGCAACACCTACGATCTCGTCATGATCGGTGGACACTATTACGACGGCAATTTCATCTTCCAGACGAATATACTCTTTGACAACGACACCCTGACCACAGGCGGCGCAGCCGGCGCCTATAACGGCAAGCTTTCAACCAGTGACAATCTCTTGTGGAATGCCGCCAGTATCCAGAGCGGAGACGCGACCAACTGGGTTGCGGGGATACCGCAACATTATCAGGAAGCACTCACTGGACTTGCCAGCGGCAACTACAAAATGCCCGATGGTTTTGGCAGCGACCCGAACTTTCACGGCATCGAGGGGCTCCGCGCGCTCTATATCACCGGCAGCGTCTACGATCTTAATTATGTCGAGCAGGTGAATATTCTCGGCGATTCCGACTATGTCGCGCATTACGAGGATTCACTTCTTGCCGCAACATCGAACACCCAATGGGACATCAGCACGGGTTCCAATGCATTGGTGAATATCGCAGCCATCGTCGACCACGACACCCACGGCGCTGGGCTATCCTATGTCGGCGGTGCGCTCTATTCCGATGCCATTCTGATCCAGGCTGAAATCATTGGATCACAGCCGCCAAGCACAGGGCCCGGTCAGGGACAACCTTTGGCCAACGAGGTCGTAGCATTCCTCGATCACGACGCAGACGCTTCGACGCCGGCAGACCATTCGACATCCATTCACGTACCCGACACCAGCCACTCAGTCGATGTCATGCAGACGGTCCTCTCGTAAGAACAAGAAGACGTGCGCCAGGGGGCGCGAAATAGATGAAACATGAAGAGCAGGCAAATTTGCGGGTCGCCATGGAAAATGGGCGGCAGGCAGCGCGCGGAAACGAGCAAAACCGCTTCGACAATCTTCTCGCCGAGATGGAGGAAACGATTCTCAAGCTCTACCGCCGAGAGCCGGAAGAAGCCGCCACCGCTATGCCCGCTGCCGAAAAAACGTCGGTCGAGGAAATGCCGATCGCGGCCCCGGTTGATCCTGAACCGCTCGACAAGGCCGCCGCGATCCCCTCGAGCGAGACGCCCGATATGAAAACGGACAGCTCCGCTGCCGCCGGCAATCCGCTGGCACGCGAAGTCGGGAAGATTATCGAAGGCGATCGTGGGCCAGTTATGAAGCGCGAGGCCGATCGCGGCGCGCCCGGCAGCTTTCACAAGCGCGTTGCCACCGCCAGTTTCAGCGACAGTTTCAACAACGGCGTCACGGCGGTTCGCAAGAATCTCATAATCGTCATGGGCTTCACCCTGTTCTTGAACATCCTCGTTCTCGCCATACCGATCTATCTCTTTCAGATCTCCGACCGCGTCCTGACGAGCCGCTCGACCGATACGCTGATAATGCTGACGCTGGTGATTGTCGGTGCCGTCGTCATCCAGGTGGTGCTCGATGCGATACGCCGCTTCATCCTGATGCGCACCGCGGTCGAGGTCGCAGTCCAACTCGGCGCACCGATCCTCAGCGCAGCCGCACGCGCCTCGCTGAATGGCAATGGCAAGGACTATCAGGTGCTTGGCGACCTGCAGCAGCTGCGCTCCTTCTTAACCTCGGGGACCCTCCTTTCATTCTTCGATGCGCCGATCGCACCGATTTTTCTCGTTGCGGTATTCTTCGTCCACCCGCACCTCGGTTATATCGTTGTCGTGTCGTCGCTGATCCTGATCTGCATCGCCTTCATCAACCAGCGCGCAACCGCCGCCTCGTTCGCCGAGGCGACCAACTTCCAAAGCCGCGCCATGCTGCATCTCGATTCGATGTCGCGCAACTCGCAGATCATTAATGCTCTTGCCATGATCCCCGAAGCTGTCCGCATCTGGGGCCGCGATATGGCCGGTTCGCTGCGTGCGCAGGTCAAGGCGCAGGACCGCAACATCGTTTTCGCGACCATCTCCAAATGCTCGCGCCTGTTGACGCAAGTGACCATGCTCGGCTGGGGTGCCCACCTTGCCATCGACGGCCAGATGACCGGCGGCATGGTGATCGCAGCTTCCATCATCGCCGGCCGTGCGCTCGCGCCGATTGAGGGCGCCATTGAAGGCTGGAACAGCTTCATCCAGTTCCGCTCCGCCTTTGGCCGCATCAAGAACCTCCTGCAGACCTCGCCGCTCAATTTCGAGCGCCTTCGCCTGCCGACCCCGGAGGGCAGGCTTGACGTCGATCGCATTCTCTACGTGCCGCCACCCAACAAGAAGGTCATTCTCAACGGCATTTCCTTCACGCTTATGCCAGGCGAATCGCTGGCGATCATCGGCAATTCCGGCGCGGGCAAAACGACGCTCGGCAAGATGCTGGTCGGATCGATCCTGCCAACTTCGGGCAGCGTCCGTCTCGATCTCATGGACCTGCGCAACTGGGACCAACGGCAGTTCGGCGAAAACATCGGCTACCTGCCGCAGGATGTGCAGCTCTTCCCGGGAACGATCAAGGCCAACATCGCTCGCATGCGCGAGGATGTGACCGACGAGGCGATCTACGACGCGGCTATCCTCGCTGATGTGCACGAATTGATCGCAAGCTTCCCGCAAGGCTACGAAACCGTTGTGGCAGGTGACGGTGCGCCGCTCTCGGGCGGGCAGAAACAGCGCATCGCGCTTGCCCGAGCCTTCTTCGGCAGCCCGACATTGGTCGTCCTCGACGAGCCCAATTCCAACCTCGACTCGCAAGGCGATGCGGCGCTTACCAAGGCGCTGTCGCACGCCAAGAAGCACAAAATCACCGTTGTCACGATCACGCAGCGCCCGGCGCTGCTCAGCTGCGTCGACAAGATCATGGTGCTCAGCAACGGCACGGTGACGATGTTTGGCTCGCGCGCGACCGTACTTGAAGCGATAGCGCGCAAGAACAAGGAAGCCGGGATCATGCCGAGCATCGAAGCGGCGGAATAAGGTGGGATAAAAGATGGCCACGCACGTCGTTAACGATCTTCAATGGTACGATGGCGTTCCGCGCTCCATCAAGCCCTACACCAGGTTCGGCATCATGCTGATCATCGTCTGTTTCGGTGGTTTCGGCACCTGGGCGGCTACGGCGCCGCTTGCCGCAGCGGTGATTGCACCAGGCACCTTCGTCGCCACCGGCAAGAACAAGATCGTACAGCATCTTGAAGGCGGCATTATCAAGGACCTGCTGGTCCGCGAAGGCGACCGCGTCAAGGAAGGCGATGACCTGTTGACGCTCGATGAAACCGCACCGCGTGCCAATGCGCAGCAACTATACTTGCGTCAGGCGCGCCTTGAGGCAATTCTTGCCCGGCTGCACGCGATCGTGCGCGGCGAAGACCGTTATCAGCCGCCTGCAATCATCCTCGATAATATCGCCAATCCCGAAATCAAGGCGGTCAATGACAGCCAGAGCGACAACTTCAATGCCGCTCACTCCAAATATGCCAATGAATACCAGATGATGCAGCGTAATATCTCGGCGCTCGAATTTCGCCGCATTGGCCGTAACGCCCAGATTATCTCCACCAAGAAACAACTGGCCCTCTTGAAGGACGAGTACGTAGCAAAGGATTCTCTCTTCCGTCAGGGACTTATGGCTCGCTCTGAAGTCAATGTGCTGGAGCGCGCCATTGCCGATGGCGAGGGTACCATCGCACGGCTCGATGCCGAGATCGAGGAAGTCAACGCGCAGATCGAGAAGCTCCAGAAGGAAATGATCCAGACAAAGGATACTGAAAAGCAGGCAGCCCTTGACGAGATACAAAGCGCCGAAGCCGAACTCGACACTGTACGCGAGCAATCGCGCCAGGCAGAAAACATCCTCGAGCGCACCGTTGTAAAAGCGCCGGTCGCCGGCACGATCATACGGCTCTACTATCACACGCCGGGCGGCGTCATCGAGACCGGCAAGCCGATCATCGAGATTCTGCCAGCCGGCGTGCCGCTCATCATTGAGGCGCAAATACCGCGCATGCAGATCGATGAGGTCAAGGAAGGGCAGGTTGCCCATGTACGCCTCAGCGCGCTCAATCAGCGCACCACGCCGATCATCAACGGGCGGGTCGACTACGTATCGGCCGACTCGATGACCGACACCAACCAACACCAGGAAGTCTATCTCGCCCGCGTCAGCATTCCGGCGGACGAACTTGCGCGGGTGCACGGTTTCACGCCAACGCCCGGCATGCCAGCGGACATCCTGATCCAGACGCATGAGCGCACATTCTTTGAATACCTGGCCAAACCCGTGATCGACAGCATGTCGCGTGCCTTCAGGGAATATTGATAAGGGGCCGCCAACAGATTGCCTCTGCGCAGGATTTGGCTCAAATATCAAGCGTGCTGACGTTTGAGTCCATTGCAACGCGGGGAGAGGCAAGATGAACTGGCGCAGGCTTCATAAAGTGCTCGCTGGTATCCCCGCGCGCTATCACCTGTTTGCCTGGATTGCGCTGGCGCTGATCGTCATCGTAACAGTTGGGCCGATCGGCCTGCGTCCGATCACGCCGTTCGGGCCGGATTTGGAGCGATTCACCGCATTTGTCGTGGTTGGGGGGCTGTTCAGCCTGACCTATCCCACGCGACGGGTTGCAAACACAGTCTTAATCGTACTCGCATGCGGGTTGCTCGAATACGCGCAGCACTTCATCCCGGGTCGGCATCCGGACTTCGGGAATTTCCTGGTGAAGAGCGCCGGGGCGGTGGCCGGCATGCTGGTCGGAACGCTTATTCGCTAGCTAAAAACGCGTATGGCGCTCGCGACTACACGGTCACGAACGCCATAAATCAATTTCGCGGCAATTAAAGTGCGGCCTGCCAGGCAACGCGGCGGATGTCAGCGCGGGCAATACCAAGATCGGCAAGATTGCGATCGGTGCAGCGGCTGAGTTCATGAAGGTTCTGGCGGTACTGGCGATACTGAAGAATACGGTTGCGAAGGCTCATTTTTTATACCCCTTTTGATTTCATTGGCCTCCCTGAAAGGAATATGCGTTGCTTCGGCGGGCAAGAAAATTGCCAATGTTGCAGAGCAGCATTGATGATGCTGCATAGCAGCAATCGAATGTTTGCGAGGTGCTCTTCCAAAGTTGGACCGCCGGCAGCTATATCTCGGTGCAAACAACTGCAGCGGGTAGAGATGCAAACGGTACCATCAGCACGCGAACGGCTCGAACTGGCGCTTGCCAAACTCGATGCTCGACGGGACGACGAGCGTGTCCTCGTCAAGGTCTATGTCGATGCGGCGCGCAACGCCGCCGAGGCCGCAGACAGACGTGCCGCTGAAGGCGGCTCCCTCGGTCCTCTTGACGGGCGCATCGTCTCGATCAAGGACCTTCTCGATATCGCCGGCGAGCCGACACTCTCGGGATCCGTCATCCGACGAACCGCTGCAGCCGCCGTAGCCGACGCCGTGGTGGTGGAAAGACTACGCAAGGCCGGTGCCGTGATCATTGGCAAGACGCTCATGACCGAGTTTGCCTTTACAGCGGTCGGCCTTAATCCCCACTATCCTGTCGCAGGCAATGCAGGTGATCCAGACCGGGTCGCGGGCGGTTCTTCGATAGGCGCCGGCATTTCAGTTGCCGAAGGCACGAGCGAAATCGCCATCGGTTCCGATACTGGCGGTTCTATCCGCATTCCCGCCGCGTTAAACGGCGTCGTCGGCTTCAAGCCAACGGCAAGGCGCATCCCGCTTCAGGGCGCCTTTCCGCTGTCTCCCAGTCTTGATTCTCTGGGTTCACTGGCGCGCTCCGTCGCGGATTGCGCGCTGGCGGATGCCATCATGGCCGATGAATTGCCGGCTGTGCCCATGCCCATCGCGCTGAAGGGCCTGCGAATCGGTGTGCCGCGCGGCCAACTCTTCGACTTGACCGAACCGTCGATCGCTACGGCATTCGAGACAAGCCTCGCCAGCTTCGAGGCCGCCGGTGCCATCCTTGCAGATTGCTCGATTGACGATCTCATCGATTCGATGGCTGCCGCAACCTCCGTCGGCTCGATCGCCGGCATCGAGGGAAGCAGGGTCCACGCCGACTGGCTGCATGATGAGAGCCTGGATGTCGATCAACGTGTTCGTCGCCCTCTGCTTCGCCGCCTTGCTGTCCCCGAGAGTGAATACATCGCTTTGATGCAGCGCCGGCGTGCGCTTGTAGAGGCGATGGATCGGCGGATGAGCGCTTTTGATCTTATTGCGGTGCCGACCTGTCCAATCGTTGCACCACTGATCGAGGAAGTCGCCGCCAACGAGCAGCGGTACCGGGAGATCGAAGGATTGCTTCTGCGCAACACGCAGGTAGCCAACCAGTTCGACCTGACGGCGATCAGCCTGCCTATGCCCGGCATGGCCTTGCCTGGCGGGTTGATGCTCATTGGCCGTCACGGCGCTGACCGTCGACTGCTTGCTATGGCTCTCTCCGTTGAACAGCTTCTTGCGAAAGCGATGTAGTCCTTGCTTCGCCTGATGTTATTTTGGCTCACGGCGGAAATAGCGCTCGCAATTTCCGGCAATCTGTTCAGGATGCGCAGCCGGACATTGCGACGTCCAGCCCGTGCATCATTCTAGAGGGGTTCCGGTCTTGATCCGCCATTGTGTATTTCTCCGCTTTCGTGATGAGGTCACCGCGCAGGAGCGCCAATCGATCTATCGCGATCTGCAAAAACTTTGCGACAATCTGCCCGGTGCGCTGGCAATCGCGTATGGCGGCAATGTCAGCCCGGAGGCAGGCATGGACAAGGGCTATTCCGAGGGGTTTATTCTCGATTTTGCCGATGCTACGGCGCGCGACGCCTATCTCGTCCATCCCGAACACCAGGCCATAGCAGGGCGCATCGTGGCCGCCACGGCAGACGGTGTTGCGGGCGTTTTGGTTTTTGATCTGGAAGTGTGAAAATGGGTGAGGACAAGGGATTCTTCGTAAAGCTGTTTCAGGCCGCAGTTGATGCCGCTGATCCTGAGCGGACGATTGCTGCACACTTGCCCCCGAAGCCGAAGGGCAGGACCATTGTCATCGGCGCGGGCAAGGGCTCGGCGCAAATGGCGAGCGCCTTCGAAAAGGTCTGGGACGGTCCGCTCGAAGGTGTCGTGGTCACCCGCTACGGCTTTGGCGCGCCATGCAAACATATCGAAATCATCGAAGCATCGCATCCGGTTCCCGATGCTGCGGGACTGCTCGCGTCCAAGCGCCTGCTCGAAACAGTGTCGGACCTGTCGGCCGACGATCTGGTGGTAGCCCTTATTTCAGGCGGCGGCTCGGCACTTCTTCCTTCGCCTCCCGAAGGCATGACGCTTGGCGACGAGATTGCCGTCAACAAGATGCTGCTTGCCTCGGGCGCGCCCATTTCGGCGATGAATGCGGTGCGCAAGCATCTTTCGACAATCAAGGGCGGGCGGCTCGCGGCAGCGGCACATCCGGCCCGCGTCTACTCACTGATCGTATCGGACATTCCCGGCGACAACCCGGCATTTGTGGCCTCCGGCCCCACCGTCACCGACGAGACCACACGCGAAGACGCGTTGCGCATTGTCGAACGCTACAATCTCGATTTGCCCAAGGCCGCGCTTGCTCATCTCAACTCGGCGAAGGCGGATGCGCCCAAGCCTTCGGACAGCGTCTTTACCGGACATGAACACCATGTGATTGCATCTGCTGCGGTCTCGCTCGAAGCGGCTGCCAAAGTGGCGCGCGACATGGATATCGAAGCTGTGATCCTTTCGGATGCGATCGAAGGCGAAGCGCGCGAGGTTGCCCACGTCCACGCAGCGATGGCCAAGCAGGTTCTGGCGAAGGACCAGCCGTTCAAGAAGCCGGTGGTCATTCTTTCCGGTGGCGAGACGACCGTAACCGTTCGCGGCAAGGGCAAGGGCGGACGCAACAGCGAATTCCTGCTGTCGCTGGCCATTGATATCGACGGTGTGGACGGTATCACCGCCTTTGCGGCCGATACGGACGGCATCGACGGTTCCGAGGACAATGCCGGGGCCTTTGCCGACAGCACGACAGTGGCGCGGCTCCTTGCCAAGGGGCATGACGCGTCGGCACACCTCAACAGCAATGATGCCTGGACTGCATTCGCAGCGATCGACGATCTTTTTGTGCCGGGCCCGACCGGGACGAATGTCAACGACTTGCGCGCCATTCTCATTCGCTGATGCCTTGACGCGGTATCGCCACGATTGAATGGTCAACGGGGTAGCGATTCTCCAGCGCCCCTTTGGCGCCATCACGCAAAGGAATATCGAATGCGAGCAGCACTGTCCGTCATCGCCCTTGGCCTCCTCGTCGTTGCGGGCTGCACCACTGGAATGAAGGGCGGCAGCACGGCCGCATCAGGGCCGTCGCCGGCCAAGGATACCTACTACGTGCCGCCACCGAAATCATTGACCACACGCGCATCGCCGTCGAAGGAACCGAGCGTAGCCGATGCGGCAAAGTCGGCGAAGCCCGCCGCGCCTCAATAGTTTTATCGAATTCGACCGTGCTTAGTGCAGCCGCCTGGCGATCTCCGCGAGGCGGCTTTCTTCATGGCGAATGCTGGACCGTCGGGGCCCTGAAACGACAAAACCCACCGCGGGAGGAGGTGCGGTGGGTTTCGTTGGGTATGGAAGGCCTTCTGGGAGGAGAGAGGCCATCCGTTTCGACAGAGCCGGGAGGAGGTGACGCTGCCGAAAATTCCTGATTTGAGAATAGCTCAACTGATCTGATTTAATATGCACAATATTGCATAGCAGCATTGCATTTGGTGCATTGCAGCAATTTGCGTCGCCAGTCGTCACGCCTCTATCACGGAGCGTTGACTATACAATTGGAACGGAACCAGTCCCCAATCCGTTAACAACCTATGAATGAGGCGAGTAGCAATTCTGCGAGCGCCGTTTGAACTTGGTTGGAAGGGGCAGGGCAATGCGATTCTCTAAATCATGTATCCCCGTACTCGCAGCAGGGCTGATGATGTCAGTTGCCGCGGGATATGCACCTGTCCAGGCTTTCAGCATCAAGAGCGAAGTCCAGTCTTCAGCACCAAAAGGCGGCGAGGGAGACGATGTCAACAACCAGCAGCTTGAACGTGCAGCCTATCTTGAGGCGCGCGCCTATATCTGCGGCACCAGCGAGGCCAGCGAAACCGCGATGCGCAAGGGCATGAAAGAGACCGGCCTTCCGGAGGATATCGCGGTCGAGATTGTCTCGGACCTTGCATCGGGAATTATCGATCGGGCCGTAAAGACGAAATCACAGAAAATCTGCGGCAAGGCTGAAGTTCAACTCTCACATTTTTGATAAGTCTTTAATTGCGGGTTGACGCAATAGGACAGTCTTTTCAGTGGCTTGTGCAACGTCATGTAAAATTTTAATGAAAGTTTATATTACTATTACAAGTTGTCACAATGATTTGAGGATATATGGGGTCTTTTCAATACGAGCAAGTTTCGATTATTGTTTGTGCGAAGTCTTGTCGGAATCAACAAGCACAATTAACTATGACGGGGAAATTCCGCGGAAGTATCGTGGAACGTCTTGCACCCCGCGTTGCTCGCATGGCTAGTGCCGGTGGACTGATGTGATGGGGCGAGCCGGGATTCATTGGATGGATGGAACGGAATGACGAAGAGAGCCAATAAACTTGAAGAATTAAAAGACGAACTCTCGAGACTCTGCGCCATGGCAGACGATGAAGGTTTTGAGATGATTGCTTATTTCATCGAGACCGCTATTCGTGAGGCCGATGAGCAGTTGTCGCAGGAAACGCGTGCCCTCAAGGGGCCGGAACTGCGTCTTCACTTCCGTTCGCTCTGAGACTGGCCATTGGGCTGCCCCGTTTGCCTCCAAATTCAAACAAGCTTCAATATTTGTGAATCATGAAACGGCGGGCGCGCATTGCGCCGCGCAGGGGCGCGCCTATATGAAGCCGATGACCCCAATATCCGTCCTCGACCTCTCACCGATCGCCGAAGGCAGCAATGCCGGGCAATCGCTTCGCAATTCACTTGATCTCGCCCAGAATGCCGAACGGCTCGGCTATAACCGTTTGTGGCTCGCCGAGCATCACAGCATGCGCGGTATTGCCAGCGCGGCGACTGCCGTCGTCATTGCTCATGTTGCCGCTGGAACTTCGACCATCCGCGTGGGCGCTGGCGGCATCATGTTGCCGAATCATGCGCCGCTGATGGTAGCAGAGGCCTTCGGAACGCTCGCTTCGCTGCATCCGGGCCGCATTGATCTCGGCGTCGGCCGCGCGCCCGGGACCGATCAGATCACGGCGCAGGCGCTGCGCCGCAATCTCAATCAGGACGTCAACGGTTTTCCGCAGGATGTGGTCGAGCTGATGGGCTATCTGCGAGACCCGGAACCCGGCCAGCGGGTCATCGCGGTACCGGGTGCTGGCACGAACGTGCCGGTCTGGATATTGGGCTCCAGCCTCTTTGGCGCGCAGCTTGCTGCGGCGCTAGGACTTCCATACGCCTTCGCGTCGCATTTTGCGCCAGCGGAAATGGAGCGGGCCATCGAAATCTACCGTGCCCGCTTCGAGCCTTCGGGACATATCGATCAGCCCTACGTAATGCTCGGCCTCAATGTTTTCGCGGCCGAAACAGATGCGGAGGCAAAACTGCTGCAGAGTTCGCAGCAACAGGCCTTCGTGAACTTGCGCACCGGCAGGCCCGGCCCGCTGCCGCCGCCGGTCGAAAACTACGAGGAAACACTTGACCTACACTCCAAGGCCATTCTTCGGCAGGCATTGTCGTGCAGCGTCGTTGGCTCGCGCGCGACGGTCAGGGCCGGTGTAGAGGAGTTTATTCAACGCACCGGCGCCGATGAAGTCATGGTCACAGGACAGATTTTCGATCATAAGGCGCGGATCAGGTCCTACGAGATCCTGGCCGAAGCGATGATCAAGCCCAGCGATGCGCTAAGCCGCCTGGCGTAGGCCGCCGGCTGCTTCGATGAAGGCAATGACGGCATCGAGCCCGTCGCGGCGCAGCATATCCGTAAAGACATAGGGCTTGCCGCCGCGCTGTGTTCTCGTGTCTGAATCCATTACCTCAAGATCAGCACCCACATAGGGTGCAAGGTCCTTCTTGTTGATGATCAGGAGATCGGATCGCGTGATGCCCGGACCGCCCTTGCGCGGGATCTTCTCGCCCTGGCACACCGAGATCACGTAGAGGGTGAGGTCAGCAAGATCGGGCGAGAAGGTCGCCGCCAGATTGTCGCCGCCCGATTCGATGAAGATGATGTCGAGATCGGGATGCCGCTTGTTCATATCGGCAATGGCCTGCAGATTGATTGTCGCATCCTCGCGGATCGCCGTATGGGGACAACCGCCAGTCTCCACACCCATGATCCGGTCCTCCGGCAGGGCCTGCAAGCGGTTGAGAATGAGCGCATCTTCCTTCGTATAGATATCGTTGGTGACAACCGCGACGGAATATCTGCCGCGCAACGCCTTGCACAGCATTTCCGTGACGGTGGTTTTGCCCGAGCCGACGGGGCCGCCAATGCCGACCCGCAATGGTCCATTCTGGGAAATCATGAGCGAAAGACCCTCGAATATTGTGTTTCATGTTGCATGGCGGCGATTTCCGACATGATCGCGGCCGAGCCAAGATCATCGAGGCTGGTCCGTGCTGCGGCACTTGCCACGCCAAGGATCGCCGGTTCAAGCGAAGCCATCAGGGCCACGCCCTGGCTTTGCCCGAGGGGCACCAGCCTAACCGCGCCCTGGATGAGGTTGGACAGGACGGCATGGAGATAGGCGGCAAGCGCCGGTTCGAGGTCTATACCGTTTGAGGCTGCGACTTTCGCTACAGCTACGGGGTAGGGTAGATCGTCTGCTGATCGCACGTCCATCCAATGGCTTGCCGCCTGGATGAAAGCGCTGCCTTGCAGCATCGTTTCCATGTATCGCTCGGCGGAGCCTGCCATTGCCGCGCCAAGCGCGGCGACATCCTGACCGGCATCAGGCTCGCTCCACGCCGCAGCAAAAAGGACGGCATCGTTCCATACAGAGCCATGGTGGAGGAGGTCGCGCAGCCAGTCTTCAAGCGTCGCCCTGTCGCGAATCATGCCGTCGTGAATCACCCGCTCGATGCCATGGCTGTACGAAAACGCCCCGACGGGGAAGGCCGGCGACAGCCAGGTCATGAGGCGGATGAGGTGAGGGGTGTTCACGACATAGGCCTCACGTAAGCGAGGGCCTCAATCATGTTCGTGCTCATGCTCTTGGCCGTGCCCGTCATGATGGTGCCCGTGCCCGCCATGATATGCCCCGCGCAGCGGGTGAAAGGGGGCGACAATCTCATTCACCCTTGCCCCCAACCCCTCGAGCATCGCCTTGATGACATGGTCGCGGAGGATCACGATCCGCTGTTCTTCCAGCTGCGCCGGCAGGTGACGGTTGCCGAGGTGCCAGGCAAGCTCCGAAAGATGTTGGCGATCGCGCGGCACGACCTCGTAAAGCTGCTCGTCGGCCGCGATGATTTCGGCCATTCGCCCGTCTTCGAGCACAAGGACGTCGCCATGGGCAAAGGCGATCGCCTCGGGCAGGTCAACGAGAATTTGTTCGCCGTTCCGCAAGCTCAGAACCTTACGCCGCAAATGCCGCTCATCATGGGCAAGGACGACGCTGTCGAACGGTGCGCCATGATAGTGCCCGGCGTGGTCGTGATCGGTTACCCGTTTCATTGCAAATGGTCTTCCTCATTGAAATCGTCGTTCATGCACAAGAAGAAGTCGAGCGGCGGCGCATTGCCGGTCAACTGGCTGAGCAGGGTATGTACTTGCCCGCGATGGTGTGTCTGGTGGTTGAAGTTCTGCGTCAGGCAGCGATCGAGTGTCGATGCATAGGGCGCGCCCTCCATCGTTGTCCAGCGGAACACGCCGGTGACGCGATCCTCGCCAAGGTCGCCGATGACATCGATGATGTGATTGTCAAATGCGTCGCGGGTCGCCCGTAGATCCGCGAGGTTGTCATGAAGGATGACGTCGAGGCTCGGCGGAATGTAGGGATTGCCCGTAATCCGCCCGAACCACAATTTGTCGATGGCGAGAATATGATTCAGCGTGCCATGCACGGACCGGAAGAACGCCCGCCGGTCGGCATAATAGTCTTCGCTGTCGAGCCTCGCGGCAGCGTCGTATATGCGGGTATTGGCCCATTTGTTATAGTAGGCCAGCCGCTTGAAGTGCTCTTTCATTAATTTACCACCCATCAGAACAAGAAATAGCGCTGCGCCATCGGCAGTATAGTGGCCGGCTCGCAGGTCAGCAATTCGCCGTCGGCCCGCACCTCGTAGATCTCGGGGTCGACCTCGACATGCGGCGTGGCGTCATTATGGATCATCGAAGCTTTGGAAATGCCGCCACGGGTGTTCTCGACGCCGATGAACTGCTTGTCGACGCCAAGCGACTGCCGCAGGCCGGCTTCCTCAGCCGCCTTGCTCACGAATGTCACCGACGAATTGCTGACATTGCGGCCAAAGGCGCCGAACATGTAGCGGTAGTGCACCGGCTGCGGTGTTGGGATCGAGGCGTTGGGATCGCCCATGGGCGCGGCGGCAATCGAGCCGCCAAGCAGCACAAGATCGGGTTTGACGCCGAAGAAGGCCGGGTTCCACAGCACAAGATCGGCCCGCTTGCCGGTTTCGATCGAACCGACATGCCGCGAGATGCCTTGCGCGATGGCAGGGTTGATCGTGTATTTCGCTATATAGCGCTTCACCCTGAAATTGTCGTTGTCGCCGGTCTCCTGCGGCAGGCTTCCGCGCTGCCGCTTCATCTTGTCGGCCGTCTGCCAGGTGCGGATCAGCACTTCGCCGACACGGCCCATCGCCTGGCTGTCGGACGAGATGATCGAGAAAGCTCCGATATCGTGGAGTATGTCTTCAGCCGCGATGGTCTCCTTGCGGATGCGGCTCTCGGCAAAGGCAACGTCCTCCGGGATCGATGAGGAGAGATGATGACAGACCATCAGCATGTCGAGATGCTCGGCGATCGTGTTCTTCGTATAGGGCCGGGTCGGATTGGTCGATGAAGGAATGACATTCGCCAGTCCGCAGATCTTGATGATGTCGGGGGCGTGGCCGCCGCCGGCGCCTTCCGTGTGAAATGCATGGATGGTGCGCCCCTTGAAGGCGTTGACCGTATCCTCGACGAAGCCGCTTTCATTGAGTGTATCGGTGTGGATCATCACCTGTACGTCGTACTCATCGGCAACGGTCAGGCAATTATCGATAGCCGCAGGGGTCGTTCCCCAATCCTCGTGCAGTTTCAGCGAGCAGGCGCCGCCGAGAATCATTTCCACAAGCGCCTTCGGCTGCGAGGCGTTGCCCTTGCCGGAAAGGCCGATATTCATCGGAATATTGTCGAAGGACTGGATCATTCGTGCCAAATGCCATGGCCCGGGCGTGCAGGTGGTGGCCAAGGTTCCATGGGCCGGGCCGGTTCCGCCTCCGAACATCGTGGTCACGCCCGACATCAGCGCTTCCTCGATCTGCTGCGGACAGATAAAATGGATATGTGCGTCCATGCCGCCAGCGGTCAGGATCTTGCCTTCGCCTGCGATGATTTCCGTGCCCGGCCCGATGATGATCGAAACGCCGGCCTGCGTGTCGGGATTGCCGGCCTTGCCGATGGAGGCAATCAAACCGTCTTTAAGGCCGACATCGGCCTTGTAGATGCCGGTATGATCGACGATCAAGGCATTGGTAATGACGGTATCGACAGCGCCGTCCGCCCGTGCGATCTGGCTCTGCCCCATGCCGTCGCGAATGACCTTGCCGCCGCCGAATTTCACTTCTTCGCCATAGACCGTGAAGTCCTTCTCGACTTCGATAAAGAGTTCGGTATCGGCAAGGCGCACACGGTCGCCGGTCGTCGGGCCGAACATGCGGGCATAGGCGGAACGGCTGATTTTAGCGGGCATGGACATTCCCTCTTCGATGGATAAGCTGCGGTATTGCCGGTTCAGTGTGACACATTCTCGCCGTGTTATTGCCCCGACAAGACCCGATTGCTGACCGCTTCAGATCGAATTCCGCATGTGAACTGCGCCCGTCATCAGTAGATGATCGTTCGCCAATCGCATGAAAGGAAAAACGATGCGAAAGATGATAGTCCTGACGCTGTGTGCGGCATTCCCGCTGGCGACATCCGTTGCCTACGCGCAGCCCGCCGCTCCGCAGGCCCCGTCGGCTGAACAGCCGGCCGGCAAGACCGAGGCGCCAGCAAAAGGCGGCGCGACGCCGATCACCACCATCAACATTGTCGATATCAACGAACTGCCCGAAGGGACGAAGAGCCAGGTCAACGAGGCTATCGCCAAGCGCAGCGATACGGACGTACAGAAGCTCCGGACCTCGATTGACAAGTCGCCCCAGGTGTCGGCCGCCCTCAAGGAAAAGGGTCTGACGTCCGCTGCCGTTGTCATCGCAAGCCTTGATTCCAAGGGTCTGCTGACGCTGGTCACCAAGAAGCCGAGCTGACCGCCCGCTTCTGCCCGGCAATTCGGTAAGCGCGTTGCGATCGGATATCTTCCGGTCGCTTTTCGGCATGAAAGATTCAAGCGGTATTCTCAAAGCTTGCCCATGATCTTTTGCTGGAATCCGTAGACGGTCCGGTTCCCGCCGAGCGGCACCAGCGTGACGTCGCGCTCCTGTCCGGGCTCGAAGCGGACTGCAGTGCCGGCGGCAATATCGAGGCGCATGCCGCGGGCTTTTCCGCGCTCGAAGTCGAGGGCGGAATTGGTCTCCAAGAAATGGTAATGCGAACCGACCTGAACCGGCCGGTCGCCCCTGTTGGCGACCTTCAAGGTCACCGTGCTCGCGCCGGCGTTGAGTTCGATGTCGCCCTTGGCCGGGATGATTTCTCCTGGGATCATCGTCTGCTCCTAGCGGATCGGTTCATGTACGGTGACAAGCTTCGTACCGTCCGGGAACGTTGCCTCAACCTGGATGTCGTGGATCATCTCGGCAATGCCCTCCATGACCTGCTCGCGCGTAATGACATGGGCGCCCGCTTCCATGAGATCGGCGACGGAGCGTCCGTCACGGGCGCCCTCGACAACGAAATCGCTGATCAGGGCAATGGCTTCGGGGTGATTGAGCTTGACGCCGCGCTCCAGCCGCCGGCGCGCGACCATTGCCGCCATGGAAATGAGAAGCTTGTCTTTTTCCCGTGGAGTGAGGTTCATCGTTTCCCCTAGAAATTGTACTTACATTCGCGTCTAGATTGCCCAGACTTTAGGCACGCCTGCCTCTTCATTCAGCAGTTCGATCAAAGGAACCAGCCGTTTTCGCAGGTTATAGGCATCGCCGTCGATCAGTCTCGCAAGAAGCTTGCCAGACCAGAAGGAGGCACCGCCTTTCGCCCCAATTATTTTCCGGGCGGCATCGAGATGACGCTCCGCATCGGCGCCGAGCAGCAATACCGTTGCCATGGCCCGAGCACCGCCGAGCAGGGCTGGTTGACGGAGCATCGAACCGGCATCGGGACCAAGACGAAAATCCTCGGCATGGACGAGCCGGTTGTCGCGCCAGATGCGCCAGCGATCATGGATCGTTGCAGTCTCGATGTTTTCGCCCATTGCCTTGCGCCCGAAAACGATCGGCTCGATGATCAGTGCGCGGCTTGTCCCGGCAAGACTGATATTCAGGCTGCGGCGCAACGCCGATTTTTCGAAGACAATGGTTTCCTGCGGCAGCCACGCCAGCGAAGCCCCTTCGCCGACGCGAAGCTTCGTTTCGACGTCGGCGGTATCGGCGGATGCGCGATAGATGCGCTCGCAAGCCTGCGTCGTGATCTGCGCCCTGCAGTTCTCAGCTACATCGAACTCCCAGCGCATCCTGTCGCCGCCGGTCAGGCCGCCGGACGTGTTGATCATCACCGCCTCAAGGCCGTGGTCGTCGCGCTCGGGCAGGCGAATCTTGGCGCAACCCTCCTGATAGAGCGAGGCTATACGGGTGCGGCCATTCACATGTTTGACGGAAAGGCGCGCCGCGCCGTAAGCGCGTTGCGGCGCGGCCGCGACAATATCAGGGGACGAATGAAGGTTCATGCACGCAGGCTAGAGCAAGCCTTGCAGGGGTGAAAGCTCAAACTTTGCCAAGTTCAATGGCGCGCTGGCGCGCCGCATCGACAGCTTCGGTAACAAGCTTTTGCATTCGGTTCTCCCCCATCAACACGTTGAGCGCTGCAGCGGTTGTGCCGTTCGGACTTGTCACCTGCTCGCGTAGCGTTGTTGGCGTGTCCTTGCTCGAAGCGGCAAGAGCACCCGCGCCATAGACGGTCTGCATCGCCAATAGTTCCGCGGTGCTGCGTTCGATCCCTGCGGCGACTGCTGCCTCGGTCAGGCATTCGATGAAATGAAACACGTAGGCCGGACCCGAGCCTGAGACCGCGGTCACCGCGTCGATCAGGCTCTCGTCGGCGACCGAAGCGACAGCGCCGCTCGTCTTGAGCAGTGTATTGACGAAACGCGCATCCTCGTCCTCCACATTGCTGTTGCGGTAGGTGACGATCATGCCTTTCCCGATCGCCGCTGGCGTGTTCGGAATCGTGCGAACAATGGCGGCGTCCTTGCCGAGGTTCTTTTCAAAGAATGCGACGGTGATGCCGGCAGCGACGCTGACGAATGTCGCCGTCCTGGCAAAACGCTCATAGGCTGGAAGCACATCGCCCATGACCTGTGGTTTGACCGCGACGAGGATGACGCGCGGTACAAGGTCGGCGGGCAGGCGGCTTGCATTGGCAACGGCTTCCACCCCCAATCCTGCTGCCCGTTCACGCAACGTGTCGGTCGGTTCGACGACATGCACCTGGCCCGGCTTCAGCACGCCGGCATCGAGCCAGCCCTTGAGCATGGCAAAACCCATATTGCCGCACCCGACCAGAACCACATTCTCAGCCATTATCTTTCTCCCTGATTTTTGCGCACTTTGATCCGCTCCGGTGCTTCGGGTCAACCGCCGATCGCCACTGACCTGTGCAGGTTCCGATTAACCATTTATTTTTGACGTGACTTTAGATTGGATTAACCTTCGTCTATGAACGAAAGACACAGGTTACGGCAGTGCTGGGGTTGGGTTGCAGATGAGTAATCGCGAGAACGAGACGAAGAAGCGGCCACGGTCGCTGCTCTCGTTTGCGGGCCAGCCGGAAGAGCCGGCTGAAGGTTTAGGGCCATCGTTTCGTCACGAAAGCGAACTCGAACGCTATCATCGCATGCGCGCTTTGCGCCTGGCCGCAGCGAGCGACGATCTGCAGCGATCATGGCCGGAAACGGCCCGTAGTCTCACCCCGGAGGAAGCCGAACAGGAAGCAGTTGATCGCTTGCGCGCCGAGATGGCCGCAATCAAGGCCGAGCTCAACCGGCGTGGCGACGAAGAAGCGCGCAGCGTCGTGCCAGGCGATGGCGACACACAGCCCTTGCCGGTAGAGGATCTGGCGCAAGCCACTCAACCTTCGCAACCGATCGGCGGCGCAACCGAACATTCGTCTATGCCGGAAGAGGTCGCGCCAGTTGCGGAATTGCTTGTCGATACAGACACCGCCCCCGAAGAGAAAGCACATGGCATCCGGCCGCTGCGGTGGCTTATCGTTGCCGTGGTCATCATCGGAACGCTATTCAGCGTCGATAAGGGCATTATCCTGCCCGTAGGCGTCGCCTTGGGCATTGCCTTGATAATCGGAATGATCGAGGCATCGCAGGTCCGGAAGCGCAAGGCTTCCGCATTATCGGAGAGGCCGGTGAAGCCGGCCTCGCTCGTCGCGGAAACGGACCCCGTTCAGGCCTCGGATATTGCAGCCTCGCGGCTCGATACTGCGATCAAGCAGGTGAAGGACCGGACGACGCCTTAGTGCAGTCTCGGAGTGGGACCCTGTCCCTTGTCGTCAATGACATAGCCGCGATAGAACCGGTCCAGCGTAAATGGCGCGGAAAGCGGGTGCGGCTCATCCTTGGCGATGGTCCAGGCGAAGCATTTTCCCGAAATCGGCGTCGCCTTGAACCCGCCATAGCACCAGCCGGTGTTCAGATACATGCCGGGCAGCGGCCCCGTGGTGATGATGGGGGAGCCGTCCATGGTCATGTCCATGATGCCGCCCCAGGAGCGAAGCAGCTTGACGCGTGCTAGTGCCGGGATGACGGCGACGAATTCGCTCATTACATCTTCGACGACCGGAAGGTTGCCACGCTGCGCATAGGAATTATAGCCGTCGATATCGCCGCCGAACACAAGCCCGCCCTTGTCCGACTGGCTGAAATAGAGATGTCCGCCGCCGAAGGTCGCGACCGTGTCGACGACGGGCTTCAGGGCCTCCGAGACAAAGGCCTGCAGCACGTGCGATTCAAGCGGGAGGCGGTCGATGCCGGCGCGGCGCATGAGTTCGCTGGTATGGCCAGCGACCGCGCAGCCGACCTTCCTGGCCTTGATCGGACCGCGCGTCGTCATGACGCCTGTAATGGTATCGCCGTCCTTGAGGAAGCTTGTGACCTCGCAGTTCTCGATGATATCGACGCCGAGCTGATCGGCGGCGCGGGCATAGCCCCAGACGACTGCGTCATGGCGAGCCGTTCCGGCGCTGCGCTGCATGAGCCCGCCGAGAATCGGAAAACGCGCATTGTTGCTGATGTCGAGGCCGGGGATCAGTTTCTTGATCTGCTGCGGGTTCATCAACTCGCAATCAATGCCGTTGAGACGCATCTGGTTGCCGCGGCGTGCGTAAACGTCGAGCTGCGGCAGCGTATGGGCAAGGTTGATAACGCCGCGCTGTGAAAACATCACATTGTAGTTGAGGTCCTGCGATAGCGTTTCCCAGAGCTTCATCGATGCTTCGTAGAAGTGCTGGTTTTCGGTGAGGAGATAGTTCGAACGGATCGCGGTCGTGTTGCGGCCCATATTGCCGGAGCCGAGCCAGCCCTTTTCGACGACCGCAATATTGCGAATGCCATGCTCCTTGGCAAGATAATAGGCTGTCGCAAGACCATGGCCGCCGCCGATGATGACGACGTCGTAGGCTGGTTTCGGATCGGGTTTGCGCCAGGCAGGCTTCCAGTCCTTATTGCCGTTGAGGGCGTTCTTGAGCAGGCTGAAAGCTGAATAGCGCATCGAAAATTCCGGATTCGGGGAGAGATTCTGTGATCATGCATGGATTTGGCGTGCTCGCCAAGCAACGATTGGAAGCCTGACGCGCCTCTGGGGCACATCATCGCATTGCTGTTCCCGACCGCTTTCGCTATTGCGTCAGCGAACGCCGCTTTGACGGTATTATTCGGCCGCAAAATCAACACTATGGTGGCCGATCCACCAGTTCGACGCCCGGGAGCAGCACATGGCAGTGACGATCAATGGCAAGGAAATTGCCGAGGACGTGGTTTCGAAGGTCAAGGCGTCGGCCGCCGAACTGATAGAGTCTACCGGGATCACGCCCGGTATCGCCGTCGTCATCGTCGGTGAAGATCCCGCAAGCCAGGTCTATGTCGCCTCAAAGGGCAAGAAGGCCCGTGAATGCGGCTTCAAATCCGTACAGCACACCCTCGCCGAGGATACCAGCGAGGAAGAACTTGTTGCTCTTGTCGAGAGCCTCAATGCCGACCCATCGATCCACGGCATCCTCGTGCAGCTGCCGCTGCCAAAGCACATCGATTCCGGCCGCATTATCCAGACGATTTCGCCGGACAAGGACGTCGACGGCTTCCATTTCATCAATGTCGGCAAGCTCGGCACCGGCGAACTCGATACGGCTTTCGTTCCGTGCACGCCGGCAGGCTCCATGCTGCTGATCGAGCGCGTTCTGGGCCGGGACCTCTCCGGGCTCAACGCAGTGGTGATCGGCCGCTCGAACATTGTCGGCAAGCCGATGTTCAATCTGCTCCTTGCTCACAATGCGACGGTGACGATTGCCCATAGCAGGACCAAGGATCTGGCGGGCATCTGCCGCAACGCAGATATTCTCGTCGCCGCCGTCGGCAGGCCGCAAATGGTCAAGGCCGATTGGGTCAAGCCCGGCGCAACCGTGATCGATGTCGGCATCAATCGCATCCCGGCTCCGGAAAAGGGCGAAGGCAAGTCGCGCCTCGTCGGCGATGTCGATTTCGCGGATGCGGCGACGGTTGCGGCCGCGATCACACCGGTCCCCGGCGGCGTCGGTCCGATGACGATCGCCATGCTGATGGCCAATACGCTCGTTGCGGCCTACCGCTCGGTTGGGAAGGTGCCGCCACGCTTCTGATCGATTTGCTCTAACAGGGAATCTCGCTAAAAGAGCACATGGCCCAAGCCCTCAAGGTCAGCAGAACCTTTGCCTTTCTGCTCGTCGACAAATTCCCGATGTTCAGCCTTGCCGCTGCCATCGATACGATGCGCACGGCCAACCGCATGGCCGAGCAGCCCTATTATTCGTGGATCATCGTGTCGGCCAATGGCGAGGCAGTGACCGCCTCGAACGGCCTGCAGATCAATGTGGATTATGCGCTCGCCGACCTTCCGTCGTCCGATATTTTCTTTGTCTGCGCCGGCCTCAAGACCGACTTCGACGACAAGCAGAAGGTCATTGCCGCCTTGCGCAATCTCGGACGGCGTGGCGCGGCGCTGGGCGGGCTCAATATCGGCAGCTATATCCTTGCCGAAGCCGGCCAGCTCGAAGGTCATCGCTGCACGATCCATTGGGAGAACCGTGCCGGCTTCCAGGAGAAATTCCCGCAGATCGAATGCACGGGCAACGTTTTCGAGATCGACCGCAAGCGCTATACCTGCGCCGGCGGCACCACCTCGATCGACCTGATGCTTGAAATCATCCGGCAGGATTTCAGCCCGGCGCTTGCCAACGAGGTCGCCAACCAGTTCCACCATGAGCGGATTCGCTCGCAGACCGATCGCCAGCGGATCGGGCCGGAGCGGGACCTGACCGGCAAGTCGGAAAAGCTGCGCAAGATCGTGGAATTGATGGCCGACAATCTCGAACAGCCGAAATCGGCGGTCCGGCTTGCCAAGGCGGTGGGTCTGTCGGTGCGGCAGGTTGAACGGCTATTTCTGCGCCACCTCAACATGACGCCGGGCCGTTACTATATGAGCCTGCGGCTGGAGCGGGCACGCGAATTGCTGCGGCAAACCCATTCGCCGATTCTCGACGTCGCGCTCGCAACGGGATTTACGTCGCATTCCTATTTCGCGCAGAGCTACCGGGCGCAATTCGGGCGCTCGCCTTCAGACGAGCGCCGCACGACGTACTAGCGCTTCATGTTCTAGCCGAACACGGAAGCTCCGTGATCGGCCCGGCCGACTGCCTGGCGGAATGTCGCGAAGAGTTCGCGGCCCATGCCATAGCTGTTATGGCTGATATCAACCTCGGGGGCGGGACGGCCAGCCAGAACGTCCGGATCCTCGAGCACATCCAGCGCGCCTATTTCCGCGTCGAGCCGGACGACATCGCCATCCCGGATTTTGCCGATAAGGCCGCCGTCGAGTGCCTCGGGCGTCACATGGATCGCGGCCGGAACCTTGCCCGAAGCGCCAGACATTCGCCCGTCCGTAACGAGCGCAACTTTGTAGCCCCGATCCTGCAGGACCCCCAACGCCGGGGTCAGCTTGTGCAATTCGGGCATGCCGTTGGCGCGCGGGCCCTGGAAACGCACCACAGCCACGAAATCGCGGTCGAGCTTGCCTGCCTTGAACGCATCCTGGAGTTCGGCCTGGCTGTCAAAAACGATGGCCGGCGCCTCGATAATATGGCGGTCGGCCTTCACGGCAGAAGTCTTGATGACGGCGGTGCCGAGATTGCCCTTGAGCATCTTCAGTCCGCCGGTCACCTGGAACGGCTCCTTGTAGGTGGACAGGACCTTCTTGTCGCCGCTCTCGGCAGCAATCGGCTCGCGCACGACAGCGCCGTTTTCGCCGAGCTTCGGCTCGATCGTATAGGCGCGCAGTCCCTCGCTGCCGCCCCAGACGGTCTTGACGTCCTCGTGCAGGAGCCCGGCATCGAGAAGTTCGCGGATGATATAACCCATGCCGCCGGCGGCATGGAAATGGTTCACGTCGGCAAGACCGTTCGGATAGACACGGGCGAGCAGCGGCACGATGTCTGACAAGTCGGAAATATCCTGCCAGGTCAATTTGATACCGGCTGCAGCCGCCATGGCGACGAGGTGCATCGTATGGTTGGTGGAACCGCCTGTCGCATGCAGTCCGACGACGCCGTTTACGATCGTCTTCTCGTCGATCATCTCGCCGACCGGCGTATATTCGTTGCCGAGAGCGGAAATGGCGAGCGCCCGCTTCGCAGCTTCGCGGGTCAGCGCTTCGCGCAAGGGGGTCCCCGGATTGATGAAAGAGGCGCCAGGCATGTGCAGGCCCATGATCTCCATCAGCATCTGGTTCGAATTGGCGGTGCCGTAGAAGGTGCAGGTGCCCGGGCCGTGATAGGATTTCGATTCCGATTCGAGCAGCGCATCACGCCCGACCTTGCCCTCCGCATAGAGCTGGCGCGTCTTCGCCTTTTCGTCGTTGGGCAGGCCCGTCGTCATCGGTCCGGCTGGAACAAATACCGCTGGAAGATGACCGAAGGTGAGCGCGCCGATGACGAGCCCGGGCACGATCTTGTCGCAAACGCCAAGATATACCGCGGCGTCGAACATATCGTGCGAAAGGCCGATCGCCGTTGCCATGGCGATGACATCGCGCGAGAACAGGGAGAGTTCCATCCCCGGCTGACCCTGGGTGACACCGTCGCACATGGCAGGAACACCGCCGGCGACTTGCGCCACGCCGCCAGCTTCCTTGGCCGCCGCCTTGATGAGCTGCGGGTAGGTTTCAAACGGTTGATGGGCCGAGAGCATGTCGTTGTAGGAGGTTATGATGCCGAGATTGGGCACCACGTCGCCGGCAAGCGCCGCCTTGTCGGATGGACTGCACGCGGCAAAGCCGTGGGCAAGATTGGCGCAGGCGAGCGCGGAACGTTTCGGCTTGCGCGAGGCTGCCTCCCGCAGGTGATCGAGATAGACATCGCGCGTCGGTCTTGATTGTTCGCAAATGCGATTGGTAATGCTTTTTACCCGTTGCAGGACGGTCATCTTCTATCTCCTCTTGGCGGCTGCCCGGAAGTTGGGAGCTTCCCGATGCAGCGACGCAGTCGGGCCGCTTACGGCGCCCAGAAAATCTCAAGCTCGATCGGCTCATAGCGCAGAACCGCACGGATCGGCATGTCGAGCGCGCTGCCTTCGCCAAGCGCAGCATCGAGCACTTCCTTCTTCGCCGCGCCTTCAATATGCAGTGCCACGAAGCGCGATCCGGCAATCATCGGAAGCGTCAGCGTCAGCCTCGGTTCGCCCGCGCCTTCCGCCTGCATGGGCAGAACCGGCGCCGTCTGGTCCGGCGCAATCGCCGCAGCAAGATGGTCACCGCCCGGAAAGAACGATGCCGTGTGCCCGTCGTTCCCCATGCCAAGTACGGAAACGTCAAACGGGCGTCCAAGCCGGCCGATTGCTTCCGACGCCAGTTTAGCACCTTGTTCGACATTGGGCGCAGGATTGTAGAGGCCGACGAAATTGGCATCCGCCGCTTCGTTTTGCAGGAGCAGCTCGCGTACGAGCTTCTCGTTGGACCGGTCGCTCGTCGGCGGCACATACCGCTCGTCGATGAGGGTGATCGTAATGTTCTTCCAGGGCAGCCGCTTGTTGGAAAGGGCTTTGAAGAAGCGGGCAGGGGTCGTGCCGCCGGAGACCGCAAGCACGGCACTTCCGCGTTCCTCGCATGCGGCACCAAGCCGTTCGGCGACGGCGGATGCGAGTGCCGCTGCGAGCGCATCACCGTCAGCGAAACTGTTCAGCTTGTGATCGATCACCATGGCGCGTGCGACCTTCCTATGCTTCCGCTTCGTGCCAGGTCCGACCGTCGCGCTCGATCAGGGCGATCGCAGCCGATGGTCCCCAGGTGCCGGCCGTATAGCCGTAGGGCGGCTGTCCGTCCTCGGCCCAGGCCTTGAGAATGGGGTCGACCCACTGCCAGGCCGCAACCACCTCGTCGCGGCGCATGAACAGCGTCTGGTTGCCGCGCACGACATCCATGATCAAGCGTTCATAGGCGTCGGGATTGCGTGCCTGGAAGGACTCGGCAAAGCTCATGTCGAGCGGAACATGGCGAAGCCGCATACCGCCCGGACCCGGATCCTTGATCATCATCCACTGCTTCACACCCTCGTCGGGCTGCAGGCGGATCACGAGCTGGTTGGCGACCACACGGCCGGCGCTGTCGCCAAATATCGAGTGCGGGATGGGCTTGAACGAAACGACGATCTCAGATGCACGCGTCGCTAGGCGCTTCCCGGTCCGCAGATAGAACGGCACGCCGGCCCAGCGCCAATTGGCAATCTCGGCCTTGATGGCAACAAACGTCTCGGTGCTGCTCGGCTTGCCGAGTTCGTCCAGATATCCCTTGACCGCGCCACCGGCGGACGCCCCGGCGCGGTATTGGCCGCGCACAGTCAATTCCTGGTAATTTTTGTTGTTGATCGGGCTGAGCGAGCGCAGCACCTTCAGCTTTTCGTCGCGCACCGCATCGGCGTCCATCGACGACGGCGGTTCCATGGCGACGAGGCAGAGCAGCTGCAGCATATGGTTTTGCACCATGTCGCGCAGCGCACCGGCCGTATCGTAATACCCCGCGCGGTTCTCGAGCCCGACTGCTTCAGCCACGGTGATCTGGACATGGTCGATATGAGCCGAGTTCCACAAGGGCTCGTAGAGGGCATTGGCAAAGCGCAGGGCCATCAGGTTCTGCACGGTTTCCTTGCCGAGATAGTGATCGATGCGGAATATCTGTTGCTCGTGGAAGACGTGGCCAATCGTGTCGTTGAGGGCGATCGCCGAGGCGAGATCGCGGCCGATCGGCTTCTCGACAATGATGCGGGTATGATCGTGCACGAGCTTGTGGCTCTTGAGCCGGCTCGTGATATCGCCGAACAGTGACGGGCTGACCGCTAGATAGAAGGCACGGATCCGCTTGGTGTCGTTGCCGATCGCCGCCTTGAGTTCCTCCCAGCCATTATCGGACGTGGCATCCACGGCGACATAGAAGATCCGGGAAAGAAACTGGTCGAGCTGCTTTGGATCGATCTCGTCGGCCTTAACGAATTCCTTGATCGCCGCCGCCGCAAAATCGCGGTAGCCCTGGTCGGTCATGGCCGAACGCGAGGCACCTATGATGCGGGTCGGCTCGGAGAACTGCCCGTCACGCTGACGCTGGTAGAGAGCCGGTATCAGTTTGCGCTCTGCAAGATCGCCTGTGCCGCCGAAAACGATACAATCAAAGGGTTCAACCGGGATTATCTGGCTTGTCATACGGATGCTCTCGTTATGCCTGAATGCGTCGAAGGGCGCAGCGTTGTATAATCTAATCGATTTAAAATGACCAGTCCCAGCGCACGAACTGCGTCAAAATGCATTCCCAATTCGTGTCGGTTCACTTACGATTGCAACGAACAGGAAGTAGCCATGGTACAGAATCTCTCCAAAGTTGTCGCGCAGGATCAAAAGTTCCTGAACATCATCAACGGTCGGCAGGTAGCGGCACTGTCGCAAGAAACGATCACTGTTTTGTGTCCATCGGATGGCCTTGGCTTTGCAAGCATCCCGGCAAGTAAGGCGGAGGATGTCGACCTGGCCGTTGGTGCGGCGCGCGCCGCCTTCGATCATGGACCCTGGTCGCGCATGCCCGCTGTTGAACGCGGCAGGCTGTTGACCAAGCTCGGGCAATTGATCGAGCGCCACGGCGACGAACTCGCAGCGCTCGAATCGCGCGACACGGGCAAGCCGCTGCGCCAGGGAAAGGCCGATGTTGCCGCTGCGATGCGCTATTATGAGTTCTATGGTGGCGCCGCCGATAAAATCCACGGCGATACCATTCCTTTCAATGATGGCTACACGGCGCTCACCTTGCGTGAACCGCATGGGGTCGTTGCGGGGATAATTCCCTGGAACTATCCGCTGCAGATCCTGGCAAGGGTCGTGGGGGCAGCGCTTGCCATGGGCAATACGCTGGTGGTCAAACCTGCCGAAGATGCATCGCTTTCGACGATCCGTATCGGAGAACTTGGCATCGAAGCCGGTTTTCCGGAGGGTGTGCTCAATATCATCACTGGTTATGGGCGCGAGGCGGGGGCGGCGCTGTCCGCGCATCCGGGCATCGACTACGTAACATTCACCGGGTCGCCGGCCACCGGCACCGCCATCCAGCAGGCAGCCGCCTTCAACAACCGCGGCGTTACCATGGAACTTGGCGGCAAGTCGCCGCAAATCGTCTTTGCCGATGCCGATATCGACAAGGCCTTGCCGGTCATTGTCAATGCGATCATCCAGAATGGCGGCCAGAGTTGTTCCGCCGGCAGCCGCGTGCTTATCGAGCGCAGCATCTATGACGAGGTTGAGGGCGCGCTCGCCGAACGCTTTAGCAAGCTTGTCGCCGGCCCGCACGATGCCGATCTTGACCTTGGGGCCGTAATCAATCCGGCGCAGAAGCGCCGCATCGATTCCTATGTTGCCGGCGCCGTGGAAGGCGGCATCGAAATCGTTGCGCGCGGGTCAATTGCTGCTGCCGCGCCGGCGGCCGGTTATTACGTAGCGCCTGTGCTTTTCGGTTCTGTCGATCCCTTGGCGGCGATCGCGCAGGAGGAAGTGTTCGGTCCGGTCCTATCGCTCCTTGCCTTTGACGACGAGAGCGACGCGATCAGCATTGCCAATAATACTGAATACGGCCTTGTCGCGGGGGTTTGGACGAAGGACGGCGCGCGTCAGCATCGCGTCGCCAAGCGGGTCCGCGCCGGGCAGGTCTTCGTCAACGCCTATGGCGCTGGGGGCGGCATCGAACTGCCCTTCGGCGGTTTCAAACGATCCGGCCATGGCCGCGAGAAGGGGTTCGAGGCGCTTTACGATATGTCGGCGACCAAGACGATCGTTTTCCGCCACGATTGACCGCAAATATCAAGCAATTCCAGCAATGAGCATATCCAGGAGATGAAATGACCCGTTTGGCAGGCAAGACAGCAATCATCACCGGCGCAGCGTCAGGGTTCGGCGAAGGGATGGCAAAGCGCTTTGCCGAGGAGGGCGCCAATGTCGTGGTGGCCGACCTCAATCTCAAGGGTGCGCAAAAGGTTGCCGCAGCTATCGGCGCGAAGGCCATCGCCGTTCATGCCGACGTGACGCGGAAGGACGAGGTAGAGGGCATGGTCCAGGCGGCAGCCGACCAGTTCGGCCGCATCGACATCATGGTCAACAATGCCGGCTTCACCTACCGCAACGGGTCGATGCTGGACGTTGATGAGAGCACGTTCGATCTTATCACCGGCGTCAACATGAAATCGATCTACTATGCGGCGCTGGCCGTCGTTCCGATCATGGAGGCGCAGGGCGGCGGCACGATCATCACCACGGCGTCGACGGCGGGATTGCGGCCGCGGCCGGGCCTGACCTGGTACAACGCTTCCAAGGGATGGGCGATCAGCGCCACCAAGTCCATGGCCATCGAGCTTGCACCCAAGAAGATCAGGGTAAACTGCCTCTGCCCTGTGGCAGGCGAAACGCCGATGCTCGGGCTGTTCATGGGCGAGGACACGCCGGAGAAGCGTGCCCAGTTCAAGGCGACCGTGCCTCTCGGACGCCTGTCGACGCCGCTCGATGTCGCCAATGCTGCGCTATGGCTTGCCTCGGACGAAGCGGAGTTCATAACCGGGGTTGCGCTTGAGGTGGATGGCGGTCGTTGCATCTGAACAATGAACTCAGGTTGCATCAAAACTTGAATCAGTTGCCGGGTGGTCTACATTGCACGCGTAGTCCAGCTTTTCCCACGGCGCTCCTCTGATCCGTTTGGACCCTGCGGCGCCTCATCATCAAGGACATCATCATGACATCCAAACCTGTCTGGTTCATCACTGGCTGTTCAACCGGTTTTGGCCGCGAACTCGCGCGGCACACGCTTGAACTTGGCTATCCGACCGTCGTCACCGCGCGCAATCCATCGCATGTCGAAGAACTTGCCAAAGACCACAAGGACAATGCCCTCGTTCTGAAGCTCGATGTGACAAAGGCCGAAGAGATTGCCAGCGCAGTCAAGGCGGCGCACGAGCATTTCGGTCGGATCGACGTGCTCGTGAACAATGCCGGCATCGGCTATTTCGGCTCGCTCGAAGAGAGCGATATGGATGAAGTGCGCAAGATGTTCGACATCAACGTTTGGGGTCTCGCCAACATGACGCGCGCGGTCCTGCCTGTCATGCGCAAGCAGCGCTCCGGGACGATCGTCAATATTTCCTCGCAGGGCGGTCTCATCGCCAATGTCGCCGTCAGCTTCTATGCAGCAACCAAGTTCAGCGTTGAGGCGCTTTCGGAATCGCTGTCGAAGGAGGTGGCGCCGCTCGGCATCAAGGTCCTGATCGTCGAGCCCAGCGGCTTCCGCACGGACTGGGCGGGCCGCTCGGCCAATGAAGTGCCGGAAACAATGGAGGACTACCGGACCACCGCTGGCGCGCGGCTCGATATGCTGCGCAAGGTCAGCGGCAATCAGCCGGGCGATCCGGTGCGCGCGGCAAAGGCAATCGTCCAGGCTGTGGAGGCGGAAAATCCACCTCTGCGTCTTCTCCTCGGCAAGGAAGCGCTGGAGAATGCCCGCAAGAAGATCGGCGAACTGGCACGCGATTTCGACGCCTGGGCCGATGTGACCGTCGGCGCGGACGCGCCGAAAGGCGAATAGGCCAACAACGTTGGTTCAACCTTCGTTTGGTAACAAACAAGTTCGCTTTCAGCTACTGTAGGGCGAACTTGGTGCTATTAGCTAAGTTAGCTAATCTGGAGAACTCCGATGCAGGTCAATGTCCATGCAGCCAAATCAAATCTCTCGAAGTTGATCGATGCCGGCTTGTCGGGAGAAGAGGTTATTATCGCCAAAGGCAACAAGCCGGTGGTGAAGCTGGTTCCGATCCCCAAAAGCCGCTTTAAAGCCGGAGCGCTCAAGGAACTTGCCGGTACGGCGCCAGATTTTCTTGAGCCGATGTCCGAGGAGGAATTGGCGCTTTGGGAACGTAGTGAATGAGAGCTGTCTTGCTCGATACTCATGTCTGGGCATGGTTTCTGCTTGCAGATAAACTTCTTCCGAAAGCTCATTTGTCGATGATTGAGGAAGCCGATGAGGTTTTCGTTTCTCTCGTGAGTTTTTTTTGAAATCAGCCACAAGGTGCGGCTCGGCGAATGGCCGGAGATGACGCCCTTTGTTGATCGCCTTCTTCCCATATTCGAAGCACAATTCGGCCGTGTCGCAACTTTGACGCCTGAAGTAAGCCTGAAGGCTGGCCTGCTGGATTGGTCGCATCGCGATCCCTTTGACCGGGTGCTCGCTGCGAGCGCGATTCACTATGAGTTGCCACTTGTCTCCGCCGATGTAACATTCGATCAATTGGCGGAGCAGAAAGGTTGGGTTGCGCGTATATGGTAGTGGCCGGCATGGCCGGCCGCAATTTCTCGTTTGAAGCCAGTTTTATCAGATCAGATGACGCAGAATCACGAACAGCGTGAACGACAGGGCGATCGAAACGGGCAGCGTCAGCACCCAGGCCATCAGCAGATTACGCACGGTCGACATCTGCAGTCCCGATCCGTTCGCAACCATCGTTCCGGCGACGCCCGACGATAATATGTGCGTCGTGCTCACCGGCAGGCCGAGCGTATCGGCGGTGAAAATGGTCCCCATGGCCACCAGTTCGGCGGAAGCGCCCTGGCCGTAGGTCAGGTGGGTCTTGCCGATCTTTTCGCCGACGGTCACGACGATGCGCCTCCAGCCGACCATGGTTCCAAGCCCGAGCGCCAGCGCCACGGCCACCTTGACCCAGGTCGGGATGAACTTCGTCGCATTGTCGATCGCCTGGTGATAGGTCTTGATGACGGCAAGGTCCGCCGCTTCCATCGGCAGCAGCTTCTTCTTGTCGATCAGCTTGAGTGCCTCACCGGCAAGATACATGTCGTTGCGGGTATTGCTGACCATGCCGGTCGGCACATTAGCGGCCGAACCATAGGGCGAAATGCTCGCATTGGTATCGACGATGAACTGCTGCAGCGCGACAGTCGTGGCATCGCTCCAGGTTTTGGTGCGCACGGCCTCGCTGACGACGGCATGCGCATCCGTCACGACGACGCCGGGCTTTTCGTATTTCTGGAGAACGGCACCGGCCTGCGTCGCAGCGGCCTTGTAGGCGTCGAGATAGTTGATGTCGGGAGTCCTGTTGAGTGCAAAGGCGGTCGGCACGACGCCGATCAGGATGAGCATGATCAAGCCCATGCCCTTCTGGCCGTCGTTTGAACCGTGGGCGAAACTGACGCCCGTGCAGGTGAAGATCAGCATTGCGCGAATCCACAGAGGCGGTGGTGTATTGCCCTTCGGCGCCTCATAAAGCGCCTTGTTCCTGATGAATAGCTTCATGGTGAGAAGCAGAAGCGCCGCCGCGCCGAAGCCGACAAGCGGAGAAATCAAAAGCGACATGCCGACTTCGGTCGCTTTCGACCAGTCGACACCGCTGGTTGCCGTGCCTGTCGGCGCGACGAACTGGTTGGCGAGGCCGACGCCGACGATCGAGCCGATGAGCGTATGCGAACTTGAGGCGGGCAGACCGAAATACCAGGTGCCGAGGTTCCAGATGATCGCCGCCGCCAGCAGCGAGAAAACCATGGCGAGGCCGGCGCTCGAACCCACCTGCATGATCAGTTCGACCGGAAGCAATGAAATAATGCCGAAGGCTACCGCACCGCTCGCGGTCATCACACCGAGGAAATTGAAAAAGCCCGACCAGATTACGGCGAATTCCGCCGGCATCGAATTGGTGTAGATCACCGTCGCGACCGCATTGGCGGTATCGTGGAAACCGTTCACAAACTCAAACCCCAGGGCCGTCACCAGGGCAAGACCGAGCAGGATCCACGGCACAGCGACGGCACTGGTCAAATCCTGCGTCAGCGACCAGCCGACATAGATAAGGCCGGCGATAAGGATCGCGACGACGGCATAGTTGGGCAGATTGCCGAGGCTTTTGGGTTTTTCGAGAGGGTGTTCGCTGAGGCTCGTAGCCGCCAAATTCTCTGCCGTCATAGCCAGTTCCCCTGCCAATCCATTATCGAAATATGGGGAAAGCCTATGGCCCGTCGATGAACCTCTTATGACAATACGGGATTACTTGCGCCGGGCGCCGGGAGTCTCTATCGGTTTTTGGAAAGAAACACTGGAAGCGCCATGCATAAGGTCGTCATCAGCGGTACGGGCGTTTTCACGCCTGAACAGTCCATCAGCAACGCCGAACTGGTCGAGGCGTTCAACACCTTTGCGACGCGGCAGAACGAACTTCATGCCGACGAGATCGCGTCGGGAACGCGCGAGGCAATCGCCATGTCCGCCGAAGATTTCATCGTGCGCGCATCGGGCATCGAGCGTCGCCACGTCCTTAACAAGTCAGGGGTGCTCGATCCCGAAATCATGCATCCAGTCTTGCCGGAACGCCGCGATGAAGAACTCTCGGTCATGGCGGAAATGGCGGTGCAAGCCGCAACGGATGCGCTCGCCAAGGCCGGACGCACCGCCTCGGAAATCGATGCGGTCATTTGCGCCGCCTCCAACCACGAGCGTCCTTACCCTGCCATCGCCATCGAGGTGCAGCAGGCGCTCGGCATCGAGGGTTTCGGCTTTGACATGAACGTCGCCTGTTCGTCGGCGACCTTCGGCGTTCAGGCGGCGGCAGACATGATCCGTTCAGGCTCGGCCCGCGCTATCCTCATGGTCAATCCCGAAATCTGTTCGGCGCATCTCGAATGGCGCGACCGGGACTGCCATTTCATCTTCGGCGACGTCTGTACGGCGGTCTTGCTCGAGCGAGCCGATCTCGCGACGGCCCTCGATCGTTTCGAAATCGTGTCGACCCGCTGCCTCACCCAGTTTTCCAACAATATCCGCAACAATAACGGGTTCCTGCGGCGGACCCGCGAAGGCCATATGAGCGACCGCCGCGACATGCTGTTCCGCCAGGAGGGCCGCAAGGTTTTCAAGCAGGTCGTGCCGATCGTTGCCGACCTTATCCTCACCCACCTTGCCGACGAGAATATTGCACCCGCGCACCTGTCGCGCCTCTGGCTGCACCAGGCCAATAAGAGCATGAATGATCTGATCGGCGTCAAGGTGCTCGGGCGCGAGCCGCAGCCAGGCGAACAGCCGAATATCCTGCAGGACTATGCCAATACGTCGTCGGCCGGATCGATCATCGCCTTCTCGAAATTCTCCGACGATCTCGCACCCGGCAGCCTCGGCGTCATCTGTTCCTTCGGCGCCGGTTATTCTGTCGGCAGCGTGATCGTCAGGAAGGTGTAGCTGCTAGACCCGGTCCATCAGCGCGTACCAGCTGAGCGCCAGAAACAGCAGCGGCGCCCGTAATGTGCGCCCGCCGGGAAATGCCGGGACCTTAAGCTCCTCCAGAAGTTTCAGCCGGTCGCGGTTGCCGGCCACGGTCTCCGCATAGAGCTTGCCGACATAGTTGGCCAACATCACCCCATGGCCGGAATAGCCGCCGGCCGAGATCACATTCGGCATCACCTCGCGCACGAAGGGTTGGCGCGGAAGTGTGATACCGACCGAACCGCCCCAGGCCTGGGTAATCTCGACATCGGCCAGTGCCGGATAGATCTCGGCGATCTGCCGCCGGATATGAGTGCTGATGTCCTCCGGATTGTCTGCCGTATAGGCCTCGCGCCCGCCAAAGAGCAGGCGACCGTCGCGTGAGCGGCGGAAATAGCGCACGACAAAGCGGGAATCGTCGACACTTTCCCCGCCTGGGAGGACGGGGCTGTCCTTGCCGAGCGGAACCGTGGCGCCGATGAAGGAACGGATCGGCATCACATGCGCCGCGCTGACGGGTTCGAGATTGCCGCCATAGGCGTTGACAGCGATCAGGGCCTTGGCCGCCGTCACGGTCCCCGAACCGGTCGTGACAGCAACGCGTCCGTTTTCGGAGCTGATCCCCGTGACCTTGGTGTTTTCGAAGAGATGCGCGCCGGCTTTTGCCGCTGCCCGGGCGGTTCCGACGACGAGCTTCATCGGCTGGATGTGGCCCGTCCCCTTGTCGTAGTTTCCCCCAAGGAAACGGGTAGAGCCGAGCCGCTCGGCAGTCTCCGCCGCATCCATGAAGTGAATATGCGGATAGCCGAAACGTGTCGCCATAAGCTCCGCATGCTTTTGGTAATGTTTCAGATAGCGCTTCTTGTGCACCACCGACATTTGCCCCGGCACATATTCGATGTCGATACCATGGGTTTCGGCAAATTGCAGGAGGTAGGCTTTTGCCGCTTCGGCAAGATCGAAGAGTGCCTTGGCGCGGGTGAAACCATATTGCGCTTCAAGGTCCTCGGCCCAGGTGCGTTGGCCGGTGCCAAGCTGGCCGCCGTTGCGTCCCGATGCGCCGTCGCCGAAACGATAGGCTTCGAGGAGCACCACGTCGGCCCCTGCCGACGCCAGGTGGACGGCGGCTGAAAGGCCGGTGAAACCGCCGCCGATGATGACGACGTCCGCCTGACGCGATCCGTCGAGCGCCGGATATTCGGTCCGGTCAGGAATGGTGGTTTCGTACCAGGAGATGCCGGGTGAAATGGGCGATTGATAGGGCATGTCGTAAGGCAATTTTCGTGTCAAACGTTGAGCAGCAAATATTCGCGCTCCCACGGGCTGATCACCTCCATAAAGGTCTCGAACTCGGCGCGCTTTATGGCGGCGTAGGTTATGACGAAGGCTTCGCCAAGCATGCCGATCAGGTCCTTGTCCTGCTCGAACAGGATTGTCGCTTCGATGAGACCGCGCGGCAGTTCGATCAGGCTGTCATTGACCGTGGTCGAGGCCGGTGCGTCGGGCTCGAGCCTGTTGTTCATGCCGATCAGACCGCAGGCGAGCGACGCCGCAAGCGCGAGATAGGGGTTGGCATCGGATGAGGGGATGCGGTTTTCGACGCGGCGCGCCGAGGGATCCGAGCGCGGCACGCGAAACGCGGTCGTACGGTTGTCATATCCCCATTTGACGTTGACAGGAGCCGACGCCGCCGGCGTAAGACGCCGGTAGGAATTCACATAAGGTGCGAACATGACCAGCGACGCCGGCACGTGCTTTTGCATGCCGCCGATGAAATGCCGGAACGCTTCGCTTTCGGTGCCATCCGGATTGGTGAAGACATTGCGGCCCGTCTTCTTGTCGATGATCGACTGGTGGATGTGCATAGCCGAGCCCGGCTGGCCCTGGATCGGCTTGGCCATGAAGGTCGCATACATGTCATGCTTCAGCGCGGCCTCGCGGATGGTGCGCTTGAACATGAACACCTGGTCGGCAAGTTCCACGGGATCGCCGTGGCGCAGGTTGATTTCGAGCTGCGCCGCGCCTTCTTCGTGGATCAGCGTGTCAATCTCGAGGCCCTGGCCTTCGGAGAAATGGTAGATATCGTCGATGAGCTCGTCGAACTCGTTGACGCCGGCGATCGAATAGCCCTGGCCGCCGCCGATGGCGCGGCCGGACCGGCCGACCGGCGGGGTCAGCGGGTAGTCGGGATCGGGGTTCTTGCGAACGAGGTAGAATTCGATTTCCGGGGCGACGACCGGCTTCAGGCCTTTCTTGCTATAGGCGGCCATGACGCGCTTCAGGACGTTGCGCGGCGTGAACTCGACGGCCTCGCCCTCCTTGTTGACGAGATCGCAGATGACCTGCGCTGTCGGGTCGCTTTCCCAGGGAACCTCGGAAAGGGTCGAAAGGTCCGGCATCAGCTTGAGATCGCCGTCGTCCTCCGGATAGGAAAAACCGTGGCCGTCTTCGGGATAGGAGCCGGATATCGTCGCCATGAACACGGCAGAGGGCAGGGCGAGCGAGGTATTGGAGGTGAATTTCTTCGACGGCATCATCTTGCCGCGGGCGACGCCTGCCTGGTCCGGGGTAATGCATTCGATGTCTTCGATATCCCGCCAGGCCAGCCATTCTGAAGCTTCGCGCCAGTTTTTCACCCCGCGCTTGGATTTGACATAGGCTGGCGTTCGCCGCCGTGTTGTTGTCCGCGCGGGCTTCTTCTCAGGGGTTTCGGAAGGCATCAATCACCAGATTTCGTTTCGATGCCAAAATGATAGAGCAAAATACTTGCCGATGGGAGGCAGGCCCCGGATATATTTGTGGAGGGTCGGGTCTGGCCAAAGTAGAATGGACGCCACATGGCCGGTGGCGGCGTTGCGCGGTGGGCACCGAGCGACGACGTTTGCCAAATGGGGTAGAAGGAACGGCACACGATACGACTGGCGACGGTTCCTCGCATTTCCGGTGCGCTTTCTCAGACCCGTACGCGCACCTTCTCGCGCGACCTTCCCTTGCCGTTATCGCGCCATTCTCACCGCCGTCATCCTCGGGCCCTTGTCCCGAGGATCCATTCTTCCTTTTGCGGGTCGAGAGTCCAAAGGTGGATCCTCGGGACAAGGGCCCGAGGATGACGGCGGTTGGGGGAGTTGGTGGGGTGTTAAACGGGTTGAGGGCTGCGGGGTGTTAAACGGAGCGAACAGCGATTGAACAGCGCGGCAGTTGGGAGTCGAACGCGGCTATGGGAAGCTGAACGGGAAAAACCGACGCGATGGCCGAGGAATGGGTCCGCCAGTGCTAGTTACCGCAGCGTGTGGTAGAGATCATCCCACTGCGGGTTCAAGCCTTCGATCAAGCGTATCTTCCATTCCCGGTACCACCTCTTCATCGATTTCTCCCTCTGGATGGCATCGACGATGAGTTCATGCTGTTCGTACCAGACAAGCCGCTTGCAGCCGTACTTCCACGCAAATCCCGGCGTCAGGCCCTCTCTGTGTTGATAGACTCGGCCGGGTAGATCCGCCGTCACGCCAATATAGAGCGTGCCCCTTCTGGAATTGGTGACGATGTAAACGTAGCCGCTCATTCTGGACCCCGAGGTTTCGCCCCTGAGTCTGGCCACTCGCCGTGGACGTGTAAATTGAACGAAGGTCGAAGAAGGAGCCTCTCGTCGTCCTCGCACCACCCTCGCCGTCATCCTGGCTCTTGACCCGACGATCCACCCTTTCGCTCGCGCGCTGCAAGGCGGAAAAGCCAAAACCGCCCGCAATCGCTTGCGGGCGGTCTTTGCGCCGTGCGGGCTCCAGACCGAAGCCCGAGAAGGCCACGGCTGCAGTTATTGGCGCGTGACCACGACCGGGATCAGAAGATCGCCCCAGTTGCCGTCGCCGCCGTGATGGCGGGCCGAGCGGACGAGTTCCACCGATACGCCGGCATCGACCGCCTTCATCACGGACTGGTTGAGGCGGTGCAGGTCGTTTGCGACCATGCGAATGACAGCCTGCTGGTCTGCATTCATGGCCGATGATTGCTCCTCGGCCCGTTCCTTTACGCGTGTCTGCGGTGCCATGATTTTCTCCTTGTTTGGCGTTGCAGCGGCGGTCTTGTGATCGCCGGATGGGCGAGGCGGCATATTTGGGCCAGGCCGCCTCGTCGGTTGTTACTCCGCAGCCGGACGGAACTGAGCCGTCTCGGTCGATTCTTTCATGGCCGTCGTCGAGGACTGGCCGCCGGTAATTGCCATCGAGACCGCATCGAAATAGCCGGTGCCGACCTCGCGCTGGTGCTTGGTGGCGGTGTAGCCATTGGCCTCGGCGGCAAATTCCGCTTCCTGCAGTTCCGAGTAGGCCGACATCTGCCGGTCCTTGTAGCCACGGGCGAGTTCGAACATGCCGAAATTGAGCTGGTGGAACCCGGCGAGTGTAATGAACTGGAACTTGTAACCCATGGCGCCGAGTTCCCGCTGGAATTTTGCGATCGTTGCCTCGTCGAGATGCTTCTTCCAGTTGAAGGAAGGCGAGCAATTATAGGCAAGGAGCTTGTCCGGATGCTCCTTGCGCACGCCTTCGGCAAAGCGCCTTGCCTGTTCGAGGTCGGGCTTCGACGTCTCGCACCAGATGAGATCGGCATGCGGCGCATAGGCGATCGCCCGGCCGATACAGGGTTCAATGCCATTTTTGACCTGATAGAAGCCTTCCGCTGTTCGCCCTGCATCATAATCCACGAACGGACGATCACGCTCGTCGATATCGGATGTCAGAAGCTTCGCGGCTTCCGCATCGGTGCGGGCAATAACCAGCGTCGGCGTGCCCATGACGTCGGCGGCAAGCCGCGCGGCATTGAGATTGCGGATATGCGCCGCCGTCGGGATCAGCACCTTGCCGCCGAGATGACCGCACTTCTTCTCCGAAGCGAGCTGATCCTCGTAGTGGACGCCGGCAGCACCCGCCTCGATGAACGCCTTCATGATTTCGAAGGCATTGAGCGGACCGCCGAAACCGGCTTCTGCGTCAGCGACGATCGGTGCAAACCAGGTCTCGACCGAAAGACCCTTGCCCTCCGCCGTCTCGATCTGGTCGGCGCGCTGCAGCGTCTTGTTTATGCGCTTGGCCAGTTCCGGCGCTGCATTGGCCGGATAGAGCGACTGGTCTGGGTACATGGCTGAAGCTGTATTTGCATCGGCTGCCACCTGCCATCCGGAAAGATAAATTGCCTTGAGGCCTGCGCGAACCATCTGCATTGCCTGATTGCCCGAGAGAGCACCCAGCGCATTGACGAAACCTTCTTCGTGGATGAGCTTCCAGAGCCGGTTTGCGCCGTTTTCAGCAAGAGTATGTTTGATCTGAACCGAGCCTCGCAGGCGCAAGACATCGTCAGGCGTATAGGGGCGTTCGATACCATCATAGCGGCCCTCCGGAGCGTTTGGTACGAGGTTGTAAAAATCAGTCATTCTTGTCTCCACAAAGAGTTTGCGTCCCACAGCCTGATGTACTTACGCTGCGTTGATGTGACTAAATTTACATTGCAGCGCGGTACGATCCAGCAATATCGAGATATTTGGGCTGCATTTCGAGTTAGGCTGTGGCGGATTGACAGTCGTAGATTGTAAAGTTGTCAATCTTGTAATAGGCTTGCCGATGTAAATTGTTGTCAAGAGGCGTTATGCACGCTCACTTTGCAAACAGGTCAAACCGGGGGTGCCTCGATGGCTGAGGGAAAAATCTTTGCGGGGCCCCGTATCCGCCGCATCCGCAACGAGCGCGGCCTGACGCAGACGTCCATGGCCGAGGCGCTCGGCATATCGCCATCCTATCTCAACCTGATCGAGCGCAATCAGCGACCGCTGACTGTGCAGCTGCTGCTGAAGCTTTCCGCGACCTACAAGATTGAACTCGACACGCTGCAGATGGAGACGGGTTCCTCCATGGCGGCGCTGAAGGAGGTCTTTTCCGATTCACTGCTCAACGGGGAATTGCCCGGCGACCAGGAGCTGATCGAGATCAGCGACGCGGCGCCCAATGCGGCTGCCGGGATCATCAAACTCTACCGCGCCTATAAGGAGCAGATGGAGCGGCTTTCCGACCTTTCCGATCTTTTGGCTCAGGACGGCCGCGCGCCGTCGCTTTCGGCGACGCGCCTTCCGCTCAACGAGGTGCGTGAAGTTCTGGAGCGGCGCGCCAACCATTTCTCGCGCATTGAAGGCGAGGTCGACAGTTTTGTCAGCCTCATCAAACCCGGTGACGAACTGCTTGCCGCGTTGAAGGCCTGGCTGAAGAGCGAGCACGGCATTTCCGTGCGCGTGCTTCCGGTCGCGACCATGCCCAACTGGCGCCGTCGCTATGACCGCCACTCGCAGCGCCTGTTCATCTCCGAACGGCTATCTCCCTTCGACCAGCTGCGCGAAGTGGCGATGGAAGCGGCGCTTATGCGCATGCAGGTGGTGATCGCAGCGGAAATCCAGGAACTGAAACTCTCCTCGGATGAGGCGAAGCGCATCGCGCGCTTCGAACTCGGGCGCTATGCAGCCCATGCGCTGATGATGCCATACCAGCTCTTCCAGATTGCCGCGACCCGGGCGCGCTATGATATCGACGTCCTGCGCTCGCGTTTCAACGTATCGTTCGAACATGCGGCCAACCGCTTGACGACGCTGCAGAACCAAAACGGCATCGGCTTCTTCATGCTCGAAGTCGATCATGCGGGCAATCGTTTCCGCCGGGCCGGATCACAGGGCTTTCCGCAATCGCGCTTCGGCGGGGATTGCCCGAAACTTCCGGTGCATTCCGCCTTCGCCCAGCCCGGCCAAATCCTTGTCGAGGCGGTCGAGATGCCGGGCGGCGCGGAGTTCCTGACGATTGCCCGCACGCTGGAGGGTCCGCAAGGCGCTTTCAACGAGCGTCCACGCCGCACAGCGATTCTCGTCGGCTGCGATATCGCGTTTGCCGATGACACGGTCTATGGCAGCGCGCTCGGCAATCGCAGCATCAGTGCTGCTCCGCTTGGCAAGTTCGTCGGCATGACGCAGGTTGGCCCCGCGTGCCGACTGTGCGAGCGGGTAGCGTGCCTCTCGCGTGCCGAACCTCCGGTGACGCGGCCGCTCGGCCTCGACGAGATGGTGACGGGTCTGAGCGCATTTGATTTTCAATGAATATGGCGATGGCGCAAAACCGATAATAGCTGGTCGCTCTGGTAGCTTTACCGCGCGCAAAGCTTAGGCATTCTCCGCGCATGAGCGCCACTGCAATTCCTATGCCTCCCGTCGTTGGGCCCGATCCCGTCAAGAGTTCGGCGGAGACCGCGATCGGCTGTTTGCTCGTTGCAGGCTCGGCGATTGCCTGGAGCACCGGCGGCGCGTTTGCGCGGTTCCTCGATGTGTCCGACAATTGGACGGTCGTTTTCTGGCGATCGGTATTTGCGGGGCTGTTTCTCCTGTGCTTCATGCTGGTGCGCGATGGTCCGCGCGGCACGTTGCGGCTTTTCCGGCACATGGGTTTGGCCGGGGTGGGCGTCGCCATATGCTTTGCCATCGCCTCGTCGTGCTTCATCATCGCGCTCTCCTATACGACGGTTGCCAATGTGCTCCTGCTGCAAGCTGGCGTTCCTCTGTTCGCCGCGCTGATCTCCTGGGTGCTGTTTCGCGAACGCGTGAGTGTTGCGACCTGGATCGCCATCGGCACCGTCATTGCCGGGGTGGCCATCATGGTGTCGGATTCGCTGGACGGTGAAGTCTCGCCCATCGGCGACATGCTGGCGTTGCTGATCGCTATATCCTTCGCCACTGCGACAGTGATCACCCGTCGTAAGGCGCACCTGCGCATGACGCCCGCCGTTTTCCTCGGCGTCGTCATCGCTGCAATTGTGGCTTCGACCACGGCAGGCGAGTTTCGTGTCAGCGCCCACGATTTCGGACTGCTTTTCGCGCTCGGCGCCATCAATCTTGGCCTCGGGCTCGCTCTCTTCGTCAGCGGTGCGCGCCTCATCCCGTCGGCGCTGGCCGCGCTGATCGGAACGCTCGAACCGGTCCTTGGTCCGGTGTGGGTCTGGCTCCTCCATAATGAAGTGCCTTCACCGCGCACCATCATCGGTGGCACGATTATTCTCGTGGCGCTGCTGCTGCATCTCGGCTGGGAATACCGCCGCCAGCGCCATCTCCGGACAGCCTGACGCGTCGCGCCGATGCCAGGCGCGTGCACAAAAATCACGCTCGCGCAAAATTAAGCAGCGAAGTCTTCGCAACACGGTTGACGAAGCAGTTGCAATCTAAAAAGGTAGGTCCAGCAAGGGAACACGGCGCGCCGCGGGAATGGCGTGCCGGCAGCATGGAGACCTAAATGGGAATGAAAACTGTACTGTTGACGGCGACACTCGCGCTCGGCCTTGCGAGTTCGGCATTGGCCGCAGACCGCGTCGTCAACGTCTATAACTGGTCGGACTATATCGATCCCACGATCCTTGAGGAATTCACCAAGGAGACCGGTATCAAGGTCGTCTATGACACGTTCGATTCCAACGAGATTCTTGAAACGAAGCTGCTCGCGGGTGGAACCGGCTACGACGTCGTGGTGCCGACCGCCAACTTCCTGCAGCGCCAGATCGCAGCTGGCGTCTTCCAGAAGCTCGACAAGTCGAAACTGCCCAACCTTTCCAACACCTGGGACGAGATCACCCAGCGCATCTCCACCTATGATCCCGGCAACGAATACTCGGTCGACTATATGTGGGGCACGACCGGCATCGGATACAATGCCGACAAGATGAAGGAAATCCTCGGCTCCGATGAGAAACCGAGCTGGGACGTCCTGTTCAAACCTGAACTTGCGGCCAAGTTCAAGGATTGCGGCATTCACATCCTCGATTCTGCTTCCGATGTCATGCCTTCCGCTCTCAACTATCTCGGGCTCAATCCCGACAGCAAGGACCCGGATGAACTTGCAAAGGCCGGCGCCCTGCTTGAAACCATCCGTCCATATGTGCGCAAGTTCCACTCTTCGGAATATATCAATGCGCTCGCCAACGGCGATATCTGCCTTGCGCTGGGTTATTCCGGCGACATCCTGCAGGCGAAGACCCGCGCTGACGAGGCCAAGGCCGGCGTAAACGTTGCCTATACGATCCCGTCGCAGGGTGCGCAGATGTGGTTCGACCTGATGGCGGTCCCGGCCGATGCGCCGCACGTCGCTGAGGCTCACGAATTCATCAATTACATGCTCAAGCCCGAAGTCGCCGCCAAAGCCTCCAACTACGTTTCCTATGCCAACGGCAATAAGGCTTCTCAGGCGTTGATGGACAAGGCCGTATTCGAAAATCCGGAAGTCTATCCGGATGAAGCGACCTTGAAGAAACTCTTCACTGTCACACCCTACGACACCAAGACCCAGCGGATCGTCACGCGCTTGTGGACGAAAGTGGTCACAGGCCAGTAACTCCAAAAAACCCCGGCATCCCTGCCGGGGTTTTTCACGTTATGAATAGAGACCGGGGCAGGACATGAAATCACTGGGAAGCTTTCGCCGTAAATTCGCACCTTGGAACGATCCAGAGGCCAAGCCTTTCATCGCCATCGAGAACGTCACGAAGAAGTTTGCCGATTTCACCGCGGTCGATGACCTGTCCCTCGATATCTACAACCGGGAATTCTTCGCCCTTCTTGGGGCTTCGGGTTGCGGCAAATCTACCTTGCTGCGCATGCTCGCCGGATTCGAGGAGCCGACCGCCGGCCGCATTCTTCTGGATGGCCAGGATATGCGCGGCATCCCGCCCTATAAGCGGCCCGTCAACATGATGTTCCAGTCCTACGCGCTTTTCCCGCATATGACGGTGGAAGCGAATATCGCCTTCGGCTTGAAGCAGGACGGCATGAACAAGGCCGATATCGACACGCGCGTCGCGGAGATGATCAAGCTCGTCAAACTCGAGCGGTTCGTCAAGCGCAAGCCGCACCAACTATCGGGTGGTCAGCGCCAGCGCGTTGCCCTCGCACGTGCCGTCGCCAAGCGCCCGAAAGTCCTGTTGCTCGACGAGCCGCTCGGCGCGCTCGACAAGAAACTGCGCGAGGAAACGCAGTTCGAACTGATGGACCTGCAGATGAAGCTCGGCCTGACATTCGTGGTCGTCACGCACGATCAGGAAGAGGCGATGACCATGGCCGACCGCATTGCGGTCATGGACAAGGGCAAGGTCATGCAGGTAGCGACGCCAGCCGAGGTATACGAGGCGCCGAATTCGAAATTCGTCGCGGATTTTATCGGCAATGTGAACATGTTCGAAGGCATGACCGAGAACGTGGCGAACGGAAAGATCGAAATTGCCGTCGCGCCGGACAACATGCTCATTCGTACCGATGCGACCAAGACTTGCTCGGTGGGACAGCCGGTTGGATTTGCGATCCGGCCGGAGAAAATCCGTATCAGCCGCAAGCAGCCTGCCGACGCCACGTTCAACTCCGCCTATGGCGAAATGTGGGATATTGCCTATTTCGGCGACATGACGGTTTTCCACGTGAAGCTGGACAGCGGGCGCATCATCAAGGCGGCAAGCCTCAATGCGATGCGGACGGTCGAAGACCCGTTCGGGTACGATGACAAGGTGTGGATCAATTTCGATACCGATGCGGGTATCGTGCTCACTGCGTGAGAAGGGGCGATGTCATGCAAAGACTGATATCGTCGATCGCGAGCCGGCTCGTCATTGTCGTGCCCTATATCTGGCTGCTGGTTTTCTTCCTTGTTCCGTTCTTCATCGTCTTCAAGATTTCCCTGTCGGAAGTTGCGATGGCGATTCCGCCTTATTCGCCGGTCTTCGACCTTTCTGCCGGCTGGACGGCATTCAAGGACAGTGTTTCGAAGTTCTCCTGGGATAACTATCTCTGGCTGACGCAGGACCCGCTCTACTATAGGGCGTATCTCTCCAGCCTGTTCATCGCTGGCGTTTCGACCGTCCTCACACTGCTCGTCGGCTACCCCATCGCCTACGGAATGGCGCGCGCGCCCGCCACGGTAAGGCCGACGCTGCTGATGCTGGTCATCCTGCCGTTCTGGACGAGCTTCCTCATCCGCGTCTATGCCTGGATCGGCATTCTCAAGCCCGAGGGCCTGCTCAACCAGTTCCTGATGTGGGCGCATGTCATCGACACGCCGCTGAACATTCTCAACACCAACACCGCCGTCTTCATCGGCATCGTCTATTCCTACCTGCCGTTCCTCGTCCTGCCGATCTACTCGGCGCTGGAGAAGATGGACTATTCGCTGGTTGAAGCCGCCGAAGATCTTGGCTGCCCGCCGATTGCCGCCTTCTGGAAGATCACCTTCCCGCTATCGCTTCCCGGCGTCATTGCCGGATGCTTCCTGGTCTTCATTCCAGCCGTGGGCGAGTTCGTCATTCCCGACCTTCTCGGCGGTTCGCAGACGCTCATGATCGGCAAGACGCTGTGGAACGAGTTCTTCTCCAACCGCGACTGGCCTGTCTCTTCAGCCGTTGCGGTCATATTGCTGCTGCTGCTCGTCGTTCCGATCGTGCTCTTCCAGCGCGCCGAGGCGCGGGCCCAGGAAAGCGAGAAATGAGGCACATGAAATGAACACGACCTGGTCCCGCTTCAACATCGCTTCGTTGGTCGTCGGCTTCGCTTTCCTCTATCTGCCCATCGTCCTCCTGGTCATTTACTCCTTCAATGAATCGCGCCTCGTCACGGTCTGGGCCGGCTTTTCGGTCAAATGGTACGTCTCGCTTTTTCACAACCAGAGCTTCATTGACGCAGCATGGGTGACGATCCGCGTCGGTCTGTTTTCGGCGACCGTCGCCACCATTCTCGGGACGCTCGGCGCTCTCGCAATGACCCGGTACACGCGGTTTCGCGGACGCCTGCTGTTTTCAGCAATGATCTATGCGCCGCTGGTCATGCCTGAAGTCATCACCGGCCTTTCGATGCTTTTGCTCTTCGTTGCCGTTGGCATGGATCGCGGCATCTGGACGATCACGCTTGCCCATATCACCTTTTCCATGTGCTTCGTGGCGGTGGTCGTGCAGTCGCGCCTTGTCACCTTCGACCGTTCGCTCGAGGAAGCCGCAATGGACCTTGGCGCGACACCGGTGACGACCTTCTTCAAGGTGACGCTGCCGGTCATCCTGCCTGCCGTCGTGTCCGGCTGGATGCTGGCATTCACCCTGTCGCTCGATGACCTCGTCATATCAAGCTTCACATCGGGGCCGGGCGCAACGACGCTGCCGATGCGCATCTATTCGCAGGTTCGCCTCGGTGTGACGCCCGAGATCAACGCGGCCTGCACCATCCTCATCGCCATTGTGACCGTCGGCGTCATCATCGCGTCGATTGCCAACAAGCAGCGCGAAGTGCAGCGGGCGCGCGATGAGCAGGCGGCAGCCAGAAACTAGAACGTTTAAGCCATAGCTTTATCGATACTGCATTAGCTCAATGCGATTCCCGAATGGATCGTGGACGAAGCGACGTTCAATACCATCCAGCGGCGCTTCCTCGATAACCCTAATGCCCGCGGCTTCCAGTTTCTGCTGCAGCAATACCAGATCATCGACCACGAAGGCCGGATGTGCCTTGCCTGCCGGGATGAAGTTCGGGTCTACACCGAGATGGACCTTGACCGTTCCGGCTTGGAACCAGCAGCCACCGCGCGAGATGAGCTGCGCGGGCTTAGCGACCTCACGCAGGCCAAGGAGCCCATCATAGAAAGCACGCGCAGCCGCTTCACCGTTGACCGGCATTGCCAATTGAACATGGTCCATACCGATGATACGCATTATTCAATATCCAGTCAGTTCTGCGGCGAGATGATCGGCGAGATGAAGGGATTGTCCCACGATCCACCGATGAAGAACCGTGTATGGTTGACGGCGGGCTCCGCCGCCGGCGTTGGCTGCTCGGTTCCTTCCGCTGCCTTCGGCGCGGGTATTGGCGCGGCGTAGTCGCCGGTCAGCGCAAGGCTCTTGCCGGCCAGAGTCACGATCCCGGCAAAGTTCAAGGTACCGGATTTGTTCTGTATCTGGGCTGTGTCGATGGCGGCGACCCCATCCATGATATTGGCCTTGATCTCGAGCCGGTCAAATGCCAGCCAGGCATTGGTTTGTTCGTTGAGGCTGAAAAAGCGGTCGGTCTTGGCCTTGCCGAGCAGGCTGTTGAAGTCGAGGCTGCGGATTTGGCCGGCGCCAAAGCGCATGCTCAATGTTCCCTTGGCATTGGCGAGCGCCGATGACCAGCGCGAAATCGGCCCCTTCAGCACCAGCGAAATCGTCCCTTTGCCGAGTTCGAACCGATCGCCGAGGCTGAGCAGCGAGGCGATGGAAGCGCTGTTGACGTCGGTCCCATTGAGGCGCAGTTCGCCGAGCGTCGCGCCATCGCCTTCATCGGCAAGCTGGAAGCTTGCCGCCACCGAACCGTCAAAGGCAGATGCCTCGCCAATGTCGAATATTGCCCGGCCGTTGCGAATTTGGGCGGTTGCGGCAACCTTGGCGAGGTTGACCGATCCAAGCGTCGCCTTCTGCGTGGAGAGGCGCAGATCGAGATTGAGTTTTTTGAGAAAGGCCGTGTCGATCACGGCGTTGGAATTTTCCGGGCTGTCCGGCAGAGGCATGAAACCGGAAAAGACGGAGCGCAGGTCGAGAGTCTCGAACGCAAGCGTCCCTGTGACACTCGGCGTGCCATCGTCAAGTACAACCTCGATGACACCCTTGGCCGGATTGTCGTTCAGCGTCGCCGTCAGGCCGTCGAGCTTCATGCGCGACGCGGAACCCGAAACGGATGCGTCGAGCGCGAAACTGCCAACCGGCGCGCCCGGGATCGAGACCATTCTCGACCATTCCAGCGTTCGGCGCAGCGAAGGCGAGGTCAGCGACAGGGTGCCCTCGAAGAACTGGTCCTTCGATATGTTGGCCGATCCGTTGAAGGAGAGGGTCAATGGTGTCGAACTGAGGTTCATCTGCAGCGGGCTGGTCCCCCCGGCCAAAAGCAACAGGGCCTTGGTAGCGGAACTGTCGATCTCGGTTTCCTCATCGTGCCAGATGGCCGTGCCCCGGAAGCTTGCAACACCGGATGTCTGGGGCCAGTCGAATACGCCGCTGATGCTCGATATCTGTTCCTCTACGCCGTTGATCGGCCGCTTGAAGGTAACCCTTGCATCTTCGAGACGCACGCGGCCGAATGGCTGCGACGAGACCGTGCTCATGTCCGGCTTGGACGGGTTCGCCTCAACGGCGGAACGTGCCTCGCGCACGACGTCGCCGATGCGCCCGTCGCTTTTCGCCAGCGCTTCACCAATTTCGGAAAGGCTCTTTATCGGCTCATCGATGACAAAGCGCGGCCGCACGATTTTGGTTTCGGTGAATTCGATATTCCCCATCAATGCCGAAAGCAGCGACAGGTCGACTTCGATACGCTCGGCCTCCATGAAGGCGGCGCCGCCACGCTGCCATGGATTGCGTATGGTGATATCGCCGAGTGAGGCGCTGAAGACCGGGAAGAACGCGATTTGCGGCGACTGGCGGGACTCGACGCTGTAGCCGGTCCAGTTGCTGATTTCCTGGATGAGGCGCGCCCGGATCAGCTCCGTGCTCACCAGATAGGGCAGGGCAACGAGAACGCCGCCGGCAACGAGAGCCATCACCACAACCGTTGCGAGAAGGTTCCTTGGCCTGTACCAGGACATGAGCGTTTCCGAATTTGCCTTTGCGTGTATTGGCCGCGCAAAACTTTATGCTTAACGACGGTTTAGCGATCATGCATGGCAATTCAAGCCGGTACAGGCATTTCCGCGTCAAATTGTTGCATATTGTAATAATTGCGTGCGTTACGGGACTTTAAGTGCCGCGTACCCGCTCTTCACCGCCGCCGCCCCCCAACTGCCGTTATCCTCGGGCCTTGTCCCGAGGATCCATAACCAACCGTGGCTGAGCCAACGAGACAGCAGCATCACAAGAGTGGATCCTGGGGCGTTGCCCGCGTTGACGGCGGAGAGGTTAAGAATCAAAGAGTCACCTGCCGTACGCGTCGTTGCCGCAAAAGGCCGACAAGACCCAGCCCGGCGCTATTCGGCCAGCACCCGTGTCGAAGGGAAGGTGATCTCGACCATCGTGCCGCGCCCGGGCGTCGACTCGATGCTGAAATTGGCGCGGTTTGCTTCGGCCATGGCCTTGGTCAATGGCAGGCCGAGCCCGGTACCGTCGGTGCGCGCGTGGCGCGGCGTGGTAATCTGCTTGTAGGGCCGCAGCGCCTGCTCGACCTCCTGCCGTGTCATGCCGATGCCAGTGTCGCGAACACGCAGCAGTACGTCCCCGCTGGCCTCATAGCTCGTCGAAACGATGACTTGCCCACCCGGACCGGTAAAACGGACGGCGTTCGACAAGAGGTTGAGTGCGATCTGCGTGATGGACCGATGGTCGGCCACGATATCGGGAAGGCGCGACGTCAGGCTCGAGCGGATGATGACGCGCTCCCGGTTCGCCTGGGGCTGCATGATAGCGACGGCTTCGGTCAGCGCATCGTTGAGCGACACGGCCTCGAAGTCCATCTCGACAGCCCCGGCCTCGATCTTGGAAATATCGAGGAGATCGTTGACAAGCGAGAGCACATGGTTGCCCGACCGGCTGATATCCTTCAGGTAATCGCGGTAGCGCTCGCTGCCGATGGGCCCGAATTTTTCGTCGGCCATCAGCTCTGAAAAGCCGATGATCGCGTTGAGCGGCGTGCGGATTTCATGGCTGATGCGGGCAAGAAACTCGCTCTTCTGGCTCGACGTTCGCTCGGCTTCGCGTCTGGCGCTAACCAGCTCTTCTTCTGCCCGCTTCCAATGGGTGATGTCACGCAGCACCGCGCAATAGCCCTTCGAGACATCGAGCTTGCCGATGGTCATGAACAGCGGAATGAACCGGCCCTGGCTCTCGCGGCCGATAACCTCGCGGCCGTCATTGAGGAGGCTTGCGACGCCGTTCTCCGAGAGGCTGTTCAGATAATCCATCGCGGCGCGCTGGCTCTCGATTGCAAAGAGCAGCGAGAAGGGTTTTCCCGACACATCCTCGGGCTCATAGCCGAAAAGCGCCGCCGCCGAATGGTTGATCGAGCGAATCGAACCCGCCGCGTCGAGCAGGACCACGCCGTCGGTGGCGGTGTCGAGAATGGCATCGAGTTCATCGATGCGCGTCTGAAGTTCGAGCCGGTCGTCCTCGCCAATGACGCCCGGCGCAGCGGCCGGTTGCGGCGAGAGCGCAAGGAGAAGTGCGCGCTCGCCGTCGTCGTCCCAGCGCACGGCCTGAAGGTGCGCCGCAACGCGCAAGATCGTACCGTCGCTGCGGTGCAGGGATGTACCCGCCTCGTCGCCATCGTCAGCTTCCTGAGGCGCATCGGCAAAGAGTGCGCCAAGGCCGCCGGCGTCGTTGATCGCCTCCAGCGTCCCGTAGGCCAGCGCATCGAGAAGCGCCGGATTGGCGTAGAGGATTTGCCCGTTGCGGTGGATAAGAACCGGCAGGGGCAGGGCTGCCAGGATGGAGGTATCGACCCCCTTGCGGGCCTGTTCGCTGATCCGCCCGGCAAATGTACCGCCATGCCCCGCAACCTCGACGGCATCATCCCCGCGCGACGAGATGGCAAATCCGGGCCCGACGAGTTCGGCGTCGGGCACCATGTCGGCAGCGGCGAAGGATTCGCTCTGCCGAGGTGCGACATCGACTGCAGCAACTGGTTCGTGGGTTTCGTCCTTTGGCCGAGGCGCTTCAGCCAGTACTTCGCGGCGCAGCCGCTCGGCGATCTCCCGGAAGGCATTGCGTTCGGCGTCGTTGAGGCGGCCCTCATTGCGGGGCGGGCGCTGCGTATTCAAGGCGATGACATTATCGCCAGCACTTGGCGTAATTTCGAGGATGGGAGTGTCGCGGCCGAAATCCTCAGCGGGAGAGACCTCGACGGCTTGCGTTTCCGCCGGACCGGCGCGATTGCCGAGCGCAAGGCCCGTTGCTCTCGGGTCCGCTTCGGTTTCGCTCATCCGGGCGACGCCAAACCCGCGAAACCCCATGAAGGTTCGATCGCGCGAATAGATCGGAAGTGCCGCGAGCTCGATCGGCGCGCGCAGGTCCGTTCCCTCGATCGGCCAGAATACGGTACGGCCGGACCAGGTGTCGCGGCGTTCGAGCAATGAAGCGATTTCCTCGCTCTCGGCAAAGGCGTAGTCGGAGGCAACCTCGCGGAACGACCGGCCGACGATGGCGGCAGAGGCAGGGCCGACGGCCCTTGCGAGTTCGGGGGAGATTTCATTGAAGCGCGCATCGGCATCGACCTTCCAGACGAAGCGCACCGGCGCATCGGAGGGTGCGTAGCGGAAGCGTTCCGCCTCACCCGAATCGACTGTATCTTCATCGCGTGACGCACTGGAAGCGTCTGTCTGCGGATGATCGGGCGCAGGCCCGGCCGACTTGGTTGCTGGAACTGGGCCAGCCTCGATCAGGGGCAGCGACTTTTGCTCCACGGCTTGGCGTTGCCCGGCCGGGTTTTCCTCATCGATCGACCCTGCCTCCGCCTCGACGGCAAAAAGCAGGTGCAGGGCAGGGCTGTCTGTCAGCCGCGCAATTCCAGTCGGAACGATACCGCTCGCGGTCTTGACGGGACGCTTCACGAGACGATTGCGTTCGTGGCGCACATCACGCACCAGATCGCCGAGTACGCGTTCACCGAGGCCAAGCCTCACGAAATGCTCCGAGGCGGCCATGACCTTGCCGGCGGCGTCGAGTATGGCGGCGTGGGTCGTCTGGTCGCCGAAGCCCTGGATCGCCCGGGTAGCAGCCTGTTGATCCGAACCTTTGCGATCGCCATCGTTGACGGTCAACAAAATGGCGCGTTCCCCGCGCGGCAGGGCGATGTCGCTTGCCTGAAAGGTGAGGATGCGGCTGGCGAGACCATGCGCGACGCGCAGGGAAACGATACGCCCACGGCCGATTGCCGGAAAACCTTCGAGCGCCATTAACTGGCGCCGTGCGCGCACGTCAAAAACCTGATCGCTGCCGAGGATGTCGTCGATGGAGCCATATCCCAGCATCGCAGCCCCGGGACCGTTCGCCCAGATGATCGAGCCGAGGTCAGGCGCGACGACCACCAGCGCATCGCCATTGGCAAAGTGCTCGCGAATATCGTCGAGAACTGCAATGTCGATGAAAGGATAGGTACCAAACGCCATGTGCCGACCAGCTACTCCCAGAGCGAACGATCGCATTCATGCGGCCGTCTTAATACTTTGTTAATAATGGTGCGGCCGCCGCCCGTCCACTCGCAGCCCCTTATCTTACATGCCTTTCTCTTGGTTTAGTTAACTTCGGGCCGGGCCGGGCAGCCATCCACATACTAATTTCGATTGAGAAAACAGGCATTTAATTGTGCGCTGCAAAAGAAATGTTGCAATGCACAAAAAAATGGATTATATCGGGGTCATCAAATCAGATGCAGACGGAAGAACCATCTGCACAAGGAAGGATCCACTGTAATGAGCAAGACCACCAAACAGACTGCTGATGCGTTCTCGATCCCTGCTTTCGATGCCACCGCTGTAACCGACCAGGTTCGCGAATTCACCGAGAAGGGCGTTGCCCAGTCCAAGGAAGCTTATGCCAAGATCAAGGATCAGGCCGAAGCTGCTCAGAAGACCCTCGAATCCACTTTCGAAACTGCACAGTCGAACACTGCTGCTCTTTCGCTGAAGGCACTGGCTGCCCTGCGCGCCAACACCGAAGCCAGCTTCGCTCATATCGAAGCGCTGATCGGCGTGAAGTCCTTTGGTGAAGTGATCGAACTGCAGAGCGCATTCGTTCGCAAGCAGGCAGAAGCCTTTACCGGCCAGGCCAAGGAATTTCAGGCTGTCGCCACCAAGGCCGCTGAAGAAATCGCAGCGCCGGTCAAGTCGGCTGTCGAGAAGGCCTTCAAGGACGTCAAGGTCGCCTAACAGGCTACTGACAATCAAAAAGCTCCGTTGGCACTCCTCCTCCCAGCCATCGGAGACGCGAGACCCGGTCCCTCCCTCCCTCGGGGTCTCGCATTGATGGAAAAGGCCGGATTAAACTCCGGCCTTTTCTTTTTTCTGTGAGTTTTTGCCTTTGTTGCATCGAGCGCTTGCAAAAAGCGTCAATCCTCCGTATGTGACGCCTGTCAAAAATCATGACGGTACGCGGTCGTAGCTCAGTTGGTTAGAGCGCAGGATTGTGGCTCCTGAGGTCGGTGGTTCGAGCCCACCCGACCGTACCATTCCCCCTCCAAAGACACTGTTGCTGAGAAATCTGTCTCACTTGTCGCCAAAACTCGGTTCGATTTTCGTTACCGCCAAGGTTTTGCGTTGCGCGTTCTGAACCGTTTCGCCGATTGGATAAGTCCAGAAATCACCGGCTTGCGCGCAGTCGGTTTCTGAAGGAGCGGCCCCGGTTTCATCCGCCGCCAAGTTCTTCAAATCGAAGTTCAGGTATTTTGCCACAAGCTTGGAATAGTCATCATTGGCGTCGGCAACGACGCCGTAGTCCTTGGATTGAGCCAGTTTGACGGCAGCGAGCATCTTGGACGAGGTGTCCTTGCAAGGGAACGTAAGGACCGATGGCTGGTTGGCGCTGGTCACAATGAATCCGGATTTATCAGCATCGTACGTCCACTTGGCCGCGAGGCCGATCGATATGGGCGGGATTGGCCGGCCCGGAACGGAACATTCGTCCGTGGATTCGGGCGCAATCTTGGTGACCTCCAACGGTATCGACGGTCCGGACGGGCAGATGAAAAATTGCACGGTGGTCGCGCTGGTTTCGAAGTAGTAGCCGCGTTCGAGGTTGCCCTCGGTGTGAACGCCGAACTTGCGTTTTCCTATGGCAGCAAAGGTCCCGGCTTTATAGGTGGAGAAAAATGTCTCCCAATCCTTGCCCGCGATGTTGTCCTGCGCCAAGGCGCTCGTACCAAGGAAAGCGAATGTCGAGATCGCAAGGAGTACGGTCTTCATAGCTTGAACTCCCTTAATGGCAAAAAACCAGTCCCGTCGTTCGATTGGACCAGAAGCAAGCCCTCCGTGGGCGTCGCCCGGCATACGGCGTAGGTGTATTTGTCTGTCGTAAGGATGTGCAGCAGCCCCGTTTTGCATCGTTCAAAGCGAAGCGCGGTACTCGCTGACATTTCAAATTCATATTTGGAGAAGGGCGCCTTGAAGCTTACCCAGGCCGTGTCTCCGCTCAAGACCTTCTCGCTACGCTGATCCGCCGCAACCTGTGCGATCTTGTTGATCAGCAATCCCGCCACAAAAACCCCGATGATCATTATGACTGCGAGACCGCTTCGCGTGGCGACCACGCACTTTAGTTTGGCATCACTTAGTGCGAGCAGCGCCACAATCGCCAGTCCGATCGATGCAAGGAGAAAAACCGGATTGGAAAACACGTTGAAGGAATAAGAAAGCACGATTGGAATCGGCAGATCGACCTCGTGCACTGAGATCGAAAACTTTGCGAGGTAGGCCGATAAATAAGCAATGCCCGCGAAGTAGGCCAGCACAAGCGGTGCCGTTGCCGCGATGACTTCCAGTATTTTCTCGTTCAGTTTGTCCAAATCTTCGGACCCTTCGCCGGAAACACGCAGCAAACCTAATTGTCAAAACCTGCGAGCGTGTGACGTTTCATGCGTGCAGTCAGCACGAACCGGAGGGCGTGCTACCTTGGCCGGTCGTGCATGGGTCGCCGTCGTGGCCACGTCCCTTGCCACTGTTTCCGCCGCTGCCGCCTTTTCCGCCTCCAGAGCCACCGCCGCCGCCTTTGCCGCCGCCTCCGCCGCCCCCACCACCACCTCCGCCACCGCCTCCGCCCTTAGCGGCAGTGATCTCGACGGCATAGGCACATGCGAGGATTGCGCCAGCGATGATCAACACGCGGCGCGACAGATGTGATTGACGTGAATGTTCGTCGGATGTCTTTCCCATGATCCCCTCCAGTTGACGGATGATCCGGTGAAAGCCTGTCCCTCAAGACCTCCATCAGAAGCAGCATCCGAGCCCCGTCATTATGGACCGCAATTTGGGGAATGCATGTTGCTCTATCGGGCTACACCGATGGGACAGTTCACCGCTTCGTCATAATGTTTGCTGGCACTCGTGTTTCGTGCCAATGAAAGCGCCATGCGTATATTGCTCGTAGAAGACACGCGCGATGTGGGGGAAGCCATCTGCAAGCGTTTTGAGGCGACCGGCCATGCGGTCGATTGGGAAACCAATGGGCGCGACGCAGCTGAGATCATCGACTTCACGGACTATGCGCTGGTTATCCTCGACGTGATGCTGCCCGGTATGAACGGCTTCGAGATTCTCAAGCATATCCGCAAGTCCGGCAATGCGGTGCCGGTCCTTGTCCTGACCGCACGCTCCGAAATCGACGATCGCGTTGGTGCACTTGATCTCGGCGCCGATGACTATCTGGTCAAGCCTTTCGATTTTCGTGAGCTCGAAGCGCGTGCGCGCGTTCTTATGCGCAGGCGCACCGGCGGGGAGGCGACCAATCTCATCAAATGCGGCGATATCGCCGTCGATCGGGCCGCGCGCTCCGTCCATGTCGGCAAGCGCGAAGTTCAACTCAAACGCCGCGAATTGACCTTGCTGGAAGTGCTCGTGGCGCGTCCTGGCCGCGTTTTCAGCAAGGATGAGTTGCTCGATCAGATTTTCGGGTTCGATGAAGCTGCCAATGCCAATGCAATCGAGCTCTATGTCGGACGGTTGCGCAAGAAGCTTGAGGGCGCAAAGGCGCGCATTGTGACTGTGCGCGGCCTCGGCTATCAACTGGTCTCCGACGATGCGCCGTGAACCGTCGCTTTTTGCCCGACTTGCCCGGCGTATTTCCGTCGTTCTCGGCATCGGCGCGGCCTTGCTGGTGACCGCCGCCTGGTACTATGCGGAAACGGCTGCCAACAAGGCCTACGACCGCCTCCTCGTCGGCGCCGCACTTCAGATGTCCGAGAGTCTTGCTGTCGAGGACGGAATATTGACGGTGCGCCTGCCGACCTCGGCCTTCGAGCTTCTCGGCCTTGCCGAACGCGACCGGATTTTCTACCGCGTCATCAATACGCATGGTGAGACGCTGACCGGTTATGACGACCTCGAAAGCCCGGTTCCGCTCGATCGCATCGAAGACGTATCGAACGCGCAAGAGGGGTTCTACAAGGGCGAGCCCGTCCGCATTGCCAGTGCCAAGCGCGTCCTTGCGGACCCCGCTGTGTCAGGCGAGGCTTTTGTCATTGTTGCGCAGACAAACGAGGCCCGCTCGGCGCTGACTCGGGAATTGACGCTGCGCGCGACCATTCTCGTGCTCGTCATGAGCCTCCTCGCCTTCGTCGGCGCGATGCTGGCAATTCGTTATGCGCTGCAGCCCGTCGAACATCTCGGCACGGCGGTGCGGCGGCGTGATCCGCATGATTTGACACCCGTGACCGTCGATGTTCCGCGTGAACTCGATCCTTTCGTCGGGTCGATCAATCACTTCATGGGTCGTCTTAATGAGCGTGTCGATCTCTTGCAGCGCTTCATCGCTGATGCCGCACATCAGATCCGCACCCCGCTGACAGCGCTTTCGGCGCAGATCGACCTCCTTGGCGGCCACAAACTCGACAAGGCCGGGCGTCAGCACTACGAACGCGTGCAGGAGCGCGCGGGGGAACTGGCACGCCTTACCAATCAGTTGCTGAGCCACGCCATGGTCATTCACCGGGCGGATTCTGTACAACTTGAGCCGATCAGCCTGGTTGATGTGGCGCGGCGCGCCTATCGCGCCGCCATTCCGATCACCGTCGATCCGGATATCGTCATCTCCTTCGAAGCCCCCGACGAGCGTCCATTCGTCCTTGGCGACGCGGTGAGCCTGCGCGAAGCGATCGTCAATGTCATCGACAACGCCTTGCGGCATGGCGCCAAACACCGCCTGGAAGTGCGCGTTCGCGCAAACGATGACGAGGCTTTCGTCGAGGTCGAGGATGACGGGCCGGGCATTCCCCCGGAAGGCTGGGAAAAGGCGACGCAGCGCTTTGCTACCTCCAAGTCACACGAAGGAAGTTCGGGGCTCGGCTTTGCCATTGCACTTGAAGTTGCCAAGGCCCACGGCGGTACATTGAGCTTCCGCGCGCGCGACGAAAGGGGATTTACGGTGATACTTGCGCTTCCGCTCCTGAAGTGTGGTACATCGTGATCCGGATAATCCTCGCAACCCTCGTCGTCGCCTTCAGCGTCTCGCTTGCGAAAGCTGCGGACGACGACAAGACTGTGTTTCCGGCAAGCGGCGTGGAGACAGGCCGTTTGACGATCTATTCGACCACCGATCTCGTGGCGATGAAACCATTGATCGAGGATTTCCAGAAATCGTCGCCGGGCATCACCATCAACTATATCGAATATCTGACCAATGAGCTGAATTCGCTTGCGAGCGAGGCCTGCCGCAAGGGCGAGCCGCTTGGCGATCTACTCCTGTCTTCCTCCGTGGATCAATTGGTCAAGCTTGCCAATGACGGCTGTGCGACGGCCCACCGGTCACCGGAAACGGCAAGGGTCGCCGAATGGGCGAATTGGCGCGACGAGGTTTTCGGCTTTACCTATGAACCGGCCGTTTTCGTCTACAACAACCGTTTGGTTCCAGCCAATGAAGTACCGCGCACCCACGTCGAACTCGCGGACCTTTTGCGTGAACGACTCGATTACTATCGCGGGCGTGTCGGCACCTATGATATTCGCTTGTCGGGTATCGGCTATCTTCTTGCTTTCAACGATGCGCGTCAGACGACCACCGTTTTTGGCCGGCTGCTCGAGAGCATGGCGCGTGCTGCGGCGGTGGCGCGTTGCTGCACCGGCGAAATCATCGAGGAAGTCGCCAAGGGCAATCTCTATATCGGCTACAACATGCTGGGGCCCTATGCCTATGAGGCGGCCCTGCGCCATCCGCAACTGCGCATCGTCGTGCCGCGCGATTATACGCTGGTTCTAAGCCGTGGCGCGCTCATCCCGAAAGCAGCCAAACAGGCCGAACTCGGCGCACAATTCCTTGATTTCTTGCTTTCCGAACGCGGGCAGGCAATCGCGCGCAGCAACGCCTTCTATTTTACCGAAACCGGTGGGCTGCCGCCCGATGTCGACGGGCCGCAAAATATGAAGGAGTCCGGCATCGCCCAGCCGATCCGCATCGGCCCGGCACTGCTTGCGGTGCAGGATCGCGCCCAGCGCCAGCAATTTATCGACGATTGGTCACGGTCACTGATCGAGCTCAATAGTCCTGACTGGACGCGGGAATAGTCAGAAAAGCGACCCTTGCGAGCCGCTTGGCACTGGCGGCTTCTTGGCCGGGGCAGGGGCAGGGCGTTCTGATTTCGACTTGGCCGGGCGCTCGCTTGCCTCCGTCGCTACGGCCTGAACGTCGCCATCCTGAAACCGTAGTGTGAGGTCATCGCCACCGGCAATGTCCAGTGCCCGCTTTATCGGAGCACCTGAGGGGTCGAGCACAATCGCGAAGCCGCGTTCCAGTACGCTTGCATGCGATAGCGTGCGCATCAGTCGTTCGAGTTCAAAGCTTTTCCGGTTGGCGCGGTCTAGCCGAAGATCGATCGATTGACCAAGCCGCCGGTCCAGTTGCTGCAGATGCTGGCGTCCGCGCTCCGTCCGGCGCCCGGTCGCTTCGATCGAAAGGCGGCCAGTCCGTCGGTGATAGAGCGCCCGAAGATCACGCACGAAGACATCGAGTGCACGCGGCAAACGAACAGCAAGTATGCCGGTCTCGCGCCGCTTTTCGCGCAATCTGTGTTGGAGCAGGCGCGGTGACAATTGCCGGGCCCGCCCGTCGAAATGAGCGCGTTTCCCTTGGGTGTTCGCCTGGAGCGCGCGGGAAAGACGCGCGGCGGTCTCGTCGAAATGCCGTCGCGGCAAAGCCAGCAATTGATCCGCCGACGGCAACGCCCGCGAAAGGGCGCGCTGCGTTTCGCGGCGGCGGTTCAAATAGCGCGACATGCTTGAGGCGAGCCGCGCACCCATCATGGCGATGTGCGCCGCAAGGTCTGCCTTTACCGGCACGGCCATCTCCGCCGCGCCTGTCGGCGTCGGCGCCCGCACATCCGCGGCAAGGTCGATCAACGTCCAGTCGGTTTCGTGCCCGACCGCCGAAATCACCGGAATGCGCGATGCCGCGACCGCACGCACCACGGCTTCATCGTTGAACCCCCAAAGGTCTTCAAGGCTGCCGCCGCCGCGCGCGACGATAAGCACATCAGGGCGGGGCAGGGCGCCGCCGTCCAACCCGTTGAAGCCGTTGATCGCATTGGCAACTTCCATGCCGGAGGTCTCGCCCTGCACGCGGACCGGCCAGACCAGGACGTGCAATGGGAAACGGTCGGTGATCCGGTGGATGATATCGCGAATGACCGCGCCCGTCGGTGAAGTAACGACGCCGATGATGCGCGGCATGAAGGGGAGGGCCCGCTTCGCCGAAGCATCGAAGAGGCCTTCTGCGCCGAGCCTGCGCTTGCGCTCTTCGAGAAGCGCCATCAGCGCGCCGGCACCCGCTGGCTCCATCTGCTCGATGACGATCTGGTATTTGGATGAACCCGGGTAGGTGGTCAACTTGCCGGTGGCGATGACTTCCATGCCCTCTTCCGGCTGGAAGCGAAGGCGGTTCATGGAACTGCGCCAGATCACCGCCTCGATTCGGGCCTTGTCATCCTTCAGCGAAAAATAGGCATGGCCGGACGAATGCGGTCCACGATAGCCGGAAATCTCCCCGCGCACGCGCACATGGCCGAAAGCATCTTCAACGGTGCGCTTGAGCGCGCCGGATATTTCCGAGACGGTATATTCGGCGGCATTGGTGGCAGATTCGGGCACTTCGCTCATGACGTATAACTATCGGGGCCAGAAACAAGGTCAAGTCTCGCCCAACCATCGATTGCGCCATTGTCAGCCGACGCGATATCGCCTTTAACTTGGGAAAAAAGGAATCGTCATGTCAGCAACAGCCTCCCTTACCGCCAAGCGCCTGAAATTGCGCCATTATCTGTTGATCGGAGCGCTGATGATCGCTGCAGCTGCCGCGATCCTTTTGTGGATGGGCCGCAATCCGATCTGTACCTGCGGTACAATAAAGCTGTGGGTGGGCGAGACGAACTCGTCTGACAATTCGCAGCACATCGCCGATTGGTACACACTGTCGCACATCATCCACGGCTTCCTGTTCTACGGTATGCTTTGGCTTGTCGCCCGCAGGACGCCGATTGGGGCGCGGCTCTTGATCGCAATTCTGATCGAAGCGTCCTGGGAGATATTCGAGAACACCGACATGGTGATCAATCGCTATCGCGAGGCCACGATTGCTCTCGGCTACGTCGGCGACAGTGTCCTGAATTCCGTGTCCGACATCCTGTTCATGGTCATCGGCTTCTTTTTTGCGGCCCGCGCGCCCATCTGGCTGACCGTGGTTTTGGCGATCTTCTTCGAGCTTCTGGCTGCCTGGGTGATCCGCGACAACCTTACGCTCAACGTCTTGATGCTGCTTTATCCCCTGGATGCGGTAAAAGCCTGGCAAGGCGCAATGTAAGCGTCTACTTACCAGCCCGGCGCGAGTTCCGTGGCGCGCACCTGGCGCAGTCGCTGGTTCGCAAGGATCGGAGCCGCTGCCTGCGTCAACGTGACCGGCGTCGGCATCGACAGGTTGTCGAGGCTCTCGACGATATGCTGTGCCAGCGCATCTACGATCGCCGAGGGCTTGGTATGCCCGCGCATGATGCCGATGCCGAACTCCGGCAACCGGCCGAAACCATCGGCCTCGGTCAGGACGCGCATGCCTGGACGCAAGGCGCATTCCGGCAGGATGGACACGGCAAGGCCCGCAAGTACGGCTGCCGCCAGCACGGTTGCCGACCAGCTGGTAAAGAGGATGCGGTAGTCGTGGTTCATCCGGTCGAGAACGTCGATGGCGGCAGCACGCCAGATGCAGGTCGGCCGGCCGACTGCGAGCGGCAAAACCAGCTCTTCATGGACATTGTGATGCGCGGACGTTACCCAAAGTAATTGCTCGCTGCGCACCACTTCCGATCGCCGCTGTTCGTCGCACTGGGTGACAAGTGCAATATCGAGCTGACCCTTGCGGATCATCTCGTCGAGATTGACGGTGGGCTCGCACACGACGGACAGTTCGACCCGCGGGTTGGAGCGCGAGAAACGCGCCATGATTTCGGGCAGGAAGCGATCGGCATAGTCGTCAGGCGTGCCAATGCGGATGTGACCCTGCAACTGCGTATCATCAAAAGCGGCGATGGTTTCATTGTTGAGCTGCAGCATGCGCCGCGCATAGGCGAGGAGGCGCTCGCCGTCCTCGGTCAGCCGGTTCGTGCGCCCATCCCGTTCGAACAGCGCCTTTGCGACCCGTTCTTCGAGGCGGCGCATCTGCATCGAGACCGCGGACTGTGTCTTGTTCACCTTGTCGGCGGCTTTGGTGAAGCTGCCAAGGTCGGCGATTGCTGTAAATGTCTGCAACTGGTCAAGATCGAGCGGTGCGTTCATGGTCGTGCTCCCAGGCGGCTCATCCATCATTATTATTGAACGTTTACATTAAAAACATTCGTTTGAATAATCAATTCTTATGGATCATTCTGAGGATGTTCAGGAAGCGCTGGCAACGATAGAGGCCAAGCGTGATGCGTGGGAATGGTTCCTGCGCGGTTCAACTTTCTTGATCAGCGCCACCAAAGGAGTAACGGCGATGACGACGACGACCAGATTGACTGAAGTAACCGGTTCCACCCGCCCGACCGCAGGATTTGCGTCGCAAGTGGCCAACTTTGTCACCCGTATGCTCGTCGCTCGCCGCAATCGTAAAACGATTTTGAGCCTTGGCGAATGGAGTGACGAGATGCTGCACGACATCGGTGTCACCCGAGCTGATCTGCATTCGGCTATTGGTACCTCATTGCTCGATGATCCAAGCGAACGCTTGGGTGCGCTGGCTGACATGCGCACACGCGTGCGCGCCGCCCGCAGCATCGTCTGAGGACCTGACTGGTTAGCAGGCGCCCATTCACGCCGGAATCCCCTCCCGGCGCCTCGCCTGCCTACTGCCCGGCCCACCTTGCATCTGCAACGTGGCCGGGCTTTTTCTTTTAGCGGCTACGATCCATGCCGCGCAGATATTGGTCGAATATCGACTCAAGCCCCTTCTGGTACTGGTCGTTCGCCTGGCGGCCGGTGTCGAACATCTGGCCGAGTATGTCTTTCAGCGGGTTGTCGGACGGCGCCGGCGCATCGGGATCCGGCTGCGCCTGCCGCTGCCTTGCCTGCGGTTGCGGCGGTGGCGTGCCGCGCGGGGCGCCGCCGCCCAGCATCTCCTCGAAAATCTTGCCGAGCGGATTGTCGCCAAAAGGATTTTGCCCCTGTGCGGTATCCTCGCTTCCATCGTCTTGCGGCGCGTGGCTGCGTGGTGTCGGTGCCTGCTGGGCGGCACCCGGGAGGCCACCCTTCATCATCTCTTCGAATATCTGGCCGAGCGGATTGTTTCCAAGCGGATTGGCCGATTGTCCTTGCCCCTGCTGACTGGCCGCACCGCCGCCGAACATGCCTTCCAGGATCTGGCCCCAGGGATTTGCCGAGGCGTCGGGGGCGCTCTGGCGATTGGGAGCCGGCTGACCTCCGCCCATGGCGGCCCCACCCTGCCGCATCATCTGCTCGATTAGATCGCCGATGACATTGCCGCCGCCAAGCCCTGAAGCTGCGAACTGGCCGGTTGATTTATTATAAAGTCCACCCATCATCATCGAAGCGATGACCGGCAGCATCTGCCTGAGCGTTTCCGCGCCAAGTCCTGTCATCTGCGCCGCATGGTCGGCGACAGCGCGCGACAAGTCTTTTGAGCCAAATAGCTGGCCAAGAATATTATTGCCATTGGCGACGCCGGACGAATTGAAGGCGGCCTGCGGATTGTCGAAATAATTAGTGTGCTGGCCGGCGGAAAGTGCCTGAATGAAAGCGCCGAAGCCCATCGGATCGGCGGCATTCCGCTGCAGGCCTTGCGAAAATGCCGGCATCAGCGCTTGGATGGCAGCGACGGTCTGCTGTTGGGACAGGTTGAACTGACGGGATAGCGCCTCGATATTCTGGCCCCCTTGTCCCTTTAGAAACATGTCTACGAGATTCATGGCGGCGATCCTCCTTCGCACTGGGCTGGGGCAGAGCTTAGCGCCGCCAAAGGACAGACTCCAATGCTTTATTCGTGTTCGACCGAGCGACCTTCGTCGTGGAGTAGCGCCTGCTGCGCCCTAGTCGGGCAACCCGCCAATGCGCAGTGCCTCTATATACCTGTCGCGATCATCTGGGCGCCGGAACGGCGGCAGTATCTCGGCGAGGTTTGAAATACGCAGTGTCGGATCGAATGCGCAAAGGCGAGCAACCATTTCCCGCGCTTCGGCAATCCGCCCCGCCTTGGCGAGGCCGGCAGCCGCGACGCGCATTGCACTCGGGTAATTGGGCTGGTGCCGCATCGACTTTCCCGCCCAGGCGGCGGCCTCGTCATAGCGGCCGGCACAAAAATGCGCGAGCCCGACATTGAACTGCCAGGCAAACAGGCGCGGATCGAACGGGCTAAGGCGCATGGCAAGCGAGGCGTGCTCGATCGCCGCTTCCGGCTCGCCCAAGCAAATCTTGACCCAGCTGCTGACGCCAACGGCGGCGGCCAGATTCGGGTTGAGAACGAGCGCCCGCTCGATGCATGCCGCACTGGCGTCAAGATCACCGCTGACATAGCCAAGAACATATCCGCCATAGGAAAGCGCAATCGCGTCATCCCAGCCAAGTTCGACCGCCCGCCGGGCAAGCCCGGTCGCCTCGGCGGTTTCCTCCGCGCGGTCGATCATCCAGCCATTGCTCTTTCGGGTCGCATAGCAGCGCGCCGCCCGCGCATAAGCTACGGCGAACTCCGGGTCGCGCTCGATTGCCTGCATGAAAAGGCGCAGGGCCTCCTCAAGGGACGCCCTGTTTGTGATCGTCCGGTCAAATGCCGCGAGCCCACGCAGGTAGTAGTCATAGGCGTCAAGACTTTCTGTCGGCTTGCGCTTGGAGCGCTCGATTTCGGCCTCCTCGACCTTGGGTGTAATGGCGCCCACGATGCTTGCGGCGACCTGGTCCTGCAGATCGAAAACGTCCGCCAAGGTCCCGTCAAAACGATCGGCCCAAAGGTGAGCGCCCGTCGCTGTATCGATCAACTGCCCGGCAATGCGCAACCGGTCGCCTGTCCGCCGCACGCTGCCTTCAACCACATAGCGCACGCCAAGCTCGCGTCCGACCTGCGTTATGTCGACGGCCTTCCCCTTGTACGTAAAGCTGGAATTGCGTGCGATAACATAGAGATGGCGGAACTGGGCGAGGGCGATCGTGATGTCTTCGACGATGCCGTCGGCAAAATATTCCTGCTCCGGGTCTCCGCTGAGATTCTGGAAGGGCAAGACAGCAACCGACGGGCGGTCGTGAAGCGGAGTCGCAACGACCGGCGCCGGCGGCTTAGGTCCAGTGGCAGCGTTAGCCTCGGGTGGGGTCAGTGGATGTTCGTTGGCGGCCTTGCCCGCGTGCAAGGAACCCGCAAGCGCGGTCGTTTGCGCCTCTGGTTCTGCACCGAGGTGCTTCTTCAACAGGGCCTTGCATAATTCAAACTGGCGTAAAGCCGCGTTTTCGTGGCCGCGCAGCGTATGTATCCGCATCAGTGCTCGATGCGCAGCCTCAGCGGTCGGGTCCGACGCGAGCAGTCTTTCCGCAAGCCCTTCGCAGGCGGTCTCTTCCGGGGAGCCAGGCTGAGACAACGCAAGACTGAGCCGTTCCACCAGCTGTTGCGCCTTCTGCTCGTATTTGTTTCTGTGGGGTCCGAACCATTCGTCCATGCCATCCGGAAGGGCTTGCCCCGCAAGCATCTCCCCGCGGTAAAGTTCCGCGGCAATCGCAAGTTCCGAAGGGCGGTCCGATTGCAATTTGAGGTCGAACATAGAGATGTCCGTTTGGTCGGGATCGACGATCAGGGCGACAGAATCCTGGTCTCCGTCGATATAGGTGGTGGCATGCTCTCCAGGCGGGAAAGACCGCCGGATGTCGACAAGCGCCTGCCGCAAGCTGTTGCGGGCTTGCCCGTCGGCTCGTCCCGGCCAGAAGAGTTCAGATAGCTGGTCGCGGCGATGGCCGCGGCGGCCAGCGAGGACGAGGGCGGCGAATAGAAGCGAAGTCTTGCGCGTTGTGAAGCGGACTTGCCGGTCATCCGGGGAAGTAACTTCGAGGCCGCCCAGCAACCTGATGCGCACAGATCATCTCCAGTTTATTGACCGCATTCGCAGAATAACATTCCGATGACAGGATTTAACAGCGATTTAGCGCGATTGCGCGCCTCTTTCACGCGCCGCCGAACAGCCGCAAAGCGCGCCGGTGACACACTCCCATCTGCAAACATGCAAAAAGGGAGATTGAAAAAATGGCTCACACGGAAACCCACATCGGCCGCGCCCCGACTGAAACGCAGGTATGGGGGACGAAGCTCAACATCGTTGCAACAGCGATTGCTGCTTTCAGGACGCGGAGGCAGGCCATCGTAGCCCGGAGAGTTCTCGCCGAACTGACGCCCGAACAATTAAACGACATGGGTCTGCCGCAGGCCAATCACCCGGCGCTCGATATCAAGGCGGGTCTGATCACCAATCTGATGTCTATGCGATAACTTGGATCTCGAAGTATTTGATGCGAGGGATTATTCTATGATATCCGATCCCGGTATGCTTCGGGTATCGAAGTTATCGGTGATTGCTTTTTTCTTTAAGTATACAAAAATTTATTGAAAACATTTTTAGGAACTTTGCCAATGGCTTATAAATTTCAAGTAATTGACCCTGCCAGCCATCGCACGGCGATGGCGTTTCAGGGATTTTCGTGGACTTGCTTGTTCTTCGGACCATTTCCTGCTTTGTTCATATTGTTGGCTTTATAATCATGTTCGTCGTCAATTTATTTACACTCGGAATTAGCTTGCTTATATTTCCGTTCATTTATAACAAAATGCACTACAATTGGCTTGTAGGACGAGGCTTTCGTCTCGCTGGTGCGATGGGAATGCACAATCAAAATGTAATCAACGTGTCGGTTGGCAACGTTGGCTCAGCGGACCATTCCAGAAACGCCGGCTTCGCGTTGGATCCGGCGCTTCAGACGCCCAACGATCAAAAAGCAATTTCTAACCATTAACGAACTAAACCCCGCATCAGGGACAAACTGATGCGGGGTTCGATAATGGGAAGCCTTTCGATTATATCAAAAGAACCGCGTCAGATTACCGCGAATACGCTCGAGCGGATCGACATCGGCGCTGCCGGGGTCGAAAGTCCTGTTGGTGATCGTTTCGTAAGCGTGGATGTAGACCTTGGTGGTCGCGTCGATCACGTCTTCCGGGATTTCCGGGATATCGTCCTTGTAGGGATCGCAGCGTTCGACCACCCAGTTGCGTACGAAATCCTTGTCGAAGCTTACGGGCCGCTTGCCTGGCGCATAGCTGTCGGCAAACCAGTAGCGGCTGGAATCGGGCGTGTGGATTTCATCGGCGAGCAGAATATTGCCCGCTTCATCCATGCCGAACTCGTATTTGGTGTCGGCGAGGATCAGGCCCCGGCCGGCAGCGATTTCCTGGCCGCGGGCGAACAGCTTGAGCGCGTGGCTGGAGACGGTCTCCCACTGGTCTTGCGTGAGAAGCCCTTCAGAGAGGATCGCCTCGGCTGTCAGAGGCTCGTCGTGCCCGCCGTCGAACGCCTTTGATGTCGGCGTAATGATCGGCGCTGGAAGCTTCTGATTGTCCTGCATGCCGTCTGGCAAAGTGAAGCCGTACATTTCGCGCTTTCCGGCTTTGTAAAGCGTCAGGATCGACGTGCCGGTGGTGCCGGCGAGATAACCGCGCACCACGATTTCGACCGGCAGGATCGTCAGCTTGCGGCAGACGAGCACATTCGGATCCGGATACTCGATTACATGATTGGGGCAGATATCGGCGGTCTGCTCGAACTGGTAGCGCGCAGTCTGCGTCAGCACCTGGCCCTTGAGAGGGATCGCCGCAAGAATGCGGTCAAAGGCGCTGATGCGGTCGGTGGCAATGATGATGCGCCGGCCATCGGCGAGGTCATAATTCTCGCGCACCTTGCCGCGGTAGTAGTTGGGCAATTCGGGAATATAGGCTTCCGCCAACGCTTTGAACTTTGCCATGGTGTCAGAATTCCGCTGAAAAACGATATCGTCCCGCATAACACATATGCGGGAGGTGGCGAGTCAAAATTGTCGGGTAAAGAAGATTTACCGGCCGCCGGTGACGTCGAGAAGCGACCCTGTCACATAGGATGACGCGTCGCTCAAAAGCCAGACGATCGCCTCGCCAACCTCATCCGCAGTGCCGGCGCGGCCGAGCGGCGCCGTCACGCCGAGGCGCTGGGCTCGGTCGGGCTGGCCGCCACTTGCGTGAATTTCTGTCTCGATCAATCCCGGCCGGATGGCGTTGACGCGTATGCCTTCGGGGCCGACCTCCTTGGAAAGTCCGATGGTCAACGTATCCATTGCACCTTTGGAACCGGCGTAATCGACATATTCATTAGGTCCGCCGATGCGGGCCGCGGCGGAGGAAAGCAGCACGATCGATCCGCCATTGCCGCCGCGCGAGCGGGCAAGATGGCGCACCGCCTCGCGTGCGCAGAGATAGGCGCCAAGCACGTTGACGTCGAAGATGCGGCGCATGCGTGCCGTGTCCATGTCCATCAGCTTCGAGGCCGGGGCAACGATTCCGGCATTGACGACCACTCCGTCGAGCGTGCCGAGTTCGCTTGCCTGTTCGAACATCGAAACAACGTCGGCCTCGACCGAGACATCGCCCCGGATGGCCCTGGCTTTGCCGCCAGCATCTGCAATTGCCGCGACGACCTCGTCGGCGGCCGCTTTGTTACCCGCATAGTTGACCGCGACCGACCAGCCCAGTCGCCCGGCAAGAATTGCGGTAGAGCGGCCGATGCCCCGGCTGCCGCCGGTGACGAGAATTGTCTTGGTCATGTCAAAGATCCCTCAGTAGGCATATTCCAGGAATGCGGGTTCGACCGAACTGCCCCAGACCGAGTGATACTGGGAGAGCATCTGTTCGGCCGAGGTCGTTCCGCGCGCAACGACCTCTTCCAACGAGGCGAGATAGTGTGTTTCGTCGAAACCTTCGCTGTTCAAACGGGCGCGATTCTTGAGGCCGAGGCGCGAAATGGCAAGTGCGTCTGTTGCAATCTCACGCACTGCCCGGTTGCGGAGGGTAGCATTAAGCCCCTTTGCCGGAACCTCATCGCGCAGCGCCTGGACTTCCGGATAGGTCCAGTCTTTCGTCATCGCCTCGGCTGCGTTCAATGCCTCCGCATCATAGAGCAGGCCGACCCAGAAGGCGGGAAGGGCGCAAATGCGCCGCCACGGACCACCATCTGCACCGCGCATTTCAAGAAAGCGCTTGAGGCGAACTTCCGGGAAAAGCGTCGAAAGGTGGTTCGCCCAATCCCCCATGTTGGGCGTGCCTTCCGGTATTTCGTGCTTGAGCGCGCCGTTCATGAACTGTCGGAACGTGACATGAGTGCAGTCGTGGTAGCGGCCATGGCGCATGACGAAATACATCGGAACGTCGAGCGCCCATTCGACATAGTCCGCAAAGCCGAAATTTTCATTGAAAATGAACGGCAAGACGCCCGATCGGTTGTTGTCCGTGTCGCGCCAGATATTGGAACGCCAGGAGAGAAGCCCATTGGGCTTTCCTTCGGTGAACGGAGACATGGCGAAGAGGGCTGTCGCGATTGATTGCAGTTTCACGGAAACCTGCATCTTGCGGCGCATATCGGTCTCGGAGGCGAAATCGAGGTTCACCTGGATCGTGCAGGTACGATACATCATATTGAGACCATCCTTGCCGACCTTCGGCATATAGTTGGTCATGATGTTGTAGCGCGACTTAGGCATGCGCGGCGTCTCGGCCAGCGTCCATTTCGGGCTGCCGCCAAGGCCAAGGAAGCGGATGCCGAGCGGTTCGGCGATTTCCCGAACCTGCGCGAGATGCGCATTGGACTCCCGGCATGTCTGGTGGATCGACAGCAGCGGTGCGCCGGAAAGCTCGAACTGCCCGCCGGGCTCGAGCGAAATCGCGCCCTGTCCGGTCGGCTCGACGAGCCCGATGATATTGCCTTCGTCGATGATCGGCTCCCAGCCGAGCTTCGATTGCATGCCTTCAAGAATCGCCCGAATACCGCGCGGGCCATCATAGGGGACCGGGCTGTTGTCTTCGGTGTAGAACGGAAACTTTTCGTGTTCCGTGCCGATGCGCCAGGCAGACTCCGGCTTTGATCCCGCGGCAAGATAGTCAGCCAGTTCTTCGGTGTTCGAGATCGGTGTTTCGTCTGTCGTGTCGCGCGCCATGGACGGTGCTTTCCGCTTGGATGGAGGTGGTTGCGCGTGATTGGCCGTTTTCAGGCAGGAGCGCAAGCGAATTTCTTTTATCGTCTTATCAAGAGAATTTGTATCTCACCAATCGCCGATTGTCGCCTGAATCAGGGCGAGAGCGGCCACCGCTGCGGTATCCGCCCTGAGGATGCGCGGGCCGAGCGGTATCGCGGTGACGAAGGGGAGTTTGTGCAGGGCAAGGCGCTCCTGTTCCGAGAAGCCGCCTTCCGGTCCGACGAGGACTCCAAGCGGTCCGCGGGGAAGGGATTGAAGCAGCGGCAAGGGATTATGCGTCTCGTGCCCTTCGTCGCAAAAGATCAGGCGGCGTCCAGGCTCCCAGCCATCAAGCAACTTGTCTAGCTTCAACGGCTCACGCGTCTTAGGGATGGCCAGCACGCCGCATTGTTCTGCCGCCTCGATGGCGTTCGCCTCGATACGGTCAATACCGATGCGGGCAACCTGCGTATGTTGGGTGATGACCGGTTGCAGGATACCCGCACCCATCTCCACGGCCTTTTGCACGAGATAGTCCAGCCGTCCCTGTTTCAGTGGCGCGAAGCAATAGACAAGATCAGGCGTGGCCGGCTGGTCGCGCGTCCTTTCGAGCGGTTCAAACGCGATTTTTTTCTTCGTTTCGAACCGAAGGGCGACCCGCCATTCGCCGTCCCGCCCGTTAAAGGCTAAAATCTCATCCCCATCCTTCATGCGAAGCACATTGGCAAGGTAGTTGACCGCATCGGGTGTCGCATCGACGCGTGCAGCATGGGCGAGATCACCGGTGACGTAGAGTCTCTGCATCTTGTAGTTGGCGCGCATGCGGAACCTGGTCAGGAAAGAGGTGGCAAGCGACGCTTCACCGGCGACGACTTGACGATCGAGGTGTTGGTTTCAGCTTTTTCCGCGATCCGGTCAAGAATGGAATCAAGCTGCTCCATACTGCGAAACTGCAGCTTGCCGATGAAGCAATCATCCCCGGTGACCTTGTCGCATTCTGTGATTTCGGGCGTTTCCTGGAGCAGGCGCTCGACGATATGCAGCATGCCGGGCAGGGGGCGAATGCGGACGATCGCCGTCAATCCATAGCCGAGCGCCACGGGATCGATGTCAACCGTGAACGAGCGAATGATCTTCTTTTCCTCGAGCCGGCGCAGCCGCTCGGAAACACTAGGCGAAGACAGGCCGACTTTCTGGCTGAGTTCCTTCAGGGAGATGCGTGCATCATCGATAAGGATTTCTAGGATTGTTCGGTCAAGTTCGTCCATGACGATGTACCTGTAAGGTGTTTACCGCGAATAACCTGCATTAAAAAGGAGAAGCTGGTCCTTGGCCTTTCTTCAAACATAGCAAACGTTGCCGCATCCGCCTAGTCTTTGTCTCGCAGCATAAGGAGCAACGACATGGAAAAGGATATCGTCAGAGGCAGCGTCGAAATGACCGCCGCCATGATCATTTCGGGAACGATTGGCTGGTTTGTCTTGATGTCCGGCCAGCCGGTATTTTCCATCGTGTTCTGGCGTTGCGCCATCGGTGCCCTGACGCTGTTCGCCGTTTGCGCGGGTCTTGGCCTGTTGCGGCGAGATATAATTTCTCCCAAGCTCTTCGGACTCGCCGTCATTGGCGGCATGGCGATCGTCGCCAACTGGGTGCTTCTGTTTGCAGCTTATCCGCGCGCCTCCATCGCCATCGCCACGACTGTCTATAATGTCCAGCCTTTCATGCTCGTTGGCCTCGGCGCCTTGATCTTCAAGGAAAAGCTCACCGCCACCAAGCTATTCTGGCTGCTTGTCGCTTTCGCTGGAATGCTCCTGATCGTCCAGGCCAAGCCCGGCGCCGCCTATAGCGGTTCGGACTATATGACCGGGATCGGTCTCGCGCTTGGTGCTGCGTTTCTTTATGCGATCGCGGCTATCGTCGCCAAGCGGCTGAAGGGGACGCCGCCACACCTAATCGCCCTGATTCAAGTGTGCGTCGGCATCGTTATGCTTGCCCCGCTCGCCGATTTCAGCGCCTTGCCGCAAAGCGCCGGGGAGTGGGCGAGTATCGTGACGATCGGCGTCGTTCACACCGGCCTCATGTACATCCTGCTCTATAGCGCGATCCAGAAATTGCCGACTCACATCACCGGGTCACTCTCGTTCATCTATCCGGTCGCTGCGATCCTCGTCGACTACATCGCATTCGGCCATGCGCTGCAGCCAAGTCAATTGGTGGGGTCCGCCGCCATCCTGATCGCCGCTGCCGGAACAAGCCTGGGCTGGAGTTTCGGCCGGCGTGCGCCCGGGGGCGTGAACCTCAGAAGCCGTGCATGAGCGGCCGGTAGCCTGCGCGCAGCGCCCGCACTGTGGAGGGAGGCGTCAGCAGCATGGCGCCGCCATCCGGCTCGGCAGGCTCATAGCCCTGCCATGACCAGCGATACGTATTCCCGTTTCGCATGAGATAGGCGTTGTCGCCGCTAGCGATCATCGCTCCATCCGGAAGATCGCGCACGGGGCCACTGATTGGATGCAGCGCCTTGACGTTCTTAAGATTAAGCCGCTCACCATGCAGGACGCGATCTATCTCCGGTGCCTTCAAGAGGTCCCCATTGCCTTCCGCCCAGGCAGCCTGAAAGGCGAGGGCACGTTGGCGCTGGCAATAGAAACATGGCCGGTGCCCTGCGGAAAGCGCCGTTGCCTCATCGAGAAAGAACAGCTCCGTCCAGCTTTGCCGCGCCATGACGGGACGGCGCACGTTCTTGAACTTGCAGACGCAAATGATCCAGGCGCGATTGGTCCAGCGCCGCTTCAACAACGTCCGCGTTGCGGGATCATGGATGATGCCGCGATTGCCCATCATCGTGCCGCGATAGGGTGCCGCGACAATCTCGCCAAAAGGTGTCACTCGGTTCTGCAGGGTCATTTGACGGCTTTCGACTCGTTCGGGGCCATGCTATCCGACAATCCACGTGGGTTTGGGGCAGGCATCATGCGCGTTCTCGTCGTTCAGAACTATCAGGATACAGGGCTTGGGCAAGTGGGACGGGCGCTGGCCGAAGCGGGGGCTGCTGTCGATATGCGCCAGGCCTATCTCGGCGAGGCTCTACCGGCCGACGCTTCGGGCCACGATGCGCTGGTGGTACTTGGAGGCGATCAGAACGCGCTTGCCGACGCCACGCATCCATACCTCCCGGAACTGGCGCAATTGACGAAGCGCTTCGGTGACGCTGACAAGGCTGTGCTCGGCATTTGCCTTGGCAGCCAGTTGGTCGCGCGCGGCTATGGTGCTGACAATATCCTCGGCCGCACGCCGGAATTCGGCTGGCACGAAGTCACTCGCAACGAGGCGAGCGAAGCCGATCCGGTGCTGGCATCAGTACCTGTGCGTTTTCCGATCTTCCACTGGCACAGCGACACGTTCACGCTCCCGGAAAATGCCATCCGCCTTGCATCGAGCGATGTGACCGCCAACCAGGCATTTCGAATCGGCCGCGCGGTCTACGGCATTCAGTTTCATTTCGAGGCGGATACAACTCTGGTCGAGGAGTGGCGGCGGGTCTTCCACGACCAGATCGCTTCCAATTATCCGGGATGGCTCGACAATTACGACAGCTATGTTGCCCGCGATGGCGCGGCGGCGGATGCCGCCGGGCTGGCGCTGGCCCGCGCCTGGGTCGCTCTGATCCAGCGATAATTAAGACCTCTTCTTCCCTCGCAAGTAGCAGGCGACACACGGATTCGTTGCAACTCTGCAACAGGTAAATCCAGAATCGGATAGTGACTGGCGATTCCTTTGGAACGTGTCTTCGATTCACTAGTTGGTAAGCAAACTTTCCTGTAGTGCCCCCACGGCTAATCGGCATCAAGCCGCGCCCTAACGATGGAAACGCCTAAAATGACCACCAAGAGTGCTGCACTTTTGACTGCCGTAATGCTCTCAGCCATTCTTTTCATGGGCGTAGGTCTTTTCTCGGTGGATGCCGGCGGGCGTGTCGTCTCCAGCGATGGTTACGGCATAAGCACGTCGTCGCGCTGAGTCACCTCCAGCAACAGCTTCCTGTCCTCTTCGATCATCAAGCCGCTGAGCCGGCTACTGGCAAAGGCGCCGGTATCGAGGTTCACGCGGTTTGACCGGATGTCGGCGTCATCGACCGGCGTGTGGCCGTGCACGATGACCTTTGGATGAAGCGTTGGATTGTTGAGGAATTCGCCGCGTATCCAGATAAGGTCATCGGCGTTCTGCAGATCGAGCGCGACGCCGGGGCGGATGCCGGCATGGCAGAAGTAAAAATCGCCGAAGGCAACCGAACGCTTGAGCCCGCGCAGGAATTGCTTATGCGCATCGGGTATGGCGCGAACCAGTTCTTTCCACCCCTCAAGCACCGAGACCGCATCGTCGAAATCGATATCGACACCGTAAGAAAGAGCGGTCTGCCGTCCGCCATTATGAGCGAAAACGCCGAACGCATCGCCGGTTGAAAGAAAGTCCAGCAGTCCGATATCGTGATTGCCGGCAAGTGCCAGCATATTGCGCGACTGCAACGTCTCACGCGCCAGCAGATCAAGCACCTCTCGCGATTGCGGCCCGCGATCGACATAGTCGCCCAGGTGGATGACGAGCCAGTCGTGCGGCGGCTGTTTGGCGTTTTCCCTGGCGATCAGGCGGTGCATCCCCTGCAGCAGATCGAAACGGCCATGGACGTCGCCAATGGCATAGATGCGCAGTCCTGCAGGCCCGCGCGCCTGGTCGAACCCGATCATCCGCGTTCCGACTCGCGCTGGTTGCGGCGCAGGCGCGATACGTTTTGCCAGGCGCTGCTGCGCGCTGCTTCGCTCTGTGCCTGCTCGATGAAGTCTATATGTTGCCCGACTGCCGCGCGCGCCGCCGTTGGATTTGAATTGATGATTGCCGCGAATATCGCCTTGTGCTGATCCAGCAGTTTCTCACGCGCCCCGGGGAAACCGTAGATCACCGTACGATTATAGAAGACATCGTCGGCGAGCAGCCGGTAACAGGAACGCAGCGTGTGCAGCAGGATAATATTGTGCGCGCATTCGCCGATGGCATTGTGCAATTCGACGTCGAGTTCGGCTTCCCGCTTGAAATCATTGGCCTTATAGGCTTCCTCCATCGCGGTCATGATGCGATGTAGCATGAGCCGGTCATCCTCCGTCGCGCGCCGTGCGGCGTATTCGGCAGCGACGCTCTCGATGTCGCGACGGTATTCGAGATAGTCGGCGGCGGCCTTGCGGTGGCTCGATATGAGATCCATCATCGGCTTGGAAAACACCTCGCCGATGACATCGGCGACGAAGGTTCCGCCGCCATGCCGCGTCACAAGCAAGCCCTTAGTCTCCAGGAGTTTCAATGCGTTGCGCAGGATCGGCCGCGAGACGTCAAACTGCACGGAAAGGTCGCGCTCGCCGGGAAGGCGATCCCCGACGCGCAAAACGCCTTCGAGGATAAGCGTTTCGATCTGGCCGACAATATCATCGGCCGTGCGAGAGGATTGGATGCGCGCGAAGATAGGGCTGCTCATGGATAGCGGGTCCGCAAGAAAGATATCGATCCGCAGCCTAGCGGCAAAAATCGAAACTGGTCAAATCAATGATCCAATTGCTGGCAGGGCCGGGTCTTATTTGCCGCAGCCACGACAAAATAGAATCTGTTGAAAGCCGGACCCAATCCGTTCACGATCCTGTGACAGCCGATCAAGCCTAAGACCGGTCAGGGGATACATGGCCAAGAGACTAAAATCAGTCGCGACAGCTGCCGAGCTTGCGTCCGTTGTCGGTGGCGTTCTCGGTTTTCCCGCGCATGCGGAACGCGCCGTCGCGCTCGGCGAAGTGCATGCGCGGCCCTATCCGCTAGTCGATACGCCCCGTCTCCTGATCCAGCTCGCCTTCATGACCGAAGGCGGCTCGACGGTCGATCATGCGGTTCTGGCCGAACTCAGCCGCAGCATCGGCATCGCGCCGCCTGCGCGCGATGCCCGCCACCACGTCATGCCGTGGGGCAATGGCACCTTGCGCTGGGAACGCCATACCGAGTTTTCGACCTATCTCTGGGAAGGCCCGATGCCGCGCAGCGGCGCGGGGGCACAGCATCCTTTCGGCCATGGTTTCAACCCGCCCGGCACCGTCATCGATGGCGTGCGGCTGGAAATCGTCAAGAAGGATGCGAACGCGCTGGCGATGATCAGCGAGTTCGATCCCGCAAGCCTTTGCTACAGCGATGTGGAAGGCGGTCTCGCCTCGATCGTCACGGATTTCCGCCAGGACCGCGACGGCCTGACCCGCATTCTCCTCCTCGACAATGGGCTGTCGCCAGCGCGTGCGGGCGCGCTGTCGCAGCGTGTCATCGAGATCGAGACTTACCGGACGCTGGCGATGCTAGGCCTTCCGCTGGCGCATTCGCTGTCGCCGCGCATCCGCCGGATCGAGGATCGTCTTGCCGGCCTCACCAATGAGATGCGCGATGCAACCTCAGACAGCCACAAATTGCTCGACGAATTGACCTCGCTTGCGGCCGAACTCGAAGCGGACGCGGCTTCGAGCCTCTACCGCTTCGGTGCCAGCCGCGCCTATAACGGCATCGTCCTTGAACGCCTTGCGGCGTTGCAGGAAGAACCAGTCACCGGCTATGAAACCTGGGGCGCTTTCATTCAGCGCCGCATGGCGCCGGCGATGCGCACGTGCCGCTCAGTCAGCGAACGGCAGGAGAGCCTCTCCGAGAAGCTTTCGCGCGCGGCGACATTGCTGCGAACTTCGGTCGACGTGGAGCTCGAACGCCAGAACCGCGATCTCCTGACCTCGATGAACCACCGGGCGCAACTGCAGTTGCGGTTGCAGCGAACGGTCGAGGGCCTGTCCGTCGCGGCGATCTCCTATTATGTCGTCGGCCTGTTCTATTACCTGGCCAAGGGTGCGGAGACCTACATTCCCGACCTGCATTCGACGGTCCTTACCGCCATATTCGTGCCGGTTGCGATCGTCGCCATGTGGTTTGTCGTAAAGTCGATCCGCAAGTCGCATGCCGACGATTGATCAGTGCCTGTCCCATGGCGGCACCGGTCCATAGAGCGCCGCAAGATAGTCGATAAACAGGCGCACTTTCGCCGGCAGGAATTGCCGCGACGGATACACCGCGTAGATGGCGACGTTGCGCGAGGCGGCATAGTCGCCGAGAACGCGCACAAGTTGCCCCGTCGCCAATTCAGGACCGATATCCCAGGTGGAACGCAAGGCAATGCCGAGTCCGCCGAGCACTGCCTCGCGCACCACTTCACTCGAATTTGTCAGGAGCGGCCCTGAGGGGCGCCAGACCACAGCGCCGTAAGGGCCGACCAGACGCCACGGGTCGCCATTGTGCGCCGCAAGGCAGATATGATTTTCGAGATCGGAGAAGGATTTCGGCGTCCCATGCTCGGCCACGTAGCGCGGTGAGGCGACGAGAAAGCGCTCGACCGGTGCAAGCTTGCGCGCAACGAGGCTCGAATCGGAGAGTTCGGCGATACGCACTGCAAGGTCGTAACCTTCGCCGACGATATCGACGAACTCATCGGCAAGGACAAGGTTGACGGCAAGGTCGGGATTGGCACGCATGAAGGGTTCGAGGTGCGGCGCGATATGCATGCGCCCGAACGTCGTCGGCACGGCAACTTTCAGCATCCCGTGCGCCTGTTCGGAACGGCGCGACACGAAGGCCTCGGCCTCCTCGACCCCGGCGAGGATCGCGAGCACGCGCTCGTAATAGCCTTGCCCGGTTTCGGTGAGCGCGATCTGGCGCGTCGTTCGCTGCAGAAGCCGCGTGCCGAGCCGCTCTTCCAGACGCCGCAGCCGCTTGGAGACGACCGCCGGCGAAAGGCCGAGCTCGCGGCCCGCTGCCGACATGCTGCCGGCGGCAACTACGCGGGCAAACACTTCCATATCGTTGAATTCACTCATGCGCGCACTCTCACTGGCGCAAATCAAACGTCAAGTCCCCAGGCCTTGAAATTCATCGTGGACTAGATCGTGGCACTGCCTGTTCTCTCCGATCGAGAAAGGTTCTAAACTATTTACATTCGTGCCGGGCAAGAGGTAAAGATAGTTTACCAGTTGCGCTTGCGGTGCTGGCAAGGGAGAGGCAATGACCGGACTGACAATGCCGAAAAGTGATGAAGCAACGCTTGGCCGCCGGGCCGAGATCGTTGCGGCATTGCGCGCGATCGTTCCCGGCGAGGGCGTTGTCGACGTCACCAACGAAATGCGCGCCTTCGAATCCGACGCATTGACGGCCTATCGGCAATTGCCGCTCGTGGTGGTTCTACCGCAAACCGTTGCCCAGGTTTCCCGCGTCCTCAAATATTGCCACGATAACAATGTGAAGGTCGTGCCGCGCGGCTCTGGAACCTCGCTTTCCGGCGGTGCGCTGCCGCTTGAGGACGCCGTGCTCCTCGTCATGTCGCGCTTCAATCGCATCCTCGAAATCGATTTTCCGAACCGCGTTGCCGTCGTCCAGCCCGGCGTGACGAACCTCGGCATAACCAAGGCGGTCGAGCACGAGGGCTTCTACTATGCCCCTGACCCATCGTCGCAGATTGCCTGCTCGATCGGCGGCAACGTCGCTGAAAACTCCGGCGGCGTGCACTGCCTGAAATACGGGCTGACGGCCAATAATGTCCTTGGCATCGAGATGGTCCTCATCAATGGCGACATCATTCGCCTCGGTGGCAAGCATCTCGATAGCGATGGCTATGATCTGCTTGGGCTGATGACCGGCTCGGAAGGGCTGCTGGGGGTCGTCACCGAAGTGACCGTCCGCATTCTCCAGAAGCCGACAATGGCACGTGCACTGATGGTTGGCTTTCCGACCAGCGAGGAAGCGGGTCAGTGCGTGGCCGATGTCATTGCCGCCGGTATCATCCCGGGCGGCATGGAGATGATGGACAGGCCGGCCATCCATGCCGCCGAGGACTTCGTCCATGCCGGCTATCCGCTCGATGTGGAGGCTCTGCTTATCGTGGAACTTGACGGTCCCGTGGTCGAGGTCGATCACCTCATCGCCATGGTCGAGGCGATTGCGCGCAAGAATGGCGCAACGACCTGCGTCGTCTCGCAGAGCGAAGAAGAACGAATGATATTCTGGGCGGGACGCAAGGCGGCATTTCCCGCCGTAGGCCGTATTTCGCCGGACTACCTTTGCATGGACGGTACCATACCGCGCAAGGAATTGCCGAAGGTGCTGGCCGGCATGCGCGAACTCTCGGAGAAGTATGGATTGCGCGTTGCGAATGTCTTTCACGCCGGCGACGGCAACCTGCATCCGCTGATCCTCTATGACGCCAACATCCCGGAGGAACTGCACAAAGCGGAAAGTTTCGGCGCCGACATATTGCGGCTCTGCGTCAAGGTGGGCGGGGTGCTGACCGGTGAACACGGCGTCGGCGTCGAGAAGCGCGATCTGATGCCGGAAATGTTCAACGACACCGATCTCAACCAGCAGATCCGCGTCAAGTGCGCCTTCGACGACAAGCATCTGCTCAACCCCGGCAAGGTCTTCCCGCAACTGCACCGCTGCGCCGAACTCGGGCGCATGCACGTGCACCAGGGTAAGATGCCGTTTCCCGACATTCCGAGATTCTGAGCGTGAGCATTTTCCAGCCTAAATCCGAAGATGAGATCGTCGAAGCGGTGCAATGGGCCCTTGGCGCCAACGCACCCGTGGAAGTCGTCGGCCAAGGCTCCAAGCGCGGGCTCGGCCGGCCATTGCAGACCGAGCATACGATCGCATTGTCCGACTATGCCGGAGTGACGCTCTACGAGCCGCATGAACTCGTCTTGAGCGCCAAGGCGGGCACGCCAGTTGCCGAACTCGAAGCACTGCTTGCGGCAAGCGGGCAGGCGTTTCAGTTCGAGCCGATGGATTACGGACCGCTTCTGGGACAGCCTGCAGGGCAGGGGACGCTTGGGGGTTTGCTTGCCACCAATCTTTGCGGATCGCGCCGTCTCAAGGCGGGATCGGCGCGCGACCACGTGCTCGGCGTGAGGGTCGTCTCCGGCCGGGGTGAACTGTTCAAATCCGGCGGACGCGTCGTCAAGAACGTGACCGGTTACGACCTGTCGAAAGGCATGGCGAATTCCTGGGGAACGCTCGGCATCGCCACCGAGATCACCTTCAAGGTGCTTCCGGCACCGGAGACCGAATCGACGCTCGTCATACGCGGTCTTGCCGATGACGAGGCGGCGCGCGCCATGGCGATCGCCATGGGGTCGAGCGGCGAGGTGGCATCTGCCGCCCATCTTCCGGGCAATGTTGCGGCAAGGGTTATCGATGGCGCGCTCGGGGGCGAGGCCTCGACCCTGCTGCGGCTGGAAGGATTTGCGCCTTCGGTTGCCGACCGCATGACCATGCTAAAGAACCTCCTGGCCTCGGCAGGCGAGATGGCGGACGTCTCCGGCGACCAGTCCCGCCGGCTCTGGCAGGAAATCCGCGACGTCATCCCTTTCGCCGACGGTACGGAGCAGCCGGTTTGGCGTGTTTCCATGGTGCCGATGGAGGCCTACAAGCTCGTCGCCTCGCTGCGCATGGGGGCGGCAGTCGATGCCTATTACGACTGGCAGGGCGGCCTCGTCTGGCTGCGCATGGAGGGCGAGCCGGAAGCGGACGCCGTAAGGGCGCTCTTGCGCAAATATGGCGGCGGGCATGCGACCTTGGTACGGGGGCCCGCAAGTGTTCGCGCGGCCGTCCCCGTGTTCGAGCCGCAGGCCGCCCCGCTGGCGGCGCTTTCGAAGCGCCTCAAACAGCAATTCGATCCAAGCGGCATTCTGAATCCCGGCCGCATGGTTGCAGGAGTATAACGTGCAGACAAATTTCAGCCCCGAGCAGCTTCTCGATCCGGGTGTCGCCGAGTCTGAAAAGATCCTGCGCAAATGCGTGCATTGCGGCTTCTGCACGGCCACCTGTCCGACCTATGTGACGCTCGGAAACGAACTCGATAGCCCGCGCGGGCGCATCTATCTCATCAAGGATATGCTGGAAAACGGCCGTCCGGCCGACGAGCAGATCGTCAAACATATTGACCGCTGCCTGTCGTGCCTTTCGTGCATGACGACCTGCCCATCGGGGGTCAACTACATGCATCTCGTCGACAACGCGCGCGCCCACATAGAGAAGACTTACAAGCGTCCGCTTATGAACCGGTTGACCCGCGGCGTGCTTGCACTCGTCCTGCCCTATCCCGGGCGGTTTCGCCTGGCGCTCAACCTCGCAAGGTTTGGGCGGCCGTTAGCTGGACTGTTCGGCTCGCTGACGGCAACAAAGCCACTGGCGGCGATGCTCGAACTTGCGCCGAGTTCCGTACCGGCAACATCGCCGTCAGCCGTGCCGGGGGTGCACAAGCCAAAAGGCGAAAGAACCGGCAGGGTAGCGCTTCTCAGCGGCTGTGCGCAGCCTGTCCTTAAGCCGAGTATCAATGAAGCGACGATCCGGCTTCTCAATCGCCTCGGCGTCGAGGTGGTCCTGCCAAAAGGCGAGGGCTGCTGCGGCTCGCTGGTTCACCATATGGGCCGCGAGGAAGAAGCGCTCCAGGATGCGCGCCGCAACGTCGATGTGTGGACGCGCGAACTTGAGAAAGGCGGTCTCGATGCGATCATTATCACCGCCTCGGGTTGCGGCACGACGATCAAGGATTATGACTACATGCTGCGGCTCGACCCGGCCTACAAGGACAAGGCGGCGCGCATCTCGTCGCTTGCAAAGGACGTCACCGAATATCTCGCCACGCTCGACATGCCGGCGTCGAAACAGGCCTCCGGCCTGACTGTCGCCTATCATTCCGCCTGCTCGATGCAGCACGGCCAGAAGATTACGCGCCAGCCCAAAGACCTGCTGAAGGCGGCAGGTTTCATCGTCAAGGACCCGGCCGAGGGCCATTTGTGTTGCGGTTCGGCTGGCACCTACAACATCATGCAGCCGGAAATCGCCCGCACGCTGCGGGATCGCAAGGTCAAGAATATCGAGGCGACTGGCGCCAGCATCATTGCCACCGGCAATATAGGCTGCATCACCCAGATCGCCGGTGGATCAAGATTGCCGATCGTCCACACGGTCGAACTGCTCGACTGGGCCTATGGCGGCCCGAAGCCAGAAAGGGCTTCCCGCGCCGAAAAACATCCTGCAGGCGGCCGAATGAAAAAGGGCAGCGGCTTTCTCGAGAAAGCCGCTGCCCGTTCCCGGCACCGCCCCCGGTGCCGGCCCCCACTAACCCTTATCGGACGATGACTTTCGTGCCGACATTGACCCGTGCATAGAGCTCGGTGACATCTTCGTTGCGCATGCGTATGCAGCCGCTCGACACCGCGTGGCCGATGGTCCACGGCGCGTTGGTGCCATGGATACGGTAGAGCGTGGAACCGAGATAGAGCGCACGGGCGCCAAGCGGATTGGCTATGCCGCCCTCCATGTGCGCCGGAATATAGTGGCCCTTTTCGGCCTCCCGATCGATCATGTCCTGCGGCGGGTACCAATCAGGCCACATGGCTTTGCGCGTTATATTGTTCGTTCCCGACCACGCGAAGCCTTCCTTGCCGACGCCCACGCCGTAGCGTCGCGCCTTGCCGCCGGCTTCAACGAGATAAAGAAAACGCTCGGACGTATCGATAACGATCGTGCCCGGCTGTTCAGCCCCATCATAAGCGACGCTCTGTGGCAGGAACTGCGGATCCATGGCTTGCTTCTTGGGCTGGTCTTCGCCAAGCGGGACGTCCGGGCGCTGGAACGAGACCTCGCGCGCGGCAGGATTGGAAAGGTCGCGATTGCGGCGCGGCCTGGTGACGCGCTCCGGGCGTTCGCTAAAGACGACATAGCCGCGCGGGTTCACCGGCCGCCCGACCTGGTTTACCGCCTCGCCGACTGGCCGCTTGCGCAGTTGCGTCACCCATGGCGCGGAAAGATCGGGGCTCATGACGACAGGAGGCTTGGTCGCATAGCGTTCGCTCGCCATTGCGGACGAGATCGTCGCTGAGAGAACCGCTGAGGCCAAAACCAATAATGCCGACTTCATTGAAATTACTCTGGAACTCTCCTGACAGGATTTGTCAGGTTTCGGATTGAGTTTGCCGATTGGCAGGTAGAAAAAAGTGAATCAGAATCAATAAAACATAAAATGCCGCGAAAACCGTGGGTTATAGTTACCGGCGGGTTTGCGAGCACGGTTAACAATAGGAAAGGGACAGGCGCGATGCAAGACGAAACTCCCCCGAAAACCGGACTTATCACGGATGATGCGGGTGAGACGCGCTGTTTTTGGCCGGGAACGCTGCCTGAATATGTCCACTACCACGACCACGAATGGGGCCGTCCGGTGACAGACGACACCCGGCTCTTCGAAAAGATTTGCCTCGAAGGCTTTCAGTCCGGGCTTTCCTGGCTGACGATCCTGCGCAAGCGCGAGAACTTCCGCAAGGCGTTTGACGGTTTTGACTATCACAAGATTGCAGGCTACGGCGAGAAAGAGGTGGACCGCCTGCTCGCCGATGCCGGCATCATCCGCCATCGCGGCAAGATCAACTCCGCTATCAACAATGCCGGGCGCGCTATCGAGGTCGTCAAGGAAACCGGCTCGCTCGCGGCCTATTTCTGGCAGTTTGAACCGCCGGCGGACGAGCGGCCGAAGGTGGTCGACTACCCGACGTTGATCGCCAATCCGACATCGCCGACGTCGGTCCGTCTTTCCAAGGATTTGAAAAAGCGCGGCTGGAGCTTTGTCGGCCCAACGACCATGTATGCGCATATGCAAGCCATGGGTCTCGTCAACGACCACATCGAGGGCTGCAAGTGCCGCCAGGAGATCGAGAAGCTGCGTTCGAACTTCAAGCGGCCGGCTCTGGCTTCATAGCGCCGAGAACGGCGCCATCAATCCTTGCCCTGAACACCTCTATGCGTTAGAGCAAACCGGCTTGGGCTCAGGACCGTCCTGAACTCGCGAAAAGCTTCATTTCAGGGTATCGGAACAGCATCATGACGACGAAGGCAGACAGGGTAAAAGCGCGGCTGCCGCGCGGTTTTGTGGACCGCGCGCCTGACGATTTGCGCGCTGCCGACAAGATGATGGCCGAGATCCGCAAGGTATACGAGCTTTATGGTTTCGAGCCTGTCGAGACCCCGCTTGTCGAATATACGGATGCGCTCGGAAAGTTCCTGCCCGACCAGGACCGCCCCAATGAGGGCGTGTTCTCGTTCCAGGACGATGATGAACAATGGCTGTCGCTGCGCTACGATCTCACCGCGCCGCTTGCGCGTTTCGTTGCCGAGAATTTTGAAAGCATCCCCAAGCCCTACCGCAGCTACCGCGCCGGCTGGGTGTTTCGCAATGAGAAGCCCGGCCCCGGCCGCTTCCGCCAGTTCATGCAGTTCGATGCCGATACTGTCGGCGCGCCATCGGTCTCGGCCGATGCCGAAATGTGCATGATGATGGCCGATGTCATGGAGGCGCTCGGCGTTCCGCGCGGCGATTACATGATCCGCGTCAATAACCGCAAGGTGCTCGACGGCGTACTCGACGCCATAGGCCTTGCTGGCGATGACAATGCGGGCCGGCGCCTGAACGTGCTGCGCGCCATCGACAAGCTCGACAAGTTCGGGCCGGAAGGCGTGCGTGAATTGCTCGGCAAGGGCCGCCTCGATGAAAGCGGCGATTTCACCAAGGGCGCCGGCCTCGACGAGGCGGCGATCACCAAGGTGCTCGATTTCACCTCTGCGGGCGGCACAACTGGCGGCGAAACCATCGCCAATCTCGAACGCGTCATCAGCGGCAACGACAAGGGCGTCGAGGGCGTCGCCGAACTTGCCACGATCGAGGCGCTGTGCTCGGCGGCCGGCTACGAGGGCCGGGTCAAGATCGACCCCTCCGTCGTTCGTGGCCTCGAATATTATACGGGTCCCGTTTTCGAAGCAGAACTGACCTTCGACGTCACCAATGAAAAGGGCGAGAAAGTCGTCTTCGGTTCGGTCGGAGGCGGTGGCCGTTATGATGGTCTGGTTTCACGCTTCCGCGGCGAGCCCGTGCCGGCGACCGGCATTTCCATTGGCGTTTCTCGCCTGATGACGGCATTGAAGAACCTCGGCAAGCTCGACGTCTCCGACAATATCGGGCCGGTCGTCGTCCTCGTCATGGACCGCGATACAGCAAGCCTCGGTCGTTACCAGAAGATGGTGTCGGACCTTCGGCAGGCCGGCATCCGGGCGGAGATGTATCTCGGCGGATCGGGCATGAAGCCGCAGATGAAATATGCCGACCGCCGCGGTGCGCCCTGCGTCATCATCCAGGGCTCGCAGGAGCGCGACAATGGTGAAGTACAGATCAAGGATCTCATCGAAGGCGCACGGCTGTCGGCCGAGATCGAAGACAATGTGACCTGGCGCGAAAGCCGCCCGGCGCAGATCACCGCGAATGAAGGCGATCTCGTGATCGAGGTCCGCAAGATTCTCGAGGCGCAGGCCGAAGATCGCGCCAAGGGTCTGAAGTAAAGCTGACGCATATGCTGCCATTTGTCATTTCACCCCCCTCTGGGCTGCCGCCCATCTCCCCCACAAGGGGGGAGACCAGCATTCCTGTACGTCTCGACAAAACGCAAGTCGTTGGCGCTGAATGTTACGTTGATGTCGTTTCGATCTCCCCCCTTGGGGGGGAGATGTCCGGCAAGACAGAGGGGGGGGAGTGCCGCCATTCGAGAGGAATGCGCCAAGAATGACCGCATCCCGCGCCCCTGCCTTTTCTGCCGAGCTCGCGGCGCTGATTGCCGGTCGCGATGCCGAGCTTGTGGATATTCCGGTCATCCAGCCCGCTGACCAGTTTCTCGACATGGCGGGCGAAGATCTGCGCCGGCGTATTTTTCTCACCGAGAACGAAAACGGCCAAAGTCTCTGCCTGCGCCCCGAATTCACCATTCCGGTCTGCCGCAACCATATCGAACGGAATGCCGCGACGCCGAAGCGCTACGCTTATCTCGGCGAAGTCTTCCGTCAGCGCCGCGAAGGCGGCAATGAGTTTTTCCAGGCCGGCATCGAGGATCTCGGCGACGCGAACCGCGCCCGTGCAGACGCGCGCTCACTTGCCGATGCGATTGCATCGATCAGGCTGGTCGCGCCCCAGGCCCAACTTGAGACGCTGCTGGGTGACCAGGCCATTTTCGAAGCTGTGCTCGCCTCCCTCGGCCTGCCGCGCGGCTGGCAGAAGAAACTGGCGCGCGCTTTCGGCAATCATGCTCAGTTGAACGGCCTGCTTGCCGATCTCGGCTCGGACCGCCAAAAGGGAACGCTGCCGGATCGGCTGGCCGCACTTGTCGAGAAAGGTGATGAAACAGCGCTTGCCGCCGAACTCGAAAAGGACATGCAGGCCGCCGGCATCTCACCGGCATCCGGGCGTGCGCCGGTGGAAATCGCCCGGCGTCTCATCGAAAAGGCGAGCCTTGCCTCGGTTCGCCTGCCGGTGCGCACCATTGCGGCGCTTGAGGAATTTCTGGCCATCCGCGTGCCTCTCGCTGAAGCCGCCGGCTATCTTCTCAGCTTTGCCCGCGCCAATGAATTCGATCTCGGCCTCGCCCTGGAACAGTTCGAGGCACGCGCCGTATCGGTTAAAGAGGCAGGGATCGGCAACGAAACCATCGTCTACGATGCGGCCTTCGGGCGCCCGATCGATTATTACACCGGGCTTGTCTATGAAACGCACGCGATCGATCGGCCTGACCTTGGCGCAATTGTCGGCGGCGGCCGCTATGACCGGCTGCTGACGATGCTCGGCGCGGTCGGTTCTATTCCCGGTGTCGGCTTTTCCGTTTGGCTGGACCGGCTTGAAGAGATCGCGGGAGATGCACAATGACCGTCACTCTCGCACTCCCCTCGAAAGGCAGACTCAAGGAACAGGCGCTGGAGGTGCTGGAAAATGCCGGCCTCAGCGTCATCCTGCCCAAGGATCAGCGCAGCTATCGGGCGAAGGTCAAGGGCAACAGCGACATCGATATTCTGTTTCTTTCGGCGTCCGAGATCGCACGCGAACTCGGCTATGGCAGCGTCGATCTTGGTGTAACGGGTGAAGACCTGATTCGCGAAACGCTTGCCTCCGCCGACGAACGCGTTCGCGTCGAAGCGCGGCTCGGCTTTGGCCATGCGGACGTCGTCGTTGCCGTCCCGGAGGTTTGGTATGACGTATCGACGATGGCCGACCTCGATGATGTCGCTGCGGAATTCCGCCAGAGGCATGGCCGACGCCTGCGCATCGCCACGAAATATTGGCGGCTGACCCAGCAGTTCTTTTCGCAGATGCACGGCATCCAGGTCTATCGGATCGTGGAGAGCCTCGGCGCCACCGAGGGCGCGCCTGCTTCCGGCGCCGCCGACATCATCGTCGATATTAGCTCGACTGGATCGACCCTACGCGCCAACCATCTGAAAATCCTAGATGACGGGGTTATTCTGAAGTCGGAGGCCTGCCTGGTGTCGTCCCGGCAAACGGCCGAAACCGGCGCCGTTGCAGAGCTTTCGCAGCGTATCGCGGCGGCACGCGCAAAGCACTGATCCATCAACTCTGCGTGATGGACGGGTTGTACTGTAACCTTTCGGTCGACCCTTACGTATTTCCCTGCAGAATACCGGGCATCCTCGGTATCTTTATGCTGGGAGTTTTCTCATGATGACACGTCGAACGCTTTTTGGCGGTGCGATTGCAGGGCTCGGCGCCCTCGTCGCGGCAAGGTTCGCAAATGCGCCCAAGGCTGTGGCGGCAGGCACATTCGAAGTCGAGCACAGCGACGCCGAATGGAAGAAGTTGCTGACGCCCGAGCAATATTACGTCTTGCGCCAGGAAGGCACGGAACGTCCCTTCACAAGCCCGCTCAATCACGAAAAGCGCAAGGGCACCTTCACCTGCGCCGGCTGCGACCTTGCTCTTTTCGACTCCGATACCAAATTCGACAGCGGCACGGGCTGGCCAAGCTTCTGGACAGCGATGAAGGGCGCGGTCAACGAGACCAAGGACAGGTCGTTCGGCATGACGCGTACGGCGGTCGAATGTCACCGCTGCGGCAGCCACCTCGGCCATGTGTTCGATGATGGCCCAAAGCCGACAGGGCTGCGCTATTGCATGAATGGGGTCGCACTCAACTTCAAACCGGTTGCAGCCTAAACGCGCAAAGGGATAAGACCATGAAACCATATCATTTTATGCTTGCTGCGGGCCTTTTACTGTCACCCGGCTGCGCGCTTGCCGGTGAAGACGTCACCATGGTGCCGCCACCGGCTCTCGACCAGACGGCATCGGCGAAGTCCGAATCCATTGTGCTTGCCGGTGGTTGCTTCTGGGGCGTGCAGGGGGTCTACCAGCACTTGAAAGGCGTAACGAGCGCCGTTTCCGGCTATGCCGGCGGCAAGAAGGAAACCGCCAGCTATGAAATCGTGAGCGGCGGCGATACCGGTCATGCCGAGTCGGTGGAGGTCACGTTCGACCCGAAGGTGGTCAGTCTCGGCAAGGTTCTGCAGGTCTATTTCTCCGTCGCGCATGACCCGACGCAATTGAACCGGCAAGGCCCGGATTCAGGCACACAGTACCGCTCGGCGATCTTCACGACCAGCCCCGATCAGGAGAAGATAGCGAAGGCCTATGTCAGCCAGCTCGATAAGGCGAAGGCCTATCCGAAGCCGATCGTTACCAAGATTTCTGCGTTGGAGAAGTTCTACCCGGCCGAAGCCTATCACCAGGACTACGCGACGCTGCACCCTTCTCAGCCTTATATCGCCTATAACGACCTGCCGAAGATCGCGAACCTCGGCAAATACTTCCCCGGCGACTACCGGGAAAAACCGGTGCTCGTCGGCGAGGCGAAGCCGTCGAACTGATCGTCAAACAAGAAAAAGGCCGCTCGAAGCGGCCTTTTTGATCAATGCTGTATTCGATCAGCCGCGTTTCGCGTCGAGCGACAGCGCGCCAGCGCCGCATGCAGCAAGCACGAAGAAGCCACCGGCCACACCGAGGTTCTTCTGGAAGAACATCCACTGCACCATGCCGGCGTCGCCCGTCCAGTTCAGGTGGGCCGCAGCAGTTGCCGCAAGCGTGAAAATGCCAAGCGCCAGAGCGGCGATCCGCGTCTGGAAGCCAACGAGTACGGCAAGGCCGCCTAAAAGTTCAAGCAGGCCGACGAGCACCGCGACGATAGTCGGCGCCGGAAGTCCGAGGCTGCCGAAATATCCGGCGGTGCCACCGATGGCAGTGAGCTTTCCATAGCCAGCCAGGATGAACATGAATGATAGCAGTATGCGACCTATAAGAATGAGTGCGCTGTTGTTCGCCATAGAAAGTCTCCAGGGTTTGTCGTGACAGCCCAATAGCTAGATTCGATTGTCAAACAAAGCCACTATTTTCTCTACAGATTGTTCACAATAGAATGATTTTCCGACGTTACTCCGGAGAAATCATTCGCTCGGGACGCACGAGGCGATCATAGTCCTCGGCCGAGACGCCGCTGGCGAGTGCTTCTTCGCGCAAGGTCGTGCCGTTCCTGTGGGCTGTCTTTGCGATCTTGGCTGCATTGTCATAACCAATGGCAGGGGCAAGCGCCGTAACCAGCATGAGCGAACGATCGAGCAGGTCCTTGATCCGGACCTCATCGGCCTCGATGCCGTCCACGCAATTATCTGCGAAGGATATCATGGCGTCGGAGAGGATGCGGATCGACTGGAGCACGTTGAGCGCCACCACGGGCTTGTAGACGTTGAGCTCAAAATGGCCCTGGCTGGCTGCGATGGTAACCGAGGTATTATTGCCGAACACTTGCGTGGCAACCATGGTCAGGGCTTCGGCCTGGGTCGGGTTGACCTTGCCCGGCATGATCGATGAACCCGGTTCATTTTCGGGAAGCTTCAGTTCGCCGAGGCCGGAACGTGGGCCTGAGCCGAGAAAGCGAATGTCGTTGGCCATCTTGAAGAGATCGGTCGCGAGGGAATTAAGGCTGCCGTGGAAGTTCGTAAGAGCGCCATGGCTCGCCAGTGCTTCGAACTTGTTTGGTGCCGTCTTGAACGGCAGGCCGGTAATGTCCGATACGGCCTCCGCGAAAGCTGTATCAAATCCCACCGGGGCGTTCAGTCCCGTTCCGACTGCGGTACCACCCTGGGCAAGAAGGAAAATATCGGCAAGGCTCTGCTCGATGCGCTTGCGCGCATACTCGAGTGCGGCGCGATAACCGGAGAATTCCTGCCCAAGGGTGACAGGTGTCGCATCCTGCGTGTGGGTGCGTCCGATCTTGATGATGTCGGCGAAGGCCTTTTCCTTCTTGAGTACCGCCTCCGTCAGGTGGGTAAGCGCCGGAAACAGCCGATGCGTGGCTTCAATTGCGGTTGCGATATGAATTGCCGTCGGGAATGTATCGTTCGACGACTGGCTCATATTGACGTGGTCGTTCGGGTGGACCGGCTTCTTCGATCCCATTGTGCCGCCGAGCATTTCGATGGCGCGGTTGGAAATGACCTCGTTGGCATTCATGTTCGACTGCGTGCCCGAGCCGGTTTGCCAAACGACGAGCGGGAAATGATCGTCGAGCTTGCCTTCGATGACTTCCTCGGCGGCAACGGTGATCGCGCGGCCGATGACTTCATCGATCTTTCCGAGGGAGAGATTCGTTTCGGCTGCTGCGCGCTTGACGATACCTAGCGCCCGCACCAGCGGAATGGGCATTCTTTCGCCACCGATCTTGAAATTGTGCAGCGAACGTTCCGTCTGCGCGCCCCAATACCTGTCGGCTGCAACGTCGATTGGGCCAAAAGTATCTGTTTCCGTACGGGTAGAACTCATCGTGTCATTTTCCTGGTGGGAGTTGGCAAGAGCACTACTGCGAAGCTCCCCGAGAGGCAAGGTTTGGCGATGGAATGTTGGTCTGGATTTCGCCCGGCTTTCGGATAAAATCGATTAAGCGCTTATGATCAATCAACATTGGCGATGCGGCGGCGTGAGACAGTCAGGCAACGAATCCATCCCAGCGCATTCAGCCGGGCGCTACCGCGAGTTCTCGCCGACGGCCGAGTTGCGGCCGCATTTCCTCTGCGCGTGGAACCACGAGGGTATCGACGAATTGGCGGCGCCCGTGGCGGTCTTTCCCGATGGTTGTGTCGACATATTGTGGTCGGAAGGCAAACTGACGATTGCGGGTCCCGACACGGCCCCACATATCGTCGATCGTTCCCTGGCCAATATCGTCGGCATCCGCTTTGCTCCAGGAGCTGCGAGCAAATGGCTTGGCATTCCAATGTCCGAACTCGTCAATCAGCGTGTTGACTTGTCCGAGCTTTGGGGCGCGCGCGCCGAGGCCATCGCCGAAAGACTTGTCGAGGCAAAAACCATCGGAGACGCGACGGCAGGGCTGCAGGCTGCCTTGTCGGACATCGCTCCATGCATTGCATCGCCCGACAGGGCCATGGTTGCCGCCTTCGACACGCTCAAGCGCTCGAAAGATATTGTGGCGATTGCCGAACTGACGACAATGCTCAACGTGAGCGAGCGCACCTTGCGCCGGCAGTTCCTGCACAATTTCGGATATGGGCCAAAGACGCTGGAGCGCATCCTGCGTTTCCAGAAATTCCTGAAGCTCGGCCGGCGCGATCCCGGAAGCGGCATCGGTGCTCTGGCGTTCGACGCGAACTATGCCGACCAGGCGCATTTGAGCCGCGAGGCAAAATCCCTGTCAGGCCTTTCGCCCTCGGCGCTCCTGCAGCATCTCGCGGCATAAGTGGCCGTTTTGTTCAAGACAGAAAGTCGTTAGGCGCATAAGCTTGCCGTACGCGATGTGGGAGGACAACCATGGCTACACATGAAGCAAGGACCCTTCAGATTTCAATCGGACGCAATTGGCAGGATGTTTATGACTACGTCAGCGTTGCGGAAAATCTTCCGCAATGGGCCTCCGGCCTGACATCGGCCTTGCAGAAATCCGGTGATGAATGGCTGGCTGATGGGCCGGCGGGCAAACTTCGATTGCGCTTTGCGCCGAAGAACGAAGTCGGGGTTCTCGATCATTGGGTGGTTATGGAGACCGGGGACGAGGTCTATATCCCCATGCGGGTGGTGCCCAACGGCGACGAGAGCGAACTCATATTTACGCTTTTTCGCGTGCCGGGCATGGATGACGAAAAATTCAACGCAGATGCGGCCTGGGTCAAGCGTGATCTTCAGGCGCTCAAGGACCTGCTCGAAGCGCAACTTATAGGATGAGGACGATGGCCAGTTCAGGCAAAGACAAATGTATCGACTATGTCGAATTCAATGTCAGCGATATTGGCGCGGCACGCAGCTTCTATGGCGACGCGTTCGGATGGACATTCACGGACTATGGTCCGAGCTATTGCGAGTTTTCCGACGGCCATCTCAAGGGCGGCTTCACCACCGAAGGCAAGCCGCGTCCCGGCGGCGTGCTGATCATTCTATTCGCCGATGATCTTCAAGGCACGCTCAAACAGGTCGAACAGGCTGGTGGCAAGATCACCAAGCCGGTATTTACCTTTCCCGGAGGCCGGCGCTTTCACTTCGCCGACCCGGACGGATACGAGCTTGCCGTCTGGTCGGATAAATAGCCGACCGTTCAGCGCGCCAGCATCAGCATGTACGCTTCATATTTTTGCAGAAAGGCGTGCAGCAGCTGCGAATATTCCGGCGTGACCGCCTCGCGAACGCTTGGACGCGCTGCGAGGGCTGCGCGCCATGCCCGCACCTTCGGGTAGTCGGTAAAAATGCCGAGTTCCACGATCTCGTCGAATGTATCGAAGTAGCGGAAAATCGGGGCGAAAACCGCATCGACGAGGCTGAAGCTAGCACCCGCAAAGAAGGGACCGTCGCCAAAAACCTCTTCGACGCGGCCGAACTTTTCAGTGATCGCCTTGCGCTTCTCTTCGAAAACCGCAGCATCCTTCGTTGTCTCCAGCGCCCAGAGGTCGGAAAGGATCGATGAACCAAATTCCATCCAGCCGCGATGGCGTGCCCGCGTCAGCGCGTCGGCGGGATGAAGTTTCGGCCCCGGCTGCGATTCGTCGATATATTCGGCAATGACGGAACTCTCGAAGAGGATCGCCTCGCCGCCATCCGCTTGGGGGACGCGCAGCAGCGGCACCTTGCCGAGCGGCGATATCTTCAGGAACCAATCGGGTTTCGCTGCAAGGTCGATATAGATCTTTTCAAAGGGCACGCCCTTTTCAGCGAGCGCGATTGCAGCACGCTGGACATACGGGCACAGCAGATGGCTGATCAGAACGAGTGACGGCATGACGATGATCCTCCGGATTGGCCGGCTGGGCGATCGCGTTGCGACCGCCCAGCTCAGCGATCAGGCCGCGCGAGCGGTCTTCAAGGCGTTGGCCCACCAGACGAGCTGGTCGAGCTGGCTGGTGGCTGCTTCATTGAGATGCGGGTAGTCGCCGAGCTTCTTCTCGCCCTTGACGGCGCTGAGATACTCGGAATAGGCGATGTGAACGCCGGTCTTTACCGAAGCCGATCCCATTTCCACGAAGATGAGGCGCAGATGCTCGATGGCGCGCGCGCCGCCGACGCCGCCATAACCGACAAAGGCGACCGGCTTCTGGATGAAATCGCCAAGGTCGATGGCGTTCTTAAGGACGGCCGTCGGGCCGTGGTTGTATTCGGCGACCGTGAAAACATAGCCATCGAATTCGCGCAGCTTCTTCTTCCAGCGTTCGGCGGTCTCGTTCTGGGCGTCGCTGGTGCGTTCTTCGCCGAAGAAATTCATGGGATAGTCAAGGAGATCGATAATTTCGACCTCGACATCTCCCCGCTGTGCAGCGACGTCGGCAATCCATTTGGCGGGAAATTCGGCGAAACGGCCGATACGGGTGCTGCCGACAATAACGGCGATCTTGGCTTTTGACATAAAAAATTCCTTCGTCTTGGGGGGATGGTAACTAATAGTGCCCGGCGCTATATAAGTGACTGTTCGAAACCCCCGCAAGGAGGCACTTTTGTGAAACCAGATCACTTTCAGGTAACCTCGGCATGCACTGCGGTTAATCACATTCTGGCGCGCGTCGGCGACAAATGGACGGTTCTCGTCGTCAATTATCTCGGCAATAAATCGATGCGCTTCAATGAGTTAAAGCGGACCATCAATGGTATCTCGCAAAAGATGCTGACGAGCACGCTGCGCGGACTCGAGCGCGATGGTTTCGTGACCCGTACCGTTTACCCGACGATCCCGCCACGCGTCGACTACGAACTTACCGATCTCGGCCGCGACCTTCTGGTGCCCGTCCGCGCGCTTGGCGACTGGGCGATCCGCAACGAACAGCGCGTCGCCGAAGCACGCGCGCGGTTCGACGCCGTTCATGAAGGTTCGGAGCAAAAGCAGATCTTCTCCCATGCGGCTGAGTGAAGAAAGTTCGACGCGAATTGCGCCGGCACTCCCTTGATAGAAGGATTCTATCGGCGTCTTGAAACTTGGGTAGAAAGCGGTCTGCCACGAGGGCGGCGGATGGACGAGCCGCGCGAGCGGAAATTGAAGAACATGCAAATCAAAACAAAAAAGGCGGGTCGAAACCCGCCTTTTCCGTATGTCGCTGGATGAGGACTTCTTAGAAGTCCATGCCGCCCATGCCGCCCATGCCGCCGCCCGGCATTGCCGGAGCAGCCGAGTCTTTCTTCGGCGCTTCAGCAATCATGGCTTCGGTGGTGACGAGAAGGCCGGCAACCGAAGCTGCGTCCTGGAGAGCCGTACGAACGACCTTGACCGGATCGACGATACCGAGCGTGATCAGATCGCCATACTCGCCATTGGCCGCGTTGTAGCCGTAGGTGTCCTTCTTGTTCTCAAGGATCTTGCCGACAACGATCGAAGCTTCATCGCCTGCGTTCGTTGCGATCTGGCGGGCAGGAGCCTGCAGAGCACGGCGAACGATGTTGATGCCAGCGTCCTGATCGGCATTGGCGCCCTTGATCGTAAGAGCAGCCGAAGCGCGAAGCAGGGCGACGCCGCCGCCAGGAACGATGCCTTCTTCAACAGCCGCGCGGGTTGCATTGAGGGCGTCGTCGACGCGGTCCTTCTTTTCCTTCACTTCGACTTCCGTCGCACCGCCGACGCGGATGACGGCAACGCCGCCAGCGAGCTTGGCAAGGCGTTCCTGCAGCTTCTCGCGGTCATAGTCGGAAGTGGTCTCTTCGATCTGCTGCTTGATCTGGCCGACGCGAGCGTTGATTTCGCCCTTCTTGCCATTGCCGTCGACGATCGTGGTGTTTTCCTTGGTGATCGACACCTTCTTGGCGCGGCCGAGCATGTCGAGCGTAACGCTTTCGAGCTTGATGCCGAGGTCTTCGGAAATGACCTGACCACCGGTGAGGATCGCGATGTCTTCGAGCATGGCCTTGCGGCGATCGCCGAAGCCAGGAGCCTTGACAGCAGCAATCTTCAGGCCGCCGCGCAGCTTGTTGACGACCAGCGTTGCAAGCGCTTCGCCTTCGACGTCTTCGGAGATGATGACGAGGGGCTTCGAGGTCTGGACGACAGCTTCGAGAACCGGCAGGAGAGCCTGGAGGTTCGAGAGCTTCTTCTCGTGGAGAAGGATGTATGCGTCTTCGAGGTCAGCAACCATCTTTTCCGGGTTGGTGACGAAGTACGGCGAAAGGTAGCCGCGGTCGAACTGCATGCCTTCGACGACTTCGAGTTCGGTCTCGGCGGTCTTGGCTTCCTCGACGGTGATGACACCTTCGTTGCCGACCTTCTGCATCGCCTTGGCGATCATTTCACCGATCTCGGATTCGCCATTGGCAGAGATCGTGCCGACCTGGGCAACTTCTTCCGAGGTCTTGATCTTCTTGGCCTTCTTGACGAGGTCCCTGACGACTTCGGCAACAGCAAGGTCGATGCCGCGCTTCAGGTCCATCGGGTTCATACCGGCTGCAACGGCCTTGCCGCCTTCCTGAACGATGGCCTGGGCGAGAACGGTAGCGGTCGTGGTGCCGTCGCCGGCAATGTCGTTCGTCTTCGAAGCGACTTCACGAACCATCTGCGCGCCCATGTTTTCGAACTTGTCTTCGAGTTCGATTTCCTTGGCAACGGTGACGCCGTCCTTGGTGATGCGCGGAGCGCCGAAGGACTTGTCGATGACAACGTTACGACCCTTCGGGCCGAGCGTTACCTTTACTGCATCGGCAAGGATGTTGACGCCGCGCAGCATGCGCTCGCGCGCATCACGGCTGAATTTTACTTCTTTGGCTGCCATTTTATCTCTCCTGGGATTAAACCCGGTTTGATCTAAATTCGTTGATTGCGGGATGCGCGGCGATTAGCCGAGAATGCCCAGAATGTCGGATTCCTTCATGATCAGCAGGTCTTCGCCGCCGATCTTGACTTCCGTACCCGACCACTTGCCGAACAGGATCAGATCGCCTGCCTTGACATCGAGCGGTACGAGCTTGCCGGCTTCGTCACGAGCGCCGGTGCCTACGGCGATGACTTCGCCTTCCTGCGGCTTTTCCTTGGCAGTATCCGGAATGATGATGCCGCCAGCGGTCTTTGCTTCGGATTCGACGCGGCGTACGACGACGCGGTCATGAAGCGGGCGGAACTTGGTCTTGGCCATGGTTAGAACCCTTGATGTTGGTGTCAAAACGATGACGCGAATGGCAGCGCCATTCGCGGTATTAGCACTCGCTTGGGGTGAGTGCTAACTGCGGCCGGAGATAGTGGGATCGGTTTGAAGAGTCAAGGGAAAGCATCATTTAAAATGGCCTGGAGAGGCGATGCTTGGATGCCGGGCCCATCTACAAACCGCTTTATGGCATATTCATGTGAAATGCGAATGACGTGACGGCAGATTCACACAATGCTTCAAATCAGCGTGCGCGGGATCGGGCGGAAACACGCGCCCAAACCGCGTCAATCCTCGGCGCTTTCTTCGCCCACGTGATGCGTCATGTCGACAAGCATGTCGCTGACGTGCTTGTCGGCCAGTTCGTAGAAGATCTGTTTTGCCTGCCGGTTGCCGCGCACAAGCCGGGCGCCGCGCAAGAGCCGCAGATGATGGCTGACAAGCGATTGCGACAGGTCGAGGCTCGCGGCGATATCGCCGACGGAGCGCGGCGCTTCGAGGCAGAACAGAAGAATGCGCAGCCGCGTCGGATCGCCGAGGAGGCGAAAGGTTTCGGCGAGAACCGTGAGTTCAGGGGGGAGAGGAGGGGCTGAGCTCAATGTTTGTGCCCCTCATGTCCGTGCTCGTGAGCGGCATGATCATGACCGCCGTGATCATGATCCGCATCGTCGTGTTCATGGCCGGAATGGTCGTGCTCGTGCCCTTGCTGGAGATTGTCGCCAAGGCAGCAATCGTCCGTCGCTGTATCCTCCGGCCAGTCGATGGCAATCGTTGCGTGCGATATCTCGAACTTCTTCATGAGTTCGGCTTCAACCTGTTTGACCAGAAGCCGCGGATTGGTATCCGGAGCGGGGCGCACATGCAGCGTTGCCAGCGGCTTGCCCGAGGTGATCATCCAGACGTGGACATGGCGGACGGAGGCAAGTCCCGGAACCGTCTGCTTCAGATACTGCTCAATGGCTTCAGGTGCGGCATTGTCGGGCGCGCCTTCGAGCAGGATATGCAGCGAGTTGCGCAGGAGCGCCCAGGCGCTGCGCAGGATCAGCAGGCAGACGAAGACGGAGAGGATCGGGTCGATTGGCGTCCAGTCTGTATAATAGATGACGATGGCGGCGACGATCGTGCCGACGGAACCGAGGAGATCGCCCAGTACGTGCAGCACCGCGCCCTTGATGTTGACATGCTCGGTATCGCCGCCGCGTGTCAGGATCCAGAAAACGAGCATGTTCACGATGAGGCCGATGGTGGCGACAATCAGCATGGGGCCGGCCAGGACTTCGCCGGGATTGCGGAAGCGATCGATGGCCTCATACGCGATCCAGAAGAGAATGGCGAACAAGGCAACGGCGTTGATCAACCCGGCAATGACCTCGAAGCGCAAATAGCCGAAAGTGCGCTTCTCATCGGCAGCACGCCGGCCGAAACGGAAGGCAAAATAGGCAAGCGCCAGAGCGCCGGCATCGGTCAGCATATGGCCGGCATCGGCAATCAAGGCGAGCGAGCCCGACATGAAGCCGCCTATCACCTCGACGATCATGAACGCGAACGTGATCGCGAATGCAATCAGCGTCTTCATTTCATTGTCCGCAGTGACTTTGGGCGTGTGATCGTGGCCGGCGTGATCGTGTGACATCATTGTACCCTAAGCAAACATATCAATACGTATTCATGTGTTTGATAGGCGAAGGCAATGGTCGTGTCAATCGCAGATAGTGCCCAGCCGAAACCCCGAACGACACAACGTGAGTTTTTTCAAACATAACCGGCGTGACAGGTCAGGCACGATCCGCTAATCGAGACAGTCTCAAGACTCTCGTCGCATAGTATTTTGCCTGAAGGGACCGGCATGACCGACATGATACATTTGCAGCGTCTCGACGCATTGATGGATCGCTACGACGTGCTGCTGTGTGATGTCTGGGGCGTCCTGCACAATGGCGTCGATTCCTTTGCGCCCGCCTCGGCCGCCTTGCAAAGGGCCCGGCAGGCCGGCCTGACGGTGGTTCTCATCACCAATGCACCGCGACCCTTTGCCGGTGTTGCCGAGCAGATCCATACGCTTGGCGTGCCGGAATCGGCCTATGACCGGATCGTCACATCGGGCGATGTCACCCGCGAGTTGATCCGCAACGCGCCGCGCCGCGTATTTCATCTCGGGCCGGAGCGCGACGAAACCCTTTATGACGGCCTCGATGTGGAACTGGTCGAGGAGCGCGAAGCCGACGTCGTCGTCTGCACTGGTTTCTTCGATGACGATACGGAAACGCCGGAAGACTATGCCGACATGCTGGTGCGCTTCCGCTCGCGCAACCTGCCGTTTATCTGCGCCAATCCGGATATCGTCGTCGAGCGCGGCGATCGCCTCATCTGGTGCGCCGGGGCGCTTGCCCGCGATTACGGGCAGCTTGGCGGCCGCACGCTCATCGCAGGAAAGCCGCATCGCCCGATCTACGCAGCAGCGGTTGCCGCGGCGGAAGATGTGCGCGGCACGCCTGTTGAACTTTCGCGGGTTCTTGCCATCGGCGACGGCATGCTGACGGATATCAAGGGCGCCGATCTTTTCGGCATAGATGCCCTCTATATCTCCGGCGGTATTCATGCCGGCGATTATGTGATGGGCGGTGTCCACGACCTTGAGAAGCTTCTGGCGTTCCTCGCAAAGCACGGAAGCAATCCCGTTGCGACGATGCCCGCCCTGGCGTGAGACAAAGATATGCCGATCCTGCGTCTGAACGATCCGTCCCATCTGCCCGATGAACTAAAGGGCGCCATTGTCGCCATCGGCAATTTCGACGGCGTGCACCGTGGGCACCAGGCCGTTCTGGGCCGGGCGCTGGAGACCGCACGCGCCGAGGGCAAGCCATCGCTGGTATTGACCTTCGAGCCGCACCCGCGCAGCGTTTTCGTGCCGGACCAGCCGGTCGACCGGCTGACACCCGCCGCCGAGAAGGCATCGATCCTCGAAGCGCTGGGATTCGATGCGGTGGTCGAATGCAATTTTACCCGCGAATTCTCGCAATTGACGGCGGACGTCTTTGTGGACCGAATTCTCGTTGATGGCCTTGGCGCAACCCGTATCGTCGCCGGCTTCGATTTTCATTTCGGCAAGGGCCGTCAGGGTGGCCCCGCATTCCTGATGGCAGCGGGCGAAGAACGTGGCTTCCACGTCACGCTCGTAGATGCCTTCCGTGACGAGGGGGGGCATGCGATCTCCTCAAGTCGTATTCGCGATCTGTTTGGCGCAGGTGAAGTGGTCGAGGCGGCCGGGCTCCTTGGCTACCGGCACCGCATTCGCGCCACGGTCGTCGGCGGCAAGCAGCTTGGGCGCACAATCGGTTTTCCAACCGCCAACATGGTGCTTCCGCCCGAGACCCATTTGAAGCACGGAATTTATGCGGTGCGCTTCCGCCGCGCCGACGGCACACTTCTTGACGGCGTCGCCAGCTTGGGCCGCAGGCCGACCGTCGATACGGATGGCGAGCCGCTGCTTGAGACCTATGTGTTCGATTTCAGCGACGATCTTTACGGCGAAACCTGCGCCGTCTCTTTCTTCGGCTATCTGCGCGGCGAGGAAAAATTTGACGGTCTCGAGCCGATGATGCAGCAGATCCGGCGCGACGAAGAGGAGGCGCGGGCGCTGCTTCAAGGTGTCAAGCCGCTGTCGCCGCTGGACCAGAGGATCAATTTCGACTGAGGAAGATGGGCGCTTTACCCATGATTTCACAAGAACGGGAGTGGTGAAATGAGACTGATCGGCATGCTGGATTCGCCCTATATGCGGCGGGTCGCAATATCACTGAGAATGCTGAACCTGCCATTTTCCCATGAGTCCCTGTCGGTTTTCCGAACCTTCGAGGCCTTTTCGAAGATCAATCCGGTCGTGAAAGCACCGTCGCTCGTAACGGAAGAAGGCGTCGTCCTGATGGATTCGTGCCTGATCCTCGAATATGCCGAGCGCATTGCAGAACCCGCGCTGGGGCTGACACCTGCGGAAATCACGCATTTTACCCGCTCGCAGCGGATCATCGGCCTCGCGCTCGCCGCCTGCGAAAAGAGCGTCCAGATCGTCTACGAGCACGATCTGCGGCCTTCGGAAAAGCGGCATCAGCCCTGGCTTGATCGCGTGCATGGCCAGCTTGCCGATGCGTATCGTTTGCTCGAAGCCGAAGTGCAGCAGGCGGACCCATGGATCTTCGCAGATCGGCCGCTCCAGGCGGATATTACGAGCGCCGTTGCCTATCGGTTTACCCGTGAGATGCTGCCGGACGTGATCGCGGCCGGCGACTATCCGGCACTTGCTGCCCTCTCGGAGAAATCCGAGGCGTCGGAGGCATTTCTTGCTTATCCATTCAGTTGACGCCAGTGTGGTAAATTGTTTACCACGTTGCTCAATGCAATTTTATCTATCACTCGATTAGTTTTGACGCGTACGCTTGCCACCCCCCAGACAGGCCCCGGAGTTATTTCATGTCTATTCGCCTTGTTAGCGCCCTCGCGAGCGCGATAGTCCTTTCCGTTGCAGCACCAGCTTTTGCCGATGAATATTATTCCGACAACCAGACCCAGAGCTCGCGCGGCGACCATTGGTGGTCCGGCGATTGGTACATCACGCTCGGTGCCAAGGGTTTCGTCGCTCCGGATTATGAAGGCGCGAAAAATTACAAGCTCCGTGCCGCGCCGGTCATTTCGATAGGCCGTCCCGGCAGTTCGCTCAAGTTTTCTTCGCTCAACGACAACCCGTCCCTTGGCTTTATCGACACGGGTGTGTTCCGCGCCGGCATTACCGGCAAGCTCATTACCGGTCGCGATTCCAGCGACTATGATGAACTCAAGGGTCTCAACGATGTCGACTGGGGCGTCGAACTCGGCGGTTTCGCGGAATTCTATCCGACCGAGAATGTTCGTGGCCGCGTCGAGGTCCGTCGCGGTATCGGCGCGCATGACGGTGTCGTGGCCGATTTCGCCATCGACGCCTTCAAGAACCTGACCGACACGGTCCGCGTTTCAGCCGGTCCCCGTGCAACGGTGGCGACCAAGGACTATTTCAGGGAATATTACGGCGTAAACGCCAGCGAATCCGCTGCATCCGGCCTTCGCCAGTATTCACCGGGCGGCGGTTTGAATTCGCTCGGCTTCGGCGGCCAGATCACCTGGCAGACGACCGACAAGATCACCACCAGTGCCTATGCCGAATATAACCGCTTGATGGGCCCGGCGGCCGATTCCAGCATCGTCAAGCAACGCGGCTCGGAGAATCAGGCGACCTTCGGCCTGCAGGCGACCTATCGCTTCGACTTCAAGCTTTAGCATTGCGCGAGGCATCCGCGAAGATAATCGCGCATGCCTCTTTATTCTGCGGGCGGTGATTGCTAAAAGCGCGGTCATGAAAAGCGATCGCCGGTCCTGCGCAAGGTCCATACCTGTTCAGACGATACGAATTACTGGCCCGGCCTTCCCGCGGACCTGAAGCGTGAGCTTCGTGGTGCGGAAGGTCCGGGATAGCGCCGTTGCGCTTCAATGTTTTTCATGAAATCCCTGCCTGCGGCGATCACGCGCGGGCCCTTGTACAAGCTGGAAAAATGACCGACACCGCCACGACACTCGATTATTCGAAGACACTTTATCTGCCGCAAACGGATTTCCCGATGCGCGCGGGCCTGCCCGCCAAGGAACCGGAATTCGTCAAGCGCTGGCAGGATCTCGATCTTTACCGGAAGCTGCGCGAAGACGCGAAGGATCGCCCGCGCTATGTCCTGCACGATGGCCCGCCCTACGCCAACGGCAATATCCATATCGGCCACGCGCTCAACAAGATCCTGAAGGATGTCATCACCCGCTCGTTCCAGATGCGCGGTTTCGATTCCAACTACGTTCCAGGATGGGACTGCCACGGCCTGCCGATCGAATGGAAGATCGAGGAACAGTATCGCGCCAAGGGCAAGAACAAGGACGATGTGCCGATCAACGAATTCCGCCAGGAGTGCCGCGAGTTCGCAACGCACTGGATCAAGGTTCAGTCCGGCGAATTCAAGCGGCTCGGCATCGAAGGCGATTTCGACCATCCCTATACGACGATGGCCTTCCATGCGGAAAGTCGCATCGCCGGCGAGTTGTTGAAGTTCGCCATGTCGGGCCAGCTCTACCGTGGTTCCAAGCCGGTCATGTGGTCGGTGGTCGAGCGCACCGCGCTGGCGGAGGCCGAGGTCGAATACCAGGATATCGAGAGCGATATGATCTGGGCGAAATTCCCGGTCGCAGGCGGTCGCGATGACCTTGCTTCGGCGCATGTCGTCATCTGGACGACGACGCCTTGGACGATCCCCGGCAACCGCGCCGTCGCCTATTCGCCGCGTGTCGCCTACGGTCTTTTCGAGGTCGAAACGGCGGAAAATGATTTTGGCCCGCGTCCCGGCGAAAAGCTGATCTTTGCCGATGCTCTCGCCGAAGAATCGGCCGCGAAAGCAAAACTGACCTTCAAGCGGCTGCGCACGGTTACGGCGGATGAACTTGCCGAGATGACCCTTGCCCATCCGCTCCATGGTTTTGGCGGTGGTTATGATTTCACCGTGCCCTTGTTGCCGGGCGACCACGTCACCGATGATGCTGGTACAGGCTTCGTGCACACGGCGCCGAGCCATGGCCGCGAGGACTTTGATGCCTGGATGGACGCCGGTCGCAATCTCGAAGCGCGTGGCATCTCGGCGGCGATCCCGTTCACCGTCGACGACGCGGGCTACTATACCAAGGACGCGCCGGGTTTCGGTCCGGACCGCGAAGGCGGCGCTGCCCGCGTCATCGACGACAACGGCAAGAAGGGCGACGCCAACAAGGCAGTTATTGAAGAACTCATCGCGCGCAACGCACTGTTCGCGCGGGGTCGGCTCAAGCATAGCTATCCGCACTCCTGGCGCTCGAAGAAGCCGGTGATCTTCCGCAACACGCCGCAATGGTTCGTCTACATGGACAAGGACCTCGGCGACCACACGACCTTGCGCTCGCGCGCGCTTGCGGCAATCGACGAGACGCGCTTCGTTCCGGCAGGCGGTCAGAACCGCCTGCGCGCCATGATCGAGGATCGTCCCGATTGGGTCCTGTCGCGCCAGCGCGCCTGGGGCGTGCCGATCTGCGTCTTTGCCGACGATAATGGCAATGTCCTCAAGGACGACGCGGTCAATGCCCGTATTCTTGCCGCGTTCGAGGAAGAGGGCGCCGATGCCTGGTTTGCCAAAGGCGCGCGCGAGCGGTTCCTGGGCGAAAAGGCCAACGAGCCTTGGACGCAGGTGACCGACATTCTCGATGTCTGGTTCGACTCGGGTTCCACCCATGTCTTCACGCTTGAAGATCGCCCCGATTTGAAGTGGCCTGCCGACGTCTATCTCGAAGGTTCGGATCAGCACCGCGGCTGGTTCCACTCATCGCTGCTCGAAAGCTGCGGCACGCGCGGCCGTGCGCCTTATAATACGCTCGTCACCCATGGCTTCACCATGGACGAGGAAGGCCGCAAGATGTCGAAGTCCCTCGGCAATACGGTCACGCCGCAGGAAGTGATCAAGGATTCGGGCGCCGACATCCTGCGCCTCTGGGTCATGACGACCGACTACTGGGAAGATCAGCGTCTCGGCAAGAACATCATCCAGACCAACATCGATGCCTATCGCAAGTTGCGCAACACGATCCGCTGGATGCTGGGTACCCTGGCTCATGATGAAGGCGACGAGGTTCCCTACACCGATATGCCGGAACTCGAGAAGCTGATGTTGCACCGTCTTGCCGAACTCGATGAGGTCGTGCGTGCCGGCTATGACGGTTTCGAGTTCAAGCGCATCACCCGCGCGCTGATCGATTTCATGAATGTGGAACTGTCGGCCTTCTATTTCGATATCCGCAAGGACGCGCTCTATTGCGACGCGCCCTCGAGCGTCCGCCGCAAGGCAGCGCTGCAGGTCGTGAGGCACCTTTTCGACCGCATCGTCACCTGGCTCGCGCCAATGCTGCCTTTCACCATGGAGGAGGCCTGGCTCGACCTGCACAAGGATGCCGTTTCGGTGCATCTGGAACAGTTCCGCCCGACGCCGGCCGAATGGAGAAATGACGAGCTTGCCGCCAAATGGCGAAAGGTCAAGGATGTGCGCCGCGTCGTCACGGGTGCGCTCGAACTCGAACGCGCCGACAAGCGGATCGGCTCGTCGCTCGAAGCCGCTCCCGTCGTCTATATCGCCGACGCGGAACTGCTGGCGGCTGTCAAGGATATCGACATGGCCGAGATCTGCATCACCAGCGCGATCACGATCAAGGGTGAAGCCGGACCTGCCGATGCGTTTGTCACGGATGACGTCAAGGGCGTCGCGGTTGTCCCTGAGCGCGCGACGGGCACCAAATGCGCGCGGTCGTGGCGTTATACGCATGATGTCGGTGCCGATTCGGCCTATCCCGACGTTTCCGCCCGCGACGCGGCGGCGCTGCACGAATTGGCCCGGCTCGGAAAGCTCGTTGCCTGATGTATAGAATGGCGGGGAGACAAGTTCTCCCCGCTGTTGATTTGTTTGAGATTCCTGTTGGCTTGCTAAATACAACCGGTCTCATATAAAAGGCTGCCATTGAACTGCCTGATTTCTAAGGCAGGGCATTGATCAAGCAAAATTGATTGGCAGATATGCTGCCCGGCTTATCTCTGGAAAGTTGCAAGGATGAATTTGAACGGACGCATAACGGTTCTTGGTGCAATGGTCAGCGCGCTTGCGCTTGGCGGCTGCGTCTCGTCACCCACCTATGGTACGGACAAGTCCGCCGGCACTCAGCTGCTTGATGACGTCGCCAACATGGCCGCATTGGGTCCCAAGAAGAGCAACCAGATTGCCTATAATCCGCGTCCGGAACTCGTTCGCCCGGCGACCGGCAAGCCAATGCAATTGCCCGCACCGCAGGATGCGGTCGAGACTGCCGGAAATCCGGCTTGGCCGGAATCGCCTGAGCAGCGCCGCAAGCGTATCCGCGACACCGCGACGGCCAACCAGAACAACGCCGAGTTCGTGCCGGAAGTCGCCCCCGATCGGGTCACGTCCAAGTCTGCGAGCAACAGGACCGAATACGGTTTCTTCAATGACAAGGTCCCGGCCAACCAGGGCAACAAGACCGATGTCGGCGCAGATTTCCGCGCCCGCAAGATGGCGTCGACCGCCGGATCGCCGACGAACCGTCGCTATCTGAGCGAGCCGCCGCTGGAATATCGTCAGCCCGCGGCAACCGCTGCCGCCGATCAGCTCGGCGAAGACGAGGCCAAGAAAGAGCGCGAGCGCAAGGCCGCGGCGCGCAAGAGCAAGGGCTTCAGCTGGAGCAACCTCATCCCCTGGAACTGATGCGTTCGCACGCGCCCTGTGCCTGAAAACGTTCATACTGCTGCAATAGTTTGCTGAAACGGTGGATGCTTCGATCCGCCGTTTTCGTTTATAAGGGATCCATCGCCTCTCCAGTCGAGGACCGTAACAATTGTTCATCCTGCGATTTCTTGGGTTAGTTCTTCTCATCCTTCTGACATTTCTGGCATTTCTCTGGGGCGGGCTGGCCCTCTGGTATCAGCTGCCCCTTGGTATTGCAGCGACCATCGGCTGCCTGATCCTGTGGGTGGCCATCGCCTTCGCCGTGCTCTGGCTGGAATTCAAGGGCCGTGTCTGGCGCGCGCTCATCGTCCTGATCCCGATCATGATCGGGCTCGGCTACTGGTGGGGTACGATCAAGCCGTCGCTCAGCCGAATCTGGGCGGATGATGTTGCCCAGACGGTGACAGGCACGCTCACCGGCAATTACGTGACGCTTTCAAATGTGCGCAACTTCGAATGGCGCACCACGACCGACTACACGCCGCGCTGGGAGGTGCGCACCTATGCACTGGACGATCTTGCGACCGTCGACGTTTTTCTTTCCTATTGGTCGAACCCGGCGATCGCCCACACTTGGGTGAGCTTCGGTTTCAACAATGGCGAGCACGTGGTGTTCTCGGCCGAAATCCGCAAGGAGCGCCATGAGGAGTTCTCGGAGATCGGCGGCTTCTTCAAGCAGTTCGAGCTCGCGATGATTGCAGCGGACGAGCGTGACATCATCCGCCTGCGCACCAATGTGCGCAAGGAAGACGTCTACCGCTACCAGGTCAACCTCAGTCCGGAAACGCGCCAGGCGCTGTTCCTGTCCTACCTCGACAGCGCCAACCATCTGGCGACGACGGCGAAGTTCTACAATACGATCACCGCCAATTGCACGACGGTGATCTTCAGCATGGCACGGGCGATCGCGCCGGGAATTCCTCTCGACTATCGCATTGTCTTTTCCGGTTATCTGCCGGGTTACCTTTATGACCTTGGCGCGATCGACCATTCCAAGCCGTTGGACCAAGTCATCCGTGAAGCGTCGATCAATCAGCGCGCCATGGCCGCCGATAGCGCGCCGGACTTTTCGGCAAGGATCAGGCTTCCCGCGAACTAGGCTAGAGCCGTTTGGTGCGGAAGAACGCCTTCAGCATGTCTTCGGCCTCCTGTTCCCGGAAACCTGGATAGACTTCGGGAACATGCAGGCAGGTCGGCTGCGCATAGAACCGCGCGCCGTTCTCGACGCCGCCGCCCTTGATGTCCTGCGCCCCATAGTAAAGACGCCTGATGCGGGCGAAGGAAATAGCCGCCGCACACATCGTGCACGGTTCCAGTGTCACATAGAGATCGCAGCCCGTGAGCCGTTCGTTGCTCAAGGCGCGGCAGGCCTCGCGGATGACCAGCATCTCTGCATGCGCAGTTGGATCGTTGAGCTCGCGCGTGCGATTGCCGGCGCTTGCGAGGATCGCGCCATCCTTGACGAGGACCGCGCCGATAGGAACTTCGCCGCGCATCTCGGCGCTTTTCGCTTCGGTGAGTGCCAGGCCCATCGGGTCAGTTTTTTGCGTCACGCCGCCCCGCAATCCAGAATTTGCTCGCAAGCCAACCTCATAGCTGGTAGTGAGCCCTGCTGAAAGGCTTAACTCCATGACAAGTTCAAATGACAATGACAAGGGCGGCAAACGCCCCTTTGCAAAGCGCAGCTTCGACAAGAAGCCCGCGGGTTCGTCCCGTGGCGGGCGCCCCGCGCCGCGCAAATTCGACGATGCCGCCGCTGTAGCGGAAGAGGGCGAGCGTATCGCCAAGCGCTTGGCGCGTGCCGGCATAGCCTCGCGCCGCGAAGCCGAAACGATGATTGCCGCGGGCCGCGTATCCGTCAATGGACGGCGTCTCGACAGCCCCGCGATCAATGTAAAGCGCAGCGACCGCATTGAAGTGGACGGCAAGCCGCTGCCGGAAAAGGAGCGGACGCGCCTCTGGCTCTACCACAAGCCTGCAGGCCTGGTTACGACCAATCGCGATCCGGAAGGTCGCCAGACCGTTTTTGAATCGCTGCCGAAAGATATGCCACGCGTTCTTTCCGTTGGCCGTCTCGATATCAATACAGAAGGGCTGCTCCTGCTGACCAATGATGGCGGTCTGTCGCGGGCGCTCGAATTGCCGTCGACCGGCTGGCTGCGCCGCTACCGCGTGCGCGCCCACGGCTCGATCACGCAGGCAAAGCTCGACGGCTTGAAGGACGGAATTGCTGTCGATGGCGTTTTCTATGGCGCTATCGAAGCAACGCTTGAACGCGAACAGGGCTCGAACGTGTGGATCATGGTCGGGCTGCGCGAAGGCAAGAACCGCGAAGTTAAGAACGTGCTCGGTGCCCTCGGCCTGTCGGTGAACCGGCTTATCCGCATTTCCTATGGCCCGTTCCAGCTTGGCGACCTTCCGGAAGGCGCCGTGCGCGAGATGAACGGCCGCACGCTGCGCGATCAGCTCGGCGAACGGCTGATCGAGGAATCCGGCGCCGATTTCGATGCGCCGATCATCAACGTTTTCTCCAACGATGCGGTGAAGGGTGAATTGGCGCAGCCCGTGAGCGATGCGCGTGAACGCCCGACGCGCGGCTCTTCCGAGTGGATATCGAGTGCGCCTGTCGCCAAACGCCGCCCGCCGCGCAAGACCGCCGACGAAAAGCGCGAGGAATCCTTGTCACGCCTGACGACCGATCGCAGCGAGCGGCCGGCCCGCCCTCCGCGCGACGAAGACCGCAAGCCGCGCCCGCCGCGTGCAGCAGGGCCGAAGCCCGGCCGTGGCGCTAAGGAGGAAGAAATCCCCACGCGTTCCGGCCGTACCGCCAATGTCTGGATGGCGCCCGGCGCGCGCCCACTCGGCAAGCCTAAGGCACGAATGGAAGAGAAGCGCGGCGAAAGCCGCGGCGAGAACCGCAGCGAGAGGCCCCAGCGTTCGAATGACGGCGCGCCGCGGGCACGTAGCGATCGCCCGCGCGAAGAACGGTCGTTCGGCATCCGTCCTGGCGGCGAGGAAAAGCGCCGGCCTTATTCGCCCCGGCCATTTGCCAATGACGATCAGGGCGCGGAGAAGCCGAAGCGCGCATTCGGTGCTGGCCGGACCGAAGGCGAACGTCCGGCGCGGCCGCCCCGTGTAGGCAAGCGCGAACGCGCCGAGTTGAAAGAGCGCGAGCAGCGCGGTGACCAGTCATTCCAGTCGGAGCGGCCCGCCCGCGCGGATCGGCCCTACGGTGCGAGCGGCAAGCCCGCACGCGGCCCCGCAAAGTCCGGCGATCGTCCCTACGGCGGCGGCAAGCCGCGCGGCGATGCACCGGGTGGCGGCGGACGTCGCGGGCCGGGCGGTCCGGGTGGTTCGCGTCCGCCGCGTGGCAACAAACCGCGGGGCTGATCGTGCGCGTTGTCGGCGGCAGATTTCGCGGACGTTCCCTCGCAACGCCGGAATCGAATGCGATCCGGCCGACGACCGACCGTACGCGCGAAAGCCTCTTCAATATTCTGGTGCACAACTATCCCGAAAAGTTCGAGGCGACGCGCGTCCTCGACCTTTTCGCCGGCACCGGCGCTCTCGGCCTCGAAGCCATGTCGCGCGGCGCGCGCTATGGTGTATTCATTGAGGAATCGACCGAGGGCCGGGGACTGATCCGCACCAACGTCGAAGCCTTCGGCCTTCTCGGCAATACCAAGATTTTTCGCCGCGATGCGACCAAACTCGGTGAGGCCGGCACAATCGAGCCGTTCGATCTGGTCTTCGCCGATCCGCCCTATTCGAAAGGCCTTGGCGAACTGGCATTCAAGTCCGCCCTTGATGGCGGCTGGCTGAAAAGCGACACGCTGCTGGTCCTCGAAGAGGAGGCCGACGCCGTGGTCGAACTCGATGCGCGTTTTTCTGTTGTCGAGGAACGTCCGTATGGCGGAACAATCATTCGGCTTGTCACATTGAAGACGTAAACAGCGGGATTGTATCGCAATCCTGAAAAACAGTACTGGACCGATTTCAATGATCCCGACTATACGCCGCACATTTGCGGCATTTGTTTTAACCGGCGCGCTCGCCGGCGCGGGCCTCTATGCCCCTGCCCAGGCTGAAACTGCCGTGCAAACGCCTGCGGCGACCGCTGAAAGCAAGGATGACCTCGTCTCGTCATTCTACCTCGACAACGGGCTCGAAGTCGTGGTTATCCCGGATCGTCGGGCTCCGGTCGTCACCCACATGCTGTGGTACCACGTCGGTTCGGCCGACGAAGAACCCGGAAAATCGGGCATTGCACATTTTTTTGAACACCTGATGTTCAAGGCGACCAAGACCTATCCGGCCGGCGAGTTTTCCCGCAAGGTCGCTGAGATCGGCGGGCAGGAAAATGCCTTTACCTCCTACGACTACACCGCCTTCTACCAGCAGGTGTCGCCTCAGGCCCTTGAAATGGTCATGACCTACGAGGCAGACCGCATGGAGAACCTGATCCTCAATGACGATGTCGTGAAAACCGAGCGCGATGTCGTGCTCGAGGAGCGTCGCTCGCGCACCGACAGCAATCCCGGCGCGCTGCTTGCCGAAGAGGTCAACGCCACGCTTTACCAGAACAGCCCTTATCGCATGCCGGTCATCGGCTGGCTGAATGAGATGGAAAAGCTGAACCTCAAGGATGCGCTGGCCTTCTACGTGAAATATTACACGCCCAACAATGCGACCCTCGTCGTGTCTGGCGACGTCGATCCCGCAACCGTCAAAGCCTTGGCGGAAAAGACCTATGGCAAGGTGCCGCGCCGGGCGGAGCCGGGCAAGCGCGACCGGCCGCAGGAGCCGGAGCAGAATACCAAACGCACGGTTTCACTTGCCGACCCGCGCGTGTCGCAGCCGAGCTTCCAGAAGATGTGGCTCGCACCCTCCTATACGAACGCCAAGCCGGGCGAGGCGGAGGCTCTCGACCTTCTGAGCGAAATCCTTGGTGGGTCTTCGCGCAGCCGGATTTATCAGGCCCTGGTCGTCAAGGACGGTTCGGCGGCGAGCGCCGGCGCCTTCTATCAGGGCGGATCGCTCGACGACGGCAGTTTCGGCGTCTATGGCTCGCCGCGCGGGGATGCTACCCTGAGCGATGTCGAGGCCGGCATCGATGCGCAAATCGCCCGCATCATCAAGGACGGCGTCACCGAGGATGAGGTCGAAAAGGCGCGCAATCGCTTCTTGAAAAGCATGATCTTTGCCCGGGACAGCCAGGCGGGAATGGCGCGCATCTATGGTTCGACGCTTTCCACCGGCCAGACCATCAAGGATATCCAGGAGTGGCCGGATCGCATAAAGGCTGTGAAGGTCGCGGACATCCAGGCCGTGGCCAAGCGCTATCTCGTCGATGGCCGTTCCGTTACCAGCTACCTCATGCCCGAAGACGGCAAGCCCGATGTGCCCGCCGATGGGGAGGCGGCGCCCGGTACCGCCGAACAGGAACAGCCGCAAGCGCCCGCCGAAGGAGTCGTCCAATGATCCGCGCCGTTACCCCAATCACTTCGCGGCTCGCGGCAACGTTCCTGCTGTTCCTTGTTGCCGTCGTCCCGGGCTATGCGGTCGAGATCAAGGAAGTGGTCTCGCCGAAGGGAATACGCGCCTGGCTGGTACAGGATGATTTCGTGCCCCTCGTGTCCATGCGCTTTGCCTTCAAGGGTGGTTCCGCACAGGACCCGAAGGGCAAGGACGGCCTTGCCAACCTCATGACCGGGCTTTTTGACGAGGGCGCAGGCGATCTCGATTCCAATTCGTTCCAGGACAAGCTCGACGATGTCGGCGCCGAGATGAGTTTCAATGCTGATGACGACAGTATCACCGGCTCGATGCGCATGCTGTCGGACAAGCGCGATGAGGCTGTCGAGTTGCTGACGCTGGCCGTCAACAACCCGCGCTTCGACCAGGCCCCGATCGACCGCATTCGCCAGCAGGTTATCGCCGGCATCAAGGCTTCGGAGCGCAATCCGAACACCATTGCCGGGCGCAAATTCGCCGAGGCACTCTACGGCGACCACCCCTACGGCCGTCAATCGGAAGGCACGGAGCAAAGTCTCACGAGCATCAATCACGACGACCTTGCTGCATTTCACAAGCGGAACTTTGCCCGGGATAATCTGATTGTCGGCGTTGTCGGATCGATCAGCCCGGAGGACCTGAAACCGCTTCTCGACAAGGTCTTCGGCGATCTGCCCGAGAAAGCCCAGCTCGAGACGGTCAGCGACGCAAAACTTGCCTTCGGCAAGACCACCCAGGTCGATTATGCACTGCCGCAGACCTCGATTTCGATGGTCTATCCGGGTGTCCGCCGCAAGGATCCAGACTTCTTTGCCGCCTACATCATGAACCATATCCTCGGCGGCGGGACGTTTTCCTCGCGCATCTACAATGAGGTGCGGGAAAAGCGCGGACTTGCCTATTCGGCCGGTTCCAATCTCGCCAACCGCGATCATATGGCGGCTTTGATGATCTCGACCGCAACGCGGGCCGATCGGGCCAGCGAAACGCTGCAAATCCTCAAGGCAGAAGCAGCAAAGATGGCCAAGGACGGGCCGACCGAGGAGGAACTGGCAGAAGCCAAGAAATATCTCGTTGGGTCCTATGCGGTGAACAATCTCGACTCCTCGTCGGCGGTTGCCAGCACGCTGGTCGGCCTTCAGGATGAGAATCTCGGCCGCGACTACATCGACAAGCGTGCCGATCTCATCAATGCTGTGACCTTGGATGAGGTGAAGGCAGCGGCCAGGAAACTGTTGTTGACGGACCCGGCGATCCTGATCGTTGGCCCGCCGCTTTCATAGGAAAAGAACCAATGGCCGCGCGCGAACTTGATCAGGCAAACGGGTCGATAGGCGCAGGTAAAATCCCGCGCGAGCCGACCTTTGCCGTCGCGTTCGGCGGTGGCGGGGCGCGCGGCATCGCTCATATCAACGTCATTGAAGCCCTGGACGAACTTGGCATCAGGCCTGCCGCGATCTCAGGATCGTCCATCGGCGCGATCATGGGCGCGGGCATGGCAGCCGGCATGTCTGGGGTCGAGATTCGCGAATATGCGGTCGCGATCCTCTCCAAACGTGGTGAGATTGCAGCGCGCCTGTGGAAGCTGCGCCCGGCAAGCTTCGGTGAGATGTTTGGCGGCGGATTTCGCCTCGGCCAGTTCAACATCGAAAAGGTTCTGAAGCATTTCCTTCCCGGCGCAATTCCCGAAACATTCGAGGAACTTGCGATCCCGCTCAGCGTCACCGCGACCGATTTCTACGGACAGCGCGAGGTCGTGATGGCCGAGGGCGATCTTTACAATGCCGTCGCCGCCTCCGCTGCGATCCCCGCCTTGTTCCGGCCAGTGCGACGAGACGACCGTATCCTGATCGACGGCGGCATTTATAATCCCGTTCCCTTCGACCATTTGATGGACAAGGCGCGGTTCGTCATTGCCATCGATGTCGTCGGCGGACCGGAAGGCGATATCGGCAGATCACCCTCGTCAATCGAGGCCATGTTCGGTGCCAGCCAATTGATGATGCAATCGATCATCGCGACCCGCCTGCGCACGCAGGCTCCGGCAATCTTCCTGCGCCCGAGCGTGGCACGGTTCGGCGTTCTGGATTTTCTGCGAATCCAGCAGGTGCTCGAGGAATCGGCGGGGATCAAGGACGAGTTGAAACGCGCCGTTGACGCGGCGATCACCTATGCCGATCGTGGCGGCGACAGCGACGCGGAATGACGGTAATCAGCGTCCGCCGATGCCGATTGTTCGTTCGGCCCGCCTTGATAGGCGCAAATTTGCACCATATAGGAGGGTGCATGCGACCATACGATAAATTACCCTAATCATTCATATAATCAGGTATAGCAATGAGCGACTCTTTGAACTCCCGTGAATTTCTAGACAAAGCGACCGCGCTCGTCGAAGCTGCAAAAAAAGCTGGCGCCGACGCGGCCGACGCAGTCGTTGCCCGCTCGCGTTCCGCGGGCGTTAGCGTACGGCTCGGAAAGGTCGAAGAGACCGAATCTTCCGAGAGCGATGAGTTTTCCCTGCGCGTCTTCGTCGGTCGCAAGATCGCCAGCATATCTGCCAACGGCGGGGCCGATCCAAAGGCCTTGGCCGAACGCGCCGTCGCCATGGCGAAAGTATCGCCGGACGATAGCTTCGAGGGTCTTGCCGCTCCTGAAAATCTTGCCCGCCAAATTCGCGATCTCGACCTTTACGACCCGACCGTCGTTAACGCCGCGCAATTGACCGAAGCCGCGCTGGCCGCCGAGGCAGCCGCGCTCGCCGTCGAGGGTGTTACCAATTCGGGTGGAGGCTCCGCATCTGCTGGAATGGGCGGCCTCGTGCTCGTCACATCAGGCGGCTTTGCCGGACAATATGTGGGATCGCGTTTTTCCCGCTCCGTCAGCGCCATCGCCGGCAGCGGCACCGCCATGGAACGGGACTATGATTTTTCGTCGCGCATTTTCTATGACGCGCTTGAAGACGCTGCCGCCATCGGGCGATCGGCCGGAGAGCGCGCGGTCAAGCGGCTTGGCGCGCGCCAGGCGGCAACTGGCCGCGTCAGCGTCGTTTTCGACCCTCGCGTCGCCCGCGGTATCGCCGGCCATATTGCCAGCGCCATCAATGGTGCGTCAGTAGCACGCAAGACAAGCTTCCTTAAGGATCGCATGGGCGAGAAGATTCTAAGCGACGCGATCAGTGTCAACGACGACCCGTTGCGGGTGCGCGGTTCTTCTTCGCGCCCGTTTGACGGCGAGGGCATCGAGGGTGTTCCCTTGACCATGATCGAGAATGGCGTCCTGAAGCACTGGTTCCTGTCGACCTCGACAGCAAAGGAACTTGGCCTCGCCACCAATGGCAGGGGCGTGCGTTCGGGCTCGACAGTAACGCCCGCCTCGACGAACTTCTCCATCGAACCCGGCGAGAAGTCGCCGCAAGATCTGATGCGCGACGTCGGTACCGGATTTTACGTTACCGAACTGTTCGGCCATGGTGTCGACATGATCACCGGCGAATACAGCCGCGGTGCTTCGGGCTTCTGGATCGAAAATGGCGAACTCGCCTATCCGGTCAGCGAAGTGACGATCGCCTCAAATCTCAAGGACATGTTCCTTAATCTCACTGCGGCAAATGATATCGATCGCAATTTCGGCATTGCCAGCCCGACACTCGTAATCGAAGGCATGACACTTGCCGGCAAGTAAGCTCAATCTTGAAGACCTGGAACTGATCCGGCAGGCCGCCGAGGGCGCAGGCCGGATCGCTCTGTCTTACTTTCGGCAGGCGCCGCAGGTCTGGATGAAAACCGGCAACTCGCCGGTAACCGAGGCCGATCTTGCCGCCGATAAGTATCTGAAGGACATGCTGCTGACGGCCCGCCCGGATTACGGCTGGATTTCCGAAGAAACCCAGGACGAACGAGCCGCTTCGCCGCGAGAGCGCTTCTTCGTCGTCGACCCGATCGATGGGACGCGGGCCTTCATCGAAGGTGCCGACGTCTGGTGTGTCAGCGTTGCCGTCATCGAAAACGGCCGGCCCGTCGCCGGCGTTCTCGACTGCCCGGCCCGCAGCGAAATCATCATGGCGACGCCAGGCGGCGGGGCGACGCAGAACGGCGCCGCCATTCATGTCCAGGCCCAGCACCTTCCCTATAAGGTGGCCGGTCCCTCGGCCTTCATCAAGCGGCTGCCGGAACACTTTCTCTCCTCCATCGAACACATGCCGTACGTCGCCTCGCTCGCCTATCGGATCGCCATGGTGGCGCGCGGCGATATCGCGGGCACTTTCGTGCGGCCAAGTTCGCATGACTGGGATCTTGCAGCGGCCGACCTCATCCTATCGGAAGCCGGTGGCCGGGTCGTCGCCGCGGACGGAAAGCCACTCACCTACGGTCTTACCGACACCAGCAATGGCGACTATCGCCACGGCGCGCTCGTTGCCGCAAGCGGATTGCTCATGGATAACATGTTGGACGTTGTCGCCGAAACCGCGTTCGGATAAACAGTCAGCAACCTTCTCGATCATTTGGACAGGCACATGAGCGAAAACACTTCGGATCAAAAGCAACTGCTTCACCTTGTATTCGGCGGTGAGCTGAAGAAACTCGGCGGTGTCGAGTTCCGCGACCTCGACAAGCTCGATATTGTCGGCATCTATCCGGATTTTGCCTCGGCGCAGCGCGCATGGAAGTCGAAGGCGCAAGCGACGGTGGACAACGCCCATATGCGCTATTTCATCGTCCACATGCATCGCTTGCTGGATCCTGCCACGGGCAAGGCGGACTGACCGCGTGCGCGTGGTCGGACAAAGATCGGCATGATTGACCAGAATTCAGCAACGGCCAAAGCGCCTCGCCGCAAAGCTGGAGCGCTCAAGCGCTTCTGGCGGTCGGTGCGCGGCCCGCTGGCGAATTCGCCGATCGTCCGCAGCATGATCGTATGGTTGATTACGCAGTTCTTCCGGCTGGTGCATCTGACCAATCCCCGGCTCAAGGGGTCTTCGGATCTCGAAGATATGAAACGCGGGGGTGAGCCGTTCATCGCCGTTGCCTGGCACGGCCAGCATCTGATGGCGCCATTCCTTATGCCGCGCGGCGTGCGCTTCGTCGCCATGTTTTCCAAGAGCAAGGACGCGGAACTCAATGCCCGCGTTGCCGAGCGCTTCGGCGTGGAGATCGTGCGCGGCTCGGGCGGTCGCGACCGCTCGAAGGGGACGGAAAAGGGTGGCGCACGCGCGCTGCTCGTTTTGAAAAAGGCGCTGGCAGAAGGCAAGACCGCGGCGATGATCGCGGATATTCCGCATGGAACGCCGCGCGATAGCGGTCCCGGCGTTATTCTGCTGGCCAAGCTTTCCGGACGGCCGATTTTGCCGATCTGCTACCTGACCACCCGCAGAAAAGTTCTGGAGAAGAGTTGGGACAAGACCACCATTCCCTTGCCATTCGGCAAATCGGGGTTGATTGTCGGCGACCCGATCTTTGTTCCCGACGATGCAGATGAAGCAATGCTCGAAGCCAAGCGTGTCGAATTGACCAATAGTTTGAACGCGAACACCAAGCGCGTGCATGAACTCGTGGACGGCGCGGCATGAGCGAAAGATGGGCACGCCTGGTGCTTGGCACCTATCGCTGGATTGGCGCGGCAACATTTCCCATTGTCGGCGCCTATGTCGCCTTCCGCGCCAGCAAGGGCAAGGAGGAGCGTGGCCGTCAGGGCGAGCGCTACGGTGTCGCAAGCGTTGCCCGCCCATCCGGTCCGCTTATCTGGGTCCATGCGGCGAGCGTTGGCGAAACGTCGGCTGTCACGCCGCTTGTCGAAGCCATCGTCGACATGGACATCCATGTCGTGTTGACGACCGGGACGGTTACATCGGCTAAGATGGTGCAGGAGCGCCTCGGCGACCGCGTCATCCATCAATATGTGCCGCTCGACCTGAAGCCCGCCGTCGACCGCTTCCTCACCCATTGGCAGCCTGATCTTGCCATCATCTGCGAATCCGAGATTTGGCCGATGACGATCCTGGAACTTGGCACCAGGCGGGTTCCGCAGGTGCTCGTCAATGGACGCCTTTCCGATCGCTCCTTTGCCAGCTGGCACAAGCGGCCCTCGATCGCCGAGGCCCTGTTCGAAAATCTCGCCCACGTCGTTGCCCAATCGGATATCGACGGTGAAAGGTTCCGGGCGCTTGGCGCAAGGCCGGTGACGGTATCCGGCAACCTCAAGGTGGACACGGCCGTACCGCCCGTGAACAATACTGAACTTGCCGCAATGCAGCGCATGATCGGCACCCGCAAGACCTGGGCCGCGATTTCGACGCATCAGGGCGAAGAGGAGATCGTTGCGCAGGTGCATCACATGCTGAAAGCGCGCCATCGAGATCTTTTGACAATCATCGTGCCGCGCCATCCTGATCGTGCCCCGGAGATCGCCGAGGCAATCGAAAAAATGGGCATGAAGGTGGCTCTGCGCAGCAAGGCAGATCAGATCGAGCCCGATACGGATATCTATCTCGGCGATACGATCGGCGATATGGGCCTCTATCTCCGCCTTGCGGAAATCGCATTCGTCGGCCGGTCGCTGACCGCGCAAGGCGGGCAGAATCCACTCGAGCCGGCCATGCTCAAATCCGCGATCCTCTCCGGGCGCAATGTTCAGAATTTCCGCGATTCCTATCAGCGCCTGATCAAGAATGGCGCAGCGAAACTGGTGCGCGACAAGGATATGCTCGCAGGCGCGGTCAACTATCTCTTCAATAATCCGGAAGAACGCCAGGTCATGATCGACGCTGGCCTCAAGACCGTTGAGGACATGCGCGGATCGCTTGATCGCACCTTGACCGCACTTGAGCCCTTCATCCAGCCGCTCGTTCTGCAGGCACGCCTCAGCAATCGCGAAGGCGGCTGGAAATGATGAGCGAGGCCCCTCCTTTCTGGTGGGACAAGCCGGATTGGCGGGCCTGGGCGCTAAGCCCGTTTTCCAAAATCTACGGCAGCGTGGCCGGGCGCCGCATAAGGCGGGCGAAGCCTCCCGCGGTTCCGGTCCCGGTGCTATGCATCGGCAATTTCACCGTGGGCGGTGCGGGAAAGACCCCGACCTCAATCACCTTTGCCAGGGCCGCAATCGCAGCCGGGCTGACGCCCGGCATCGTTTCGCGCGGCTATGGCGGCGCATTTTCGGGCATGCATCGTGTCGATCCAGAACATGACAGCGCCCGCCTTGTCGGCGACGAACCACTGTTGCTCGCCCGGCACGCGGCGGTTATCGTCACGTCCGACCGCTTTGCCGCGGCACAGGCATTACAGCAGTCCGGATGCGATTTCATCATCATGGATGACGGCTTTCAAAGCGCCCGCCTGCATTTCGATTTCGCACTGATGGTGGTGGATGCCGGCCGCGGCGTCGGCAATGGCCACGTCTTGCCGGGAGGACCCTTGCGCGCGCCGTTGATCGACCAACTGGTGCGAACCGACGCGGTGCTCAAGATCGGTACAGCGAACGGCGCCGACCGGGTCATTCGCAATGCGGCACGGGTGGCAAAACCGATCTATGAAGGAGTTCTTGAGCCGATATCCACATCTGAGATAGCCGGCAAACGATTACTGGCTTTCGCCGGCATAGGTGATCCGTACAAGTTTTTTACGACGCTTCGCGAAGCGGGCGGGATCGTCGAGAAAACGCGCGCCTTTCCAGACCATCATCCGTACACGGACGAAAATCTCGCCGGACTCGCTGAAGCGGCCGATGGGGAAAACCTGACGCCGGTCACAACAGCCAAAGACCTGGTGAGGCTTCTCGACGGCAGCGAGGCGGCGAAGGCATTTGCCGGCCGTACCTCGGTTTTGGAGGTGGAACTCGTTTTCAACCAGCCCGGCGCACCCGCTCGCATCATACGGGAAACGCGCGATCGCGCCCGTCACCGGCGCCGGGATGCCTCATAAAATGCCGGGGTACCTCCGGTTGATCCGCGGAGGCGCTTCGCGCATCGGAACATTAAGGCTCGTTCCCGTGGTCTGGCTGTAGAGCCTGTCGTTAGAGAAGAGCGTTCCTCCGGCGCGGGTGATTTCGACGCCAAGCGCGACGCGGGTCGAGGCTGCCGCCGGAACCCTGATTTCATAGGCGACCGGGAATGTGCCGTTTCTGTTCAGCGTAAAGCTGGTGCGGGCCAGCCGCGGCATTGGAGCCGAATTACCCCGGCTTGCGTCGTAGGCAGTGACGAACACCACTGAGCTTGCAGTGAGGCGTGCCCATGGCGGTCCCTGCAGATAGCCCCGGATTGTTTTAACCGGGCCCGTATATGCCGGCGCATTGCTGGCCGTATCGGTGGTACAGCCGCTCACAAGAATTCCAGCCGCGAGAAGAGTGAACAGGGTTGCGCGGCGGGTCAGCATATCGCTCAGCCTTTGCTTCGACTGCGCAGGTCGGGGTTCACCTGAAGCTCGCGCTCGAGCGAAATGCGCGCATCGGCATAGGCCTCCTGACGCGCGACGCTCCAATATTTGAGTTCGTCCAGGGGGATCTTCTCCGAGGTAACGGCGCAAAGTACATAGGAACCCGGCGACAGGACCTGAAAGTCGCCGTCGAGATAACGAATTTTGGCTTCGCGCGAGCCCGGTCCTTCAAATCTGTTCATATTCTGCCGATGTTCCAGTCGATTGAATGTTCATTTACGGCTCAGAGCCGCAGGTGGTCAAGCATTGCGCGATTGAAAGCCCCCTTATCGCCGGCCGAAAAGACGCTCTATGTCGCTGAGTTTCAGCTCGATATAGGTAGGCCGACCGTGATTGCAGGTGCCCGAGCCCGGCGTTGCTTCCATTTGGCGCAAGAGTGCGTTCATCTCTTCCGGCTTCAACCGCCGTCCCGAGCGGACCGAGCCATGGCAGGCCATGGTGGCCGCGACATGATCGAGAATACCTTTCAGGCCATTCGACGTATCGTGCTCGGCGATCTCGTCGGAAAGGTCGCGGACGAGTTGTTGCGCATCGATCTCACCTAGCATGGACGGCGTTTCGCGCACGGCGATCGCACCCGGTCCAAAGGCTTCGATACCCAGGCCGAAACGTACCAACGTTTCTGCATGGGCCGCGAGCCGTTCGACATCCTCTTCCGGCAGGTCGACGATTTCGGGGATGAGCAGCATCTGGGCGGGCAGCGGCCGTGAATGCAATGCGTTCTTCAGGGCCTCATAGACAAGACGTTCATGCGCGGCATGCTGGTCGACAATGACAAGACTGTCCTCGGTCTGCGCGACGATATAGTTGGCGTGTACCTGCGCGCGTGCGGCTCCGAGGGGCGCGGAAAGCAATTCCTTTGAAGCCTCAGTGGCCGCACCGCGTGCATCGGCTGCCACGGCTTGCGCGACATCATAAAGGAATGGCTGCGCCGGTTCGGCAAATCCGTCACGGGTATCGGCGGCGAGAGCGCCTTCGACTTCGAACGGACGGTATGGGGATTGTTCAACGGAGTAATTCTGATTGACGGCGGCGCTGCCGCGCCAATTCTGATGGAGCGGGGCAGCACGCGAGCCCTCCGCACCGCCAAGCCTGAAGGCATGCAGCATCGCCTCGGCCCCGCTGGTTGCGGCCCGGATGCCGGATTGACCGAGGGCTTCCCGGATTGCCCCGACGATAAGGCCGCGCACAAGCCCCGGATCGCGAAAACGCACATCCGCCTTGGCCGGGTGCACATTCACATCGACCAGCGCCGGATCGAGATTGAGGAACAGGACGACGACCGGATGGCGGTCGCGCGCGATCCCATCGGCATAGGCGCCGCGGATTGCGCCCCAGATTTGCTTGTCGCGCACGGGCCGGCCATTGACATAGGCGAACTGATGCAGGCTGTTGCCACGGTTGAACGCCGGGATGCCGGCAAAGCCGGTCAGGCGCACGCCATCGCGCTCGGCATCAATGGCGATGGCATTTTCCGGAAACTCCTTGCCGAGTACCTGCGAAATCCGCTCCAGCATTCCTGTCGATCCCGCGCCGGTCGCCGCCAGCTCGATCGGCGTGCGGTCGCTGCCCGCAAGCGAAAAGCGGATATGCGGAAAGGCAATGGCGATGCGCTTGACGACATCGCTGATTGCCGATGCCTCGGCCCGGTCGGTCTTCATGAATTTGAGGCGGGCTGGCGTGGCGAAGAAAAGGTCGCGCACTTCCGCGATGGTCCCGCCGTTCATCGGGGTCGGGCGCGGCCCGTCCTGGCGGCCGCCATGGATGCTGATCTCGAAGCCGGAATCCGCTTCGAATGTGCGTGATTTCAGCGACAGGCGCGAGACGGATCCGATAGAGGGCAAGGCCTCGCCGCGAAAACCAAGGGCGCGAATATCGTGCACATCATTGGTGAGTTTCGACGTGCAGTGGCGCGCCACCGCAAGGGCAAGTTCGTCGGAGCGAATGCCCGAACCGTTATCGGTGATGCGGATAAGGTTCTTGCCGCCGCCGGCGGTGACGACCTCGATCCGCGTTGCGCCCGCATCGATCGAATTTTCGACGAGCTCTTTGACCACGCTTGCCGGACGTTCGATGACTTCGCCGGCTGCGATCTGGTTGATGATGGTCTCGGTGAGCTGCTTGATGGGCATTGCAAAATCTATAGTGGATTCGCCGCGTCCGCGAAATCCGCGGAGAGCCGGCATCCCCCGGAAAAATCGGCCGGGAAAGCATCTGGTCATCGGATTGGATTTGATGATAGGTCTTGCTTCACATTTAAGGAGGAAAAACAATTATGGCCAATTCCAAGCCGTCCTTCGTCTGGACTGATCCCTTTCTCCTGGAAGAGCAGTTGACCGAAGACGAACGGATGATCCGCGACAGTGCACGGGCGTTTGCGCAAGGCGAACTTCTCCCGCGTATCGAAGAGGCCTATCTGGAAGAAAAGACCGATCCTGCGCTTTTCCAGCTGATGGGCGAGTCGGGGCTTCTTGGGGTGACGCTTCCCGAAGAATACGGCACGGCCGGTGCCTCCTACGTCGCCTATGGCCTCGTCGCGCGCGAGGTCGAGCGCGTGGACAGCGGCTATCGCTCGATGATGAGCGTACAGTCGTCACTGGTCATGTACCCGATTTACGCTTACGGCTCGGAGGAGCAGCGCCGCAAATATCTGCCGAAGCTCGCTTCCGGCGAATGGATCGGCTGTTTCGGCCTCACCGAACCCGATGCGGGGTCCGACCCTGCCGGTATGAAAACCCGCGCCGAGAAGGTCGCTGACGGCTATCGCCTGTCCGGCTCGAAGATGTGGATTTCAAACTCGCCGATCGCCGATGTCTTTGTCGTCTGGGCGAAGTCGGACGCCCATGACGGTCAGATCCGCGGCTTCGTCCTCGAAAAGGGCATGAAGGGCCTTTCTGCGCCGAAGATCGGCGGCAAGCTGTCGTTGCGCGCCTCGATCACCGGCGAGGTGGTCATGGACGGCGTCGTCGTCGGCGAAGAGCATCTGCTGCCCAATGTCTCCGGGCTCAAGGGCCCGTTCGGCTGCCTCAATCGCGCCCGCTACGGCATTTCCTGGGGCGTCCTCGGCGCCGCCGAAGATTGCTGGCAGCGGACCGTTCAGTACGGGCTCGATCGCAAGCAGTTCGGCCGCCCGCTCGCCGCCACCCAGCTGTTCCAGAAGAAGTTCGCGGACATGCAGACGGAAATCACGCTTGGCCTGCAGGCCTCCCTGCGTGTCGGTCGCCTGTTCGACGAAGGTAAGGTCGCGCCGGAAATGATCAGCCTCGTCAAGCGCAACAATTGCGGCAAGGCGCTCGACATCGCCCGGATGGCGCGCGACATGCACGGCGGCAACGGCATCCAGATCGGCTATCATGTGATGCGCCACGCGCAGAACCTCGAAACGGTCAATACCTATGAGGGCACGCACGACGTGCATGCGCTCATCCTCGGCCGGGCACAGACCGGTATCCAGGCTTTCTTCTGACGCTCGACTATCCTCGGATGGACTTCGATGCCGCCCTGTTGTATCGAAGTCTACTCGAGGACACCGCTCCAAAATCAAGCATGCGCACCGCCGCCTCTGCCCTATAATCTCAGGAGTGAGCGATGAGCCAACCGGATATTCACACCGTCACGTTCGGGCGCGCTGCGCCCGGTCTCTCCGTCAAAGACATACAGGCTGCGTGCGCTTTTTATTGCGAGGTTCTCGGTTTTCAGAAGGTCTTTGAAAACGGCAACCCGGTCGGCTTCATGGTTCTGAAAAAGGATGCCGCGGAGATACACCTTAGTCAGGTTCGCGAACTTGCGAGGACGACGACGAACGCATTTCATATGTTCGTCGACGACATAGCGACATTCTACGCGGTCTGCGAAGCCAAGGGCGTTCGTATCGTCAAGTCGCTGAAAGACCAGGATTATGGCCAGCGCGCATTTGTCTTCGCCGACCCGGACGGCAACCGGGTCGACGTCGGACAGCGGATTTAGACGCCGCCTTCGCGCAGTGCGATGAGCTTGTCCACGGCGGCAAGGAGAATGCACAGCGCGATACCTTCAGAAGCGAGACGCACCTCTTCCTGTGACGGAAACGTCGGAGCAAGGCGCAGAGTGCTGTCGTTGGGATCGCGGCCGTAAGGAGAGGTGGCGCCTGCCGGGGTCAGAACCACTCCGGCTTCGCCTGCCAGTTCGACCACGTCACGAGCGGTGCCATGCATGGCGTCGACGCAGATGAAATAGCCGCCATCCGGCTTCGTCCACCGCGCAACGCCAGTGCCGCCGAGGCGGGTTTCCAGCGCCTCGATGACCGAATCGAATTTCGGCGCGATGAGGGCGCGGTGCGCGTCCATATGCCGGGCCAGGCCCTCCATGCTCTTCAGAAAGCGCACATGCCGCAACTGGTTCAGTTTGTCTGGCCCTATGGTGCGTTTGCCGGCCCGGGCGAGATACCATTTCACATTTGCCGCTGACGATGCGAACAGGGCGAGCCCCGCACCGGCGAGTGTGATCTTGGAGGTCGATGCGAAGACGAAGGCGCGGTCGGGATGGCCGGCCTGCGCGCAGAGCTCGATAATGTTGGCGATCTCATGCCGCTCTGTCGTCAGGTGGTGCACCGCATAGGCGTTGTCCCAGAACAGGCGGAAGTCTGGCGCACCAGTTCGCATGGCTGCAAGGCGTTCGATCGTTTCGGTCGAATAGGTTTCGCCCGAGGGATTGGAGTATTTGGGAACGCACCACATGCCCTTGACGTCGGGATCGGCGACGAGTTCCTCGACCATATCCATGTCGGGGCCGTGCCCGGTGAGCGGGACGGGGAGCATGCGAATGCCATATTCCTCGCAGATGGCGAAATGCCTGTCGTAGCCGGGAACCGGGCAGATGAAGGCCGGCGAACCTGATTGCTGCGACCAGGGCTCCATTTCGCCCGGTACGCCCTTCACCATCGCCCAGAGCAAGCAATCATGCATCATGGCGAGGCTCGAATTATCGCCGACGACGATGCGATCGGCCGACGCACCCATCATGGGGGAGAACAATGCGCGGGTTTCGGCAAGACCCTGGAGCCCGCCGTAGTTGCGAGCGTCTTCGCCTGCCTCACTGAAGTGGTCGCCGTTGCCTGGAAGAACCAGCATGCCATTGGCGAGATCGAGCTGTTCCGGGCTCGGCTTCCCGCGGGTCATGTCGATCTTCAGCCCCTTAGCGCGGAAGGCTTCGTAATCGCGCAGGACGCGGTTGCGCAGGGCGTCGAGTTCATCGGCGCCAAGATCAGCGATGGGGAGCATGTGGTTAGCCCTTCTGCTGCTGGACGATGCCGTAAATATTGGTCGAGCGGGCGCCCGAACGGCAATAGGCGAGGACGGGACCCTCGGCCTCGTCAAGCGCGCGCGCCATGGCGTCGACGTCGTCCTGTGTCAATTGCCCTGAAACGACAGGGACGTAGTAAATCGCTATGCCCGCTTTTTCGGCAACGTTCTGGATCTCGGCAAAGTCGGGCTGATCGGCCGATTCACCGTCCGGGCGGTTGCAAATGATCGTGTGATAGCCTGCCGCGGCGAGATCGCGAACGTCGTCGGGTGAAATCTGGCCGCTCACGGCGTAGCCTTCGTCGATTTGACGGATATCCATCTTATGTCCCTGGGAAGTGTGAAAGTCGCCTCACCATACATCAAACGATGGTCAACGCCATCTGAAAAGCATCTCTGTCCCGCGCCCGTGATTAAATTATCATCACGAGTGCAGATATGACTAAAGTATAAGCGGAAGTGCTTGGTATTAGCGAGGCGCAATCTTCCCACCTGCAAGCCGGCTAACCGGGAGCAGGCGCTAAAATACCGATAAATTTGAAGAATTTATAATTTTCAATGCTGCTGCCGAAGTTGGCACACTCATTGCTTTTAATCCCTTGGTACACACAACCAAAAAGAGGGGTTTACCTGAATGTCCAGTCTAACAGCCAGATTTATCGGGACTTTTGCGGCCGCGGCCATGGGCGCGGCGCTGGCTTTCTCGCCTGCCGTAGCTGCGGATGACACGATCAAGGTCGGCATCCTGCACTCCCTTTCCGGGACCATGGCGATTTCCGAAACCACGCTCAAGGACACGATGCTGTTCCTCATCGATGAGCAGAACAAGAAGGGCGGCGTGCTTGGCAAGAAGCTCGAAGCGGTGGTCGTCGATCCGGCGTCGGATTGGCCACTCTTTGCGGAAAAGGCCCGCCAGCTGATCGAGCAGGACAAGGTCGCCGCCGTCTTCGGTTGCTGGACGTCATCGTCGCGCAAATCGGTCCTGCCGGTCTTCGAAGAGCTCAACTCCATGCTGTTCTATCCCGTGCAGTACGAGGGTGAGGAAAGCTCGCGCAACGTCTTCTATACGGGCGCCGCGCCGAACCAGCAGGCGATTCCCGCCGTCGATTATCTTGCCAAGGAAGAGGGTGTCGAGCGCTGGGTGCTCGCCGGTACCGACTACGTCTATCCGCAGACCACGAACAAGATTTTGAAGGCCTACCTCAACGCCAAGGGCGTCAAGGATGAGGACATCATGATCAACTACACGCCGTTCGGCCATTCCGACTGGCAGACGATCGTCTCCGACATCAAGAAATTCGGTTCGGCCGGCAAGAAGACCGCAGTCGTTTCGACCATCAACGGTGATGCGAACGTGCCTTTCTATAAGGAACTCGCAAACCAGGGCATCAAAGCGGAAGACATTCCCGTCGTTGCCTTCTCGGTGGGTGAAGAAGAACTTGCGGGCCTCGATACCAAGCCGCTGGTCGGCCACCTTGCCGCCTGGAATTACTTCCAGTCGGTCGATGCCGATGCCAATGCCGAGTTCATCAAGGAGTGGCACGCCTATACCAAGAACGACAAGCGCGTGACCAACGACCCGATGGAAGCGGCCTATATCGGTTTCAACATGTGGGTGAAGGCAGTTGAAGCTGCCGGTACCACGGATTCCAATGCGGTGATCGATTCCATCGTCGGCGTGTCGGTACCGAACCTGTCCGGCGGCTCTGCCACGATGATGCCGAACCATCACATCACAAAACCGGTGCTGATCGGCGAAGTGCAGGACGACGGCCAGTTCGACATTGTCTATCAGACGCCCGGTCTCGTTGTCGGCGACGAATGGTCCGATTACCTGCCGGGCTCCAAGGACCTCATCTCCGATTGGCGCAAACCGATGTCATGCGGCAATTTCAACGTCGTCAGCGGCAAGTGCGGCGGCGTGACCAACTGATGCCTACCCGGCTTCGGTTTGGGGCACATCCGAAGCCACTCCACCTCCACGCAAGTGGGGGTGGAGCCACTCCGAGGATACTCGTACCCAGGATTGTTTTATGCAATTGATCCGCTTGCTGGCCGTATTCCTTGTGCTCTCGGGCGTGTTTGCGCCTGGAATGGAAGCGCGGGCCGAAACGGTCGACGATGCCACGCTGCGGCCGCTCATTCAGGCCCTCGCCGCAGAAAATTTCGACGAGACGACGAAGGCGGTTTCCGGCCTCGCCAAGACCGGCGATGCGCGCGTATCCGCCATCCTCAACGCGCTGACGGCCGGCGATCTATACATCGTCAAGGCGGACAAGGCCGTTTTCATCGGCAAACGCGATGGCTCGGATTACGCCGCCACCGATCCCCTGACGGGTGCCAAGCTTGCACCCGTGCCGCGCAATGCCGCGGAAAAGATCAAGGTCAACAACCGTCTGCGCCGCGATATAGCAGCGGCGATCGGCGGGCTCACGCTGATGAGCGACAATCCTGCGGAACGACGCTCCGCCGCCGAAACAATTCTGAAGACCCGCGATCCCGAGTCCATCGCTTTGCTCGATCAGGCCATCGCGGCGGAAAACGATAGCGGAATCAAGGCCGTGATGCAGCAGGCGAAAGCTGCGGCGGTGCTGAATTCGGCCGCGCCGGATGACGCCAAGATCGCGGCTATTGCGGAGGTCACCGCCGGCAACAGCCGCGACGCACTGGGACTCCTGACGCCGCTCCAAACTAGCGACGGCCCGGTGGGCGACGCCGCGCGTTCGGCGATCGACAGTATCAACAGCAAGCTCGCCTTGTGGAACGGCATCCAGAATATCGTCTACGGGCTGTCGCTGGGCTCCGTGCTCCTGCTTGCGGCGATCGGTCTGGCGATCACCTTCGGCGTCATGGGCGTCATCAACATGGCCCACGGCGAGATGGTCATGATCGGCGCCTATACCACCTTTGTCGTGCAGCAGATCATCCGCGCCTCGGCACCGGGCCTTTTCGATTATTCGTTGCTCATTGCGCTGCCTGCGGCCTTCATCGTCTCGGGCGCCGTCGGCGTCGTCATCGAGCGCGGCATCATACGCTTCCTCTATGGCCGTCCGCTGGAAACCCTGCTTGCGACATGGGGCATTTCGCTGGTCCTGCAGCAGGCGATCCGCTCCTGGTTCGGCGCCTCAAACGTTCAGGTCGGCAACCCATCATGGATGGCAGGGTCGTTCGATCTCGGTCTCCTGACGCTCACCTGGTCGCGCCTGTGGATCATCGTCTTTGCCCTTTCGGTCTTCGGGGTGCTGCAACTGGTGCTGAAGAAGACGATGCTCGGGCTGCGCATGCGCGCCGTTACACAGAACCGGCGCATGGCCTCCGCCATGGGTATCAGGACGCCCTGGGTCGACGCGCTGACCTTTGGCCTCGGCTCCGGCATAGCCGGCATTGCCGGCGTGGCGCTGAGCCAGATCGACAATGTCAGCCCCAATCTGGGTCAGGGCTATATCATCGACAGTTTCATGGTCGTCGTCTTCGGCGGCGTTGGCAATCTCTGGGGAACGCTGGTCGGCGCGATGTCGCTCGGCATAGCCAACAAGTTCCTCGAACCCTTCGCGGGAGCCGTCCTCGGCAAGATCCTCGTGCTGGTGCTGATCATCCTGTTCATCCAGAAGCGTCCGCGTGGTCTCTTCGCACTCAAGGGAAGGGCCATCGAGGCATGATCACGCAGTGGTTTTTCACCCATGTCGACCGTCGTGGTGCAATCGTCATCGCCTTGCTGGTGGCGCTGGCCTGCCTCGTTCCCCTCTCGAACCTGCTGCTGCCGCCGACATCGGCCTTGCATGTGCCGACCTATCTCGTGTCGCTGATCGGCAAGTACCTGACCTACGCCCTGCTGGCGGTCGCTCTTGATCTTGTCTGGGGATTCTGCGGCATCCTTTCGCTCGGCCATGGCGCATTCTTCGCGCTCGGCGGCTATGCGATGGGCATGTACCTGATGCGCCAGATCGGTCCGCGCGGCGTCTATGCCGATCCGGTGCTGCCCGACTTCATGGTGTTCCTCAACTGGAATGAACTGCCGTGGTTCTGGCACGGCTTCAACCATTTCTGGTTCGCGGCGCTCATGGTTGTGCTGGTCCCCGGCATTCTCGCCTTTGGCTTCGGCTGGCTTGCCTTCCGCTCGCGTGTCACCGGCGTTTATCTGTCGATCATCACCCAGGCTCTGACCTACGCCTTGCTTCTTGCGTTCTTCCGCAACGACATGGGATTTGGCGGCAATAACGGCCTCACCGATTTCAAGGATATTCTCGGCTTCAACATTCAGGCGGACAGCACGCGCTCGATGCTGTTTGCGGCAACGGCGTTGTTCCTGGCGCTTGCCGTATTCGTAACCAGTTTCATTGTCCGCTCCAAACTCGGCAAGGTCCTCGTTGGCGTGCGCGACGCGGAGAGCCGCATGCGCTTTCTCGGCTATCGGGTCGATCGCTACAAACTCTTCGTCTGGACCGTCTCCGCCATGATGGCGGGCATTGCCGGCGCGCTTTATGTGCCGCAGGTCGGCATCATCAATCCCTCCGAGTTCGAGCCCGCCAATTCCATCGAAGCGGTAATCTGGGTTGCCGTGGGAGGCCGCGGCACCATCATCGGGCCGATTCTCGGCGCGGTGCTGGTCAATTTCGGCAAGACCTATTTCACCGCGGCATTTCCGGAGATCTGGCTGTTTGCGCTCGGCGCCCTTTTCATCCTGGTCACCCTGTTCCTTCCGAAGGGCATACTCGGCCTTTACGGCACATGGCAGACAAAGCGAAAGGACCGCATCGCTCGCAAGCGCATCGAACCGGGCTCCCCGGCAACAGAAAGTGCGACACCGATCGCCGAACCCCAGGCAGCGGAGTAGACCATGAAAGCCAAGGATACACTCCTCTATCTCGATGGCGTCTCGGTCTCGTTTGACGGTTTTCGCGCCATCAACAATCTGTCCCTTGTGCTCCAGGCCGGTGAAATGCGCGCAGTTATCGGCCCGAACGGCGCCGGCAAGACAACGATGATGGATATCATCACCGGCAAGACCCGCCCGGATACGGGCGACGTTTATTTCAAGGGCGAGATCGACCTTACCCGCCACGACGAGGCGGAAATCGCGCTTCTCGGCATCGGCCGCAAGTTTCAGAAGCCGACTGTTTTTGAAAGCCATACCGTCGAGGACAATCTTGTGCTTGCGCTGGCCGGCCCGCGCTCGGCCTTCTCGGCGCTGTTCCATCGCCAGAGTGCCGATGAGGCGGAGCGGATCGACGACATTCTTCACACGATCCGCCTGCACACCAAGCGGGACTGGCTGGCCGCAAATCTCTCGCACGGCCAGAAGCAGTGGCTTGAGATCGGCATGTTGCTCGCGCAAGATCCGAAGCTGCTGCTCGTCGATGAGCCTGTCGCGGGCATGACAGATGCTGAAACGGCGGAAACCGCCAAGCTCCTGCGCGAAATTGCCAAGACGCGCTCGGTGCTAGTGGTCGAACACGACATGCATTTCGTGCGCGAACTCGACGTCAAGGTCACGTGCCTCCATGAAGGCTCGGTTCTGGCGGAAGGCTCGCTCGACTATGTCAGCAACGACCAGCGCGTCATCGAAGTTTACCTCGGACGATAGGAACATCATGCTCAGCGTTGAAAATGCCTCTCTCCACTATGGCGCCGCTCAGGCGCTGCGCGGCGTATCGCTGGAGGTCAAGCCGAAGTCGATTACCTGCGTTCTCGGCCGCAACGGCGTCGGTAAGACGAGCATGCTGCGCGCCATCGTCGGCCAGCACCCGCTGTCATCGGGGTCGATCCGGTTCGAAGGCGCGCCGATCGACCGGAAGCCGTCTTATGAGCGTGCACGCGCCGGCATTGCCTTCGTTCCGCAAGGCCGCGAGATTTTTCCGCTGCTCACCGTCCGCGAAAATCTGGCAACTGGATTTGCCGCCGCCTCACGCGGCAATCGCACCGTGCCCGCGGAAGTTTACGAGCTGTTTCCGGTCCTGAAGACGATGCTGGGTCGCAGGGGCGGCGATCTTTCCGGCGGCCAGCAGCAACAACTGGCAATCGGCCGTGCGCTGGTGACGCGGCCGAAACTGCTGGTGCTCGATGAACCGACCGAGGGTATCCAGCCATCGATCATCAAGGATATCGGCCGCGCCATCCAGTTTCTGCGCGACCAGGCCGGCCTCGCCATCCTTCTCGTCGAGCAGTATCTCGACTTCTGCCGCGAACTCGCCGACCATGTCTATATCATGGATCGCGGTGAGATCGTTCATTCCGGCGATGCGCCGAGCCTCGAGCGGCCGGAGGTCCGCAAGTTCCTGACTGTTTGAATTTGCCTTTAGTATTCGCTATTAGTGAATTCTAAGTTTGAAACTTTGATCGCCATTTGATAATATTGTTATGAAAGAAATTAATTACAGTCGGTCTGCGCTGAAAGTGCTTTCGCGTTTGCCTGTGAATGTTGCGGGACGCATCCGATCGAAAATCGAGCAATATGCGTCGAATCCTGGCGCGCAGGCGGCAAATGTTGTCCGGTTGCAGGGGAGGACGGGCTATCGGCTACGCGTAGGTGACTGGCGTGTCATATTCGACGATGACGGTACGGTTCTGAGCATTCTTCAGATTGGACCGCGCGGCGGTATTTATGAATAGAGGCTGTTATGAATGAGATGACGATTTTCACGACGCCGAGCGGCGATGAAATGGTGGTTGTGCCGCGCGCGCATTACGAAAAGCTCGTGCACGATGCCGAGATGGCGCAGGATCTCGTCGCCTATGATGAAGTAAAGGCCCGGCTTGTCTCGGGCAAAGATGAACTTGTTCCCTCGGCAATTGCCGACCGCATACTTGCAGGTGAGAACAAGCTTCGGGTTTGGCGAGAATATCGCGGTCTGTCCAACCGTGAACTTGCTTCGGCGGCTGGCCTCAGCCCATCTTACTTGTCCGACATTCAAAACGGCAAGAAGGAAGGCGGGTTGTCGGCCATGAAGAAGATTGCCGCTGTGCTGCGCGTCGATCTTGACGACCTGGTCTGACGGAAATGTTTGCTGCAGAAAACTTGCCTTGCTGACGACAGGTCAACATCGCTAGGTTCGCTCCGAAGGAGCAACCTTGATGATCGACAAGCTGGAATTTTTCATCGCGCTGGCGCGGCATCGGCATTTCGGTCGTGCCGCCGAGGAATGCGGCGTGACCCAGCCCACGCTGTCGGCCGCGATCCGTCAGCTCGAGGACACGCTCGGCGTCGTTCTCGTCCAGCGGGGCTCGCGCTTCAAGGGGCTCACGTCCGAAGGCCAGCGCGTTCTTGAATGGGCGCGTCGCATCGTCGGCGATACGCGCACCATGCGCGAGGAATTGCGCGCCGCCCGCCTTGGACTTGCCGGTCACGTAAAGATCGCGGCAATTCCGACCGCGCTGGCCATGGTGTCGCGGCTGACGACACCGTTTCGGGAGAAGCACCCGGACGTGACGTTCTCGGTAACGTCGCGCACTTCGCTTGAAGTTCTGACGCTGCTGAGCAATTTCGAAATCGATGTCGGCATAAGCTATCTCGACAATGAGCCACTCGGGCGTGTCACTTCGGTGCCGCTTTATACCGAGCGCTACCAGCTCATCACATCGGCCGGCAGTACCCATGCTGACCGGCAGTCCGTTACCTGGAGGGAGGTCGGACAATTACCGCTCTGCCTGCTCACCATGGACATGCAGAACCGCCGCCTCATCAACAAGCATTTGCAAGAGGCGGGAATCGAGGTCCATCCGACGCTCGAATCGAATTCGATGATCGTGCTGTTCTCGCACATTCGCACTGGCAAGTGGGCGAGCATCATGCCGCTCAACCTTGCTGAGACGCTCGGATTTGCCGAACCGATCCGCGCCATCCCCATTGTCGAGCCCGATGCGCGCCACCTTGTCGGACTCGTTGCGGCCGACCGCGAACCGCATACCCCACTGGTGTCGGCGCTCCTGCACGAAGCGCGAGCCCTTGCGCAAAGCTTGGACATGGTTTGATAGAAATCTTCTATCGAATGACGAGACTACGATATTGATATATAATGCCATATTTGATCTATTCTAAAGAACAGGGAGAAACATGAGGGAGGGCACTGCACAGCATGCAGAGTGCAAGTACCGATATCGCCGAAAGGGCGATAGGCATTATCGATCAATTGAAGGGCAAAGAAGGCCCTCTGCTTCCGATCTTGCACGAGTTGCAGGCTGAGTTCGGCTATGTTCCAAGGGAAACCCTGCCGATCATCGCCGGCGCTCTCAATATTTCGCGCGCCGAGGTCCATGGCGTTTTCACATTCTATCACGACTACCGCGATCATCCGACGGGGCGGCACGTTTTGAAGCTGTGCCGGGCTGAATCCTGCCAGTCGATGGGCGGGGATGCGCTGGCCGATCGCGCCCGCGAACTTCTCGGGATTGACTGGCATGGCACCACCCCTGATGGCGCCGTAACACTTGAACCCGTCTACTGCCTTGGTCTTTGCGCCTGCTCGCCTTCGGCAATGCTCGATGGTGAAGTGATTGGTCGTCTTGACGCAGAACGGCTTGAAGAGATCATGACGGAGGTGCGGCTATGACCGTCACCTTCTACGTTCCGCGCGATTCAGGCGCGCTCGCGCTCGGCGCCGAGCGGGTTGCAAAGGCTCTCCAGTCCGAAATCGACAGCCGCGGTCTCGATGCTCGCATCGTGCGCAATGGTTCGCGCGGCATGTATTGGCTTGAACCTTTGGTCGAGGTCGAAACGCTATCCGGCCGCGTGGCCTATGGTCCGGTCAAGGCGTCGGAGGTGCCGGCATTGCTGGACAACGGGATGGGCGAGGGCAGGGTGCATCCGCTCTGGCTCGGCCTTACGGATCAGCTGCCGTTCCTCGCGCGACAGACGCGGCTGACCTTTGCTCGTTGCGGCATCATCGATCCCGTCTCGCTTGAGGATTACCGTGCCAACGACGGCCTTAAGGGCCTGGAAAACGCGCTTACGCTGGCCCCGACCGAGATCGTCGCGCAGGTGACGGAATCCGGACTGCGCGGCCGTGGCGGCGCAGGTTTCCCGACCGGCATCAAGTGGAAGACCGTGCTCGACACCGCAGGCGCGCAAAAATACATCGTCTGCAACGCCGATGAAGGCGATAGCGGCACCTTCGCCGACCGCATGATCATGGAAGGCGATCCTTTTGTCCTTATCGAGGGCATGACGATCGCCGGCATCGCCACTGGTGCGACCAAGGGCTATGTCTATATTCGCTCCGAGTATCCGCATGCGGTCGCGGTGATGAACGAGGCGGTCGAGGTTGCGCGCCGGGCGGGCGTGCTTGGAAAATCGGTGCTCGGGTCGCCCTATGCCTTCGACATGGAGGTGCGCGTTGGCGCCGGCGCCTATGTCTGCGGTGAAGAGACCGCCTTGCTCGAAAGCCTTGAAGGTCGCCGCGGCATCGTTCGTGCCAAGCCGCCGCTTCCCGCCCACAAGGGCCTTTTCGGCCGTCCGACCGTCATCAACAATGTGATCTCGCTGGCCTCGGTCCCGGTCATTCTCGACAAGGGCGCCAACTTCTACAAGGATTTCGGCATGGGCCGGTCGCGCGGCACCATCCCGCTGCAGATCGCCGGCAACGTCAAGCATGGCGGCCTTTTCGAAACGGCATTCGGCCTGACGCTCGGTGACATCGTCGATGATATTGGCGGCGGCACGGCAAGCGGCCGCCCGGTAAAGGCGGTGCAGGTGGGCGGTCCGCTCGGTGCCTATTTCCCGCGCGAACTCTTTGATACGCCCTTCGACTACGAGGCGTTCGCGGCGAAGGACGGCCTTATCGGCCATGCCGGTCTCGTCGTTTTCGACGATACGGTCGACATGCTGAAGCAGGCGCGGTTCGCCATGGAATTCTGCGCGGTTGAATCGTGCGGCAAGTGCACGCCCTGCCGCATCGGTTCGACGCGCGGCGTCGAGGTGGTGGATCGCATCGCGGCCAATGTCGAGCCTGAAAAACAGATCAAGGTTCTGACTGATTTATGTAATACAATGAAGTTCGGCTCGCTCTGTGCCCTTGGCGGTTTCACGCCCTATCCCGTCATGAGCGCGCTGACGCATTTTCCTGAAGATTTCCGGCCGGCGCCTGTCGCCCAGGCTGCGGAATAGGAGAAGACAATGTCCCTGATTCATGAAATCGATTACGGCACGCCCGCCTCGCGGTCCGAAAAGCTGGTCACTCTGACCATCGACGGAAACGAGGTGACTGTGCCGGAGGGCACGTCGATCATGCGCGCCGCCATGGAAGCCGGCATCGAGGTTCCAAAGCTCTGCGCCACGGATATGGTCGACGCTTTCGGGTCCTGCCGCCTGTGCCTCGTCGAGATCGAAGGCCGCGGCGGCACGCCCGCCTCCTGCACAACGCCCGCGATGCCGGGTTTGGTCGTCCATACCCAGACGTCGCGGCTGAAGGATATTCGCAAGGGCGTGATGGAGCTTTACATCTCCGATCACCCGCTCGACTGCCTCACCTGCGCCGCCAATGGCGATTGCCAGTTGCAGGACATGGCCGGTGCCGTCGGGCTCCGGGATGTTCGCTATGGCTATGAGGGCGAAAACCACGTTTTTGCCAGGGCGGGGACTGTCGCCAATGACCAGTGGCTACCCAAGGACCAGTCCAACCCGTATTTCACCTATGATCCGTCGAAATGCATTGTCTGCTCGCTCTGCGTGCGCGCCTGCGAGGAAGTGCAGGGCACCTTCGCGCTGACGATCCAGGGCCGCGGCTTCGACAGCCGCGTGGCCGCCGGGCCGCATGACAGTTTCGTCGAAAGCGAATGCGTATCCTGCGGCGCTTGCGTGCAGGCCTGCCCCACCGCGACGCTGACGGAAAAGTCGGTCATCGAGATCGGCCAGCCCGAGCATTCGATGGTGACGACCTGTGCCTATTGCGGCGTCGGCTGCTCGTTCAAGGCCGAGATGCGCGGCGAAGAACTGGTGCGCATGGTGCCGTGGAAGGACGGCAAGGCCAATCGCGGTCACTCCTGCGTCAAGGGCCGTTTCGCTTACGGCTATGCGACCCACAAGGACCGTATCCTCAACCCCATGATCCGCGAAAAGATCAGCGATCCGTGGCGCGAAGTCAGCTGGGACGAGGCCTACAAGCACGTCGCCAGCGAGTTTCGCCGTATCCAGTACCAGTATGGCCGTAACTCCGTCGGCGGCATCACCTCGTCGCGCTGCACCAATGAGGAAACCTACCTCGTGCAGAAGCTGGTGCGCGCCGGTTTGGGCAATAACAATGTCGATACCTGCGCTCGCGTCTGTCACTCGCCGACCGGCTATGGTCTGAAGCAGACCTTCGGCACTTCGGCCGGCACACAGGATTTCGACAGCGTCGAGCATACCGATGTCGTCATGATCATCGGCGCCAACCCGACCGATGGACATCCCGTCTTCGCCTCGCGTTTGAAAAAGCGTTTGCGCAAGGGCGCCAAGCTGATCATCGTCGACCCGCGCCGCATCGATCTTGTCCGCAGCCCGCACATCGAGGCCGCCTATCATCTGCCGCTGCGCCCCGGCACCAACGTGGCGGTCGTCACGTCCCTGGCGCATGTGATCGTCACTGAAGGGCTTTTTGACGAGCGGTTCATCCGCGAGCGCTGCGACTGGGACGAATTCCAGGATTGGGCAGCTTTTGTCTCCTCGCCGGAACACAGCCCCGAAGCCACCCAGCAGATTTCGGGGGTCGACCCGCAAATGCTGCGCCAGGCTGCGCGCCTTTTCGCGACCGGCGGCAACGGCTCCATTTATTACGGTCTCGGCGTTACCGAGCATAGCCAGGGTTCAACGACGGTTATGGCGATCGCCAATCTTGCCATGGCGACCGGCAATATCGGACGCCAGGGCGTTGGCGTTAATCCCCTGCGCGGCCAGAACAACGTTCAGGGCTCCTGCGACATGGGCTCGTTCCCGCACGAGTTGCCGGGTTACCGCCACATCTCGGACGAATCGACTCGCGATATATTCGACAAGCTCTGGGGCGTGAAGCTCCAGGATGAACCCGGCCTGCGTATTCCGAACATGCTCGATGCCGCTGTCGATGGCAGCTTCAAGGGGCTCTATGTGCAGGGCGAGGATATCCTCCAGTCTGATCCCGACACCAAGCATGTTGCGGCGGGTCTCGCCGCAATGGAGTGCGTCGTCGTCCACGATCTCTTCCTCAACGAGACGGCCAACTACGCCCACGTCTTCCTGCCCGGCTCGACCTTCCTCGAAAAGGATGGGACGTTCACCAATGCCGAGCGTCGCATCAACCGCGTGCGCAAGGTGATGAGCCCGCTCAATGGCTATGGCGACTGGGAGGTTACGCAAAACCTCGCCAAGGCAATGGGGCTCGACTGGAACTACACGCATCCGTCGCAGATCATGGACGAAGTTGCGCTGACGACGCCAAGCTTTGCCGGCGTATCCTATGAGCTTCTCGAAAAAGAGGGATCGGTGCAGTGGCCGTGCAACGAAAAGGCGCCGCTCGGCACGCCCATCATGCATATTGACGGCTTCGCGCGCGGCAAGGGCAAATTTATCCGTACAGAATATGTCGCGACCGACGAGCGTACCGGTCCGCGCTTCCCGCTGCTTCTGACGACGGGGCGTATCCTGTCGCAGTACAATGTCGGTGCGCAGACGCGCCGGACCGACAATGTCGTCTGGCATGAAGAGGACCGCCTCGAGATTCACCCGCACGACGCCGAGCAGCGCGGCGTGCGCGATGGCGATTGGGTCAAGGTTGCAAGCCGTTCCGGCGAGACAACACTGCGCGCCCTGATCACCGATCGTGTGTCGCCCGGCGTCGTCTATACGACGTTCCATCACCCTTCAACGCAGGCCAACGTCATCACCACGGACTTTTCGGACTGGGCAACCAACTGTCCGGAATACAAGGTCACGGCGGTGCAGGTGGCTGTATCGAACGGTCCGAGCGACTGGCAGGTCAAATATGACGAGCAGGCGCGCCAAAGCCGCCGGATTGCGGCGACGCTCGACGCGGCGGAATAGCAATGAGCGAGCGGCCGACCCGGCTTTCCGTCCCGCGCATCATCCGTCGCCGTAAAGGCGCGGATGACAGCTATGCGGTGGAAGGCCGGATTGTGCCCGAGGAAACGCCGATTGCCTTCAGCTATAACGGCACCACCCACGCGGTAATGATGGCGACACCCGCCGACATGGAGGATTTCGCCGTCGGGTTCAGCCTTTCCGAAGGGATCGTCTCGCAGCTTGGCGAGATCAGCGAGATTGCCGTCGAGGAACATAATGAGGGTATAGATGTCCAGCTGCGTCTTGCGACCGAAGCCGGGCAGGAATTGACGGATCGTCGCCGCCGCATGGCGGGTCCGGTCGGCTGCGGGCTGTGCGGCATTGAATCGATCGAGCAGGCGTTGAAGCCGGTCGCGTCGGTGGACAAGGTGCGCCTGACGCTTACGCCGCACGAGATCGCCGATGCCATGACCTCCTTGTCGAGGCGCCAACCGCTCCACGGCGAGACCGGTGCGGTGCATGCGGCAGGCTTCTATGTGCCGGGGCAGGGTATCGTCGCGGTGCGCGAGGACGTTGGCCGGCATAATGCTCTCGACAAGCTCGCTGGCGCGCTGTGCCGGGCCGGTATCGACGGCGAGAGCGGCGCGGTTGTCATCACCAGCCGGGTTTCGATTGAAATGGTCCAGAAGACCGCGATAATCGGCGCCTCGATGCTCATTGCCGTCTCTGCCCCGACTGCGCTGGCGGTTCGTACGGCTGAAGCTGCCGGCATGACGCTCGTTGCGCTGGTGCGGGGCGAAGAATTCGATGTCTTCACCCGGCCGGAACGCGTCCCGCATGTGTTGATGCAGGTGAAGACCAAGGCCGATGAGGCGGCGGCCAATGCCCCGGCAAAGGCCAATCCCGATTCCGCTGCATCCACGCTTATTCAAAGTCCGACAGTTCAATTGGTGCAATATGGATAGTGAAAGCCACAAGTCGACGGAACAGAAACTGGTCTACATGGCCAATCAGATCGCGGGCTTCTTCCACACGCAGCCGAAGGACGAGGCGATTGTCGGCGTCGCCGAGCATATCAACCATTTCTGGGAACCGCGCATGCGCACCCAGCTCTTCGCCATCCTCGACAAGGACGGCAACGGGCTGGATGATCTCGTCATCGCCGCCGCCAAGCATATTCGCAAGCCTGGATCGGTTGCCGCCTGAATTGTTATTGGCGACACACCGAGCGGGCATCGAAAGGCAAATCAGCCAACTCGTCCAGGCCCATCGCGTCGAGAACGGGATGCGATAACGGATCCCGTTGCCAGTTGAGGATTTCGCCGTCGCCGCGCTCCTGCTCTACGACAGCGGACCGCCAGAAGGTGCGCATCAAAAAGAAAATCTTCATAATCGATGTCCTTAAGCTCGAGATTTGCGCTATTATTGGTTGAGCCATCAGTACCTGCAATCAAGATTGCCGATATTGGCGTGAAGAAAATCTACATGAGAAATCTCAACCGGTTTCATTTGAACGGACTGAAAGCCGTGGAAGCGATCGGACGACTTGGCTCATTGCCCAAAGCGGCCGACGAACTCGGCGTCTCGATCAGTGCTGTCAGCCAGCAATTGATCCGCACCGAGGAACAGATCGGTCAGGCGATCTTCGAGCGTACGCGGGCCGGTCTGGTGCCGACGGTTTTCGGCCGTAGCCTGCTGCCGCGCCTTGCCGATGTTTTTCAGCAAATCTCGCAGGCGGTCGCGCTTGCCGAGAGTACCGAACAGGTACTGCTCCTGTCCGTCGCGCCCACTTTCGCCTCAAAATGGCTGGTGCCGCGGCTCGGACGATTACGCGCTGCTTACCCCGATCTCAAAATCCGTATCGATCCGTCTCCGGGGGTGCTCGATCTCAACCGATCCGATATTGATCTCGCCATAAGGCTCGGCAGCGGTGACTGGCGCGACGGCACGCCGGAGCGCCTGCTGCCGCAATCCATGTTCCCTGTGTGCACTCCGGCCTTTGCCGCTCGCCTGTCTTCGCCCGCCGACATCTTCCGCCAGCCCATCATCTGTTATGAAAATCCGATGTTCAGTTGGGATGAATGGCAGGTCGCGACGGGCCTTGAAGGGCCGCTGCCGTTTGACGGGCCGACCTTCTCCGATCCATGGCTGGCGCTCGAGGCGACCATCAGTGGCCAGGGCATCATGCTTGCCTGGGACCTGTTCGTCGAGGACAGCCTTGGCGACGGGCGGCTCGTCGCGCCGTTTCCGGCCCGGGTGCCGTCGCCGATCGCCTATTGGCTGGTTTCCCCGAAAAATCGCAAGCCGACGCCGCAGATGCTGCAGTTCCAGCGCTGGATCCGCACCGAAATTCAACAGGAGGGCGCTGCAGCTTCCGTATGATCTGTTGACAAGTTACGGCGAAGTTTGAACAGTGCCCAGCGTCGACATTGAGGGCTGGAATCTGCCGGTCCTGAGCGTTGGGAGGCCCTGATGTCCATGCGTGCTGTTTTCGGCTTTTCTCTCTTGGTTTTCAGTATGTTCGCAGGTTACGCGCCAGCCGGGGCAGCAGAGACGAATCGTGATGTGGTCGTAACCAGGGACGGCGATTATTTCGGTTTCGATCTTCGAACGGAACAGGATGTTACCCAAGACCAATGTGAGGTTGTTTGCCTCGCTGATCGCACTTGCAAGGCTTTCACCTATAACCCCAAGGCCAAGTGGTGCTTTCTCAAGTCGGATTTCAAAGAGCTGAAGCCGGCGCCGGGATCGATTGCCGGAAAGGTCGTCGAAACCGCGGCTGAACCTGATATCGGAGCGCCGCCAAAGCTGCAATTCCTGTCGGATCAGCTCGTTCAGGAGGCGCGGCAGGTCAAGGGAGGCTTGACGGCGACGGACGCGCAGAAGGCGCAAGGCGTCGATGGCATTCTGGCCGCTGCGCGGGGGGAACTTGCTGCGGGCAATCTCGAAAATGCGCTGAACAACTTCAAGACGGCTCTGGCGTGGAGCCCTGATGACAGCGCGCTCTGGATCGAGACAGCTCGCGCTGCCAATCGCGCCGACAAGAACACCTATATTGCCGGCCAGGCCACGCTGGCTGCGCTGAACGGCTACCAGCTGACGCGCACGGCTTCGAGCCGTGCCGATGCGCTCGCCGCCCTCGCCGCAGCGCTGCAGAACGCCGAGAATTATCGCGCTGCCCTGAGCGCCTACAAGGCCAGCCTCGATCTTGTCGACGACAAGACAGTGGCGGCTGCTTATGCAGACTTGAAGGCCCGGCAAGGCTTCCGCGTTGTCAACCATACCATTGATGCGGACAGCGCGACGCCGCGCGCCTGCGTCCAGTTCTCCGAGCCGCTGGTGAAGATGGGCACGGACTACGCGCCATTCGTCACGCTCAACGGGGCACCGCCAAAAGCCATGGAGGCGAGCGGGAGCGAGATTTGCGTGGAAGGTCTGGAGCACGGCCAGCGCTACAAGCTCGCCCTGCGACCCGGTCTGCCGTCCTCCGTTGGCGAGGCGCTTGAGGCGCCCGTCGATCTTGACCTCTACATCCAGGATCGCTCCGCCATGGTGCGATTCACCGGTGACAATTTCGTGCTACCGAGCACCGTTCGCCGCGGAATTCCCATCGTTTCGGTCAACACGGCGAGCGCCAATCTGAAGCTTTACCGGATCGGCGACCGTGGTCTTGCGCCGCTGATGACAAGCTCGCAATTCCTGACCCAGCTCGACGGCTACAACGCGCAGCGCCTGCAGGATGAGTCGGGGGAACTCGTATGGCAGGGCGCGATCGACATTCAGTCCGAGCTCAACAAGGACGTGGTCACGAGCTTCCCGGTCGATGAAGCGCTGCTCCAGCGCAAGCCGGGCGTCTATGTGCTGACCGCAGTTTCGCCGGATTCGAAAGCCGAGGAGTGGGATGCGCAGGCAACGCAGTGGTTCGTCGTCTCCGACATCGGTCTGACGACCTATGCCGGTACGGACGGGCTCAACGTATTCGCCCGTTCGCTGGCGACAGCACAGCCGCTTATCGGCGTCGAATTGCAGCTTCTCGCCAAGAATAACGAGATCCTCGGCACGGCCACGACCGACACGGAGGGCAGGGCGACCTTCACCGCCGGGCTGATGCGCGGCGCCTCAGCCACCGCGCCCGCCGTAATCACAGCCAAGAACGGCGATGCTGACTACGTGTTCCTCGACATGACGCGCGCCGGCTTCGACCTCTCCGACCGCGGCGTGACAGGCCGCGCCGCCCCCGGTGCAATCGACATATTAGCCTGGACGGAACGCGGTATCTATCGCGCCGGCGAGACGGTGCATGCCTCGGCATTGGCGCGTGACAATGCCGCCAACGCCATCGAAAAACTGCCGCTTACATTTATCTTCAAGCGCCCCGACGGGGTCGAAGACCGCCGCATGGTCAGCGACGGAGCGAATCTCGGCGGCCATACGCTCGATCTCGCGCTCCAGCCCAATTCCATGCGTGGCACCTGGACCATGCAGATCTTTACCGATCCAAAGGCATCGCCCCTCGCGGAAAAGCAGTTTCTGGTGGAGGACTTCGTACCGGACCGGGTCGAATTCGACCTGACCAGCGATGCAAAATCGATCGAGATCGGCCAGCCGACGCCGGTCAAGGTCGATGGGCGCTACCTCTATGGCGCTCCGGCCGCGGGGCTCAATCTCGAAGGCGAGATCGCCCTGAAGCCGACGCATGAAAGCGCCGACTTCAAGGGCTATTCCTTCGGCCTTGCCGATGAAGAGGTCAGTGAGGATTCGCGTATTCCGCTGGAGGATCTGCAGCCGCTGGACGATGCCGGCAAGGGCACCTTCGATGTCCTGATCAGCGACGCACCCTCGACAACGCAGCTTCTCAATGCCGACATTGTCGTGCGTATGCAGGAGGCAGGCGGCCGCGCTGTCGAGCGGACGCTGACGCTTCCCGTCAAGCCGGCAGGACCGATGATCGGGATCAAGGCGGAATTTGCCGGCGACCTGCCGGAAAACTCGGTTGCGAAATTCCATGTGATCGGCATCGACCAGAACAACCAGAAACAGGCGATGCAGGGTCTCGAATGGAAACTGGTCAGCGTCGAGCGCAACTATCAATGGTATCGCGATGGCAATTCATGGAAATACGAGCCGATTCTTTCGACGAAGCAGGTCGCGAGCGGACAAGTGGACACGAAAATCGACGGCGCGGAGATTTCGGTGCCCGTCACCTGGGGCCGTTTCCGGCTCGAGGTTGAAACCACCGCCGCGGACGGCCCGACATCCAGCGTCGAATTCGACGCGGGTTACTATGTCGCCGCAACATCGACCGAAACGCCAGACGGCCTCGAAATCGCTCTCGACAAGTCGAATTATGCGCCCGGGGAAACGGCGAAACTCAAGGTGTCGCCGCGCTTTGCCGGTGAACTTCTCATCGCGGTCGGCGCGGACAATCTCCTCCTCACCAAGCGCGCCAACATTCCCGCCGAAGGTGGTGAAGTCGAAATTCCGGTCACGGCCGATTGGGGCGCCGGGGCCTATGTCACGGCAACTCTGTTCCGCCCCGGCAACGACCAGGAAAGCCACATGCCGATGCGCGCCATCGGCGTCAAATGGCTGGGGGTCAATCCCGGCGATCGCAACCTTGCCGTCAAGCTCGACGTCGTACCAAAGACGGAGCCCCGCAAACCGCTCAACATCGCGCTGCAGGTCACCGGTGCGGGCGCAAATGAAAATGCGTTTGTCACCGTCGCTGCCGTCGACGTCGGAATTCTCAATCTTACGCGCTACGAAGCCCCCAACCCCGACGCCTGGTATTTCGGCCAGCGCGAGCTCGGCATTGAAATTCGCGATCTGTACGGGCGCCTCATTGATGGATCGCAGGGCGTGACGGGCAAGCTGCGCACTGGCGGCGACGGTGCGCAGATGCCGATGCAGGGGAGCCCGCCGACCGAAAAGCTCGTCGCTTTCTTCTCGGGTCCGGTAAAACTCGATCCGCAAGGCAAGGCCAACGTCAGCTTCGACATACCGCAGTTCAACGGCACGGCCCGTATCATGGCAGTCGCCTGGTCGAAGGCCGGGGTAGGCCACGCCACGTCTGACGTGATCATCCGTGATCCGGTGGTCGTGACAGCCAGCATGCCAAAGTTCCTCGCGCCCGGCGACAGGTCGTCGCTTCGGCTCGATATCGCCAACACCGACGCACCTGCCGGCGATTATCAGCTGCAGGTAACGACCAACCCGGTCGTCAGTGTCGAAGCGGCGAACACCTCGCAGACCATCAACCTGCCCGCCGGCGGCAAATTCGACATTACCCTGCCGCTAAAGGGCGAACATCCGGGCGACGGCGTCGTTTCGGTGAAGCTTTCGAATGCGGCCGGCCTGTCGCTCGAGCAATCCTTGAATGTTCCGGTACGCGCGGCAACGCTACCGCTCACGGTACGCAAGCCAATCAAGATCGCACCGAACAGCACGCTGAAGGTGGATGGCGAATTGCTGGCGGGCAGCATCCTGCAAGGCGCTTCCGTGAGCCTTAACGTGACGCGTTCGGCTGCCTTCGACATTCCGGCGCTTTTGATGACGCTCGATCGCTACCCCTATGGCTGCGCCGAGCAGACGACGAGCCGAGCATTGCCGCTGCTTTATATGAGCGAACTCGCCAAGCAGTCGGGAATTGCAGAGGATACGGACGTGCAAAAGCGTGTCCAGGATGCGATCTACCGCGTGCTGTCCTACCAGTCATCTTCAGGCAGCTTCGGCCTGTGGAGCCCCGGATCGGGCGATTTGTGGCTCGATGCCTATGTGAGCGACTTCCTCACCCGCGCCCGCGAGCAGAAATACGAGGTGCCGGAACAGGCGCTGGTGCAGGCGCTGGAAAACCTGCAGAATTCGCTGAGCTATGACGTGAGCGTCAAGGACAAGGGCAATGAGATTGCCTATGCGCTTTACGTACTTGCACGCAACCGCAAGGCGGCCATCAGCGACCTGCGCTATTATGCCGACACGAAACTTGCCGAGTTCCCAACGCCGCTGGCGCGGGCGCATCTCGCCGCCGCGCTCTCGCTCTACGGCGACGCGCAGCGTTCGCAAAGCATCTTCACCGATGCATTGCAGCAGTCCACACTCGTTACCAATGTCAGCCTCGCGCGCTCCGACTATGGTTCATCGCTTCGCGACGATGCGGCCGTCCTTGCCCTTGCCGCGGAAAGCCGCCCGATCCCGCCGATCATACCGCAATTGTCGAAGATCGTCGCGAGCGAGTGGGAGCGCAAGACATATACGAGCACCCAGGAACAGACATGGATGCTGCTGGCGGCGCGTGCCATCCAGGGAGGCGACCAGGACTTGAAGCTTGACGTGAACGGCACGGCGCGGACCGGCGGCTATGTCGCGCGCCTCAGCGGCGACGAACTCCTAGCCCAGCCCGTCTCGATCACCAATACATCGGCGGAACCTGTCTCCGCAGTTCTGACGACCCTCGCGTCGCCGGCGCAGCCATTGCCGGCTGGCGGTAACGGCTTTGGCATCGAGCGCACCTATTACACGCTCGACGGCCAGGAGGCCAATCTCAGCGAGGCCAAGCAGAACGAGCGCTATGTCGTGGTGTTGAAGGTGACCCAGAACAATAGCTGGCCGTCACGCGTCCTCATCACCGACCTTCTGCCGGCTGGCTTCGAGATCGACAATCCCGGCCTCGTCAACAGCGCCAGCCTGTCGAATTTCGACTGGATCGGCGAAGTCGAAGCCGCCCATACGGAATTTCGCAGTGATCGCTTCGTTGCCGCCTTCGACCGCGCCAACGGCGACAATGGCGAGATAACGCTTGCCTATGTGGTGCGCGCCGTCACCCCGGGCACCTATGATCATCCGGCATCCAGCGTGGAGGACATGTATCGTCCGCAGTTCTCGGCGCGCACTGCCACCGGCCGCATGGAGGTCGTCGCAGGACAATAATGTCGATCTGGCGCAAACTGTGCATCGGCATGGCGGCCAACCTGGCTTTGGCTGCGACGCTGGCGTTTGGCCTTGATGCAGCCGATCGCGCTTATCCGCCGCCTTTGCAGAAAGCCCGCGACATCTCCCCGGAGGTCCTCGACGCCGACGGGCAGTTGCTTCGTGCCTTTGCAACATCTGGTGGGCACTGGCGGCTGGGCACAAAAGCTGCCGACGTCGACCCGCAATTCGTGCGCATGCTTATCGCCTATGAGGACCAGCGCTTCCGGCAGCATCGCGGTATAGATCCGATCGCGCTCGCGCGTGCTGCCGTGCAGCTTGTTGCCAATGGCCGCATTGTATCGGGCGCTTCGACACTGTCCATGCAGGTGGCAAGGCTGATCGAGCCAAGAGAGGGGCGATCGCTGACCGCCAAGGTGCAGCAACTCGTTCGTGCGCTGCAGATCGAGCGACGCCTCAGCAAGGCCGAGATACTCGATCTTTACCTGACGCTAGCGCCCTATGGCGGCAATCTGGAAGGCGTGCGCGCGGCAAGCCTTGCATATTTCGGCAAGGAACCGCGCCGCCTGACTGTGGCGCAAGCGGCGCTTCTCGTCGCCCTGCCGCAATTGCCCGAACGGCGCCGGCCGGACCGCAACCTTGCGCTGGCCGAGGCGGCGCGTTCGCGCGTCCTGCACCGGATGGCGGTTGAAAAGGTCATCGGCGAAGGAGAGGCGGAGCGCGCCGAGCTCGCATCGATCCCGACGCAAAGATTGCAGCTGCCGGCCTATGCTGCCCATCTCGCCGAAGCCGCAAGGCGCAAGGAGCCGGACACGCTCCGGCACATAACCACGCTGCGGCGGCCGGTCCAGCAGGGGCTCGAAGGCGTGGCGAAGGACTTTGCTGCACGGCTTGGGGCGAAAGTTTCCGTTGCCATGGTGATGGCGGATGTGCGCACCGGCGAGATCGTCGGCGAGGTCGGATCCGCCAATTACTTCGATGCGAGCCGTTCCGGCTGGATCGACATGACGCGCATCAACCGCTCGCCCGGATCGACGCTAAAACCGTTTATTTACGGGCTCGCCTTTGAGGACGGCCTCGTCAGCCAGGAGACGATTATCGAAGACCGGCCGGCCGATTTCTTTGGCTACCGCCCGCGCAATTTCGATATGAGCTATCAGGGTGATGTCAGCATCAGGCAGGCGTTGCAGCTCTCGCTCAACGTTCCAGCAGTGCGCCTTCTCGATGCGGTTGGCCCGGCGCGGCTGATGGTGCGCTTTCGCCGCTCCGAAGTCAGGCCAGTCCTGCCGCCGAACGAGGCGCCCGGGCTTGCCATCGGTCTCGGCGGCGTCGGCATAACGCTGAAGGATCTTGTCCAGCTCTATGCAGGGCTTGCCAACCGGGGCAGGCCCGTCCGTCTTGGCGACGGCATTCAGGACAAGCCTGGGCAAATCATGGCCGAACCGCTGCTCGAGCCGGTGGCTGCATGGAACGTCGCGGACGTCCTTTCGGGCGTCATGCCTCCGCTCGGCGCCGGCCAGCGTGGCATCGCCTACAAGACCGGCACCAGCTACGGATATCGTGATGCCTGGTCGGTGGGTTTCGATGGCAATTATGTGCTCGGTGTCTGGGTGGGCAGGCCCGACAATGGCGCGGTTCCGGGACTCACCGGTTTCGGGTCGGCAGCACCGATCCTGTTTGAGGGCTTCGCCAAATCCGGCGTCGCCATGACGCCGATGCCTTCAGCACCTGCCGGTGCAGCACGCATCGCACAGGCGCAATTGCCGATCAGCCAGCGACGATTCTCGGTAACGTCGAGCGGCCTCGTCACAGCATCGACGCGCGAGCCGGCGCCGCAAATCGTCTATCCGCCCGAAGGAGCAAGGGTTGATCTGGGTGCAAAGTCGGGCGGCGAAATCATGCCGTTGGCATTGAAGCTGCAAGGCGGTCGCGCCCCGTTCCGCTGGCTTGCGAACGGCAAGCCGTTGCCGGAAACGTCGCGACGCCGCGTCAACCAATGGCTGCCTGATGGCGGGGGTTTTTCGACGCTCACCGTCATCGATGCAGCCGGACGGGCCGCAAGCGTTCGCGTCTTTGTTGATTGAATCGAAAAGGGCGGCGTCTGATCGCCGCCCCTCGAATTTGCTCTACGCTCAGCGAGCCTGGACGAGCGCGGAAATGATACCCGTCGCGATGCTGACCATGACATAGTCATTATCGGCCTTCACCCACTGATAACCGCGCGGAGGGGTGCGCAGGTGATAACGGTGGTAATCACGCACGACGTGGCGGCGGTAGCTCGGCGGAAGCTGCTTGCCCCGCGACCAGTGATTTCGTTTCACGGTCACCGTTTTCTTGACGACAACTTCGTTTTTCGGATGGCCGTATCGGTAACCCTGGTGCGAGTGCTGCTGCTGGGCGAAAGCCGCTGGGGATGCCAGCAACGATAGGGCAAGTGTTGCCAGAGCGATCTTTTTCATTGTGTTACCTCGTCTGTTGCGTGGCTGAACTAAGCCACAGGTTGTCTTGGGAGACACCCCTGGTTTAGTCCTGACGAGATGAATGAAATCTGAACGCCAATCTAAACAATTTGTAATGTTTAAAATGGCTTAGCCGTACCGCGTGATTTCAAGCGGAGATGCGTCGACATCCGGCGATTTGCCGGAGACGATATCGGCAAGCACGCGCCCGGAACCGCAGGCCATGGTCCAGCCAAGCGTGCCGTGTCCGGTATTGAGGTAGAGATTTGAATATTTGCTGGCCCCGATAATCGGCGGACCATCCGGTGTCATCGGCCGCAGACCGGTCCAGAATGTCGCCTTGGAAAGATCGCCGCCACCCGGGAAGAGATCGCCGACCGAGTGATGCAGCGTTGCCCGCCGCGCGTCGCGAAGGCTCAGGTCGTACCCGGAAATTTCAGCCGTTCCTCCAGCGCGGATACGATCACCGAGGCGCGTGATCGCGACCTTGTAGGTTTCGTCCATAACCGTCGAAACCGGTGCTGAATCCGGATCGGCAATTGGCGCCGTGATGGAGTACCCCTTGATCGGGTAGACCGGGATATGGACGCCTATGCGCCGCAAGAGGAAAGGCGAGTAACTTCCGAATGCCACCACATAAGCGTCGGCAGTAAACTCCTCCGTTTCCGTCGAGACGCTGGCGATGCGATTTCCGGATGTGTTTATCGACGTGATGGTGGTGTTGAAACGAAAGGCGACGCCTTTTTCGGCGCATAGCTTTGCCAGCTTGTCGGTGAACATCTGGCAATCGCCGGTTTCATCGCCGGGAAGACGCAGGCCGCCGACGAACTTGCCTTTGACATTGGCAAGTGCAGGTTCCGCACCGATGCAGCCCGCGGGATCAAGAAGTTCATAGGGAACGCCGAACTGCTTGAGCACCTCAATGTCGCCGGCCGTTCCTTCATATTGCTTCTGGGTGCGGAAAAGCTGCAACGTGCCTTGCATGCGCTCGTCATAGGCAATGCCGATTTCAGAGCGCAGCTCCTTCAGGCAGTCGCGGCTATATTCGGCAATGGGCACCATGCGCGCCTTGTTGCGGGCATAGCGGGCCGAAGTGCAGTTACGCAGCATGCGGATGAGCCAAAGCGCCATATAGGGATCGAACTTTGGCCGCACGACCAAGGGGCCGAAATGCATCAGCATCCACTTGATCGCCTTTACCGGAATGCCGGGACCTGCCCATGGCGATGAGTAGCCGGGTGAAATTTCCCCTGCATTGGCAAAGCTTGTTTCGAGGGCCGGCCCTGGCTGGCGATCGACGACGACAACGTCATGTCCCGCCTGCGCCAGATACCACGCCGATGTGACACCGACGACGCCACTGCCGAGAACAAGAACTTTCATCGCCGCAATACTCCTTCAATGCGGATTCGTTACCGCCGCACTGTCATATGGCGTGATGCTTCTTTCCAGACATTTCTTTGCAATGCGATGAAATGTCTTGGTTTTCCCGAATGTCAAAAATCCGGACAAAATAAAAGGCCGGGAAAACCCGACCTTCTCAAATTCATCTCGCAACCAGTGCCAGTACATCCGTGGTCAAAGACCGCAGAGACGAATTATCTTTAGGCAGCCTGCAGCTGATCAGCTGTCATCTTGCCGGACTTGTTGTCACGGACCAGCTGGAAGCTGATCTTCTGACCGTCGTTGAGGCTGCGCATACCTGCGCGCTCAACTGCGGAGATGTGAACGAACACGTCTGCCGAACCATCATCCGGCTGAATGAAGCCGAAGCCCTTTGTGGAATTGAACCACTTTACTGTTCCAGTGCTCATGATGAACCCTTTCAATGAAAATATTTCTACCCTCGGCACGACGCGCCAAGCAGTTTTTTAGCTCGATTTTTGAAGAAGGATTTTTTCAGAGCGCCTAGTGGCGCAATAAAAGGACTGACAAACTACCAAATACCGATGGGACTTATATAAACACCAGGCTTTATTTCGTCAATGCCACAACCCAATAAAATATTTGCGTGTAATATAACGAATTGCCTCGGTCCTTCAGATACCCATTTCTATTTGAAAATATTTATCGCCGCCTTCAAAGGACGGAGAACGGCCGTCCGTCCATGCGAACCCGGATTGAGCTCAAGAATGGGATCATCTCGCCTTTGCCTTGCGCACAGTCTTCGATTTCGTCGCGGGAGCGCGCGTGGAGACTTCCGTCTGTTCCGCAGCTTCCTTCGCAAGGCGTAATGCCTTGAGACGCGCGGTCTTGTTTTCCCATTTTGCGGTTTCATCGTTGATAATGGCGGTCGCGGCAAGCGTTGTCGCCAGATTCTTCTGCTCGGAAGGACTTAGAACGGGTTTTGGCTTTACGCCCACCGCGGGTATTTGTTTAGGACTATGTTTCATCGTGCCTCGCTTTACTCTGCTACAAGCTTCGCACGTGACGCCGCTGAAGTCTATCGCGCCGGGGTCTGGCGTCCCGGTTTCCAGCCACGCGCAAAGCCATAAGACAGGGCGAGCGAGGCGTATTCGATCTCGCGCAGAAGGAACTCGCGTTCGGAAAGCAGCGCGGCAATCGTCGCCCGAGCATCGCCCTGATGGTAGGCCAACGCCTCATCGATTTCATCCTCCGGTTGCCGGGATATCGCGTTCATCAGAATCTCCTTTTCAAAGAGATTGCCACAACCTGGCCTATATGAAAAGGAATTTGTTCCTGTTTTGTTCGCGCGCGGAGCCTCGGTGGTGAACGTGGGTTAGCAGACCGATCGGTTGTGTTGCGGCTACTCCAGATACGTAGCAAATGCCCTTGCGCGGTTGCAGATTGGTTCGCTACGGCGCACTCGGACGTTCGGTTGATGAGTCAAGAACTGGTAATGTCGGCTGGTCAACGCACAGACGCAATTACCACGCCGCCGCCAGCTGCTTCACTCTCGGTAAAATGCGGTTCGGACCGCGCAAAGGCGCTGCCAACCAGCCAAATGACCACGAGGAAGATCAGGGTCGCTGCACACAAAAGTATAAGGCCGACCACGGAAACCGGCCTGTGCTCATGCTCTGGCATAAAGGATCCATCGACTAAGGTTGTACAATGATGAGATACAACCAGAAATTGCAAATAAAACGTGTTCAGCAGTTCGTTGAGCGTATCGGCGTGGGATTCTGGCGGAAGGTTCGACGCAACGCTACTAACATATGATCGCTGCAGCACATATTGGCCGCTTCTAATCCCTTTGGATTAATGTAGCGGAACATTCATGGAACAATAGGTTGCCGGATTTCGCCGCGGGCATAGATGAAGGTTCGTGATCTTGATGGACCGCGCTTCGCGCTAATTCACCCCGCGCACTTTAATATTTGTCAAAGCGTGTTACATTATGTTCAACGTTAATTGAAAAAGCGTCCTGCTGCGTCCTTCAAGGTTCGCGCGGCGCTCAAAGGAAAATATCTTGAAAGACCCCGAAACGGGCGCGGGCAACGCGCCGCACGGAGGGGCGTCTGGCGGTGGCACGGTGCTGAATGGCAGCACAGGTCACCCCAAGAATGGGCCCGGGCCTCACGGGGATTCTGCGCTCGATGCGCGGAACGACCAGCCTGATTCCCAGGAAGGACGCTTCGACAAGAACCCCAGGAAACGAGCACGCCGTCGCAGGCGCGGCAAGTCGAAACAGGCGGCTGTTTCGAGTGCACCTTCGCTTGCGCCAACGCCTGTTTCAGTTTCCACCGGCGAAACGCCTGCCGCTGCCACCAAGCATGGAAAGAATCGCCGGCCCAATCGTTTTCGCAGGCGTGGCCGGGCCGGTGTAAAGCCGCCAGCGTCTGCAACGCCGGCGCCCGCGACCGTTTCTGCAAACGCATCGGCAACACCGCAACAGCAGTCGTCTCGGCAAGACTTCCGCTTTTCTGGGCCCCTTTACGCTGCGCTCGATCTCGGCACGAACAATTGCCGCCTTCTCGTTGCCTCGCCAACGCGTCCCGGGCAATTCCGTGTCGTTGATGCATTCTCCCGCATCGTGCGGCTTGGCGAGGGACTTGGCGCCAGCGGACGGCTCGGCGACAGCGCCATGAACCGCGCCATCGAGGCATTGAAGATTTGCCGCGACAAGCTCGAGAATCACGATGTTCGCAAGGCGCGGCTTATCGCGACCGAGGCATGCCGTCAGGCAGAAAACGGTCCGGAATTTCTGGGGCGGGTCAAGGACGAGACCGGGCTTGAACTCGAGATCATCAACCGGCAGACTGAAGCACGCCTTGCCGTGTCCGGGTGCGGCACCCTGGTCGAGCGCGAGACCGATGCTGTCGTCCTCTTCGATATTGGCGGTGGCTCATCCGAAATCGCGCTGATCGATCTCACCGAGCGCCGGTCGCCGCGTCTTGCCGAGCACATCATCGCCTGGACGTCGCTTCCGGTCGGGGTGGTAACGCTTGCCGAACGCTTCGGCGGGCGCGACGTGACGACGGACAATTTCGCCGTCATGGTCAACCACGTTGCCGAGCTGCTCAATGATTTCTCCGAGCGGCATAAGCTCGGCGATCTCGTCAAGAGCCAGAATTTTCATCTTCTCGGCACGTCCGGCACCGTCACGACGCTGGCTGGCATCCATCTCGGTCTTGAACGCTACGACCGGCGCCGCATCGACGGCATCTGGATGGAGAACAACGACGTAACGGAAATGACGAGCAAGCTCCTCTCCTGGAGCTTTGACCAGCGCGTCGCCAATCCCTGCATCGGGGCTGACCGCGCCGATCTCGTTCTGGCCGGCTGCGCCATTCTCGACGCCATTCGCAATGTCTGGCCGAGCCAGAAGCTGCGTGTGGCCGACCGGGGTTTGCGCGAAGGTATCCTGACTGAACTCATGTCGCGCGATGGTGCGTGGCGCAATCGCTGGCACCGGAGTGCACATGGCTAAGACAACAACGGGCGGGCGCGGCGGCACGGGAACGCGCGGCCTTCATACCAAGATCAAGAAGAAGGCGGGGACGATCAAGGAATCGTCGCGCCGCTGGCTGGAAAGGCACATCAACGATCCTTACGTGCAACGATCAAAGCAGGACGGCTATCGCTCGCGCGCGGCCTACAAGCTCATCGAGATCAACGACCGCTACAAGATCCTGAAGAAGGGCCAGCGGATCATCGATCTTGGCGCTGCCCCGGGCGGCTGGAGCCAGATCGCCGCGTCGATTGTCGGATCGCCCGACGAGCAACCGACCGTCGTTGGCATCGATTATTTGCACGTCGATCCCCTGCCGGGCGTCACGCTTCTCGAGATGGACTTCCTGGACGATGCTGCACCGGACAAACTGATGGAAGCGCTCGGCGGCCAGCCGGATATCGTGCTCTCCGACATGGCGGCACCGACTACAGGTCACCGCCGCACCGACCATATCCGCACCACGCACCTTTGCGAGGTGGCGGCCGATTTTGCCGTTGCGGTGCTGCGGCCCGGCGGACATTTCTTGACGAAGACGTTCCAGGGCGGCACGGAAAACGAATTGCTGGCTTTGCTGAAGAAAAACTTCAAATCCGTCCATCATGTCAAGCCGCCGGCGTCGCGCGCCGAGTCTGTCGAACTCTATCTGCTGGCACGCGATTTCAAGGGATGATGCCAATAGCCTGACTTGGAAATAACCAGGAAACCGCTATATTCTGTCTTGGAGTGAGGGGTGAGCTTTCGCCCGCCCCACCTTTCCTTATCTAATGAAATGAACCCGGATGCAGACTTGCCAGCCGATCCGGGTTCTTTTCATTGTAAGGGTGAAACTCCCAAAGCACCTTTTTAGCGTTCTCCTACTCTGCAGCAGCCGGCACTTTCACCATTGGCCGGTGGCCGGAAACCTCGGCGCCTGCATCGGCTCGCAATCCCCGGAACGACAGGCAGGCGAAGCTCGATACTGCCGCGACGATGAAGAACGCGATGTGAAAATCGGAGAGTTGCAACGGGCCGCCATGCATCTTGGTCGAAACTTCGAGGATGCCGCCCGCAACTGCAACGCCGAGCGCAATGGAGATTTGCTGGGCGACCGAGCTGATCGGCGTTGCAAGGCTCGTCTGTTCGTTCGGGATGTCCGCATAGGCGAGCGCATTGGTGCCGGTGAAGAACAGCGAGCGGAAGAAGCCGCCGGCAAGAAGGACGAGGATCATCAGCACATAGGGCGTTTCCGGGGTGAAGAAGCCATTGACGGCGATGAACGCTGCGGCGACCACCGAGCCGTACATCAATGAGTTGCGGAAGCCGGTCTTCCTGTAAAACCATTTCGTCACCAGCTTCATGCTCATTGCTCCCGCGGCAGAGACGAAGGTGATGAGACCGGATTGAAACGGTGTCATGCCGAAGCCGATCTGGAACATCAGCGGCAGCAGGAACGGCACCGCGCCGACGCCTATTCGAAACAGACTTCCGCCGACGATCGATGCCCGGAACACCTGATTCTTGAAGAGATCGAGCGAGAGAAGTGGCTCCGGCGTCTTTCGCGCGTGAAGCAGGTAAAGGACCGCGGAAACAATCCCGAGCGCCAGCGTCGAAAAACCTACCCACGAGGGGAGCGCAGGCAGGCTCACGACGGAAAGACCGAAGACAATGCCGGAGGCGGCGATGCCACTCAGGAAAAATCCGGGAACATCGAGCGGCCGCTGGATGAGGGTTTCGATCGCCGGAAGATAGCGCGTGGCGAACCAGATGCCGATAATGCCGATCGGAACGTTGATCAGGAAGATCCAGTGCCAGCTGAAATAGGTCGTCAGAAACCCTCCGACCGGTGGACCGAGCAAGGGCCCTATGAGCGCGGGCATGGTGAGCCAGGCCATCGCACCGACAAGTTCGCTGCGCGGCGTCGAGCGGACGAGAACGAGGCGGCCGACCGGCGTCATCATTGCGCCGCCGACACCCTGAAAAAATCGAGACACAACGAAGGCAAACAGTGATCCCGATGCGGCACAGGCAATGGAGCCGAGGACAAAGACGACGATCGCCGCGCGAAACACGTTCTTTGCTCCGAAGCGATCGGCCATCCAGCCGCTGACGGGGATGAACACGGCCAGTGAAACGAGATAAGCGGTCAGGGCGAGTTTCAGCGCAATAGGGCTCGTACCGATATCCGCAGCAATTGCCGGAAGCGATGTCGAGATAACGGTGGAATCCATTTGCTCCATGAACAGAGCGACGGCAAGGACGAGGGGAACTATGCGGTTCACGATGTTTCCAGTTCTCACAACCGAGAAAACAGGAGGCAGGGCCCGATACGCAGGACTCAGTTGCTCTTGATGAAAGCTCCGATAGCACCCGCTGTTCCAGCGCTCAAGCCGCGATCAAAGAGATGTGATCCGGCAACGCCGTCTTGTGATCGATTTGCCATGGCCGCAAGGACGACGGCTTCGCATGCCGGTGTAAGCTTGGCTGTTGAACGAATACACAGGAGAGGCGTCATGCAAAGTTTCGAGATTTCCCGCCGCGACTTGCTCGTGGCCTCCACAGCAGCCATCGGAGGTTTCACGATGCCGCAATTGATTGCCGAGTCCGCCATGGCCGCCGTGCCCCAGTCGGACACGCCGCCGCCAGGCTTCAAGCGGTTCAAGCTTGGCGAGTACGAAATCACCACCGTCCTCGACGGGCTGCGCCCCGGTGACGGACCCTATCCGACCTTCGGCGCCAACCAGACGCAGGAAGCCGTCTCGCAATTGATGCGGGCAAACTTCCTGCCGGAGACGAAATTCGTCAACGGCTTCTCGCCCGTGCTGATCAATACCGGGTCGGACCTTATCCTGTTTGATACGGGCTTCGGGGCGGCCGGACGGGAAAATGGCCTCGGCAGGCTCGAGACCAACATGAAGGCCGCCGGCTATACGCCCGACCAGGTCAGCGTCGTTGTTCTCACCCATATGCATGGCGACCACATCAACGGTCTCATCAACGGCGACACGCCGGCATTTCCCAATGCCAGCATCGTTGCCGGCGAGCTCGAATATTCGTTCTGGACCGACCCGGCCCGCATGGGAACGCCAGCAGAAAACGGTGCGAAGGCCGTGGCCGCCAAGGTCAAGCCGCTTGCCGAAAAGACCAAGTTTATCAAGGCTGGCGATCCTGTTGCCGCCGGCATCACCAGCGAAGCCGCTTATGGACACACGCCAGGTCATATGATCTTCCACATTGAATCTGGCGGAAAACACCTCGTCATTACGGGCGACACGGCCAATCATTACGTCGCCTCGTTGCAGCGGCCGGATTGGGAGGTCGCCTTCGACACGGACAAGGCCATGGGGGCTGCAACCCGCAAGAAGGTCTTCGATATGATCGCGACCGACCGATTGCCTTTCATCGGCTACCACATGCCGTTCCCCTCGGTCGGCTTCGCCGAGAAACAGGAAGGCGGCTATCGCTTCGTTCCCGTCACCTATCAATTCGACGTCTGATCGTCGGCGGCAATGCGAGCCGCCAACTGAACATCGCGCTCACAGCGTGGGTTTTGCCTCAAGATAGTGCGCCCGCAGCGCGGCGATAGACCACCTGTAGATCCGATGGCGATAAGTTGATCGCATCGGAATTGCGTTTGAGCCTTTTCAAACGGACATATCCGTGTTACCAGCCCGTGCCAATTCATCTGAACTGAACGTGATCGGCGCTCCACCCGTGTGGTGCGCCCTTTAGTCTTTTACCGCAAGGAATTGGTCCATGGCAAAAATCGTTGAATCCGCAACAGGCGCATTGGCACTGACATTTGACGATGTCCTGCTGCAACCCGGTCATTCCGAAGTCATGCCCGGTCAGACCGACATTCGCACCCGCATCGCTCCGGATATCGAACTCAATCTCCCGCTGCTTTCCGCCGCCATGGACACGGTTACCGAGTCGCGGCTCGCCATCGCCATGGCTCAGGCCGGCGGCATGGGCGTCATCCACCGCAACCTTTCCCCGGAACGACAGGCGGAGGAAGTTCGCCAGGTCAAGAAGTTCGAATCGGGCATGGTGGTCAATCCTGTCACGATCGGCCCTGATGCTACGCTCGCAGATGCACAGGCGCTGATGCGGTCGCACGGCATTTCCGGCATTCCCGTCGTCGAGAATGCGGGCGAGGGCAGTCGCAGGCCGGGCCGGCTCGTCGGCATTCTCACCAATCGCGACGTACGCTTTGCATCAAACCCTGCGCAAAAAATCCACGAACTGATGACGCGCGACAACCTCATCACCGTGCGCGAGAACGTGCAGCAGGACGAGGCGAAGCGCCTCCTGCATCAGCACCGCATTGAAAAGCTGCTGGTCGTCGACGATCGCGGCCACTGCGTCGGACTGGTTACGGTCAAGGACATCGAGAAGTCGCAGCTCAACCCGAACGCCGCGAAGGACGCCCAGGGACGCCTGCGTGTGGCGGCCGCGTCGAGCGTCGGCGAAGACGGCTTTGAACGGGCTGAACGACTGATCGCGGCCGGTGTCGATGTTCTCGTCATCGATACCGCGCATGGCCATTCGCAGCGCGTTCTCGATGCGGTGACCCGCGCAAAGAAAATGTCGAATGCTGTTCGCATCATCGCCGGTAACGTTGCGACCGCCGCTGGAACGCAAGCCCTCATCGACGCCGGCGCCGACGCCGTCAAGGTCGGCATCGGCCCTGGTTCGATCTGCACCACGCGCATCGTCGCCGGGGTCGGCGTGCCGCAGCTTTCGGCCATCATGTCGGCCGTCGAGGCAGCGCAGAAGGCAGATGTTCCGGTCATCGCCGACGGCGGCATCAAATATTCCGGCGATTTCGCCAAGGCGTTGGCGGCAGGCGCCTCAGCCGCCATGGCCGGCTCGGCTCTGGCGGGCACTGAAGAAAGCCCGGGCGAGGTCTATCTCTATCAGGGGCGTTCGTTCAAAGCCTATCGCGGCATGGGTTCCGTTGGAGCAATGGCCCGCGGTTCGGCCGATCGCTATTTCCAGGCTGAAGTGCGCGATGAATTGAAACTGGTGCCGGAAGGCATCGAGGGACAGGTCGCCTACAAGGGCCCGGTCGCGGGTGTCCTGCACCAATTGGCAGGAGGCTTACGTGCATCCATGGGTTATGTGGGTGCCAGGAACTTGGAAGAATTCCGCGAAAAGGCTACATTCGTGCGCATCACCAATGCCGGTTTGCGCGAGAGCCATACCCATGACGTCACGATCACACGTGAGAGCCCGAACTATCCGGGCGGCAACTGACAAATGGGCGGAAGGCGATGTCTGACAGCGCCCTCCGCGACCACTTTTCGGCCATGGCGCGCAACAGCGCCTGGTCCAACCATCGCCTGCTGACCGCCTGCGAGCAATTGACCGACGAGGAGTTCGCACAGAAGCGCACCAGCTTTTTCCCGTCGATCCAGCTTACGCTCAATCATAATCTGATCGTCGACCATATCTATATGGCCGACATGATCGGCAAGGGCCGGCAGAATGTGGGGATCGAAGGCGACGTGCCGTTTCCGAAGGCGAGCGATCTGAAGCGCGCCCAGGAAGAGTTCGACATTAGCCTCATCGAATTTTGCGATGGCTTGAGCCCAGAAGACCTCGACCGCGTTATTTCGATCACGTGGCGCACCGGCGACACCTCGCAGGAGCCGATCCGCCTCGTACTGTCGCACCTTTTCGTCCATCAGATCCATCATCGCGGTCAGGCCCACGCAATGCTTGCAGGGACGCAGGTGCCTCCGCCGCAGCTCGACGAATTCTTCCTCAACTACGATAAGCCGCGCCGTCAGGGCGAACTATTCACGCAGTGAGTCTGACTTGTATTACTGTTGATCGGGATCTCCTATTTTATACCCTTTTATACCAAGGAGAATATAGTGCCGCTCTATAGCAAGGACGATACGATTGATGAACTTGCGCGCCGGTATCAGGCGTCCATCAAAGCTCCCTCGAAGACCGAGGCGGTACGTCTGGCACTGCAACTCGCATTGCATGAGCAGAAGGGCAGACCCCTGCTTGCCGATATTGCCGCAAATTTCGCTCGCGAGCTGCGCCGTACCGGCCATCCGGAAAAGGGCCGGTCCGCCGACAAGGCGCTTCGCGATAGTCTCTACGAGTAAGCTGTGTTCGTCGACGCATCCGCCCTCGTGGCAATGATGACAGACGAAGATGATGCGCGTACTCTCGCAGCCCGCATGCAATTTGCTGCCAACCGAATAACGTCCCTACGGCAGCGTGGGAATGCGCAGTCAATACTGCGCGCATTCTCGATATTTCCCTTCCCGCAGCCACGTCCGCGGTCAGGGACTTTTTGGTGTTGATGGAAATCGAACTGGTACAGATCCCTCCTCAAGCCGCTTTCCTCGCACTTGAAGCTTATGACCGGTTCGGCAAGAACCGACATCCCGCCAATCTCAACTTTGGCGATTGTTTCGCTTATGCGTGCGCGCGTCACTAGGGCGTACCTTTGCTATACAAGGGCAACGACTTCACGAAGACCGATATCGCGGCTGGCTGAGCCCTCGCACACCTTCAGGGAATGATCTTCCTGTCGCGAAGGTCGCGGAAAACCCGCATGAACATTTCCTCGGTGTCCAAATATTCGTGGAAGCCGGCGCGTCTGAGTTTCGTCCCGTCCGCAAAGAAATCGTAGTTCCAGCTGAAAACGGCATCGCCGAAGCCCCATGACGAAACGTCCTCATAGGGCGTTTCAAAAAGGTTGTGCTTGTCGATCATCCGCTTCCAGAGATCCGCTTTGTCCGCCATCACGACCCCGAGCGCCATCGGAAGCGGCGGCGCAACCTCGAGGTCGAAGAATTTCGCGATCTTCGGCCACATCTCGCTCCAGCGGAAAAGGTCGCCATTGTTGATGTTGAAGGCCTGGTTGCCACATTGCGGGTTTGTCGCGATGAATACGGTTGCCCGCGCCAGAAGACCGGCGTCAGTCATTTCTATAAGGCTGTCATAGGAGCCGGGCTTGCCGGGGAAGCGCAAAGGTATGCCAAGTTCCCTTGACATCGATGCATACACGGCGATCACCGAAGCGAGGTTCATCGGGTTGCGCAAGGCAAAGCCGATCACCACGGATGGACGGAGCGCCGACCACGTCCAGGTCTTGCCCCTTTGCAGGGCTTCGAGAAAATCCTGCTGATCGATGTTGAACTCCGGCGGCATGTGATTGGCGTCGGTTTCCCGCGCCGGCGTCTTGAATGGCCCAAGATGCGCGCCGTAGACCTTGTATCCCTGCATGAGGCTGATGTGCTTAAGACGCGGTGCGATGGGCTCGATGGCATTGACCACATTGACCAACATAGCGAGATTGGGCGGCACGAGCTCGGCCCAACTCGGCCTGTCCTGGTAGGCCGCGTAAAAAATGTGGGTTGCGTCGGCAAGGCCCGCGAGTTTGTCCCTCGTATCATTGATGTCAAGCAAATCGACGGCGATGTGGGTGAGCTTGCCTGCCGCCTTTCCGCCGCGACGTGAAAGTCCAACGATCTCCCAGTCGCCGAGTTCAACCAGATGGGCGATGAGATTGCCGCCAATGATCCCGTTGGCCCCGACGACAACCGCCTTCTTCCGTTCCGATTCCATTGTGCCTCCTTGATCTGCTGCGAAGGCTAAGATGATTTATATGTTTCAAATTATGTAGACGCACGATATTTATAACAATCATAAGTGAAGGTTTGAGGCTGGCATGGATCGTTTTGCGGCTATGAAGACGTTCGTTCGGGTTGCGGAGCTGGGCACGCTCTCGGCGGCGGCGCGTGAACTTGGTCTGACCCAGCCCGCCGTGAGCCAGCAGGTCATGGGGTTGGAGCGACACCTGAATGCGCAATTGCTGCATCGATCCACCCGCAGGGTGGCCTTGACGGAAGCCGGCGAGGCCTACTACCGGGAGGCGCGTGCGATCCTGCAATCCGTCGACGAGGCGGAGGAGAGCGTGGCAGCGGCAACGATCGGCCTGCGCGGCAACCTCCGGGCGCATGGTCCGGTCGGCTTCGGCCAGATGCATCTTTCCGCGGCCGTCATCGAATTTCAGCGGCTGCATCCGGACCTTGTGATCGAACTTGTCCTTGACGACCGCATCGCCGACGTAATCGCCGAAGGGGTCGACGTCGCCATCCGGCTTGGCGAACTCAAATCGTCCGGGCTGATTGCCCGCAAGCTTGCAACGTTCGAGCGCATTCTCGTGGCTTCGCCTGGCTATCTTGCCGAACATGGTACGCCGCAATCGCCGGACGATCTCATTCATCATCGGCATATCCGTTTCGCGTGGACGCCGCTCGGGGAAGCGATCCCGCTGATTGGGCCGGCTGGGCCTGTCACTGTCCCGGTTCGCTCGACCTTTCTTGCCAACAACGCCTTCGTGCTCAACGACGCGCTTTGCGCCGGTCTCGGCATTGGCGGAGCACAGGTGCCGCTCGTCAAGGCGCATCTCGATAGCGGCCGCTTGATACGGGTGCTTCCCGGCTATGCCTACGCGCCGCTCGATATCCACGCTGTCTACGCGACCTCCCGCTTCGTCCCACGCAGGGTCCGCGCGTTCATCGATCATCTTTCGACTTATATGGCGAGGATTGAAGGCTTGCGCATGATCCACAAGCCTGACTAGAACGTATTCAACAATGGAGGGCTATGGATGTCACAGACCGCAATTTTCTGGCCGATGATCGCACTGACCTTTCTGATCTGCTGCGTTTACGCCGTGGTATTTCTGCGCCGGCGCGAGGCCGTAATCAGCGGTCAGGCGAGGCCGTCGGACTTCAGGCTGCCGCTTAACGAGCCGGAAGCAAGCGTCAAGGCAATTCGCAATCTGATCAATCTCTACGAACTGCCGGTTCTCTTCTACGTCGTTTGCCTGTCGCTCTATGTCGTCAACGGCGCGAATATTCTTGCAGTGGTTCTCGCCTGGCTTTTCGTCGCCTCGCGCGTCGCGCATTCGATCGTGCACATCACGTCCAACCGCCTGAGGCTGCGGCAGCCGCTTTTCATGCTCGGGTTTATTCTAAACGGTGCACTGTGGGTGATGCTGGCGCTGCATCTCGCATTGCCGCCCGTCGCATAGGTCCTCCCGATCACACTACCATCATCCTCGGGCTCTCGACCTGAGGATCCATGTTCGCCTGATGACGCTAGTGGGGCACTATGCGGCGAGCGTCTTCAATTCGTCCGCCGAGATGGCGAGTTGCCTGCCGCAATCGACGATCGTCGCGGCGAGCGCCTCGAAATCATCGCGCCGCTCGCTCTGCTTGCGCCAGATCAGGCCGATATCTCGCGCAGGTTCAGGATCGGCGAAAGCCACAATCCGCACATTGTTGCGCGTTGCTTCCGTGCGGACGGCAATTTCCGGTATCAGCGTCAGCCCCATGCCATGGCTTACCATCTGCAACAGCGTCGCCATGCTCGTCGCGCCGTAGTTGACGAGTTGCCGCCGCTTCACATTGGTGCAGACCGCGAGCGCCTGATCGCGCAGGCAATGGCCTTCCTCTAAAAGCAGCAGGCGTTCGACGGCGACATCCTCCTGGGTCATCGGCGAGGTCAGGACATCGATATCGTTGGTCGAGGTCGCGACGAGAAAACGGTCGCGAAACAGCGGCCGGGCGATCGTCCCTTCCGATTCGATCGGCAAGGCGGCGACCAGCGCATCAAGATCGCCGAGACGCAAATCCTCGACGAGCTTGGAAGTGACCGCTTCGCGCAATTCGATTGACAGCTCGGGATAAGCCTCATGCAACGCGGGGACGAGCAGCGGCAGGAGATAGGGCGCAATTGTCGGTATGATGCCGAGCCGTAGCTGACCCTTGAGGATGCCGCGCTTTTGCGCTGCAAGCTCTTCGAGTGAACGGATCTCATCGAGAATCGTGCGGATGCGCGGCAGAAGCCGCTTTCCCATGTCGGTGAGGACAACGCTTCTGCGGGTCCGCTCGAACAGCCCCGCACCGAGCCGCATCTCCATCTCCGCGATCTGGGCCGAAAGCGCCGGCTGGGAAATACGCGCCATTTCCGCAGCCTTGCGGAAGTGGAGCGTGGTGGCCAGGATCTCGAAATAGCGCATTTGCCGGACCGAAAACATAATAAGCAAATCCTATCAATAATTATTCTAAATACAATTGGAAACTATGATTAGAATGGTTCTATGGTGCGCGCGGATGCGGCAGCGCCGCACCGTGGGATTCTTTTTTCAACATGAAGATTTTAGGGAGAGGCCAATGGCTGATCGTCCGACATTGACAACAACTGCCGGTGCGCCGGTTTCCGATAACCAGAACAGCATCACCGCCGGCGAACGCGGCCCGGTGCTGATGCAGGATTACCAGCTTCTCGAAAAGCTTGCGCATCAGAACCGCGAGCGCATTCCCGAGCGCGTCGTGCACGCCAAGGGCTGGGGCGCCTTCGGTACCCTGAAGATCACCGGCGATATTTCCCGCTACACCAAGGCGAAGGCGTTGCAGCCGGGCGCCGAAACGCCATTGCTCCTGCGCTTCTCGACCGTTGCCGGCGAGCTCGGCGCGGCTGATGCCGAGCGCGACGTGCGCGGCTTTGCCATCAAGTTCTATACAAGCGAAGGCAATTGGGACCTCGTCGGCAACAACACGCCGGTCTTCTTCGTGCGCGATCCGTTGAAGTTCCCCGACTTCATTCACACGCAGAAGCGCCATCCGCGCACCAACATGCGCTCGACGACTGCCATGTGGGACTTCTGGTCGCTTTCGCCGGAAAGCCTGCATCAGGTAACGATACTGATGTCGGATCGCGGTCTGCCCGTGGCCCCGATGTACATGAATGGCTACGGTTCGCACACCTATTCATTCTGGAACGACCAGGGCGAGCGGTTCTGGGTCAAGTTCCACTTCAAGACCCAGCAGGGCCACAAGTTCTACACCAATGCCGAGGCTGAAGGCCTGATCGGCAAGACCCGCGAATCCTATCAGGAAGAGCTTTTTGGCGGCATCGAGCGCGGACAGTTCCCGAAATGGACTGTTCAGGTCCAGGTCATGACGGAAGCCGAGGCCGAGAGGACCTCCTATAACCCCTTCGACTTGACCAAGGTCTGGCCGCACGGCGAATTCCCGCCGATCGAGATCGGCGTCATGGAACTCAACCGCAACGCCGACAACTATTTTGCCGAGATCGAACAAGCGGCCTTCTCGCCGTCGAATATCGTTCCTGGCATTGGCCATTCGCCCGACAAGATGCTGCAGGCCCGCGTGTTCTCCTATGCGGATGCCCATCGCTATCGCCTCGGCACGCATTACGAAGCGCTCCCGGTCAATGCACCGAAATGCCCGGTCCATCACTACCACAAGGATGGCCCGATGAATTTCTTCGGCCAGAAGACCGGCAATGTCGATGCATACTACGAGCCGAACAGCTTCTCCGGAGCCGTCGAACAGCCCGCCGCGAAGGAACCGCCGCTGCCCCTGTCGGGCGCTGCCGATCGATATAACCATCGCATCGGCAATGACGACTATGGTCAGGTCGCGGCGCTGTTCGGCCTGTTCGATGTTGGCCAGAGGTCGCGTCTTTTCTCCAACATCGCCGCAGCGATGGAGGGCGTTCCGGGCGCGATCGTCGAGCGTCAGCTGGCACATTTCAAGCGCGTTCATCCGGACTACGAGGCAGGTGTCCGCGCCGCGCTGAAGGAAGCGCATGGCTATGAAGCGAGCTCGATCTCGCAGGAAGAAAAGTCCGAAGCGGCCGAATAATTACGCTGCATCGATCTGAACCGAGAAAAGCCGGGGCAACACGCTCCGGCTTTTCTTTATTGCCGCGGCCATGTATGCGACAGGGAAGACAGAAAAAGGAATGCACATGCGACTTGGCGGACGCCTGCAGGCGGCAATCGAAGTTTTGGACGATATCGAGAACCGCAAGCGGCCGGCCTCCGATACCTTGAAGGATTGGGGCCTGTCTCATCGTTTCGCCGGCGCCGGCGACCGCGCGGTCATCGGCAATATCGTCTATGACGCCCTGCGCCGTAAGCTCTCTTTGGGCTGGCGCATGGATAGCGATGCCGCCCGCCATATCGCCTTCGGGGTGCTGCTTTCCGATGCCGAACTCGACATGGAAGAGATCAATGCAGCGCTGGACGGCGACAAGTTTGCTCCCGCGCCGCTCGAAGCTGAGCGCCGCTCGATCTGGGAAGCGCGTGACCTTGCCTCGGCGCCTGACAACATCCGTGCCGATGTTCCGGAATGGTGTGTGCCGCATTTCGAGGCGATATTCGGCGATCGTTGGGTGAGGGAGGCGGCAGCTCTCAGCGACCGTCCGCCCGTGGACCTGCGCGTCAACACGCTGAAGGCCGACCGCGACAAGGTCCTGAAGGAACTGGCGCGGGCCGGCGCCAGCGCTGCGCCGCTGCTCGAAACCGCGGTGCGCGTCCCGCCTTTGCGGGCCATGGGGCGCCATCCCAACGTGCAAGCCGAGCCGGCCTTCCAGCGCGGGCTCTTCGAGGTGCAGGATCTGGGCTCGCAGATTGCGGCAAAGCTCAGCGATGCCAAGCCCGGCGAGCAGGTGCTCGACTATTGCGCCGGGGCGGGCGGCAAGACACTCGCGCTCGCCGCTGAAATGGGCAACAAGGGACAGATCCATGCCTATGACGCCGAGCGCCAACGGCTCGCGCCGATCTTCGACCGACTGAGGCGGGCAGGGGTGCGCAACGCGCAGGCCCACGCAAATGTCGAAGACCTCGCGGTGCTCGAGGGGCAGATAGATCTGGTTCTCGTCGATGCGCCGTGCACGGGTTCGGGAACGTGGCGCCGGCGGCCCGATGCGAAGTGGCGCCTCAGCGACCAGCAGCTTGAGCGCCGCGAAGTCGAACAGCGCGAGGTGCTCGACGCCGCCAAGGCCTATGTCAAGCCGGGGGGCAGGCTCGTCTATATCACCTGTTCCCTGTTCGCGCCGGAAAACGGCAACCAGGTCGATGCTTTCTTGAGCAGCAACCCAGCCTATGAACGCGTCGACACAAAGCCACTATGGGACCGAGCGGTCAGCGAGGCCAAGGATCTTTCCCCGCTTTTCAAGGACGGAACAGCAATCCTTTCGCCGCTCGCGACCTCGACGGACGGGTTCTTCATTTCAGTTCTCAGACGGGAAAAATAACGTTACAAAAGCCGCAAGGCACGTCCTCCAGCAGAAGGTTCGAGCATGTCCCGTTCCATGGCGCTTCTCTTGTTTCTCGTGTTGGTTATCGGCGGTGGGCTCGCCATAGGCTACATCACGCTGCCCGGTGAATGGTATGCGGGTCTGGTGAAACCCTCGTTCAACCCGCCGAACTGGATCTTCGCTCCGGTCTGGACAATTCTCTACATATTGATCGCCATTGCCGGCTGGCGGGTCTGGGATTACGGCCTGCCATGGCCGCAGCAATTCTGGTGGGCTCAACTCGTTCTGAACTTCCTTTGGTCGCCGACATTTTTCGGCTTCCAGCAGATGGGATTGGCGCTGATCGTCATCAGCCTGTTGCTCGTCGCCATCATCGGTTTCATAAAGGTGACATGGGAGCCGGACAGAAGTTCCGCGCTGCTTTTCCTGCCCTATCTCGCCTGGGTGGCGTTCGCGACACTTCTCAACGCATCGTTGTGGATGCTCAATGCAACAGGATGACATGTACGCTTACCTGACGCCGATCGCCGGAAAAAACGTCGTCTTCGCCATGGCTGTCGATGCCGAATATGGTCCGCATCTGCGAAGGCTGTTTACCCCGATGATAACCGGGGTTGGTCCGGTCGAGGCGGCGGTGAGCGTCGCAGCAACGCTTGCCAGCCTCGCTGCCAACCGCGCGCTCCCCGATCTTGTCGTTTCGCTTGGCTCGGCGGGTTCGCGCACGCTCGAACAGGTCGAAATCTACCAGGTGACGAACGTCAGCTACCGCGATATGGATGCCTCCCCGCTGGGGTTCAAGAAAGGCGCGACGCCCTTCCTCGACCTGCCGGCTGTTGTTCCGCTGCTGCATCGCATTCCGGGCGTCAAGGAGGCTTCCCTGTCGACCGGCGCCAACATCGTCTCCGGCGAGGCCTATGACGGCGTCCACGCCGAAATGGTCGACATGGAGACGTTCGCCGTGCTGCGGGCCTGCCAGCGTTTCGGACTGCCGCTCATCGGCCTGCGCGGTATTTCCGACGGCAAGGAGGAACTGCGTCATCTCAATGACTGGAAGGAATATCTCCATGTCATCGACGAGAAGCTTGCCCTTGCGGTCGAGGCGATGGGCGCGGCGTTGGCAGACGGGCGCATTGCTGTCTGAGTTTTAATATCAGAAATTTATTGATACTATTTAGTGATACTATTATATGAATTTAAGCACCAAGCATAAAGCGACTCTCGCCGCAGTTTATGCCGATCCTGTTCGGGCCCAGCTTCCGTGGCGGGATATCGAGGCGTTGTTTATCGCGTGCGGAGCCGAGGTGAGCGAGGGCCATGGCTCTCGCGTTCGGGTAGCACTTCGCGGAGTTCGCGCCGTTTTCCATCGGCCGCACCCGCAAAAGGAAACCGATAAGGGCGCGGTTAAAGCTGTAAGGCGCTTCCTGAACGAGGCGGAGGTAAGGCCATGACGATGATGCATTACAAAGGCTACGAAGCCGTCATAGATTTTGATGAGGAAGCGGACCTGTTCCACGGCGAAATCATCAACCTTCGCGACGTCATTACATTTCAGGGTTCGTCGGCATCCGAACTCAAGACGGCATTGGCGGCTTCGATAGAAGATTATCTCGCCTTCTGCGCTGAGCGCGGCGAAGAGCCGGAAAAGCCATTCTCCGGCCAATTCGTGGTGCGCACCGAGCCGAGCCTGCACAAGGCCATCTCAGGCGCTGCCCGGAGAGCCGGAGTGAGCCTCAACAAGTGGGTTGTGGCGACACTCGAACGCTCGATCCGGTAGGAATTGAGTGAGTTACTTGAATCAAAATCGCAAGCTCTTCACCTCTTCCCTAAACAACTGGAATCACTTTTTCAGTGCGGCGCGGTAACCCATTGCACCGACTCGACATTTGCTTTAAAGGCCCGCCATGAACACTCCCGTGCACGCAGATACAGTCCTCATCGTCGATTTCGGCAGCCAGGTTACACAGCTGATCGCCCGCCGCGTGCGCGAGGCCGGCGTCTATTCCGAGATAGTTCCCTTCCAGTCCGCCGGCGAGGCTTTCCACCGCATCCGTCCCAAGGCTGTGATCCTTTCCGGCAGCCCGCACTCGACCGTGGACATCGGCAGCCCGCGCGCGCCGCAGGACGTTTTCGATGCGAACATTCCGGTCCTCGGAATCTGCTATGGCGAGCAGACCATGTGCGCCCAGCTTGGCGGCAAGGTCGAGGGCGGCCACCACCGGGAATTTGGTCGCGCCTTCCTCGATATCCAGGAAGAGTGCGCGCTGTTCGAAGGCGTCTGGGCCAAGGGCACGCGCCACCAGGTATGGATGAGCCATGGCGACCGCGTGGTTGAAATCCCCGAAGGCTTCAAGGTCGTCGGCACATCGACCGGCGCGCCCTTTGCCGCGATTGCCGACGAGGCGCGCAAATACTATGCCGTCCAGTTCCACCCGGAGGTCGTGCATACGCCGGATGGCGCCAAGCTTCTCGAAAACTTCGTCCATCGCATTGCCGGTATCGAGGGCGACTGGACGATGTCGGCCTATCGCGAGCAGGCCGTCAATGCCATCCGCAAGCAGGTGGGCGACAAAAAGGTGATCTGCGCGCTTTCGGGCGGCGTCGACTCCTCCGTGGCCGCCCTTTTGATCCACGAAGCCGTCGGCGACCAGCTGACCTGCATCCTTGTGGATCATGGCCTGATGCGCAAGAACGAGGCCGCCGACGTCGTTCAGATGTTCCGCGAGCACTACAATCTGCCGCTCATTCTCGTCGACGCCTCGGAGCGCTTCATCAGTGCGCTCGAAGGCGAATCGGACCCTGAAAAGAAGCGCAAGACGATCGGCAGGCTTTTTATCGAAGTCTTTGAGGAAGAAGCCAAAAAGCTCGGCGGCGCCGATTTCCTCGCCCAAGGCACACTTTACCCGGACGTCATCGAAAGCGTCTCCTTCACCGGCGGTCCGTCGGTGACCATTAAGTCGCACCACAATGTCGGTGGTCTGCCCGACCGCATGAACATGAAACTGGTCGAGCCCTTGCGCGAACTCTTCAAGGATGAGGTGCGCGTGCTCGGCAAGGAACTTGGGCTGCCGGACCATTTCATCGGGCGCCACCCATTCCCGGGTCCGGGTCTTGCCATCCGCTGCCCGGGCGGTATCACGCGTGAAAAGCTCGAAATCCTACGCGAAGCCGACGCCGTCTACCTCGACGAAATCCGCAAAGCCGGTCTCTACGACGTGATCTGGCAGGCCTTCGCCGTCCTTCTGCCGGTGCAGACCGTCGGCGTCATGGGCGATGGGCGCACCTATGAGTTTGTCTGTGCGTTGCGCGCGGTTACCTCCGTCGATGGCATGACGGCGGATTTCTACCACTACGATATGGGCTTCCTCGGCCAAGCGGCGACGCGGATCATCAATGAAGTCAAGGGCATCAACCGCGTTGTCTATGACGTGACTTCAAAGCCGCCAGGCACGATCGAGTGGGAGTAGACTTTTCCCGCCGAGCCTCGCTCGTCTAAAAAATCTCGACCTTGTCGGTTTCCGAAAGCCCCGTTCGTCGTTTCTATGGATGGCCGATGACATCGGCTCAAACAAGGAGACAGACGATGCGTGTGATGGTTTTGGTAAAGGCGACCGAAGACAGCGAAAAGGGGCTTCTTCCCAAGACCGAGATGTTCGAGGCCATGGGCAGGTATAATGACGAACTGACCAAGGCGGGAATCTTGCGCGACGCCGATGGGCTCAAGCCGTCCTCGCAGGGCAAGCGCGTTGCGTTCGATGGCGCGAACCGCACGGTTATCGACGGTCCCTTCACCGCACCGCGCGAACTGGTCGCCGGCTTCTGGCTCTGGGACGTCAAGGATATGGACGAAGCGGTTGCATGGGTGAAGCGCTGCCCCAACCCCATGCCGGGCCCCAGCGAGATAGAAATCCGTCCGCTATATGAGATGGCCGATTTTCAATGACGAGCAGACGGTGGTCGTAGGTTGAGCGCGTCCTCACTTTAACATGGTGTGTTGCGACCCCCGGGATCTCGCCGGGGGGGTATGGGTTTGCAAACGCGAGGCCAAGCGAAAGCCTTTTCGGCGTCGGTCACGACCGACACTGCGTCGCCGATAGCCGCATGGCTTCAACCACCATCTATATTCGCTTCAAATGCGCTTCAACTTATAAATTAGTGTTGACTAATGAATTAGCATTCACTAATGTATTCTCATGCTCGAGGCTGCTCCCATCACCAACGTCATGCGTACGCTCGCCGATCCAACCCGGCGCGCCGTGTTCGAGCGGATCGTTCGAACCGATGAAATCACGGTGGTAGAGCTGACGCGGGGAAGCGGCGTGACGCAGGGCGCCATATCGCAGCACCTGAAGTCGCTGAAACGTGCCGGCCTGGTTGCCGAACGGCCCGAGGGGCGCAACGTCTATTATCGCGCCAGGCCCGAAGGGCTGGAGCCGCTGTTCGACTGGATGAACCACTACGGCGTCTTCTGGCGGGAGCGTTTTGCCAATCTTCGCAGTCTTCTCAAGGAGATCGATCCATGAACGAAGCCGCATTAAACGCCGATACACACGACATCGTCGTCGACGAGGTCTTCCCGCATGCGCCGGAGACGATCTGGAAAACGCTGACCACCGGCGCATTGATCGGCCGCTGGATGATGGCGGCCAAGGATTTTGAACCCGTGAAGGGCAACCGCTTCACCTATCAGACCACACCGGCGGGAGAGTGGGACGGCACCATTCACTGCGAAGTGCTCGAGGCGATACCCAATCAACGCTTCGCCTATGCCTGGAAAGGCGGTCACGAGAGCAACACCGGCTATGGCTCGCGCCTCGACACGATCGTAACATTCGTCCTGAAACCGGTCGAAAACGGCACGCGGCTCACGCTGACCCATTCCGGCTTCATCGCGCCGAAGAACGATACAGCGTTCAGGAGCATGAGCGAAGGCTGGAGAAAGATTATCCCTCGTATCGGCGATGTCGCCGACGAAACGAACTAACTTCCCGATCCTGACATAACCATCTTTGGAGGAAACTCATGAGCAAGCCCTATACCGGCGGCTGCGCCTGCGGCGCCGTTCGCTATGAAATCGCGGCTGAACCCGTATTCTCTAACGATTGCCAATGCCGCGACTGCCAAAGGCGCAGCGGCACCGGACACGGATCCTATATGACCTTTGCCGGCGCGAACCCGAAACTCAGCGGCGAGGCGAAGCTGTGGGCGCTTGCCGGCGACAGTGCCAACATCAAGTCGCACGCCTTTTGCCCGACCTGCGGATCGCCGGTCTATCTGACCTTCGCTACCATGCCGGAACTCTTTACCATCCATGCGGCAAGTCTCGACGATCCGAACCGCTACGTACCGCAGGTCGTGACCTACGCCATGCGCGCGCTAACCTGGGATCATGTCGATCCGGCCCTGCCAAAGTTCGACAAGATGCCGCCGGACATGTGATCTCGTTCCCTATTCTGGCCGGATGGTTGCGGTTCGCATGGCGACCGCCAGTGCGACGAGCGCCAGAATCGCAGCAGCCGCGAAGGTCACCTGCATGCCTGCGATGATCGCATCTGCAGGTGCTGCCGCGATATCAAGCGCCGAGGATGCCCGGGCAAAAACCGCCCCCATCACCGATGCGCCGGTGATCAGGCCAAGATTGCGGGAGAGGCTGAGCATGCCCGAGATAACGCCGCGCTGGTCGGCGGCGACGTCCTTCATGGTCGCGGTATTGTTGGCCGCCTGAAACAGGGCATAGCCCGGCGTGAGGATGGCGATGGCGGTTACGTAGCCGGCAATGCCGAACGTCGCCGGCATCAGGCAAAGCGCAAGTGAACCCGCCACCATAAGGGAGAGGCCGGCAATAATGATGGTGCGCGTGCCGCGACGATCGACCATGCGCCCCGCCGGCACGCCGCTCAAGGCTGAGATGATCGGCCCGCCCGACATGACAATGCCAACGAGGGCGGCGCTCAGCCCAAGCCCGCGCGCCAGGTAGAAGGGGCCGACGACCAGCGTCGTCATCATGACGGTCGAGACGAGCCCGTTCATGGCAAGGCTGCCGCTCAAAACCCGGCTGCGCAGTATCGCCAGCCGAACCAGAGGAGATTTCGTCCATTTCTCCACAAGCACAAAAAGCATGCCCGCCACAACCGCAAGCCCGATCAGGCCTGCGCTGAAGCCGCCGAATCGGCCTCGACCAATCGTCATCGCCAGGGCATAGGCGGCAAGTGTCACCGCCAGCAGCAAGGTGCCCGGCATGTCGAAGCCGGTGCGGGTTGAAAGGCCTTTGCGGCTTTCGCCCGGCAGATAGCGATAGGCTAGAACGAAGTTGCCAACGCCGAGCGGCACCATCACCAGAAAGATCGCGCGCCAGCCAGCGCCGGCGATCAACACGCCGCCGAGCGAAGGACCGAGCGCCGTTCCGATTGCCGACATCGTTCCGAGCAAGCCCATTGCGCTGCCGATCCTTTCCTTCGGAATCGTTTCGCCAACAAATGCGATGCTGAGCGACATCAGGATAGCCGCTCCAAGCCCCTGCGCCGTGCGGGAGGCAACCAGCATCCACAATGTGGGGGCCGCGGCGCATAAGGCGGAGGCAAGGGTGAACAGCAGGATTCCGGCGAGGAGCACCTGCCGATGGCCGACAACGTCCCCGAGGCGTCCCACGCTTACGATGCAAACCGTGACGGCAAGAAGATAGGCGAGGATGATCCATTGCACGTGCTGGAATGGCGCGGAGAATGCCTGCGCCAGCGTCGGTAACGCGACGTTGGCGATGCTGACGCCAAGGGCGGAAAGCAGCGTCGAGAGTGCAAGCGCGGTGAGCGTCAACCGAGCGGATACCTCCTTGCTTCCGGCTGCCGGTTCCGTTCGATCAATCGCCATCTGGTCCATCCTTGGGCTCCTTGCCACTTCGCCCGGTAGGCTAAGCGCTTGCGACAGATGGCGGAAGACGCAGCATTTGCACTTCAATCGTGCGTTTGACGCCATATCTTGAAGTCCTTATTGTTGTGACATGACGCCGCCCGACCTGAACCTGCTCGTTACGCTCGATGTGCTCCTAGCGGAGGGCAGCGTCGCGCGCGCCGCCAAACGCCTGAGACTGAGCCCATCGGCGATGAGCAGGGCGCTCGCGCGTCTGCGCGAGACGACTGGCGACCCGCTCCTTGTCCGTGCCGGGCGTGGTCTAGTCCCGACACCGCGTGCGCTTGAACTGCGCGAGCGGGTGGGTCCACTCGTGGAGGATGTGCGGGCCGTTCTGCGCCCGCAGGAATCACTCGACCTCAGGGGCCTCAAGCGAAGCTTTACCTTGCGCACAAGCGACGGCTTCGTCGAAACGTTCGGGCCGCAACTGATGGCACGGGTCGGCACAGAAGCGCCGGGTATACGCCTGCGTTTTGTGCAGAAAGCCGACAGGGAAAGTGCCCCTCTTCGCGACGGCGGCGTCGATCTGGAAACGGGCGTCGTCGGCAAGGCGACGAGCCCGGAATTGCGCATCCAGACGCTGTTCCGCGATCGGTTCGTCGGTGTGGTTCGCAAAGGCCACGCACTCGCCGCGGGCGAGGTGACCACCCGGCGCTACGTCGGGGGGCGGCATGTCAGTGTTTCGCTGCGCGGGCTCGACAGGGGACCTATCGACGAGGGCCTGGAATTGCTGGGGCTTGAACGAGAAATCGTGGTGACCGTCGGCGGGTTTGCGAGTGCGCTCGCGCTTGCCCGCGGTTCGGACCTGATCGCCAGCGTGCCAGAACGGCACACGAGCGCCTTGCGCGCTGGCATGCACAGCTTCCCGCTTCCGGTTTCGATGCCTGTCGTCACCGTTTCGCTGCTTTGGCATCCACGCCACGATGCCGATGCCGCGCACCGCTGGCTCCGAGGCTGCGTGCAGGAGGCCTGCGCCGAACAAACCGAGCATGAATAAACTGGCTCGCTTGACATTGAGATAAGTGTTTGCTTATCTCAATCCATGGAACAAATCGTTTTCAAGGCTCTTGCCGATCCCACGCGCCGGGCCATTTTTGAAAAGCTCGCAACCGCGCCGCAAAATGCCACCGAGTTGCGTCAAGGCTTCGGCATAACCCAGCCTGCCATGTCGCAGCATCTTTCGGTCCTGCGCGAAGCGCGGCTTCTGAAGGAGCGCCGCGAAGGGCGGTTCACCCAATATGAAGTCGAGCCCGATGGCCTTTTGATATTGGTCAACTGGCTCGCCAAATATCGCACCTATTGGCCTGATCGCGCTGCCGATCTGGCGGACCTGCTCAAGGAGATGGACCAGTGAATGAAGCCCCGTCACGTTCCGAGCCACAACTCGAGTTTAGCTTCGAATTCGAGGCCGACCCAGAAAAGGTGTGGAAGGCGATCAGCGTCGAAGCCTTTCGCAAGCGCTGGCTCCCCGATCAGAATGTGCTCGAGATCTTGCACGAAACGCAACGCGAACAACTTGAGTTGCTCATCGAGGAGACCGAGCCGCCGCACCACCAAGGCATCGTGACTTTCAGCATACGTGCAAATGGCCGTGGCGGTACCATTTTTGGAATCGTTCACCGGCGAACCATAGCCCGGGTGGCTGCTAACGACGCCATGCCAAGAATGCTGCTCGCCGCCTAATACTCAAAACATCAATCGGAAATCTGGAGGTTGCGCATGCGCGACACGATGCAACTCGTCCCCATGGTGGTGGAACAATCCTCTCGTGGAGAACGCTCATTCGATATCTATTCGCGCTTGCTGCGCGAGCGCATCGTTTTTCTGAACGGCGAGGTGAACGATGCCATGTCGGCAACGGTCTGCGCGCAGCTGCTTTTCCTCGAAGCGGAAAACCCCAAGCTACCCATCGCGCTCTACATCAATTCCTATGGCGGCGTGATCACCAGCGGGCTTGCCATGTACGACACCATGCAGTTCATCCGCGCGCCCGTACACACATTGTGCATGGGAACCGCACGATCGATGGGGTCTTTTCTTCTCATGGGCGGCGAGCCGGGGCACAGGGTTGCGTTGCCGAACGCCAGCCTACATGTCCATCAGCCGCTCGGAGGATTTCAGGGCCAAGCGTCCGATGTCCTGATCCATGCCGAGGAAATGGCGCAGGTCAAACATCGCATGATCACACTTTACGCCAAGCATTGCGGGCGAACCTACGAAGAGGTGGAACGGACACTCGACCGCGACAAGTTCATGAACGCCGAGCAGGCCGTGGAGTGGGGGTTGATCGACCGGGTGCTGACGTCACGAAACAATGACATGGAGGCGCGCTAGGGAGGGACGCTCCTCCCTGATCGGCCGATGGGTAGGAGCCGCTGGCTTGCCCTGTCGCATCAACAAATTTTGACCGACCGTGGCTCGCGTTAAACGTGCAAGCACTTTCAATTTTTTAAGGGGTATGAATCGGCCCTTGTTTGGCTATTGAGGAAGGCGTTATCTGGATTTCGAGGCCCGCCTTCGGCGGGAGACGCAGAGGAAATGGCCATGGCTCAACGAACCTATTCCGCTCCCCACGGGGGCGCACCCGCACAGACGCAGCTCCTGACAGACCGCGCGGTGTTTACCGAAGCCTATGCCTTGATCCCGAAGGGAGTGATGATGGATATCGTCACGAGCCTCCTTCCATTCTGGGACGACACCCGGCTTTGGGTGCTTTCGCGTCCGCTCTCCGGCTTTGCCGAGACATTCTCGCAATATATCATGGAAGTAGCGCCCGGCGGCGGCAGCGAGCGGCCCGAACTCGACGCTGGCGCCGAGGGCGTGCTTTTTATTCTCGAAGGCGAACTGAGCGTCACGCTCGATGGCAAGATGCAGGTGGTGCAGCCGGGCGGCTTTGCTTTCATCCCGCCGGCAAGCAACTGGAAAGTTCGCAACGAGAGCAGCGCCCCGGTCCGCTTTCAGTGGATCCGCAAGGCTTACGAAGCCGTCGAAGGTATCGACATGCCGGAAGCCTTTTTCGCGAATGAAGCGGATATTGCGCCGGCTCCGATGGCGGGCACAGAGGGCAAGTGGGCGACGACGCGTTTTGTCGATCCGTCGGATCTGCGTCACGACATGCACGTGACGATCGTGACTTTCGAGCCTGGCGCCGTCATTCCCTTTGCCGAAACCCACGTCATGGAACATGGCCTCTACGTGCTCGAGGGCAAGGCAGTCTACCGGCTCAACCAGGATTGGGTTGAAGTGGAGGCGGGCGATTTCATGTGGCTCCGCGCCTTCTGTCCGCAGGCGTGCTATGCCGGCGGTCCGGGCAAATTCCGCTATCTGCTCTATAAGGATGTCAACCGCCACATGAAGCTCAGCCTGACGCCGCGGCGCTAGGCTCGGTTTTTAGTTTGTATCTTCGAGCGACTTCGGCGTCTCGAACCGCTTGAGTTCGCCGCGGTCGGTATCAACAGCTGTCCAGTCCTTGGCATTGAAATCGATCACGGCAATGCCGGCGGTCGGGAATTTTTCGCGCAGCCGCGAAAGATCGGGTTCGGGCCCACCAGCGACGTGCTGACGTGCGAATTCTTCAAGGCCGGGATTGTGGCCGACGAGCATCAGGGTCGAGATGGTGGCGGGTGCCTGCCTGACAACGTCGAGGAGTGCGTTAATGGGGGCATCGTAAAGGCGCGGCTCTGCCCTCCAGTCGAATTTTGCTCCAAATTCGGCGGATGCCAGTTCAAAAGTCTGCATGGCTCGTCGCGCGGTGGAAACGAGGGTAAGATCGGGAAGCAGATCCTGACGCGCGAGGAACGCACCCATCAATGGCGCCGTACGCCGGCCCCGTTTGGCGAGCGGCCGTTCATGGTCCTCGACGCCGGCCGGCCATTCCGATTTTGCGTGCCGAAAGAGGATGAGCCTGCGCATCGAAGTCCTCGCATTTACGACGTTATCCGAAATTCCCCCGAGAGATTTTTCGGCTCCGCAATCTCGGACACGACATAATTTACCGACGCACCGGGCGGACCCTGCCAGAACCGATCGAGCATCGAGGATACCGCATTGTCCGGCCCCTCGATAAAGGCCAATACGCTCCCGTCCGGTTCGTTGCGGACCCAGCCCCCCAATCCGAGCTTTCGCGCTTCCATGCGCGTCCAGACGCGGTAGCTCACGCCCTGTACGCGGCCCGATATGCGAATAAGCTTCGCCTGATGCTCCTCCGGCATCGCGCCTCCCTGCCGATTATTCGGTGGCGGCCCCGAATGTTATCAGTCCGACCGCAAGTATAGCAAAGATGATGCCGAAGGATTGAACAATCGACAGCTTCTCGCCAAAGAAAACCAGCGCGATGAGATTAACCGCAATAAGCTGGATGACAGCCGAGAGGCTGAAAGCCGATGCCATGCCGAACTCGCGCACCAGGCGCAGCATGATGAGATTGCCGACGGAATAGAGAACAATGGTTAGAACCAGCTTCGCATTGCTCGGCGCCAGCGCCCATGCCTTTGCGCAGGTTGCGGCGAGCAGGAACGTGAATGTCGAAGCGGTGAGCTGCAAAAAGCCCGTCAAGGTCATGTCGATCTCCGGTCGATAGGTGCGTGTTACGTCTCGGTCAGTCTGCTGTTAAAGCGGTCAGATCGACATGTCGATGCTAATGGTGCGAGTTCTCGATTGCAATATTGTCGACAATCTGATTTTCTTGCTTCGGAACGAGGATCCATCCATGAGCGCTACGGATTTTGACCCCATTGTCGATACGACCCGCAGGGCCGAAATCGTCAGCCTGCTCAAACGGGCGATCCTTACCGGCAAGCTCGAACCTGGCCAGAAACTCAACGAACTGCGCATCTCCGAGCAGATGCGGGTGAGCCGCGCCCCCTTGCGCGAAGCCATGCGTGAGTTGGTCCAGGAGGGCATTCTTACCAGCATCCCCTATGCGGGCACATTTGTGATCGAAGTGACGGCGAAGGATATCGAAGATGCCTATTCGCTCAACCAGGTTCTCGACGAATTTGCCATCGAAAGAACGTGGCCGCTCCGCACCGAGGTTTTCTTTGCCGAACTTGACAGACGTCATGCTGCGGTGAAGCAGGCGACCCTCGACATCGACACGACCAGGCAGATCGAGACGGCGCTGCAACTGCATGGCCTGATCTATGAATGGGCCGATCACCCGCTCCTGCTGGATACGTGGCAGCGCCTCACCAGCCGCCTGCAGATGTATTTCGCCTTGCATCAACGGGCACGCAACGAACCGGTGCCCTCGCTCGACGTGCACGAGGAGTATGTCCGTCTTCTCAAAGGCAAGGACATGAAAGCGGCGCAGCGGCACGCCCGTGAGCACATCGCCCTCGATTTTGAGGAACTTGTTGCTTTCGCGCGCGGGCTTGAGGAGAGGCAGGCCGCCAAGAAGCCGGGGAGCCGCAAACGCCTCGACAATTGAGCGCGGACCGGAGGCGCTCTCCACACAAAAGAACACGGGAACGGTTATCGTGCAGATCAAGTCCATCAAAGCCTACAGTCTTATGCAGCCCTTCGTCGGCGGCCGCTACAATATGTCGAAGGGGCGTGGTGCGGACGGTTTCGATGCAGTCCTCGTGGCCATTACCTCAGACACCGGGGCGACCGGCTGGGGCGAAATGGCGCCGCTTGGAAACTTCTATTCGGCTGCCTTTGCCGCAGGCGCCAGGGCAGGGGTTCCGGAAATCGCACCACATCTGCTCGGCAGGGATCCTCGCGGGCTCGCGCAGATAAACCGCCTGATGGATACTGTCTTCAACGGCCACCCCTATATCAAGGCGGCCTTCGACATGGCCTGCTGCGACCTCACGGCCCGCGGCGCCGAAGTGCCGCTGGTGACGATGCTCGGCGGCCGCGAAAGCGATATGGCCGATCTCTACAAGGTCGTCACCCACGGCTCCGTCGACGCGATGGTTGGTCTTGCCAGGCGCATCGTCGGCGAAGGGTTTCATCGCCTGCAGGTCAAGGTCGGCGGCAAGGTCCACGACGATATCGAGCGGGTCACCGCCGTCGCTGCCGCGGTGCCGAAAGGTACCGTGATCTTCTGTGATGCCAATGGCGGTTGGACCGCTTATCAGGCACGCCAGTTCGCCGATGCGACACGCGCCATCGACTACACGATGGAGCAGCCGTGCCTCGCGATCGACGATTGCCTCTCCGTCCGCCGTTCGCTCGATAAGCCCATGGTGCTCGATGAATCGGTTACTTCGCTCGAACAGATGCTCGAAATTCATCGCAAGGGCGCGGCTGACGGACTGACCCTCAAGATCTCGCGGCTCGGCGGCGTGACCAAGACCCGCCAGATCCGCGACCTCGCGGTTGATCTCGGCTTCATGATCACCGTGGAAGACACGGGCGGCGCCGAGGTCGATACCGCTGCCATGGCCCACCTCTCGCTGTCGACGCCAGAAGAACGGCGCATGCATGCCATAGCCTTTCACGAATGGGTAACGGTTCGCACTGCGCGCAACGCGCCCCCCGTCGTTGGTAGCCGCATGGGCGTGCCGGACGGTCCGGGGCTCGGCATCGATGTTGATCCCGATCTCCTCGGCAAGCCGTTTCTCGAACTGAGCCACTGACAATGAAAATCCGCCGCATTACCGCAACCCCGATCAACCTGACGCTCGAAGCGCCCTATGTCTGGGTGTTCGGCGAACTCGATGGCTTTTCGCCAACCATCGTTGAAGTCGAAACCGATGATGGGATTATCGGGCTCGGCGAAGCGCCGAGTTCGGCCGTCGCCGCGATCATCAATGACACGCTGGCGCCTCGCCTGATCGGGCGCGATCCGATCGATATTGCCGGCGCCGAGAACGTTTGCCTCCCGTTCTGGACCGGCGTCCAGAGCATCAACGATCGCACGCGCATCCTCGCCTTTGGCGCAATCGAGATGGCGCTCTGGGACATACGTGGCAAGGCCTGGAACCAGCCGCTCTATCAATTGCTCGGCGGGGCGGTGCGCAAGGAGATACCTTTCACCGATTATTTCTCCCTGCGCGGCGATGGCGCGACCAAGATTGGCGAGAAGACACCGGAGGAAGTTGCCGACTATTGCGTCGAGCTCAACGAGCAGTTTGGGACCACATTTTTCGAGGGAAAGTTCTCGACCGAAGACCCGAAGGTCTCGCTGCGTATGCTGGAACTCATCCGCAAGAAGCTCGGCGACGACGTGATGCTGCGAATCGATTCCAACCAAGCTTATTCACTTGCAACTGCTCGGCAACTTGTGCGAGCCTTGGAACAACTGAACGTTCGCAACTGGGAAGATCCTGTCGCGACAATCGAGGAAATGCGTGAATTGCGTCGCCATTGTTCGATACCGTTCTCGACGCACAACATCGACATTGCCCGCGCCATGGAATTGCGGGTGCCGGACGCGATTGTCGGCAACCCCGCGACCCACGGCGGCATCGGCCGCCTCGTCCGCTTCATTGGCGCCTGCGAACACGCCGGCATCGATTTCTGGTGCTATAGCGGCGATTCGGGCGTCGGCAGCGCCGCTTACCTTCACCTCTGCGCGGCGCTCGGCTGGATAAGGGAGCCAAATCAGTCGCTTTTCCGAATGCAAACCACCGACGTCATCGAGGAAGGGCCGTTTTCACCGCGAAACAATGTCGTTCCAGTGCCAGAAGGGCCGGGACTGGGGGTTACACTCGATCGGGACCGCCTTGCTGCCTGCCACAGGGATTTTGCAGAGAACGGCCCGAAGAACAAGTATCACGACCCTGCGAAGCCCGGTACCTACCGGCGCTTGCCGCTGAACTGAAAGGAGAATTTTCGCTTGCTGCCTGACCCGGCGCCAAGACCGGGCATTACGCGATCGGAGGAAAAGGCATCTTAAGTTTGTCGGTCACGGACGATCCGGCAACTCGGCGACCAGGAGCGCTGCCTAACTCATCGTCCGGTTAAAACATGATCCAGGGGAAAGAGCAGAAGCCATGAAAAACTATAAGTTCCTCGATATGCTCCGGCGCGGCCGGACCGATCTCGAAAACCATCTCATCGACGGCCTGGTCGACGGCAGGGTAAGCCGCCGAGAATTCATTCGTCACGGCAGCCTGCTTGGCCTGTCCCTGCCTTTCCTCGGCAGCGTCGGATTTGCCGCTGGGATGGGCGGCATGCCCAGTCTTGCGCGCGCGCAAGGCACGGCCGGAGCGACGATCCGCGTTGCCAGCAGCGTGCCTGCCGCAGCCATCGAACCCGTCAGCGTCGCCGATGCCGGCGGCCTCCTCATGTTGCAGCAGTGCGGCGAGTTCCTGTGCCTCGATGGCCCGGATCTCGTCCTGAAGCCGATGCTGGCCGAGAGCTGGAAGCCCAATGACAAGGGTGATGTCTGGACCTTCAATCTGCGCAAGGGCGTCAAGTTCCACAGCGGCGGCGAGATGAAGGCCGACGACGTCGTGGCGAGTATCGATCGCCTCGCCGACCCGGCGAACTCGTCCAATGCGCTTTCGGTCTTTACCGGGTTCCTGCAGAAGGGTGCTACCAAGAAGATCGACGATTATACGGTCGAGTTCCATCTCGACGCGCCAAACGGCAACTTCCCCTACATGGTGTCGTCGGACAACTACAACGCGATCATCATTCCTGCCGATTACAAGGGTGATTTCGAGAAGAACTTCAACGGTACCGGGCCGTTCAAGCTGGAGAAGTACACGCCGAAGGTCGGCGCATCTTTTGTGCGCAATGAGGACTACTGGGGCGAAAAGGCACTCCCGGCACGGACGGAATTCACCTTCTTCGGTGATATCCAGCCGATGATCCTTGCGCTTCAGGGTCGTCAGGTGGACGTAATCAACCAGATGCCGGTGCTTGCCGGCGTCGCACTACTCACAGATCCGAACGTCGAAATCATCAGCCTGAAATCCGTGGCCCATCACCAGGTCCACATGCGCACGGACATGGACCCGTTCAAGGATCCCCGGGTGCGCCGCGCCGTAGCGCTCAGCATCGACCGCAACAAGCTGCAAAAGGGCCTGATGCGCGGTCGTGCCTCGCTTGGCAATGACAGCCCGTTTGCGCCGGCCTTTCCGTCAACGGATACGACGGTTGCGCAGCGCCAGCAGGATCTGAAGCAGGCCAAGGAACTGATGGAGGCGGCTGGGGCCGGCAAGGGCTTCAAGGTTACGCTAACCACCGAGCGCTATCTTGAGATTCCGGAATATGCCCAGCTCATCCAGAATGCGGTCAAGGAGATCGGCATCGACCTCCAGCTCAACATTCTCGATCAGGGCGCCTATTACGGCGATGCGGTGTTCGGCAAGTCCAACTGGCTCGATTCCGTCATGGGCATCACCGACTACGGCCATCGCGGCGTGCCGAACGTCTACCTCTCCGCGCCCTTGAAGAGCGAAGGAACGTGGAACTCGGCGCACTTCAAGAACAAGGACTACGATACGCTCGCTGCCGGATACATCGCTGCGCTCGACCTTGAGGCGCAGAAGGAGACGGCCGGCAAGATACAGCGGCTGCTGCTCGATGAAACGCCGGTCATCTTCGGCTATTTCTTCGACTACCTCACGGCGACGGCAAAGGGCGTTTCCGGCGTACAGCCGACGGCAATGTCGCAGAACTATCTCGACCGCGCCTCGAAGGCGTAAGGGAGGAACGGACATCCTGCAACAGCCAGCTCCGCGCAGGTGGAGCTGGCTAACATGGGAGCTAGAGCCATACTTTCCTTTCTGCTGAAGCGCATTGCCCTTTCGATCGTAACCCTGTTCCTGCTCAGTATCATGGTGTTCCTGGGAGGGCAGGTGCTGCCCGGGAATGTCGGGCGAGCCATATTGGGACCGCTCGCCGACCAGCGTGCCGTCGACGCGCTCAACCATTCGCTCGGCCTCGACCGGCCGCTGCTTGTACAATACTGGGACTGGATTTCCCATTTTGTTCAAGGCGATATGGGCACTTCCTATATTTTCCGGGCGCCTGTTGCGCCTTTCGTCATCGATGCCCTCGGCAATTCGATGAAGCTTGCGCTCGTTGCTTTCATCATGGTGGTGCCGCTCGGCATTCTCGGCGGCATCATCGCCGCGCTGAATGTCAATCGGCCCATCGACCGCATCATCAGCCTGGGGGGCCTTTCGGCAACCGTTCTGCCGGAATTCGTCACCGGCATCATCTTCATTCTACTCTTCGGCGTCTGGCTGAACTGGCTGCCCATCGCAGCCGTCTGGCCGCCGGGTTCGGGCGTCTTCACCCAAATCTACTATTTGATCCTTCCGGCATTGCCGCTTTTCCTCGTGCTCTTCGGCTACATCGCGCGCATGGCGCGATCAGGCATGATCGAGGCGCTCGATGCCGACTATACGCGCACCGCCGTCCTCAAGGGCCTGCCCTGGCATACGGTCATCTGGCGGCACGTGCTGCGCAATGCGCTGCTGCCGACGATCACGGTGATCGCCACCCAGACCGGCTACCTCATTGGCGGGCTCGTCGTGGTCGAGACTCTCTTCCGTTATCAGGGCATCGGCTCGCTGATCTTCACGGCCGCACGCGGCAAGGATTTCCCAGTGCTTGAAGCCGGCATCCTGACGATCGGCATCGTCTATGCGGTGGCGACGCTGATTGCCGATCTTCTCTATTCCGTCCTCAATCCACGCATCCGACTGGGGACCGATCAATGACGGCGACCGATATCAAACAGCCCGACCTGCCCGCACCGCCCATCAAGCGTAGTCCCGCAATGGAAGTGGTGGCGGCGCTCGGCCGCTCCGGTTCTTTCATCACGGGTCTTGTCATCGTTGTCTTCTGGGTCCTCTGTGCGCTCTTCGGCGAATATTTCACGCCGCACGATCCGCTGGCGGATGACATTATCAACGCGCTCATGCCGCCCTCCGCCGATAACTGGTTTGGCACCGACCAGCTCGGTCGCGATGTGTTCTCGCGCGTCATCGTCGGGTCGCGCGATATATTGACGGTTGCGCCGCTGGCGACGTTGCTGGCCACCATTGCCGGCACAACGCTCGGCCTGTTCACCGGCTATTTCCGCGGGCTTGTCGATGATGTGATCAGCCGCATCCTCGAGGCGTTCATGGCAATCCCGGTCGTGATCGTGGCACTGCTCGCCATCGTTGCGCTCGGAACGTCGAAGACCACGGTCATCATCGTCATCGGCCTGAGCTTTGCGCCGATCATCGCCCGCACCGTACGTTCGGCCGTCCTGTCGGAGCGCGAGCTCGACTATGTCGCGGCGGCGCAATTGCGCCGCGAGAGTGCGTTGCACACGATGTTCGTGGAAATTCTTCCCAATGTCATACCGCCAATCCTTGTTGAGACCACCGTGCGTCTTGGCTATGCCATCTTCGCGGTTGCGACGCTGAGCTTCATGGGCTTCGGCATCCAGCCGCCATCGCCGGACTGGGGTCTGAGCATTTCAAGCAATTACGGGATGATCGGCGGCGGCTTCTGGTGGACCGTGCTCTTCGATGCGTTCGCCATCGCCTCGCTGGTGATCGGCGTCAATCTTGTGGCCGACGGCGTGCAGGGGGCCTTGAATGACTGACTTATCGACACCCAATGCGCTCGAACTGCATCATCTCTCCGTCGCCTATCGGGTTGGCGGCCGCAACCGCGCTGTGCTGCGCGATCTGAGCCTTACCATTCGCCCGGGCGAAGCCTACGGCCTTGTCGGCGAATCCGGCTGCGGCAAATCGACGGTTGCCCTGTCTGTCGTGCGCTATCTTCCCCGCAACGGGGTCATCACAGCCGGCGAAATCGCCCTTGCCGGCCACAATGTCATGAAGCTCGATAACGAGTCGCTGCGCCGCATGCGTGCCGAAAGCGTATCGATGGTCTATCAGGATCCCGGCAAGGCGCTGAACCCGTCGATCCGCATCGGGCGGCAAATGACCGAGATTTTCGAGCTGCGCGGAATTTCCGGCCAGGCTGCGGTCGATCAGGCCATCTCCATGCTCAACCGCGTCCGTATCTCCGATCCGGTACGGGTCATGCAGCGCTATCCGCATCAGCTTTCCGGCGGCATGCAGCAGCGCGTCGGCATTGCCATGGCGCTCGCCAGCGATCCGACAATGCTGATCCTCGATGAGCCGACCACCGGCCTCGACGCGACAGTCGAGGCGGAGGTGCTCGACCTCATTGCCAAGCTCAGGCAGGAACTTTCGGCGTCGATCCTCTTCATCAGCCACAACCTCGCGGTGGTCTCGCGCATGTGCGACCGCGTCGGCGTTCTCTACGCCGGCATGCTTGTCGAGGAGGGGACGACCGCGGAAGTTTTCAACAATCCGCGCCATCCCTACACTGTGGCACTGTTGCGCTGCCTGCCGCGGGGCGGCCAGCGCAAGGACCAGATCAGGCTCGACACAATTCCAGGATTTCTACCGGCGCCCGGCGCAACGATCACCGGCTGTCCCTTTGCCGATCGCTGCGCCCTTGCCGACAGCCGGTGCCATAATGAACTGCCGCCGCTGCACGACCTCGGTGGCCGCCTTTCTCGGTGCCACTACTACGAACGCGCGCAGGACCTGCCGCGCACGACGCCGGGAAGCATTACAGCAGCGCCGGCGGCCCATGGCCGGGAGCCGGTCTTGCGCATCAAGGACCTCAACAAGACCTATGCTGCCCATGGCCACTCCTTGCGTGCGGTCAACGACGTTTCCCTTGATCTGATGCCGGGCCAGACCCTTGGCCTCGTCGGGGAATCGGGAAGCGGCAAGACAACCTTTGCCCGGCTCCTCCTAGGTCTCGTCCCGGCCGACTCCGGCGGCTCGATGCAACTCGATGGCCAGCCGCTTGCCTCGAAACTCGAAAGCCGCAGTGCCGATCAGGTCAAGGCGATGCAGATCGTTTTCCAGAATCCCGATTCAGCGCTCAATCGCGCGCATTCGATCCGCCACATCATGGGCCGTGCCTTGCAAACGCTGGCCGGCCTGAAAGGCGCGGCGCAACAAAAACGCCTCATCGAGCTGGTCCGCTCTGTCCGGCTGACAGAGCGTCATCTCAGCGTAAAGCCGCGCCAGCTTTCGGGTGGCCTTAAACAGCGTGTGGCAATCGCCCGCGCCTTCGCCGGCGATCCGCGCATCGTCGTGTGCGACGAGCCCACCTCGGCGCTCGACGTGTCGGTGCAGGCGGCGATCCTCAATCTCCTTGCCGATCTGCAGACAAAGGAGCATGTCAGCTACATCTTTATCTCGCACGATCTCGCCGTCGTTCGTTACCTGTCCGACCATATCGCGGTGCTCTATCTCGGGCGGATCATGGAGATCGGCCCGTCCGAACGCGTGTTCTCCGGGCCGCACCATCCCTATACCGAAGCGCTGCTTTCGGCCGTACCGAAGCTCGACGAGACCGAACCGAGCCGCGTCCGGCTCGACGGGGAAATTCCAAGCGCCGTCAATCCGCCTTCCGGGTGCGTTTTCCATACGCGCTGCCCGCGCAAGATCGGCGCGATCTGCGAGGAAAAGGAGCCGCCGCTCTTCGATTCCGAACCCGAACACAGGATCCGCTGCCACATTCCGTTCGAGGAATTGGCGCGGCTGCAAAAGAAGCAAGAGGTGATACCGGCATGAGCGACGAGAGGGTGATGACCTATGACGAAATCGAAACGCTCGCGGCGAGGGCCCTGATCGCCTCTGACGTTGCTCCGGAGAATGCGGCGGCGGTCGCAAAATCAATCGCGGCGGCGGAACGTGACGGACAGGCGATCGTCGGCCTCTCCTATCTTCCGACTTATTGCGACCATGCCGCCTGCAAGAAGGTGGACGGCCATGCGCAGCCGCGCCTCGAGCAACTGTCGCCTGTTGCGATTCGCGTTGACGCCGGCACCGGCTTTGCCCATCCGGCGATCGCGCTCGGACTACCGGCGCTCATCGATGCGGCCCGGCAATCGGGCATTGCGGCGCTGTCGGTCACAAATTCCTATGCCTGCGGGTCGCTCGGCTATTTTGTCGAGGATCTTGCAGCCGAGGGGCTCATTGCGCTGATGACGGCCAATGCCTCACCCTCGATTGCGCCCTTCGGCGGCAAGACGCCGTTCTTCGGCACCAATCCGCTCGCTTTTGCCGTCCCACGTGACGGGCATTCGCCGCTGGTCATCGACCAGTCATCGAGCGTCGTTGCCAGGGTGGCCGTCATCGACGCCTATAATCGCGGTGTGCCGCTGCCTGACGGCTGGGCTATCGATGCGCAGGGCGTGCCGACCAACGATGCCGCCGCTGCGATGGAGGGTAGTCTTCTGCCGATCGGAGGCTACAAGGGTTTCGGGCTTGCACTGATGGTCGATATTCTTGCTGCCGGTCTTGGCGGCGCGCACTGGTCCTATGAAGCGTCATCCTTTGGCGATTGCGAAGGTGGGCCGCCGCGCACGGGCCAGTTCATCATCGCCATTGATCCCGACATGTTTGCCGGGCCCGGCTTCGCCGGCCGGCTCGAGCAGATGCTGACGGCGGTCAAGGAAACGCCTGCCGTGCGGCTTCCGGGCGACCGGCGTCTCGAAGCACGCCGCCAGCATGCCAACGGTGTAGCGCTGGCGGCCGCCGTGGTGGCGACCGTCGAGCGCTATGCGCGCGACGGCTCGCCGATGCCGGCTAAATAGGCCGAGTTACATTTCGCTCTTGATATAAGTGACCAGCTGGTCGAGCACGGTGCCCCAGCCATCGTGGAATCCCATCTCCTCGTGCTGCTTCTTGCCCGCACTGTCGCGATGGATCGCGATGGCCCGGTAGCGCGTGCCGCTTCCTTCGGGTTCCAACGTCAGATAGGCGGTGAAAAAGGGTTTTTCCGACGGGCGATAGCCGGGCAGCAGCGCATCGGTCCACACCAGTTTCTCATTTGGAACGACTTCGAGATAGCAGCCGACATTCGGAAACGACTGGCCTTCGGGGGAGAGCATGGTCGTCCGGAACACGCCGCCCGGCCGAAGATCGATCTCGCAATCGGTGGTCTGCCAGGGCTTCGGCGTGAACCATTTGACGATATGTTCGGGCGTCGTCCAGGCCTTCCATACAAGCTCGCGCGGCACATCGACAACACGTTCAAGAACGAGATCGAGTTCCGGATTTATTGCGGGTAGCTGCGTCATTTATCCTGCTCCTTGAGTTGAATGAGATAGTCGTCGAGCTGATCGAGGCGGCGTTCCCAGAGGGAACGTTGCTTCGCGAGCCAATCCTCGATCAATTGCAGCGGCTCCGGTTCGAGCCGGTAGGTTCGCACGCGGCCGGTTTTCGCCGACCGCACGAGGCCGCACCCTTCGAGCACCTTGAGGTGTTCGACGAAGGAGGGCAGCGCCATATCGAATGGCGCTGCAAGTTCGCTGACCGAAGCCGGGCTGTTTCCAAGCCGTTCGAGCACGCGTCGCCGCGTCGGGTCTGAAAGCGCGCGGAAGATGCCGTCTATCGGCGCCATCGCTTGTGCAGCGCCATGGGTAGCACCAAACATAATCGCACCTCCTTCCTTGCGGATGAACACTTAGGATATTTCCTAAGTGTTGGCAAGCCGGTTGCAATCGATCGCCGCAAATAACCCAACCATCAAATTTATTGGCTTGTCAGTGTGCACTGCAGCGATAATGTCCCGCCATGCAATCGCAGACCTCACCCTCCGTCCGGCTTGCGCTTGGCGGGCTTGTTGCCATGGCCGTCGGCATGGGTATCGGCCGCTTCATCTTCACGCCGATCCTGCCGGGCATGATGAGCGATCTCGGCCTGTCGCCGGGCGATGCGGGCCTTATCGCCTCCGCGAACTATGTGGGATATCTGCTCGGCGCGGTGGTGGCGGGCTTCAGCTGGTGGTCCGGCTATGAACGGCCGCTCGTCTACCTCGCGCTGGCATCGAGTGCCGCGCTCTGCTTCATCATGAGCATAAGCGATGGCGTCATCGTCTTTTCGCTGGTGCGGTTCCTTGCCGGCATGGCCAGCGCCTTTATGCTGGTCTTTGCGGCGACGATCGTCTTCAGCCACCTTGCCGCGGCCACCCGCCAGGACCTGCAGGCGATCCATTTCGGCGGGGTCGGCACCGGCATTGCCGTTTCATCGCTGCTCGTCGCCTTCAGTTCCGCCAATGGCTATGGTTGGCGGGAGGACTGGATTGGCGCTGCGATCCTTTCGCTACTGGGCCTCCTGGCCGTACTTATGCTCATCAGGACCGGTCCCGTTCGCAGTGGCGCCGCGGTAGAGGAGCCGCCGCTTGCCTGGACCCCCGCTTTCATCAAGATCAATGTCGCCTATGGCATATTCGGCTTTGGCTACATCATTACGGCAACCTTCATCATCGCCATCGTGCGCTCCAGCCAGGGCGGGCCGTGGATGGAGGCGCTGGTCTGGCTCCTGACCGGCCTCGCCGGGGCGGTATCGGTCTGGCTGTGGACGCCGCTTCTGCACCGGACCGGCCCGTTCATCGCCCTTGCGCTCGGATGCGCGGTGCAGGCGATCGGCGTTGCGGCAAGCGTCGTCCTGCCGGCGCCCTATGGTCCGATAATCGGCGGTCTCCTGCTCGGACTGACATTCATCGTCATCACCGCCTTCGGCTTCCAGGCGGGCCGGGTACTCTTGCCGCATTCGCCGCGCAAGGTCATGGCCGTAATGACGGCGGCTTTCGGTATCGGCCAGATCATCGGTCCGCTCGTGGGCGGCTACCTCGCCAACATCACCGGCGACTTCATCTTCGCGACGCTCGCCGCGGCGGCAAGCCTCATCATTGCCGCAGCCTTTGCCTATTCGGCGCGCCGCGGGCAGGGCGGCCGCTAGCTGGTTCGGCCGGCGTCCTGCGCCAATTGGTGCAGCAAGTTCATCGCCTCCTCGGCGCGATCTTCCGGCACGAACAGGTGATCGTGGTAATAGCCGGCGACCGGATTGACGCCCATGCCGGCCTTCGCAAGGCAAGCAGTGATCGCCGCCAGAAAGCCGACGGCCTCCAGCGAGGAGTGAACGTCGAGCGTTATCATCCGCGATCGGAATATCGCTGGAAGCCCGAATTGCTTAGCGATGGCTTCATCGACGATCAGCGTCAGGCCTTCCGCCTCGCGAAACATCATCACCGGCTCGACGCCAGCCGGGGCCGGGTCACTCTTGGCGATGGTCGCAAACATATACACGCCCTCGGCGAGAACCGGACGCATCGTTGCCAGAAGCTTGCCGAGATCCGTTTCACCAACCATCGCGTCCTCCATTGTTCCCTCATGCAACCAGCGACCTGGGCAAAAGTAAACGTCGAGCCTTGCCTAACTGCAGACACCGTGCACTAGGTTTAAGAAGAGTATTATCTAACCAACTGATTTTACAACCATAAATTGCTGTAGATTGTATAAGGAACGCGCCGCGTGTTTGTATCGTTTTTTCCCAAGCCCAAACTCTTCTTTATTTCTGCCGTGCTCTGGTCGCTTGCTGCATTGCTCTTCTGGTTTGCCATAGGTGAACAGCTTGGCGCCCGGTTCGGCCTGCCGCCTGCGGCGCCCGATGCGCCGCCGATCATCGGCATTGCCAGCTTCTGGTCGACGCCATTCATCTGGTTCTACATCTACTTTGCCATCGTCGTCGTTATCTTCGCCGCATTCTGGGCCTGGTTCTCCCCGCACCGCTGGCAGCGCTGGTCGGTGCTTGGCTCGGCCTTCATCCTGTTCGTCACCTATTTCCAGGTGCAGGCTACCGTCGCCGTCAACAACTGGTACGGACCGTTCTACAATCTCATCCAGACGGCAGTGTCGAAGTCCGCGCCGGTTACCTACGAGCAATTCTATGAGGGTGTGAGCCAGTTCCTCGGCGTCGCCCTTGTCGGGGTCACCGTCAGCGTGCTTCTCGCCTTCTTCGTCAGCCACTACATCTCCCGCTGGCGCACCGCGATGAACGAATTCTACATGTCGCACTGGAGCCAGCTTCGCCATATCGAAGGTGCCTCGCAGCGTGTGCAGGAAGATACGATGCGCTTTGCCGAAACCATGGAAGGGCTTGGCGTCCGGCTCATCGATTCCTTCATGACCTTGATTGCCTTCGTCCCGGTGCTGATCGCGCTTTCGGCCAATATCACCGAACTGCCAATCGTCGGCGAAGTGCCGCATCCGCTGGTCTTTGCCGCTGTTTTCTGGTCGATCTTCGGAACGGTGGTGCTCGCGGGCGTCGGCGTCAAATTGCCGGGACTACAGTTTCGCAACCAGCGTGTCGAAGCTGCCTACCGCAAGGAACTCGTCTATGGCGAGGATCACGACGACCGCGCGCAACCGCCGGTGGTGAGGGAGCTATTCGCCAATGTCCGGCGCAATTATTTCCGGCTCTATTTCCACTATATGTACTTCAACGTCGCCCGCTATCTCTACCTGCAGACCGACAATATCTTCTCGCTGATCGTGCTGATCCCTTCGATCGTCGCCGGCAAGATCACGCTCGGGACGATGAACCAGATCAGCGGCGCCTTCTCGCAGGTAACGTCGTCGTTCCAGTACCTCGTCAATTCGTGGACGACCATCGTCGAGCTTATATCGATCTACAAGCGCCTGCGCGCCTTCGAGGCGGTGATCTATGACGAACCGCTTCCGGCAATCGATCAGGCCTATGTGGCGACGCAGTCGGAGAACAGCTGAGGCATTCCGGTAAAGGCGGGCGATTGCAAATCGCCCGCCTGTGGCCTCGCCATCCTCACTTTCCAGTCGCCAGATCATTACAGCAATTTAATCGCTGTTGAGCGATGTTTGACCAATTCGTGCTGTTAAGTGCAATTCAGAACAACTATGAATTGCGCAACTTTTCACACGGAGAACGTGTCACTGTGTTCGTTTCATTCTTCCCAAGGCCGAAGCTCTTCTTCATTTCGGCAGTGCTCTGGTCGCTCCTCGCCGTCCTTTTCTGGTTTACCATAGGCGAACAGCTTGGGGCCCGGTTCGGCCTGCCGCCGGCGGCGCCCGATGCGCCTCCGATCATCGGCATTGCCAGCTTCTGGTCGACGCCGTTCATCTGGTTCTATATCTACTTTGCCATCGTCGTCGTTATCTTCGCCGCATTCTGGGCCTGGTTCTCCCCGCACCGCTGGCAGCGCTGGTCGGTGCTCGGCTCGGCCTTCATCCTGTTCGTCACCTATTTCCAGGTACAGGTCAGCGTCGCCGTCAACAACTGGTACGGACCGTTCTACAATCTCATCCAGACGGCAGTGTCGAAGTCCGCGCCGGTTACCTACGAACAATTCTATGAGGGCGTCAGCCAGTTCCTCGGCGTCGCCCTCGTCGGGGTGACCGTCAGCGTGCTTCTCGCCTTCTTCGTCAGCCACTACATCTTCCGCTGGCGCACCGCGATGAACGAATTCTACATGTCGCACTGGAGCCAGCTTCGCCATATCGAAGGTGCCTCGCAGCGTGTGCAGGAAGATACGATGCGCTTTGCCGAAACCATGGAAGGGCTTGGCGTCCGGCTCATCGATTCCTTCATGACCTTGATTGCCTTCGTCCCGGTGCTGATCGCGCTTTCGGCCAATATCACCGAACTGCCAATCGTCGGCGAAGTGCCGCATCCGCTGGTCTTTGCCGCTGTTTTCTGGTCGATCTTCGGAACGGTGGTGCTCGCGGGCGTCGGCGTCAAATTGCCGGGACTACAGTTTCGCAACCAGCGTGTCGAAGCTGCCTACCGCAAGGAACTCGTCTATGGCGAGGATCACGACGACCGCGCGCAACCGCCAGTGGTGAGGGAGCTCTTCGCCAATGTCCGGCGCAATTATTTCCGGCTCTATTTCCACTATATGTACTTCAACGTTGCCCGCTATCTCTACCTGCAGACCGACAATATCTTCTCGCTGATCGTGCTGATCCCTTCGATCGTCGCGGGCAAGATCACGCTCGGGACGATGAACCAGATCAGCGGCGCCTTCTCGCAGGTAACGTCGTCGTTCCAGTACCTCGTCAATTCGTGGACGACCATTGTCGAGCTTATATCGATCTACAAGCGCTTGCGCGCCTTCGAGGCGGTGATATATGACGAGCCGCTGCCGTCGATCGACGAGAACTACCTGCGCACGCAGACCGAAGACGCTTGAGACTGACGAAGTGAGGGGCGGCTCAGATGCCGCCCTTTGCGGTGGGTTTTGAGACTTCCGCCCGGGCAAGAGGCATGGCAACACCGCCCGTTTCCTTCAAATATTGACTGTACGTCGTGCACCGCACATCGGCTTTGGTGCAGACCTCTTCGGTAAAGCGCTCCAGCGCCCGCCAATAGGCATCGCCATTCATCAGCGTGAAGTGCAGCCCGATCTGGAAGGGGATGCGCTGGCCTTGATATTGCCGGTCGAAAGCGCCCTTGAAGGCGTCATAGGCGCGGCCCTCGAACACGTTCAACTGGTCGGGGCGCTCCACCGCGCCCGAATGGCGAACGTAAAGATTATAGTCCATGGCGATCACCGGGCGATTCTGCGGGCCTTCGCTGATCGTCGGCAGCCCGAACTGATAGATGCCGCTCGAATGCACCGGCAAGGCCGGCCCCCGCGAAACGCCGCTGCCGTCGAAGGCATAACCCTGATCGCGGAGCGCCGATATCAGCGCGGGACCCTCGGAAAGATAGGGCGCGCGGAATCCGCGTATCTCGTCGGCGACAAAATTCCTCCAGCCTTCGGGCTCCGCATCGCTTCCATATTTCGCCCAGGCGCCGGTCAGCACCTGCTTGTAGGTGACAAGTTCCCGCTGCCAGTCCGCCTTTGTCCAGTTCTTGCCGTCAAAGTGCCCGCAGGCATGGCTCGCGATTTCATTGCCTTCGTTGCGCGCCCGCCAGATATTGTCGAGGCGCTTTGCGATATCCTGTTTCGATGTGGCGAAGCCGATGTTCGAACGGCCCGGCGCCTGGCCGGGAGCCTGATAGGACTTCCGGTCCGACTGGTCGATCAGGAAGACGCAGGAAAGAAAATAGGTAAACTTCGCATTGCTGCGCTGCGCGAGTGCGCGGCTGCGATCCCAGAGCTCGTTGCTGCCGGAATTGTCAAACGAGATCAGCACATATTGCGGTTTGGTGCCCGGCGTATCGCGCGCCGCCACGCCGCCGTCGGCCAAGGCCGGCATCGAAAACAACAGGCTCATGGATGCGGCGGCGAGGATGGTCGAACGCATGATGGGGTAACGCGGCTCCGGGAAGGGAAATAACGTCGCTACAGGGCAATTGTGGCGATGATCGGACGCGGCGATCCACCGCAACCGATCAGCTTGGAACTATTCCAGTGCCGCTATAGTCTCAGGCATCTTTCGGGGAGGGCGGCCATGCTGGTACTGATTCTTGGGATCATTGTTTTTCTCGGCGTTCATTCGGTCCGCATCGTTGCGCCGCAATGGCGGCTCGCCAAGATCGAGCAGTGGGGCGAGAACAAATGGAAGGGCTTCTATTCGGTACTCTCGCTTGCCGGCTTCTTCCTCCTGGTCTGGGGATACGGCCTTGCCCGTCCCGACGCCCCGATCCTTTATGAACCACCGGTCTTCATGAAGCATATCGCCGGTCTCCTGATGCTGTTTGCCGCGATCTTCCTCGGCGTCTTCATCGCGAAGCCCGGCAGGATGAAACCCGCGCTCAAGCACCCGATGCTTATTGCCATCAAGACATGGGCATTGGCGCATCTTCTTGCCAACGGCGATCTGGCCTCGCTGATCCTGTTCCTGTCGTTCCTCGCCTGGGCGGTGGCCGATAGGATTGCCATCAAGCGGCAGGAGCGCGCCGGCCTCGTTAGCGCCCCCAACATTGTGGCAGGCCCGGTGTCCAACGACATTATCGCGGTCGTCATTGGCGTCGTACTCTACGGCCTGTTCGTGTGGAAATTGCACGCTTTGTTGATCGGCGTTCAGCCGATGTAACCGGCGGAGATGACCTAATTTTCGTTTGCCACTTACATCCTTTGAGTTTTCCGACTAAAAGCGCCTGAACTCCATGCGCGGGCGGCTCTGCTGCACCGCGTTTTTAACAATTGTACTTTGGCGCAAGCTGAACCAAGAGGCACTATGACTGACGACGGCTTTTTCCGTGAAGTGAATGAGGAACTGCGTTCCGACAAGGTGAAGGCTTTCTGGAAACGCTACGGCTCGCTGCTCATCGGCGGCGTAGTGGCAATCGTCGTCGGCACCGCGGCCTTCTCCTTCTACGAATACTGGACCGAGAGGCAGGCTTCGCAATCGGGCGACAAGTTCCTGGCTGCGCTCAACCTTGTTCGGGACGGCAAGAACGACGACGCACTCAAGACGCTCGATGAACTCGAGAAGGATGGCTATGGCGCCTATCCAGTGCTCGCACGCATGCGCGCCGCAGGCGTTCTTGCCCAGAAGGGCGACACCGCCGGCGCGGTCGCCGCCTTCGACAAGGTCTCCGCCGATAGTTCGATCCCGCAGGCCATTCGCGATCTTGCCAAGCTGCGCGCTGCCTTCATTCTCGTGGACACCGGTTCCTATGAGGACGTGGCAAGCCGCGTCGAGACGCTGTCTTCCGATTCAAGCCCGATGCGTCACTCCGCGCGCGAGGCGCTGGGTCTTGCAGCCTGGAAGGCTGGACGCGGCGCCGATTCCGCCAAGCTGTTCCAACAGATCGCCGACGACAAGTCGGCTCCCGCCAATGTTCGCCAGTTCGCCGATACCATGCTGGATATGTTGCGCAGCACCGGTGCGGCGCCTGCTGCAACAGCCGGCTGAGACAGGAAACCGAACGGATGAGTTTCACCCTTGCCATCGTAGGGCGCCCGAACGTCGGCAAGTCCACGCTTTTCAACCGCCTTGTCGGTCGCAAACTGGCACTCGTCGACGATTTGCCGGGCGTGACCCGCGACCGGCGCATTCATTCGGCCAAGCTGTACGATCTGAATTTCGATGTGATCGACACGGCCGGCCTTGAGGAAATGCCGAGCGAATCGCTCGAAGGCCGCATGCGCGCGCAGACCGAAGCCGCCATCGGCGAAGCTGACCTCATTCTGTTCCTGGTGGATGCCAAGGCGGGTGTCACGCCCACCGACGTCACATTCGCCGATCTCGTGCGCCGTTCCGGCAAGCCCGTAGTTCTCGTTGCCAACAAGGCGGAAGCGCGTGGCGCAGAGGCCGGGATGTACGATTCCTGGCAACTCGGCCTTGGCGAGCCTTGCCCGATATCGGCCGAACACGGCCAGGGCTTTCCCGATCTGCGCGACGCAATTATCGAGGCGATGGGCGAAGAGCGCGTCTTCCCGGACGAACATGCTGAAAAAGACGCAGATGATTCAGTCGCTGTCAGCATTCCGGCTGCGCCTGGGCCATCGGCGGATCTGATCGGCGACGATATTGACGATCCGGATGCCGAGGACGTCCCCGACTACGATTCGTCGAAGCCCTTGCGCATTGCGATTGTAGGCCGACCGAATGCCGGCAAATCCACGCTGGTCAATACGATGCTTGGCGAAGACCGTCTGCTGACTGGACCGGAAGCCGGCATTACCCGCGACTCCATCTCGGTCGACTGGGAATGGAAAGGCCGCAAGATCAAGCTATTCGATACGGCTGGGCTGCGCCGAAAATCCCGCGTCCAGGGCAAGCTTGAAAAGCTCTCGGTCGGCGATGCACTGCGTGCGATTCGCTTTGCCGAAGTGGTTATTATCGTTCTCGATGCGACGATCCCCTTCGAAAAGCAGGATCTGCAGATCGCGGACCTTATCATTCGCGAAGGTCGCGCCCCGGTCATCGCCTTCAACAAATGGGACCTCGTCGAGAACCGCCAGATGGTGCTCGCCGATCTCCGCGAGAAGACGGAACGCCTGCTGCCGCAAATCCGCGGCATTCGCGCCGTGCCGATTTCGGGCGAACGCAATCAGGGCATCGACAAGCTGATGGCGGCCGTCGCCACCACCGACGAAATCTGGAACCGGCGCATTTCCACTGGCCGTCTCAATCGTTGGCTCGAGGGTGTGACGACGCATCATCCGCCGCCCGCTGTTGCCGGACGCCGCCTCAAGATCAAGTACATCACACAGGTCAAGACCCGCCCGCCGGGCTTCGTCATCTCGTGTTCGCGCCCGGAAGCCTTTCCGACATCCTATGTGCGTTATCTGTCGAACGGCCTGCGCGAGACATTCGACATGCCGGGTGTGCCGATTCGCGTTGTGTTGCGCGCATCCGACAATCCGTTCGCGGGCCGCGCCAGGAAGAAGCGCTGAGGATCGCCGGATAAGATCCGGCGTGGGCCCGTTCGCTAAACTTCTGCCTGCGCCGTTAACTCTCCATCAAGGTTAATGCTTCATTTTTTAGCTCGAACTGTTCGGTTTGAGTGGGGTTATCGGCGTGCGTTTCTCTGAGTATGTGCGGGCATTGCGTTCCCTGCGAACCAACCAGACCGGTAAGAGCTATACGGCGCCTTTGCTCATTGGCGCGGCGCTTTATCTCTTTTCCCCGACCGTGACCGCATATCAGGATATGACGAGCCTCCTTTCCGGATCCGAATCGGGGCAGGGGCGCTGGAGTTCCTATCTCGAAAAATCGCCGGCAGGTTCAATCCAGAAGGCCAACATGTCGTTCGTCGATGAAAAGGCGATCACGGGTTCGATTCCTGCAAGCGGTGTCGATGCGCCCGGCATCGGTCCGATCGCCATCAAGGGTACGCAGAAGTCGCGTGGCGCCACTCCGGACGAGGAGCGGATCAACCGCGCCGAAAAGCAGGGGCGAATCGTTTCGATCAGCAAGAAGGCGCCGCCGAAAGCCTTCAACGCCGGCTCGATCCTTCAGCGCCAGAGCATGCTGGTTCGCCCGTCCAAGGATATTGAAGTCGCAATGGCATTCACCAAGCCGAATATCGCTGGCAAGGAATTTCAGATCGCGCTCGCATTTCACAACCGGGCTGCGGAAAAGCCGGCTTCCGACATGCCACCAATGCTTGCGAGCCTCGTCAATAATGACAAGCCTGATGTTCTGGCACTTGGCTACGCGCCGGCGACGCCGGATTATTCGAAGACCTCGCCGTTCGATTCGATCCTGAACGAGCCGAAATCGCCGGGACGATTTGTCCCGCAGCTCGGTGCCGGCGACCATTATTGGCTGGCAACGCCTTTGCCTCCCGTCGTTTTCACCAAGGAAGAACAAAAATGCCTGGCGACAGGCATTTATTTTGAGGCGCGCAGCGAGAGTATCAAGGGACAGGCGGCAGTGGCGCAGGTCATTCTCAACCGCGTGCGCAACCCGGCCTATCCGAAGACGATTTGCGGCGTCGTCTACCAGAACGATGACTGGATCAATCGCTGCCAGTTCTCGTTCGCCTGCGAGGGCCGCAAGCTCCACGTCACGGAGCCGAGGGAATGGAAAGTAGCGCAGCAGGTGGCGCAGGCCGTGACATCCGGACAGATTTTCCTGCCTGAAGTTGGGTCCGCCACCCATTACCATGCAGTCTATGTTCGCCCGAACTGGGCGCGAACAATGAAGCGGGTCGACAAGATCGGCGCGCACATCTTCTACCGCACATTTGGCGGCGGCTGGATTTGATCCGACTTTCGTCGTCTTGGAATTGGTGCGAGAACTGCTATATTGCTCTTGGAGTGGGGAACGAGCTTTCGCCCGCCCCCCGTTCCTGATTAGTTGAATTGAACCCGGATCGTGACTTGCCAGCCAGTCCGGGTTCTTTTCATAATCAGGGTGATGCTAAGTGGCTTGAACCACATGCTTCACCTCCAAGTTCGAGGGCAAGGCCTTTGCCATGGTCGAAGCGGCCCATCCTCCTCGATACGCCGGCTGGCTCGGCGCACCTGCTTCCCCCTCAAACTGTCGGTGCCGCATTTATCGGAAAGTTCGCTGTTGCCCGCAAGAAACGCAGGGTTGCGAATGCCTGTTGCGGGGCGTGCGTCTGGTTGGTGCACGGCAGAACAGATGCTCAACGGGCGGCGATCGGCGAGGATTCGAACCCGAATTTTCGCCAAAGAGGTGAGACATAAAGTCATATTTGCCTAACATATTGAATTTTACGGTGAAAATTACCCTTGAGAGTCTCCTTCCAGCGCCTTGACTAGCGCGGATCGGGACAATATGTTGCGCGCGACTTCGAAGCGGGGGTGAAGCCTCGCATTCAGCGTGTAAAGGACATGCCATTGGCCAACGGGAAAGAACCCGATAAGTCAGGTCCTGTCGGTGACACGCCGGGTGCTGGACGCAGACTGACTTCGGATGAACTGGAGAGTCGCAGTCGCTCTCTGGCGGCAAAATTGGCTGCCAGGGGTGTAGGTCTCAAGCCCAGTTCGCAAGACAAGGGGACGGAAACCGCCTCCGGTGTCGCGCAGGCCGTGAAATTGTCGAGCGAGTTCATCGCCGGCGTTCTGGCTGGTGCGGGGTTGGGCTGGTTAGCTGACCGATTTTTGGGTACTTCACCTTGGGGGCTGATCGTGCTGCTCCTCCTTGGTTTTTGTGCTGGAACGCTGAACATCCTGCGCTCGACGGGACGTGTGGCGGAGAACCAAGGTGCGGAGCTCGGCAAGGGTTCGGACACCAAGAAACCGGAATAGGCTTCGGCCAAGGTCGCAAGACTGGACCCGCAAGTAGAGACATTACAGACGAGGTTAGAGTGTCAAACGATCCGATTCATCAATTCCATATCAACAAGTGGATTCCCATTGATGTGGGTGGAGTCGACCTCTCCTTCACCAACTCGTCGGCCTTCATGGTCGCGACTGTTGCTGTCGCTTCGGCATTTCTCTATTTCACCTCGTCCAACCGCGGACTGATCCCGACCCGCCTCCAGTCGGTTTCCGAGATGGCCTACGAGTTCGTGGCCTCGACGCTGCGCGATTCGGCTGGCAGCGCCGGAATGAAGTTCTTCCCGTTCGTTTTCTCGCTTTTCATGTTCGTGCTCGTTGCCAACATGCTCGGCATGTTTCCGTACTTCTTCACGGTCACGAGCCAGATCATCGTTACATTCTGCCTCGCAATCCTCGTCATCGGTACCGTGCTGGCCTATGGTTTCGCCAAGCATGGCTTCAAGTTCCTCGGCGTCTTCGTACCGTCCGGCGTTCCCAAGCTTCTGCTTCTGCTCGTGGTGCCGATTGAAATCATTTCGTTCCTCTCCCGTCCGATCAGCCTTTCAGTTCGTCTTTTCGCCAACATGCTTGCTGGCCACATCACGCTGAAGGTTTTTGCCGGCTTCGTTGCCTCGATGAGCGCGCTCGGCGCTCTCGGCATTGGCGGCTCGATCCTGCCGCTCGCCATGACGGTCGCCCTGACGGGCCTCGAATTCCTGGTGGCTTTCCTTCAGGCCTACGTCTTCACCGTGCTCACCTGCATGTACCTGAACGACGCAGTACATCCTGGCGGTCACTGAGAAAACTTCACCGGCGGTCTCCGCCAAATGCAAATCTATCAATGAGAATTCTATCCAAAGGAGTTTAATATGGATCCGGTAGCAGCAAAGTACATCGGTGCAGGTCTCGCCTGTTTTGGTATGGCCGGCACGGCCCTCGGCCTCGGCAATATCTTCGGCAGCTATCTCTCCGGTGCACTGCGCAACCCGTCGGCAGCTGACGGCCAGTTCGGCCGCCTGGTATTCGGCTTCGCCGTTACCGAAGCTCTGGGCATCTTCTCGCTGCTCATTGCTCTTCTGCTTCTCTTCGCTGTTTAATTCACGACAGCGCACTGTTACTGGCTGCGCTGCGCGCGGCCAGTAATCTTATGCAGCAAACCAGTTTGCTGATTTGGGAAACGCCCGAACCCAAGGGGACAACATATGTTTGTGTCTTCGGCGCATGCCGCATCCACAACGGAAACAATCGTCGCTCAGACCGATACGCATGGCGCTGCCGGGACGGCCGCTCCTGCGGCACCTGACGCTCATGCAACCGAAACCCATACCGAAACCGGTGTGGCGCATGAGAAGGCTGTCTTCCCGCCCTTTGATACGACCCACTTCGCCTCCCAGGTTCTGTGGCTCGCACTGACATTCGCGGCGTTTTACCTCTTCCTCTCTCGGGTGATCCTGCCTCGCCTCGGCGGTATCATCGAGACGCGCCGCGATCGTATCGCGACCGATCTCGATCAGGCTGCCCGCATGAAGCAGGATTCGGACGAAGCTCTCGCCGCCTATGAGCAGGAACTTGCCGACGCCAAGAAGAAGGCAGGCTCCATCGCCCAGACCGCGCAGGACGAAGCCAAGGCCAAGTCCGATTCGGAAATGGCGAAGATTACCGCCGAACTCGAACAGAAGCTCAGCGAAGCCGAAGCCAGCATTGCCGCCATCAAGGACAAGGCAATGAAGGAAGTCGGAACCATTGCCGAGGACACGGCGACCGAGATCGTCAACAAGATCATCGGTGGCAATGTCGACAAGGCAAGCGTCTCTGCCGCTGTCAAAGCCGTCCGGGGCTGAGGAGAACGATAATGGAATTGGACGCAACATTTTACGCCCTCGTAGGCCTGATCATCTTCCTCGCGCTGATCGTCTACCTCAAGGTCCCGGGTGTCGTCGGCAAGTCGCTCGACAGCCGCGCCGATCGTATCCGTGACGAGCTTGAGGAGGCACGCCGCCTGCGTGAAGAAGCCCAGTCGCTGCTCGCTGAATTTCAGCGCAAGCGCAAGGACGCCGAAAAGGAAGCCGGCGAGATCGTGGCAATCGCCCAGCGCGAAGCACATGGCCTGCTTGAGGAAGCCAAGAAGAAGAGCGAAGAATATATTGCACGCCGCCACAAACTGGCCGAACAGAAGATTGCCCAGGCCCAGGTCGAAGCGGTCAACGAGGTTCGCGCCACGGCTGTCGATGTTGCAGTTGCAGCAGCGAGCAGGGTTCTCGCTGACAAGGTCGATACAAAAACGTCGGCTGACCTCTTCAAGTCTTCGCTGTCCGAGGTAAAGTCACGCCTCAACTAAATTTGGTTGAATGCCTGTCGAGAAGCCGCCTCCGGGCGGCTTTTTTTGTTTGCCGCTATAGGTGCGGGAGAGCGGTAGATGGTGCGCTCCGATGTGCCAAGCAATCCGGTCTCTGGTAGCGGCGCTATCCAAACAGGCAGCGCTCTAGACCTGCCGATCCTTGAGAGGCGAGAAACTGAAGCGGTGCAATCCGACGACCGGGCCATGGGCTTCCATGGCATTGCGATGATATTCGGTGGCATAGCCGACATGCGATTCGAGCCCGTACAGCGGCAGGTACTTGCCCGTCTGGGTCATCATGCGGTCGCGCGTCACCTTGGCAAGGATCGATGCTGCAGCGATCGACACCGATCGCTGGTCGCCCCGGATCAGTGCCGTTGCAGGGCAGGGCAAGCCGGGCGCCACGTCGCGTCCGTCGATCAGTGCATGGCCGGGCTGAATGGCGAGCCCGCAAACCGCCCTGCGCATCGCCTCGAGCGCGGCTTTCAGAATATCTGTGGCGTCGATTGCCGGCGCCGAAACGCTGGCCACCGCGCAGGAGAGCGCCGTGGCTGTAATGATATCGAAAAGTTCCTCGCGTCGCTGCGCTGTCAAACGTTTCGAGTCGTCGAGCCCATCGGGAATTTTTTTCGGGTTAAGGATCACCGCGGCGGCGACCACCGGGCCGGCCAGCGGACCGCGCCCGGCCTCATCGATGCCGACGATATATTCGACGCCGCTGCGCATGAGCTTACGCTCGCTGGTAAAGTCCGGTTTGACCGGCTCCAGGGGAAGAAGCAGAGAATCAGAACGCGATCGAGCCATGTTGCGACGAAACTCGCATTCGTTCTGATTCTCTGCAAGTCCTCAGGTAGCGATGGGGTAGGCTACCCAAGGTCACATCAGGCCGGGATGGGGGCGCAGCCTGACGGAAACCCTTGTTAAAACAAGGAAAGTTGCTCGCTCCCCGGAGTTGGGGAAAAAAGATCGGTGCGCAAGCGCCGTTTGGCGAGATTCATACCCAACCGCTTGGCCGCGATCTCGAAGCGGCGGCCGATCTGCCAGGCATAGGGCCCGTCGCCGCGCATGCGCTTGCCCCATTCAGCATCGTAGTCCTTTCCGTCGCGCATGGAGCGTACCAGCGACAGCACGTGGCGGTAACGATCTGGATAGTTGCGCAGCAGCCATTCCTTGAAAATCGGGCTGACTTCGAGCGGCAGCCTGAGCAGCACATAACCCGCCTCGAGCGCACCCACTGCTCTGGCGCTGTCAAGGACACGCTCGATCTCATGATCGTTAAGACCTGGGATGACCGGCGCAACCATGACACCGACCGGAACGCCGGCATCGGCGAGGCTGCGCAGTGCCTGCAGGCGGCGGGTCGGCGTCGAGGCCCGGGGCTCCATGGTTCGCGCCAGTTTGCCATCCAGCGTCGTGACCGAAAGGCAAACCTTTGCGAGACCCTTTTCCGCCATGCGTGCAAGGATGTCCTGGTCACGCATAACCAGCGCCGATTTCGTCACGATGCCAACCGGATGCTGGTGTGCCTCCAGCACCTGGAGTATGTCGCGCATGATGCGCCACTTCTTCTCGATGGGCTGGTAGGGGTCGGTATTGGTACCGATGGCGATCGTCTTCGCCGTATAGCCCGGCTTCGAAAGTTCCTTGTCGAGCATCTTCGCTGCATCGGGCTTGGCAAAGAGTTTCGATTCGAAATCGAGCCCGGCTGAAAGCCCCATATAGCTATGGGTAGGCCGCGCGAAACAGTAAATGCAGCCATGCTCGCAGCCGCGATAGGGATTGATCGAACGGTCGAAGCTGATGTCGGGCGATTCGTTGCGCGTGATGATGACGCGCGGCTTCTCGATCTGAACCTCGGTCTTGAAGGGCGGCAGATCCTCGATCGTCTCCCAGCCATCGTCATAGACGTGGCGGCTCTCCGCTTCGAAGCGTCCGGACGGATTCATGCCCGCGCCGCGGCCACGCCGACGTTCCGAGTCGATGCGCAGGCCCGCTTCGTCGATCACGGCATTGGCGTGTTGTGCGCGGCCTTGCCCGAAGGCGGCTTTGTCCGCTTGCACCACAATGTTCATTTGCGTTCTCCTTGGACCGAAGCGAATCTCGATTCGCTCATCACAGCCGCAACATGAATCTATTCCTAGCAAAAATCGAGAACAAAGCAAGAACAATATTGCGCGGTCCCACCCATGTGTGCGCGGAAAGGACAGATGGATATTCGGCCGATTATGCGATAGAGCGTTCGAAATGATCTCCGTTCTGATTGAAACCCAAAATTCGGATGAACCTCTGGCAAGAACGCTTGCCGGGCTGGTGGGTGGCGCTGTCGAGGGATTGCTCAGCGACGTCGTCGTGGTCGATGAGGGATCCGTCGATCAGACGCACCGGGTCGCTGACCAGGCGGGCTGCATCTTCTTGCAGGACCAGACGCTGCTTGATGGTTTTCGCCGGGCGCGAAGCGAGTGGTTTCTTTTTCTGGAGCCGGGCGCGCGCCTGCTCGACGGCTGGATCGAGCCCGTTGCCATGCATGTGGAGCGAATGCAGGGGCCGGCCTGCTTCACCCGTTCTCATGCGCATCGCAGGCCGTTCCTCAGCCGGGTGTTCAAGCCGGGAAATCCGCTCGCAGACGGATTGCTTATATCCAAGCGTCAGTCGATGGCGCTGTTCAACCCGGGCAAGAAATCAGTGGATATTGCGCGAGGTCTGGCAATGAAGCGTCTGCGCGCAGAAATTATTCCCGCCCCGTTGAAGGGCTAGAACTCCTATAGCAAGCTGCTTTGAGCTTTTCCGGTACGCTTCAGGTGCTCGTCGAGCCTCGGCATGATCTCGACGAAGTTGCACGGCATATGCCGGTAATCGAGCTGATGCTGCAGGATACCGTCCCACGCGTCCTTGCAGGCGCCGGGCGAGCCCGGCAGCACGAAGACGAAGGTGGCGTTGACGACGCCGCCGGTCGCACGCGACTGGACCGTCGAGGTGCCGATCTTGTCGTAGGAAATGCGATGAAAGACTTCCGAAAATCCGTCCATGCGCTTTTCAAAGAGGGGTTCGAGCGCTTCGGGCGTCACATCGCGGCCGGTAAAGCCGGTGCCGCCGGTGGTGATGATGACGTCGATATCCGGATCCATCGACCAGGACAGCACCTTCTCGCGGATTTTGTTGACGTCGTCGGTCACTATGGCGCGTTCCGCCAGCGTGTGGCCGGCAGCAAGGAGGCGTTCAGCCAATGTGCTCCCGGACTTGTCGTCCTCGAGCTTGCGCGTATCTGAGACCGTCAGCACGGCGATCTTCACCGGAACGAAGGGTCTTGTTTGGTCGACGCGCGCCATGCTCAGATTCCCTCCATGGCACTGTGCGTTGCAACGACGAACCAGTCAGGATGATCACGACGGAGTTTTGCCGCCGCCACTTCGGCGTCGCTGTCGCTGTCGTAAATGCCAAAGCAGGTTGCGCCTGAACCGGACATGCGCACCAGCCGCGGCGATGTCCGTTCGAGCGCAGCGATCGTATCGTCGATCCCGGGGGTCAGCGCTCGCGTCGCCTGGAACAGGTGGTTGTGCGTTGCCTTGAGATAGTCGCAGACGTCATCGAGCGACTGCATCGCGCGCAGAGCCGGCAAGGGCGGGTTGTCGCGCTTGTCGAGGGCGGCAAAAACCTGCGGTGTGGAGATCGAAGCACCGCAATTGGCAAGCAGGAGCGGCAGTCGCGGAAATGTCGTCATCGGCTCGATCTCGTCGCCAACCCCGCGCGCAATGAGCGGCTGGCCGTGGAGGCACATCGGAATATCGGCGCCCAGCGGCAGACCGATGGACGCTAAAGCGTCGATGCCGACATCAAGGGCCCACAGGCTGGAAAGCGCGCTAAGCGCTGCGGCGGCGTCGGTCGAACCGCCGCCTATGCCCGATGCGACTGGAAGATGCTTTTCGAGATGGATGGCAACAGGTGTTGCCTGATCTGGGAACGCCGCGCGCAGCGCATCGCGCGCCTTGAGAACGAGGTTGGACGCATCATCGGGCAGGGCATGACCGTAAGGACCCGATATGGCGAAGTCATCAAGCGCCGCACGCTTAACGCTTATTCTGTCGCCGAAGCCGGCAAAGACAACGAGACTGTCGAGAAGGTGATAGCCATCGCTGCGCCTTCCGGTCACGTGCAGCGCGAGATTGATCTTGGCCGGAGCGGTCAGAGTGATCGTTCGATCAAGGCTGTCGAGCATTGCGATCAATCTTTGCGCAGTCGATATTCGCCGGTCTCAGGATCCTGCACAAGGGTTCCCTGTGCGTGATTTTGTACTTCCTTCTCCGCTTCGCGCACGCGCCGCGAAACGCGCTGCGCTTCCTTCTTGAACGAGCGGTAGCCGTAAACGGCAGCGACGCCGACAAGAGCGAAAAAGATCAATTGGGGCATCAAGCGCAAACCTCGAAAAGCAATCCTATCGACTTCATTCTAGCACGCCGTGGAGGGGATGAAAAACAGTCTCCGCGTCTATCAGAGACCGAATCGCGACCATAGCGCACGCTCTTCGGCAGCGCTGATGAGACCACCGGCAATATTGGCGCCGAGCTCGCCCATTCTGGTCTCGGCAGAAGGCAGCTTGCGCCCGAAGAGACCACGTGGCTGCGCGATCACCCTGAGCCGCGTTTTCGGGCCGTACTGCCCGCGAAGATAGGAGCGCATGTCGCCGAGCCCATCAACGAGGCCGAGTTCCAGCCCGCGCAGTCCCGTCCAGAACTGGCCGGTGAAAAGGTCGGGATTATCGGTCAGCTTCTCGCCGCGCCGTTCCTTGACGAGGTTGATGAAGGTCTCGTGGATCTCGAGCTGCAAGGACTTCAGATGTTCGACATCTTCCTTGTTCTCGGGCCGGAACGGATCGAGCGTCGCCTTGTTCTTGCCTGCCGTATAGACGCGGCGTTCGACACCGATCTTCTTGATGAGATCGGTAAAGCCGAAACTCGCGGAGACGACGCCGATCGAACCGACGATGGATGAAGGGTCGGCGATGATCTCGTCGCCGGCGATGGCGATCATGTAGCCACCGGATGCGGCAACATCCTCGACGAACATATAGACTTTCTTGTTCTTCTCCGCGGCGAGGTCGCGAATGCGCCGGAAGATCAGGCGCGATTGCACGGGCGATCCGCCCGGTGAGTTCACTGAAATTGCAACGGCCGGCGAATCCTTGTCGCCAAATGCCTTTTCGAGAACGGAGGCCGCGGTCGCAAGTGAGAGATTCTGCCGGAATGGGCCGCCACCCGTCATGATTGTGCCATGCAGCCGGACAACCGGTATTTCGACGTGATCGGGCCGCCAGCGGCGTGGCAATAGTTTCCGCACGAATCTCACCAAGCGTGTCTCCTTTGTAAACAATGCTTTCGGAGCATGTAGGCGGTGCGCGACAATTCGCAATGCCGCGATCTAAAAAAGCGCGGCGAGACCGTTATTGATCGCGTCCGCCCGTTCGGTGAAGCCGTTGCCGCTTGCGTGGTGCATGACCAAGGCCGGCTCCAACGTCAGGCCGGCGCGGCTGCCGCGCGTTCCCCTGATCACGATACGGATAGCAGCTTCCTGCGGGCGAGGTTGAACCGGCACGATCATCAATCCGCCGAATCTGCCTTTGAGAGCCTCGAGAAGATCGGCAATCGAGGTCGGGCGGGCAATAATCCCGATGCCGCCGCCCGGCTTGACAATGGCGGCCGCCGTTCTGATCCATTGCTCCATCATGCCGGGCGTCATGACGTGCGCCTCCGCCTTCACCGGGTCCGGCGTCGAGCGATCCGTCGGCAGGTTGAAGGGCGGGTTCATGATGGCGAAGTCGAATTCATTGTCGCCGAGTCCTGCCGAGATTCGCGCTTTTCCGGCAAGGGTCACGTCCGCCTCGATAACCTCGGCGCGCTCCGACAGCTGCGCATTTTGTGGCAGATCAAGCGAATTGCGTGCGAAGGCGGCCATGTAGTTGGAACGCTCCACCAGCACGGCGCTGGCATGGGGGCAGCGCGACAGGACGGCAAGGCCGGCGGCGCCGGCTCCTGCCCCGAGATCGGCAACGCGCCCGGAAAAGCCGCTGGGCACGGTGGCTGCAAGTATCATGGCATCGACGCCGGAACGGTGGCCCTTGGCGGCAGGCTGAAGCAGATGGAACCGGCCGCGGTGGAACGCGTCAATCGTGTGGGCAACGTCCCGGGCGAGCATGGTTCAGCTGCGCAGCTCCTGTTCTACTCCAGCATCTTTCAAAAGCTGCCGGGCTTCCATCTCGCGCTCTCCATCGACCATGATCCGGCGCGCGAGGACTCCAAGTGATCCTTCCATGATGCTCATGTTCGAATCGGCAATGAAATGGGCGATCCCCGCCTCTTTGAGGAGTGACTCCACGAAGGAAATCACGACGGGGTCGTTGGTGCGCATTATTTCGATCATGGCCATACCGCGTTGGAGCACAGGGTTCAGGCCAGCGCTTATCACGAATTTGTATCCCTTGCTATTTCTGCGCGCCAATTCGCCGCTTGCGGGATATATCCTGTCAAAATAAGGTGTCGCCGCATCAGGCCAGAACCGCAGGAGTTTCGTTTTGGGCGTTGTTGTCAGTCTTGACGAGAAGAAGAATACGACGGGATCAGTGCAGCCATTGGTCGATTTGACCAAGGCGGACATGGGCCGCGTCAACGAACTCATCCTTTCCAAGGCTGGTTCGGACGTCGAGATGATCCCGGAAGTGGCGAACCATCTGATCTCGTCCGGCGGCAAGCGTTTGCGCCCGATGATCACGCTCGCTGCCGCGCGCATGTTCGGCTATCAGGGCGACGGGCACGTAAAGCTCGCGACCAGCGTCGAGTTCATGCATACCGCGACCTTGCTCCACGACGATGTCGTCGATGAAAGCGACCTGCGGCGTGGCAAGAGCACGGCCCGCATGATCTGGGGCAATCAGGCGAGTGTTCTCGTCGGCGATTTCCTGCTTGGACAGGCCTTCAAGATGATGGTGGATGTCGGCTCGCTTGACGCGCTCGACGTGCTCGCAACCTCCGCTTCCATCATCGCCGAGGGCGAGGTGATGCAGCTTGCAGCCGCGAAAAATCTCGAAACGACGGAAGATGAGTATCTCGCCGTGATCAAGGCGAAGACCGCCGCGCTGTTCTCCGCCGCCGCCGAAGTCGGCCCGATCATTGCTGCCGCTTCGCGTACGGATCGCCAGGCGTTGCGCTCCTATGGGCTCAATCTCGGCCTTGCCTTCCAGCTTGTCGATGATGCGCTCGACTATGGCGGCAACGCCAAGGATCTCGGCAAGAACACGGGTGACGATTTCCGTGAAGGCAAGATCACGCTGCCGGTCGTGCTGACCTACCGGCGCGGAACCTCGGAAGAGCGCCAGTTCTGGAAGGAAGCGCTTGAAAACGGCGCTAATGACGACAAGGGCCTCGAGAAAGCCAAAGGATTGATGACGCGGTATGGCGCGCTCAATGATACAATACAGCGTGCGCGCCATTTTGGCGGCATTGCCCGCGATGCGCTGGCCCCCCTCGACCGCTCGCCGGAAAAGGATGCGCTCCTCGAAGTCATCGATTTCTGCATCAGCAGGGTCAATTGACACGAAATTGATCAACCAAAGTCGCTGTGGCGTCATCGCGGCGGTTCTAATCTTTCAATGAATGTTGAGAGAAAACCGTAAAAAGGCCATGGTTGGCTCACTGGATTCGGCCAAACATGCAAACTGGAAAGATAATGAGGTTTTCTGTTATGCGGCGTAGTAAATTGCTCGGCTCCGTTATGGGGGCAACACTCGCCGTCTTGACCGTGGGTGCCGCTGCGGCGGAGGCAGCCACCAGCAAGGCCCCGCCACCTTTGAACGCAGGCACGCTTTCAGGCGCGTTCCTCTCCGCACGAAGCGCCGAGCGCGACAATGATTTCGGGAGCGCGATCAACTTCTACCGGCAGGCGCTGACATTCGATCCGAAGAACACCGAGCTGCGCCAGAGCCTGCTCCTTGTGCTTTTGACCGACGGCCAGTTCAAGCAGGCCCTGCCGATCGCCGAAGAGTTGAAGGCTGTACCCGAGATCGAACGCTTCTCCCGCCTTGCGCTCGGCATCGATGCGATGAATCGCAAGCAGTATCAGAAGGTCAATACCCTGATGATGCTGTCGCTGCAGTCGGACCTCGACCGGATGATCACCGGGCTGATCTCGGCCTGGGCAAAGGCCGGTGCTGGCAAGCCGAACGAGGCGCTGTCGATGATCGCCAAGCTTGAGGGTCCCGAAGGCTTCAACCTGTTCAAGACATATAATTCGGCGCTGATCGCCGACATGGCCGGGCAAAAGGACAAGGCTGCCAAGTTTTACCAGGACGCGATTGACGACAAGGTCAGTGTCGCTGCGGCGCCCGATACCTATGAGCGGCTGGTTGAGGCGTTTGCCTCGTTCAAATTCAGAAATGGCGATCGCGACGGCGCGGTGGCTCTGATTCAGCAAGCTTCGGAAATGCTGTCGGGACGTATGGTGCTGACCGAATTCGGCAGGGAAATTGCCGATGCCAAGACGGTGAAGCCGCTGATCCAGACGCCGCAGCAGGGCGCTGCCGAAGTGCTTTATACGATTGCGACTGCGATCGATCGCAATGGCGCCGAGGCCTTCTCCAAGCTTTATCTGCAGATGTCGTTGCCGCTGCGTCCGGACAACGACGCCACTCTGTTCCAGCTCGGCGATATCAGCGCGAAGCTCGAACAGCCTGAAAAGGCAATCGACTATTTCGGCCGCATTCCGGCCGATTCGCCCTATAGCCGCGATGCGAAGATGCAACTCGCGATCAATCTGGCGATCCTCAAGCGCAATGACGAGGCGATTGCCGAGTTGAACAGCCTGCTCGGGAGCAATCCCCAGGACATGCGTACCTATCTTGCGATCGGCAGCATCTATTCGCAGGACAAGAATTTCCGGCAGGCCGCCGAGACCTATGACAAGGCCGTGGCGGCGCTGGCAAACCCCAAGCGGGAAGACTGGTCGATCTATTACCAGCGCGGCATCGCCTATGAGCGGCTGAAGGAATGGGACAAGGCAGAGCCCAATTTTCTCAAGGCGCTCGATCTTTATCCGGACCAGCCGCAAGTGCTGAACTATCTGGGCTATTCCTGGATCGACATGAACATGAAGCTCGAGCAGGGCCTCGACCTGATCAAGAAGGCCGTCGCGGCGCGTCCCCAGGACGGCTATATCGTCGACTCGCTGGGTTGGGCATACTATCGCCTCGGTCGCTATGACGAGGCGGTTGCACAGCTCGAACAGGCGGTGAAGCTGCGGGCCGAAGATGCGACGATCAACGACCATCTGGGCGATGCCTATTGGCGCGCCGGCCGCAAGCTCGAAGCAACGTTCCAATGGGCCCATGCGCGCGATTCCAAGCCCGAGCCGGAAGATCTGGCGAAGATCGAGGAAAAGCTCAAAAACGGATTGCCCGATGAAAAGGATCCGGGTGTCGCCAAAAACGGCACCGAGACGCCCAAGCCGCCCGTCGAGCCTGCGCCTGCGCCGGCACCCGACAAGAAGGGCTGATCACGTCGTTTTGCTTGACCGGTAGGAGTGCACGCCTTAGGACGTGCACTCCAATCCTTCTTGCCAAAAGGTCGCCCGGTGTCTTCCTCCTTGCCCGATCACTTGCAGCCGGCCCGCTCGTTCCAGGGTCTCATTCTGACGCTTCACAATTACTGGGCAGAGCACGGCTGCGTGATCCTGCAGCCATATGACATGGAAGTGGGAGCGGGCACGTTCCACCCGGCGACGACCCTGCGCTCGCTCGGACCGAAGCCTTGGAAAGCCGCCTATGTGCAGCCATCGCGCCGCCCGAAGGATGGGCGCTACGGCGAGAACCCCAACCGTCTTCAGCATTATTACCAGTATCAGGTGATCATGAAGCCATCGCCGGCGAATCTTCAGGAACTCTACCTCGGTTCCTTGCGCGCCATCGGCCTTGATCCGCTCCTGCACGATATCCGGTTCGTCGAAGACGACTGGGAAAGCCCGACGCTCGGTGCCTGGGGCCTCGGCTGGGAATGCTGGTGCGACGGGATGGAGGTCTCGCAGTTCACATATTTCCAGCAGGTTTGCGGTATTGAATGTTCGCCCGTGTCCGGCGAATTGACCTATGGTCTCGAGCGTCTCGCCATGTACGTGCAAGGCGTCGACAATGTCTATGATCTCAACTTCAACGGACTTGAGGGCGACGAGAAAGTCACCTACGGCGATGTATTCCTGCAGGCCGAGCAGGAATATTCGCGCTATAATTTCGAGCATGCCAACACGGCCGTGCTGCTTCGCCACTTCGAGGAAGCCGAGGTCGAATGCGAGGCCCTGCTCAAGGCGGGCGCTCCCAAGGAAAGCGATAATTCCGCCATCCATAAGATGGTGCTACCGGCTTATGACCAGTGCATCAAGGCCTCCCATGCCTTCAACCTTCTTGATGCGCGCGGCGTCATCTCGGTCACCGAGCGGCAGAGCTATATTCTGAGGGTACGCAATCTCGCCAGGCAGTGCGGCGAGGCGTTTCTGCTCACGGAAGCCGGTGGAGCTTCGTATCAGAAATGAAGAAGATTTCTTCCTTCAAGATCGCATCGGCGCGCAAGCTGCGCAGCGATATGACGGACGAGGAGCGCAAGCTTTGGCGCCAACTCTGGCGCATACCGTTGGAAGGTTCGCATTTCCGCAGGCAGGTACCGATCGGGCCGTACTGCGCGGATTTCCTTTCGCACCGGCTGAAACTGATCATTGAAGTAGACGGATTTCAGCATGCTCTGGCAGACCAGCGCCGGCACGATATTCGCCGCACGGCATGGCTGGAAGGTGAGGGATATCGCGTCTTGCGCTTCTGGACCCACGAGATCCGGACTGAACTTGAAAGCGTTCTTGATACGATTTTCGCGGTCGTCAAAGAACAGATGATTTGTCACCCCACCCCGAACCTGCGGTTCGACCCTCCCCATCAAGGGGAGGGTGGCCCGGGCGCCGACCTTAACACCTCCCCCTTCGATGGGGGAGGTCGCACCGCAGGTGCGGGTGGGGGTGTAAACTCACTTCCCAAAAAGCGCTTAACTTTTGATCTTGGCCCCGTATTCGAGGGCAGGAGTTACCATGCCTGATCTATTGCTCGAACTCCGCTCGGAAGAAATTCCCGCTCGCATGCAGCGCAAGGCTGCGGGGGATCTAAAAAAGCTTGTCACGGATGGTCTCATCGAGGCTGGCCTGACCTATGAGGCTGCAGGCGACTACTGGACCCCGCGCCGGTTGACGCTGGACGTCCGCGGACTGACCGCACGCTCCAAAGATATTCACGAGGAACGCAAGGGACCGAGCGTCAAAGCGCCGGAACAGGCAATTGCCGGCTTCCTTCGCTCCGCCGGTCTCTTTGATATCTCCGAGGCGCATGTCCACACCGACCCCAAGAAGGGCGATTTCTACGTTGCCCACTTGAAAAAGCCCGGTCGTCCCGCCGAAGCGATCATCGCCGAGTTGATGCCGAAAATCATCCGCGAGTTCCCCTGGCCGAAATCGATGCGCTGGGGTACCGCCTCGGCGAAGCCCGGAAGCCTGCGATGGGTGCGTCCGCTGCAGTCGATCCTCTGCACTTTCGGTCCGGAAACCGAGGAGCCCGTTGTCGTCGATTTCGAGGTCGATGGGCTGCGCGCCGGCAACGTCACCTATGGCCATCGGTTCCTCAGCGACGGCAAGCCGATAACCGTTCGCCGTTTCGATGACTACGTGGCTAAGCTTGAAAAGGCCAAGGTGGTGCTCGACGCCGACCGGCGGAAGGAAATAATCCTTTCCGATGCCCAGAACATTGCCTTTGCGTCCGGCCTTGACCTCGTCGAGGATGAGGGCCTGCTTGAGGAAGTATCCGGGCTTGTTGAATGGCCTGTGGTCCTGATGGGCGAGTTCGAGGAAGAATTCCTCGCCATCCCGCCGGAAGTGGTCCGACTGACGATCAAGACCAACCAGAAATGCTTCGTTACGCGCAAGCAGACGCTTCATCCCACCCCGGATCTAACGTCCGCCCCTTCCCATCACGAGGATAAGAATGGCCGTGAGGCCTCCAACTCGCCTTCAAATGGGGGAGGCCACAGCGAAGCTGCGGGTGCGGGTGAAAATCCCCTGTCGAACAAATTTATCCTCGTTTCGAATATCGAAGCCAAGGATGGCGGGCGCGAGATTGCATTCGGTAACGGCAAGGTCGTGCGTGCCCGGCTATCCGATGCCCTTTATTTCTGGAACACGGACCAGCATGACCTGCCGGACATGCACACGCTGGCCGCCGCTGCGATAAGGTTCGATCTCGATCTTGCGAAGCCGCTCGACCAGCGCATGGCGCGCCTCGACGCCCTCAACGTTACGTTCCACGCCAAGCTCGGCACCCAGGGCGAGCGCATTATCCGCATAAGGGCGCTGGCCCGCGAGATCGCACCGCTCGTCGGCGCGGATCCGGCGCTTGCCATGCGCGCTGCCGTTCTCGCCAAGGCGGACCTTACGACCGAGATCGTCGGCGAATTCCCGGAATTGCAGGGCGGCATGGGCCGTAAATATGCGCTCTTGCAGGGCGAGCATCCTTCGGTCGCTGCTGCAATCGAAGACCATTACAAGCCGCAGGGCCCCTCCGATATCGTGCCGAGCGACCCGGTTTCGGTGGCGGTGGCTTTGGCCGACAAACTCGACACGCTTGTCGGGTTCTGGGCGATCGATGAAAAGCCAACGGGATCAAAGGACCCGTTTGCCCTTCGCCGGGCGGCGCTCGGCGTCGTTCGACTTTTGCTTTCCAATGACTGGAAGATCGAACTGATGCCGGTCTTCGAAATGGCACTTTCGCAGTTGCGCGAAGACAGTATCGAAAAGCGCGTCGAAGGCTACGAGCAACATCAGGCCGCTCAGCAGTCGGGCGACGTCGACGGCGAAGAAGATGTCATCAACGCCGTTTCCGGTTTTGAAAAGCGCCTTCGCAGCGATGTAATCGAAGAGGCGCATCCTGTGCTGCTGGATTTGCTCGCCTTCTTCCATGACCGCATGAAGGTCTACCTCCGCGATCTCGGCGCCCGCCATGATCTTATTGATGCGGTGCTTACCGAGCGCGCCGACAACCTGTTGCTGATCGCCCGCCGTGTCGAGGCGCTCGTCGTCTTCCTCAACACCGAGGAAGGTCAAAACCTGCTCGCGGGCACCAAGCGCGCCGCGAACATTCTGAGCGCCGAGGAAAAGAAGGGAACGCAGATCGCCGGTGCTGTCGATGCTGCGCTCTTCAATCTGAACGAGGAGCAGGCATTGTCCGCAGCGGTGAATCAAGCCGAGAAGGAAGCCGCGCAAGCGATTCAAAAGGAAGACTTTTCCGGCGCCATGATTGCACTTAGTGCATTGCGCGAACCAGTTGATTCATTTTTTGAGAAGGTGCTCGTCAACGACGAGAACCAGGCTATCCGGGCAAACCGCCTGGCGCTGCTCGCGCGCATCCGCACGGCCACGAATACCGTTGCGGACTTCTCGAAGATCGTTGGGTGACAAAGGGTTAGGCGCTCCCTCTTCAGGTGGAGCGCCCTACGTTCACTGCAGGCCTGTGCGCAGCGGCGTGTCCGCCACATCAGCGAGTGCCCTTTGCGGCACTGGCTCGCCGGCCGGCACGAGTTCGGCGGCATTCGCTGCAATCGGCGAGGCAGATACCGCAGCGGCGGCGGTTGCCGTTGAAACTGGAACTTCGCGCCCCTGCAGGCGAGCCATATATTGCCGCGACCGTTCGCGCCGCTCGGCATAAGCTTTCAGTCGCGCAGCTTCCGCGGCCTGCTGTGCCTCACAAGGCGTGCAGATCGGGTTGCCGGTTGCGTCGAAACTGTCAAAACCGACATAGAAGATCGAGTTCGGCGTTGCCGATCCGCTCACAACGTCGATGGAGCCGCCTGCGTAAGCGGGGGCCATTAGCATGATCATGGCGGTGGCAGCGATAGTCTGGCGCAGCATTTCGTCCTAATCCCCGTGACGTTTCTTTGTTAAAAGCGAGCTTTAACAGCGATTTATTGCCAAGCCTTGATTCGGATCGATACAATTTTACGCATGAACTCATTCGGCGTGTTCATCAGCCGATACTTGCGAGGCGATAGCGGCATCGTGTAGGCAAGTCCGGTATCGGAGAGCGCCTTGGCGACGATTTTGAAGACAGACGATCAGGCAGTGCGATCGGCAGCCAGTGCGCTCGCCGAGGGTAAGCTCGTCGCGATTCCGACCGAGACCGTCTATGGCCTTGCCGCCGATGCCACCAATGGCGACGCCGTCGCCGGCATATTCGAAGCCAAGGGCAGGCCGCACTTCAACCCGCTGATCTGCCATGTTTCGGATATCGACATGGCCGAACGCTACGCTGTGATCGATCCACTGTCGCGGCGTTTGATGCAGGCATTCTGGCCGGGGCCGCTCACCCTCGTTCTGCCGCTCAAGCCCGATACCGCCATTCACCCCCTCGTTGCCGCCGGTCTCGACACGATTGCGCTGCGCATGCCGCGCGGCGTCGCCGGCAGGATCATCGCGGCGCTCGGCCACCCGCTTGCCGCGCCAAGCGCCAACACCTCCGGCAAGATCAGCGGCACCAGCGCCGAAGCGGTCAACGAGGATCTGGGCGCGCGGATCAACCTCATTCTCGATGCCGGCCCCTCGGAGGTCGGCCTGGAATCGACCATCGTCAAGGTCGACGGGACGTGCGTCGCACTGCTGCGTCCGGGCGGCTTGGCGGCTGAAGACATCGAATCCGTCACAGGAACCAGGCTCGAACGCATTGATCAGCGTGCGGCGATCGAGGCGCCAGGTATGATGGCTTCGCACTATGCGCCCTCGGCGCGTGTGAGGCTGAACGTGCATGACGTGAGGGAAGGTGAGGTACTGCTGGCATTCGGGCCGAGCCGTGCCCAAAAGGCTGAAAAAAATGCCAGTGCCACCCTCAATCTCAGCGAGACGGGGAACTTGCGCGAGGCGGCCGCCAACCTCTTCGACTTCATGAAGCGCCTCGATCGCCTGAAACGTCCGGTGATCGCCGTGGAGCCCATACCATTCGATGGACTTGGCGAAGCGATCAACGACCGGCTTGTTCGTGCCGCCGCGCCCCGTGACGCGGCAATTGCTGAAATGGATGAGATAAAATGAGTTTGACGCCTGCTCTTCTTGCGCGCTTTTCCGCCATCGTCGGCGAGGGCAATGCGCTGCGCAATGCCCACGATATAGAGCCCTACCTGATCGAACCGCGCGAGAAATTCGGCGGCAGGACAGCGCTGGTCCTGCGACCCTCGACCGTCGAGGAAGTCTCGGCGATCCTGAAAGTCGCGACCGAAACCGGGACGGCGATCGTCCCGCAAGGTGGCAATACCGGTCTCGTCGGCGGGCAGATGCCCGATGGCAGCGGACAGCAGGTGATCCTTTCGCTTTCGCGGCTCAACCGCATTCGCTCCATCGACCCGGCAGGCAACCTTGCCATCGTCGAAGCCGGCGTCATCCTCCAGACGTTGCAGGAGACAGTGGAACGCGAAGGCCGGCTGTTTCCGCTGTCGCTCGGTTCAGAAGGATCATGCCAGATCGGCGGCAATCTTTCGTCGAATGCCGGCGGTACGGCCGTGCTTGCCTATGGCAATACGCGTGAACTCTGCCTCGGCGTCGAAGTCGTGTTGCCGACCGGCGAGATTCTCAATGACCTTCGCTATGTCAAGAAGGACAATACGGGCTACGACCTCAAGGACCTTTTCGTCGGCGCGGAAGGAACGCTTGGCGTGATCACCGCGGCGGTCATGAAGCTCTTTCCCTTGCCGCGCGGCAAGGGCGTCGCCTATGCCGGGCTGGCTAGCCCCGAGGATGCATTGAAACTGCTGGCGATAGCGCAAAGCCATGCCGGACCGTCGCTCACCGGTTTTGAGCTGATGCCGCGCATCGGGGTCGTGTTCTCCGTCGCGCATACGGATGGCGTGCGTGATCCGCTGCAGGGCGTCCACCAATGGTATGTCCTTATCGATATATCCTCGTCACGTTCCGCCGAGGATGCGCGCGAGACCATCGAGGCGATCCTCACCGAAGCCTACGAGGCCGGTCTCGTCGAAGATGCGACGATCGCCGATAGCACGGCGCAGGAGAAATCCTTCTGGCACATGCGCGAGGCCATGTCGCTCGCCCAGAAGCCCGAGGGCGGATCGATCAAGCACGATATTTCCGTGCCAGTCGCCCGCATTCCCGAATTCATCGCCGAGGCTGATGCAGCTGTGCTCGATCTTGTTCCTGGCGCGCGCATCGTCTGCTTCGGCCACATGGGCGACGGAAACCTCCACTACAATATTTCCCAGCCGGTTGGTGCGGACAAGGAGGCGTTTCTCGCGCGCTGGGTCGAGGTGAACACAAGGGTCCACGATATTGTCCGCGCCTATCGGGGCTCGATTTCCGCCGAGCACGGCGTCGGCCAATTGAAGCGCAAGGAAATCGCCGAGACAAAATCACCGGTGGCGCTCGATCTGATGCGCCGCATCAAGAAGGCATTCGATCCGGCCGGAATCATGAACCCGGGCAAGGTGCTTTAGCTTCAAAGCGCATTTAAGCTTGGACCGCCCTCGGTGCAGGGTCTGGCGGGCTTTGGCTTTCACCCCAAAGCCATCTCCCCCTCGTGAGGGATGGGCGGCAGCCCAGAGGGAGACGGCCCAGTGTACGGCTGTATCCCTAACCTTTCATTCATCCGCCTTACCAAAGTCTTGGAGCCGGTTGGTTTTCGATAACCATCCTTCGCGATGAGAAAGAGTTAACCCCGTTCATTAAGCGGGATTGGGAGAGTCGGCGCCTATTGTTTCCCCATACGAGACCGAAAACGGTCCGCTCTACAGGGAAATAAAACGAGATGACCGGAATACCGGCTCTCAGGATCGACAGAAGGCGTCACATGAACAAAGCCGGAGCCAAGCCGGTTTGGGCAGGTCGGGAGTTCCGGCTTGATCCATTCCACCTGCCACAAACGGTCACCTATGCCACGCGCGATGACCGCGGCGATGTCACTTTCACGCTGCATGAGCGCGGCGCGGTGGTAAAACGCCTGCTGCCGGCGAGCCATTTGCCGGTCTCGCTGGCATTGCCGGCTTGCGCCTTTCTGGGCGTGACCGCGCGGGCAACCGAAGACGAACTCGGCGATATCACCGTCACGCTCGAACTCATGCACACCGACCCGCATCTTTCCGTGCCTTTGCTGGTCGCCCACGATCTCAACGACATCGCCGCCGACTGGCGTGCCTGGTCCTCGTTGTTCGCCCTGCCGATGATGCTGGTCGAAGAGGACGGTATTGCGCGGCAGCTCGAACAGAGCATCGGCCCCGTGACCGTTTCCGCGCCAAAGGAGCGCCGGCAGGGCCGCGAGCCTCGTCGCCGCCGGCCAAGGTTCCTCGCCCGGCGCAAGGTCGGCGATCTCGGACTGCGATTGGTCATCGGGGGCCAGGAGGTGATTGCCCAGGGCTCCAGATAGGCCGGAGCCCCGGCGATCAGAACATCGGCTTGACCACGGTCCACAATCCGCCGAAGACGAGGCCGAGGAAGATCAGCCAACCAATAACGCTATTCGACTTGAAGAGGCGCAGGCACTCGGATGGGTTGTCGATATCGAGGGTCATGATTTGCCGGTACATATGCGCGCCGGCGGCCAGCAGGCCAGCGACCGCTGGCATCGGCACTTCCGCCATGGCGAAGGCCCAGAGAAACAGCGCCAGCGCTCCTCCATAAAGGATCATGAGCGCTTCGCGCGTGCGGTTGCCGAAAAGGCGGGCGGTTGAACGCACACCGACAAGCGCGTCGTCTTCCTTGTCCTGGTGGGCGTAGATCGTATCGTAGCCGATGACCCAGAGGATCGATCCGGCATAAAGCAGGACAGCCGGCCAGGCGAGCGCGCCGAAATGCGCCGACCAGCCGACAAGCGCGCCCCAGGAAAAGGCAAGCCCGAGCACGAGTTGCGGCCAATTGGTGATTCGTTTCATGAACGGATAAATCGCGACGATCACCAGCGATGCGATGGCAAGCAGGATCGTGAAACGATTGAACTGCAGCAGCACCGCCAATCCGACCAGGGTTTGCAGAACGAGGAAGACCTTGGCCTGCTTGCGCGTCACCTGTCCCGATGGCAACGGCCGCGAGCGCGTGCGCGCCACCTTGTTGTCGATATCCTCATCGGCAAGGTCGTTGTAGGTGCAGCCGGCGCCGCGCATGGCGATGGCGCCGACGAGGAACAGAATAAGGTGATAGGGCGAGGGCAGGACCGACCACACCGGGTCGCCCACCTTTGCGCCAGCGCTGGCGGCGAGCGCCGCGCCCCACCAGCAAGGCCAAAGCAGAAGCCACCAGCCGATGGGACGGTCCCAGCGCGCCAGCTGGGCATAGGGCCACAGCCAGTTCGGAAGCGTGCGATAGACCCAATGGCCCGACGGCGCGTCGAATACGCGGCCGCGCGATTGTGTCGACTGGATCGTGTCTTTGTCTGAAGTCATGACCTGACCTTGCAGCGGGCAGCGATGCAGTCAAGCATTATAGACGGATTTCCGGGCAAATTTGCGCGAGGTGCTTGACCCTCAAGCGTCAAGGCCATACCGACACGGCAACTCGTAAACATGCGGAGCACGATGTCGATGAAAGTCCTGCTTATTGGGTCCGGTGGCCGGGAACACGCGCTGGCTTGGAAGATCGCGGCATCGCCGGTATTGACGAGGCTCTATTGCGCGCCGGGCAATCCCGGCATCGCCAAGATCGGGGAGTGCGTCGCGCTCGACCCCGCCAACCATGCGCAGATCGTCGCTTTCTGCAAGGAAAACGCCATTGATTTCGTCGTGGTCGGACCCGAAGCGCCTTTGGTTGCCGGCATAGCCGACGAGCTTCGCGCCGCCGGCATTCTGGTTTTCGGTCCAACCAAGGCTGCGGCTCGGCTTGAAGGCTCGAAGGGCTTCACCAAAGACCTTTGCGCCCGTTTCGATATTCCGACCGGCGCCTACCAGCGTTTCACGCAAGCCGATGCCGCCAAGGCTTATGTCCGGCAACAGGGCGTGCCGATCGTCGTCAAGGCCGATGGGCTCGCCGCCGGCAAGGGCGTGGTGGTGGCATTCGAGTTGCAGGAAGCGCTCGACGCTGTTGAAGCCTGTTTTTCCGGGGCCTTTGGCGGCGCGGGCGCCGAGGTCGTGGTGGAGGAATATCTCGATGGCGAGGAGGCAAGCTTCTTCTGCCTTTGTGACGGAAAGACCGCGCTTCCATTCGGCGCTGCCCAGGATCACAAGCGCGTCGGCGAACGCGATACAGGCGTCAACACCGGCGGCATGGGCGCTTATTCGCCCGCCCCGGTTATGCCGCAGGCGATGATCGACCGGACGATGCGCGAACTGATCGAGCCGACCATGCGCGGCATGGCGGAAATCGGCGCGCCGTTCAGCGGCATCCTCTTCGCGGGCCTGATGATCACGAAGGACGGGCCGAAGCTGATCGAGTACAACACCCGGTTCGGCGATCCGGAAACCCAGGTTCTGATGCTACGCCTGAAGGACGATCTGCTGCTGCTGCTCAAGGCCGCTGCCGACGGCATGCTCGAGCAGGTTTCGGTGCGCTGGAACGATGAACCTGCATTGACCGTCGTCATGGCCGCCCGGGGCTATCCGGCAGCGCCTGAAAAGGGCAGCGTCATAAGGGGGCTCGATTCGGCTGCCGCCGACGGTTGCGTCGAGATATTTCATGCCGGGACGGTAGAGAAAGACGGCGAACTCGTCGCCAATGGCGGGCGCGTACTGAACGTTACCGCAAGCGGCCGTACCGTGGCGGAGGCTCAGGCCGCAGCCTACGCTGCCATTGCCAAGATAGATTGGCCCGAGGGTTTCTACAGGCGCGACATCGGCTGGCGCGCCATAGAGCGCGAGAAGACCGCCCTATAGAAAGGGATCGAGCGCAGCAAGCTGCCCTTCCACCGTTTGCCTGGACTTAGGCACGAAGTATTTGAAGCAGTAATGGGTTACCACGACGCGCTGGTCGGGCGCCGCCGGCTCGGAGGCTTCGCGTAGACTGGTCCACAACTGCTCCACGGTCGCCTTGCGTGCCGAAAGGCCATTCAGCCTTTCGTCGGTATCCAACTTCAGCGAGATCGAAGCTGTTATCGACTGGTCGACCTTGCCTGTGCGCGGGTCATTCCTTTCAAGCAGTGTCGAGGCTTCGGCAAGAAAGTTCGCTGCGGCGGCGTGCAACGTTACTGTCATTTCCTTCAGGCGACGGTAATCAATAAGCGGCGGCTGTGCCGCTGCCATCAATATATCGTCCCGCGGCGAAGGGCGATTGCCCGGCGTCGGCAGGTCGTCAGGCGGTATCGCATCGACCAGTTCGCCGAACGGCCACGCCCGCCGCAACTGCGCCACGGTCATATCTGTGATGTTGACGTCGATGTCGCGGTTGGTTCCGGCCGGGCGGTAGGGGCACTTCTGCTTGTTGCAGTTGCTCGGCGAGGTAAATTGCCAAAGGGCGTAATCGCGCCAGTTGCCTTTGGGAAAATGCGGCGCGATATCGCTTTCGTAGCGCGCGTACCAGAGCTGCAGGCGCGACAGGATCGGAAGCTCCAGGCGATGGTCGGCGATGTAACGTGCGGTCGTGCCATTCGTATAAAGGACCGGATAGCGCCCGATCCTGAACTTGATGTGCTCGGCGAAAATCTCCGCATCCTGCAGCGACATGAACTTCGACGGATCGTTCTCTTCGATATCGATAGCGACGAGTTCGTCGTCGCTCGGTTCGGCATAATCGACGAAATGGTTGGCCTGTTCGATGGGATTGCCCGGGCGCGCGAGATGATAAGCGCCCCATTTTAACCCCAGCGCCTTCGCCAGAATCCGGCGTGTCTGGTAAAGCTCGCGTGAGACTGCATAATTGCGCCATATGCGCTTGCACAACTCCTGCTGCATCGCATCGGCAATGCGCTTGCACTGGTAGTTTGCCGGCAGGCCGTCCGATCCCTTGTGGATGAACGCCGCAATCCTGGGGTCCTTGGCGATTTCAACGAGATTGAAGGAATTATGCTCGTAGCCGTCGAGAACGATGGCGCGCGCCTTGTTCGACCATGGGGTGGTGAATTCGGATGCCGCCTGCGCCGGGTCGCCGAGAAACAAGGCCGCAAGGACCGTTGCAATGGCAAATCTGGGCACGCGGATCGTCAAACGGAAATCCTTCACACGGTGCGATCAAACCCATACTAACCAAGGATGGTCGCCGCATCGCGGTTAATATTTGGTTAGTCACCGATTTTGCACCCGCTGCGCCATGAAGAAGCGAAAGCGCTTCTCCAAATATCTTACGTTTACGTAAAAATACGCTTGCTTGCGCCCCGATGCGGTTGCAATGTGCGCCCGCTGCCATCACGCATGAGGAGACGTGACATGTACCGCGCGCCCGTCGAGGAAATCATCCACACGCTCAGAGTGACCGCCGGTCTTGACGCCGCGTTGGAACAGGGCCGCTTCGGCGACCTTTCGGGCGACCTTGTCGATGCCATTGTCGAAGAGGCCGGACGTTTTGCCTCGACGCGCGTTGCGCCCCTGCTTGAAGTCGGCGACAAGCACGGCACGCCGCTCAAAGATGGCGAAGTGACGACCCCGCCCGGCTGGAAGGAAGTCTATCGCGAGTGGATCGCCGGCGGCTGGAACGCCTTGACCGGCCCCGAAGAGTTCGGCGGGCAGGGCCTGCCGATGATGCTTGCGATTGCAACATTCGAGATGTGGAACTCGGGCTCCATGGCCTTCGGGATCGGCCCGACGCTGACCCTTGGCGCCATCGAGGCCCTGGAAGCGCATGCGGCCGACGATCTTAGGCAGCTTTATCTGCCGAAGCTCGTTTCCGGCGAATGGATGGGCACGATGAACCTTACGGAGCCGCAGGCCGGCTCCGATGTCGGCGCATTGCGCACGCGCGCCGAACGCGCCGAGGATGGCACCTATCGCATTTTCGGCAGCAAGATTTTCATTACCTATGGCGAGCACGACCTGACCGACAACATCGTCCATCTCGTCCTCGCCCGGCTTCCCGACGCCCCGCAGGGAACGAAAGGTATCTCGCTGTTTCTCGTGCCGAAAATCCTTGTGAACAAAGACGGTTCGCTCGGCGCCCGCAATGATGTTTTCTGCGGCGGCGTCGAGCACAAGATGGGCATCCACGGCTCGCCCACCTGCACGATGATCTACGGGAACGGATTTGCCAAGGGTCGCGAGCCGGGCGCGGTCGGCTGGCTGATCGGTGAGGAAAACCGCGGTCTCGCCTGCATGTTCACCATGATGAACAACGCCCGCCTTGCCGTCGGGATACAGGGGGTCGCTGTTGCCGAGACCGCCTATCAGAAAGCGCTTGCCTATGCCGAGGACCGCCGGCAGATGCGGGCACCCGGCTGGAAGGGCGAAGGCATGAGTCCGATCATCGAGCACCCCGATGTCCAGCGCAATCTATTGACGATGAAGGGCCTGACCGGTGCCGCGCGCGCAATCGCCTATGCCTGTGCCCATGCCATCGACATGGCCAAGACCGGCGAAGGCGATGAGGCGCGGTTTTGGTCGGATCGGGCCAATCTCTTGACCCCCGTCGCCAAGGCTTTCTCGACCGATATAGGCGTGGACGTTGCGTCAATCGGTATCCAGGTTCATGGCGGCATGGGCTATATCGAGGAGACGGGCGCCGCACAGCTGCTGCGTGATGCCCGCATTGCGCCGATCTATGAAGGCACCAACGCCATTCAGGCCATCGACCTTGTCCAGCGCAAGCTGTCGCTTGCCGGCGGCCAGCATTTCGCCGGCTATATCGCAGAGCTGCGAGAAATCGCCGAAGCCGTCAACGCTTCGAACAGCATCGAGTTTGGCGAGACCGGTAAGCGCCTGTTTGGTGGCCTCGACGATCTTGCCGAAGCGGGTTCCTGGCTGCAGGCGGCAATCGCCGAGGGCAGAGTCAGCGACGCCTTTGCGGGGGCGACGCCTTTCCTGCGGCTCTTCGGTCTTGCCGCGGGCGCGGCCTATCTCGCCAAGGGGGCGCTCGGCGGCAACAATGCCGGGCGCTCGGCACTTGCACGATTCTTCGCCGAAAATCTTCTCGCCGAAACGGCGGCGCTAAAGGACCGCGTTATCCATGGCGCCGCCAGCCTTCTCGCCGCGCGCACGGCGCTTTCCTAACAGGGGACCAATATGTCGGAGCATATACAGATCGAGCGCCACGGCGCGGTTAAAGTCATTCGCATGAATCGACCGGACAAGAAGAACGCACTGACACGTACAATGTATGCGGCGATGTCCAAGGCAATCATCGACAGCGACAGCGATCCGGACATCCGCGCCAATGTCTTTTTCGGCGTGCCGGGCGCATTTTCCTCCGGTAACGACCTGCAGGACTTCATGGCCTTCGCCACCACCGGCCAAATGGGCACGGAGGTCATCGACTTTCTCGTAGCGGTCGCCAATGCGAAAAAGCCGCTGCTCGCGGGCGTAGACGGCCTCGCCATCGGGGTTGGATCGACGCTGCAGCTTCATTGCGACTTGAGCTTCGCGACACCACAGTCCTATTTCAAGACGCCGTTTGTCGATCTCGGCCTCGTCCCGGAAGCGGCATCGAGCCTGCTCGGACCGGCTCTGATGGGTCAGCAACGCGCCTTTGCCTTTCTCGCCATGGGTGATGGCCTGAACGCGGTCGAGGCGAAGGAAGCCGGGCTGATCTACCGGTTGGTGGAGACAGACGAACTTGAGGCGACCGTGTTGAAGGCGGCGACCGAAATCGCCGCCAAGCCGCCGCAGGCGATGCAGATTGCCCGTGATCTGTTGCGGATGCCGCGGCAGGAAACCATCGACCGTATCCATCTCGAGGCCAAGCTCTTTGCCGAGCGCCTTCAGTCGGACGAGGCGCGGGCGGCGTTCATGGCCTTCCTCAGCCGCAAGAAAGGCTAGAGCCGAGATCCTGAACGCAGCTTAGGGATAGAGCCGCGTCTTGTTCCAGTCACCGGCTGGCTCGTCGCGGCTGAAGACCACGCGGTCGTGCAGGCGGAATGGCCGGTCGTGCCAGAATTCAATGGATGTCGGGCGAATCCGGAAACCTGACCAATGGTCGGGACGCGGGATCTCGCCGATCGCGTAGCGGGCCGTATATTCTGCCACGGCCTTTTCCAGCGCAAACCGGCTTTCGAGCGGTCGCGACTGCTTAGATGCCCATGCGCCGATGCGGCTGCCACGCGGCCGCGTGGCATAATATGCGTCGGCCTCTTCCTTGCTGACGATTTCGACCGGGCCGCGTACACGCACCTGCCGGCGCAGTGACTTCCAGTGGAAGCACATGGCAGCCTTCATCGATCCGAGGATTTCCTCGCCCTTCCGGCTTTCAAAATTCGTATAAAAAACAAAGCCTTGTGTATCGAACCCTTTTAAGAGAACCATGCGCACGTCCGGCAGGCCGTCCGCATCGACGGTCGCAAGCGCGACAGCGTTCGGATCGTTGGGCTCGGTTTTGGTGGCATCCCCCAGCCATTCCGCGAAGAGGGCGAATGGCTCGGAATTCTCAGTGAAGTCATCTGTTGATGTCATGGGTCTTGATCATTCCATAGGTTTCGAAGACGGTGCCGAGGTCGCTTGACGGCGTATCCTCAACTCCGGTTAGAGTCTTCTAATTTTGTTACCTTCTCCATGCCCTGCATGGCAAGCGGCACCTGGCTTCCAGCTAAATAAGATGGCACGTGAGCGCGCTTGAGGTCTGCGACGGGACGTTAATGAACCGATTCCTCGGTCTATTTATGAAACATTTTCGAATCGGTTACATTTATTGAGTGTGGCGCCGCAAGTATTGCGTGAACCGCCCGCACAAAATCCTGGAGTTGAGGACGCCTCGTTGAACAACACACGCTATCCTTCGCGAAATTCCATCGGACTTCGGCACCGTGGTTTTCTGGCGGCTATCCGCACATGGCTCAAAGAGCGAAAGGCTGCTCCTCTGCTGTCAAGCCAACTCGGAATGCATCAGATCGCGACAGCGACGTCAAAATATACGGACGGTGACATTGCAGTTGTGGTGCCAGTCAGAAATGAAAGGAAATTTCTAGGCTCGTTTCTGACGCATTACAGAAAGCTCGGGGTCGCGCGTTTTATCGTTATTGACGACCAATCCTGTGATGGAACCGTCGAATATCTAACCGCCCAGAATGACGTCGACCTCTGGCGGTCGACGGTTAGATACGCGGACGCTCAACGCTCGATCCTGTGGAGGGAATGGATCTTCAACCACTATGGTCAGAACCGGTGGTACCTCAATCTGGATGTAGATGAGTATCTTGTTTATCAGGACTGCTACCAGCGACCGATTACCGACGTTGCTGCACATCTTTCCATCCAGCAACATTTTAGAATGGCCGCCCCGATGATCGACTTGTATCCGGGCGAGCATTCATGCGCGAACCTTTCCGATGATGTTCCGCCTTGGGAGATTGCAAACCAGTTTGATGCCACCGGGTATGTTATCGGACAGGCGAGTTCGGGATGGTCGATAAAGGGCGGTTTACGAGGCAGGAAGTTCGGCTTGTCGAACCAACTGATAAAATACCCGCTTACCTACTGGGATAGTGAGAGTTCGTTGTCTCGCGGAATACACAAGCCCAGGCCGTTCAAACGCAATTTCGGCCCGATATACGGTGTTCTGCTGCACTTCAAATTCTTCTCTGATCTTAAGCAGAAAGTCGACACAGCCATCAACGACTGCCAATACTTCTCCAATGCTGCGGAATATCAGCTTATCGCCAAAGTCCTTGCAGAAACGCCCGAACTTCAATTGCATGATGTCCAATACTCTGCCGGGTACGAGGGACCTGGCCAACTCATCGGGCTTGGCTTTATGAGGGAGCTATGGATGATCATGGCTGCGTTCATGGGATTCGCCAGCACGTTTCAGTTCCTGCTCGATGGAATATGAGGGGCGTTTCTGACACCTCGTTTCGTGGGTTGCTCCTCGCAACTGAGGTTGGTGCCCGCCTGCCACGGTTCGCGTCCAGGTGATGCTTCTCTCCCGCTTTCCAAAAAAGCTTTCCACAGAAAACCGGCACGTCTTTCAAAGCTGACTTGGATACCCGAAAGCTAACGATTTGATAACGTTCGATGGGTGGGTAATCCGTTGTTAACTTCATTTAATCCATAGTCCCATAGTCATTTCGAATTGACCCTGTTAGAGAAAGGCATGTTTTTGGCGTTTCCACGATCCGGTAGCAAGCAATTCCGTGCAGATAAGCGGCGTGCAGGCGGGCTCTTTAAAGGCTCCGCGGTGATCGTCGTCTTTGGCTTGCTCCAGGGCTGTGCCATGAAGGGTTTCAGTATCGAGAAGGCGGTTCCGGACCAGACAGCGGTGACCGGTTCGGTCGCTCCGGCGCAAGCCGTCGATGCGAAAGGATCGTCCGACCAGACGACCGTCCGCAATATCGTCTCCGCGCTTAATTTCACCCAGTGGGGCAAAAAACCCGTGCCGTGGTCCAACCCGGAAACGGGCAGCCAGGGCACCATCACCGCTATTGCTGAAAAGAAGAACGAGACAGAGCTTTGCCGCGAATTCCAGACATCGCGCGAGTCCTTCGACGGGGTCATGCTCTATAAGGGCGAGACGTGCATGCAAAATGGCGGCCAGTGGACGTTGAAATCGTTCGGCCCTATGTAAGCGGTTGCAAGCTCTGATCTGTTTTCGTAGTTTTTTGCATCAAATCTCTGGAATTTCTTCCTATTCATGAGCATATAGCTGCGGAATCACAAGACATCTCGCTCATGCGAGGAAAGGCAGACACATGCGCGATCCCTATAGCGTGTTGGGCGTCGCCAAGACGGCGAAGCCAGAAGAAATAAAATCGGCGTTTCGCAAGCTCGCCAAGAAATACCATCCCGACCAGAATCAGGATGATCCGAAGGCGCAGGCAAATTTCTCCGAGATCAACCAGGCCTATGAAATCGTCGGCGACAAGGAGCGCCGGGGCCAGTTCGATCGCGGCGAGATTGACGCGGAAGGCAAGCAGCGCGCTCCGCATGGTTTTGAAGGTTTTGGTGGCGGCGAGGGCGATCCTTTCGCCGGTTTCGGCGGTGCGCGCCATCGGCCGGGCGGTTTCGAATTCCGTTCGAGCACGGCCGGCAATTCCGGCTTCGGCGCGGAAGACATATTGAGCAGCCTCTTCGGCGAGGGCGCCGGCATGGGTGGCGCCGGCTTCGGCGGCGCGCGCCGCGCTGGACCGCGCAAGGGCGCCGATCTCCAGGCAACGATCGATATTACGCTCGAGCAGGCCGCAGGCGCCGAGAAGGTCGAGGCGATTTTTCCGAACGGCAAGCGACTTGCGATCAAATTGCCGACCGGCGTCGAGAACGGCCAGACGATTCGGCTCAAGGGGCAGGGCGAGGAAGTATTGGGCGGCACCGCGGGCGATGCTCTGGTGACGATCCGTTTCAAGCCGCACCCTGAGTTCCGTGTCGATGGGCGGGACATCCATGTCGAACTACCGGTATCGCTGCGCGATGCCGTTCTCGGATCACGCCAGGAAGTTGATACTTTAAATGGCCGCGTGGCGGTAAAAGTCGCGCCCTGGACGAGCTCCGACCGCGTTTTGCGGCTGAAGGGCAAGGGTTTGCCGAAAAAGGGCGACGGACATGGCGATCTCTTCGTTCATGTTCGCATCATGCTGCCCGAAAATCGCGATCCGGCGCTCGAAGCGTTCCTGCGCGAATCCGGCAACTGAAAAACCAAAACGACATTGAGAGCATGCTTGAAGCCCGGCGCGGGCTGTGCGATACCGCACATCGATCATAAGTCTCATGAAGGGTTGGTATATGACCGCCAAAACCGGTTTGATGCAGGGTAAACGGGGCCTGATTATGGGCGTGGCCAATAACAGGTCCATCGCCTGGGGCATTGCCAAGGCGGCTCATGATGCCGGCGCCGAACTCGCATTCACATATCAGGGCGACGCTTTGAAGAAGCGTGTCGAGCCGCTTGCGGAGGAACTCGGCGCTTTTCTCTGCGGCCATTGCGATGTCGGCGATGCCGCGACCATCGATGCCTGTTTTGCAGCTCTCGAAGAGAAATGGGGCAAGCTCGATTTCCTCGTGCACGCCATCGGGTTTTCCGACAAGGACGAGTTGACCGGCCGTTATGTCGATACGTCCGAAGCCAATTTCAGCAAGACCATGCTGATCTCGGTCTATTCGTTGACGGCAGTTGCCAAGCGGGCAGAAAAGCTGATGACAGATGGCGGCTCCATCCTGACGCTTACCTATTACGGCGCCGAAAAAGTGATGCCCAACTATAACGTCATGGGTGTTGCTAAGGCCGCGCTCGAGGCGAGCGTCAAATATCTCGCCGTGGATCTCGGCCCCGACAATATTCGCGTCAACGCCATTTCCGCCGGTCCGATCAAGACGCTTGCTGCGTCAGGCATCGGCGATTTCCGCTATATTCTCAAGTGGAACGAGTACAATGCGCCGCTGCGCCGCACGGTCACCATTGAGGAAGTGGGCGACGCCGGTCTCTACTTCCTTTCCGACCTTTCCCGCTCGGTCACCGGTGAAGTGCATCACGTCGACAGCGGCTATCACGTCGTCGGCATGAAAGCGGTGGACGCACCGGATATTTCCGTCGTGAAAGATTGAGCATCGCAGTGATCCCGCCCGACACGCTGATTTATTTCTCGCGTCACGGCGAGACGGACTGGAACGTGACGGAGCGAATCCAGGGGCAGGAAGATATCGATATCAATGCGCGCGGCCGCGCTCAGGCCGACCGCAACGGCGATCTGATCAAGTCGCTCATCGGCGATGGCGCAGGATTCGATTTCGTTGCGAGCCCGCTACGCCGCACGCGCGAGACCATGGAGCGCATCCGCACCCGAATGGGTGTCGATCCGGCTGCCTACCATACCGATCCGCGCCTGATGGAAGTCAGCTTCGGCGACTGGCAGGGCTATATGATCGAGGACATCGCCAGGAAGACGCCGGAACTCGTCGAGGAACGTGCGCGCAACAAGTGGACCTTCGTGCCGCCCGGTCCAACAGCCGAGAGCTATGCGATGCTTGGCATCCGCGTGGCGAGTTGGCTGTCCGAGGTAAAGGGGCCGACCGTGTGCGTTACGCATGGCGGCTGTCTTCGCACCATTTTCCAGATGATCAACGGGTTGGATGGCCACGACGCGGCCAACCTCGCCATTACGCAGGATCACATCCTGCGCCTTGAGCACGGCAAGCTTACCTGGCTTTAGCCCAAATTATTCCTGGGTTTCTTCGATATCGGTGATGAAGCGTTCCTTGTTGACGACGTCGAACATCAACGTGACCTTCATGCCCTTCTCGATGACGCTGAGATCGAACTCGCCCGGCAATTTATAGACCTTGCCGTCGTCGAGCGTGATCGTCGAATTGTCCTCGTCGATCTTGGTGATTGTCCCTTGTGCATCGTCCGCAAGCGCACCGACCGGGAGCAGGGAGGCAATAAACATGAATGTTGCTACAAAGAAGCGCATTTTCGAATCCTCTTTATCAAATAGGTGGTCGGGCGACGCGCACACTTAGAGCGATGATTTGTGGCAAAAGAATTGCGAATCTGCGGTAGATTTGTTGAAATCAGAACCGTCCACCCGACGCTTGCGATACTCGGCAATTCCGTGAAGAATTCTTATAGGTGCATTGTCCTGGAATGCAGCCTGCATATCCTACGAAGAGTTGGAAATACGCCAATGGCGTAATATTAGCTTGAAAAATTACGCCATTGACGCCATAATTCGGCCATGCAGATCGTTCGAACGACGCTTTACAAGAAAGCTCTGAAGAAACTGAAGGCGTCGAAACAGGAAATCGAAGCGCTTGAACAAGAGATTGCCAGCAATCCGCTTGCCGGGGATGTCATCCCCGGACTTGGTGGCATAAGAAAAATTCGTTTCGGCATGGCGGGGAAAGGCAAGAAGGGCGGCGGCCGTGTGATCTACTACCTGATGGTTGCGAAGGACATTGCGTTGATGATTTTCGCTTATGCAAAGGCCGATCAGGAGGATTTGTCAAATAATCAGAAGAAGGCAATCAAAACCTTCGTTGAGGAGTTGGAAGATGGTCAGCAAGAAAATGAATGAGCACACGGCGTTCGGTGATGCGCTCATCAAGGGATTGCGCGAGGCCGTGGAGTGGAAGCGGGGTAAACTTGCTCTGGAGACGGTAAACATCGATCCAATGCCGCCTGAACGGGTGAAGGCCATCCGCAAAAAGACGGCGAAGTCGACCAAGGAATTTGAGCGACGATTCGGCGTTCCTGCTTCAACGATGAACAACTGGGAGCAGGGGAGGCGAAAGCCTGACCTGACGGCCAGGGCGCTGTTGACAATCATCGAGCGTGAGCCGCAAGCCGCCGAACGCGCCCTCCATCCGGAAACGGCATAAGCTAGAGCTCCTGGTTTTCGATAGCTCTCGCGATTTTGGTCACCGCGGCGGGCCGGCCTGATTTGACGGCCTTGCACACGACACCTTCGCCGCACTTTGTTAAGTCCTTCATACCGCCATAAGTCTTATTGCGTAATCCCTGCGCGCCGTTATGTTTTGATGATTACGATATGCATTGAATCAACCGAGATTATGGAGGAGATATTCATGGGGTTTAACAGACGCACTGTTCTTGGACTTGCCGCGGGTTCACTAGTTGCATCGGTATTGCCTGCCGCTGCCGAGACATTTCCGGAGCGGGCCATTACATTGGTGGTGCCTTTTGCCGCCGGCGGGTCCACCGATCTCGTTGCCCGTCTGGTCGCAGCCAATATGTCGAAATCGCTCGGGCAGCAGGTGATCGTCGAGAATGTCGGCGGTGCCGGTGGCAATCTCGGTGCGGCTCGCGTCGCCAAGGCAGATCCGGATGGCTATACGATCCTGATGGGAACCGTCGCGACCCACGCGCTCAACCCGCTCATGCTGAAGACAAAGCCCTATGATCCGGTGACGGATTTCGCGCCAGTCTCGCTTCTTGTCGTTGTTCCCAACGTGCTCGTGGTCAATCCGCAACTGCCGGTCAACAATGTCAAGGAACTCATTGATCTGTTGAAGGCCAATCCCGACAAGTACTCCTATGCTTCATCCGGGAACGGCACGCCGCTGCATCTGTCCGGTGAACTCTTCAAGAGCATGGCCGGCGTGAAGATGGAGCATATTCCGTATAAGGGCGCGGGCCCGGCCCTGAACGACCTTCTCGGCAATCAGGTTTCGATCATGTTCGACAATCTGCCCTCTTCCTCGGCCCATATAAAGGCGAAGTCCCTCAAGGGTCTCGGCGTCACGACGAAGGAGCGTGCGCCTTCCTTCCCGGATATGCCGACGGTGGCCGAGACCGTGCCTGGCTACGAGACCTATACCTGGAACGCGCTGTTTGCGCCTGCGGGCACTCCGCCTGAGATTGTCGCCAGCCTCAACAAGGCTGCCAATACCGCGCTCACCAATCCCGAGCTGATCACGCGCATGAACGATTTCAGCGCGCAGATCGTCGGCTCGACGCCGGAAGCGCTTGCCGACCATGTGAAGGCGGAAATCGCCAAATGGGAGCCCATCGTCAAAAGCACAGGCGTGACTTTGGACTGATCTGTTGCCGAGATCTTTCGTCGGCGGCGCATCCGTCGCCGGCGGAATCAATCGCGCGAGCACAAGGATCCGCACCGCATTGAGAATTTAGCAGCGACGGGTTTGACCACGGGAGGAAACACTCATAAAACGCCTCCCAAAGGCGGGTAACCCACATGTCGCACAATACGTTCGGTCATCTTTTTCGTGTCACCACCTGGGGCGAAAGCCACGGCATAGCGCTCGGCTGCGTGGTCGACGGCTGTCCGCCGGGTATTTCCTTCACGGAGGCCGAAATCCAGGCCTATTTGGACAAGCGCAAGCCCGGCCAGTCGAAGTACACGACGCAGCGGCGCGAGCCTGACCAGGTCAAGGTCCTCTCGGGCGTGATGCTGCAGGATGACGGCGTCACCATGATCTCGACGGGAACGCCGATCTCGATGATGATCGAGAATACCGACCAGCGCTCCAAGGATTATGGCGATATCGCCCGCCAGTATCGCCCCGGCCACGCCGATTATACCTACGATGTGAAGTATGGCATTCGCGACTATCGCGGCGGTGGTCGCTCCTCGGCCCGCGAGACCGCTGCGCGCGTCGCTGCCGGCGCCATTGCGCGCAAGGTCGTGCCGGGTCTCGTGGTGCGCGGCGCGCTGGTCGCAATGGGAATCCATTCGATCGACCGCGCTCGCTGGGACTGGGCCGAAGTCGACAACAATCCGTTCTTTACACCCGATGCCGGCTCGGTCGAAACCTTTGCCGCCTATCTCGACGGCATCCGCAAGGCGGGTTCGTCGATCGGTGCGGTCATCGAGGTTGTCGCTGAGAATGTGCCTGCAGGTCTTGGCGCGCCCGTCTATGCCAAACTCGATCAGGATATCGCCAGCTACCTCATGTCGATCAACGCCGTGAAGGGCGTTGAAATCGGCGACGGTTTCGAGTCGGCCAGGCTCAGCGGCGAGGAGAATGCCGATGAGATGCGCATGGGCAATGACGGCAAACCCATATTCCTCTCCAATCATGCCGGCGGTATACTGGGCGGAATTTCAAGCGGCGCGCCGGTCGTTGCCCGCTTTGCCGTCAAGCCGACCTCGTCGATCCTGACCCCGCGCCGCAGCATCGATGCCGATGGCCAGCAGGTGGATGTGATGACCAAGGGGAGGCACGACCCTTGCGTCGGCATCCGTGCTGTACCGATCGGCGAAGCTATGGTGGCATGCGCCATCGCGGATCATTATTTGAGGCATCGCGGCCAGACCGGCCGCATTTAGGGGGGCGCTTTCATGGCTTACAATCAAAAACGGGTCGTCGATGCTCTGCGCGCCTTCGAACGCGGCGAAATTGTCGTCGTGATGGATGATGACGGACGCGAGAACGAGGGCGATCTGATCGTCGCGGCCGTGCATTGCACGCCGGAAAAGATGGCGTTCATCGTCCGCCACACCTCGGGCATCGTTTGTACGCCCATGCCCCGCGACCACGCGCGGCGTCTCAATCTCGCGCCGATGGTCGCCGAGAACGACGCACCGCATGCAACGGCGTTCACCGTGACGGTGGATTACAAGCATGGCACCACCACCGGCATTTCCGCCGATGATCGCACGCTCACCGTCCGCAATCTCGCCAACCCCAACGCGGGCGCGGCGGATTTTGTCCGGCCCGGACATATTTTCCCGCTTGTCGCGCGCGAAGGTGGCGTCCTCATGCGCTCCGGACATACCGAAGCTGCCGTGGACCTGTGCAAGCTTGCCGGGCTTCCGCCAGTCGGCGTCATCTGCGAACTCGTCAATGACGATGGCTCGGTGATGCGCGGCCCCCAGGTCGCGGCCTTTGCCGAGACGAACAATCTGCATCAGGTAACGGTGGCCGACCTCATCGCCTATCGCCAGCGCAAGGAAACCTTGATCGAGCGCATCGGCGAATATGATATCGACACCTGCGCCGGCAAGGCGAGGGCCATTACCTATGCCTTGCCATGGGAGCCGATGCACCACGCGGCTATCGTCTATGGCGATATTCGCGACGGCGAGGATGTGCCGGTACGCCTGCAGCGCGAGGACGTCTTGAGCGATGTATTCGGCGCGCGCAACACGCTCGACAGTATCATGAAGCGCATTGCCGAAGAAAAGCGCGGCGTCATCGTTTATCTGCGCGAAGGCTCCGTCGGCGTCGGCCGTGACGACGACCGCAATCGTGCCACCCTCCAGGACCGCGAGGCCCACGCCGAAGCGAAGGTCCGGGAGGAGGAATGGCGGCAGATCGGTCTTGGCGCGCAGATCCTTAAAGATCTTGGCATCACCTCGATCCGGCTTCTATCCTCGCGCGAGCGCCACTATGTCGGCCTCGAAGGCTTCGGCATCCAGATCACGAAGACGGACATCCTCTAACCTTCAAATTCTTGCGATTAGCCGGGCAAATTCGCAAGGAACGATCTTCCCATCTGCTATAGTCTCGCTGGTTAGCCTACCAGCGAGGAGACTGTTATGACCGCGCCCCATCCCTCCAAAACCCGCATCGGCAATCACGAGTTGCATCCTGAAACCCTGATGCTCAATTACGGTTATGATCCGGAATTGTCCGAAGGCGCGGTGAAGCCGCCAGTCTTTCTCACCTCGACCTTCGTGTTCAAATCGGCGGAGGAGGGGCGGGATTTCTTCGATTTCGTCTCGGGGCGGCGCGAGCCGCCGGAGGGCACCGGCGCCGGGCTCGTCTATTCGCGCTTCAACCATCCGAACAGCGAAATCGTCGAGGACAGGCTTGCCGTTTACGAGCGTACGGAAAGCTGTGCCCTGTTCTCGTCCGGCATGTCGGCCATCGCAACGACACTTCTCGCCTTCGTCCGTCCCGGCGATGCAATCCTTCATTCGCAGCCGCTTTACGGCGGCACGGAAACGCTGCTTGCGAAGACCTTCCTCAACATGGGCGTGGCGGCAGTCGGCTTTGCCGACGGTGTGAACGAGACAACCGTTCAAGCTGCCGCCGAGGACGCGATGAAGCGCGGGCGGGTCTCCGTGATTTTGATCGAAACGCCAGCCAATCCGACGAACAGCCTTGTTGACGTGGCGATGATCCGCCGGGTTGCCGACGCAATTGCCGAGACGCAAGGCCATCGGCCCGTGATCGCCTGCGACAACACATTGCTCGGCCCAGTGTTCCAGCGCCCCATCGAGCATGGCGCCGATATTTCGCTCTATTCCCTGACCAAATATGTCGGAGGCCATTCCGATCTGATCGCGGGCGCGGCCCTCGGCTCCAAGGCCGTTATGAAACAGGTCAAGGCACTGCGCGGCGCGATCGGCACCCAGCTCGATCCGCATTCCTGCTGGATGCTCGGCCGCTCGCTCGAAACGCTTGGGATCCGAATGGAGAAGGCCAATAGCAACGCGGCCATCATCGCCGACTTTTTGCGCGAGCACCCGAAGGTCGAGAAAATCCACTACCTGCCTTATCATGACCCGGCATCGCCGCTCGGCAAGACCTTCGCGGCGCAATGCACCGGCGCAGGCTCGACCTTCTCGTTCGATATTGTCGGCGATCAGCCTGCGGCGTTCAAGTTCCTGAATGCCTTGCAGATCTTGAAGCTTGCGGTGAGCCTCGGCGGCACGGAATCACTTGCGAGCCACCCGGCGACGATGACGCATTCGGGCGTGCCCTTCGATGTGCGCCAGCGTATCGGCGTTCTTGATTCGACTATCCGCCTGTCGATCGGCATCGAGCATCCGGACGATCTGGTCGCAGATCTTGCGCAGGCCTTGAGCGAAGCCTAGCGCGCGGTTGCACCCTGCAACTCGACCGGGAAGGGCGTTGGCTCGAAGTAGCTTTCAAGTTTGAGCGCCGCGATCGAGTTCAGTTGCTGCTTGCGGAAGAAATCAAGGAGGCCTTCCTGGTCGCGGGCGAGAAGCAGGGGATAATATTTGGGCACGCAATCCTGTTTGCCACTGGCCAAGCCCGCCTCAAGGATCGATGCCGCCTTGTCGAGATCGCCTTTGACGATGGCGATAACAGCCAAGCAGTTGAGGTTTGCGAAAAAGTACCGCGAATTTTCCGGGTCATTCGAGCGGTGTGCAACGAAATCGTCGATCGTGCTGATGGCGCGCAACTCAGGCAGCGCCTCGAACTCGATCATATCGCGCAGAAGCTGCAGAGATACCGGGTCGCGCGTATCCCAAAGCCGTCCTGGTATGTAGAGCATTCGCCCACCGCTCAGCGACCAACCGCCAAAGTTCAAAAACGACAGGTTCACGGCTGTATCGGCAGCAAACGTGAACGGGTCACTCCGACGATCTATGCACACGAAACGCAGGACATGTCGCACCGGCTTGATGATCAGCTTGCGATTGACGAGCGCGAGGTCACTATGGCGCTCCAACAGGGGCGCCACCAAATTCTTGACTTCAGCGATGGTGGTCATGTGTTCACGCGCAATTGTCGGGATATTATGAGACGGTCGTTCGCTACGCCAGGTCAATTCGACTTTCGTACCAACCTGTCCACTTTCGCCTTGAACAAGCTGCTCCGACCGGTGCAAATTCGCTCTGCAACTGATCGGTCATGCTCATGCCCTTTTGGCAGGGCAGAAAGTTTTCATGGTTACTCGCCTTTATACGCATCCGATCTATCTCGAACACCTGACGCTCCCGGGCCACCCCGAGCGGCCGGACCGTCTGCGTGCGCTCGCCAAGGTGCTGGAGGATAGCGCTTTTGACGGTCTGGACCGTGCCGAAGCGCCGATGGGCGATGAGGCGACGATCCTTTATGCGCATCCGCAGGAATTTATCGAGCGCGTCCGCGGCACGATACCGGATGAGGGGCTGACGCGCGTCGATGCCGATACGACAGTCAGCCCGAAAAGCTGGGAGGCGGCCTTGACCGCGATCGGCGCGGCCAACGCCGCCGTCGACGACGTGTTTGCGAACCGGGCGGACAATGTCTTCGTTGCCTCGCGCCCGCCCGGCCATCACGCAGAGCGCAACAAGGCCATGGGTTTTTGCCTTTTTAACAATGCCGCGATTGCCGCACGGCATGCGCAAAAGGCCCACGGCCTCGAACGGGTCGCGATTGTCGATTGGGACGTCCACCACGGCAACGGCACCCAGGATATTTTCTGGGACGATCCCTCGGTGCTCTATTGTTCGACGCACCAGATGCCGCTCTATCCCGGCACCGGTGCGAAATCCGAAACCGGCGCCGGCAATATCGTCAACGCGCCGCTTGCACCGATGACCGGCAGCGACCACTTCCGCGAAGCGTTCACCACGCGGATTCTGCCCGCGCTCGATAATTTCAAGCCCGAACTCATCATCATTTCGGCGGGCTTCGACGCGCATCGCCGCGATCCGCTCGCCGAAATCAACCTCGATGAAGATGATTTCGACTGGGCGACCGCAATGCTCATGGAAAGAGCTGGGAGCTTTGCGGGAAATCGCCTTGTCAGCCTTCTTGAAGGCGGCTACGACCTCAAGGGAATGTCGCTCTCCGCGGGCGCGCATATCAAACGCTTGATGGAAGGTTGACCATGGCCGAGGCCCCGAACAATACCGATATCGCTGCCATGAGCTTTGAACAGGCGCTCGATCAATTGGAAAAGATCGTCGATGACCTCGAGCGCGGTGATGTGCCACTCGAACAGTCGATTCGCATCTACGAGCGCGGCGAAGCGCTGAAGAAACATTGCGATGCCTTGCTGAAAGTAGCCGAAGACAAGGTTGAGAACATTCGCCTCGGCCGCGACGGACAGCCGGTCGGCACCGAGCCGCTTGATCCCGAGTAAGCAGCCGACGCTGTTCAACGCCGCGCCGGGACTCTATCGTTGGTATCAATTCGGGTCGTGGTGTGACCCAAGGAGTGCGCCTATGAGCTTTTTCCCTGGCAATGACCCCGAGCCCGGCGACAGGACGGCCGCCGACGCCATCGAAACGCTTATCATTCCTCGCACCAGCGATATAGGCAATCTTGAAGTGCGCCGCGCGCTGCCGACCGCCAAGCGCCGGCTCGTCGGCCCTTTCATCTTTTTCGACCGCATGGGCCCGGCAATTCTGCGTCCGAGCCAGGGGATCGACGTGCGCCCGCACCCCCATATTGGACTCTCGACAGTGACCTACCTTTTCGACGGCCAGATACGCCATCGCGACAGCCTCGGCACCGAAATGGTTATTCGTCCAGGCGACGTGAACCTGATGACGGCGGGGCGCGGCATCGTCCATTCGGAGCGGTCGCCGGAAGAATTGCGCAAGGAGCCGCTGCCGATTTCCGGCCTGCAGACCTGGCTCGCCTTGCCCGACCATCTCGAAGAGATCGACCCGGCCTTTGCCAATACCGGTGTTGCCGAGCTTCCTTCGATGAGCGAAAACGGTATCGACCTGCGCGTGGTCATGGGAACGTTCCACGGCGCCAAGTCAGCGGTAAAGCAGCACGCCGAAACGCTCTATGTCGATATTCGCCTTGCACCCGGAAAACGCATCCAGATACCGGGGACAGCGGCCGAAGAGCGGGCGATCTATACGCTGGAAGGCCCGGTCGAGGTCGCTGGCGAGACATTCCCGGCCGACCGCCTGCTGGCGTTTCGCAGCGGCGACGAAATCATCATCAGCGCACCGGAAGGCGCGCATTTCATGCTTTTTGGCGGCGCAGCTCTGCCCTCTCAGCGCTATATCTGGTGGAATTTCGTTTCGTCCTCCAAGGAACGTATCGAACAGGCCAAGGAAGAGTGGCGCAGCGGCCGCTTCGATATCGTCCCGGGCGACGAAGAAGAATTCATTCCCCTGCCGGAGGGGTAGGGCGAAGGCCCGGCTCCTTGCCGCACAGGTCGATTTACTCTAGGAACGCCTGACTTTTTAAACGGAGCCTCGCACCTTGGCCAAGATTTTTGACACACCGCTTCTCGACCGCGTCAAGATCCCCTCGGACCTGCGCGCGCTACCGGAGTCGGACCTGCCGCAACTCGCTTCTGAGCTGCGCACCGAGCTTATCGATGCGGTGTCGACGACCGGTGGTCATCTTGGCGCGGGCCTCGGCGTCGTCGAGCTCACCATTGCGCTTCACCATGTCTTCAACACGCCGCACGACCGTATCATCTGGGATGTCGGCCATCAGGCCTATCCGCACAAGATCCTGACCGGTCGGCGCGACCGCATCCGGACCTTGCGCCAGGAGGGCGGGCTTTCCGGTTTCACCAGGCGGAGCGAAAGCGAATACGATCCATTCGGCGCTGCCCATTCGTCCACCTCGATTTCCGCCGGGCTCGGCATGGCTGTCGCCAGCGAACTCGCCGGAACGAGGCGCAATGTCGTCTCCGTCATCGGCGATGGCGCCATGTCGGCGGGCATGGCCTACGAGGCGATGAACAATGCCGGCGCGCTCGATGCGCGGCTCGTGGTCATTCTCAACGACAACGACATGTCGATTGCGCCGCCGACCGGCGCAATGAGCGCCTATCTTGCGCGCCTCGTTTCCGGCCGGGCCTATCGCACGTTTCGCGAGACGGCAAAGCAATTGGCGAAGAAACTGCCGAAATTCCTGCAGGAGAAGGCGCGGCTCTCGGAAGAATATGCGCGCGGTTTCTGGACTGGCGGCACCATGTTCGAGGAGCTCGGCTTCTATTATGTCGGCCCGATCGATGGCCATAAGCTCGATCATCTGCTTCCGGTCCTGAAGAACGTGCGAGACACGATGGACGGTCCCGTCTTGATCCACGTCGTCACGCAAAAGGGCAAGGGCTATGCCCCTGCCGAGGCGGCAGCCGACAAATATCACGGCGTCAACAAGTTCGACGTGATCACCGGCGCGCAGGCAAAGCCGCCTGCAAACGCACCGAGTTATACGAAGGTCTTCGCTACCAGCCTTATCGAGGAAGCGCGCCATGACGACAGGATCGTCGCTGTTACGGCGGCGATGCCAGGCGGAACCGGCCTCGATCTCTTCGGGGAAGTATTTCCGCAGCGCACATTCGACGTCGGCATTGCCGAACAGCATGCCGTAACTTTCGCGGCCGGCATGGCGAGCGAAGGATATAAGCCCTTCGCCGCCATTTATTCGACTTTCCTGCAGCGCGGCTATGATCAGGTCGTCCATGACGTGTCGTTGCAGAACTTGCCCGTACGCTTTCCGATCGACCGCGCTGGACTTGTCGGCGCCGACGGCGCAACGCACGCCGGATCGTTCGACACCGGCTTTCTTGCCGCCTTGCCGGGTTTTGTTGTCATGGCCGCATCGGACGAGGCCGAGCTTCGCCATATGATCCGGACGGCCGCCGCTTACGATGAAGGTCCGATTTCCTTCCGCTACCCGCGCGGCGATGGCGTCGGCGTCGACCTGCCGGAGCGTGGGGCGATCCTCGAGATCGGCAAGGGCCGCATTGTCCGCGAGGGCGCCAAGGTCGCGCTGCTGTCGTTCGGAACGCGCTTGCAGGAGTGCCTCGTTGCCGCCGATGAACTCGACGCCGCCGGTCTTTCCACCACGGTCGCCGATGCACGGTTCGCCAAGCCGCTCGACGAGGACCTCATTCGCCGCCTCGCGCGTGATCACGAGGTTCTGGTCACCGTCGAGGAAGGCGCGGTCGGCGGCTTTGCCTCGCACGTGCTGCATTTCCTCAGTCGTGACGGGCTTCTCGACCATGGCCTGCGCGTCCGCGTGCTGACCCTGCCGGACGCCTACCAGGATCACGCCAAGCCCGAAGCGATGTATGCGCGCGCCGGGCTCGACAGCGCCGGCATTGTACAGGCCGTATTCAGTGCGCTCGGACGCGATCAACTGGTTGCGCCAGCACGCGCGTGACAATGCGGCTTGACCAGCTTCTGGTCGAACGAGACCTGTTTGCCAGCCGCTCGCGCGCCCGCGATGCGATCGTGCGTGGGACTGTCAAAGTGGATGGTGCCGTCGTCACCAAGCCGGGCGCGGTGATTGGCGCAGCCGCCATCATCCTCGTTGACGACCCCGCCAGCGCCTATGTTTCCCGCGCTGCCGTGAAGCTCATTGCCGGCCTCGACCATTTCGGCATTCCCGTTGCGGGGCGAGCCGCCCTCGATATCGGCGCTTCGACCGGCGGCTTCACGCAAGTGCTGATTGAACGCGGCGCGGCCCATGTCACAGCTGTCGACGTAGGGCACGGACAGTTGCATGTGCGGCTGCGCGGCGACCCGCGCATAACCAATCTTGAATCGCTCAATGCGCGGGAACTGACCCGAGACCATCTTGGCGGTCTGAAGGCCGATCTCGTCGTCTCCGACGTCAGTTTCATCTCGCTGAAACTTGCATTGCCGCCAGCCCTCGATCTGGCCGAACCCGGGTCGCACTGCGTCCTTCTCGTCAAGCCTCAATTCGAAGCCGGGCGCGAGGCCATCGGCAAGGGCGGAATTTTGCGCGACCCGAAGGATGGTGAACGGGTGGCGGATGATCTAATGAAATGGCTTGATGCAATGCCGGACTGGAACGCGCTCGGACTTTGTCCTTCGCCGATCGAAGGCGGCGACGGCAACCGCGAGTATCTTCTCGCCGGATTGAAAAGAAAAGTTTGATGAGCACACGCGTTACAATCGAGAAGATGGGAGCGGGCGGCGACGGCATTGCCTCGACAGAATCCGGGATCGCCTACGTTCCGTTCTCACTTCCGGGCGAGACCGCCAATATCGCGCTCGACAATGGCCGGGGCACGCTCATGGCTTTGCTCGAAGCTTCGCCGGAGCGCATCGCCTCGGCCTGCCGCCACTTCGAAGAATGCGGCGGCTGCGCGCTGCAACATTGGCAGGATGAACCCTATCGGGTGTGGAAGCGCTCGCTGGTTCAGGAAGCCCTCGCGGGAAGGGGGCTCGCTTTCGATCTTGAACCGCTGGTGCCCTGCATGCCGCAGACCCGCCGCCGGGTGGTGTTTGCGGCTCGCACGAGCGATCACGGTGCGGTGCTCGGCTTCAATCGCCATCTCAGCCATGATCTTATCGACATTTCGGAATGCCCGGTAACCCTGCCCGATATCGTGTCGCGCCTCGATGACCTGCGTGATCTCGTTGCGGTTATCGGTGGGGGGATGAAGCCGTTTCGACTGACCGTTACGGCGACGGCCTCGGGTCTCGACATCATGGTCTCGGGTTGCCAGGCCCCGGACGCTGCAAAGCGCCAGGCCTTGACGGCGCTGGTGCTGAAGAGGGGCTTTGCCCGCTTGACCTATGAAGGCGAAATCATCGTCGAACCGCGCCGGCCCATGGTTCAATTCGGCAGGGTGCCGGTATTTTTGCCAGCCGGCGGCTTCCTGCAGGCGACAGTCGATGCCGAAAACGCCATGGCAGCTCTGGTGACCGCCCATCTTGCCAAGGCCAAGAAGACGCTCGACCTTTTTGCGGGTGCCGGCACGTTCGCCTTGCGCATTGCCGAGAAATCCGCAGTGCATGCGGTGGAGGGAGATGCGGCGGCGGTGGCCGCGCTCGACCGCAGCGTGCGCCAGGTACAGGGACTGAAGCCGGTGACCGCCGAGCGCCGCGATCTCTTCCGCCGGCCGTTTCTTGCGCGTGAACTCGCGCCCTTCAACGGACTTGTTTTCGATCCCCCGCGTGCCGGCGCCGAAGCGCAATCGATCGAGATTGCCAAATCCACCGTGCCGAAAGTCGCGGCGGTGTCATGCAATCCCGTCACGCTGGCACGAGACTTGAGCATTCTCGTCAAGGGCGGCTACCGGATCGACCGCGTGATCCCGATCGATCAGTTTCTTTGGTCACCCCATGTCGAGGCCGTGGCGCTGTTGAGCAAGAAATAGAGGCTTGAATTTGAAGCACACCCTCTGTCCTGCCGGACAGAGGGATGAAACTTGCCTGTCTACACCTAGGCGATAAAGGCCGGTTAAACCGAGGTGCCGCCGACCGTCATCTGGTCCATGCGCAGATGCGGTTGGCCGACGCCGACGGGTACCGACTGCCCCGCCTTGCCGCACATACCCATCCCGGTATCAAGCTGCAGGTCATTGCCGATCATCGAGATGCGCTGCATTGCGTCCGGCCCGTTGCCGATCAGCATGGCGCCCTTGATCGGCGCACCGACCTTGCCGTTCTCGATCAGATAGGCCTCAGTGCAGCCGAAGACGAACTTGCCGGAGGTGATATCCACCTGACCGCCGCCGAACGAGACGGCGTAGATACCCTTCTTGACCGAAGCGATGATTTCCTCGGGCGTCTTGTCGCCGTCGAGCATATAGGTGTTGGTCATGCGCGGCATCGGCACATGCGCGTAGGATTCGCGTCGGCCATTGCCGGTCGGTTGCATCCCCATGAGACGGGCGTTCTGCCGGTCCTGCATGTAGCCGACGAGAATGCCGTCTTCGATCAGCACCGTCTTGTTGGTCGGCATGCCCTCGTCGTCGATGGTCAACGATCCGCGCCGTTCCGAAATGGTCCCGTCATCGACCACGGTGACGCCCTTCGAGGCGACCCGCTGTCCGAGCAGTCCGGCAAAGGCGGACGTCTTCTTGCGATTGAAATCGCCTTCAAGGCCATGGCCGACGGCCTCATGCAGCATGACGCCGGGCCAACCACTCGAAAGCACGATATCCATGGTGCCGGCGGGGGCGGGGATCGCTTCGAGATTAACGAGCGCCTGTCGCAGTGCTTCGTCCGCCGCGTGATGCCATTTGTCGGTCGCGATGAACTCCCCGAAACCCTTGCGGCCGCCGGTGCCGAACGAGCCGCTTTCCTGGCGGTCACCTTCACCGACGACGACACTGACGTTGAGGCGGACCATCGGGCGTATGTCGCGCACGAAATGGCCGTCGGCGCGCAGGATTTCGACCTGCTGCCATGATCCAGCGAGCGAGACCGAGACCTGGCGAACCTTGGGATCCTTGTCGCGAAGGTAGGCGTCGATCTCCTGCAGCAACTTGACTTTCGCCTCGAATGTCGGCGATCCGAGCGGATTTTCGTCGCTATAGAGGCTGCGATTGGTTCCGGGTGGGGCAGCGGTATAGGTGCCGGCATAACCGGTCCGGATGGCGGAAGCGGCATCGGCGGCGCGCTTCAGGGCACCAAGCGACAATTCGCCCGCGTGAGCATAGCCGACGCCTTCACCAGCAACGGCGCGCAGGCCAAAGCCCTGATCCTGATTGAAAGACCCGTTTTTCAGGCGGCCATTGTCGAAGACAAGGCCTTCCGATTCTCTGTACTCGAGAAACAGTTCGCCATCGTCGGCGCCGGCAAGGCTTTGCTTGACCGTTTCAAGGACTTTTTCACGGGGCACATCAAAACTGTCGATAAGGCTTTTCATAATAAAACGTCCGTTTCAAAATACATGAACGGCATGTAGGCCATTCATCGGCCCACGACAAGTACAGGACGCGCGCGTTTGTTGATATGAGCCGTCTATGGAAGGGCGTCGAAGCCTTCGCCAAACCCGTTGAGTTCGACGGGAATGCCGATGCCTTCCTCGGGCGTCTGGAATACAATGAAGGTTGCGGCCTTGCCGGTCTTCAATGTCTGGACCAGTTGGTCTTCGAGGATGACTTCCGCATAACAGCCATCTTCGAAGCAGCGCACGAAATAGGCGCGGCCGATGTCCTTGCCATCGACATTGAGGCCGAGCCCGTTGGGCAGGAGGACGCCAAGGGGCGCGAGCACCCGCAGGATTTTAGCCTTGTTGTCGGCAGTCTTCAGCACGACGACGGAGAGGCCCATTTCGGGCCGGTCGGCGGCGACGACATTCTGTATGAGAGCGCACTGTTCGGATTTGGCGCCTGCGGGCGTATCGCAAAGGATCGACCATGCTCCATGCGTGGATTTGACCGTACCGCTCTGCTGCGCTGCCATGGCAGTGCCCGCAAGGGCGGTCAGCGACAGGGTAAGCAGGCCGATGGCGATGCTGCGTAGCGGAAAAAACGACATATAGGCTCCAAAACGAATCATCCAGACGTTAAACCTACCCGTCGAAGATGAAAAGAATGCCGCACCAACACTCCCCAGCATAGAGCGGCCATCGAATGTGTCGTGTAATGCAATAATGGCCGGATTGTGAGCCCTTTTATGCGTTGGGCAGCAAAAACGCGGCGAATGCCAAAAAACATGCCCGTTCAAGCCGCCGTGTGCCTCCGCAATGGAAAGCTGCGCGCAAAAATGCCGCATGAGATCACGTTCGCCTTCCTTGCGATGTAAGCTAATGTGTGGTTTGAACGCGGCATATGACCGGGCCTTCCTGCGCCCGGTGTTATCGTATGGAATCAAAGCTTCATTCGGGAGATTTCTAGGTGAAGAAGAATTTTGTCACGCTGATGGGTGTCCTGGGTGGCCTGCTCGGTGCTGGAACAGCTGCTCATGCAGCAAAGCCCGAGCCCTGGCAGATGACGTTCCAACCCGCTGCTACCGGCATCATGGAGCAGATCGTCTGGTTCGAGCGCTATACGTTATGGTTTATCGTCCCGATTACGCTGTTCGTGATGGTGCTTCTGGCCTGGGTTATGATTCGCTATCGTGCGAGCGCCAATCCGGTTCCCTCGAAGACCAGCCACAACACTGCGGTGGAGATCGTGTGGACGGTTGGACCGGTCGTCATCCTGCTTTTCCTGGCAATTCCCTCCTTCCAGCTCCTGACAGCCCAATATTCCCCCGAAGAGCCCAAGCTGACGATCAAGGCGACCGGCTACCAGTGGTATTGGGGCTATGAGTATCAGGCCGGTGAAGCGCCGGTTTCGTTCGATTCGGTGCTTCTGAAGGATGCCGACCGCCCCACTCTCGGCAAGGAAGATCGCGAAGCTTTCCCATACCTCCTCGCCGTCGACAACGAGATGGTCGTGCCGGTCAATACCACGGTCCGCCTTCTCGTCACCGGCGCCGACGTGATCCATTCCTTCTCCATGCCAGCCTTCGGTGTGAAGATGGATGCCGTCACCGGCCGCAGCAACGAGACCTGGTTCAAGGCGGAAAAAGAAGGCCTCTACTACGGCCAATGCTCGCAGATCTGCGGCAAGGACCATGCCTACATGCCGATTGCGATCCATGTGGTCTCGCAGCAACAATACGATACGTGGTTCGCCGCTGCCGGAAAGGATCTTCCGGGCGCATACAAGGCGTTGACCGCGAAAATCGATGCAGACAAAAACGTGAACGTCGCCGGCAACTGAGCTGGCTGACGCGACTAGATTAGGAACGGGAGCACTTTGATGGCAGGTTCTGCAGCTCACGAAGCCCACGACGCTCACAAGCCGACAGGCTGGACGCGTTGGGTTTATTCGACCAACCACAAGGATATCGGTACGCTGTATCTGATCTTCGCGATCGTGGCCGGTCTCATTGGCGGTTCTCTTTCGATCGCCATGCGCGCCGAGCTGCAACAGCCCGGCATCCAGATTTTCCATGGCCTTGCGTCCATGGTCTATGGCTATGAAGGCGACGCCGCCATCGACGGCGCCAAGCAGATGTACAACGTCTTCTCGACGGCGCACGGCCTCATCATGATCTTCTTCATGGTCATGCCGGCGCTCATCGGCGGCTTTGCCAACTGGATGGTGCCGATCATGATCGGTGCGCCGGACATGGCGTTCCCGCGCATGAACAACATCTCGTTCTGGCTGCTCCCGCCAGCGCTCCTGCTCCTCATCCTGTCGATGTTCGTTCCGGGTCCTGCCGGCGGCTACGGCACCGGTGGCGGCTGGACGATCTATCCGCCCTATTCGACCACGGGACAGCCCGGGCCGGCGATGGATTTCGCGATCCTTTCGCTGCATATCGCCGGTGCGTCCTCGATCCTCGGTGCGATCAACTTCATCACCACGATCTTCAACATGCGCGCTCCGGGCATGACGTTGCACAAGATGCCGCTCTTTGCCTGGTCGGTGCTGATTACCGCCTTCCTGCTGCTTCTGGCGCTGCCGGTTCTGGCTGGCGGCATCACCATGCTTCTGACCGACCGCAATTTTGGCACGACCTTCTTCTCGCCTGAAGGCGGCGGCGATCCGCTGCTGTTCCAGCATCTCTTCTGGTTCTTCGGTCATCCGGAAGTTTACATCATGATCCTGCCGGCCTTCGGCATTATCAGCCACATTGTCTCGACCTTCTCGAAGAAGCCCATCTTCGGCTACCTCGGCATGGCCTACGCAATGGTTGCCATCGGTGTCGTCGGCTTCATCGTCTGGGCGCACCACATGTACACCGTCGGTCTCTCGCTCGAGACCCAGCGTTACTTCGTCTTCGCGACGATGGTCATCGCCGTGCCGACGGGCGTGAAGATCTTCTCGTGGATCGCAACGATGTGGGGCGGCTCGATCGAATTCAAGCCGCCGATGATCTGGGCGATCGGGTTCATCTTCCTCTTCACCATTGGCGGCGTGACGGGCGTCCAGCTCGCCAATGCCGGTCTCGACCGCGCCATGCACGACACCTACTACGTGATTGCACACTTCCACTACGTGCTTTCGCTCGGCGCCGTGTTCGGTATCTTCGCCGGCTGGTACTACTGGTTCCCGAAGATGACGGGCTACATGTACAACCACGCGATCGCCAACACGCACTTCTGGGTGATGTTCATCGGCGTCAACCTCGTGTTCTTCCCGCAGCACTTCCTCGGCCTTGCCGGCATGCCGCGCCGCTATATCGACTATCCGGTCGCCTTTGCCGGCTGGAACGAAGTATCGTCGATCGGTTCGTACATTTCCGGTGTTGCCGTGCTGATCTTCCTCTTCGGTGTCTTCGAGGCTTTTGCCAAGAAGCGTGAGGCAGGGGCAAACCCATGGGGCGTCGGTGCGACCACGCTGGAATGGCAGCTTTCTTCGCCGCCGCCGTTCCATCAGTGGGAACAGCTCCCGCGTATCAAGTAAGACAATGGCTGTCCGGACCATTCATGGTAGTGGTCCGGATGGCCCTGACGACAATCTATCGGACTGCAGCAAGAACGAACAAATGGCATTGGTTGAGAAAAACGCGAGCATGGATACGAGCATCGGCCTTTCGGAGGCCAGTGCGTCGGATTATGTCGTGCTGCTCAAGCCGCGGGTTATGTCGCTCGTGGTCTTCACCGCGCTTGTCGGCTTGCTGGCGGCGCCGGGACATATCAATCCGGTTCTTGCGGGCATAGCCATCCTTTGTATCGCCGTCGGGGCAGGCGCCTCGGGCGCACTTAACATGTGGTACGACTCCGATATCGATGCCGTGATGAAGCGCACGGCCAAGCGGCCGATTCCCGCCGGGCGTATCAGCCGCGAGGAAGTGCTGACCTTCGGCCTGTTGCTCTCGGCGTTTTCGGTCGTCACGCTCGGCCTTTTCGTCAATGTGCTTTCGGCATTCCTGCTGGCCTTTACGATATTCTTCTATGCGGTCGTCTATACGATGTGGCTGAAGCGTTCGACACCGCAGAACATCGTCATCGGCGGAGCCGCCGGTTCATTCCCGCCCATGATCGGCTGGGCTTGCGTTACCAATTCGGTGAGCATGGAAAGCATCGTGCTGTTCATGATCATCTTTCTGTGGACGCCGCCGCATTTCTGGGCGCTGTCGCTGTTCATGTCGGACGACTATGAAAAGGCGAAGATCCCGATGATGCCGAATGTGATGGGTCCGGCATCGACCAAGTTCCAGATTTTTCTCTATACGCTCCTCGTCGCGCCCGTTGCGGTTCTGCCATGGATCATGGGCTTCGCCGGCCCGGCCTACGGCCTTTTCGCCGCAGCCATGGGCGTCGCTTTCATCGTCTATGCCTGGCGGGTATGGCGGGCGCCGGTGGGCAAAGACATGATCAAGCCGGCAAAGAAGATGTTCGGCTTCTCCATCCTCTACCTCTTCGGAATCTACGCTGTCCTTCTCGGCGAAATTCTCGTGCGCAAAGCACTACTATTGGCAGGTGCCTGATATGAGCAATGATCGCGTGACCCTAACCGACAAGCAGAAGAAGGCGCAGCGCAGCCGTTCTATCGCACTTGCGCTGGCGCTCGCTGCTTTTGTCATCATCGTCTATGTCGGCACCTGGGCGAAGCTCGGCGCCAACATCCTGATCCGGCCGATGTAATGAGTGGTTCAATGTCTGAGGAAACCGTAAAGAGCGCAGATGCGCCAACCGGGCGGAAGCGGAAGGTTTCGGATCGTACGATTGCGATTTCCTGCCTCGCTTTCTTCTTCGGCATGGTTGGCATGGCTTTTGCGGCGGTTCCGCTCTACGCGATGTTCTGCCAGGTGACCGGCTATGGCGGGACGACGCAACGAGTCGAACAGATGTCCGACACGATTCTCGACAAGACAATCACGGTCCGCTTCGATGCGAACACCTCCGGCGCGCTGCCGTGGAAATTCGAGCCCGTGCAGCGCGAAGTCACGATGAAGATCGGTGAGACCTCGTTGATCAAGTACGAGGCAAAGAGTATCGCCGACAAACCGACAGCGGGACGTGCTGCCTTCAACGTTACGCCGCAGGCAGCCGGCGCCTATTTCAACAAGGTCGAGTGCTTCTGCTTCACCGATACGGTGCTCAAGCCTGGCGAAGACCTTGAAATGCCGGTCGTCTTCTTCGTCGATCCGGACATTGTCAACGCGCCCGAATTGAAGGGCGTCAATACCATCACCCTGTCCTACACGTTCTTCCCCATCGCAATGCCGGCCCCGCTTGCCGCCAATACCGATGTCAAGAAAGAGAACGGGTCAGGACAGCTTTGAACTTGCGCCGGCTCTGGCCGGTGTCTTACAGATGAACAGAAATTGCGGGGGTTAGAATGGCCGAAGCACACCAGAAACATCACGACTACCACATCATCGATCCAAGTCCGTGGCCGTTCCTCGGATCGGTCGGTGCCTTCGTCCTGGCCCTCGGCGGTATCGCATTCATGCGCTACCACGCTGGCGGTGAACTCGTGCTGTTCAGGGCCAACCTGACAAGCCCATGGATTTTCCTCATCGGTCTCGTGATCATCCTTTACACGATGTACGGCTGGTGGTCGGACACGATCAAGGAGAGCAAGCAGGGCCATCATACCCGCGTTGTGCAGCTGCACCTGCGCTACGGCATGATCATGTTCATCGCCTCGGAGGTGATGTTCTTCGTTGCCTGGTTCTGGGCCTTCTTCGACGCAAGCCTGTTCCCGGGCGAGGTCGAGCAGGTTGCCCGTACCGCCTTTACCGGTGGCATCTGGCCGCCCAAGGGCATCGAGGTGATCGATCCGCTCCATCTGCCGCTCTACAACACGATCATTCTGCTGCTTTCGGGAACGACCGTTACCTGGGCGCACCATGCCCTCATCCACAATGACCGCAAGGGCCTCATCACAGGCCTCACCCTGACAGTTCTGCTCGGCATGCTCTTCACCTTCGTGCAGGCTTACGAATATGTGCACGCACCGTTCGCCTTCAAGGATTCGATCTACGGCGCGACCTTCTTCATGGCGACCGGCTTCCATGGTTTCCACGTGATCATCGGCACCATCTTCCTGGCCGTCTGCCTGTTGCGCTCGATCCGCGGCGACTTCACCCCGCAGAAGCATTTCGGCTTCGAAGCCGCAGCCTGGTACTGGCACTTCGTTGACGTCGTCTGGCTGTTCCTCTTCTTCTCCATCTATGTATGGGCCGGTTGGGGCGCACCGATGGCCGTCGAATAAGCGGCATCTATCGAGACATGAAGGGGCGGGGCATGGCGACATGGCCCGCCCTTTTCTTTGGGATGTGCTTCAACTTGGCTGCTGGACAGATCAACGAAACGGCGCCACTAATCGCACGCGGCCTTAATCTCGACGCTTGTCCCGATCACAACGCCAACTGAAACAATCCTTCGAGCGCAGATTTCAATGAACGAAGACACAGCCCTTTACCCGCCCGTCGATCCCATTGCGGCCGGCATCAAGGCCAAATGCCCACGCTGCGGTCAGGGCAAATTGTTCGATGGATTTGTAAAGCCCGCGCCGCGATGCACCAATTGCGGTCTCGACTATTCGTTCATCGATACGGGCGAGGGGCCGGCCGTGCTGGTCATGCTGCTGATCGGCTTCATCGTGGTTGGTCTTGCCCTATGGATGGAGGTCAATATCGACCCGCCGCTCTGGGTCCATTTCATCCTATGGATACCGCTCGCACTCGTGCTTTGTCTCGCCACGCTTCGCTGGATGAAGGGCGTTCTCATCGCCCTCCAGTACAAGCACAAGGCCGCCGAGGGACGGCTCGACCGCCCGACCGCTCATGAGTAAGATATACGCAGCGGCCGACCGCCCAAGATTTCCCTGGATCACGCTTATCCTAGGCGCAGTGCTCTTCGCAATTCTCGTGGCGCTCGGCACATGGCAGGTCGAACGGCTCTACTGGAAGGAAGGTCTCCTTGCGGAGATCGAAGCACGCACGCATGCCGCACCAGTTCCGCTCGCCGATATCGAAAAGATCTGGAACGAAGGTCAGGATGTGGATTACCGCACCGTCAAGGTTGCCGGACGGCTGCTGAACGACAAGGAGCGGCATTTCTTCGCGACCTACGAGGGTTATTCCGGCTTTTACGTTTATACGCCGCTGCTGCTTGATGACGGCCGCGCGGTTTTCGTCAATCGCGGCTTCGTGCCCTACGACCGGAAGGAACCGGCGACGCGCCCAGCGGGCGAGGTCGAGGGCCAGGTGACGATTACCGGCCTTGCCCGCAACCCGCTTGATGCCAAGCCGTCCTCGCTTGTTCCAGACAATGACCTGTCCGCCAATATCTACTACTGGAAAGACCTGACGACGATGGCCTCGCAATCGGGGATCGACAAGGGAAAGCTTGTGCCCTTCTTCATCGACGCCGACAAGACGCCCAACCCGGGTGGTGCGCCGGTCGGCGGGGTCACGATCATCGATCTTCCCAACAGCCACTTGCAATATGCCGTCACCTGGTATGGCCTTGCGGCAACCCTGGTCGTAATTTTGGCAATCTCGCTGCGGCGACGCTATAAACTCCCAGCGGAAAAGAAGACGGCCGTCGACGGAGCATCGTCTTCCGACTTGACTTCCCGCTGATTGCCGCCCAAGTCCAAGTAGCATTTCAACCGGTTCCGCGAGACGATAAAGATGCCTGAGAAGAGACCGCTGACAATCCGCCTTTGCGGACCGCGCGGATTTTGCGCCGGGGTGGACAGGGCGATCCAGATCGTGGTTCTGGCTCTGAAAAAATACGGCGCGCCGGTCTATGTGCGCCACGAAATCGTGCACAACCGCTATGTGGTCGAGGGCCTGCAGGCCCGGGGCGCTGTATTCGTCGAGGAACTCGACGAAATCCCCGCAGAACATCGCGACCAGCCCGTGGTGTTTTCCGCCCACGGCGTGCCCAAATCTGTTCCCGCCGATGCGCAGAACAAGAACCTCTTCTATCTTGACGCCACCTGTCCACTGGTCTCCAAGGTGCACAAGCAGGCCATGCGGCATCAGCGCCTCGGCAGGCACGTGATCCTGGTCGGTCATTCCGGCCATCCGGAGGTTATCGGAACGATGGGCCAATTGCCGGAAGGCGCCGTTACGCTGATCGAAACGATCGAGGACGCCGAGGCCTACATGCCCGTCGATCCGGACAATCTCGGCTTCGTGACGCAGACCACGCTTTCGGTGGACGATACCGCCGGAATTATTGCTACCCTGCAGCAGCGTTTTCCAGCCTTGATGGCACCGGCGGCCGAATCCATCTGCTATGCAACCACCAACCGCCAGGACGCGGTGAAGGCGGCGGCTCCGGGATGCGACCTCTTCCTCGTTGTCGGCGCGCCGAATTCATCCAATTCGAAGCGGCTCGTCGAAGTCGCGGAACGTTCGGGCGCAAGCCACTCGATGCTGGTGCAGCGCGCCTCGGACATCGAGTGGGATCAAGTCGGCGACATATCCGTGGTCGGACTTTCCGCCGGCGCCTCGGCTCCGGAGATCATCGTCGACGAAATCATTCAATTCTTTTCGGAACGCTACACCGTGTCCATCGAACTTGCTGAAACGACCATCGAGACCGAAAACTTCCACGTCATGCGCGACCTGCGTGACGTGGAACTGACAAGCCTCGATATGGCCTTCGTCAACGGAAGCCGCTGATCATGGCCGTCTACACCGACATCAACGAAATCGACCTGGCGCGTTTCCTCAAGGACTACGAAATTGGCGAGCTGCTCTCCTATAAGGGCATTGCCGAAGGCGTCGAGAATTCGAACTATCTCCTGCACACAAGTGCAGGCTCGTTCATTCTGACGCTTTACGAGAAGCGGGTGAACAGCAACGACCTGCCGTTCTTTCTCGGTCTCATGCGCCATCTCGCGGGCAAGGGGATCAGTTGTCCATTGCCGGTGAACCAGAAATCCGGTTCAAGCATTGGCGAGCTTGCCGGTCGCCCCGCCGCGATCGTTACCTTCCTTGAAGGCATGTGGATGCGCCGCCCGACGGTGCAGCATTGCTTCGCGCTTGGCGAGGCGCTGGCGCGGATGCACATTGCGGGCGAGGATTTCCCCATGCGACGGAAGAACGCGCTTTCGGTTGAAGGCTGGCGGCCGCTGTGGGAGAATTCTAGGGCAGGCGCGGATGGAGTGGAACCCGGCCTTGCCAGCGAAACCGAAGCCGATCTTGCGTTCTTCGAGGCGAACTGGCCATCGCACCTTCCGCATGGCGTCATCCACGCCGATCTTTTTCCGGATAATGTCTTTTTCCTCGGCAACAAGCTTTCCGGCCTCATCGACTTCTATTTCGCCTGCACCGACCTTCTCGCCTACGACGTCGCGGTGTGTCTCAATGCTTGGTGCTTCGAGAAGGACAATGCCTTCAACCTCACCAAGGGTACTGCGCTCCTGCGCGGCTATAATTCCATCCGGCCGCTTTCGGCCGACGAGGCGGCAAACCTGCCGATCCTTGCGCGTGGCTCGGCCCTCCGCTTCATGCTGACCCGCCTCTATGACTGGCTGAACACGCCTGAAGGCAGCCTCGTCGTCAAGAAGGACCCGATGGAGTATCTGCGCCGCATGCGGTTTCATCGCCAGATCAAGTCTGCCCAGGAATACGGGCTGGTCCTCGAAGGACAACGCGCATGAAGGATATCGAAGCGTTCACCGACGGCGCTTGTTCAGGCAATCCTGGCCCGGGTGGCTGGGGCGCTGTCCTGCGTTGGAACGGCAACGAAAAAGAACTCTCCGGCGGCGAGGGCGACACAACCAACAACCGCATGGAACTCATGGCGGCAATTGCGGCCCTGAGCGCGCTGAAGGAGCCTTGCAACGTCGATCTCTATACGGACTCCGTCTATGTACGCGATGGTATTTCAGGCTGGATCGAAGGCTGGAAGCGCAATGGCTGGAAGACGGCGGCCAAGAAGCCGGTAAAGAATGCCGAGCTTTGGCAGCAGCTAGATGAGGCGCGCAAGCGACACAAAGTCGTGTGGCATTGGGTGAAGGGGCACGCCGGCCACCCGGAAAACGAGCGCGCCGATGAACTTGCGCGCGCGGGCATGGCTCCGTTTAAGCGCAAGCCGGTGGTTCAAGGAGGCGAGGGCCGGTAAAGCCCTCGCAGCCGTAAAGATCAGAGCTGCCCGAGCAGGGTTGCAGCGCTCGATGTAACGGCCTGTCCCGGCGCTTCCTCGATGTTGAGTTCCTTGACGACGCCGTCCTCGACGAGCATGGAATAGCGCTTCGAGCGCACGCCCATATTGCCGGCGGCAAGATCGATATCGAGGCCGACGGCCTTGGTGAAGGTCGCATTTCCATCCGAAAGATACTGGATCTTGCCTTCGCCGTTGGTCGCTTTGGCCCAGGCACCCATGACGTGCGGATCGTTCACGGCGACGACGACGATGCTATCGACGCCCTTCGCGAGAATGGCGTCGCGGTTTTCGAGATAACCGGGGAGGTGGTTCATGCTGCATGTGGGCGTGAACGCACCTGGAACGGCAAAGAGAACGACCTTCTTGCCCTTGAACAGGCTGTCGGAGCGTACTTCGCTGACGCCCTCATCGGTCTTGGTCTTGAATGTGGCATCGGGCAAACGTTCGCCTACCTTGATAGTCATGAATCGCTCCTCTTGAGATTACGCAAAGGCCTATCGCAGATAGGGTGCGGCTGGTGAAAAGTCGAGCTATTCCTTGAAGGGAATTGTTCCGGATACCGACTTGTCGCCCTGCACCAGCGTATAGTACAGGAGGCCAGGCTTTGCCTGTGCCCCGGAAACGAGCGGCACGGCAAAGACGGCGGTTTGGCCGTCGCGGCTCTTCAATTTCGACATGCCGAAATTGGCCCCGCCTTCCGCGGCCACGAAGAGGTCAATCTCTTCGCTGCCCGCCGCAAGATCAGCCGTGAAATCAAGATGGTCATTGTCGCGCGTGACGGCGCGAACGCCGATTTCCGCCGATGCTGGTGCCGGCAATTGATCAAATGCGGTCGATATCTGCGCCTTGGTCAGCGCGTCGCTCGGCGTTCCGTCGATGGCAATATCGAACTCGGCAGTGACGGGAATGCAGATTGTCTCGCATATGCCGAGGAAGGCGTGCCCCTTGAGATGGGCCGGTTTGGCGGGGTCTTCCAGCGTCAGCGTGAACGGGAGTGACACGGGCTTCTTGTACCCGGCCCACTGCGTGCCTCCATCCGCGAAGCGGTGCGGCGTCGGGAAGGCAAGCGCATAGGCTTTGATGTTGCTGCTCGCCGTGAGATCGAGTTCCGGGGGTACGCCTGCGTCACCCGGTTCCTTCCAATAGGTCTTCCAGCCCGGATCGAGATTGATCTGGATGGCGCCGCGGACCTCCGGGGTCCCGTCCGCAGGATTGTCGACGATGACGCGGACCTTGCCGCCCGGCGTGCTGGTCCAGTCTGAACTGGCAGCGGCTGCCGGAAAAGCGAAGAGCAATGAGGCAATGAGGCAAAGGAATTTCGTTTTCATGGCGGCGACAATTACAATGCTTTTCGTTGCGATCAAGGAGATGAGGGGATTTGCCCATCATATCTGTGTGACGAAGTCGTGTTCAGCCAAACTTTTCTCCCGGTAACCGCTGTCGTTTACAATTCGTTACCATTGGGCGTTGTCATTTATAGAATCCTTGGTACCCTTATTCTTATGGGAAACTTGAGAGACGCGACCAACGAAGCCGGTTTTCTAAATGGACAATTCCTTCTCGCCATGCCGGGGATGGAAGACAGCCGTTTCGCGCGCTCGGTTATCTACATCTGCGCCCATTCGGAAAATGGCGCGATGGGTCTCATCATCAATCGCGCCCAGGAAATGGAATTTGCGGAAATTTTGGTGCAGCTTGGCGTGCTCGATGAGCAGCAAGTCATCATGATGCCGGACAGGACGCGCGATTTCCTCGTCCGCAATGGCGGCCCCGTCGAAGTGCGGCGCGGCTTCGTCCTCCATTCCGACGACTATCTGACAGATTCCACCATGCCCGTTGCCGAGGAACTCTGCCTGACGGGAACGGTCGACATCCTGCGTGCCATCTCAGGCGGACGTGGTCCGCGCAAAGCATTGATGACCTTGGGTTATTCGGGATGGGCCTCCGGCCAGCTCGAAAACGAGATCGCCAATAATGGCTGGCTTACTTGCCAGGCGCCGCACGATCTGCTCTTCGATCCCAATATTGACAGCACCTATGATCGACTGCTCGCCTATATGGGTATCGATCCGTCGCGCCTCGCCACGGTCGCTGGCCACGCCTAAATTAACCTACCGGTTTTGACCTGTCGTTCGGTCGCGCTGCAACGCGATACAGCAAGGGATTCAACCCTGCATTTCTTGTTGGGAATCCAAATCCGAGCAATCAATGAAAGCGAGAGCCAAGTAGCAGCATCAAGCCAGCTGGTGCATCGGGACGATGGGCCTCCCGACCGTGGCAACGGCCTTGCTCTCAAACTCGGAGAATAGGCATGTGGTTTTTACCACTGACTATTACCTTTGAAATCAAAAGAACCCGGACTGGCTGGCAAGTCACGCTCCGGGTTCGATTGATTACCCAGGTAAAGGTGGGGCGGGCGAAAGCTCGCCCCACGCTCCAGTTACGAATAATAGCAGTCTCTTCGCCAATTCCAAGCCCGCTTTTAGTCTTACGATGCAGCCTTCGACTGCTGGAACTGTTCGCGCAGAAGCTTGGTGGCGACGTCGAGCGTCAAGGGCGGGCTGAACATGAAGCTCTGCGCATATTCGCAGCCCATCTGGCGCAGTTGCAGCGCATCGCTCTCATTTTCGATGCCTTCCGAAACGACGGCAAGACCGAGGTCATGCGCCATGCTGATCATCGAGCGCAGCAGCGTCACTTTTTGCGGCTGATCAGCCTTGAGGAACGATCGGTCGATCTTGATCATATCGAACGGGAAGGACGTGAGATAGGAAAGCGAAGAATAGCCCGTGCCGAAATCGTCGAGCGATACGCCAACGCCCATTGCCTTGATGCTGGAAAGCACATAGCCGGAGCGCTCCGGATTTTCCATCATAAGAGATTCTGTGAGCTCAAGCTTCAGGCTGCTCGGCTCGATCTGCGTCTGCAGCAAGACCGAGCGGACATCATCGATGAGATCCTGGCGGATCAACTGGCTGCTCGAAATGTTGACCGAGACGAAGAGCGGTGTCGCACCCAGGGTGCGGCGCCAATTGACGAGATCTTCGGCGGCTTTTTGCATCGCAAAGAGGCCGAGCTGGACGATGAGGCCGGAACTCTCGGCGACGGGAATGAACTCTGACGGCGGGATCGATCCGCGGCGCGGATGATCCCAGCGCATGAGCGCTTCAAAGCCGGCGATGCTGTTGTCATCGAGGCGCACGATCGGCTGATAGGCCATATGAATTTCACGTCGTTCGAGCGCGCGCCGCAGGTCCGATTCAAGCTGAAGGCGATCGCTTCCGACCGCGCGGAAGGCCGGGCGGAAGGGCTCGATGCGGTCGCCGCCGAAGCGTTTCGCCTGGTACATGGCCAGCTCGGCATCCTTCACCAGATCCTCCGGCGAGGCGGCGCTGCCGCTCGTCCAGGTAATCAGGCCGAGCGATGCGGTAAGAACAATCTCGCGCTTGGCAAAGGCGATGGGCGCGCGAATCGCCTGCTTCACCGCATCGGCGAATGCGGCAATTTTGGCGGGCTCGCTTTCGGATACGAGGATCAGGCCGAACTGGTCGGCCGAGAGGCGGCTCAGCGTATCCTGCGGGCGCAGCAGGCGGTGCAGGCGGCGCGATATGGTCAGCAGGAAGGTGTCGCCGGCGGACAGGCCGAGGCCGTCATTGACCTGCTTGAAGCGGTCGATGTCGATGATGAACACAGTCGGGCGAATTTTGCTTTCCGTTTGCGCCATGGTGATCACCGAGCCGAGCCGATCCAGGAAAAGTTCGCGGTTGGGAAGACCGGTCAGATTATCGTGGACGGCATCGTGGAGTAGCCGCTCCTCCGCCTTCTTCTGTTCGGTAACGTCAATCAGGGTGCCGACGCAGCGGACGATCTCACCATCCGAACCGATGACCGGGCGCGCCTTCAAGGAATACCAATAATAATGACCGTCATTGGCTCGCAGGCGGAAGGTCTGGGAGATGCGGCCGCGACGGTTCTCAAGAATGACGTCGAGCGTGGTCCGGAAACGGTCGCGGTCGTCGGAGTGCAGCATCGGCAGCCAGTTGCGCACGGCCCCGTGCAAGGAACTTGCCGATGCTCCGAGGAAATTGGTGAGGTCAGGCGTCGTGACAACGCGGTCGCGCGGCACATCCCAATCCCAGACGATATCGCCCGAACCGATGATGGCGAGCGCCTGTCGCTCGACATCGGAGAAGAGCCCCTGCTGCAACGCGCCTCCGGAAAAAGCGTGCTGCATGACCGTAAAGCCGATCAGGAGAACGATGAGGACAAGGCCGCCTGCGAGGGCGGGCTGGATGATGTCGTTGGCAAGAATGCCGGCAACGGTAAGCCAGCTGCCCATCAGCCAGACCAGGAGCAGGATCCACGTCGGGATCAGCATGATTGCCCGGTCATAGCTGCGGAACGAGAAGAATCCGATCAGGATCGTACCGGCTATGATGGTCAGCGCGAAGGAAAAGCGGGCGATGCCGGCAGCAATCGGCGGGTCGAAGATTGCGACACCGGAGACGATGCCGAGACCGAGAATCCAGGTCAGTGCGCCATAGCTGAAATTATCGTGCCAGCGATTGAGGTTGAGATACGTGAAAAGGAAAATCACGAGCGTCGCGGCCAGCGCCACTTCGGTGCCCGCCCGCCACATTTGTTCGTTGCCGGGCGCGATTTCGATGAGCTTGCTCCAGAAGCCGAAATCGACGCAGATATAGGCAAGAACGGCCCAGGCGAGTGCTGCCGTCGCCGGGAATAGCGAGGTACCCTTGACGACGAAAAGGATCGTCAGAAACAGCGCGAGCAAGCCGGCAATGCCAAGCAGAATGCCGCGATAAAGCGTATAGGAATTGACCGTATCCTTATAGGCATTCGGCTCCCACACATAGACCTGTGGCAGGTTGGGAGAAGCAAGTTCCGCGACAAGGGTTATGACCGAACCCGGGTTGAGCGTGATCAGGAAAATATCCGCGTCGTCGCTCGCCTGCCGGTCGAGGGCGAAGCCTTCGCTGGGGGTAATCGACGTGATGCGCGTGGAACCGAGGTCGGGCCAGATGAAGCGCGATCCAACAAGACGGAAATGCGGCACGACGATCAGACGGTCGATCTGCTCGTCGGTCGGATTGGCGAGCGAGAATGCCGCCCAGTCGCCGGTCGAACGCTTGTCGTTTGCCTGCACCTCGATACGCCGAACGATGCCGTCCGTACCGGGGGCCGTTGAGATCTGGAACGTCTCGCCCTGGTTGCGATAGACCTCGACGGCCTTCGACAGGTCGAGCGCCGTGCTTTCCTTGGTGATCTTGATGGTTTCGAAGGCATTGGCGGCGGTATGGGCCGCGAGCAGCATGAATATGAGGACCAGAGCCCGCGATAAGCCTTTCAGCATCTGTCGTCCCAACAAAGCCACCGATACATCTTCATTTGCCAGCCCTTGCATCATCCTCAATCAGAGCGAAGAGAAGATGATCTTGCCACATTCCGTTTATCTTTAGGTAAGAACGGAGCAGTCCTTCTCTCTGAAATCCGGCTTTTTCGAGAAGGCGGATCGATCTTTCATTGCTTGGAATACAGGCAGCTTCCAGGCGGTGCAACCTCACCTTGGTGAAAGCATAGGGGATGAGCAGGCTCAATGCTTCGTGCATGAAGCCCTGTCCGGCGAAAGGTGCGCCGATCCAGTAGCCAATCATGCCGTTCTGGCCGACACCGCGGCGGATGTTGCCAAGCGTGATGCCGCCGAGCAAGCGCTGGTCTGTATTGCGGAAGAGAAAGAACGGATGGGCCGTGCCTGCCGCCGCCTCGTCGTCATAATGGCGAATTCGATGGCGGAATGCGCCGCGCTCCAGATCATCGACCGCCCAGAGCGGCTCCCATGGCGCGAGAAATTCGCGGCTTTCGGCCCGCAGCGATGCCCAGGCGCGATAGTCGGAAAGCGTCGGCGGACGCAGGTAAATGCGCTTGCCCTGCAAGGGCGGGGCGACGCTTTTGAGAAAGGGCAGGGCGATCATTGCCGCTCCGGATCGCCGTCAGACCGCTATCTTTCTCGGGCTCGACGCTGGGGCAGTCAGTCCATGACGGATATCGGCGAACTTCATCAAGGAACCGATCGGGCCGACCGCAGCGACTGTAGGCGTCGTGTCGAGGAACAGGCGTCCGGCAAGGTCGGTCAAACGTTCAACAGTGATCTTCGAGAGACGCTCGACCAGTTCGTCGGTCGATATCGGATTTCCGTAGAGAAGCATCTGGCGTGCGATCTGTCCGGCGCGGCTTGCTGCGCTTTCATGCGACATCAGCAGGCTCGCCCGGTATTGCGCCCGTGCCCGGTTCAATTCCTCCTGGCTGATATTGCGGGCAGCAGCGTGCAACTCGTCAATGATCACGGGCACGAGCTTTTTCAGATGATTGCGGCCGGTTGCAGCATGGACCCCGAAAACGCCGGTCTCGGAGAACCCCCAATGGAACGCATAGACCGAGTAGCACAGGCCCCTCTTTTCCCGCACTTCCTGGAAGAGGCGTGAAGACATGCCGCCACCGAGGATCATCGCCAAGAGCTGCGAGGCATAGAAATCACGCACATGATAGGCGCGGCCCTCAAAACCGATCACCACCTGGGCGTCCATCAATTCGCGTTGTTCGCGGAAATCGCCGCCGACATAGTGGGAGATTTCGGGTTCCGGGGCCGTCGATTTCGGCCGGAACGAACCGAGGCGCTTTTCGACCTCTCGGACGAATTCGTCGTGCTTAACACCGCCGGTGGCGACGACGACCATGCGCTCGGCGCTGTATTGCTCGTCCATATAGCGGCGAAGGTCGGCCGACGAGAAGGATTGGACGGTCTCCGGCGTGCCAAGGATGGTACGTCCGATGGTCTGGTTCTGAAAGGCCGCTTCGGTGAAGCGATCGAAAACCACATCGTCGGGCGTATCGTGCGCAGCGCCGATCTCCTGCATGACGACGTTCTTTTCGCGCTCGAGTTCCTCGGCATCAAACTTCGAACTCGTCATGATGTCGGCGAGAATGTCGATCGCGAGCGGCATGTCATCGCGCAGGACGCGAGAATAATACGAAGTGGTCTCGACGCTGGTCGCGGCGTTGATTTCACCGCCCACATCCTCGATATCGGCGGCGATCTTCCAGGCGGAGCGGTTCTCGGTGCCCTTGAAGGCCATGTGTTCGAGAAGATGGGCTATACCGTGCTGGTTGCTTGCCTCGTTCCGTGACCCTGCCTTGACCCAAATGCCAAGGGCTACGCTCTCCACATGCGGCATTGTCTCTGTCGCAATCGTCAAACCGTTGGAGAGGCGACTGATTTCAACGCCCATGCAATGCTCCTTACTTTGCCGCTCTTGAATGCCGGCTCACATACTCTTCCACAATTTTAAGGTCGTTGGGAAGTACCGTGTACTGTTCTTTTCGTTGCATGAGATCACCCAGCCAGAGCGGCAGGTCTGGATGGACACCGCTTGCCTCCTTCACGGCATCCGGGAACTTGGCTGGATGAGCCGTGGCAAGGACAACGCTTGGCGCCGTCGACCGCAGAACTTCGCGTGCTACTTTCAGGCCGATGGCCGAATGCGGATCGAGCAGATAGCCGGACTGCTTTAGTACGCTCGCGATGATCCCGGTTGTCTCCGCCTTGCTGGAGCGGCCGGCATCGAATTCGGACCGGATGAAGCCGAGTGCCTTTTCGGCGATCGAGAAGCTTCCGGATTGCTTGAGGCCGTCCATAAGGCGCCGTACCGAGGCCGCGTCACGGCCGTGCGCTTCAAAGAGCAAGCGTTCGAAATTGGACGAAACCTGGATGTCCATCGACGGCGAGGTCGTATGTACCACGCCGCGCGTTTCGTAATTGCCGGTCTCCAGCGTCCTGGCAAGTATATCGTTGTCGTTGGTGGCAATGGCGAGGCGCTCGATCGGAAGTCCCATGCGCTTTGCAACGTAACCTGCGAAAATATCACCGAAATTGCCGGTTGGCACAGTGAACGAAATTGGCCGGTCGGGAGCGCCGAGGCTGAGCGCCGACGTGAAGTAATAGACGATCTGCGGCATGATCCGCGCCCAGTTGATCGAATTGACACCAGAGAGCGAGAGCGCGTCGCGGAAGTTGAGATCGTTGAACATGCCTTTGACGAGCGATTGGCAATCGTCGAAATTGCCATCGATGGCGAGCGCATGAACATTGGACGCTGCCGACGTCGTCATTTGCCGCTGCTGCACGGGCGAGACGCGGTTGTGCGGAAACAGAATGAAGATGTCGGTCCGGTCGCGGTTGGCAAAGGCCTCGATAGCCGCGCCGCCCGTGTCGCCGGACGTTGCACCGACGATGGTCGCCCGCTCGCTCCGCTTGGCAAGACTGTAGTCCATCAGCCGCGCCAGAAGCTGCATCGCCACATCCTTGAATGCGAGCGTCGGACCATGGAAAAGCTCCAGCACGAACTCATTATGTCCGGTCTGGACCAAGGGGCAGACCGCCTCATGGCGGAAGGTGGCGTAGGCTTCGTGCACCATGGCCTCGAAATCGGCCTGGTCGATGTCCCCTGCAATGAACGGCGTCAGCACGTGAATCGCGATCTCGGCGTAGGTCTTGCCCCGCAGTGAACGGATCTCGTCTGCAGAAAATTGTGGAAATTCCTGGGGAAGATAGAGCCCGCCATCGCGCGCAAGGCCGGCGAGAAGGGCATCGGAAAATCCTAAAACCGGCGCTTCGCCGCGTGTACTAACGTATTTCATCTCAAATATCCCTTGCCTTTGGATGCACGCGCCGCCTTGGCAAAAAGCTTGCGCAGCCCCGTCGCATTCTCATCGAACCGTTGATATAGAACACGTTCGTTCGTCAAGGTTCGTTCTACGAGGAAAGTTCAGTTCATGAAGTCAGAAACACAAAAAACTCTGCCCTTCTATCAACTTTGCGCCCCAATTTGTGCATTGGTCTTTGCTGCAGGTCTTGCGGCCTGTTCGACGAGCGGCGGGACCGTGGACACGAACTCCCCCAAGGCCCAGGCCACCGCCGAGGCCGACAAGCGCCTCACCGCCTCGCAACTGCGCGCCTTCTGCCCGCCCGTCACGATCCGCGAAGGAACCTCGGTCATCAACAATTACGGGAAGACCACCGACAAGAACCCGGCGAACCTGATTTATCAGGCATCCATGTCGGACGAAACCCGCTCTTGCAATTCTGACGACACGACGATGACCATGACTGTCGCCGTTTCCGGCAAGATCGTTCCCGGGGCGAAGTTCACGCCCGGTACAGTCACGGTGCCAATCCGTGTTGCCGTCATCCAGGGCTCCGACGTTGTCTACTCCAAGCTGAGCAGGCAGGCGGTTGCGGTCAACGACAGTGGCGCGGCCACCCAGTTCATCTTCAACGATCCGAACGTGAGCTTCCCCAAGCCGGCGAGCCGGAACGTTCAGGTATTCGTCGGCTTTGACGAAGGTCCGGACGATAGCGCCAAGGCAAAGACAAAGAAAAAGAACTAGATCGTCAACAAAGACGGCCGGTGGAAATACCGGCCGTCTTCTTTTTGACTGAAGCTGGATCAAACGGCTTCCGACCACACCGACATGGCTTCGATCACGGCCGGCAGATCGCGATGGCGGCTGATGACTGTTTCAGCGCCGGCATCCGTCAATTTGTCCGCATGACCCGGATAGGTGTGAGCGCCGCCGGTAAAGCCGATGACACGCATGCCGGCTGCCCGGGCCGCGTGAACACCATGTGTCGAGTCTTCGATTACGATTGCCCGCGCTGGATCGACGTTGAAATGCCGCGCCGCAAAGAGATAGACGTCCGGCGCCGGCTTCGGCTTCTGCGATCCAACCTCACGCGCCGAAAAGATGTGCGGGGCAAACAGATCGTAGAGCGTGCTCTGCTCCAGCATCATCTTGAGCGAGGAACTGATCGAGTTCGAGGCGATGCATTTCGGATATTTCAGCGAGGCAACGACCTGTTCCACGCCATCGATTACGTTGAGCTCGTTGCGCAGCTTATAATCCATCTGCTTGGCGGATTCTTCGATCAACTGCGCGGAAATTGGAATTCCTGCTTCCTTCTCGACCTGAAGCAGGATGTCGGTCCAGGTCAGGCCGGCAAAGCGCTCGGCAATGTCTTCGGGTTCGATCGGATAGCCTGCATCGGTCAGGAGCCTGGACTCGACCTGTGCGGCAAGGAATTCGGAATCGACGAGCACGCCATCGCAGTCGAAAATAATGAGCTGTGGTTCCATTAAATCATACCTGTTCGTGAAAATAGCGCTGCCATCGTGCAGCATTTCGGTCGCTTGGGGGATTTACCGGCATCGACTACACGCTAATTGTCCGGGCGTCAAAGAAAAGCGGGCTATGGCGATTTGGGTGGCGCTGAAGTTACCACTCCGTCACACCCCAGAAAGGTTGCGGGGTTCAATGCACCACGAACAGTTTCCCGCATAACGCCGGCTCTTAACGCGAAATTTACCGCGTCCGGTAACCATGAGGCTCTGTAATGCGTCCCCAGTAGTCGAGTACCCCATGTCCGTTGTTCGTCTCGTGAATGAACTGCCCCAGGCAGCGCCGCAATCCTCCTGGCTCGATACAATTTTGAAGGGCGACTGTGTGGCCGCCCTCAACCGGCTGCCGGATCATTCCGTCGATATCATCTTTGCCGACCCGCCCTACAATTTGCAGCTCGACGGTGATCTGCATCGTCCCGACCAGTCGAAGGTCGATGCGGTCGATGACCACTGGGACCAGTTCGAAAGCTTTCAGGCCTATGATGCCTTCACCCGTGCCTGGCTGCTGGCGTGCCGACGCGTTCTCAAGCCCAACGGCACGATCTGGGTCATCGGCTCCTATCACAATATTTTCCGCGTCGGCTCGATGATGCAGGATCTTGGCTTCTGGATGCTCAACGACGTCATCTGGCGCAAGAACAATCCCATGCCGAACTTTCGCGGTCGCCGCTTCCAGAATGCGCATGAGACCATGATCTGGGCATCGCGCGACCAGAAGTCCAAGGGCTACACATTTAACTATGAGGCGATGAAGGCTGCCAATGACGACCTGCAGATGCGGTCGGACTGGCTCTTTCCCATTTGCACCGGTGCGGAGCGTCTGAAAGATGAGAATGGCGACAAGATCCACCCAACACAGAAGCCAGAAGCCCTGCTTGCCCGCATTCTCATGGCATCGTCGAAACCCGGCGACGTCATTCTCGATCCCTTCTTCGGTTCGGGAACCACGGGCGCGGTGGCAAAGCGCCTCGGGCGACATTTCGTCGGCATCGAGCGCGAGCAGAAATATATCGATGCTGCGACGGCTCGCATCGCTGCCGTGGAGCCGCTGGCTGGGGCTGAACTCACGGTCATGACCGGCAAGCGCGCCGAGCCGCGCGTCGCCTTTGGCAGCATCGTCGAGTCCGGCCTGTTGAAACCCGGCGCCATCCTCAGCGATGCGCGGCGCCGTCACGCGGCCATCATCAGGGCCGACGGCACCGTCACGGCAGGTGGCGATGCCGGCTCCATCCACCGGATGGGTGCAAAGGCGCAAGGGCTCGATGCCTGCAACGGCTGGACTTTCTGGCACTATGAAGATGCAGGCGTTCTCAAGCCGATCGACGAGTTGCGCAAGCAGGTGCGAAGCGGCATGACGACAGCCGGAGGCTGACGTTCCGATCGGACGCGGACCTCCAGTGCCGTTCTGATCCGAAACGCTCAGGCTTCATGCCTGGGCGTTTCGTCTTTGGCGATCAGACGCGAATGCCGAGATTATTGAGATCCGCCTTCAGCGCCTCTGGACCGGTGAATTGCACGGACTGCCAGCCAGCTTGCTTTGCTCCCGCGACGTTCTTGGCGCTGTCGTCGATGAACAGTGTTGCAGCTGGCTCAAGTTCGAAGGCCGCGACATGGTGATCATAGATGGCCTTGTCCGGCTTGATCAGTCCGATATCACCTGAAACGGTTACGCCGCGGCTCTCGGTCAAGAACGGAAAGCGCTCCCAGGCCTCGCGCAATGTATCGGACGCGAAGTTGGTCAGCATGGTGACGTCATGGCCGTCGGCGATGAGCTGGCGCAGGATCGTGACGCTGCCATCGATCGAATGAGTGATCATCATGTGCCAGTTTTTGCGAAATGAACGGATGTGGTCTTCCTGGTCGGGAAAGTCCGCAATCAGCAGCGCCTCGGCATCGACCCATTTGCGGCCGCGGTCCTGTTCGATGTTCCATTCATGCGTGCAGATATTGTCAAAGAACCATTTCCGCTCGGCGGCGTCCGGAATGAGTTCCCGAAAAGCGGCATCGGGCTCGTAGTGGATGAGAACCTGGCCGATGTCGAAAACGATATGCTTGACGGGTGTCATACGTCCTTACCTCTTTTTGCAAAAGCGTGGGGGATGGCTGCTGCAATGACTTTTTTCATGACCGTAGGCAACGCCTCGGCTGAAAGTTTTTCGATTTTTACCCACCAACCGTCAAGGTTTTGCATTGCAGGGATATTGCCTGCCTTGAAGACGGCAAGCCGCAACTCGAAATGTGTGAAGATGTGCGTGATGTTGCCGGCAGCAATCCAGTCGGCCGCAAATGGCGCGCTGGCGATATCCGTCGCGCCGTCCTGACGCGCTGTCCAGGCTGTGGTGGGCACCTCTGCCATCCCGCCAAGCAAACCGGATTCGGTGCGACTGCGCAGCAAAACTTCGTTGTCCGCAGAGACGGCAACAAAGGCCGCCCCAAGGCGGATCGGCCTTTCCTTCTTGGCCGCCTTGACGGGATAAAGTTCCGGATCGCTCGTTTGCAGGGCCTCGCAGCCCTCCTTCACGGGACAGACAAAACAGGCCGGCCGCTTCGGCGTGCAAATTGTCGCACCGAGATCCATCGTGGCCTGCGCGAAATCGCCGGGACGTTCATCAGGGGTGAGCGCCTGCATGCGGGCGCGGATTTCAGACTTGGCGGCGGGGAGAGGGGTGTCGATTGCGTAAAGGCGGCTGATAACACGCTCAACATTGCCATCGACGACCGCGAAAGCCCTGTTGAACGCGATCGAGGCAATCGCCGCGGCCGTGTAGTCGCCGATCCCCGGCAATGACTTCAACCCGTTGATATCAGAAGGGAACGCTCCGCCGTGATCGGCGCATACGGCATCGGCGCATTTCTTCAGATTGCGCGCCCGCGAATAATAGCCAAGCCCCGCCCAGGCGCGCAGGACGGCGTCCTGGCTGGCAGCAGCAAGGTCCTTCACGGTCGGCCACTTTTCGACAAAGGCGTTGAAATAGGGCTTCACGGCCTCGACCGTCGTCTGCTGCAACATGATCTCGGATAGCCAGATTCGGTAGGGATCCACAGATTTCCCGGCCTTCTGCTCGCGCGGCGAAATGCGCCATGGTAGAATCCGGTGGTGAGAATCATACCAATCGAGCAGGTTGGCGGTTATTGGTTGCATCAATCTCAAACTGCGCTACACGGGGCCAACGGTTCATACAGAACCGCTGCGAGTACAAGAACAAAAATATTCGGAATCATGAATGTTTCCAGATCAGTTGACCAAGCCCTTGATGCTCCCCGCCAGGGGACATTTTATTGGAATCGATCGCAATAATCGCATTTTTACATTTCTCTTCGCGCTTTTCCCGGGCCTTTTGGCAAGTGGGACGTCAGTTACGCTTGTCCTTGCCTTCATATGGGCAGTTATCTCGCTGGCGTTCAAGCGCTTCCCCTTCAAATTGACGCCGACTGAAAAACGCGTCGCCTGGTGCGTCACTTTCTATATCGTCGTTACGGTCGTCTCGGTCGTCCTTCATCCCAATGCGAAAGCCGGCCTCACCTATATTCTGAAAATGATCCCGTTCCTCGCCGTTTGGGCGGTACTTCCGCGGCTTCATGCCGGCGTTTCCGGCCGCCTCGTACCCTTCCTGATCACCGGCGCCGGCATCGGCATGATCGGAGCACTCGCCTACAGCCTCGTTCAGATAACTTTCTTTGCCACGCGCGCTGAAGCCGGCGCCGGCAATGCTGCCGTCTTTGGCCTGTTTGCTGTGCTCTTCGGCAGTATCTCGCTCCTCAACGCCCACTCAAATAGCAAGACCGAGCGTGTGATTGCGATCCTGGGCTTTGCCTGCGGAATGGCCTGCGCTTTTCTTTCGGGAACAAGGTCGGCCTGGCTGGTCATGCCGGTGCACTTTGCGATCCTCTATTGGTATTTGCGTGGCCAGTCGTTGCCGTCGCTTACCAATGCGGCGAAGGTTGTGGGAACCGTCCTGATCGTGGCGGTCATTTCCGTCGCGTCAATCAAGGTAACCGAGCGCTACCATGCGCTCGAAAGCGATATCACCCACCTTGACCAGCCGCAGGAGAACATCAACTCGCTGAAGGCCCGTCTTATGCTCTGGTCGGCCGGCGCGCAGGTATTCCTGCAGTCGCCGCTTCTCGGCGAGGGTCCGCAGAACAGAATGTCCTCGGTCAACGCGGTGTTGAATTTGCCGCCTGAAAAGCAGATGACATTTACCCATGTTCACAACGGACTTTTGAACGCAGCGGTTGACGGCGGCATTCTCGGCGTCCTTGGTGTCATGGCGCTCCTTGCTACCCCTCTCATCGGCGCGCGCCAGAAGGAGCCGGGACCGGGCCGCGACCTTGCGACGGCAATCGCGTTGCTCTTGCTGTCGAGCTACATCATAACCGGCATGTTGGGGATCATGTTCGGCCACGACGCCACTGACGCCGTGTTTATCTATCTGACCATCTTGATCTGCTGGATGCCGGGCAATGCACCATTTCTTTCGATCCCCCAGGTTGCCCAACACGCCGAGGCTGACGTTGCGGCGCTGAGTGCAAGGGCATGAACTTGGGCAGGTTGCAAAGGGAAACGGGAGAACGATGAAGGCCATTGTCACAGGAGCCGCTGGCTTTATCGGTTTCCACGTTGCAAGAAGGCTCGCAACCGAAGGCGTCGAGATTGTCGCGATCGACAACGTCAATGACTACTATCCGGTAGCGCTCAAGGAAACGCGGCTATCGGCTCTTGATGGCCATGCCGGCATCCGCTTCGTGCGCGCCAACATTGCCAATGCCGGCGAACTCGCCGCTGCGATCGGCGAAGATACCGATGCCGATGTCATCATTCATCTGGCCGCCCAGGCGGGGGTTCGCTATTCGGTCGAAAATCCCGCTGCCTATGTCGACGCGAATGTCCATGGTCAGGTCACGGTCTTCGAACAGGCATTGCGGATGAAAAAGCGACCGCCCATCGTCTATGCGAGTTCGTCTTCGGTTTACGGGACCAACAGCAAAGTGCCGTTTTCCGAGAGCGATCCTGTCGATAATCCGGTTTCCGTCTATGCGGCGACGAAACGTTCCGGCGAGCTCCTGGCCCATTCCTACCGGCATGTGCACAAGATTGCGTCCACCGGACTGCGTTTCTTCACCGTTTACGGCCCTTACGGCCGCCCTGACATGGCGCCTTGGTTGTTTACGGATGCGATCCTCAAAGGGGAGCCGATAAAGGTTTACAACCACGGCAAGATGGAACGGGATTTCACCTTCATCGACGATATCGTCAATGGCGTCGTTGGCGCAATGAACCGCATCCTGACCAATCCTGAAGCAACGGCCCCGGTCTATAATCTCGGCAACAACAAGCCCGTCGCCCTGATGCGCTTTATCGAGATTATCGAAAAGGCATGCGGCCGCGAAGCGACCAAGGAATTTGCGCCCATGCCGCCCGCCGATGTGCCGCGCACCTATGCCGATATCGACCTTGCCGCACGCGATCTCGGGTTTTCTCCCTCGACTTCGTTGGAAGAAGGCATACCTTTGTTCGTAGAGTGGTTCCGCGGCTACAATGGCCGCTGACATGATGGCGACGATCCGATGAACGATAGCCAACAGCGGAAAGGATTCCGGCCCTTGGCCGATCCCGCCGCGGGGATCCTCGATCCTGTGTTGCGCAAACGGGCCGGGATCACGATCGAACTCGTCCAGGCGTGGGACGAAGTCGTCGGCTCGAGTCTTGGCGGATTGTCCCGCCCGCTGAAACTCATCTGGCCCCGGCGCGCCCGCGAGGATGATCCGTTTCAACCGGCCACCTTGGTGATTGCTTGCCAGGGATTCACCGCGATGCGCGTCCAGCATGAGACCGGCGAAATCATTAGCCGTGTCAATGCCTTCCTGGGCTTTGCTGCGGTCGGACGCATCAAGATCGAGCAAAAGCCGGTCGCGCTGCCCGTCGTGAAAAAGCGTTCCTTGCCGCCCGTCGACGCAGAGACCTCACGGAAGATCAGCCATGCTGTCGAGCCTATCGAGGATGACGGATTGCGCGAGGCCCTCGAGCGGCTCGGAAACAGCATCCATGCGGAGCGCAAGGGGCGCTGAGTTGCCACGGACCGACCCTTGATCCTTCACGAAAAATTCAAAGACAGATCGCTGTCTCTGCCTTAAAGAGACTGCCATGGGGCTCTAACGAGTCAGTAGACAGATCAAACACCGGAGACAGGTGAACTTATGACTGAATTCTTCACCCGCAGAAACGTACTGGCGCTTGCCGCCGCCTCGACGGCCGCCATTGCTCTTGCATCCGGCCAGGCATGGGCCCAGGAAGCAGCAAAGCCTGCGGATGGCACAGCGCCGGTGAAGGCCCCCGAGCCGGCGGGCAAGATCGACGAAGCCAAGCTGATGGCGCCAGGTACCTTGAAGGACATCGTCATGGGCAAGGCCGAGGCGCCTGTCACCATCGTCGAATATGCGTCGATGACTTGCCCGCACTGCGCGCATTTCGCCACGACGACCCTGCCGACGATCAAGGAAAAATACATCGACACCGGCAAGGCGAAGCTCATCCTTCGCGAATTCCCGTTTGATCCGCGTGCCGCAGCCGCCTTCATGCTTGCACGGTGCGCGCCGGAAGATCGCTATTATCCGATGGTCGAAGTCCTCTTCGCACAGCAGGAACAATGGGCGGGCGCAGCAAATGCAGAAGAACCTTTGCTGCAAATCTCTAAATTGGCCGGTTTTACACAGGAGTCGTTCAAGGCTTGCTTGACGAACCAAAAACTTCTGGATGATGTGAATGCTGCGCGTGAGCGCGGAGCCAATGAATTCGGAGTAAATGCAACTCCGACTTTCTTTATCAATGGCTCGAAATACTCGGGAGCCCTTTCGGTTGACGAAATGTCGGCGATCATCGACGGCCTGCTCTAATACCTGCGATACAGTTGTCGGCGGGTGCTTCGGTGCGCCCGCCGTTTGCATTCGGGCGCCGGTTGACGGGAAGGGCTGCTGATGCGCTTCACCAAACTCCGCCTCCTCGGCTTCAAATCCTTCGTCGAGCCAGCTGAATTCGTCATCGAAGGCGGGCTGACTGGCGTTGTCGGCCCCAATGGCTGCGGCAAGTCCAACCTTGTCGAAGCGCTGCGCTGGGTGATGGGCGAGAATTCCTACAAGAACATGCGCGCATCCGGCATGGATGACGTGATATTCTCCGGGTCCGGAACGCGCCCATCGCGCAATACGGCCGAAGTGACGCTCTTTCTCGACAATCAGGACCGCACTGCTCCGTCTGCATTCAACAATGCCGATGAACTGCAGGTATCGCGCCGCATCGAACGCGAGGCGGGGTCCGTATACCGCATCAACGGCAAGGATGCCCGCGCCAAGGACGTGCAGCTGCTGTTTGCGGACCAGTCCACAGGCGCACGCTCTCCCTCCATGGTCGGACAGGGCCGCATCGGCGAGCTTATTCAGGCAAAGCCCCAAGCGCGCCGTGCATTGCTCGAAGAAGCTGCGGGCATTTCTGGCCTGCACACGCGCCGGCATGAGGCGGAGCTGAGGCTGCGCGCGGCCGAGCAGAATCTCGAGCGGCTTGAAGACGTTGTCGGCGAACTCGAAACCCAGATCGAAAGCCTGCGCCGGCAATCGCGTCAGGCAAACCGCTTCAAGAGCCTTTCCGCCGATATCCGCCGTTCCGAAGCGATCCTGTTGCATCTGAAGTGGGCGGTCGCCAAGGCGCATGAAGGCGAAGCCCAGTCGGCGCTGTCGGTGGCGACATCGGGCGTCGGCGAGCAGGCCCAGCTGCAGATGAATGCCGCCAAGGAACAGGCAATCGGCGCGCACAAGCTGCCGGACCTGCGTGAGGCAGAGGCGAAGGCCGCCGCGGTGCTGCAGCGCCTCACCATCGCCCGCGCACAACTCAATGAAGAGGCCGAGCGTATCCGCGCCCGCCAGGGCGAACTTGAAAAGCGACTTGTGCAATTTACGGCAGACATTGCCCGTGAAGAGCAAATGGTGCGTGACAATGCCGACGTACTCGCCCGGCTCGAGGCAGAGGAACAGGCGCTTCACGAAGAAAACGCCGGCGCCGGCGAACGCGAGATTGCGACGCGGGCCGAATTCGAACGCGCCGATGCGAAGCTGAAGGAAAGTGAGGCTGCGCTTACCAAGCTTACGGCAGAACGCGCCGAAGCTTCCGCCGAACGGGCGCAGATCGAGCGCAATATGCGCGATAGCGCGGAGCGCCGCGACCGGCTGGTACGCCAGCTTGGCGATGTCGAACGCGATCTCGCCAGTGTGATCGGCGAGATCTCGTCCTTGGCGGACCCGGTCGAAAAGCAGGGACTGGTTGAAGCCGCCGAAGCCGAGTTGGCGCAGGCCGAAGAGTCCGCGATCATTGCCGAAGCTGCCGTCGAAAATGCGCGCCAGCGAGAAGCGGAACTGCGGCAACCCTTGCAGGAGACGCGTGCTGAGCTTGGCCGTATTGAAACCGAGGCGCATACACTTGCCAGAATGATCAACGCCGGAGGCACGGATCTTTTCCCGCCGGTGGTCGAGTCGATCAAGGTGGACAAGGGGTACGAAGTTGCGCTCGGAGCCGCACTCGGCGAAGATCTCGACGCACCGACCGATCATGGTGCGCCCGTATTCTGGAGCGAAGTCGACAATGCAGGCGGTGACCCGGATCTTCCGTCCGGCGTCCGGTCGCTCTCGGAGTTCGTCCGCGCCCCACGGCAATTGGCACGCAGTCTGGCGCAGATTGGCGTCGTCCATGAAGCCGATGGCGCCCGGCTGCAATCGTCGCTGCAGGCCGGGCAACGGCTGGTCAGCCTCTCCGGTGCGCTATGGCGCTGGGATGGCTATACCGCAAGGGCCGATGCACCGACGCCGGCGGCGCAGCGGCTTGCCCAGAAGAACCGGCTGGCAGAACTCGATCTCGAAGTTGTGGCGGCAACGAAACGCCTGCGCGAGGCGGAAGCCGCGATTGCCGGCGCCGAAGCCAATGTCCGTCAATTAGTCGATGCCGAACGTGGCGCCCGCGAGCGGGTCCGCGGCACGCAACGCGCAGTGAGCGACGCACGCGAGGCGCTGGCAGCGGCGGAGCGGGCGGCGGGCCAACTGTCGAGCCGCCGAGCAGCGCTCGAAGAGGGCAAGACACGGCTCGCCGAAACGCTCGAAGAAGCGCACGAACAGCATGTGGACGCCGAAACGAGGCTGGCCGATGCGATCGACCTGCATGACCTCGATTTGCGTCTCGCCCATCTGACAAGCGAGGTCACGCAGGACCGCGCCGGACTGTCGGAAGCGCGCGCCATTCATGACGGGCTGCGCCGCGAGGCGGACAATCGCATGCGCCGGCTCGAATCCATTGCATTTGAGCGCAAGAGCTGGATCGGGCGCGCCGACAACGCCGACCGCCAGATCAAATCGCTGATCGAACGGCGGCTCGAAACCGAGCGCGAATCCGAACAACTCGCGGATGCACCGGAGGAAATCGAGGATCGCAACCGTACTCTGCTGTCGCAGCTTTCCGAGGCCGACCTGCTCCGCCGCGATGCCGCAGACCGGCTTGCCGTGGCCGAAAGCCGCCAGCATGAACTCGACCGGGCCGCAACCGAAGCCATTCAGGCGCTGGCGACAGCGCGTGAGGGCAGGGCGCGCGCCGAAGAACGCCTCGCGGCAGCGCAGGAGCGGCGCAAGGATACCGAAGCGCGCATCACTGAGGCCCTTCACTGCGCACCGCACGAAGCCTTGAAGCTGACAGGTCTCGGACCCAATGATCCGCTGCCGGATGTAGACGCCACCGAACGCAATCTTGAGCGGTTGAAGATCGAGCGCGAACGGCTCGGTGCAGTCAACCTGCGCGCCGAGGAAGAGCAGGAGGAACTTTCCGCCCGTCTCGAAGCGATCGTCAGCGAGCGCGAGGACATCATCGAGGCCGTCAAGAAACTGCGCCAGGCTATCCAGAGCCTCAACCGCGAAGGTCGCGAGCGTTTGCTTGCGGCGTTCGAGGTGGTGAACGTCCAGTTCCAGCGCCTGTTCACCCATCTCTTCGGCGGTGGCACGGCGGAACTGCAACTGATCGAATCCGACGATCCGCTCGAGGCAGGGCTCGAAATCCTTGCGCGGCCGCCGGGCAAGAAACCGCAGACCATGACGCTGCTCTCCGGCGGCGAACAGGCGCTGACGGCCATGGCGCTGATCTTCGCCGTGTTCCTCACCAATCCGGCGCCGATCTGCGTGCTCGACGAAGTCGATGCGCCGCTCGACGATCACAATGTCGAGCGCTTCTGCAATTTGATGGATGAGATGGCTTCCTCGACGGATACGCGGTTCGTGGTCATTACCCACAACCCCATCACCATGGCGCGGATGAACCGGCTGTTCGGCGTCACCATGGGCGAGCAGGGTGTAAGCCAGCTTGTTTCCGTTGATCTGCAGACCGCGGAGCAATTGCGCGAAGCGAGCTGAGTTGCAGCCGCTGAAATGACGAAGCTTTTCAAAGCTTAATGCTGTTTTACTCTGCTAATCGATTTGAATGGTGCAATGCAGCATTTTTCTATGGTGCTTGACGGATCGATCGCGTAGACCTCTCTTGTGCCAAGGGAGGCTGCTAGAATGAAATGGGTCTACACGTTCGGTGACGGCAAGGCAGAGGGTTCTGCCAATGATCGAAATCTCCTGGGAGGCAAAGGCGCCAATCTCGCCGAGATGTGCGCGCTGGGCCTGCCAGTCCCTCCGGGCTTTACGATTACCACCGATGTGTGCAGCTGGTTCTACGAGAACGGCCGCAAATACCCTGAAGCGCTCGCAGCCGACGTCAAGAAGTCGCTGGAGCATATTGCTGCCGTGACCGGCCGAACCTTCGGCGACAAGGCAAAACCGCTTCTCGTTTCGGTGCGCTCGGGTTCACGTGCATCGATGCCCGGGATGATGGATACGGTCCTCAATCTCGGCCTGAATGACGAAACCGTGGAAGCAATCGCCGAGGAATCGGGCGATCCCCGTTTCGCCTATGATAGCTATCGCCGCTTCATCCAGATGTATTCCGATGTCGTCATGGGCCTCGACCACTCGGTTTTCGAGGAGATCCTCGAAGACACCAAGGCCAATCTTGGCCACGAGGTCGATACTGCGCTTAGCGCCGACGATTGGAAAAATATCATCGAGCTGTACAAGGAAAAGATCGAGGAAGAGCTGGAAAAGCCATTCCCGCAAGACCCCGAGGAGCAACTCTGGGGCGCGATCGGCGCTGTATTTTCAAGCTGGATGAACACGCGTGCGATTACCTATCGCCGCCTGCACGGCATTCCGGAAAACTGGGGCACCGCCGTCAACATCCAGGCGATGGTCTTCGGCAATATGGGCGATCGCTCCGCGACCGGCGTCGCCTTCACACGCAATCCATCAACCGGCGAAAAGAAGCTTTATGGTGAGTTCCTGGTCAACGCCCAGGGCGAGGATGTCGTTGCCGGCATTCGCACGCCGCAGAACATCACCGAGGATGCGCGGATCGCCGCCGGTTCCGACAAGCCGTCGCTCGAGAAAGTCATGCCCCAGGCTTTTGCCGAGTTCTGCGCCGTCTCGGACCGGCTTGAGAAGCATTATACCGACATGCAGGATCTCGAATTCACCATCGAGGACGGCAAATTGTGGATGCTGCAGACGCGGGCCGGCAAGCGCACGGCCAAAGCTGCGCTGAGGATTGCCGTCGACATGGCGAACGAGGGGCTGATTACCCGCGAAGAAGCCGTGTTGCGCATCGATCCGGCCTCGCTCGACCAGTTGCTGCACCCGACCATCGATCCGAAAGCCAAGCGCGACGTGATCGGGACCGGCCTGCCTGCATCTCCGGGCGCTGCCACGGGTGAACTTGTCTTCTCTTCCGAGGATGCCGAACAGGCGAAGGCCGAAGGCCGCAAGGTCATTCTCGTGCGTATCGAGACGAGCCCGGAAGACATCCATGGCATGCATGCGGCAGAAGGCATCCTGACGACGCGTGGCGGCATGACCAGCCACGCGGCTGTGGTTGCTCGCGGCATGGGCAAGCCTTGCGTCTCCGGCGCTGGTTCATTGCGGGTCGACTACCGCAATGAGACGCTGCTCGCCATGGGGGTCGTTCTGAAGAAAGGCGACATCATCACCGTCGATGGCGGCACGGGGCAGGTGCTGAAGGGCTCCGTGCCCATGCTGCAGCCGGAGCTTTCGGGCGATTTCGGCCAGATTATGGAATGGGCCGACAAGACGCGGCGCATGAAGGTGCGCGCCAATGCCGAAACCCCGACCGATGCACGCACGGCGCGCTCGTTCGGCGCCGAGGGCATCGGTCTTTGCCGCACCGAACACATGTTCTTCGAAGGCGAGCGCATCGTCGCCATGCGCGAGATGATCCTCGCCGACAACGAAAAGGGCCGCAGGATCGCGCTCGAAAAGCTGCTGCCGATGCAGCGATCGGATTTCGTCGAATTGTTCGAGATCATGAACGGCCTGCCGGTCACGATCCGTCTGCTCGACCCGCCCTTGCATGAATTCCTGCCGAAGACCGAGGAAGAAATCGCCGAGGTTGCCGCTGCGATGAATGTCAGCGCCGACAAGTTGCGCGAGCGAACCGACAGTTTGCACGAATTCAACCCGATGCTTGGTCACCGTGGTTGCCGCCTCGCAATTTCCTATCCGGAGATCGCGGAAATGCAGGCGCGCGCCATTTTCGAGGCAGCCGTTGCCGCGGCCAAGTCGACCGGTGCGCCGGTTGAGCCGGAAATCATGGTGCCGCTGGTCGGGCTTCGGGCGGAACTCGATTTCGTCAAGGCGCGCATCGATGCGGTTGCTGCCGATGTGATGAAGGAAGCCGATATCAAGATCAATTACCTCGTCGGCACCATGATCGAATTGCCGCGCGCCGCCGTGCGGGCGCATTCGATCGCCGAGGTCGCCGAGTTCTTCTCCTTCGGTACCAATGATTTGACCCAGACCACGTTCGGCATCTCGCGCGATGATGCGTCCTCCTTCCTGACGACCTACCAGGCGAAGGGCATCATCGAGCAGGATCCGTTCGTCTCAATCGACGTGGACGGTGTCGGCGAACTCGTCCGCATCGCCGTGGAAAAGGGCAGGGCGACACGCCCGGGTATCAAGCTCGGCATTTGCGGTGAACATGGCGGCGATCCGGCCTCGATCAAGTTCTGCGACGAAACCGGGCTCGACTATGTGTCCTGTTCGCCGTTCCGCGTGCCCATCGCTCGACTGGCAGCGGCGCAGGCATCGGCGAAGCCAAAGAAAGGCTGAGCGGTTCTGCCTTAAATCCGCTCGGTTTGCTTGGCCTATCTGCGCGGGAGATTCCTTTAAGAACGGCGAATATCGTGCGCAAAGCCTTGCCAGCCCTCACCGCCCTCCTGCTGGCGCTGCCCATGGCGAATGCCGTGGCTGGCGACAAGCCGCATTTCGTTGAGCCGAAACTCTACATTGCGAAGGGCGGGCACGCCGGGCCGCAAGTCGCCCTGACTTTAGATGCCTGCGCCGGCCAAACCGACATGCGCATCCTTAATGCCCTTGTGGACAATCGCATTCCGGCGACGATCTTCGTTACCGGTCGTTGGCTCAAGCGCAATCCGGAAGCTGTCGCAATCCTGCAGGCACATCGGGATCTGTTCGAACTCGAAAACCATGGCCTCAATCACGTACCTGCGATCGACAACCAGCCGGAGATGTTCGGGCTGAAGACGGCAGGCTCGCAGGAAGCGATCCAGGCCGAGATCGCAGGCGGAGCGCTCGCCATGGAGGCAACGGCCAAGGTGAAGCCCGTATGGTATCGCGATGCAACGGCCCGCTACAGCGACGACGCGATCGCACTGGTCCATTCGATGGGCTATCGCGTCGCCGGCTATTCGCTCAACGCCGATATGGGTGCATCGTTGATGTCGGCCCAGGTTGAAAAGCGTATCGCCGGAGCCAAGGATGGCGATGTCATCATCGCCCACATCAACCAGCCGTCGCGCGTTGCCGGTGCCGGCGTCGTCAAGGGCGTTCTTGCCCTCAAGCAAAAAGGCTTCCATTTCGTTCGTCTCGAGGACGTGACGGAGAGCGAAAAGCCGGTGCAGTCGGGCGTCTAGAACGCTTGACGAACCGCGCTGGTTCACTAAGAGTTATTGTGAACCACAGGGATCACTTGAAATGACCGCTTTCACGGTGCGCGTGCCAGACGAAACAGCGGCGAAGCTCGATCAGCTCGCGGAAAAGCTTGATCGATCGAGATCGTACATGGCCGCACAAGCCATTGAAGACTACGTGGCGCGCGAAACATGGCAACTGGCGGAGATAGAATCCGGCCTGGCTGAGGCGGATCGCGGCGAATTCGCGAGCGACGAGGACATTGCCGCAACACTTGCCAAATACGTAAAGTAATCCATTGAAATGAGCCAAAGAAGAATTCGCTGTACCCTTCGGGCGCTGCGACGGCTCGATGAAATAGGCAGCTATATAACCTCGGAAAACCCCGCAGCGGCTAAGCGTGTCGTCGGGCGAATTGTTTCAGCAGTGGAAAAGCTTGTCGCGCATCCCGCCATGGGACGCGCCGGGCGCATAAGCGGGACGCGGGAAGTCATACTCGGCGACATTCCCTACATCATCGCATACCGGGTGGGCGATAATATCGAGATTCTGACCATCTTGCATACGGCACAACGGCCGCCGGGAAAGCTCTGAAAAAAACGGCCGCGCAAGGCGGCCATTTTCATTTCCATAAATTTCGGGATCAGGCAGCAGCGCGCAGGCTGTTGCTGGATACATGCGCTTCGGTATCGGCGAGCGCGAGTTCGAAGCGATTGAAGAGCTCGTTGAGCTCGGCCTCGGTGATGATCATCGGCGGGCAGAATGCGATGGAATCGCCAATGGCGCGCAGGACGGCGCCGTGACCCTCCAGGAAACGCGCGAGTTGCGCCGCAACCCCGTGCGCCGGATCGAAGGAGCGCTTGGTGGCCTTGTCGGCGACGAGTTCGACCGCGCCCATCAGTCCACAATTGCGCACATCGCCAACGAGCGGATGATCCTTCACCTTGGCAAGCCGCGCTTCGAAGGTCGGCGTCAGGCGGCGCACCTCCTCGACAATATTGCGACGCTGGTAAATCTCGATCGCCTTGATGCCGAGCGCGCAACCGACAGGATGTCCGCCATAGGTGAAGCCATGGCCGAACGTGCCGAGTTGGGCGCTGTGATCGACATAGGCCTGGTAGACGTCTTCGGGCACCAGCACGGCGCCGAGCGGCGAATAGGCGGCGGTAAGCTGCTTGGCAGCCGAGATCGTCGTCGGCGTCATGCCGACGCTCTGGCTTCCCCACCAGTTGCCGGTGCGCCCGAAACCATTGATCACCTCGTCGGAGATGATAAGGATGTCGTGCTCGCGCAGGACGGGTTCAATCGCCGCGAAGTAATTTGCCGGCGGCACGATGACCCCTCCCGCGCCCATGACCGGCTCGGCGATGAAGGCGGCAATCGTCTCCGGACCCTCGCGCTCGATCATGTCCTTCAACGATTGTGCGAGGCGCGCGACGAACTCCGCTTCGCTCTCGCCTTCAAGGCCGAAACGATAATAATGCGGGCAATCGGTGTGTAGGATCCCCGGCACCGGCAGGTCCCAACCCTTGTGATTGCCCGGAAGTCCGGTGAGCGAAGCCGACATGACAGTGACGCCGTGATAGGCTTTCACGCGTGAGATGATCTTCTTTTTATTCGGCCGGCCAAGCGCATTGTTGTAATACCAGGCAAGCTTGACCTGCGTATCGTTGGCCTCCGAACCCGACGACGTATAAAACACCTTCGAGATCGGCACCGGCGCCAGTTCCTTGAGCTTTTCGGCGAGCTCGATGGCGGGCTCCATGCCCTTGCCGCCGAAGAGGTGATAATAGGGCAGCGTGCGCATCTGCTCGGTTGCCGCTTCGATCATTTCCTCGTCGCCGAAGCCGAGCCCAGCGCACCAAAGGCCCGACATGCCCTCGATATATTCCTTGCCCTGCGTATCGTAGAGATAGACGCCCTTGCCATGGCCCATGACGAGCGGCCCCATCTCCTGGAGCTTGTGGATCGGGGTATAGGGATGAAGGATTGCGTTGACGTCGCGCTGCTGAACATTGGTGAGGGGACGGCGGTTCGCCATTTCAGGACTCCGGCTTGAAGAGGAAGCTTCAATCTTAGCGAGAGTTGTCGGCAAGCGAAAGGCGAGGCGCGTGAAAAGGCACTAGGACCGCAAGCCTTTCATGACAGCGGCGAAATCCGGCCCGAGCTTGTCGAGGAGCGTCGTCTGGTCCTGTTCCGGCGTGACGCTGAGCGTGGTCCCGTCCTTGCCGAGCATGATAAAAACGGTCTGGTCCGTGGTGCCGTCGGAAATCGAAATGGCGCCAATGCGTTGCTCGTCGCTATCTTCGGGAGCCCGGATGTTGAAGATCACCTCGCCATTGACGAGTTCCGCGGCCTTTTGGAGCGCGCCTTCGAATCCGTCGGCCACGATATCCTGCGCGCCGAGCGCAAGCTCGATCTCGACAACCTCCAGTGATACCGGTTTGTCAACGTCTGGCATCATGCCCCAGCCTCATCATTTCTATCTATTTATTTTTATTACTTAACTGGCCCGCCGGCTGCCGCTTTTTCCGCGGCGTGAATGCAACCCAAATCACCACCGCGATGATGTCAGCAGAGCGGCGAGCCATCCACTCACGAAATGTAAACGCGCTAAACGTGCGGTCGGTCGTGCGGCAAGATGATGCAGGTTCCGGAATGTCGGGGCCTGTCATCCAGCTATTACATTTGCCCCGTATTCGCTACATCAATTCAAATTCTTGATGCGTGCTTTCTCATGTAAGAGGTTGTGCGCTCCCTTTTTGAGAAATTAATTTTCGCAGCGTTCTGGCAGTTAGTTGGCCGGCTATTTATTTGGAGAAATTATTTTGAAGAACAACCTTTTGGCTCTCATTCCGCTCGTCCTCATTTCTGCCTGCGATGGCTCGGACTCGTCACAACCGACGCCCAATTCCGTTGCGCAATCGACATTCGATGCCCAATCCGTAGAACTGGAAAGCACCAAGAAGGAGAACGCGGAACTCAAGAAGACGATTGAAGCAGTCAGCAGCGAAAAAGCTTCTATCACAACCACGTTTCAAACTGTTGCAGCCGACAAGGACAAGCTCGCGGCCGAGCTGAAACAAGTCGCGGCTGAGAAGGAAAGCATTTCCACGCAGCTGTCGCAGATGGTTGCCGACAAGGACAAGATCGCCGCCGAACGCGACCAGAAGCTCAAGGACATTGAGACCAATCTGGCGAAGATTGCTGTACTCGACAAAGCCGTCGTGGACAAAACCACGGAATTGACGACCCTCAATAGCCAGCTTGCCACGGCCACCGGCGATAAAGCGGCCCTGACCCAACAGCTTGAAAAGGCCGGCACGGATCTCGCCGCCATAACCGCCAAGCGTGACGAACTGCAAAAGGGCGTAGACACGGCGGCGGTTCAGAAGGCCGATCTCACCAAGCAGCTTGAGACGGCTGGCGCGGATCTGACCGCCATGACCACCAAGCGCGACGATCTGCAAAAGAGTTTCGATAAGGCGACGAACGAAAAAGCCGCTCTCGGCAAGCAACTGGAGACGGCTGGCACGGATCTTACCGCCATGACCGCCAAGCGTGACGAACTGCAAACGAGTTTGGATAAGGCGACGATCGAAAAAACCGCCCTTGGCAAGCAGCTTGAGACGGCTGGTGCGGATCTGACGGCGATGACCGCCCAGCGCGACGATCTGCAAAAGAGTTTCGATGAGGCGACGACCGACAAAGCCGCTCTTGGCAAGCAACTGGAGACGGTTGGCACGGATCTGACGGCGATGACCGCCCAGCGCGACGATCTGCAAAAGAGCTTCGATGATGCGACGACCGAAAAGGCCGATCTAGCCGAACAGCTAGAGCAGTCCGGCAAGGACCTGACCGCCATGACCACCAAGCGCGACGAACTGCAAAAGAGCTTCGATGCGGCGACGAACGAAAAGGCCGCTCTTAGCGAGCAGCTTGAAAAGGCCGACACGGATCTGACGGCGATGACGGCCAAGCGCGACGAACTGCAAAAGAGCTTCGATCAGGCGACGACCGACAAGGGCGAACTGGCCAAACAGCTTGAGCAGTCCGGCAAGGACCTGACCGCCATGACCACCAAGCGGGACGACCTGCAAAAGCAGAGCGATCAGGCGCAAGCGCAGATCGACACTCAGAAGACCGAAATTGCCAAGAAGGAAGCGGATATAAAGGCCACGCAGACCGAACGTGATGCAGCGCTTGCAGCCAAGGACAAGGCCATCAAGGAACGTGACGCTTCCAACGACAAACTTCTGAAGATCGCCAAGAGCGTTTGCCAGTAGGTATTTTTCCATACCGTTTCAATTTTCATTAACGAACTGGTTTTCAAAGGGGTTTATCCATGGATAGACGCGATTTTATCAAGATTCTGGGTCTTGCCGGAACCAGCGCGGCAGCCTACGCGGCATGCTCCAGCTACATGATGGAGGCTCTTGCCGACGCGCCCGCCACCATCGAAGATCTCCTGGTCGCATCGAACGACTGCATCAACAACGGCTCGCTGACGGATATCGAGCATATCGTGTTTCTTATGCAGGAAAACCGGTCGTTCGACCACTACTTCGGCACGCTGCGCGGCGTCCGCGGTTTTGGTGACCGCTGTGGAAACTGCAACGGCGGACGGCTGGTACGACGTGGCCTTTTTCGATGATGGCACTTATCTGCGTCGTTATGCGGGCCGGCTCGAAAACGGCAGGATCGGCAAGAGCGATCCCGCCATTGGCAGGCAGTATGACGAGGCAACGCGCGTCTACAAGGACTACGCGGTCTAAGCTGATCGCCAACAATAATAACTCTTTCGTCCCGGCGCGAGCGCCGGGGCGGGAGAGCTTAGGGACGACAAGTGATGGATGAATGATGCTGGCATCTAAAGTACGTGATTTGTCACGCGCGCTTGCCTCGTATCGATTATGCGATTAGCTCTTGGCGAGACGTTTTGTGCATCGCCGGGATTCCATGCGCCATCATTTTCGCCGCCGCCAGTCGATTTCAGCCAAGTGGTCGGTGCGCGTGGCTTTTCTGGCCGCGATCCTCTTCGTTCTGTCCGCGCTCGGGCATCGCTTCGAGCGCATCGAGACCCCTGAATTTCTCTGGCTGCTTGCGGTCGTCGCCGGCCTGGCGCTGCTTGCGTTGCTTTTGAGCTTCAAGGGCTTCACCAGCCTTTGGCGTCGGGGCGACCGCGGCGGACCGAGTGCGTTCTGGGGTGGGGTCATCGCGCTCATCGTTCTTGCGCCCTTCGCAATGACCCTCTACCAGGCACTGACGCTGCCGACACTCTACGACGTTTCCACCGATATAGCCGACCCGCCTGAGCTTTTCGCCGCCGGCCAGCGTAGCGAGCGGATGAACCCGCTCGTCAATGATGAGGAAAGCCGGGGACAGCAATCGAGCGCCTATCCGCAGGTCACCGGCCGGCGCTATGACGGTTCGCCGGACCGGATCCTGGCGGCGGTGAATACCGTTATCTCCAATAATGGCTGGACGGTGCTGAGCCAGAAGGGGGAACCCGGCGACGACGAGGAGATCCTTCTCGAAGTCGTGGCCCGCACCTGGCTGCTCGGCTTTACCAGCGACGTCGTTGTCCGCCTCACCGACGAAGGCGAGACCACCTATGTCGATATGCGCTCCGTCTCCCGCTACGGCATTCATGATCTCGGCGAGAATGCCGACCGCATCACTGCGTTCATGACGGCGCTCGACACCGAAGTGCAGGGCACCCAGCCCGACGAGGAAACCACGCAGCCGGAACAACCCTAGCCGATCGCTACCAGTAGACGCCGTCGATGGCAGGATTGCCGTCGGTGTGGACGACGCCGCGTGCGACGAGATCTTCGAGATGGGCAAGAACCGAAAGACCAGCGGCGCCATGCAGGCGGGGATCGGTTTCCCGGTAAATGACGCCGACCATGGCAGGGATCGTGCGGTCGCCGGCCCGCACGCGCTCGAGGATGGCGCGTTCGCGCATTTTGCGGTGCGCCTTCAGGCCGCGCACAAAGGTCTTTGGTTTGGTGACAGGTCCGCCGTGGCCGGGGAAATAGATGCGGTCATGGCGGTGAAGCAGCAGGTCGAGCGAGCGCATGTAGTCTGACATTGCGCCGTCCGGCGGCGCTACGATCGAGGTCGCCCAGGCCATGACGTGGTCGGCGGAAAACAGCACACCGATCTCCTCAAGTGCAAATACCATATGATTGGCGGTGTGGCCGGGCGTATGGATCGAACGCAGCGCCCAGCCGTCGCCTTCGATCACCGACCCGTCGCTGGCCACGAGATCAGGAACGAAGTCCGTATCGCCGCTGGCGTCGAGAAGGTTGACTTCACCGACATGCAGCGGTCGTGCCGGACGATGCGGCCCTTCGGCGACGACGACCGCGCCGAGTTCATCGCGCAAGCGCGCGGCGAGCGGTGAGTGGTCGCGGTGCGTATGGCTGACGAAGATGTGGCTGACCGGGCGCCCGGCGATGGCGCGGATGAGCGCTGCGTGATGGGCGTCATCCAGCGGTCCGGGATCGATCAACGCCAGCGTATCGTGGCCGACGAGGTAGGAGTTCGTGCCGTGAAAGGTGAACGGGCTTGGATTATCGACGGTTATCCGCTGGACCTTCGGGGCAATGTCGACCGCTTCACCGTAGCGCGGCGCAAAACTGGTGTCGAAAACTAGAGACATGAATGCAAGCGGACCCTTCAAAGCCTGTTCGACATATTGCGGCGCGGCATAATCCCCAATATACCGTTTTCACAAACGGTGGAAATACCGCCCCACGGCGAAGGCTATACAGAGGATATCGACATGATCGTTGCGCAAACCCGTTCCCTTGCCCAAGAATTCCAGCCGGAAGGTCAACTCGCCAAAGCGGTCTGGTATGTCACGCTCGCCCTGATCGGCACCGCGCTGATGACGCTTGCCGCCAAGACCAAGGTAGACATGGTGTTCGTCAATGTGACGATGCAGACTTTCGCCGTATTCGCCATCTCCGCCGCCTACGGCTCGCGCCTTGCCGTCGCTACGATGGCGCTCTATCTGCTCGAAGGCGCGCTTGGCATGCCAATTTTCACCGGCACGCCAGAGAAGGGCATCGGCCTTGCCTATATGGTCGGACCGACGGGCGGCTACCTCGTCTCCTATCTCGTTGCTGCATGGATCGTCGGCACCGCCGCCGACAAGGGTTATGCCCGCAACCCGATCGTTCTCGGCGCGGCGATGCTAGCGGCAGAGATTGCCATTCTCGGCCTCGGCTTCCTGTGGATGGCCTATCTCTTCGGCTTCGAGAAGGCGTTCACCTTCGGCGTTGGTCCGTTTATTGTCGCTGACATTTTGAAGCTCGCTCTGGCGGCTGCCATCGTTCCGGCCATTGGCTCGTTGCTCAAGCGCCGTTGAGAGCTTGCTCGAAGCATTGATGGGCCGCGGCATCGTCCGCGGCCTTTGTTTTTGCGCCATTGACTTTGCGATGCGGCCTTCGCAGTTTCTCATGACACTCGTTCAAAAATAAGAGGCACGTCTTGTCAGATTATCCGCGGGATTTGATCGGCTATGGCCGAAACACGCCCGACCCGAAATGGCCGGGCGGTGCACGCATCGCCGTGCAGTTCGTTGTCAACTATGAGGAAGGCGGCGAAAGCTCTATCCTCGATAAGGATCCGGCGTCGGAGTGCCTTCTGTCGGAGATCGTCGGCGCGCAGCCCTGGCCGGGCCAGCGCAACCTCAACATGGAATCGATCTATGAGTATGGCGCTCGGGCCGGTTTCTGGCGGCTGTGGCGCATGTTTACCAGGCGCAAGATGCCGGTCACGGTCTATGGGGTTACCCTTGCCATGGCGCGCAACCCCGAAGCTGTCGCCGCCATGAAGGAGGCAGACTGGGAAATTGCGAGCCACGGCCTGCGCTGGCTCGAATACAAGGACTGTCCCGAGGACACCGAGCGGCAGCACATTCTTGAAGCGGTGCGCCTGCATACGGAGATTACCGGGTCGCGACCGCTCGGGATCTACCAGGGTAAACCGTCGGACAATACGCTGAAGATCGTCATGGAGGAGGGCGGCTTCGTTTATTCAGCCGACAGCTACGCCGACGAGCTGCCCTACTGGGTCAAGGGTCCAAAGGGTCCGCATCTGATCGTGCCCTACACGCTCGATGCCAACGACATGCGCTTTGCGACGCCGCAAGGGTTCAACTCAGGCGATCAGTTCTATACCTACCTCAAGGATACGTTCGACGTGCTTTATGCCGAGGGCAGGGAAGGCGCGCCCAAAATGATGTCGATAGGCCTGCATTGCCGGCTGGTCGGGCGCCCGGGACGCGCGGCGGCGCTGGAGCGCTTCCTCGATTATGTCCAGCATCAGGAAGGCGCCTGGATCACGCGGCGCATCGATATCGCCAATCATTGGCACGAACATCACCGCCCGGCAGACGAAAACTAAGATGGAAATCCTCAGTCTCAATGTCACGCCGCTGACGCGGGCGGCATTCGCACCCTATGGCGACGTCATCGAAACCGCGGGCGCGCAGATGCGCCTTATCAACGGCGGCACGACGCAGCGCTTCCACGACCTTGCAAAGGTCGATGTGACGGGGCCGGGAGCGCGCGTGCTGGTCAATATATTTCGCGGCCAGAGTTTCGCGCCGCCGATCGACATCACCATGCTCGAACGTCATCCCCTCGGCAGCCAGGCTTTCATGCCCCTGCAGGACCGGCCCTACCTTGCGGTTGTGGCCGAAGATGAAGGCGGACGGCCGGGACCGCCGGTCGCGTTCCTGTGCCAGGGCAATCAGGGCGTCAACTATGCCCGCAACGCCTGGCATCATCCGCTGATATCGCTCGATGCCGAATCGGACTTCGTGGTCGTCGACCGCGGCGGCGAGGGCAACAATCTCGAAGAATTCTTCTTTGAAGACCGTCTTTACAGGATTGGCTCCATCTGATCGGCCCCGGGTCATTGCGCGATCTCGCCACTTGACGCCCACGCCTAGCCGGTCGAAGCTGCTCACATGGCTACGACGATGCGGTTTTTTCTCAATGGTCAATTGCAGGAAGCTGCAGTTCGACCCGATATGACGGTGCTGGACTGGTTGCGTGGTCCGGCGCGCCTTACAGGTACCAAGGAAGGGTGTGCGGAAGGCGATTGCGGGGCGTGCTCTGTCCTCGTCGGCGATCCTTCGGTAGAGGGCGCCGAACCCCGCGTGCACTATCACGCCGCCAACAGCTGTATCCTTGCCATGGGCCAGATCGACGGCCGTGCGCTGGTTACCGTTGAGGGCTTGAAGGGCGAACAACTGCACCCGGTCCAGCTTGCGATGGCGGAAAACGGCTCGTCCCAATGCGGCTTCTGCACTCCCGGCATCGTCATTTCGATAGCAGGTCTTGCTGCGGCCAAGCCGGAATCCGGCGAACAGGACATTCACGATGCCCTTGCCGGCAATCTGTGCCGGTGCACCGGCTACAGGCCGATTGTCGAAGCAGCACGCAAGGTGATCGGCGCTGGCGGCGCCGGCATTAGCGGCCCCGCCGTTACGGCTTTTGCGAAGATTGAGCCGCGCCGATCGGTTTCTGCCGCCGGTGCGTCATTCGATCAGCCTGGGACGCTCAATGCGCTTCTGCAACTGCGCAAGGAGAGACCGCAGGCGATTTTGCTTGGCGGCGGCACCGATCTCGGCGTGGCATTGGCCGACTATCACAGTGATTGGGACGACGTGATTTCGCTGGCTCGGGTCAGCGAATTGCGGTCGATTCGCGAGACCGACAACCATCTGAGCTTCGGCGCGGCGGTGACGTGGGAGGAAGTGCTGGCTGCGGTAGCGCCGATTTATCCATCCTTCGCTACGCTGATACGGCGCTTCGGTTCGACGCAAATTCGATCCATGGGCACGATTGGCGGCAATATCGGCACCGCGAGCCCCATCGGCGATGGACCGCCCGCGCTGATTGCCCTCGGCGCCGAAATCGAGCTTGCCTCCCTGAGCGGCCACCGTTTCCTGTCGCTTGAAGATTTCTTCCTCGATTACCGCAAGACGGAACTGCGTCTCGACGAAGTGATCGCTTCTGTCTCAATCCCCAAGCCCAAGGAAGGCCAGGATTTTCGCGTCTACAAGATATCGAAGCGCTATGACCAGGATATATCCACCGTCTGCGCTGCGTTTTCGATCGTGCGGGAGGAAGGGCAGGTTCGCAGCGCCCGCATCGCTTTCGGCGGCATGGCGGCAACGCCGCGCCGCTCTCCTCAAGCCGAACACGCTCTCGTCGGAACGAGTTTTGACAGAAAGGCAGTCGCGGCCTGCGCCGCAGCCATTGCAACCGAGTTCAAGCCGTTGACCGATTGGCGTGGCAGCGCCGATTATCGCCTTGAGGTCGCTGCAAACCTTGCCGAGCGCTTCTGGCGCGATGTGGCAGGCGAGACGGTGGAGGTGATGGCGCTATGAATATCGATGCCAAGATCGTTCACCGCAGTATCGTCGGCAAGGGTATCGCCCATGACTCGGCGGCAAGGCACGTCGCTGGCGAAGCCGCCTATATCGACGATATGCCGGAACTGCCCGGGACATTGCATGCGGCCTTCGTTCTTTCACCGGTGGCGCACGGCAGGCTTCTCGGTATCGACGCATCGGAAGCGTTGGCGATGCCGGGCGTCGCCGGCATCTGGTCGGCCAAGGACATACCCGGCCACAACGAAGTTGGCCCTATCCTCCACGGCGAGACGCTGTTTGCCGAAGATATCGTCGACTATGAAGGGCGGGTGGTCGCCGCAGTCGCTGCGTCGGATTTCGAGACAGCCTATCGCGCCGCCAAACGCGTCAAACTGAACATCGAAAAGCTCGAACCAGTTTTGGACATCGAGGAAGCGCATCACAAGAAGAGCTATGTTCTTCCGGCGCAGCAGGTCATCGAAGGCGATGTAGACACGGCGCTCTCCGGCGCGCCCCATGTCATCTCCGGCAAGTTGCGCATGGGCGGACAGGATCATTTCTATCTTGAAACCCATATCGCCTACGCCATTCCCGGCGAGAACGGCGAAATGCTGGTTCATTCTTCAACCCAGCATCCGACCGAAGTCCAGCACCATGTGGCGCTCGTCCTTGGCGTTCATGCCAATGCGGTCGAGTGTCAGGTGAGGCGCATGGGTGGCGGTTTCGGCGGCAAGGAGAGCCAGCCGACTATCATCGCCTGCGCGGCGGCGCTGATCGCGGCCCAGACGGGCAAGCCATGCAAGATGCGCCTGAAGCGCCGCGACGACATGGTCGCCACCGGCAAGCGGCATGATTATGTCGTTAACTGGAAGGCTGGTGTCGACAGCAGAGGGCGCATAGTTGGGCTCGACATCGAGTACCTGGCCCGGGCCGGTAATCTCCCCGACCTCACGGGGCCGGTGATCACGCGCACCCTGACCCATTCGGACAATTCCTATTTCATCCCCCATGCCCGCTTTGTAGGTCATGCCTGCAAGACGAATACCGTTTCGAACACCGCATTTCGCGGCTTTGGCGGGCCCCAGGGCATTATCGCCATCGAGTGCATCATCGATACGATTGCACGCAAGTTGAAGCTCGAGCCCAATAATGTCCGCGCCGTCAATTATTATGGCGACGAAACCGGCGATATGACGCCCTATGGCCAGAAGGTGGAAGACAATCGCCTGGTCGAGGTCACCGAAGCCGTGCTCGCCTCGGCCGACTGGAGCCGGCGTCGCGCCGAGATCGATGCGCACAATGCGACCAATCCTGTCATAAGGCGCGGCCTCGCCATGATGCCGATCAAATTCGGCATTTCATTCAATTTGACCTCGCTCAATCAGGCCGGCGCGCTCGTCCATGTCTATCTCGACGGCTCGATCTTCCTCAATCACGGCGGCACCGAGATGGGGCAGGGGCTTTTCGTCAAAGTTGCGCAAGTTGTCGCTGAAGTGTTCCAGGTCGAACTCGACATGGTGCGGATATCCTCCACTGCGACCGGCAAGGTGCCGAACACCAGCGCGACGGCCGCTTCGACCGGCTCGGACCTTAACGGCATGGCGGCCTTCAAGGCGGCGACCGCGATTAAGGCGCGCATGACGCGGGTTGCCGCCGAACATTTCGACGTCGATGAAGACGTGATCGTCTACCGCGAGGGCCGCATTCATGCCGGCAATGAATCGATTTCGTTCGGCGAACTTGCAAAAATGTCCTGGGCCAAGCGCGTTCAGCTTTCCGAGGCCGGCCATTATGCGACGCCGAAGATTCATTGGGACGGCAAGACGATGAAAGGCCGCCCGTTCTTTTATTTCAGCTACGGGGCAGCGGTTGCTGAAGTTGCGATCGACACGCTGACCGGCGAGACCCGATGCCTAAGGGCCGATATCCTTCAGGACGTCGGCTCGCCGCTCAATCCCGCCATCGACCTTGGCCAGATCGAGGGCGCCTTCGTTCAGGGCATGGGCTGGGTTACCTGCGAGGAACTATGGTGGGACAAGGCCGGCAAATTGCGCACCGTCGGACCTTCGACCTACAAGATACCGGGATCGCGCGACGTTCCGCCTGAATTCAACGTCCGCATTCTCGATAATAAGCCAAACCAGGAGGAGACGGTATTTCGCTCCAAGGCGATTGGCGAACCGCCATTGATGCTCGGCATTTCGGTCTGGCTGGCGATCCGCGACGCTATCGCCTCGATCCACGGAGGCGTTCCGCATCTCGATTCTCCGGCAACGCCGGAAAATGTTCTACGGTCAGTAGGGGAGGCCAAAGCCAACCGAACAGCTTGAGAGGGAGGGGACATGAGGCTTGAACAACTGAACAGTGCCAGCACGGAGGAATTCGTTGGCGCGCTCGGCGGTGTGTTCGAACATTCGCCGTGGGTCGCTGAGGCGGTCGCCGGCCAGCGGCCATTCACAAGCGTCGAGATCCTGCACGGCGCCATGGTCGTCGCCGTCGAAAAGGCCGGTCAGGCGGCACAATTGGGCTTGATCCGCGCGCATCCGGATCTTGCGGGGATGGCGGCGCGCCAGGGCAGTCTTACCGTCGAATCAACTAGCGAACAGCGCGGGGCTGGCCTTGACCGGCTGACCGACGAGGAATTCGAGGAGTTCCATCGCCTCAACAACGCCTATCAGAGCCGTTTCGGGTTTCCATTTATCCTTGCCGTGCGCGGCCATAACAAGCACTCAATCATGGCGGCGTTTCGCCAGCGCCTCGATCACAATGCCGGCGAGGAAGTCGCCGAAGCTTTACGGCAGATCGCGCTGATTGCGCGGTTTCGCTTGCACGATTTGATCACTTAAGGACCTCACATGGGAAAGTTATCCACGCATGTTCTCGATAATTCCGCCGGAAAGCCCGCGGACGGGATGGCCCTCACACTCCATCGTATCGAGGAGGGCGGGCCTGTCCTGCTCAAAACCGCCGTTACCAACGCGGATGGCCGGACCGACAAGCCGCTCCTTTCCGCCGACGAGATGGCGGTCGGCCGCTACGAGCTGACGTTCTTCGTCGAGGAATATTTCAAGCACAAACTCGTTGCGCTCGACACCCCGGCCTTTCTCGACGATGTGCCGATACGCTTCGCGATTGCCGACACGAACGCATATTATCACGTGCCGCTTCTGGTCACTCCCTGGTCCTATTCGACCTATCGGGGCAGTTGATCAGCCATAGACACCGGCAATGTTGAACACCCGCGCCTCATCGCCGCGGAAATAGACGAGGTTCGCTCCGGACTGGGGTGACAGATCGGAGCTCGGCAGGACGAGGCTGCCGACGGGATTGCCTGCATTGACGGTCGTCAGCAGCACGCCGTCCTGTGCGAATACGCCGCCGAGCCGCCTCTGCATCAGCGGCGAAATATCGATAGCGACCGTCTTTTTGACCGGATCGACGATCTGCAGCACATCGCCGGATGCCCATTGCTTGATCTGATCGGCGTTTGCGACCTGAAGTCCGTTGAGAGCGGTGTCCCATTTGACCCAGGCCGACTGGGCTGGCGATTTGGTGACATTCCAGAGCCGCACCATGGCGACATCGCGCATGGCCGTTCCAAACAGGCTCACGGCGCTGTTGGCAACGAGCGTGATGATGTCGGCGGCGATCGAGGCGACTTTGGCAGTGGCGGGCGTGGCGCTGCCTGGCATTTGATAGATCGTCGCATCGGGCCCGGCCGGCAAAAAGACAAGCCCGGACAGGCGTTTGCCAGTCGCCGCACTGGCAATGCCATTGGGGAAGCGCACGACGCCGGTCGCATTGTCGGCGATCATGACATCGCGCCAGCTAATACCGTCCGCGCTGGTCTTGATACGGAAGTCGCGGCCCCACATCGTGCCCATTTCGGCGCGGCCCTGATAGTTCGACTGGAAGAGGAGCGACGCTGCCTGGTTGTCGTCAGACTTGTTGATCTTGATTTGATGGCTGGTGCCCGCGTGGTCGAACAGTGATGCCGGACTTTTCACGGCGAGCCGGTTCGTATCATCCGCGACCGTCTGGATGCCGACCGCATTCACGGGATTGGTACCGCCGCTGGCGGCGGCCTTCCACGCGCCATTTGTAAACACTAGGAAGCTCGCCGTGTTGGCGACCCACGCGCACCAGCCCTCAAGCGGCTGAAAGAACGCCCATGCACCATCCTGAAAGGCGGCGAGCTGCTGGTCCTTGCCGGCCCAGGCTCCGCTTGCCCCGGATCCGACGATGTAGCGCTCGCCTTCAGCGGGATTGTATGGCGCCGCCTGCGCATTGCTGTTCAGCACCGATAATTGCACCAGAGCATCGAGCGCGCGTATCGCCTCGTTGTGCGTTACATGCTTTTGCGCCTGCGAGGGGGCGATATAGGGCAATTTGAGGTTCGACGTCTGATCCATGTGGCTGTCCTCTCCGCGCTTCGCCATTGCCGGGGACAGTACAGCCGTTGTGATTGTGTTGGATAAACCGGCGATGCACATGGTGATTGATTGACGAGCTGCCGGTCATTGCATTTATGTAGCCCTATGTTACTGGTCTTGCGTCCGTTTGGGGTTCCGTTGTAGGGCGAGACGCCTGCCCGGCTCATCCCTTGCGCAAAGGTGCTTTTCAACGTCCCTTATCAAGCCCGTCTGCATGCCGTGAACATCGAGGATCAATGACACTGGAAAATTTTCGGCAGGGCGTCTCGATGATGCCGCGTCGTTACAAGCAACTGATCCTGGTCGTATTCGACGTGATCGCGCTGACCTTCGCCGTTTGGCTCAGCTATCTGCTGCGATTTGGCACATTCTTTATTCCGAACAGCGAACAGGCACTTTTGATGGTTGCCGCGCCGCTGATCGGGCTGCCGGTGTTCATCCGCTTCGGACTCTATCGCGCCGTCATCCGCTACCTGCCGGACAAGGCCATCTGGACGATGATCCAGGCGGTGACCATCTCTGTCATTCTCTGGGTCTGCCTGGCGTTCCTGACGCTCATGACCGGCGCAGAGGGCGTGCCGCGCGCTATTCCCTTCCTCTATTGGGTGCTGAGCATTGGCATTATCTGCGGCAGCCGCTTCGGCGCCAAATGGCTGCTGTGGAGTGCACTGCGCGACAAGCTCATGGCGCGGCAATGTCTGATTTTCGGAGCAGGCGATGCGGGACGCCAACTTGCCAATGCGCTGCGCAGCCAGAACGAAGTATCCGTTGCCGGTTTCATCGACGACGACCGGAGCCTGCATGGCATGGATATTCTCGGTATCCGCGTCTACCCCACGCAGCACCTGGAAACGCTGATCGATAATTTCGGTATCAGCGAACTGATCGTGACGACCTCATCGCTGAGCGGCATCGAGCGTCGCCGGCTGATCGGCCGATTGAAAGCGCTTGACGTCAAGGTTCGCATTCTTCCGGCTATCTCCGACCTCACGGCCGGCAAGTATCTGGTCAGCCACCTGCGTGATATCGACATTGACGACCTGCTCGGCCGCTCGCCCGTTCCGGCCGACCCGACGCTGCTCGACAAGACCGTGGAAGGCCGGGTGATCCTTGTTACCGGCGCCGGCGGCTCGATCGGCTCGGAGCTTTGCCGCACGATCGTCAAGCTTGCGCCCGCCAAGCTCATTGTCTTCGATGTCAACGAGCACAGCATCTACCAGCTCCAGCGTGAACTGGCGGGCATGACCGATTGCGTGATCGTTCCGGCGCTTGGTTCGATCAGCGATGCTTCGCTGATCCGCGCGCTGCTCGCAGAGCACAAGGTTGAAAATGTTTATCATTGCGCCGCGTACAAGCATGTGCCGCTTGTCGAAGAGAACGTCGTCGAGGGCGCGCGCAACAATGTCATAGGCACCGATGTGCTGGCCGCAATGTCACAGCAGGCCGGGGTGCGGAACTTCGTGCTGATCTCGTCCGACAAGGCCGTTCGGCCCTCCAATGTCATGGGGGCGACCAAGCGCTGGGCGGAACTTATCGTGCGACATCAGGGCGATATCGCCAGGGAGCAGGGGACCGGGCAGATATTTGCTTCGGTCCGTTTTGGCAATGTCATCGGTTCAAGCGGGTCGGTGGTGCCGCTCTTTCGCGAGCAGATCGCGCAGGGTGGGCCGCTGACGGTTACCCATGACGACATGACCCGCTATTTCATGTCCGTGCGCGAAGCTGCCGAACTCATCATCCAGGCCGGCGCGCTTTCTGAGGGCGGCGATATATTGCTGCTGGAAATGGGCGAACCTGTGCGTATCCGCGATCTTGCCGAAAACATGATCCTTCTCGCCGGACTGTCGGTGAAAGACAGCAGCAATCCCGATGGCGACATCGAGATCGTCACAGTGGGCATTCGCGATGGTGAGAAGCTGCATGAGGAACTGTTCTACGATCCCACCGGCGTCGGGTCGACGACCCACACAAAAATCCTGCGCGCCCAGCGCCGGTCCAACGCTGCCGACCACCTGCCGGATGCTGTGGCAGAACTCCAGCTTCTGATTGAGCGGCGCGATACTGAAGGCGTCCGCAAACTGCTCTACGAGCGCGCAACGTCTTAAATACTACGTCGTCCAGCGCTGCGAAAGCGCGACAGCAGCAACGTCACTGCCAGCAGTCCGGCGCAAATTGCGCCGGCCGCAACAAGCCCGCCATCGAATGTCAGGAAGGCGCAGATGCCGAGGATGAAATTCAGCGCGCTGACGCTGGCAACGATCTGCCAAACCGACCAGCCTGACCGTTTGGCGATCTGATAGGCATGCTTGGAGTGGGCAGCGAGAATGTTCTCGCGCGCCGCAAGCCGCATGAACAGCGTCGACGTGGCGTCGCCGATAAAGAACAGCGGCAAAAGCAGGCCGGCGGCGATTGAAAGGTCGCGTGCAACCAGGAAGAAGGCAAGCCCGCTCAAAAGCCCGATCGGCAGGCTGCCGGAATCGCCGAGAAAAACCAGCGCTTTCGGGCGGTTAAACAGAGCAAATCCAAAGAGGCCCCCGGCGAGGCAGGCGGCAAGCACGCCCGCACCGGAAGCCACGAGGCCGATCGCGGCAAGAATCGCGGCGAGCGCCAGCGGTATGCCAAGCCCGGAGACGATCATCAGGTCGAGACCGTCCATGAAGTTGGTGAGGTTGATGAAATAGACGAGAGCGAAGGCAAGGAGGAGCCTCTCGACGGCGAACGGCAGGAAGTCGGGCAGCAGCCGGAATTCACTGCCGAGGCCATAAACGGCTATTCCGGCCGCGAGAAACTGTGCGATCAGCCGGACGCTTTCGGGCAGATGATGGCGGTCGTCGAAAAACCCGGTGACCCACAGGATAAGCGCGGCGGCGCTGCTCGAGGAAAGAAATTGCCAGTCGAGACCGGCTGCCGGGCCGAATATCCAAAGCGCCAGAAGGACTGCCGGGATGATGGCAAGGCCGCCAAGCTGGCGCGCCGGCTGCGTATGGTTGGACCGGTCCGTAATGGCGGCGCCGAGGAAATCGCTCGGCAGGAGCCTTATGATGGCCGCAAGCAGTATGGCAGCGCCGATGGCGGTGGCGAGAAATGGCGCAAGCAATGCAGCAAAGGGCAATCCGGGCCTCGTTCGAAACGGCGTGAATTCGAAGTCACCCTTGTCATGAAAATTATATGGAAACAATTGCGAAGAGCGACAAATGGCCGATCATTCACGTTGCGCAACCCCGAGCCAGAGGTTATAAGGCCGCGCGGTCGGGCGCTTCGCCTGGACAGACAGAAAGATTTTGGGGCGTAGCCAAGTGGTAAGGCAGCGGTTTTTGGTACCGCCATTCCCTGGTTCGAATCCAGGCGCCCCAGCCATTCAGGACATCAGGGAAATCTTGGCCTTGGCACGCGAATCATCGACCGTTCTGCACTTCTGAATTGCACACACTTTAACATTTCAAATAACATTTGTTCTAGGCGTCGCTTCCATATTGACAAGCGCCGCATCATCTTGAATGTTGAATGAAACGTTTCATCACGTAAGTATGAATCGCAGGGAGTGAGCATTCGCATCTGGACGGGAGTGGTCCGGCGCGAAGATCGGCAAGGCAGAACCAAGGTCGCGGCGCGCAATGCCGCGTGCGTTTGATCGTTTGCCTCCAGTTTTCTTCCTGACACTTCGAAAGGTCGGCGGGTGGCCATGCCATTCCGCACGGTTTGGGCAACAACCAAGGAGGATATGCCTGTGAAGAAACTGCTCGCATCACTCGCCATTGTCGCGGCTCTTGTCGCGCCGGCAAAGGCCGAAGGGCCGATCGATACATCCAAAGTCAAAAAGGAATATGTCACGTCAGCTAGCGGCAAGACCTATTCCATCGCCACCGTGGTCAAGGTCGACGGTATTGCCTGGTTCGACCGGATGCGCGCCGGCGTCGAACAGTTCAAATCGGATACCGGGATGGATACCTGGATGGTCGGGCCGAGCCAGGCCGACGCTGCTGCGCAGGTCCAGATCGTTGAAAACCTGATCGCGCAGGGCGTCGATGCCATCTGCATCGTGCCATTCTCGGTCGAGGCGGTGGAGCCGGTGCTGAAGAAGGCCCGCGACCGCGGGATCGTCGTCATCGCCCATGAAGCCTCCAACATCGTCAATGTCGATTACGAGCTCGAAGCCTTCGACAACAAGGCCTATGGCGCCAAGCTCATGGAAGTCCTTGCCAAGAACATGGGCGGCAAGGGCAAGTATCTTGCGACGGTCGGCAGCCTGACCTCCAAGTCGCAGATGGACTGGATCGACGGCGCCATCGAATTTCAGAAGAAGAACTTTCCTGAAATGTCGCTGGCGACCGAGCGTCTCGAAACCTATGACGACGCCAATCAGGACTACAACAAGCTGAAAGAGGCGATGACCACCTATCCGGACGTTACCGGCATTCTCGGCGCGCCGATGCCGACTTCGGCTGGCGCAGGGCGCCTGATCGCAGAGGGCGGTCTGAAGGGCAAGGTCTTCTTCGCGGGAACAGGTCTGGTTTCGGTCGCCGGTGAATACCTGAAGAATGGCGACATCCAGTATATCCAGTTCTGGGATCCCGCCGTTGCCGGCTATGCCATGAACGAGCTTGCCGTCATGGCGCTCGAAAAGAAGAACGCCGAGATCAAGCCCGGCCTCGACCTCGGCCTTCCCGGCTATACGAGCCTCACCGCGCCCGACGCCTCTAAGCCGAACCTGCTCTACGGCGCCGGCTGGGTTGGCGTCACGGTCGATAACATGGCCCCTTACAACTTCTGATTTGCCTTTTGTCCGGGCGGCGGCAGCGTTGTCGCCCGGACATTTCGAATGGCCGGAGCAAGCATGAGCGAGTATCTTCTGGAGCTGAATAATATCAGCAAACGTTTCGGCGGCCTCGTGGCGCTGGACGCGGTTTCGCTGGCGATCAAGCCCGGTGAAATTCACTGCCTTGCCGGTGAGAACGGTTCCGGCAAATCCACGATCATCAAAATCATGGCTGGCGTCTATCAGCCGACCGAGGGCGATATACGCATCGACGGCGTCCCGGTAACCGGCATGACGCCCGCTCAATCGGTACAGCATGGCATTCAGGTCATCTACCAGGATTTTTCTCTCTTCGGGAACCTCAGTGTTGCCGAAAACCTCGCGCTTAATACGATGCTTCTCGAAAAACGCCGCATCGTCGACTGGACGCGTGCCCGCAACCTTGCCGAACAGGTACTCGCACGTCTCGGCGTTACGATGGACCTCGACGCCGATGTCGAAACCTTGCCGACGTCCGGCAAACAAATCATCGCAATTGCCCGCGCCGTCATGGTCAATGCCCGGCTCATCATCATGGACGAGCCGACGACGGCGCTGACGCGGCCAGAGGTCGATGCGCTCTTTCGCATCGTGCGCGATATCCAGGCGCAGGGCATCGCCGTCCTGTTCGTCAGCCACAAGATGCGCGAAATGCTCGAAATCAGCGAACGGCTGACCGTCTTGCGCAACGGCAAGAAGGTGGCCGAAGGCCCGATTACCGATTTCAACGAACCGAAGATCACCCGCGCCATGACCGGGCATGATCTCACCGATCAGAGCTACGTTTGGGAGCCAGCCGCCGGAGACAACCCGCCGCGGCTAGAGGTGCGCAATCTCTCTGTGCCTGGGAGTATCGAGGATATCAATCTGACGCTCCATGCCGGCGAGATCGTCGGCCTGTCCGGATTGATCGGCGCCGGCCGCACCGAGCTTGCGCTGGCGCTCTTCGGCATGAACCCAAAATTTACCGGGACAGTTAAGGTCGACGGCAAGGAAGTGCATCCGGCGACAGTGCAGGAGGCCATCGGATCCGGCATCGCCTACGTTCCGGAGGATCGGCTCAGCGAGGGTCTGTTTTTGCCGCAATCGATCGAACGCAACATGCTGGCGACATCGCTCAACAATTTCGTGCGCGGCATCTTCATCGATCGCAAGCGCACGGCTGCGGCAACGTCGGGCATGTTCGGTGCGATGCAGATTGCTGCGCCAGGTCCGCAGACGCCGGTCAACCATCTGTCCGGCGGCAATCAGCAGCGCGTCGTGCTGGCGCGCTGGCTGCTGACGGGCGCAAGGGTGCTCATTCTCAATGGCCCGACTGTCGGCGTCGACGTTGGCTCCAAGGCGCAGATCCATCGCAAGATACGGGAACTGGCTGTCGAGAACGGCCTCGCCGTGTTGATGATTTCCGACGACGTGCCCGAACTTGTCCAGAACTGCAACCGCATCATCATCATGCATAGAGGGCGTTTTGTCGATGAAATCGGACCTGATTCTTTGCATGAAGACGCTTTAAACGACCGGCTGAAGGCCTTGAAATGACTCTGTTTCGTCGATCGGAATTCATCATCGCCTGCATTCTTGTTGCTGCGATGATCATCATCGGACTGATCAACCCGGCCTTTTGGTCGCTGGACAACCTGTTCGGACTCTTGCGGGCCAATGTGATTATCGGCATCCTGGCGCTTGGCGTCCTTGTTGTGATGATTTCTGGCGGCATCGACGTTTCGTTCACAGCTTTTGCCGTCGCCGCCATGTACCTCACGATCAAGGTCATGATCTATTACGGCTATGGCGGTGTGCTCCTGCCCTTCGTCGCCGCAACGTTGATCGGCACTTTTCTCGGGGCTTTCAACGCCTTCTTCATCCATAGCTTCCGCATGATCCCGCTGATCGTCACGCTCGGCACGGGCAGCGTCGTGCGCGGCCTGCTGCTTGGCCTCGTCGGCACCAGCATGATCAACATCGACAAGATGCCTCAGCAGCTGATCGCCTTCGCCAAGACGGACCTCATCAGCCTGACTTCTGCAAGCGGCACCAATTTCGGCCTGACCGCGATGATCCTCATCTATTTCGGCCTCGCGCTGCTCACACATCTGTTCTTGCGCTATACCATGATGGGGCGATCGGTGTTCGCGCTCGGCGGTGCGCCGGAGGCGGCAAGCCGGGTCGGCTTCAATACCCGCAACACGTTGTTCGTCGTTTACTGTTTCGCCGGTGCGCTGGCCGGGTTTGCCGGGCTATTGCACGGTTCGATGATCTGGCTTGCCAATCCCCGCGATTTCGTCGGTCTGGAGCTTGATGTCATCGCGGCTGTGGTCCTCGGCGGCGCGTCCATCTTCGGTGGGCGCGGCAGCGTCATCGGCACGCTGCTTGGGGTATTCATGCTGGTTATGGTCAAGAACAGCCTCATTATCATGAAGGTCGATACCACCTGGCAGCGGGTGGTCGTCGGCCTCATCATCATCATCGCCACGGCGCTCACCGCCTGGCGCGACCGCAAGAAACTGGTGTGAGACAGGACATGCAGAACAGCTCTATCGCCAAGCGCATTTTGGGGCAGGACCGCAATATCCTGCAGCTTCTCGTGATCACCGTGCTGGTCTTCGCGCTGATGTCCTATCTCAACCCCGACAAGTTCCTGCGCTACTACAATTTCGAATCCATCACTTACATCATGCCGGAACTCGGGATTCTCGCCATCGCCATGATGATCGCGATGCTGACTGGCGGTATCGATCTTTCGGTCGTCGGCATCGCCAACCTCGCCGGGATTCTCGCGGGCGTGTTCTTCCACCATGTCATCACCGGAACTGACCAGTCCACCGGCATGATCATGCTTTATACGGGCATCGGCATATTGATGGCGCTGGCGATCGGTTTGTTGGCGGGTGTCCTCAACGGCTTTCTCATCGCCAAACTGCGCATTACGCCGATCCTTGCGACGCTCGGCACCGGCCAGATCTTCACCGGCCTCGCTGTCGTCCTCACCGGCGGTCCGGCGATCGTCGGATTCCCGGATGGCTGGAACTATATCGGCAACGGCAAGATCCTGGGCCTCGCAACGCCGTTCATCCTGTTCGTCGTCGTTGCCGGTGCTGTCGCCGTTCTGCTCACGCGCACCACACTCGGTGTCAATCTCATGCTCATCGGCACCAACCCGCGCGCCGCCGTCTTTGCCGGACTGCGCAAGGATCGGATGATCTTCTATTCCTATATGCTGACCGGGTTTCTCGCCGCCATTGCCGGCATCATTCTTTCGGGGCGCACCAATGCCGCGAAATCAGATTATGGCGCATCCTACCTCTTGCAAGCCATCCTGATCGCTGTTCTTGGCGGTACGAACCCGGCTGGCGGCAAGGGCAGGGTGCTTGGCGTGTCGATCGCGCTCGTTGCGCTGATGCTGCTCTCATCCGGCTTCCAGATCCTGCGCTTCTCCAACCACCTGATTGATTTCATCTGGGGAGGCTTCCTGCTTTTGGTCATTGCTCTCAACGCATTTCGCAACACCGATCGATAAGGCCCCGTTTCTTTCCGCAAGATCGCTGATATAGAAAAATTCCAAACGACTGGACTACACAAGGAATACGCACATGGCCCACCGTATCGCCGTTGTCGGCAGCAACATGACGGATCTGGTTACCTCGATCGTCCGCATGCCCGCACCCGGCGAGACAGTCGAGGCGCCGGCATTCGCCATGGGGTTCGGCGGCAAGGGCGCCAATCAGGCGGTAGCGGCCGCACGACTCGGCGCCGACGTCATGATGGTGACCAAGGTGGGCGACGATGTCTTCGGCCAGAGTACGATCCGCAATTTGCAGGACAATGGCATCGACATCACCCATGTCGATACGGCTGCCGGCCAGTCGAGCGGCGTTGCGCCGATCTTCGTCGACGAGCATGGCGAAAATTCCATCCTGATCATCAAGGGCGCCAACAACGAGTTGAAGCCGGCAGATATCGATGCCGCCGCAGAAGACCTGAAGCGGTGCGATCTCATTCTCATGCAGCTGGAAGTTCCACTTGAGACGGTCTACTACACGATCGCCTTTGCCGACCGGCATGGCATCGAGACCATTCTCAACCCGGCGCCGGCCGCGCCGGATCTCGATGCCGGAAAGGTCACCAAAGCGACGTTTCTTATGCCGAACGAAACGGAGCTCGCGTTGCTGACCGGCATGCCGACCGGTACCGATGCCGAAATCGAGACTGCGGCCCGCTCGTTGATTGCCAAGGGCATTCGCACCGTCATCGTCACCCTTGGCTCACGTGGCGCGCGGTTGATCACGGCCGACAAGGCGACGCTGATCGAGCCGCTGAAGGTCAAGCCCAAGGATACGACGGGAGCGGGCGATGCCTTCATCGGCAGCTTTGCCCGGTTCTACGTGGAAGGGCGCGACGTCGAAGCCTCGCTGCGCAGGGCTGCGCTCTATGCCGCCGATTCGATCACCCGCGAAGGCACGCAGAAGTCCTATGCCGATGCGAAGGCGTTCGATAAATTTCTTGCTGGTCTTGGCGATCGCAAGGTCGGATGAATTTTCCACGATGCAAGGTTTTTAAAACGGTTGTGGTTGGACGCTACTCGACAGGAGAATGGCGTTCTTAGATTTCGCCTGCAACGGCAATAAATTGGCGTCGATTTTGCGCGAGGCGTGAAACCATCCTTTTCTAAACCGCGACTGTTCCACTATGTTTGCGGCACGTTCCGGCAGTCGAAGGACGCCGGTGTCCTGAATGATTTTTGCTGGCGCCAATAACGCGCCCGGCACAAGTGGATAGTGATTTTGATGACCAAGAACCTGACGCATCTTCAGCGTCTTGAAGCCGAGGCGATTCACATTTTCCGTGAAGTTGCGGCAACCTTCGCCAAGCCGGTGATGCTCTATTCCATCGGCAAGGATTCGTCCGTCATGCTGCATCTGGCGATGAAGGCGTTCTATCCGGCAAAGCCGCCATTTCCGTTTCTCCATGTCGACAGCACGTGGAAATTCAAGGAGATGATCGCGTTTCGTGATTCAGAAGCTAAACGGCTTGGGTTCGATCTTCTTGTCCACAGCAACCAGGAAGGCATCGAGCAGGGCATCAGCCCCTTCGTTCATGGTTCGAACACGCATACCCACATCATGAAGACGCTGGCCCTGCGCCAGGCGCTCGACAAATATGGCTTCGATGCTGCCTTTGGCGGCGCACGCCGCGACGAAGAGAAGTCACGCGCCAAGGAACGCATCTTTTCCTTTCGCAATGCCCAGCATTCCTGGGACCCGAAGAACCAGCGTCCGGAAATGTGGAAGATCTACAATACCCGCGTCGCCAAGGGTGAATCGATCCGCGTCTTTCCAATTTCCAATTGGACCGAACTCGACATCTGGCAATACATCATGCAGGAGGAGATTCCGATCGTTCCCCTGTATTTCGCCGCCAAGCGGCCGATCGTCGAGCGCGATGGCATGCTGATCATGCGCGATGACGAACGGATGCAGATGCTGCCGGGTGAGGTGCTGCAGGACAAGATGGTCCGGTTCAGGACCCTTGGCTGCTACCCGCTGACCGGCGCCGTTGAATCGAGCGCCACGACGCTTCCGGAGATCGTCGGCGAAATGCTGGTTTCCCGCACGTCGGAGCGGCAGGGCCGCATGATCGACAAGGACGAAGCCGGCTCCATGGAAAAGAAGAAGCGTGAGGGCTATTTCTGATGAGTAAACTAGCCCAGATCGAGTTGTCCGCAGCCGAAGCAGCCGCCGAGGAAATCAACGCCTATATGGCCGAACAGGAAAAGAAGTCGCTCTTGCGCTTCCTGACCTGCGGCTCCGTCGATGACGGCAAGTCGACGCTGATCGGCCGGCTGCTCTACGACACGAAGCTGATCTTCGAGGATCAGCTTGCCGCCCTGACCAACGACAGCCGCAAGCACGGCACGAATGGCGAGGATATCGACTTCGCCTTGCTTGTCGATGGCCTTGAGGCCGAGCGCGAGCAGGGCATCACCATCGATGTGGCCTATCGCTTCTTCTCGACGCCGAAACGCAAGTTCATCGTCGCAGATACGCCCGGGCACGAGCAATATACCCGCAACATGGCGACCGGCGCTTCGACGGCGGATCTCGCCATTGTGCTCGTCGATGCGCGGCAAGGCGTGCTGCAGCAGACGCGGCGTCACAGCTTCATCGCCTCCCTTCTTGGCATCCGCAATATCGTGCTGGCCGTCAACAAGATCGATCTCGTCGACTACTCGCAAGAGATTTTCGACAGGATCGTCGAGGAATATCAGGCGTTTGCGGGCAAGCTTGGATTCAATTCCATACAGTCGATCCCGCTTTCGGCGCGCTATGGCGAGAATGTCATCGGCGCATCCGACAAGTTGCCCTGGTGTAAGGGGCCGTCGCTGCTCGAGCATCTCGAAACCGTGCCGCTTGATCGCACCTCCGACGAGCGCCCTTTTCGGTTTCCCGTCCAATTCGTCAATCGTCCCAATCTCGATTTTCGCGGGTTTGCCGGCACTATTGCCTCGGGTTCCGTAGCGCCCGGCGACGAGGTCGTCGTGGCGAAGTCCGGCAAGACATCGCGCGTCAAGCGCATCGTCACCTGGGATGGCGATCTCGATCGCGCCGGCGAAGGCGAGGCGATTACCATCGTGCTGGAAGATGAGGTCGAGGTCTCGCGCGGCAACATGCTGGTTTCGCCGGGCGCCCGCCCTGAAGTCGCGGACCAGTTCGCGGCCCACCTTGTCTGGTTCGCCGAGCATGCGCTCATTCCGGGCCGTTCCTATATCCTGCGCACCGAGACCGACCAGGTCACGGCCACAATCACCGATCTCAAACATCGAATCGATATCAACAGCTTCGCCGAAGTTGCTGCCAAATCGCTGGATTTGAATGAGGTCGGGGTCTGCAATATTTCGACGCAGGAACCGATCGCCTTCGATTCGTACAAGTCGAACCGTTCGGCCGGGTCGTTCATCCTCATCGATCGCCTGACCAATGCCACGGTTGGCGCGGGCATGATCGATTTTGCGCTTCGCCGCGCATCCAACGTGCACTGGCAGGCGCTCGACGTCGATAAGGCATCGCGCGCGGCACTGAAGGATCAGAAGCCGGCCGTGCTTTGGTTCACCGGGCTCTCCGGTTCGGGCAAATCCACTGTTGCGAACCTTGTCGAAAAGCGCCTCTCATCGCTCGGCAAGCACACCTATATCCTTGACGGCGACAATGTCCGTCACGGCCTCAATCGCGATCTCGGCTTCACCGAGGAGGACCGCGTCGAGAATATCCGCCGCGTCGGCGAGGTGGCAAAGCTTATGGTGGATGCGGGGCTGATCGTGCTGGTCTCGTTCATTTCGCCGTTCCGCTCCGAGCGGCGCATGGCGCGGGAATTGCTTGGCGACGGCGAGTTCATGGAGATCTTCGTCGATACGCCCTTTGAGGAATGCGCCCGCCGCGATCCAAAGGGTCTTTACGCCAAGGCGCTGCGCGGTGAGATCAAGAACTTCACCGGCGTGGATTCGCCCTATGAAGCGCCGGAAGCCCCGGAACTTCATCTGAAAACCGTCGGGCGAACGACGGAAGAGCTTGCCTCCGAGGTCGAAAACTTGCTTGCTGAGCGTGGCATCATCTTCAATTACGACCAGAGTTCGTGGTCCATCTAGAGCAAGTCATGCAATTCGCGCTCACGCCCCTCTGGGTTGCCGCCCATCTCCCCCACAACGGGGGAGGTCGCAAAGGCATGTCCGCCGGCACTTCGAATGTCGTTGGGCGTGATAGAACCTGCGCATTGGTCTCCGCCCTTGGAATGGAAATTTCCGGCAGACCAGAGAGCACCGCATGACATTCCACTCTGATCTGCTCACCCTCTTCGAAGAAACCGCCATTGTTGCCGGTCAGGAGATCCTGCGTATCTACGAGGAAGGCTGCGCTGTCGAACTCAAGGACGACAAATCACCCGTGACTGCAGCCGACCACGCCGCCGAGGCGATCATCCTTCAGACGTTGCGGGGTGCGACACCGGGCATACCCATCGTTGCCGAGGAAGAGATCGCAGGCGGCCATGTCCCCGGCGATCTCGGCACCCGCTTCTATCTGGTGGATCCGCTCGATGGTACGCGGGAGTTCGTCAGCCGCAATGGCGACTTCACCGTCAACATCGCGCTTATCGAAAACGGCGTACCGGTGCTCGGCCTTGTCTACGCTCCCGTGCGCGGCCTGCTCTTCACCGGCGGTCCCGAGGGGGCGCAACAAGTGACGATCGATCGCAACGGCAGCGTGATCGAACGACAGGCCATTGCCTGCCGTTCAGCCCCCGAAGTTCTGGTCGCGGTTGCGAGCCGCTCGCACCGGACGCCGGAAACCGACGCCTATCTCGACCAGTTCGCCATCGCCGATTGCGTTTCGGTTGGTTCATCGCTGAAATTCGGCCTGCTCGCGCGCGGCGAGGCCGACATCTATCCGCGGCTGAGCCGCACCATGGAGTGGGATACGGCGGCGGGCGATGCCGTACTGCGCGCCGCCGGCGGCATCACCTTGACGCTCGACGGCAGGCCGCTGACTTACGGGCGGCGCAACCAGGCGCATGACGCGGATTTCGCCAACCCGCATTTCGTGGCTCGGGGCCGGCTTTAGCCTCGCGGTTTTCGCAAGAGCATCGTCACTACGAAGAACGCCCCGACCGAACTCGTCACGATTCCGATCGGCAACTCTTGCGGCGCGAGCAGCAGGCGCGCGGCAAGGTCGCTGAGCAGGATCAGGATGGCGCCGAAAATGGCGCAGGCAACGATTAGTCCGGCGTGAAGCTGACCGGCGAAGCGGCGGGCTATGTGTGGGATCATCAGGCCGACAAATCCGATGACGCCGGCAACCGAGACGAAAATCGCCGTCGAAAACGCGCATACGATAAAAACGATACTGCGCGTTCGCGCTACGCGCACGCCGAGGCTTTCGGCGGTGCTTTCTCCGGCGAGAAACGCATCGAGCCGGCGGTGGTTGAAGAGCGCAAAGGCGAGGATCGCGGCAAGCCCGGTGATTGCCAACGGCAGATTATCCCACCGCGCGAGGCCGAGACCGCCGAGTGTCCAGAACAGCACGGAATGGGCGGCGCGCTGGTCGCCGAGGAAGACGATGTAGTTGGTGAGTGCGGCAAAAAGGAACGAGACGGCAAGACCCGCGAGGATCAGCCGTTCGGGTCCCTGGCCTTCGATGCGCCGCACGAGGACCAGCACCAGCAGGGCCGCGAGCATGCCGCCCGAAAAGGCGGCAATCGGCAAGGTCCAGATGCCGAAGCGATCGCCAAAGATACTGATTACCGAGACGGCACCGGCGGCCGCGCCCGAGGAGAGGCCGAAGAGGAATGGGTCGGCGAGGTCGTTGCGTGTGACGGTCTGCAGCATCGCGCCTATGACGCCAAGGCCCGCACCGACGCAGAGCGCAAGGATGACACGGGGCAGGCGAAGGTCGACAATGATGCGTTCCACCGGCGCGGCGACGGACGTGTCGCTGAGACCGGCGGCATGGGCAAGTGCACGCATGACGTCGCCGAGCGGGATCAGGGTCGAGCCATAGGCAATTGAGGCAAGGGCAAGGGCGAGCATCGCCACGCTTGCGCCGATAAGCATGCGTCGTTGCGCGGGGGCGAAGCTCATTTACCCCCCTCTGGGCTGCCGCCCATCTCCCCCACAAGGGGGGAGAAAAGCCTGCAGTCATGTTGGCGCAATACCCCGCCGGTAGCGGCTGGACTAAGCGCCGAACGCCCATCGATCTCCCCCCTTGTGGGGGAGATGCCCGGCAGGGCAGAGGGGGGTGAGTGGATCATTTCGTCAATACTTTCGAATGCATTGCCGCCTTTCCCTCCCCCTTTGTGGGGAGGGTGCCTGCGCAGCAGCCGGGAGGGGCCTGCCTGGGATGAAACAGATAGCTTCGCGGTCGCAAGAACCCCGCCCCGGACCTTCGGTCCGACCCTCCCCACAAGGGGGAGGGAAAGGGGCGAACTCGCAGAGGCCAATGCCTCGTTCGAGTACCGAATGTGCGAAGCCGCCAATCGATCTCCCCCCTTGTGGGGGAGATGCCCGGCAGGGCAGAGGGGGGTGAGTGGATCATTTCGTCAATGACTTTCGAATGCATCGCGGCCTTTCCCTCCCCCTTGTGGGGAGGGTGGCTGCGCAGCAGCCGGGAGGGACGTGCTTGTGATGTCTCAAAGGGCTTCGCGGTCGCAAGAACCCCGCCCCGGACCTTCGGTCCGACCCTCCCCACAAGGGGGAGGGAAGGGCGCGAGCCCGCAGAGGCCAACGCCTCGTTCGAGTAGCGAGTGTGCGAAACCGCCAATCGGTCTCCCCCCTTGTGGGGGAGATGCCCGGCAGGGCAGAGGGGGGTGAGTGGATCGTTTCGTCAATGACTTTCCAGTTCATCGCGGCCTTTTCCCTCCCCCTTGTGGGGAGGGTGGTTGCGCGGCAGCCGGGAGGGGCCGTTGCTTGTCGCCAATCAAAACGCTTCCGGATGCATGGCACGCGCGATCTTGCCGATAGCCTCGATATTGGCAGGGCCGGGCGTGATCTCGGCGTAGCGCAGGGCGACGAAGCGTTCGTTCTTCACCGCATCCGTCTCCTTCATCGCCGGGTGTGATTTCAAGAAATTCAAAAGCTTCTGATAACCGGCATCATCCTGATAATCGAGAAGGACGAGGAATTGCGGGTTGCGCGCGGCGACCGTTTCCCACGACGTCGTGCCCCAGCTCGTCTCCATGTCATCCATGATGTTGACGCCGCCGGCTTCGCGGATCAATGCCGACGGCATGGCGAACTTGCCGGCCGTGAACGGCTTGTCCTCACCGGAGTCATAGAGGAAGACGCGGGTGTCGCCGTTGCCGCTGATCTTGCCCTTGATCGCGGCAAGCTCGGCCTTCCAGCCAGAGACCAGCTTGTCGGATTCGGCTTCCCTGCCGAAAATCTTGCCGAGCTTTTCAATATCGCCATAGAGCAGGTCCATCGAGGCGGCGGGACGGTTCTTGTCGAGATGAACGCAGCTCTCCGTCAGGACGAGCGTCTTGATGCCGTAGGGGGCGAGCGTGTCCGGCGTAACGTCGCCGCCCGGCTTCATGCCGTAATACCAGCCGGCAAAGAAGAAATCGGGATTGGCGGCGACGAGGTTCTCGATGGTCGGATATTTAGGTGCAAGCTCGGGGATCGATCCTTGCTGCTTCTTGAACGCTTCATCGAGCTTGTACCAGCCGGTGATGCCGGTCACGCCAACGATCGAGGGCTGGAGGCCGAGTGCAAAAGCCATCTCGCTCATGTTGATATCTTGGATGACGGCGCGTTTCGGCGCTGCGTCGAAGGTCAGCGGCGTGCCGCAACTGTCGACAGTGACGGGAAAGGCATATGCCGGCGCCGATAGCAGCGTGAGCGCGAGCGCGATGAGGGCTTTTTTCATGGGAGTCTCCGTGAATCAGATTGAACGGTGCCGGGAACGTCGAACACCATGAGTTCGCGGTCCTGATGCGGGTGGCGCAGGCGCAGGACGTCGAGCTCGAACACGTCGCTGACGATGCGCGGGATCAATGTCTCGTTGGGCGTGCCGGCGGCGACGATCTTGCCGGCATGCATGACGGCGACATGGCTGGCGAATGGCGCGACGAGCGGCAGGTCGTGCAGGACTGCGACTGTGGTGATGCCGAGCCCGGAAACGAGCGAAAGCAGGGCGCTGCGTGCCTTCGGATCGAGGTGATTGGTCGGCTCGTCGAGAAACAGGATCGCCGGTTGCTGGGCGAGCGCGCGCGCCAGCTGCAGCCTCTGCCGCTCGCCGCCGGACAGCGAACCAACCGTCCGCGCCGCAAACGACGCGACGCCGGCACGGTCCATGGCTTCCCCAACAATCTCGCGATCCGTCGCGGCGCTGTAGAGCCCGCCATGGGGGATACGGCCAAGCGCCACGTAGTCGATGGCGCGCAACTGGCCGTCCGGCGTATCCGTCTGGCCGACGAAGGCGAAGCGGCGCGCTCGATCCAGCGGGGTCAAGCGGCTAATATTCTCACCTTCAATGTGAATGGCCCCGCTGGTCGGCGCCGCAAGCCCCGCCAGCATCCGCAGCAGCGTGGACTTGCCGGCGCCGTTCGGACCGATGATGGCGAGCCGCGATCCGCGCGCAATTTGCAGCGATGCTGCCTCGACCAGGCACTTGCCGCCGATTCGATAGCTGACCGTGTCGGCGCTGAGAAGGATGGAACTCATGGCTGGCGTTTTCCGGCAATCGAAGATTTTCGCACGCAGGAAACTTCGATCAGGTGATGTAATGTTATATCGTATGATAGCAAACGCGGAGCAATGTCAACCGGCAGGATCCAGCCACGGTGGGGGCACAAGCGATAATGATGGTTACGGTAGATGTGCATGCCTGTCCTTCATGGGGACAGGAATAGGGAACGTGGATATTCCGATCACGGGACGCCTCGGCAGTTGCTCGAGGTCATCCGTAAACGGCAACATCGCATCGCTCCCGGCACACCCCGTCCGGTTCGAATCATTTGCTTGATGGCAGGTCTCCTGGCTCGCGGGTCTCAGCTTTGTGCCCGGCCTTCCCGATCGTTCGATCAGTGGCATCGTCAGGCAACGCTCGCCGCTTACAGTTGCGGGGGCAGCCACGGTCTCGGTCCCTATTGGGTACGCCTCACCGTGTTCCCTTTTCATCTCCGGTGTTGTCATCCCGGAGAAACCATCGGCGCGGATGCTATGCGGGGATTTCTCCGCTGGCAAGCACGTTTATACGGCAAAATTCTCAAGTGCTAAAATAATTGGCAATGGGACATTTTAAGACGTGCCCTATGAAAGAGAGTAGTTTAGGTTTCAGTTTGTTTCGCGCGATGCGCGGCTAGTTATTTGAGGCGATATGGCAATTCAGGCTGCGGTCTACCATCTGACGCACTATAAATATGACCGTCCGATCATGCTCGGACCTCAGGTCATTCGCCTGCAGCCTGCGCCGCACTCGCGTACGAAGGTCCTCAGCCACTCCCTTAAAGTCAGTCCTTCCAATCACTTCGTCAACCTGCAGCAGGATCCCTACGGGAATTTTCTCGCCCGCTTTGTGTTTCCCGAGCCGGTCACCGAACTGAAGATCGAGGTCGACCTCGTTGCGGACATGACAGTCTACAATCCCTTCGATTTCTTCGTCGAGCCGATCGCGGAGACGTGGCCCTTCGCCTATCCTGAGGATATCCGGGACGACCTCTCGATCTATCTGAAGCCGGAGCCAACGGGCCCGCTGCTGAGCGCGTTTCTTGCAACGATCGACCGCAACCCGACCAATACGGTGAATTTCGTCGTCGACCTCAATGCGCGTATCCAGCGCGAGGTTGGCTATGTCATCCGCATGGAAACCGGCGTGCAGGACCCCGATATGACGCTCGGCGTCGCGACCGGTTCCTGCCGTGATTCCAGCTGGCTGCTCGTACAGGCGCTGCGCCATCTTGGCATCGCGGCCCGGTTCGTCTCCGGCTATCTCATCCAGTTGAAACCCGATCTCGTCGCCCTTGATGGCCCGGCGGGGACGAACAAGGATTTCACCGACCTTCACGCGTGGTGCGAGGTTTATCTGCCGGGCGCGGGCTGGATCGGACTTGATCCGACCTCGGGCCTTCTGACCGGCGAAAGCCATGTTCCGCTCGCCGCAACGCCGCACTACAGAAATGCCGCCCCGATTTCCGGCATGGCCGAACCCGCCAATGTCGAGTTCAATTTCGATATGCATGTGACGCGGGTCTCCGAACATCCGCGCATCACCAAACCGTTCTCGGACGAATCCTGGGCAGCGCTTGATGCTTTGGGCGACAAGGTCGATGCGATGCTGCAGCAGCGCGACGTGCGGCTGACCATGGGCGGTGAGCCCACCTTCGTGTCGATCGACGATTTCGAATCCGGCGAGTGGAACACCGATGCGGTCGGCCCGACCAAGCGCGAAAAGGCCGACATGCTGATCCGCCGACTGCGCGATCGCTTTGCGCCCGGCGGCTTCCTGCATTATGGGCAGGGCAAATGGTACCCGGGCGAAAGCCTGCCGCGCTGGACCTTCTCGCTCTACTGGCGCAAGGACGGCAAGCCGATCTGGGTCGATCCGAACCTCATCGCTGCCGAAAACAGCAAGGGCGACATCAAGCCGGCGGACGCCGAAAAGCTCTTGACCGGCATGGCGAATGTTCTCGGCGTCGAAACGGAGATGGTCGCGCCGGCCTATGAGGATCCGGCCGAGTGGCTGGTCAAGGAAGGCAACCTGCCGGCCAATGTCGATCCCTCCAATTCGAAACTCAAAGACCCGGAAGAGCGCAGCCGCATGTCCCGCGTCTTCGAACGTGGCCTGACTGAACCGACGGGTTATGTGCTTCCGGTACAGCGCTGGAACAGCCAGGCTGTCGCCGGCCCGCGCTGGCGCAGCGAAAAGTGGACGACACGCCGTGGCAGGCTCTTTCTGGTGCCGGGGGATTCGCCAGTCGGATACCGCCTGCCGCTCGGAGCGCTGCCGCATGTCCCGCCTTCGGAATATCCCTATATCGTGCCCGTGGACCCGTCGGTGGAACGCGGACCGCTTGCCGACTCGATTGCTCAAGCAGATCCGGCGGGCCGGGACACGCCGCAGGCCGTTGTCTCCTTTACCGCCGCCGAAGGGGGCCAGCAGGAGCGAGTGGAACAGGAACTCGGCGATATCGGCGGCGCGGTGCGCACCGCGATCTCCGTTGAGCCGCGCGAGGGCCGCCTCAGCGTATTCATGCCGCCGGTTGAAGCGCTGGAGGACTATCTTGAACTCGTCGGCGCCGCCGAGGCTGCCGCGGCGAAGCTCGGACTGCCGGTTCATATCGAGGGCTACAGTCCGCCTCAGGATCCGCGCATCAACGTCATTCGCGTAGCGCCGGACCCAGGTGTCATCGAGGTCAACGTCCATCCTGCCGCCAACTGGCGTGAGTGCGTCGAAACGACAACGGCGATCTATGAGGAAGCGCGCCAGTCGCGCCTCGGCGCCGACAAATTCATGGTCGACGGCCGGCACACCGGCACGGGCGGCGGCAATCATGTCGTTGTCGGCGGCGAAACGCCAAATGACAGCCCGTTCCTGCGGCGGCCGGATCTCTTGAAGAGCCTTGTCCTTCACTGGCAGCGGCATCCATCCTTGTCCTACTTGTTTTCCGGACTCTTTATCGGCCCCACAAGCCAGGCCCCGCGCATCGACGAGGCGCGCCATGACAGTCTTTATGAGCTCGAAATCGCCATGGCGCAGGTGCCGATGCCGGGTCGCGGCGCACCGCCTCTGCCCTGGCTGGTCGACCGGCTTTTCCGCAACCTTTTGATCGACGTCACTGGAAACACCCACCGGGCGGAGATCTGCATAGACAAGCTGTTCTCGCCTGACGGACCAACGGGACGGCTTGGACTCGTCGAGTTTCGCGGTTTTGAGATGCCGCCCAATGCCCGCATGAGTCTCGCGCAGCAATTGCTGGTTCGGGCGCTGGTCGCGCGCTTCTGGAACAAGCCCATCGAGGGCGGGTTCGTGCGCTGGGGCACGTCGCTCCACGATCGCTTCATGCTGCCCGCCTTTGTCTGGGCGGATTTTCTCGATGTTCTCGCCGATCTGCGCGAAAACGGCTTCGAGTTCCGGCCGGAATGGTTCGAGGCACAGCTCGAATTCCGCTTTCCGTTCTGCGGCGAGATCGAACGCGAGGGCGTCAAGCTGGAACTGCGCCAGGCGCTGGAGCCATGGCATGTCATGGGCGAGCAGGGCGCAATCGGCGGGACGGTGCGCTTCGTCGACAGTTCGGTCGAGCGTCTGCAAGTGAAGATGGAGAACTTCAATCCTGCGCGCCACAGCGTTGCCTGCAACGGGCGCGAAGTCCCGCTGCGGATGACCGAAACGCAGGGTACAGCCGTCGCAGGCGTACGCTACAAGGCGTGGCAGCCGCGCAGCGGGCTCCATCCGATGATCCCGGTCAATACGCCGCTTGTCTTCGATATTTACGATCAATGGTCGGGCAGGGCGATCGGCGGCTGCGTCTATCATGTCGCACATCCGGGTGGGCGCAGCTATGATACGTTTCCCGTGAATTCGAACGAAGCGGAGGCGCGCCGCCTTGCCAGGTTCGAAGGGCGGGGACACACGGCGGGGGCCTATGAACTCAGGAAGGAGCAGCCTTCCGGCGAGTTTCCGATGACCCTCGACCTCAGGCGGCCACGGCCAAGTTGATGCGACGAATGCGAGATCGGATGGGTCTGAGTTTTACCCCGGCTCTGTCTAGCCAGATGCCCCGCTGCCGCGGCGCAGGGGGTGTGCAACCATGCCATCGCCCGTGAGAGCGCCAAATGTATCAGGGCTGCTCGCGGGTTATCAACCGCTGCCCAATGTTGCCGACGAGATGATCGACCCATCCGGCGCAGTGCGTCCGGGTTGGGAATCCCTGCTTCGCAAACTCGATCAAATTGGTCCTGAAAAGCTCGCGACCCGCTTTGCCAAGGCCAGCCAATATCTGCACGATGCGGGCGTTTATTACCGGGTCTACGACGAAACCGGCACACAGGAACGAGAATGGCCGCTGGCGCATATCCCGCTTCTGATTGACCAGCATGACTGGCAGTCGATCACGCGCGGTCTTGCCGAGCGCGCGGATCTCCTGGAAGACATCGTCGCCGACATTTATGGCGAGAACCGGCTGATCGGCGAGGGCCTGCTGCCGCCCGATCTGATTGCTTCGAATTCCGAATATTTGCATGCAGTGGCAGGCGTGAAACCGGCGAGCGGGCATTTTCTGCATTTTTGCGCCTTCGAACTCGGCCGGGCGCCCAACGGCAGGTGGTGGGTTCTCGGCGACCGCACGCAGGCGCCGTCGGGTGCGGGTTTTGCCCTTGAAAACCGCGTCGCAAGTACGCGGGCCCTCGCGGATGTTTCCGCGTCCATGAACGTTCACAGGCTTGCCGGATTCTTCAAGGAGTTTCGCGATTCGCTGCAGGCGCAGGTTAAGAATCCGCAGGGACGTGCAGCAATCCTCACGCCCGGACCCAACAACGAAACCTATTTCGAACACGCCTATATCGCGCGCTATCTCGGCTTCATGCTCCTGGAGGGTGATGATCTCACCGTCAGCAAGGGCAAGGTCATGGTGCGCACCGTTTCGGGCCTCAAGCCCGTGGATGTGCTGTGGCGACGGATGGACGCCGCCTATATGGATCCGCTTGAACTGAAGGCAGATTCCTGGATTGGCACCCCCGGCATGGTGGGGGCTCTCCGGCAACGTTCTGTCTCGCTCGTCAACGCACTTGGCTCCGGCATTCTGGAGACGCGCGCTCTGTTGGCGTTTCTTCCGGCCATTTCCAACGCGCTGCATGGGCGCGACCTTGCTCTGCCGAGCATCGCCACATGGTGGTGCGGCCAGGACAAGGAGCGCCGGCACGTCATGGACCACCTTGACCAGATGATGGTCGGGCCGGCGATGTCGAGACAATTGCCGTTTGAGGACATGGGCGCGACCGCGCTCGGCGCCGGCCTTGACGATGGCGCACGTAGCGAACTGCTTTTACGGCTGAAGGATGACGGGCGCAGCCTTGTCGGGCAGGAGGCGGTCAAGCTTTCGACGACGCCGGTTTATGTCGACGGCAAGCTGGAGCCGCGCCCCTTCGTATTGCGGGTCTTCGCCGCGCGGACCAAGCATGGCTGGAGCTTTCTGCCCGGCGGTTTTGCGCGCGTGGGCCTTACCCTCGACACTGCTGCGATCGCCATGCAGCGTGGCGGGCAGGCCGCCGACGTGTGGATCACGAGCAGCGGACCGGTCGGCAAGGACACGCTGCTGCCGCGCGAGGATGACGCTTTCCGGCGCAACGTGCCGGGAACGCTCCCGAGCCGTGCCGCTGAAAATCTGATGTGGATGGGACGCTATATCGAGCGGGCGGAAGGAACCGCGCGCATCCTCCGGGCCTGCCACGCGCGTCATGCGGAGGCGGCCAACAGGGAACTTCCGCTGCTCGCCGAAATGCGTGCCTATCTGAAGCCTCTCGGCGTCGATCTCGACAGCGCCATTCCAAAGGGCCTCTCGCGCTCGATCGACGGAGCAATGCTCAGCGCCAGCCGTATTCGCGATCGCTTTTCGCCGGATGGCTGGCTGGCCTTGCGGGACCTTTCAAAGACGATCCACCGTTTTCATGATGTGGTGGCTGCGGGCGACGACACAACCCGGGCAATGACAATCGTCCTGCGCAAGCTTGCGGGCTTTTCCGGCCTCGTGCACGAAAACATGTACCGGTTCACCGGCTGGCGCTTCCTTGAAATCGGACGCCGCATCGAGCGCAGCATCGGAATGGCGCGCATCCTTGCAACGCTATCGCGTCCGGACGCAGCAGATGGGGCGCTCGAAATGCTGCTGGAGATCGGCGACAGCGTCATGACCCACCGGCGCCAATACAGCGTTTATTCCGGGCGCCTCAGCGTGCTCGATCTTCTGGCGCTCGATCCGCTCAACCCGCGCTCCATTCTTTTCCAGCTGGAGGCCCTGAAGACGGAGTTCGGGCTTCTGCCGGCGCGCGATTCGAGCACCGAGATGCCCGTACTTATGAAGAAGGTGCTTCGGCTCCACACCGACCTTGCGATTATGGAAGCGTCGGAGCTCACGCCGGATAAGCTCCATGGACTTGCCTATGAAATCGGAGTGCTCTCCGATACGATCTCCGACACCTATTTCGCCTGAGGCGACCGATGCTCTACAATATCCGCCTGCATCTCCACTATGATTATGAGCGTTCCGCCGCCGGTGGACGTCATCATATTCGCGTCATGCCGCAGACGATGCCGGGCATCCAGCGGGTGATCGCCTCAAGCCTGTCCTTCGACCCGTCTGCGGCCGAACGATACGAGTTTACCGATTTTTTCGCCAACACCGTAACATCGATAGCCTACCGCAATCCGCACGAGACGCTCGATGTGACGATGACGGCGCGGGTGAATGTCACACGTCCGCCGACAATGCTCGATGTATCGCCGGACATGGCTGGCCTTCAGAAGGAAATACGCAGTGTTCGGTCGATAGCAGCGGACGCACCGCATCACTTTCTGAACTCCACCGATTATGCCGCAATCGATCCGCAGATAACCGCTTATGCGGCGGAGAGCCTTGCCCAGGCGCGCACTGTGATGGAGGTCGTGAACAGCCTCAACCACCGCATTTACAAGGACTTCACCTATGACGGCGAGGCGACCGACGTGCGCACGTCGGCACGGCAGGCATTCGACCTCAAGGCTGGGGTCTGCCAGGATTTCAGCCATGTGATGATCGCCGGATTGCGCGGACTCGGCATCCCGGCCGGCTATGTCAGCGGTTTCCTTCGCACCATACCGGCACCGGGCGAGGAGCGGCTCGAGGGCGCCGACGCGATGCACGCCTGGGTGCGGGCCTGGTGCGGCCGCGAAGCCGGCTGGCAGGAGTTCGACCCGACCAACAACATGGTTGCCGGCAATGACCACATCACCATCGGCTATGGCCGCGACTACGCCGATGTGTCGCCGATCGTTGGCATCTTGAAGACCAGCGGTTCACAGGAAGGCAAGCAGTCCGTCGATGTCATCCCGCTTGAGCTCTAGCGCTCAGCCGCGATCGGAGTCGAGGATCGTGTCGAACAGTTCGATCGTGTACTTTTTCTCGACGAACTCGATCAGATCGAGCGGCGGTCCGGCGATCTCCTGCCTGTGCCAGCGCACCTCATAGGTAATCGTCACGTGGTTACTGTCAGGCCGGCGGTATTGTTTCATGAAGCGCGCCCGATAGCCGATGGACGCGAGTTCCTGCTCAAATGTGCGCGGCGTTTCGCCGTCCTCGCGCACGATCGTAAGAAACGCCTTTCGCTCACGCGAGATCCGGATATCGATAAGTTTCATCGCCCAAAGGATCAAATAGACAAGGGCAGTCGCGACGCATGCCAGTTCGATGAGGCCGCTGCCGAAAGCGAGCCCGATCGCCGTCATGATCCACAACGTCGCCGCAGTCGTCACCCCGCTTACGAGGTCGCCGCGCTTGAAGATCGCGCCGCCGCCGATGAAGCCGACGCCGGTGAGTATGCCGAGCGGCAAGCGCATCACGTCGATATTGACGAAAGAATCAGGCGGCTTGCCGACTGTTGTCAGAAGCAGGTTGGCCTGTATCATCGCCATGCAGGCGGCAAGGCCGACCAGGAGCGTGGTCCGCAGGCCGGCAGCGTGTCCGCTGGCCTCCCGGTTGAACCCGATGATCGCACCCGCCACGACGGTGAGGCCGAGGCGAATGGCGATGTCTTCCCATGTCAGATAAAGCTCCACCGTTGCACCTTGAGGCTTGTTCCTCGCCACGAAAGGGGTGACGTCAGCGCCTTGGCCCCCCACACCGTCATCCTCGGCCTACATCCCGATAACCCACAGGTAGGTGTGGCATGCACGACCAACGAGCCTGCACGGAAAGTTAATCCTCGAGATCAAGTCTCGAGCATGACGGTGGAGAGGATCGTGCAGAGGGGAAACAAATTGTCAATGCGCTTCCGTCTCCACTGGCTTTCGCCTAGGCGAGCATCCTCAGTTTCGGCTCGCGGTCCCAATAACGCTTGGTCGCAGCATCGGTGAAGCCTTTTTCAACCGGCACGACGCCGGCATCGTCCTTGATACCGGCGGCGTCGAGCAAAGCCCTGGACGAGGCCGCATAGCCGATCGCCTTGAGATGGCCGAAGGCGTCCATCACCCACTGTTTTGCCGCTCCTTCATTCGCCAGCCTGCCGGCAGCATCGGCGGAGACGATAACCGCGACAGCGTCGAACAATTGCGACGGCGTACCGAGCAATTGACCATCGGCTTTCATTGTATCGCCATTGGCCAGTTTGGCGCCGCCGATCTTTGGCGCGACGATGACGGGTTTGCCGCCTGCCTGCTTGACTGCATTGGTTAGCGCCGCAAGCGCGGCGGCATCGGTGCCGTCATCGATCAGGATACCAACCGAACGTCCATCAAGCGTGGGTTTCATGTTTCCGTGGATGCTAAGAGCAGGTGAGGGCTCCATGTCGAGCGGCGCGCGCGCGGCCTGCGACTTTTCCGGCAATTCGATGCCAAGCCCGTTTGCCACGCGCTTGGCGAGATCTTCGTCAACGTTGCGCAAGTTTGCGAGCATGCGGGGCGGTACCTGAGCAAGAGTGACCTTCGAGAGCTCGAACACGAAGGATGAGGCGATGTGCGCCTGTTCGGAAGGCTGCTGCGAGCGCCAGAACAATCTTGCCTGGCTATAGTGATCTGCAAAGAGTTCTGCACGTATCCGCAATTTGCTACCGGTTTCCGCTTGATCGGTCCGGCCTTCTGCAGTCGTAAACCCGGTGACCGGACATTCGCGCGGCCCGCCTTCCTCGCCATGCGCGGCAAGGCTGTTGGGTTCGTAGTTGGCGCGTCCTTTCGGAACATTCATCTGCATCTGGCCGTCGCGCTGGAAATTCATCACCGGGCATTTCGGCGCATTGATCGGAAGCTGATGGAAATTGGCCGTGCCAAGCCGCGATTTTTGCGTGTCGAGATAGCTGAAGAGCCTGCCCTGGAGCAGCGGATCGTTGGTAAAATCGACACCCGGGACGATGTTCGCCGGGCAATAGGCGACCTGTTCGGTCTCGGCGAAGAAGTTGTCAGGGTTGCGATCGAGGACGAGCCGTCCGACCCTGCGCACCGGAATGACTTCTTCAGAAATGATCTTGGTCGGGTCAAGCACATCATAGGGCTGGGCGTCTGCAAACTTCTCGTCGAAAAGCTGGAGGCCAAGTTCCCATTCGGGGAAATTGCCGGATTCGATTGCTTCCCACAGATCGCGGCGGTGATAATCATTGTCCGCCGCTTGCAGCTTGAGTGCCTCGTCCCAGACGGTCGATTGCAGACCGAGCTTGGGCTTCCAATGGAATTTGACAAAGGTGGATTCGCCCTTGGCATTAACGAGACGGAAGGTGTGGATGCCGAAGCCCTCGATGGTGCGGAAGGACCGGGGGATGGTCCGGTCAGACATGGCCCACATCAACATGTGCGTCGTTTCGGGCATGAGCGAGGCCCAGTCCCAGAACGTATCATGCGCGCTGCCTGCTTGCGGGAACGCGCGATCGGCCTCCATCTTCACCGCGTGAACGAGGTCGGGAAATTTGATCGCATCCTGGATAAAGAAGATCGGGATGTTGTTGCCAACGAGGTCCCAGTTGCCTTCCTTGGTATAGAACTTGACTGCGAACCCGCGCACGTCACGCGGTGTATCGACTGATCCCGCACCTCCAGCCACGGTGGAGAAACGGGTAAAAACCGGCGTCTTCTCGCCCTTGCGCTGAAAGAGGTCGGCCTTGGTAATGTCGGCAAGGGATTCGTAGAGCTCGAAATAGCCATGGGCCGCCGATCCGCGGGCATGGACGATGCGCTCGGGAATGCGCTCGTGGTCGAAATGGAATATCTTCTCACGCAGGACGAAGTCTTCGAGCAGGGTCGGTCCGCGTTCCCCGGATCGCAAGCTGTTCTGGTTGTCGCTAACGTGAATGCCCTGGTTGGTGGTGAGTCGCCCCTCGGCCCCATGCGGGCCTTTTTCGGGCACATGCTGATGGGTTTCACCGCCATTACCCCGGTCGGTGACGAAATTGTTTTCCGTGGCCATGGTACCATCCTCGTTTTCAGTGGGAATACTTCCTAACGAAGGGGCAGGCGCCAAGGTTCCAAACGGCGTCCTATTCGAACCTGACTTTCCTCTGATCGAACGCGCCATAGCCGCGGATGGCCGCGACCTCCGGCTTAGGATCCTCATAGGACCACATGGCATCGTCCGAGGCCTCGCCCTGACCGAGCACACGCCAATAGGAAGCGGTACCTTTCCATGGGCACTCCGTGTGCGTTTCGGTCTTTTCGAGATGGACAAAATAGATGTCGTCGAAGGGGAAATAGAGGACCGGCTCGTGTCCGGGCTCGTGCAGTTCGACTGCATGATCGCTCGACGCTATCACGACGTCGTGGAACCGGACCGTTACCGGCTCCGGATGCGGATTAATGGTGATGCCGCGATTCATATCCTGCTCCTCGGTTGATTTCGTCCACGTCTTTCAATGCAAAAGCAAAAAGCTGCGCCGAAGGTTCCGCATTGGCTTGGCAAGAACGCTTGGCGGCGCTCCGAAATGATGTAGAAATCATATGGGAGCGGACAACCAGGATCGCCAGTGAAGATCGCCACATACAATATCAACAATATCAACAAGCGACTGTCGAATCTTCTGCATTGGTTGGAAACGTCCGCGCCGGATGTCGTCTGCCTGCAGGAGTTGAAGTGCGAGGATGCGAGCTTTCCGGCAGAGGCGCTGCGCGATGCCGGATATGAAGCGGTCTGGAAAGGCCAGAAATCATGGAACGGCGTTGCGATCCTTGCGCGCGGCGCCAAGCCGATCCTCACGCGCGACAGGCTGCCGGGTGACCCCGAGGATGTGCAAAGCCGCTACATTGAGGCAGCAGTGAACGGCGTGCTGATCGCGTCGATCTATTTGCCGAACGGCAACCCGCAACCCGGGCCGAAATTTCAATACAAGCTCGCCTGGTTCAAGCGCCTGCACCTATACGCGGCGGAACTTCTCGAAATGGACATACCGGTCATCCTGGCGGGTGACTTCAACGTGGTTCCGACCGATTTCGATATCTACAATACGCGCTCGTGGATGGACAATGCCTTGCTCCAACCGGAGAGCAGGGAGGCCTTCGCCAAGCTGTCGGCGCAAGGGTGGGTCGACGTCGTGCGCGCGCTTTATCCGGACGAGCCAATGTATTCATTCTGGCACTATATGCGCAATGCATGGGATCGCGATGCAGGTTTGCGGCTGGATATGCTGATGGCATCGCCCGCGGCCTATGAACGGGTGACGGATGCGGGCGTCAACCGCGACGCGCGGAGCTTGGCCAATACAAGCGACCACGCGCCTACCTGGGCCGAATTCGAGGATTGAAGCTTTTCCTTGTCACGAATCAGGGAAATTCCGCTTCAGCATCGGCTCGAACTGGGGGAGGCGGGAGACGTTGTCGGCAATCGTGTTGAGCTTGGGCAAGGCCTTGGCGAAGGCTTTCTTGCCCGGCCGCCAATGGCGCATCACCGCAATGTAGAAGTCGATCGCCGAAAGCCTTTCGCCAAGAAAATAGGGATCGTCGGCAACCTGCTCGACATTTGCCCACAACTCCATCCGGTATTGATCGATGGCATCCTTGTATGGCTGGCTTTTTGTCTCGGATATTTTCCAGCGGTCGGGATCGTCGGCGAACGTCGTCGTTGGATAAATCTCGCTGTTGATATAGAGCAGCCAGCGGAGGAACGCTGGACGCTGCGGATCGCTGGATGAGGGCACGAAGCGCTGGTCGGGGAAGGCATCCGCAAGGTGGAGGATGATCGCCGCGCTCTCGGTCATCACGCTGCCATCTGGCATGATAAGCGTCGGAACCTGCCCCAGCGGGTTGAGTTCGAGCAGACGGTCACGGTCCGGTCCAGGTTCGAGGTAGGGAATTTCTTCGAGTTCGAACTCTGCCTGGGCTTCGCGCATGGCGAGTTCGACGATCACCGATCCACATCCTTCCGAACCGATCAAGACATATTTGCTCATGGTGCCGTCCTGTCTCTTGTCTGGGCCAGGGATTTACTATGGCGAACAAATGAAGCCTGCGCCAGAAAGTTCCTTGAGAGCCGAGGCCCGGGTTCGAAGCTTCGAAATATTCGCATTGCCGAACGGCCAAGGTTTGAAAGAGTTTTCCTTGGTTTCCGGCATTCGGCAGAATATGGTCTGCGTCGGCGACAGAGCATCGATGAGGACGGGACAAGTTCGGCAGTGCAATCCAGGCTTCCCATTCTGCCAATGATGCTGACGACCGGGCCTGTCCCGGTTTACCCCGAGGTGCTCCAGGCAATGGGTCGGCCGGTACTTTACGATTATCACCCCGCATTCCAGACCTACTATGCGGATGTCATCGATAAACTGCGCAGGGCCATGCGGTCCCGGCTCGCGCCAGTCATCATGCAGGGCGAGGCGATCCTCGGTATCGAGGCGGCCGCTGCGGCGCTGATCGAAAAGAGCGACATCGTCCTCAACCTCGTATCCGGCGTCTACGGCAAGGGCTTTGCCGCCTGGGCGGCGCGTTATGGCAAGGAGGTTGTCGAGCTTGCCGTTCCATTTGACGAAGTGATCGATGCCGAGGCGGTTCGCCAGGTCCTGCGGCGCCGGCCGGAGATCACGGTCGTTTCGGTCTGTCACCACGATACGCCATCCGGTACGCTCAATCCCTTGGCCGAGATCGGCAAGGTCGTCGCTGAACACGGGGCCTACCTCATTGTCGATGCCGTTTCTTCCTTTGCCGGCCTTGATGTCCATCCCGACGCCGTACATGCGGATATTTTCATCACCTCGCCATCGAAGTGTCTCGGCGCTTCGCCGGGCTTAAGCCTCATTTCGGTAAGCGAGCGTGCCTGGCAAAAGATCGAGGCGAACAGCGACGCGCCGCGCGGCTCGTTCCTCAGTCTCCTTGGATGGAAGGACGCGTCGGAGCCTGGACGAAGCTTCCCCGTAACGCCGTCGATCTCGGAGATATACGGCCTCGACGCCGCGCTCGATCGCTATTTCAGCGAAGGCGCCGAAAATGTCTGGGCCCGCCACGCACGAACGGCGGCGATTATGCGCGATGGCTTAAGGCAAATTGGTGTCCAGCTTTGGCCTAAGCGCGAAGAATGGTGCGCGCCGACGGCGACCGCATTTCGCGTGCCCGCGGGCTGGAGCGATGCCGCCCTGCGCGACCGGCTGCTCGATGATCACGGTATTCTAGTTTCGCTCGGCCGCGGCGAAACCGCCGGCAAGGTGCTGCGCGTCGGCCATATGGGCGCCTCCGCCGAACCTTCTTTTGCCCGCGCCGCCGTCGAGGCCCTCGACGAAATCCTGTCAAATCGAACTTCCACTTGAGCCCGAGAGGTTACCAATGTCCCGTATCATCCTCCATCGACGCGCATTTCTTGCTGCGACCGCCAGTGCCGGTGCTATCGCCGCTCTCGGGGGCAGGGGCTGGGCGGCGGAGCAGCCGGTCAAGGGTGGCCGTCTGATCGTCGCCGGTGATAGCGAACCGGCCAATCTCAACCCGGCTATCGTTGCATCAAACGGCGTGTTCTTCGTGGCCAGCAAGGTCATCGAGCCGCTCGCCGAGCAATCCTACGAGGGCAAGGACGGGCTTTCGCCGCGCCTTGCGACGTCCTGGGAGGGGTCACCCGACGGATTGTCGGCGACATTCAAACTGCGCGAGGGCGTGACCTGGCATGATGGCAAGCCGTTTACCTCCGCCGACGTTGCATTTTCTGCGCTCGAAGTCTGGAAGAAATTGCAGAATCTCGGCCGCGTTGTGTTCAAGAACCTCGACAGCGTCGATACGCCTGATGACCACACGGCTATACTGAAGTTTTCGCAGCCGACACCGTTCCAGCTCATTCGCAACGCCTTGCCGGTCGTGACCTCCGTGGTGCCGAAACATATCTACGAAGGCACGGACATCGCCAAGAATCCCGCCAATCAGCAATTGGTCGGCACGGGACCGTTCAAGTTCGGCGAGTACAAGCCGGGCGAGTATTATCTCCTCAAGCGCAACGACGCCTATTGGCAGAAGGACGAGCCGCTGCTCGACGAAATCGTCTATCAGTTCCTTCCCGATCGCGCCGCCGCCGGCAATGCGCTCGAGGCCGAACAGATTCAGCTTGCAGCTTTTTCCGCGGTTCCGCTTGGCGACCTCGACCGGATTTCGAAGGTGCCGGGCCTCAAGGTCTATGCCAACGGCTATGAAGGCCTGACTTATCAGCTCATCGTGGAAATAAACCATCGCCGCAAGGAACTCGCTGACCTCAAGGTGCGCCAGGCGATCGCCCATGCCATCGACCACGACTTTGTTGTGAAAACGATCTTTCTTGGCTATGCGAAATCGTCATCAGGACCCGTACCCGCCTATGACAAGACGTTCTTTGAACCCGATGTCACAAAATATGCTTTCGATCCGGCGAAGGCGGAGGCGCTGCTTGATGAAGCCGGCTACAAGCGCGGCGCTGACGGCAATCGTTTTACCCTCAAACTGTTGCCGGCGCCGTTCTTCAACGAAACCAAGCAGTTCGGCGATTATCTTCGCCAGGCTCTGGCCAAGATCGGCATTGATGCCCAGATTGTCAGCAACGACACGCCAGCCCACCTGAAGGCCGTTTATACAGACCATAACTTCGATATTACGGTGGCGACGCCCGTCTACCGCTCAGATCCCGCAATCTCGACGACGATCCTGTTTGAGAGCGGTCTGCCGGCCGGCGTTCCCTTTTCCAACCAGTACGGCTATGCCAATGCCGAAATCGACAAGCTGATCAAGGATGCTGCCTCGACCATCGATGCAGACAAGCGGGCAGGGCTCTACAAGGAACTGCAGAAGAAAGCTGCCGACGATCTGCCGTTGATCAATGTCGCCGAATTCTCGTTCATCACGGTTGCGCGCGACTCGGTGCAAAACGTGTCGGACAATCCGCGCTGGGCAGTTTCCAACTGGTCGAACGTCTGGGTGAAGCCATAGCAGCCACAGGAACCGCTTCAATTTCAATGGCAAAACCTCTAGCCTAGTGCTGGAATCAATCGCACACGTCGCCCGACCGGAGTAATCTTGCCGCCTCTCGTTTCCCTGTTACTGAAACGTCTGCTCGGCGCTCTTCCTGTCCTGGCGATCGTTCTCGTCGGCAGTTTCCTGCTGCTTGAGGCGGCATCGGGCGATGCGGTCGATTCTTATGTCGCGCGCTCGGGCACGCTCGACGCGGAGCAGTTGGCGCAATTGCGCCAGGAGTGGGGGCTCGACAAGGGCCCCGCCTACCGCTTCAAGGCCTACGCCACCGCACTCGCGCAGGGAGACCTCGGCTGGTCCACCGCATATCAGCGGCCTGTCGGCTCGGTGATCCTCGAGCGGCTGCCCATTACCCTCCTGTTGATGACCCTTGCCACGACGCCGGCATTTTTCATTGGATCCTTGCTAGGCGTGATTGCCGGCGCCAGTCCCGGTTCGATACGCGACCGATTTCTTTCGGTCACCTCGCTGGCGATTTATGCCGTTCCGGGTTTCTGGCTGGGTTTGGTGCTTATCGTAATTTTCGCGGTCGATCTGCGCTGGCTGCCTGTCGGCGGCATCGAGTCGATTGCTTCCGGCAAGTCGGGGTTCGCCCGTCTCGGCGATATTGGCGCGCACCTGATCCTGCCCGTCACCTCGCTCGCCATGGTCTACCTCGCGCTCTATTTACGCCTCATGCGCGATCGCATGGGCGAAATCTGGCACGAGCCATTTGTGCAGTCGCTGCGGGCGCGCGGCATCGGCCATTGGCGTATCGTCTGGCGCCATGTCGCCCGCAACGCGGTGCTGCCGGTCGTCACCATGCTTGGGCTTCAGGCGGCGGCCATGCTCGGCGGCAGCGTCGTGGTCGAAAGCGTCTTCGCCATTCCAGGCTTTGGCCGCCTCGCCGCCGAAGCGGTGGCGCGGCGCGATACACCGCTGCTCCTCGGGATTATTCTTTGCAGCGCCATAACCGTTATAATCGCCAATCTTCTCGTCGATCTCGCCTATGGCAAGCTCGATCCGCGCGTGAGAACCGGCCGATGAATGCCTGGCGCAATCTCAACGGGGAAGGGCGGATCGGGGCGGTAATCCTGACGGCGCTCATCCTCATGGCGCTGCTTGCGCCCATCCTCGCGCCGGGGGATCCCTTGGCGATCAGCGGCGAACCATTGCTTCACCCCTTCGCCAACGCAGCGCATCCGCTCGGGACCGATCGGCTCGGCCGCGACGTGCTCGCCGGCCTCCTGCACGGGACGCGCACCACGCTGCTTGTTGCCTTCTTTTCGGCCGCCGCGGCACTCATCGTCGGCAGCGTCGTCGGCACGCTGGCGGGTTTTCTCGGCGGTATCGCCGATGCGATCCTGATGCGGATCACCGAGGCTTTCCAGACCGTCCCCGGCTTTCTTCTGGCACTTGCCGCCATCAGCGTTACCGGGCCCAGCGTGCCGACGCTCATCTTTGCAATCAGCCTCGGCACCTGGACTCAAGCGGCTCGCGTCACCCGTGCCGAGGTTCTGTCGCTGCGCGAACGCGACTTTGTAGCGGCGGCGCGCACACTTGGCATGCACCCGCTCGAGATTGCCTTTCGTGAAATTCTACCCAATGCATTCGGGCCGGCAGCATCGCTTGCCGCTATTTCCGTCGCCGCCGCCATCCTCATCGAGGCGGCCCTGTCGTTCCTCGGCTTCGGCGACCCCAATCGCGTGACCTGGGGGAGCATGATTGCGGAAGGGCGCACCGTTCTTCGCTCCGCGCCATACCTTTCCATCGTCCCGGGAATTGCGCTTGTCGTTACTGTTCTTGCCGTTCATTTGCTCGGTCGTGGCTTGTCGCGCTCAGAAAGGCTGCAGCCATGAGCAAGCCCTATTTGCATATAGCAGGCCTCGGCGTGCGTTATGGCGCGGCCGTTGCTCTTGAAGATATCTCGCTTGAGGTTGGCCAAGGTGAAAGGCTCGCGCTCATCGGCGAAAGCGGTTCCGGGAAATCCACGCTGGCAATGGCGGTCGCCGGGCTTCTGCCCGAGGGGGCAAAGGCGACAGGGTCGGTTGATTTTCCCGCACTTGGATACAAGCCAAGACCGGGCAAGGATATTGGTGTTTTGTTCCAGGACCCTAATGGCAGTCTTGACCCGGTGATGAATGTGGGTGACCAGATAGCTGAAGTTGCGATGATCCACCAGGGGATTGGCTGGATTGCGGCCCGGGTCCGCGCCGCCGAATTGCTGGACGCGGTCCAGATTCCACGACCTCTCACACGGCTTAATAGCTATCCGCACGAATTTTCTGGGGGGCAGAAGCAACGTATCGCCCTTGCAATCGCGCTTGCGGGCAACCCTTCGCTGCTCATTGCCGATGAGCCGACCAGCGCGCTTGATACCGTCGTACAGCGACACATTGTCAATCTGCTCGATCAGCTGGTCAGGGACAATGGGCTGACGCTCATCTGCGTCACGCACGATATCGCGCTGGCATCGGAGCGCGCCGACAAGATCGGCGTGCTCTATAAAGGAAGGCTCGTGGAGTTCGGTCCTGCGGCAGACGTGGTCGGCGCACCCCGCCACCCCTATACGCGTGCGCTTGTCGACACGCACATTTCGCTCGATACGCCGCGTAGAAAGCGCCTTGCCGAAATCGATACGGCAGGTCTCGAATGACGTCGCCCGCTCCGATCCTCGAAGTCAAAAATATCAGCAAACACTTCGCCGATCGGGGCGGGGCTGGCCTGCGGGATATCAGTTTTGTGCTCGCTCCGGGCGAAACGCTGGCCGTGGCTGGTGCTTCGGGTTCAGGCAAGACCACGCTCGCGCGCCTGATCATGCGCCTTGCCGACCCGGACAAGGGATCGATCCATCTGGCCGGGCAGGATATCACCGCCTTGCGCGGCGAGCGTCTGCGCCGGCGTCGCAGCCGATTCCAGATGGTGTTCCAGGACCCGCTCGCGGCCTTCAATCCACGTGCCACCGTCCGCGATATTCTTGAGGACCCCTTGCGCCTGCATGGGCTCGCCAACCCCGGCGACTATACGGCGACGATCGGCGCCGCACTGGAGCGCGTCGGCCTCGGCACAGATTTGATCGATCGTCCGCCACGTCAGCTTTCGGGCGGCCAGCGGCAAAGAGTGGCGATAGCAAGGGCAATCATGACGAAGCCGGAACTGATCGTTCTGGACGAGCCCGTTTCCGCGCTTGATGTTTCGGTGCGTGCGCAGATCCTTAACCTGCTCCTCGATCTGAAGGAGCAAACTGGAGTTGCCTATATTTTCATATCGCACGACCTTGCCGTCGTCCGCGCTTTCGCCGAGCGCTTGATCGTACTGGACGAAGGGCGAATCGTCGAAAGCGGCGATACGGAGACGGTGCTCAAAGCGCCGAAAGCCGAGACCACGCGTGCGTTGATCGAGGCTGTTCCGCGGCTCTTATTTTAAAGCGCGCAAACATTCGCGAATGCCCGGCCGCTTGGTCTACAGCGGAGGCACGTAGAACAGATATGCACCGATGACCGTAAAGATGGAAAGCAGGATAAGAGTAGCGTCGTTCACATCAATAACCCCTTATTGATCACGCCATTCTAGCAAAGCTGCACCGCGATGGATTTACACCACTGTGGGCTAACCTCATGGGGTTAAGTGATTTGTCCTGGCCGCAATGGAAATCGGGCCCGATTCAACTGGTCGGAGTGAGAGGATTCGAACCTCCGACCCCCTGCTCCCGAAGCAGGTGCGCTACCAGGCTGCGCTACACTCCGTAACCAGTGACGCGCGGTATATACCGTCCGGTCTCGGTACCTGCAAGTCGTTTCTATCCACTTTTTGATAATGCTCTGGAAACCTTTTTCCGAGCGTCCTACGCCTTATTTTCCTCTGTGATCGCCTTCCAAACTCCTGTATCGATTGGCATCAAGTCTTCAATGCGTAGAAAGTGCGGGGCTGCGTTCGATGGCGGCGGAAAAGCAGAAGATCATCAGCTTCGTCATGAGCGGCGGTGTTGGTTCGCGGCTATGGCCGCTGTCGCGCGAGGATTTTCCGAAGCAGTTCCACAATCTTTCCGGTCAGGGCTCGATGTTGTTGCGAACGGTCCGGCGCATGAGCGCGCGGGCAGACGACACGGCCGTACCTGTCTATCTTCTCGCCTCGGAACGACACGCCGCGCGCATCCAGCATGATCTTGCCGGCGTCGACCTCGCGGGTGGGCGGCCAATCCTCGAGCCGATGGGCCGCAACACTGCCTCGGCCGTGGTGCTTGCCACCGAAGTGACCTTGCGGGAACATGGCGACGACCTTGTGCTCGTCGTGCCTTCCGACCATGAGATCACCACCGATCGCGATTTCTGGATCACGGTCGAAGCCGGCGTTGCCGCGGCAAAGGCCGGGCGGATCGTCGTCTTCGGCATCAAGCCGGACCGTCCCGAGACCGGCTTCGGCTATATCGAGGTCGGGGCGACGGGCGAGGGCACGCGCAATGTCGTGCGCTTTGTCGAAAAGCCGAACGAAGCCAAGGCCAGGGACTATCTGGAATCGGGCAATTTTTTGTGGAATGCCGGCATTTTTCTTTTCCGTGCCAGCGCCATGCGCGCAGCCTTCAAAGCACACGCTGCGGAAATATGGGACAAGGCCGTCGCCGCGCTCGATGCTGCCGATACCAATGTTTCCGGCACCTATCTTCCCTATGAGCTTTATGCCGAAGTGCCCTCGATTTCCGTCGACTACGCCATCATGGAACGGGCTTCGGGTATCGCGCTCGTCCCGGCGACCTTCCGCTGGAACGACCTCGGCTCCTGGCAGTCGCTGCTCGATGTCGGTTCGGTCGACGCGAACGGCAACGTCATCGTTGGTGATGTCGTCGCCATCGACTGCGAGCACAGCTATCTGCGCAGCGAAGGCGGGCTGCTTTCTGTCGTAGGCCTGCGCGACACCGCTGTTGTGGCCACGGCGGATGCAACCTTCGTCGCACCGGTCAGCGAAAGCCAGAACGTGCGCAAGATCGTCGAGCAACTGGAAAAGTCGGGACGGCTCGAAACCAAATTCACCCCTTCGCAAGACAGGCTCCCGCAGGTCGGCGCCTATGCCAACCGTGTACGCCACTGGCTGTTCAGCGAGACGCTGCCGCTGTGGTCGACCGTTGGTGTTGATGAGCGTTTCGGCGGATTTCACGAGGCGCTGTCCTTCGAGGCGACGCCGGTTGCCAAGCCGAAACGCATGCGCACCATCGGCAGGCAGATTTATGCATTTGCCGTCGCCCACGAGATGGGCTGGGACGGCCCGGCAGCGGCGCTGATCGATCACGGCATCGATTTCATCACCAGGAACGGCCGTACCGACCGCGGCGGCTGGGTCAAGACCTTCAACCCGGACGGCAGCGTGCTCGATGCCACGGAAGACGCCTATGACCAGTCCTTCGTCCTGCTGGCGCTTGCCCATGCGCATAAGGCTGGCCATTCGGGCGCGCTCGCGCTCGGTACCGAAACCTTTGCCTTCATCGACGAATATCTCGCCGACGCGCGCCTGACCGGCTTTCTCGAGACCCCCGACGGCAAGGGCCTGCGCCGCTCCAACCCGCACATGCACCTGCTCGAAGCGTTTCTGGCCTGGTATAACGCCACCGGCAATCGCGACTATCTGCAACGGGCGGCGCGCATCGTCGACCTTTTCCGCCACCACATGTTCGACGCGGAAACCTGGACGCTCGGCGAGTACTTTACCAATGATTGGGAGCGGGCGCCCGGCGAGGAAGGTGAGTGGACCGAACCCGGCCACCATTTCGAATGGGCTTCGCTGCTCGTCAATTTCGCCGCCGCATCCGGGCAAAAGGATCTCGTACGCTTTGCGCGAAAGCTCTATTCCTCGGCAATCGCCAACGGCCTCAATCGGGCGACGGGCCTTGCCTATGGCGCCGTGTCGCGCCATGGCCTGCCGCTCGACACCAATTCACGCAGCTGGCCGCAGACTGAAGCCGTGAAGGCGGCTATCGCGCTCGACGGCAATGGCGGCCCGAATTTGAAGCCGGAGATCGAGGCGCGTGTCGGCCGGCTGTTCCGCTGGCACATCGAACCGGCGCCGAGGGGACTGTGGATCGATCTCATCGACGAGACCGGCCGCGCCAAGGCGGAAGACGTTCCCGCCTCGATCTTCTATCACCTCGTCTGCGCGCTCACGCAATACGTGGATTATGTCGGCAAGTAACGGTTACTGGTCGATCAGTAAGGGCTTTCGACCTTGCCTGTCTCCACATAGACCGATTTTATCTGGCTATAGTGGTAGAGCGCGGCGAGGCCATTCTCACGGCCGACGCCGGACTGCTTAAACCCGCCGAAAGGCATTTCCACCGGCGCCAGATTATATGTGTTGATCCAGCAGGTGCCGGCCTTCATCTGGCTGATGACCCGATGCGCTCGCGCAAGATCCTGCGTGAACACGCCGGCAGACAGTCCGAATTCCGTGTCATTGGCGCGCTCGATGACCTCAGCCTCGTCCTTGAAATCGAGAACGGCCATGACCGGCCCGAATATCTCCTCACGGGCAATGATCATATCGTCGGTCACATTGGTAAAAATGGTCGGCTCGACGAAGCAGCCGCCTTCAAACCCTTGCATCTGCGGTACGCCGCCGCCGTAATGGAGTGTCGCCCCCTCTGCCTTGCCCTTCTCGATGTAGGACACGACCTTGTCGCGCTGCGCCGCGTTGACGAGCGGTCCAATGTGGATGTCAGGGTCGAGCGGGTCGCCGAGGCGGATGGCTTTCGTGCGGGTTGTCAGGCGCTCCAGGAAGCGATCCTTGATACCGCCCTGGACGAAAACACGTGTACCGTTGGAGCAAACCTGGCCGGTCGAATAGAAATTACCGAGAAGCGCACCGCCGACGGCATTCTCCACGTCGGCATCGTCGAAGATGATGAGCGGGGACTTGCCGCCGAGCTCCATGGTCGCATGCTTCATGTGCGAGCCGGCCTGGGCAAGAACCCGCTTGCCGGTCGGCACGGATCCGGTCAACGATACCTTGGCAACGAGCGGATGGTCGACGAGCTGGGAGCCGACATCGCCAAAACCCTGGACAACGTTGAACAGGCCGTCGGGCAGGCCGGCTTCCTTGTAGATCTCCGCGAGCGCCAGAGCAGAAAGCGGCGTGTTTTCCGAAGGCTTGAAGATCATGGCATTGCCCGCTGCGAGAGCCGGTGCCGATTTCCAGCCGGCGCCCTGGATAGGGTAGTTCCAGGCGCCGATGCCGACGCAGACGCCGAGCGCTTCGCGCCTCGTATAGGCGTAGGAACCACCAAGCTCGATCATCTCGCCATTAAACCCAGCAATGATGCCGCCGTAGAATTCGAGTGCATCGGCGGCCGAGGCTGGATCGGCGACGAGCGTTTCCTGAATGGCCTTGCCGGTATCGAGCGTTTCAAGTTCAGCGATTTCGGCATTGCGGGCGCGCAGGATATCGGCGGCGCGGCGCAGGATCCGGCCACGCTCTACCGGTTTCAGCGCGGCCCAGGCGGGCTGCGCCGCGGCTGCCGCCTGAACCGCCTCATTGATGAGGGCAGGCGTTGCGCCGAAAAGCCTGGCAATGGTCTCGCCGGTAGCCGGGTAGATCACATCAAGCGGCTTGCCTGCCTTGTCCTCGACAAACCGGCCGTTGATGAAATGCGATGCCTTGGGCTGCGCGCGCATGGGTGCTCTCCTTTGAATGCGTATGGTTACCTTACCGGTCACTCACCTGCCAGCGCGGATTGATCCACGGCTCCTGGTTGGAACGCGGCAGTGGATCGCGACCGAGAATATGGTCCGAAGCCTTTTCGCCGGTCATGATCGACGGACCGTTGAGATTGCCGTTGGTCACGCGCGGAAAAATCGACGAGTCGGCAACGCGGAGTCCCTCCACCCCGATGACACGACATTGCGGATCGACCACAGCGGTCGGGTCACTGGTCGCACCCATCTTGCAGGTACCGCAGGGATGAAAGGCGCTCTCTGCATGTTCGCGCAGGAAATCGTCGATTTCATCGTCCGATTGCACGTGCGAGCCCGGCGAAATTTCGTGGCCGCGATAGGGGGTAAGTGCGGACTGGCCGAATATCTCGCGGGTCAGGCGCACAGCGTGGCGAAAGTCGCTCCAGTCGTCCGGATGCGACATGTAGTTGAAGACGATCTTCGGCTTTTCGAACGGATCCGATGAGTGCAGTGTTACGCTGCCGCGCGACTTCGAGCGCATGGGTCCGACGTGGGCCTGGAAGCCATGGCCCCTGGCAGCCGCCTTGCCGTCGTAGCGGATTGCGGCGGGCAGGAAATGGTACTGGATATCCGGATAATCGATACCAGGTTTCGACCGCACGAAGGCTGCGGATTCGAAATGGTTTGTCGCACCATGCCCGCTCTTGAAGAAAAGCCACTCGGCGCCGATCATCGCCTTGGAAACAAGCCCGAGTTTGGAATTGAGCGTTATCGGCTTGAGGCTTTCCTGCTGGATATAGACTTCTAGGTGGTCCTGCAGGTTCTGGCCGACACCTGTGCGATCAGCGACAACTTCGATCCCGTGCGCCTTGAGATGTTCGGCCCGTCCGATGCCGGACAGCATGAGCAGCTTGGGGGAGTTGATGGAAGAGGCGGCAATGATCACTTCGCGCCGCGCCCGGATAATTTCGGTTTTGCCGCGCCGCGCTATCTCGACGCCGGTCGCGCGCTGATTCTCGATGATCACGCGGCGCGCGAACCCATTGATCAGGCTGACATTCTGGCGCTTGAGGGCAGGGCGCAGATAGGCGTTCGCCGTCGACCAGCGCCGCCCCTTGTAGATCGTTTGCTCCATCGCCCCGAAGCCCTCCTGCTTCGAGCCGTTATAGTCGTCGGTGACTTCGAAACCTGCTTCTTTGCCCGCCTCGACGAAGGCGTGAAACAGGGGATTGTCACGGCGCCCGCGCTGGACGTTCAGCGGTCCGTCCGTGCCGCGCCATCCCGCCTCGCCGCCATGCGAATTTTCCATCCGCTTGAAGTAAGGCAGCACATCGGCATAGGACCAGCCGGCGGCGCCGGTCTCGGCCCAGTGATCGAAGTCGTGGGCGTGGCCGCGCACATAGACCATGCCGTTGATCGACGACGATCCACCGATGACCTTGCCACGCGGCGTGACCAGCCTGCGACCACCGAGGTGCGGCTCGGGTTCGGAGCTGAAACCCCAATCATAGGTGCTCATGTTCATCGGGAAGGAAAGCGCGGCCGGCATTTGGATGAAGGGCCCGATATCGGTGCCGCCATATTCGATGACAATCACCGAATGCTTGCCATCTTCCGACAGGCGGTAGGCCATGGCGGAGCCGGCGGAACCCGAACCGATGATGACGAAATCTGCTTCCATGCCCGGTCTCACTCGCCACGCGGATAGCGGGCATTCTCTTCCAGAACGTTCAAATCCATATGATTGCGCATGTAGCGCTCGGAGGCTTTTTGCAGCGGCTGATAGTCCCAGGGGTAGTACGAGCCGTTGCGCAATGCTTCGTAGACCACCCAGCGCCGCGCCTGGCTCTCGCGCACTGCGGCATCGAAGGCGGTCATATCCCAGCGCGCATGAGCCTTTGCCGTGAAATCGGCGACGACCCCAGCATGACCGGGATCGCCCGCAAGATTGTTGAGTTCGTGCGGATCCGATTCAAGATCAAAGAGTTGCGGCGGGTCGATCTCGCAGTGCACGAACTTGTGTTTGCCGTCGCGCAGCGCAACGAGCGGCGCATTGGAGCCTTCAGCCGCATATTCCATAAGCACGGGTGATTTGCGCGCCCCATCGCCGCGCATGAGCGGGCCAAGGTCCTCACCATCGGTCCATGGCAATACTTCGGCAATATCCACACCGCCAAGTGCTGCCAGTGTCGGCGTGATATCCAGCGTCGATACAGGTGCCTCGACAAGCTGCGCGTCGATGCCCTTGCCAGCGATCATAAGCGGCACGCGTGCCGAGCCTTCGAAGAAGTTCATCTTGAACCACAGGCCGCGCTCGCCGAGCATGTCGCCGTGATCCGAGGTGAAGACGATGATCGTATTGTCAAGCATCCGGGTCGTCTGCAGAACGTCGAGAATCTCGCCAACCTTGTCGTCGATGTAGGAAATGTTGGCGAGGTAGCCCTGGCGGGCCTTTCGTACCTGATCGGCCGTAATGTCGAAGGCCTCGTAGTCGCAGGCCTTGAGCAGGCGCTGCGAATGCGGGTCCTGATCGGCAAAACCAATCTCGCCGACAGCGGGGTCGAGGGCTTCCGAACCTTCGTAGAGGTCCCAATATTTGCGGCGGGCGACATAGGGGTCGTGCGGATGCGTGAAGGAAACGGTCAGGCACCAGGGGCGCCGTGCATGATCATCGGCTTCGCGCGAAAGCTGGTAGAGCTTCTGCCGGGCGTGGAATGCAACCTCGTCGTCATATTCCATCTGGTTGGTGATTTCGGCGACGCCGGCGCCGGTCACCGATCCGAGATTGTGATACCACCAGTCGATCCGCTCGCCGGGCTTGCGATAGTCAGGCGTCCAGCCGAAATCGGCAGGATAAATATCGGTGGTCAGCCGCTCTTCGAAACCGTGGAGTTGGTCCGGTCCAACAAAATGCATCTTGCCGGAAAGCCCGGTGTAGTAGCCGGCACGGCGCAAATGATGCGCGTAGGTCGGAATGTCCGAAGCGAATTCGGCAGCGTTGTCGTAAACCCGCGTGCGCGAAGGCAGTTGGCCCGACATCAGCGATGCCCGCGCCGGGGCGCAGAGCGGCGAGGCGGTATAGGTTTTTGCAAATCGGGCTGAACGCTTGGCAAGCGCCTTCAGATGCGGCGCGTGGATGAAAGGCGCCGGGCCATCCGGAAAAAGCGTGCCGTTCAATTGATCGACGACGATAATGAGAATGTTGGGCTTAGTCATTGCAGTGCTCCGGCGGCTGCGAGTTTGATATTCACGTAGTCTTCGACGAGGGCGATGGCCGACGCCGCCTCATGTGCGCCATTGCGCAGCGCATGGCGGATATAGAGGCCGTCGATCATTGCGCCTGCCCCTTCGGCGATCTGCGCTGCCGTCGCCCGATCGGTCATTTGTCCGAGCGCATAGGCCAGGTTCGAATGGGTGCGCCTCGCATAGATGCGCAGGAGACGGCGCGTTTCATCGGATTTTTGTGCATGAACATAGAATGTCAGCCACGCTGCAACCGTCTCCGGTGCGAATTGCGAGGCCGAAAAGTTGACTGCGATGACCGCCGCAACACGCCCAGCGGCTGTTGGCGCCTTGTGCAGCGCATTGCGCAGATCGTTGCCGAGTTCCTTCAGGAGATGCCGCATGGTTGCGAGGATCAACTGTTCCTTGCCGCCGAAATAGTGATGCGCCAACGCCGCTGAAACACCGGCTTCGTGGGCGATCTCCGCAACAGTCACATCAAGCGAGCCGCGTTGGCCGATGGTGCGGATCGCAGCATCGATCAACTCGCGTTTACGCAACGGCTCCATTCCTAATTTCGGCATTGCCAAGCATCCTGTTTCCCGCAAATCTATTCTTGATTGACTGGTCAATCAATAAAAATCTCTGCGCCGGTGTGTGGAAAGGAGTAGGATTGAGAGCACGAGTTTGGGCGGTCTTGTTCGCCACGACGGGCATGCACCTTGAACAAAAGTCTGATCGTGGTTAGGTCAATGGCCATGACATTTGTGGAGGAAACAAGATGACAGCCTGCATCGTCGGATGGGCGCATTTGCCTTTTGGAAAACTCGAGGGTGAAACGGTCGAAAGCCTGATCGTCAAGGCCGCGATCGGAGCGCTGGAGCATGCCGGGATCGGTCCAGAGGATGTCGACGAGATCGTGCTAGGGCATTTCAACGCGGGGTTCTCGCCGCAGGATTTCACCGCCAGCCTCGTCCTCCAGGCCAGCGATGCGCTGCGTTTCAAACCAGCGACCCGCGTGGAAAATGCCTGCGCCACCGGATCGGCGGCGGTTCATCAGGGGATCAAGACCATTCGCGCGGGAGCGGCCAAGGTTGTGCTCGTCGTCGGCGTCGAGAAGATGACCTCGACCCCGGGCCCGGAGATCGGCAAAAATCTGCTGAAAGCATCTTACCTTCCCGAGGAAGGCGATATTCCGGCGGGTTTTGCCGGCGTTTTCGGCCAGATCGCTGCCGCCTATTTCCAGAAATATGGCGACCAGTCCGATGCGCTTGCCATGATCGCCGCGAAGAATCACAAGAACGGCGTCGGCAATCCCTATGCGCAGATGCGCAAGGATCTCGGCTATGAATTCTGCCGGCAGGAGAGCGAAAAGAACCCATTCGTGGCCGGCCCGCTCAAGCGCACCGATTGTTCGCTCGTCTCCGACGGCGCCGCGGCGCTTATCCTCACCGATACGGAAACCGCACTCAAAATGAAGCGCGCCGTGGCATTCCGTGCCGCCCAGCATGTTCAGGACTTCCTGCCCATCTCGAAGCGTGACATCCTCTCATTTGAAGGATGCGCGTTAGGATGGAAGCGCGCCTTGGCGCAGGCCGGCGTTACAATCGACGATCTCTCCTTCGTCGAGACTCATGACTGCTTCACGATTGCCGAACTTATCGAATATGAGGCAATGGGTTTGGCGAAACCGGGCGAGGGCGCCAAGATCGCGCTTGAGGGCGAGACCGCTGTGGATGGACGCCTTCCGGTCAATCCTTCTGGAGGACTCAAGGCGAAGGGCCATCCGATTGGCGCAAGTGGGGTGTCGATGCACGTTCTGTCGGCGATGCAGCTCACCGGTGAAGCAGGCGGCATCCAGGTCCCTCGGGCAAAGCTTGGCGGCATCTTCAACATGGGCGGTGCGGCGGTCGCCAACTACGTTTCCGTTCTCGAGCGGATCAAATAGGTTCGGCCACAGGTTGAATCGGCGCTTGAAGGCGCTGATTCAACCTTTCAGCTTCGCGCGCCAACCACATGAAATGATTCCGCTTGGCCGAGCTTGGTATCGATGGCGGGACGGCCTATAAATCGGCAAGGCGCAGATTTTCGACCCAATTGAAAGATGATCTCCCATGACTAATCCGGTTCTCGTTGAGGTTTTCCGCGGTGAAACGGTCGAAAGCCGTCATCGCGGCTCGGTGGTTGTCACCGATGGCGACGGCAAGATTGTCTATTCGCTCGGAGATATCGAGCGCCCGACATTTCCGCGCTCCGCGATCAAGGCGATCCAGGCGCTGCCGCTTGTCGAAAGCGGCGCAGCCGATGCTTATGGTTTCGGCAATGAGGAGCTTGCCATGGCATGCGCATCGCATTCCGGCGAGCCCCAGCATGTGAGCCGGGCAGCCGACATGTTGGCGCGGGCCGGCCTTGATGTTTCGGCGCTCGAATGCGGCGCCCATTGGCCGACACAGCAGCCGGTGCTCATTGCGCTGGCCAAGAGCGGGCAGGAGCCGACAGCGCTTCACAACAATTGTTCGGGCAAGCATGCGGGGTTTCTTTGCACCTGCCGGCACCTTGGCGTCGAGACGCGCGGCTACTCGGCGCTGGGCTCGCCCGAACAGGATATGGTGCGTGAAGCCATGGAAAGCGTTACCGGCGCGCCCCACACGCTGGACTATTGCGGCACCGACGGCTGCTCCATACCGACCTATGCCATTCCTCTGAAGAACCTTGCGCATGGCTTTGCACGCATGGCGACGGGGACCGACCTTGCGCCAGAGCGCGCGAAGGCGGCGCGGCGCTTGATGGACGCGGCGATGGCCGCTCCCTTCTATGTGGCCGGCACACACCGCGCCTGCACTGAACTCATGGAAATGGCGCCGGGCCGCATATTTGTGAAGACGGGCGCCGAGGGTGTATTTGTCGGTGCCGTCCCCGAACTTGGGCTCGGCATCGCCGTCAAGTGCGACGATGGCGCGACGCGCGCTGCCGAGGCAATGATTGCGACGGTCCTGGCGCGTATTTTCCGCAATGAAGCCGAGCTTGAATCGAAGCTCGACAGGTTTGCCGATCGCGAAATGCGCAACTGGAACGGCATCACCTACGGGGTCATCAGCCCGACGGAAGAGCTGACCGAGGCAGAAATCAACTGACGATATTTCGCTCGACGACGAGGTTGGGATAGGCCGAGCCCTTTTGGGTAAGATCCTTCATCGCAACCTCTTCCCACTTGTGGCCGACAATTGCGCCCTTTGTTGCACCCTGAATGATATTGTCGGTGATGATGGCCGGTCCCACCCCATCGACGACCGTTACATAGATGCCTTCGCCGGAATTGCGGACGATGTTGCCACTGGCAACGAGATTGCGCATGTATGGTCCCCAACCGAGCTGAAGGCCGTAGGTCGGAGCGCCTTCAACAAGATTTCCGGTAATGGTACTGTCCGCTTCCGCCGAAATCCCGATGCCGAACGTGCCTGCGTATGGGCCCTTCACCGACAGGTTGCGTACGATATTGCCGGTGCAGGTACCGAGGCGTCCGCCATCGTCGAAGTTCACGATGGATATGCCATTGGCGGCGCCGTCGACGATATTGTTGGCGATGATGGCGCCCTCGAATGCAAACTCGGAATAGATCGCCGTCTCACCGCTGGTGGTGCAATTGTTGCCGGTGATCTGGATGTTCCCGGCGCTGTTGCCGCGGACGGCCGTGAAGGCGCAGTCGCTGACGACATTGTCTGCGACGATGACATTGTCAGCCTTGTAGACATTGATGCCATTGCCGTTCTGGCCCGTTCCGCCGGAATCGGCCCGGATCTTCTGCACGCGATTGCCGCTGATGATGGTACCGTCGCGGCCCTTGTCGTAGCGATGAACAAGGATGCCGCCATTGCCGCAATCGCTGATGGTGTTGCCGGTGATCGCAAGGCCCGCAGAATTGGCGGCAAATATCGCGGCGTCGGCTGCGCCCGAGATCCGGTTGCCGTCGATTGCGCCGCCCGATTGAAAGAGCGAAAGCCCGTTCTGCGCCGATCCGACGATTACGCAATCGCGGATCAACAAGGTGCTGACATTGTTGGCCTCGATGAGCCCCTTCACCTTGTCGCCGAGCTCTTTTCCGTTGCCGTCAAAAACGAGTCCGGTGAACTGGATCAGCTTGGAATCGCTCGCCTGGACAAAGCCGCTCTTACCCGCATAGACGATGCGGCTTTGGCCGGTCACGCCGAGAATATTGACATAGGACGGGCATAGGACGGCGGAAACGATATAGGTCCCGGCGGGCAGGAATACCTGATTGCCTTTGGCGCTGGCGCTCTCGAGAAGCGCGTTGAATTTCGCCGTTTGATCCTGTGTCGATCCCGGTTGTAAACCGTAATCGACGGCGTTGAGCGGCGCAGACGCGTTGGATGCTGCTTGCGCAACCTGCTGGAAGCCGTGGTTGAAGGCGACCCCGGTCAGACCGGCGAGGACAAGTCGTCTGCTGATCATGATTGTTCCTTGGCGTTGCAGGCAGAATGGAGCGAGGGTCTGGATACATCAAAGGATTGCACTTGCTGTTGGGGCGGGCAATCCCTACTTTGGAGTAATGAGCAGTGCTTTTACCAAACAGGACGACAGCAATGCCTCGATTGATTTTGGCGAACGTCCGATCAGTCCGCATCGCAATCTCGTAACCGAACGCGGCCTCGCCATGATCGATGCCGAGATCGCCGCGCTGCACGAGGAATTGGCCAAGGGCAACGCGGAGGCGGATCGCGAGTTGATCGCCCGGGCGTCGCGCGACCTGCGCTATTGGACGGCGCGTCGCGAAACGGCCGAAGTATCGCATCCCGATCCGAAGAGTGATGTTGTGCGTTTCGGCATGAGCGTAACCATCGCCGATGATGCGGGAAAGACCCAGACCTGGCAGATTGTCGGTGAGGACGAGGTTGATGCCAGCCACGGCAAGATCTCGCACGTGGCGCCGATGGCGAAGGTGATGTTCGGAAAGTCAGTCGGCGATACGTTCGAGTTGAACGGTCACGAATGGGAAATCACGAAAATGGCCGTCTCGACCTGAAGTTGAATCACAACTGAAGACAACCAAGCCACCCAACTCAAATTATTGAATTTTATATCGCTTCAATGTGGTCGCGGAAAAACATCGCCGCGCCGGTTTCGTCGATTTCGCCGGCGGCGACACTTAAAACCAGTTGGATGATGTCCTCAGCCGGTGCTTCGAGGCTGAAACCATTGAAGACGAGAAACAGATCGGCTGCCGCGAATCCGGTGCGTTTGTTGCCGTCGATGAACGGATGATTTTTGACGATGCCATAGAGATAGGCTGCGGCAAGCTCGCAAAGATCGGGGTCGCCGTAAGCTTCCTTCTGCAGCGGCCGATTTAGAGCTGATTCAAGCATTCCGACGTCGCGCACACCCGCAGCGCCGCCATGCAGGCGCAGTTGCTCCGCGTGAAGCGACTCCACGAATTCGCGAGAATGGAACTCGATCATTTGGCGAGAGCGCGATAGGCGGTCTCGTACTTCTTCATACGCTCGCGTGCGATCTGCATTTTTTTCTCAAACGCTTCGGGATCATCGTGCAAAGCCCGAAGAGTAAGGCCATCGGCGTCTTCAGTCAGAACCAGTTGATCGCCTGCCTTGAGGTTGTGGCGGTCGAGAACGTCCTTTGGCAGGATCACGCCTTCGGAATTGCCGATCTTTCGTAACGTGACATTCATGGCTCAGCTCCAATGTTATAACAAAAATTATAACACAGAAAACCGCCAATCTTCAAGTAAGACCTTAGTAGGGTGCGCTACAGCCAGCCCTTCTTGCGGAATATCAGGAGCGGAACCACCGCCGAAGCAATCATAATGCAAAGGGCCATTGGATACCCCCAGCGATAATCGAGTTCCGGCATCAGATGGAAATTCATGCCGTAAATCGAGGCGACAAGGGTGGGCGGCATGAAGGCAACGGCCGCGACCGAAAAAATCTTGATAATGGCGTTCTGTTCGATCGAGATCAGGCCGACCACGGTGTCGAGCAGAAACGTCACCTTGTTTGAAAGGAAGTCTACATAGGTGCTCAGCGATTGCGTGTCGCGCTCGAGGGACTTGATCCAGCCGCGCGTATCCTTCTTGTAGGGCTCCTGGTTGGTGAAGGCGGTCATATAGACGAGGAGGCGGCTGACGCCGGTGATGCTTTCACGTACTTTCGACAGGAACGCGCCCGTTATACCGATCTGGTTGAGGCTGTCCCTGAAATTCTTGGTGGTCATCGGCTTGTCGGTTTCCGAGCGCCGGAAGATTGCGTGCGAGTTCAGATCAATTCGGCCGGCGACGTCTTCGAGGATGTCGGCGAGACGATCAGTCACCGCTTCGATAAGACCGAGAAGGATGCTGACGCCCGTGCATTTTTCGTTGATCAGGCCGTTGCCCGGCTTCGTCGCGCGGCTGATGTAGAGGTTGAACGACTTCGGTTCGGTATAACGAACCGTAACCAGGCGCTGACCCGTCAGGATGAAGGAAATCGGGCCGATGCCATGGCTGTTTTCGCCTGTGGAGTACAGGACCGGAGCTGTCAGATATTGCGCACCGTTCTCGGCGTAGAAGCGGCTCGATTCCTCGATCTCATGCATGTCGTCACGGGTCGGGATCGACGCCTTCATCCAGCTTTCGACGTGATGATCTTCCTCGTGCGTCGGGTTGAGGAGGTCAACCCAAACGGTGTTTGCCGGCAGTTCAGCGCCTGCAAGTGCGGCGCTCGCCATCAGGTAATCTTCTTCGAGCGTATAGACAAAGATCATGTCACAATGAATCCAGCAATTTATCGATCAACTTTTCGGCGGCCTCGCCAATGACAGTACCGGGCGGAAATATCGCCGTCGCGCCGGCCTCGAGAACAGCGTTGAAATCCTGCGGCGGGATGACACCGCCGACGATGATCAGGATGTCATTGCGGCCGTGACGTTTCAAAGCTGCCTTGAGTTCCGGCACCAGGGTAAGGTGGCCTGCCGCAAGCGATGATACGCCGACAATGCGAACGTTGCTTTCAACGGCAAGATCGGCGACTTCCTCAGGTGTCTGGAACATGGCGCCAACGATCACCTCGAAGCCGAGATCGCCGAATGCGGTTGCGATGACCTTCTGGCCGCGGTCATGGCCGTCCTGTCCCATCTTGGCGACGAGGATGCGCGGCTTCTCTCCGGTGCGCTTCTCGAAGGCGGCTGCCTTCGCCTGCACCCGGTCGACTGCGTCGCTCTTGCCGATCTCCCTGCGATAGACGCCGGAGATCGTGTGAATTTCCGCCACGTGACGGCCGTAAGCCTTTTCGAGTGCCAGGGATATCTCGCCCACTGTCGCGCGGGCGCGCGCCGCCTTGATGGCAAAATCAAGGAGATTGCCGGTTCCGGCCTTCGCCGCGCTTGTCAGCGCGGAAAGTGCGGCGTCGACCGCAGCAACGTCGCGCGTGCCCTTGAGTTGCTGGAGCTTGGCAAGCTGGCGAGCGCGGACCTCCGCATTATCGACCTTCAGGACGTCCACTTCGACGTCTTTTGTCGGGCGATAGGAATTGACACCAACGACGGGCTGCTGGCCGCTGTCGATCCGGGCCTGCGTGCGGGCCGCTGCGGCCTCGATCCGCATTTTCGGAATGCCTTTTTCGATTGCCTTCGCCATGCCGCCGAGCGCTTCGATTTCCTCGATATGCGCCAAAGCCCGCGCCGCAAGATCGTGCGTCAGGCGCTCGACATAGGCCGATCCACCCCAGGGATCGATGATCCGCGTCGTGCCGGATTCTTTTTGCAGGATCAACTGCGTATTGCGCGCAATCCGGGCCGAGTGGTCGGTCGGCAAGGCCAGCGCTTCATCGAAGGAGTTGGTGTGCAACGACTGGGTGTGCCCCTGCGTCGACGCCATTGCCTCGATCATCGTGCGCATGATGTTATTGTGCGGATCCTGCGCGGTCAGCGACCACCCGGAGGTCTGGGAATGGGTGCGCAGCGACAGCGAGCGCTCGTCCTTCGGATTGAAGTTCTTCTTCATCAGCGCTGCCCAGAGCAGGCGTGCAGCGCGCAGCTTGGCGACTTCCATGAAGAAATTCATACCGATCGCCCAGAAGAAGGAGAGGCGCGGCGCAAAACTGTCGATGTCCTGGCCGGCCGCAACACCGGCGCGGGCATATTCGATGCCATCGGCAATCGTATAGGCAAGTTCGAGATCGGCGGTCGCACCGGCCTCCTGCATATGATAGCCGGAGATCGAGATCGAGTTGAACTTCGGCATGTTCTCCGACGTATAGGAGAAGATGTCGGAGACGATCCGCATCGATGGTTGCGGCGGATAAATATATGTGTTGCGAACCATGAACTCCTTCAGAATGTCGTTCTGAATGGTCCCCGCTAACTGTTTCTGCGCGACCCCCTGCTCCTCGGCCGCAACGATATAGAGCGCAAGGATCGGCAAGACGGCGCCGTTCATGGTCATTGAAACCGTCATCTCGCCGAGCGGGATGCCGTCGAACAATTGCTGCATGTCGAGAATGGAGTCGATGGCGACGCCGGCCATGCCGACATCGCCGGCAACGCGCGGATGGTCGCTGTCATAGCCACGATGCGTTGCAAGGTCGAACGCAACGGACAAGCCCTTCTGGCCCGCGCCGAGATTGCGCCGGTAGAATGCATTGGATTCTTCGGCCGTCGAGAAGCCCGCATATTGGCGGATCGTCCAGGGCTGCTGCACATACATGGTCGGGTAGGGCCCGCGAATAAAGGGCGCGGCGCCGGGATAGCTGTCGAGATGCGGAAGAATCCTCACGGCTGCGTCGCCATAGCTGCGCTTGACCTTGATCCCTTCAGGCGTCTTCCAACTTGACCTGTCGAGCCTGGATGGCAGCGGTTTCGGCTCTTGCCAATCGATGGTGGTGAAATCCGGAATTCTCATTTTACTCGGCGGCCTGGAAGGTTTCGTCTATGCGCGGAAAGCTAAGCGGTTCGCAATGTACAACGCCGTCGGTCGGCATCGGCATGTGCGGTGCGTCGATTACCCGTACCGGCCTTTCCTTTTTCGGCGGAAAGATGGTGGTGCCGACGATGGCCCGTTTGCCCGACGCATACTCGGCGGCGCGCCGGTTGCGGGCCTCAACGATGCGCGCCTGGAATTTGCCGTCGACGAGGCTTTTCAGAATACCGCCGTCGCGTTCAAGCGCCTGGAATTCCTTCCACGCCGCCTTGCACAGCGCTTCGGTGAGCCCCTCGACAGCCCCGGACCCGCACCCCGGATCGGCGACGAAGGCGAGATTGCTTTCGTCGGCGAGAATAAGCTGCGTGTTACGGGCGAGGCGGCGTGCAAACGGATCGGGCAGGCCATGGGTGATCGTATGGGGCAGGATTGCGATCGAGTCGGCGCCGCCGACAGCGCCGGCGAAAGCGGCAATCGTCGTGCGCAGGATGTTGGTTTCCGGGTCGCGCTTCGTCATCATGCGCATGGAAGTTTCGGCATGGATCACAGCGGGAGCAGGGCGAACGCTGCCGCAGACCTGCTGGAGCCGCGCCCACAGCCGGCGTAAAGCCCTGATCTTGGCGATAGACAGAAACTGGTCCTGGTCGAGCGAAAGCGCAAAGCCTAGATGCGGCGCCGCATAGACGATGGGCTGGCGTGCTTCTTCGAACAGCCGGAAATGCCCGGCGGCGATCGACAGCATGGCGCCGAGTTCCTGCGCCTCCGTAGCGCCGGCGTTGTGATAGACGCGGCCATCGGCTTCGAGAACGATTCCGGGCAGGTCAGGCGAAAAGAAACCCGAGAGGGACTGCGGCAGCGATGCTTTCAAGGCTGCAAGCGTCATGCGAAGCCGGCCCGTACCGGCAAGCGTCGCCGCCGGATCGATGCCGAGCGAAAAGCTCAGCGTCTTGGGGTTGACGTCGCGCGGGCGCATATAGTCGACGAACCAGTCGGCACAGGCGCGGCTGCGCGGGTGCACATCCATGCGCAGGTGGATCATGTCGAGATGAACGCCATAGAGCACTTCGTCGACAGCCTCGCGGGTCGAGGGAAGGCCGTAGCCGAAGGCGTTCGGCGCGCCTTCGAAGACGAGTGCGATGCCGGTAGCGCCGTTCTCAAGATCCTCAAGCAGCTGTTTGTTGGCGCGCGCCGGATCTGGATCGTCGATGCGCTGGACGATACGCCACGGCTGCGCAGGGTTCTTGCGCGGCGTGAGCTGCGCCTTGCGCTTGCGCTCGTAAAGCGGCTCGATCTTGATGTTATCGTCGGTCCTGGATGTCAGGGATTCATCGAAATCGGCGCCTTTCAAGGCTTTTTGCGCAAGCTTGACCCAAATATCCCGGTCAATTGCCGCAAATTCCGTTTCCTTGATCAGTGACGAGTCCATGCTTACTCCCGGTCGGCGCATTTTTGTCGGCGACTTTAGGAGGACTCATGCTGCTTCGCAACAAAGCAAAGTACCGCTTGGCCAACATATTGAGAAAGCGGGCTTTTTTGCCACGTCTGCTCAGTGTTCGACAACGCGCAGGTTTCGGGTGGCTGGTGCTGCGCGGTTGTGGAATTTCTGCATCAGGATCGAAACCTGAAAGGCAGCAAAAATGGACAGACTCAAAGGCAAGACGGCGCTCATCGTTGGTGCAAGTTCCGGGATCGGCCGTGCAACGGCGCTGCTATTTGCGAGCGAGGGTGCAAACGTCGTCGTGACGGCACGGCGTCAAGATGAACTCGAACATCTTGTCCATGCCATCGAAAGCAACGGGGGAAGGGCGGCCGCACTTGCGGGAGATGTCACGGACGAAGAATTCGCCGCGGCGTCGGTTGCATTGGCGGAAAGCCGTTTTGGGGGTCTCGACATCGCCTTCAACAATGCCGGGATAAATGGCGAAATGGGGCCGAGCGCCGCAATATCGCTCGAAGGCTGGCGCAACGCACTCGACGTTAACCTGACCGGCGCTTTTCTGGGCGCAAAACATCAAATACCAGCTTTACAGCGTCGCGGTGGTGGTTCGCTGATATTCACGTCCACTTTCGTTGGCTACACAGCGGGGATGCCGGGCGCTGCTGCCTATGCGGCGAGCAAGGCGGGCATCATCGGCCTCATGAAAACGCTCGCGGCCGAATTCGGGCCGAGTGGCATAAGAGTGAATGCGATCCTGCCGGGCGGTACTGCGACGCGCTTGGCGGATGCCTGGACCGATACTCCCGAAAAGCGCGCATTCGTCGAAGGAATGCACGCGCTGAAGCGGATTGCGACGCCGGACGAGATTGCCCAGTCGGTACTCTACCTCGCCTCGGACGAAGCAAGCTTCACGACAGGCTCGGCCATGCTCGTCGATGGCGGTGTTTCGATCAATCGCACATGAAAAAGGAAAAGCGCGCGCCAGCGGCGCGCGCTTTTACAGAAACTGGCATAAAATCAGACGAACTGGCTAAGGCCGGGTATCGAATTGACCACTTCGTCAACCGGGCCGCTGCCGGCCTTTTCCCGGGCAAAAGCGATGGTTTCCTTGGAAATGCCGCTGATTTCGCCCATGCCGAGTCCAAGCCCCATAAGCTTCGAGCCGAGGCCCATCACACCCGGCATCAGGCCGGACAGCAGACCGCCGCCCGACTGCGCCTCGGCAATGGCGGCTTCGGCACCGGGAAAGCCTGCAATGAGTTCGCCGACCTTGTCCGCCGGACCTTCCTTCTGCAGGAAAGCGAGGATCAGACCGACGGCCTTGGTGGCGGTTGCCGGATCGGTGCCGACATTGGCGGAAATCCGCGCGATGAGTTCTTCCATGAGGCTAATCTCCCGTCTCGTCATGAATTACGTTTACGTAATATGCGCGAAATCCGCGCCGCACAAGTCTATTTCGGCTTGGATGACAGCTCTAAAACGCACCTCGGCAAATTATCGTTGAACGGCGCAAAATTCATGGTTGGACCTTGAGACGCAGGCGCTAAAAATCACGCAAATCTACGTGAACGGTCCCGTCACACACGCTCAAGCTCGCTTGCCCTCGCCATTATTCCCAAGCAACCATTGTCGCATCCAGATTGGCTGTCTATACCGTGTAGTTAGTGACTTCCTGCGAGGATCGAACGACATGGCCGCTGACAGCATTTTTCTTGGTGCAAGCCGCAAACCCGACGACAGCTACCAGCAGGCAGAATCGCTGCTGCTGAAATTCGGCAACCGGCACGGCCTTATCACCGGCGCGACCGGCACCGGCAAGACGGTAACGTTGCAGGTGCTCGCCGAGGGGTTCTCCCAGGCGGGCGTCCCGGTGTTCTGCGCCGATATCAAGGGCGATCTTTCCGGCATCGCAGCGAAAGGCGAGGCGAAGGACTTTCTCGTCAAGCGCGCCGCCGATGTGAAGCTCGATCCCTATGAGCTCAGCGCGTCGCCGGTTATTTTCTGGGATATTTTTGGCGAACAGGGACATCCTATTCGCGCCACTATCTCGGAAATGGGCCCATTGCTGCTCTCACGCCTTATGAACCTCACCGACGCGCAGGAGGGGGTGCTGAACATCGCCTTCAAGATCGCCGACGAGGACGGATTGCTGCTTCTCGACATGAAGGATCTGCAGGCCTTGCTGGTCAACGTCGCCGAGCGGGCGGAAGAGCTTTCCACCAAATATGGCAACGTCACCAAGCCGTCAGTCGGAGCGATCCAGCGTTCGCTGCTTGTCCTCGAGCAGCAGGGCGGCACGAAGTTCTTTGGCGAACCGGCCCTGAAGATCTCCGACATCATGCGCACCGGCACCGATGGGCGCGGCGTTGTCAGCGTTCTTGCCGCTGATAAGCTGATGAACAATCCGCGCCTCTATTCGACATTCCTGCTCTGGCTCCTGTCGGAGCTTTTCGAGGAATTGCCGGAAGTAGGCGATCCGGAAAAGCCGCGTCTGGTGTTCTTTTTCGATGAGGCGCATCTGCTTTTCAACGAGGCGCCGAAGGCGCTGCTCACCCGTGTCGAGCAAGTCGTTCGCCTCATTCGTTCGAAGGGCGTCGGCGTCTATTTCATTTCGCAAAATCCGCTGGATGTGCCGGAAACCGTGCTTTCACAGCTCGGAAACAGGCTGCAGCATGCACTGCGCGCCTATACGCCGCGCGAGCAGAATGCGGTGAAAACGGCCGCCGATACGTTCCGGCCGAATCCCGACTTTAATACATTCGCGGCAATCACCAACCTCGCCACCGGCGAGGCGCTGGTTTCGACGCTCGCCGACAAGGGCGTGCCGTCCATGGTTCAGCGCACGCTGATCCGGCCGCCATCCGGCCGCATCGGACCGCTGACCAGCGACGAACGCCAGCGCCTGATCAATGCCAGCCCCGTTGCCGGCCAGTATGACGAGATGGTCGATCGCGAATCCGCGTACGAACTCCTGCAGAAGAAGGCCGAACAGGCCAAGACCGAAGCCGACGCCGCCAAACAGGTTGAGGAAGCGGACAGCACCAGCGGCTGGACGCTACCGGATATCCTCGGCGGCAGCAGCAAGCCCGGTCCACGCGGTGGCCAGCCACGAGGCCGGCAGACGGTAGCCGAGGCGGCGATGAAGTCCGTCGTCCGTTCGGTGGGAAGTTCGCTCGGTCGCGCCCTGGTGCGCGGCATCCTCGGAAGCCTGAGCCGGCGGTAGGCACCGTCACTTTAGCATTGATCAGCATTGCAAAAGGCCGGCGGGTTGCTGCCGGCCTTTTTTCGTCAGTTCGCTAGATCACCAGCACCGGCGTCTTGTTCGGAACGCGGTCGTACAGATCGATCACATCCTGGTTGATCAGGCGGACGCAGCCGGACGAGACGGCCTTGCCGATCGACCACCATTCCGGCGAGCCATGTATGCGATAAAGCGTATCGACGCCGTTCTGGAAGAGATAGAGCGCGCGTGCGCCGAGCGGGTTCTTGAGGCCCGGCTCCATGCCGCCATTCCGGGCGCTGTACTTTACGAGGTCCGGCTGGCGGGCGATCATTTCGTTTGGCGGCGTCCAGGTCGGCCAATGGCGCTTCCACTGGACGACAGCACGGCCGGACCATGAAAAGCCTTGTTTACCGATGCCGACGCCGTAGCGAACCGCCTGACCGTCTTCGCGTACGAGATAGAGGAACTTGTCGTTGGTATCGACAACAAGCGTCCCGGGGCGCTCACCTGTCGGATCGGGGACGATCTGGCGCAGATAGCGCTTGTCCATCTTGGCGATCGGTATGGCCGGCAGAGAATGTCCGCCGTCTTCCCGGGCGGAGTACATTTCCGCGTAGGAAGCAAATGCCGGATCCACATCCATTTGCGGCTGCATGAGCGGATTGCCGGCGTCGTCGACCTGAATGACAGGAAGATCGTCGCGGATTGTAGCGCAACCGGAGAGGCCGGCGGCGGCCGTCGCAGTCAACGCCGCAAGAAAGCCGCGACGTGATATTGTGTTTTGCATGATTGAACCAAATTCGTGGAAGGATGGGTTTGAACAAACGCTTGTGGTTGCTCTAGACGCACAATGATTATGGCCGCGAGCCGATTACAATAGGGCGCAATGAAGGCGGCGGCGCCACTGTTGCCGCCGAGCAACAAAACGGCGCGGGAACGACTGAAAGCGCGTTCACCGGCGGATAAACACTTCGTGAAAGATCGTTTCGTCTGCTGCCAACTGGTCGAATTGTTCGAACGGGGTCGGCATAAAAAAACAGACCCTGGCGGGTCTGTAAAGATTTCCTCGCCAAAGGGGAGATATCGACGAGGAGCAGGAACACTGTGATTTTATAATCCTAAAGTCCGCGCATTTTGGCAATTAGACCTTCGTCTAAGAACATAAGAGCCAATAGGCACTTGGCGTTCGAAGGCGAAACTGCCATTGATTTTGAAGGCAATTGGCCGTTCGATAGGAAAAAGCAGATTACAGGGAATGGAAGCAGCATCATGGCCGTCAGTACGCAAGCCCAGACATTGACATGGACCTATGTCGATGGCGACTGGTATGAAGGAAATGTGCCACTCATCGGCCCGCGTAGCCATGTGATGTGGCTGGGATCATCGGTCTTCGATGGAGCGCGCTGGTTCGAGGGCGTTGCCCCCGATCTCGACCGTCATGCGGCGCGCGTCAACGCATCGGCGGTTGCGCTCGGGCTCAATCCGACGATGAGCGTGGACGAAATCATCGGGCTGACCCATGATGGATTAAAGAAGTTCGACGGCAATACCGCTGTCTATATCCGGCCGATGTATTGGGCTGAGCATGGCGGCTATATGGGCGTACCCGCGGATCCGGAATCGACGCGGTTTTGCCTGTGCCTCTATGAGGCGCCAATGATTGCGCCGAGTGGTTTCTCGGTCACTGTCTCGCCGTTCCGGCGCCCGACCTTCGAGACGATGCCGACCAACGCCAAGGCAGGCTGCCTTTATCCCAACAATGCACGGGCGATCACGGAAGCGAAATCGCGTGGCTTCGACAACGCGCTCGTCCTCGACATGCTCGGCAATGTCGCGGAAACTGGCACCTCCAATATCTTCCTCGTCAAGGACGGTCACATCTTCACGCCCGCGCCAAACGGGACGTTCCTTTCCGGAATCACACGCGCCCGTACGATCGATGTGCTTGCCGACTACGGTTTCCGCACGACGCAGGCGACGTTGAGCGTTCACGATTTCCTGAGCGCCGATGAGATTTTCTCGACGGGGAACCATTCGAAGGTCGTTCCCGTTACCCGCATCGAGGATCGCGACCTTCAACCGGGTCCGATCGCGAAGAAGGCGCGGGAGCTTTATTGGGAGTTTGCGCATTCCACGCCGAAAATTTAACCGCCGAAAGGCAATGGCCTGAAATATTGATCCGTTTCGCATTGCTCCTGAAGTAATTGGGACCTATGTAACGAAGGCAGGTTTTGTCAGGATTGGCGACCAACGCACCGGTACCCAACCGGGCGGCCAATCCGGTCACCGAATTAATCGAAGAGGAGACTTCCATGGCTTTCGAATTGCCCGCACTGCCGTATGATTACGATGCGCTTGCGCCCTATATGTCGCGTGAAACGCTCGAATACCATCACGACAAGCACCACAAGGCTTACGTTGACAACGGCAACAAACTGGCTGCCGAAGCTGGTCTCGAAAACCTCTCGCTCGAAGAGATCGTCAAGCAGTCCTTCGGCAAGAATGCCGGCCTCTTCAACAATGCCGGCCAGCATTACAACCATCTGCATTTCTGGCACTGGCTCAAGAAGGGCGGCGGCGGCAAGAAACTGCCGGGCGCGCTCGAAAAGGCCGTGGAATCCGATCTTGGCGGCTACGACAAGTTCCGCGCGGATTTCATCAACGCCGGCACCACGCAGTTCGGTTCAGGCTGGGCCTGGTTGTCTGTAAAGGACGGCAAGCTCGAAATCACGAAGACGCCGAATGGCGAGAATCCTCTCGTTCATGGCGGCACGCCGATCCTCGGCGTCGACGTGTGGGAGCACTCCTATTACATCGACTATCGTAACGCCCGTCCGAAGTACCTCGAAGCGTTCGTCGACAATCTCATCAACTGGGATTATGTGCTCGAGCTCTACGAAAAGGCCAAGTAGGCACTGTTTCTGATAGTAAAGCGGCCTCGTCCTTGCGGGGCCGCTTTTGTTTTGAGCTTAGCCCAAGCAATGCCCGCCACGCCGACATTGCGCGCCCTCGCATATTAGCAATGATCGCTGGAGGCTCAGATCGGGTAGAATATACGGACTTCCGTTCCGACGAACGGCGTCGATTGTATCTGAAGCTTGCCTCCCATTGACTTGACCAATTCAACTGAATTGGTCAGTCCGAGCCCGACATGGACACCCGCCTTGGTCGAGAAGAATGGTTCGCGCGCTTTGGCAAGCAGGTCGGCGCTCATACCCTTGCCATTATCCTTGACAGCGAGGACAAGGCGAGACGCTCCCATGAAGGTGCGATGGATATCGGCCCCTATCGTGATCTGCGGCTGCTTGGGTGCTGGTATCGCGTTGATAGCGTTGCGAACCAGCTCATCGATAAGCAGATGAAATTGCGCTGCAGGAACGCGGATGGCGAAGGCTTCTTCGCTGGCTCGAATGATCAGAGTCTGTTTGTTTTTGCTGGCAATCTCGGCAACGACATCGCCAAGCGGCATTGACCGCGCGTCCGAACGCCTGTGGCCAATCAGCATGAGCCCTTCATTGATCGAATCGAGTTCGAGAATGGTGGCAAGAGCAGCCTCGGTCATTTCCGCTGATGGTTGAACTTTCCCATCGATATAGGTGAGGAACAAGCGCAGCGCTGCAATGCGCGTGCGAGTCATATGGGCGAAAAGCAAAGAGAAGGACCTTATGTGCTGATCCTCGCGGCTCTTGTCCCTGTTGTGCTGGTAAATTGCTATGGCGCTCAAGATAATTACCGAAAGCGCCGCGAAAAACGTCAGGCGATTCCGGGCCGCATCAATTCCAATGCGCGTTGTAGCGCTTATCGCCTGACTATGGTCCACGGTGGCGCCCAGCAGGCCGGCCAGGTAGAGGTCGATGAGCGAGACATCGTGCAGAACCTCGTTATAGTTTGTTTGCGCCAATACGTTGGGTAAGACGACCGTATCGAGCATCCTTATCGAGCGGTCGAGCCCGTTGGGGTCGTTTGGTGGCATGAAGTCTTTGGCATATTCGAGGGCCGCGAGCGATTTCAGGTTGAATCGCAACATCCGGATCTCTGTGAGCAAACGCGGGTCACGCTGCCCTGTCTGGACGGCAACGTTCAGATAGCCGACAATTCGCGCCACCTTGTCGCGCGATTGCGATGCTCGCCACTGCACCTCCGAACTCTGACCAAAAACGATCTCCGTCTCGCGCCTGTAGACATCCGTGCGCAGGAGCACCCAAATCGTCAGGCACACCGACGTCAGGAGACCGGCGTATAGAAGAAACGAGGAAGCTTGCGACAGATACCTTTTCATGAAAGGGCCCTGACCGATACGACGAACCAAACCCAAATAGCGTTGCGGCTGGGGAGATATCTTGGCGGCAAATCGTGGAGCGGCCAGATGAGATAAAGTGGCCCGCCATCGTCAATTGACAAGAGCCGATACGTTTGGCTGGGGCTGCAAGCGCCGCTCTGCCTGTCTTCATCCGTGCACTTCTTCTCTGTCGCGAGAATAGGCGCGTAGCGCTCGATCTCACTCGAACTGATCTTGGCTACGAAATTATTGGCGGCGCCAATTTCAAACGAGCCTCCGACGATGCTATTCCTCGCCAAAATGTCTTTGAGGAACGGCCCGCGAAAGCCGACCGTTACCCCTGCGCTCCAGGGCGTATCGGTATTTCGTTCGCGCGGCGTGAATTCTTTCCGCAGCTGTTGACGCGTGTAGGTCCTTACGATCTCACCTGACGTATCTCTGAGAATTAATGCCGCATCGTCCCACTGTTGGGCTACGGCACATCCTGCAACGAGACAAAGGCCGGCGGAAACGACAAGCAACAAGCCCTTGAGCAATCTATACGCAGGCAAGAGCGAAAGCCTCGTCATATGCCCGTAGCGTCAGATCGCGGGTGAACAATGCACATGCTCCACTGGAGCCGCGCGGGTCAAAAGCGAAACCCTTCGCCGCCATCGCCGCCATGATCTGCATAACGCCATCCAGCCCGTAAAGATGGTCGTGCAACTCCAGGAAGACGCGCTCGACACCTGGCAATTGCGCGCCGCGCAGTAGCTCGTATTCACCGCCTTCGATGTCCATTACCAGGATCTTTATCCCGGCAGCGACTATGATCTCGTCAATTTCCATTGACCGGATAGTAATGACGCGCTCATAGGGGCCCTGGTCTGCGAATGTCGAAGACATCCAAAATCCTTGCGCACGTAGAACGGTACTTCGCACGGTTCGCCGGCCATAAGCAGGCCATGGTTGACCGTGACGTTGTCGAAGCCATTGGTACTGATCACCTTCCGCGCCAGCACGACGACTTCAGGATTTGCGTCGAATGCCAGAACGCGAACGTCATCGGTTGCCGCCATTACCGACGATATGATGCCGAGACCCGTGCCGAGCTCCAGAATGCGGTCACCGGGACGGACCGCGCGCTTCACCCAGAAGGCTTCCTTGGCCTCATAGGTACCGTTCTGAAGTGCGGACCAGATTTTCTCGGATACGTCGCCGGGAAGAACTGGCACGATTATTTCGTGCGTATCGAAAGTAATTCTCATAATATCCATCGAACATAATTGTCCGCGGGCGGCAAAAGAATAACGGTGAAGGCCCAGCGATTTGCCAGAGCGTCGTGACCGCTTAAAATCCCCTGACCGGCGCGGAAAAAGCTAAAATAATAGAATCAAGCAACGACCAGATATTAGCACATATCAGAACAGATTCGACAACACGCCGATCTTCAAGAGCTTTGCCTTCGCCCGCTTGTAATAACGCTCGGCCGAAGCCGCATCAATGTTGAGATGCGATCCAAGTTGATCGTAAATTTCCTTTCTGCTGACGCCGGATGGTCTTTGCCGCATCCAGGCGAGCACCTCCTGTTCCCGCGGGGACAGGGCAGAATGGTAGACCTCCGGCTCGGTGCTTTCATCGTGATCAAGGCCGACCGATTTTCCGGCTTCGGCAATTTCCTGCACGATATCTGCCATTGCGCCGGGCTTGAGATTGTTCTTCGCGATGTACCCGGCGACGCCGAGCCGTTGGCACGCCTCCCATTCTTCCAAGCTGTCGGAGCCGGTGATGACCACGTGGATGGCCGCCGGCGACTGCTCCACAATCGACCTGATCACGTGCAGCCGATCGCGCGCGGAATGCGGATCGTAGCCTGGTAGACCAGGGTCGATGAGTACAAGCGCGAACGAGATCGATTCGGCCAGTTCAATTACAGTGCTTATGGTGCCCGCTGCGTGCACGACCGACGCAGGGAATGCGGTCTGGAGTTCGTGGACCAAGGCGAGTCGCATCAAGTGCTGGTCTTCGACGACCAGGAGATCAGCCCCGAAACTGGTTGGCATATAAAAATCTTTCAAAATTACTCAATTTTACCAATGGGATAATTATAAACAAACTCGATACGGGCAAATAGGGACAACGTTGTCACTTTTGTCGAAAAGTTTCGGCGCTATAAGGGACATATTCAACCAAACGCCTTTGAGAATTTAGTCATTTTACAACCGGAAGCCGATGATGAAACGATATATTACCAGCCATCTACGGTCGAAAATTCAAAAGTCTGCTGAGCGAGCATGCATATCGAACTGCGCCGAAGCAAGGCGCTGCATGTCCTCGCCGATGGTCTCAAAGGCTCAAAGCCTATAACGAATCAGCTGCCAAGGCCGTGCATCCCTTACCGTGCCTTAAGTCCCTACCGACTAGCGAAGCGAGTGAGCGCTCCTAAACCATCGTCAAATAAAAAACTTCAACAAGCGACGACTCTCACGACTATCCAGGCAGCATGATCGCTAGTCACACAAACGGCCCCGTTCTTACGGGGCCGTCTTGTTTTTCATGGCCGCTTCAATCAGTTCGAAATCACCAGCGCTGATCTGAAACAGGCCGAAGCGCGATTGTGCGCCCCAGTTGGGCTTGCCCGCAGTGAATTCAAGCTTGTCGAGCAAAGGACGTATTGACGCTGTTTGTGCTTCGTGCCAATCGACGTCACGGCGGGACGGGACGAAGCCATTTCCCATGTCGAAACTGTAAGAATCGCCGGTTTTTACAGTACCAATGGCCGTGAATGATTGCGGCCCATCCTTACTGCCTATTATTTCCGTTGGCGAATAATAGGCGACATGATCCCCGGCCTTGATGCGATTCAATGGTGCAATCTTGCCGTGGCAAACTTGCATGAAGTTGCCCTTGAGCCCCCTGCGGACGTGGTCGGCCGATGCGACGGCGATCCAGTGCCGGGTCATTCGGTAGTGTCCTCTGCCGGTGCGTAGGCGCGCAAACGGTGTCCGTCCGGATCAAGCGCGACGAAACTATACCCAAAATCCAGCCGTATCGGTTGTTGAGCGATGGCCAGATCACGGCCTATCCATTCCCTGTGCAACGCGTCCAGTGCCGCATCGCTGTCGACGCTGAAAACCAGTTCGCTCCCGCCAGGCTCAACGGCGGGTGCGGGCAGGACCTTTTCACGCGACCACATTGCAAATTTGAGGCCCGACTCGAGGACAAACATCGCAAAGTCGGAAGACTCCTCTACAGGGTCTCGATTGAACAATTCGGCATAGAAATGCCGGCTGCGTTTTGCGTCTTTCACATAAATCAGCATGAAATTGGGATTGAACATTTTTGCCTCCTGTTTGACAGGAGCAATCTAGCCTCAACCACTGTCAGTTTTTGGCAGTAGCAGACGGTCAGTCCAGCGGGTTTATGCCTTCGGCCTCCCGCCACTGTTTGATGAGCGCATGGCGGCGTTTGGGATAGCGCGTATCCGTGGTCTCAAGCGCCAAAATCCGGTCGGCGCGGAAATGGCGATTGTCCTGACGCAATTCGCACCAGGCGACGACGACACGGACGCGATCAAAAAAACCGAGAGCGAAGGGCCAGATCAGGCGTCGCGACTGTGTTCCATTGCCATCGCTGTAGATGATCTCAAGTTTGCGTTCTGAACGAATCGCTTTCCTGACCGCGGCGAGGTCGATCGTATCCGGCGAAGAACCCGGTGGGCCGACGAGCAGGGCCGAGGAATTGACATCGTTGCGCAAGTCCTCCGGAAGAACGGCGACGATCTTCGAAAGTGCATCCCGCGCGGCAAGCGCCAATCGTTTGTCCGGCTGCTTTCCGACCCACCGGGAGCCGAGGACCAACGCCTCAAGTTCGTCTTCGGAAAACATGAGCGGAGGCAACATGAAGCCCGGCCGCAACATGTACCCGAGACCCGGTTCGCCTTCGATATGCGCGCCCTGCGCCTGAAGCGTAGCGATGTCGCGATAGAGCGTACGAATACTCACGCCGGTCTCATCGGCGAGCACCTTTCCGCTTACCGGACGGCGGTGGCGGCGCATGATCTGGATAAGGTCGAGCAGGCGTTCTGATCGTGACATTGCAAAATCTCTCTAAAATATCATGCCATATTTTGTCAGCATCCGCATCAAATGGCGTTTAACGCGCCCCCGACGCGCTTAAAACTTCGTTAACCTTAATATTCCAGGCAAAATAGCTGGGCGCGCATCACATTGAAAACATTAGAGCATTTGCGAAAAGTTGGATGATTGTAACAATCGCAAAATAACGACTAGCAACTAATTGGGAAAGCAAGCTGTAGGGCGCTCTGATCTAGTAGAAATAATAATAATGTGAGGCGTAAAAAGGGTAGGTCATGAAGAAGTGTGCGTATATTGTTGCTATTGCGTTGTTAAATTCCGTTGCATTTTATTCAATTTCTTATGCTGCTACGCAAACACTATCAGTTTCACTTGAAATATTGCCAGCCAAAAAAATAATCAAAAGAACATCGCAAGGTTCGCTTCGAAACCGTACGAACGTCGTCAGCTATTATTCGCCCAATTGGAAGCGTGCTCGCGCTGGCATTGTCGTCGCGAGCGCGAACGGTACGGCGGCGACAATGTCACGTATATGGTCGAATTGATTCGATAAGTGATCGCACCGGAATCGATCCAATCTCTGACACATTCGTTATTCATCCAGCGTTCAGGAGCTGTGCCTAAAGTCCTAGGCTCCATATTAAACACGCTGAAAGCCAACTGAAGCGGCTCTCACTGGAGGAATGATGCGAAAATTGATCTCGGCCATATGTGCCACGCTTATTTCGTTTGGAACGGTCGGTGCGACCGGAATCGCAAGCGCTGCGCCAGTCGCTATTGAACGGCCGGTCGACGCCACGCGTGCCGGCGCGCAAAACCCGAATGTACAACCCGTCCACGATCGCTGGGACCGCCGGCATCATCGGTGGGACAGGCGTGATCATCGTTGGGATCGCAGATGGGATCGACGTTGGGACCGCCGCTGGGACCGTCGTCACTACGGCCGGTGGGATCGTCCACACCATCGCCGCTGGGACCGCCCGCACTATCGCGGGTGGGATGACCGGCGCTACAACCGCGGGCGTTACTATCGTACCGGCGTCTACTTCTCGCTCTAAAACGCACAAACCCCGGCCAAGTGCCGGGGTTTTTGCAACAAACGAAAAGTTGATCGAACGCCACGGGTGATTTTTGCTGCCTTTGATCTAGAGTGCCAACCGGAAACCCTTGAAGCCAAACCATATTTAGCCACAAGAGTTGGGAGACACCATGAATAGACTGATCGCTTTGACTGCGGCGCCGCTTTTTGCCGTCGCTGTTTTTTCGATGTCAGCGCATGCAGATCCGATCGCGGACCGACAGGCACTGATGAAGGATCAGGGCAAGACCGTGGGTAGCATCACACCGATCATCAAGGGCGAAAAGCCTTTTGACGCCCAATTGGTCATGACCGCGCTGAAACATCTGAACGAGGATGCGCAGAAAATCGATATCGCGACACTATTTCCGAAAGGCTCCGAGACGGGCGGCAAGACAACAGCCTCGCCGAAAATCTGGGAAGACAGCGCTGGTTTCGAAGCGGCCATGAGCAAGTACAAGGCCGACGCCGCAAAGGCAGCTGTCGCCGAGCCAAAGGATCTCGACAGCTTCAAGGTCGTCTTCAATCAGGTGACCGAGAATTGCGGCACTTGCCACAAGGCATTCCGAATCAAGAAAGACTGAGACCGTACCGATGATGCGCAGGGCCGCGCTCATCGTCATCTTGCTCGCGGTCATCGCTGGAGCGGGCTTCTGGTATCTTACGGCACCCGTCCGGCTTGATCCGTCACAACTTGCCGGGGTAGCACCCGGCGACGTTCAGCGCGGTGTGAAGGTGTTTTGGCAGGGCGGCTGTGCTTCTTGCCATGCAGCACCGGGCTCGAAGGGGGACGCACGGCTGGTTCTGGCTGGCGGCGTCAACCTTGTCACCCCGTTCGGGACCTTCGTGACGCCGAACATCTCTCCCTCAAAACAGGGTATCGGCGATTGGTCGTTCGAAGACCTCGCCAATGCGATGATGGCCGGCGTTGCGCCCGATGGCCGGCATTTCTACCCAGCATTCCCCTATACGTCCTATGCGCGCATGCAACCACAGGACGTTGCCGATCTTTACGCTTACCTCAAGACCTTGCCACCCTCCGACAATGTTGCCGGTCCGCACAAACTCGGCTTCCCCTTCAATGTCCGGCGTGGTCTGGGGCTCTGGAAGCGGCTTTATCTTTCGCCGAAACCCGTCCTTGCCATTGCCGAGGCGACGGATGCGGTGAAGCGCGGCCAATATCTTGTCGAGGGTCCCGGACATTGCGGCGAGTGTCACACACCGCGCAACGCCATAGGCGGACTCGACAAAGGCAGATGGCTTGCGGGGGCCAAGGCCGCAGAAGGCAAGGGCGTCGTCCCCAACATTACGGACGGGGAAGGCGGCATCAGCGATTGGTCGGAGAAGGACATCGCTTACGCCCTCGAGAGCGGCTTTACGCCGGAGTTCGATTCGCTTGGAAGTTCCATGGCCGACGTCGTCCAGAACATGGCCCAAATCGATGCCTCCGATCGTGAGGCAATCGCCGCGTACCTGAAGGCAGTGCCGCCGCACCCGAATGGCTATCCGGCTCCGGCGCCACAGTGAATGCTGGCGATCAGCGCCGTTCGCAGCGGATCAGGACAGATGGACCATCATTATATTTGCTGCGCATCGTATAGAGCCAGCCCTGGCATTCCTGTAACGAAGTGAAACAACGGACCGCAAAGACGGGCGCCTCATCGCCGCCAAACGAGATGATCGGATTGTCGGTCGTGCCTGAATAATAGCCGATGATGATGCCGGAGCCGCGTGGCGGCGTATTGCAGCGCCGCCCGGCATATTCGCTTACGTTCTTCAGTACGGCCGCCGCACGATCAATGTGGGCAACGGCGAGAAAAGGCTGGGCGGCGAGCCCCATAGCAGCCAATAGCATGAGCCTGCTTTGTAACATTGCAAGAAACCTCCGTAGCCAACACAGCAGTTATACTCAATCTGCCGCAACATTGCGCGGTCGTTTCATTGAGCAACGGCACGGAGCCCTCGGAAGTTTCTGCGATGGTGTTCACATTTGTGTTTTTCCGGCGAGCTTCAGCGCGTAGGCGTACACATAGGCCACCTCTTCCAGACGTGAGAAACGCCCCGAGGCCCCCGCATGCCCGGCTTCCATATTGATGCGGAAGAGTACCGGATTGTCGTCGGTCTTAAGCTCACGAAGTTTGGCCACCCATTTGGCCGGTTCCCAATAGGTAACGCGCGGATCAGTCAGGCCCGCGACGGCCAGAATTGGCGGGTAGGCCTTGGCTTCAACGTTGTCGTAGGGCGAATAGGAGGCCATATATTCATAGTCGGTCGCCGAAGTTATCGGATTGCCCCATTCCGTCCACTCGGGCGGAGTCAGTGGCAGCGTATCGTCGAGCATGGTGTTGATTACGTCGACGAATGGCACCTCGGCGATGATGCCACCGAATGTCTCCGGCGCCATGTTGGCAATGGCGCCCATCAGCATGCCGCCGGCGGAACCGCCCTGCGCGACGATGCGGTCGTGGCTCGTGTATCCTTCGGCTACGAGGTGCCGTGCAGCGGCAATGAAATCGGTAAAGGTGTTTTTCTTGTTGAGCCGCTTGCCGTTCTCATACCAGTCATAGCCCTTGTCCTTGCCGCCGCGAACATGCGCAACCGCGTAGATAAATCCGCGGTCGGCAAGCGAGAGGCAATTGGTGTTAAAACTCGCGGGTATGCTGATCCCATAGGAGCCATAGCCATAGAGCAGGCACGGTGCTGTGCCATCGATCCTGGTGTCGCGATGATAGACGATCGAGACAGGTACAAGCTCGCCGTCGGGGGCAGGGGCCAGCAAGCGACGCGTCACATAATCCTCAGGATTGTGCCCGGACGGAACTTCCTGCGTCTTCAGCAAGGTGCGCTGGCGGGTACGCATGTTGTAGTCATAGACCTGTGTCGGCGTGGTCATTGACGAATAGGAGAAGCGGATGATGTCGGTGTCGTACTCGGCGCTCCCTTCGAGACCAAGCGCATAGGCTTCCTCGTCAAAGGCGATGGCGTGCTCTTCGCCGCTCTTGCGATCGCGAATGAGAATACGCGGCAGGCCGTTCTCGCGCTCAAGCCAGACGAGATGGCTGGAATAGGCGGAATGACCAAGGAGAAGACGTCCGGATTTGTGCGCGACCACTTCGGTCCAATTCGACTTTTCGGGCGCGTCGACCGGGGCGCTCATGATCTTGAAATCCTTGGCGCCCTCATCATTGGTGAGGATGTAAAACACGTCGCCGCCTTCGGTGAGACTATATTCGACGCCGGGGTCGCGCCCTGCAACGAGTCTTGGCTCGGCGGTCGCGTCGTTGGCGGGGATCAGCCATATTTCCGACGTCTGGTGATCGTGAATATCAACGAAGATGAAGTCGTTCAGCGAGCTGCCGCCGACGCCGAGGAAGAAGCCTGGATCCTTTTCCTCATAAATGAGGCGGTCCTCGCTCTCCGGTTGGCCGAGTTCATGATAGTAGAGACGCGATGGCCGGTGATTGGCATCGACCCGCGTATAGTAAAAGCCATTGGATTGCGCATTCCATACACCGCCGCCAGTCGTGTCGCTCACGCTGTCCGTCTGGTCCTGAAGCTTTGCAAGGTCGCGAACCTTCAGCGTAAAGAACTCGGAGCCCTTGTCGTCGTACCCCCAGATCATCTTGTTGTGATCGGGCGAGTGGTCGGCTGAGGCGAGACGGAAATACGGCTTGCCTTCGCCTTCGAGATCGCCGTCGAGCAGCATGGTCTCATCGCCGCCATCGCGCGGCGTGCGGAAAAACCGCGGCTGTTGGCCACCAACCTTATAGGACGTGCCATATGCATAAGGACCATCTTTCGAAGGTACCGACGAATCGTCTTCCTTGATCCGGCCTTTCATCTCGTCAAAGAGACGCTGCTGAAGCGGTTTGGTATCTTCCATCAGCGCTGTCTGATACGCGTTTTCCGCTTCGAGATGCTGGCGAATTGCCGGATCAAGCGTAGCGGGATCGCGAAAAACGTCCTGCCAGTTCTCGGCCCGCATCCAACCATAGTCATCGACGCGGGTAATCCCGTGGCGTGTGTCGGAGACGGGCCTTTTTTCGGACTGAGGTGCCGCAAGGACGGGGAAGCGCGAAGCGTTGGTCATCTAAAAACTTTCATGGTTACCGACGGGAGCGTCCCGCGGGCGGAAATACACGTTCACAAACTATGTGCAAGAAACGCCGGCGCCGCGTCAATCCTCATCGAAGACGAGCGCGTTGCCGTTCATGCAATAGCGCACGCCCGTCGGCGGTGGCCCATCGGGAAAAGCGTGGCCGAGATGCGCGTCGCAGTCCGAGCACTTTATCTCCGTGCGCAGCATGCCGTAGGAGCGGTCCTCGACAGCAAAAACGGCCTCAGGCTCGATGGGCGCGTAGAAGCTCGGCCAACCTGTGCCCGAGTCATACTTTGTCTCGGAGCGGTAGAGCGGCCGGTCACAACAGACGCACTTGTAGGTCCCCTTCAACTTGCTGTCGAAGTTCGGACTGGAAAAAGCACGTTCCGTCCCGTGATTTCGCGTGATCTGGTATTGTTCGGGTGTCAACTGTTCACGCCATTGTGCGTCCGACTTGACGACCTTGAATGTTCTTGTGGTCATTGAGGGTTCCTTTTTACGCCAGATGTAGGCATGAACACTAGAATCGGCAATATCTGTTATTATAGAATGCTTGGGACGCGGATCGTTGTTCCTCATTTTTGCCATTTTTTGTCTTAGTGGTATGCCGCAAATCGCTGTCAGCATTCCCGAAGTGTTGTCGCACCTGTGGCCGGGCCCTGGCTTTCTTGCGTCCATCGTCGTTTGCGTCCTGTTAATCTCTATTCACGGGATTATTTGAAATATTTCTTTTTTGAACGAAGTATTGATTTGACAAATAAAATGCGTTCCGCAATAGAGTGTCATCAAAGGCGTTGGAGACCTCGCGTGTTCTCGACTTTATATTGGTGATTTTAATCTACCTACCGAGATAAAAAAATAGACGAAGGAATTGGACTTAGATGACCACGTTCGACAATTCAAACACAACTGCCGGCGACGTCCTGCTTGAACTCACTGCCGAACTGGTTGCTGCCTATGTCAGCAACAATTCGGTGCCAGCCGGTGACTTGCCTACTCTCATCGCCGACGTTCATGCTGCGCTCGGCCGAGTTGGGGGCAGCGTCGAAACAGTCGTTGCTGTTCAGGAAAAGCCGAAGCCGGCCATCAACCCGAAGAAGTCCGTTGCGGACGACTACATCGTCTGCCTCGAAGACGGCAAGAAGTTCAAGTCGTTGAAGCGCCACCTGATGACCCACTACAGCCTTACGCCGGAACAGTATCGCGAAAAGTGGGATCTGGACCCGTCCTATCCGATGGTCGCTCCGAATTATGCCGCAGCGCGTTCGCGCCTGGCCAAGAACATGGGCCTTGGTCGCAAGCGCAAGAAGGCTGCCTGATCGAGCAACGGGCGTATGCAAGCAGACGGGACGGCGCCGCAGGGCGCCGTTTTTGCATTCAAGCGGTACGGAACTGTTTCTCCGGCTCACCGCTGCCGGAAAGCGATGTTTTAAGCGTTTCAAGCGCCTGCTTCAGGCCAATATGGCGGTTGAGATCATAACTCCAGTGGCCTGCGGCGCCCTTGAGGCGTTCGCGTTCGATCAGTCGCTTCAGCCGCTTGCACAGATGTTCCTTCTTCGCCGCGTCAAGCAAGAGAACCGTACTCAGATCCTCGCCACAAAGAATTTGCAGCGCAAGTCTCTGGCGAGCCTCGCTTGTCTCTTGCTCCTGTGATTTCAGAAATGCGATTTTCTGTCTGTTCCATTCGATCGCCGACACGTTTTACCCCCTCTGTTGTGGATCAAACGAGTATGCGTGATGATGCTGGGTGTAGGATTTATGTCCTCGTTTTTGAGGTCCGAAGGCAAAAATGCCTTGTAAGTACAGAGCGTTAAGCTAGGCTGTCAGGAAAACTTATCCACGCACTTGAAGGGTCCAATATAAGAAGATATTCCTATTAAAAATTGGAGCTAGGATGTCTTCGAGTTTGCTCAATCTGATCCGTTCCGCCCCTGAGGCAAAGGCGATAATCCATTCGCTTCGGCCAAGGCGCGGTAAACCGAAGATACCGGAGCTTGGGTCCGTCGACGAGGAAGCGCCTCTCGACGAGCGGCTGCTCCAGGTTTGCGATGGCCTCATCGATATTCTTTCGACGTTTTTCAATGTGAGCGGCCGCGAACTGCGCTCACATTCACGCTGCGAGCGCCCGGTGGCAAGGGTTCGGCAGATCGGCATGTATGTTGCGCATGTGACGCTTGCTCTGACCATGAGCGAGGTAGGGCGCGCCTTCGGCCGCGACCGGAGCACGGTGAACCATGCATGCCATCTTATCGAGGACATGCGTGAGGACCTGGAATTTGACCATATTGTCCAGACGATCGAGAACATCGTAAAGGTCGCATTCATGCGCGACGGGACGGTGCGCTGATGAGTGCAGCAAACGATAAGAACCGCGAGTTGCGACTGTTGCGCTTCCTGGCAAAAGGCCCGGGTTTCCTCGTCGATCAAGCCGGAAATGGGCGGGTGATGTTGGAAAGCCGCGAGCACGGCGCGATTTCGGTCGAGCATGCCGCAGTCAAATCGGCACTAAGCAACGGCTGCGCGACACTGCGCGGAACGGAACTTTCCCTCAGCGAAGCCGGCAAAGCGCATTTGCGCCGGGTCGTCTTATCGGACGATCCTTTTGCCGGCCAGCATCGCGAAGAGACGACCATGGTCCTTGCTGACCGACATGGCACGTCCCAAGTGCGCAGTAACCAGAGTGAATCGCCCCTTGCCACGCTCCGCAAGCGCAAAGATGCCGCGGGAGCGCCCTTTATCAACGACGAAGCGTTCAAGGCGGGCGAACGGCTGCGCGCGGACTGCACGATTGGCAACCTGATGCCCTCGATCGGGGCAAATTGGGACGTGACGGGCAGCGCCTCGCGTTCAAACGGCGTCCTCGAAATCACCGATGCCGCGCTTGCTGCCCGTCAGCGTGTCGAGCGCGCATTGGAAGCGGTGGGGCCTGAGCTTGCCGGCGTCCTAGTTGACGTTTGTTGCTTCTTGAAGGGGCTGGAGCTTGTCGAACGGGAACGGCAGTGGCCCGTCCGTTCGGCAAAGCTGATTTTACGAACGGCGCTTGCTGCGCTTGACCGGCACTATCACCCGGCAATGCCGTCACGGCGCAGCCAGCGCATCATTCACTGGGGAACAGAAGATTATCGGCCGGCACTTTGAAGGTTACGCTGTGGCGAGGGCAGCCTGTGCTTCGCTGCGGATCCGGCCGATCATGGCGCGCAGGCCATTCGACCGCTGCGGCGTCAGATGTTCGTCGAGGCCAAGCTTTTTCAAGATGGCGTCGGGATCGATCGCCATGATCTCCGATGCGTGTTTGCCCGAATAGAGCACCATCATGATGGCGACGAGGCCGCGAACGATATGCGCATCTGAATCGCCGAGAAAATCGATGACAGGATCCACGTCGCCATTCTGCGAGCTTTTCAGCCAAACCTGGCTGACGCATCCTCTTACCTTGTGGGCAGCATCGCGGGCGGAGTCAGGATAGGGCTTCAAGTCACGCCCGAGATCGATGACATAGCGATAGCGATCTTCCCAATCATCGAGAAAATCGAAATCAGCAATAATGTCGTCGATCGTCTGTGCCATGCCTTGGATCCTTTCAAGGCACATATAGGCAACCTGGCGGCAAACGTCACGGGATTAGAGCACGTCTTGCCTAGATAAAAACAGTTCTGCTTCTCGGATGGCGAGACAATCTAAGTGGAAGGTTGTGCGCCAGCCGGAATCTTGGGAGGGCAGGGTGAATTTGCCCTAAATCCATTGGGCTCCGGTATCGTCCGATGGATGAAACGTTGGACTCGCCACGCCGGCTAGTTACGGATGACTGTACCGGTCTGCGCCTTCTTGTCGACACTGGGCGACGCTTCGCTCTGGCGGTCAGCGGCTTCGATCAATTCGCGCAATGCGAGTTCGCGCAATTTCGCCTTGATGGCATCGGCGCCTGCAACGGGCTTTGCGTCGCCATGAGCTGCGGCGACCGCGGCGTCCGGCCGGGGCACGTCCTTGCCGAGTTGTGTGTCGAGATAGTCGTAACCTGCCTTGGCAACGTCGCCGGCGCGTTCGCCGGCATTGGCGAAGGCGGCTTTACCTGTCTCGCAGGCCAGCGGCTTGCGATTGCAGAAATCGCCAAGGTCGACAATGGCTTCCCGCGCAGCTGTGAAAGCTTCGAGCGGACCAGGCTGGTTTCCGCCGTGCTCGTCCTTCGCCGGCGGAATGAACAGCGATACCAGCATCATCCAGAAGCAGAACTTGATCGCAAATCTGATCAGGAAACCCATTCCTTTTCCTTTGCCCGATCCCTAGTGGTGGCGTTTTATGGGATAAGCCTGCCACAGAACCGGCAAGAACTCGTTGCGGCAAACCTCCGAATTTGAGCGATCATAGAAACGAAGGATTAAGAATTCTTCGAAGCGGAAACTGCATGCTTACGATTCGAAAGGAAGCGCGGCGGCCAAGGGCAACCCTTCATTTACCATGCCCGCTACAATCGCTCGAAACGGGCCACAACCGGCCGGGGTATGCCCCGCTTTATCCTTTCCTTAAAGCCTCGTCTGCAAAAGTTAACGCCGACAAGAATGTTGCAAGCGACATTCGGAAAATGACCGCATTTCATCCGGCTTAGGCCGGAACGTGCGGAAAGCAGGAAAAAGCTGGTGCCGATTCATTCCGTCATTCGATCCAGTATTGTCGAGACCTATGAACGTCTCTGCAAGCGCTGGGTAAATGCATCCGTCGTGGACGCGGCGGAACGAGCACGCGACGCACGCATCGCCGGCAGCATGTTTGCGATGCCGTTGCTGCTCGCGGTGGCCATGCTGACAACTCACCCTTTGACGAATGATGTTGCAGTCATCGTGAGCCTCGTCGTTGGGGTTCTGGCATTGCCGATGATCTTCTGCGGCGCGCTGTCGATTTCGCGAAAGAGCGCGACTGTCGGCGCGGCTGCGCTAATTGCTTATGGCGCGGCGATTGCCGCGATCAGCTTCAGTGCAGCATCGGCCACCCTGCTTTTGTGGCTGATGGCGGCAGCGATCCCGCTCGAAACATGGTTCGTCCATAAATCCAGGACTGCGCTGGGAGTGGCCGGCTGCACTGCGGCAGCAGCCCTTGCTGTTCTTTCGATGGTGGAATTTAAGAACGGCGGTTTGGTGGCCCTTTCTGCGCCCGTCCTTCTCGCGTCGCTTGGCTATTTGGGCATCCTGCTGGCCCGGACCGGCAGTGCGCTTTCCCGCCATGCACGGTCGGCACGCCGCGACGATCGCATCGCCGATCTCGAAAGCGTCATCGAAGGTGTGGTGATCAGGCTTGCGACGGATGGAACGATCGAGTGCCTATCGCCCCGGGCGCAAGAACAGTTCGGCATCGCGCGCAACCTGCTCATCGGCACAGCTTTGATGGAGAGGGTGCACGTTTCGGACCGCGTGCAGTACGCGAATTTCCTCGCGGATCTAAAGGGGGGCGCGCCCGTCGCCACCGCCGATGTGAAGCTGCGCAGCGTCGCAGCCGGCGAAACGTCGAAGCATGCGCACACCATCCGTTTTGCCACGCACCATCTGCGGGCGGTTCCGCACAGCGAAGGCATGGGTTTCCTGGTGGTCGCCACGGATATCGCCCAGGCCGTTGCCGACAGGAATGCACTTGCCCATGCGCGCCGCGAGGTTGAAACCGCTGAAATCGCCAAAAGCCGGTTTCTTTCTTCGGTCAGCCACGAATTGCGCACGCCGCTGAATTCGATCATCGGCTTCTCGGACCTGCTGCTGCAGGAAATCTGCGGCAAGCTGCCGGATTCGCGCCAACGCGAATATGTCGAACTGGTGCATCGTTCGGGAACACATCTCCTTTCGGTTGTGAATGCAATCCTTGACGTTTCGAAGATCGAAGCCGGGACCTATCCCATTGTCACCGAGCGTTTCGCCTTCAAGGATGCCGTGACGATGGTCCATGACATGATGGCGCACCAGGCCGCGCAGAAGGGCGTGACTCTGTGCGACCGTGTCAGCCCGCGGGTCGGGACTGTGGTCGCCGACCGGCGCGCCATCAATCAGGTGCTGATCAATCTCGTGTCGAATGCTGTCAAGTTCACCGAGAGCGGCGGCGTGGTTACGATTGATGCGCTTATCGAAGACGAAATGCTGGCTTTCTCCATCAGCGACACGGGGATCGGCATTCTGGAAGCTGACCTGAAGACGCTGGGCCAGCCCTTCCGGCAGGTTCAGAACGATTACACGCGCAAACACGAAGGCACCGGTCTTGGTCTTGCGACCGTTAAGGGCCTCGTCGGCCTGCACGGCGGCAGCCTCAACATAAAGAGCACTCCGGGCCAGGGCACTGTCGTTGACGTGCGCATCCGGCTCGAAGGTCCGCAAATGGAAGATCATATCGAGGATGAGGCGGCAAACGTGGTCGAGTTCAGGATTGATAGCGATATGAGGGGAGGTTCCCATGCCGAAACCCGTAAATCGGCCTAAGAAGCGGCGCACGCCGAAGCGCGGACGGGTAACGATGGTTCTGCTGGCCGCCGGCGGGCTGGTGGCGAGCAATCCGGCCATCGCCGGTGGCACGACCGCCTTCCTGGTGACGCTCGGCTTCATCTCAGCCAATGCGCTCTGGTATCAGCCGCATGTGCATGATGGCGTGTTCTTCCGCACAAGGCCGGAGCTCGTTTTCAAGCCGATCAATCAGCAAGCGAACCCGCTCGGCAAGGCTTCCGATAACTCAGACAATCAGCCAGTGGATGCGCCCATCCGCAAGGTGACGTCGGTTCCGGTTCCGCAGAGCCAGGATCCGACTGCTGCCGCCATCAACGGCGATCCGGTGCTGGCGCCTGGCGGCGATCCCGAGGTTGCCAAGCTTCAGCAAAAGCTGCTGGCGCTTGGGCTCTACACCGGCACGGTTGATGGCATTTCCGGCAAGGGCACCCGGGCGGCAATCGAAGCCTATCGCAAGGCGGCCGCCGAAATCGGCATCGATACCGAGGCAACCGTCGATAAGCCGAGCGAAACGACGGCGAGCATTGCGGTTCCGGCTAAAAAACCGGCACAGACCGAAGAAGCGACCGTCCAGAAAATATCGACAAATCCCGCGCAGGATGTCGCCGCGAGCAGCGCAGCCGGCGGCCTTTCCCCCGCCGAGATCGTTCGCGTACAGGCGGGCCTGCGTGCTTTCGGCAATGATATGGTCGAGATCGACGGCAGGGTCGGCGCATCGACAAAGGCTGCCGTAAGCGAGTTTCAGAAACTGTTCCGACTTCCGGTGACGGGAGAGCCTGATACGAAACTCCTTGCCAAGATGCAGGAAATCGGCCTGATCAACTGATTGGAGCCTAAAAAATGCGTCTTACATCAGAGTTCTGGGTTTCGGCGCTCGTGCGCCGCGTCAATAATAGCGGTGCGTTCGCGGCGCTCTCCAACAAGGGCGCTGCCGAGGCGGGAGCGATCTTTATCAAGTTCCGCAATGCCGACGGCACCTATGACCTCTTCGGTCCGGCGCCGCAAATGGCCTATGACGAAACGAAGCCGCAGGAGCGTTTGTTTTCCGCCGTCAGGCAAGGTGTCGAAGAGACAATAGCCGATGCCGACCTCGAAAAGCAGAAGCGCTGGGACCGTGACCTTTGGGTCGTCGAGATTGAGGACTACCGCGACGACCGCGCCGGACTCTTCCCGATCGCTCCCGAGTAATGTGGGTGTAGAGCGCTTCTTTGATAGGAACCGTTCTAAGACACCCGGCGTCTGCCGTCTTCGTAATCCCCGGCCATCTCGCGCAGCTTTTGCCGCAGCTTTTCCGAGTTTTCAGCGGTTTTCCAGCGATCGACGGTCGCCTGCGCCTTGTCGCGGTCGATCTGGCGATAAGACTGGATAAACAGGCGCAGGGATCGCAGATCCTTGTGCACCAGGCCGAAGAGCCCGGTAAGGACCAGATGGGCCGCTTCCGCTGAAAGGCCAAGCGACGCCAGCGCAATGGTCAATTCGGCATTCAATCCGTGGCCGATGATTTTCCGTGCCGTCTCGACATCAAGGTTAAGCGCGATGGCCAACTCCCGTTCGAACGACATCGTCTCGTCAAGGAGTGCGGCATCGACAAGGTGGTTGGCGAGCGTGCCTTCATCGGACAAGGCAGCATCGCGCATCAGAGCCTTCAGCGCTTCGCGGGTTTCGCGCAGCCGGGGCGATTCTGGCGCGACCGCTGCGTCGGCAATCGGCGCATCGCCGCCGAGGTCGAAATGAGAATTGATCTCGAGCGCGTTTTCTATGGCCGTATCCTTGAAGCTGCGCAGGACACCCAGAAGTTGCGGATCATCCGATCGCCGGCGGGCTATGACCCGGGCGTGCGAGATCCCCTTGTGGGTTATGATGTCGATGAGGTCCTTTGGCGTGAGCAGCGGCGAGCGCAGCAACAGCGTTGCCGAGATATCGATGTCGTCCTCGGCAAGGGCCAGGATCAGGCGCTTCGGTGCGTGCGGAATTTCCGACAGGGCAGCAGCCGCATGGCGGCGGACGCGCGGCGAGGCGAGGGCGAGCAGGGGAACGGCAAGGTCTTCGAGTTGCTGTGCGTCGCTCCGTGCTGGCCTTGCGACACAGCAGAAAGCGGTAATCGATGCGGTAAGGAGATCGTCAGCCTTGCTGCCGCCGTTGCGGTCTTCAAGCGCCCGAAACTCAGGATACTTCACGAACACACTCCACTCGGGACACAACGCGGTTAAACAATGGCTAAAATTAGCCGCCAAGCGTTAGCAAGCCGTTAACCATCGGTATGTCTAATGAAATTATGGCGCAGTTCATGCGCGCGTAGGCATCGGAGTATCCAGGGAGACCAACCAGAGACCGATACGGATGAAGTCATGGGATTTGTCATAGCATTTCCAGGCAGCACCACCAGCAAGCGCCGGCCTAGCGCAGAGATAAATCGGCACCACCAGGCCGAAATCACGATCTTTCCGGGCGTGCGCTACGAACGCTATGCGCCTGAGCCGCCAAAGCGCGTCAAACCGAAACCAAATCGCAGGTTCCTTGATCCGGTGCCCCAGCCGGGGTAGTTGGCACAGCGTGATACGATAGTTCAGGATCTGCGCTGAGCTCGCTATTCGGCTCATTTGCAGATTGCCTCAAGATGATATCCGTTGGGGTCGATCAGATAGGAAGCAAAGTAATTCTCTCCCTAGTGAGGGCGGAAACCGGGCGCTCCGTTGTCACGGCCACCTGCAACTATTTCCCGCTTAGTGAAACAGCACACCAGCCTGTCTGTTGGGAGCTGCGAATGCAAGGTGAAAACCCGCCCAGGGCACAGTCAAACGCTCCGCTGTAAGCTAGTTGTCACCACCGCCGGGTAAGCCGTACCCGATGGCTTGATGGGGATCGTTCGGAGTTAAATCCTCCCAGACACGCACGTAGCCAAGCGCTGTTAGAGCAGTGTCGTAGAATGTGGAAGCGCGCTCCATATCAGGAACACCGAATGAAATATGATGCAACATTTCTAAGTCTCAAACGAGGTACTAGAACGGTTCTGCTGAATAGCATAAATGCCGGTACAAACCAAACAATCTTGCTTGCTGGGTGAGTACGATCCCTAAAGACAGGCAAGCAGACAAAACCACCAAAGATAGATAGAACTACGTCAACTTGAGGAGGAGCACTATAGTGCCAAGGTACATCAGTCTATACGAGAAAACTGGAAATAATCTCGTTAACCGGATGAACTTTATGCGCGACGATCACGCGTTTTTTCAAGCGTTATTTGGTAATCCCATTGATGATCCTCTGGTATACGATAGCTATCGAATAGATGAGGAGATTAACCGTAAGATTTTCCAGAAGATGGGCGTTATGGTCGATATTGTTACCTACGATTGCTATGTGGAGTTTGCAGCGTAGAGTGACAAATCGTTGGAACTCTTATTCCGGCTGCAAGAGGCAGAAAAACTCGTCCAGCTTAGGACAACCGACGTTTTCTGCTGCATGTTCCGCGTGTTGGCATCATTCGCAACGTTTCCGGCATTGGCAGCGGCAAAGCGATGCCTCCCATACCTTGCCAACAGGCCCTGGTTAAAGCAGCGGCGTGCACGCAGCACTGTCAAGGAACGCCGTTACCTGGCTCTGCCACGAGGCGTCCGGTACGAAACTGCGCACGACCACAAAACCCTCATCCATATCGGCTTCGATCAGGACTGAATTCTCGGCGGACTCGGGCTTGGTCTTGTTGAGCTCGATCATTTGCAGGGGCGTTGCCACGACAAGGTCCAGCTGGTCGGCGATCGCCGTGCGGTCATTGATCGAATAAAGGTTTTCGCCTTGCCGGTTGTAGACCGAAATCGACCAGTAGGGGGTCGTTCCAAGGCCGGTAATGTGTGCGGGCAGATCCGTGATGTCGAAGCGGCAGACGGATGCCTGGAACAGCGGATCGAAGGCGAGGGGAACCATCCCCGGCGCGCCGTCGCGGGTGACGCGATGAAACTGCCAATCGTCGCCATAGGCGGCGACCCGGGACCAGCTGTTGCGGTCGGAGTAATAGGGCACCAGCAGCACTACCACGAGGTGAATGAGGGCGGCCCCGACAAGGCCAAACAGGATTGCACGAAGAAACCTAGCCATCGCACCCGATCCTCGTAACCGTCGGGAATGCCATATTGACCAGACCGGAATTGCCCGCGATCGGAGTGTCATAGAGCGTCATGACGAGCACCATGCGTCCGCCACCGCTTGTGGCCAGCCAGTTGCCCGGCTGCGCCGTCGGCGAAACGCTGATGCTGAAACCGCCATCGTCATTGCGAAAAATCTGCCGCGAGTGCAGCGCGGGGAGTTTGTCCTTGCCTGGCTCGAGCGAGGTCAGCGCGCGGTCGGCGGCATAAAGTGTCCAGAAACGGGTGTTGGGCGTATTTCCTTCCACCTTGTACGTGCAGCGCCGATCCAGCGTTTTGCCCTCGTTGTCGCTATAGGCGTAGAAGACGAGGCCCTCGGTGCCGCCGAGCGGAAAGGCGCCTTCGCGCGCCGCGCGCGCTTTCGCATAAGGATCGGAGAGGGGCGTGCCAGCATCGGGATGCGCCGTCCATTGTCCGATGGCGAGCGAACCGAAGCCGTCGAATCGGCTCACCGCATACCATGCGCTCAGCGTTCCGCCGCCGACGGCAATCACAAGCGCAAGGAGGGCAAGGAGAACATTGCGAAGCATGAAGACGATGACTACACGGGCGTGCTCGGGGACGCAATCAAAGCACCGAGACCTTTTCGGGCGGGACAGGCAGTTTCAATTGCGGGGCGGCTTTCAGGGCCTGTCCGATCTCGCGCACGGCCGTAGCAGTGGCCCCTGAAAGGACGCGCGGCCGTTCGATGGCGGTCAGGGCATCGGCGTCATCGTCGGCAGCCTTTTGCTTGGCCTCGGCGACCTTTTCCTGTTTCGGCATGGTCGGGTCGATTCCCGGTATGGCCTTGAGTTCGATGTTCTGATGCGCGTAGTTCATGAAGCGCTGCCAGGTCATTGCAGGAAGGATGCCGCCCGTGAGTTCCTTGGTCGGCGTGAAATCGTCGTTCCCGAACCATACGGCAGCGGTGTAGTTGCCGGTAAATCCGACGAACCAGGCGTCGCGATAGCTCTGCGTCGTGCCTGTCTTGCCGGCGACGCGCGTCATGGACAGCGCCGCACGCCGACCGGTGCCCCATTCCGGCACCTGAGCCAGCATGATGTTCATATTGTTGTTGGCCGTTTCGGTAAGAACGCGGTGCGGTTTCTCGCCATCCTTCTTCCAGTCCCAAAGCACGTCGCCATTCTGGCTGAGGATTTGCGTAAAGGGGTGCCGCATTCCGGCAATACCGCCGGTGGCAAAGACGTTGTAGCCGGTCGCCTGGTCGAGCACCGTCATGCCGGATGTGCCGAGGACCATGGTCTTGTGCGAACTGATCGGCGATTCGACCCCCATTGCCTTGGCGAGCGCAACGATGGGCGCGGTCGTCAGATAATCCTTGGCAAGCCGGACGGGAACCGTATTGATGGATTTGACCAGCGCCGTCGTCAGGTCGATCTTGCCGAGATATTGCCGCGAATAATTCTGCGGCGACCAGTTGCCCCAGGAGACGGCGCCGCCGGACACAAGCGTCTTCGGTGTCATGCCTTTTTCCATCGCGGCGGCATAGACATAGGGCTTGAACGACGAGCCCGCCTGACGCTGGGCCGCCGTCGCGCGGTTGAACTGGCTTTCACCATAGTCGCGTCCGCCGACGATTGCCCGAACAGCGCCATTGTTTTCAAGAACGACGATGGCCGCTTGCGTGACGTTATATTCCTTGCCGTACTGGCGAAGGTGATACTCTGCTGACTCTTCGGCCGCCTTCTGGATGCCCATATCGATCGTCGTCCGCACGACGAGCGTATGGGTCGGCAACTTCTGGGCGACCTTGCGGACTTCGTCGAAAGTCCAATCGAGGAAATAGTCCGGACTTTCGGACCGGCCGCGATCGACGACGGTCGCCGGGTTGCGGCGGGCGCCGACCACCTGGCCTTCCGTCATCAGCCCACCCTGGACAAGGTTCGTTAGCACGACATTGGCGCGGGCGCGGGCGGCCGGCAGGTTTACGTGCGGTGCATATTTGGCGGGCGCCTTGAAGAGGCCGGCCAGCATCGCGGCTTCCGCAAGATTGACGTCCTTGATGCTCTTGCCGAAGTAGAACTGCGACGCGGCTGCGATGCCGAAGGTGCCACCGCCCATATAGGCCCGGTCCAGATAGGTCTGGAGGATTTCCTTCTTGGTGAGGTTCGATTCGAGCCAAAGGGCAAGGAAGGCTTCCTTGATCTTGCGGTCGAGACTGCGCTCGTTGGTAAGGAAAAGGTTCTTGGCAAGCTGCTGGGTGATCGTCGAGCCGCCCTGCACCACGGAATTGGCGCGCAGGTTTTCTGTCATGGCGCGCGACAGGCCGAGGAAATCAATGCCGAAATGGTCAAAGAAACGCCGGTCCTCGGTGGCAAGGACCGCTTTGATAACGTGATCCGGCAATTCATCGATAGGAACGGCGCTGCGATGGAGAATACCGCGCTGGCCGATCTCATTGCCATAGCGGTCGAGAAACGTCACCGCAAAGTCGTCGCGCGTGCGCCAGTTTTTCTCGGTTTCGTGAAATGCGGGAATGGCGAGCGTCAGCATGACGACCGACCCCGCGGTACCCCAGGTAAAGCCTTCACCCAGCAATTCGATGATGACGCGACGCCAGCCGGTGACATGGAACCGGCGAAAGAAAATCGTCGTATCTTCCCAGAACTCGACGAGGCGAAAACGCAATTCGTAAAGGGTTGAATCGATCCAGGCATCAAGGCCCAGCAGCGGCGAGACCTTAAATCGCTTCCGTTCCTTGCCTGGCCTGGGCTCTTCCATGAGTTCTTGCCTGCCCTACGCTTGGCATGTCCACCCTGATGGGACATGGTGTAGCGGATTACATTTAACAGCTTCTTAGGACGGCTGTTTTGCAGAGATTATATGGTGGCTTCTTAGACTAAAGAATACCGCTTTTATGACTAAGGCCACAAGACGCGACAAGCCGCGCAAGATGATTTGATCCAAGAGTGTTGCCGAAGCGCAAGCCTGCAAATTGCGCTTGCAATTGGTAGCCACCGGTGGATTGATGCCATTTTTCACTCGAGGATGGTACGCATGTCGATTGAACATTGGCTCGCATTCGTTGCGGCATCTGCAATTCTCCTTGCCATTCCCGGCCCCACCATTCTTCTCGTTATCTCTTACGCACTCGGCCACGGCCGCCGCTTTGCCGTGGCAACGGTTGCCGGTGTCGCGCTTGGCGATTTTACCGCGATGACAGCCTCGATGCTCGGCCTCGGCGCCCTGCTTGCCGCCTCCGCAACGATCTTCACCGTCCTCAAATGGGTGGGCGCAGCCTATCTGATTTATCTCGGCATCAAGCTCTGGCGAGCGCCTGTTGCCAATCCTGATGGCGGCGATGCGGCGGTTAAGGAGGAGAAGGCGCTGCCAGTCTTTCTTCATGCCTATGTCGTCACCGCCCTAAACCCGAAGAGCATCATCTTCTTCGTTGCGTTCCTGCCGCAGTTCCTCGATCTGTCGCGTCCCGTGCTCGGCCAGATGGTCATCTTCGAGACGACATTCCTGGTTTTGGCAACGCTCAACGCCGGCACCTATGCGCTGATGGCATCCATGGCCCGCCACACGATCCGCAAACCAAAGGTACAGCGCATCGTCAACCGCTCCGGCGGGTCGCTGATGATCGGGGCTGGTATGCTGGCTCTGGGTTGGCACAAAGCGGCCTAGAGAAAAAATTCATATATAGGAAAATAGTCCTTGACTGCGTAACGGTCGTCCTGTAGGTTCTGGTCATCGTCGGAAATGTGACTTCAGTGCTTCGCAGGGCAGCACCGCCTGCGATCGGTGACGGTTCGCAAAGCGATCTCACAGGACATTCATGGCCTCTTCCTCGTCCGTCATGCGGCGGCGGAGCGCAGTTGCGCTCTGCCGTGACTATGGCATTTCATCAGCCGAGATCGCACCGTTGTTCGGCGAAGACGAAGCGCAGTTCCTGCGCTCCTTGAAGCGCAACGGGTTGTCCGGTGGAGGGTTCGAACAAAAGAGCCGGCAATTGCGGCTCGCCGAGAAGATCATGAACCTCTTGCAAAAAGAGGTGGAAGCGCTGTCTGCGCTTGAGGACGACAGCCTCAGCAAGACCAAACTCGACACGCTGGCGTTGCTCACCCGCACCATCGAAAAGGTGGGCGATCTCCAGGAGCGATTTGCCGCCGTACGGCTCGAAGCCGTTGGCGGCCTCAGCACGGACGAATTGCGCAACGTCCTGACGCGCATTGACGAGAGGATCGATGAACTTGCGGAAATGCGGGCAAGAGAATTGGTCCAGATCCAACCTGAACGAACGGGAGTCAAGAGCGGCGGTCCGGGAATGGATGATCCAGGGGCGCAATGCACAACAGCCGCCACGCGGTGAATGGCGCGCTTGGCTGATATTTGGCGGGCGCGGCTCCGGCAAGACGCGGATGGGCGCGGAATGGGTAAACGGCATGGTTCACGCACTTCCTCCCTTTTCCGCGGTCAAATCCGGCAATATCGCGCTTGTCGGCGAAACGCTTGCCGACGTGCGCGAAATCATGATCGACGGACCTTCGGGGATCATGGCGGTGTCGCGGGCCGAGCGTCCGCGCTTCGAAGCAAGCCGCCGCCGGCTTCTCTGGGCCAATGGTGCGACGGCCTCAATGTTCTCCTCGGAGGATCCGGATAGCCTGCGCGGCCCGCAATTCGACGCCGCCTGGTGTGATGAACTGGCGAAATGGCGCAATCTGCAGGAGACCTGGGACATGCTGCAATTCGGATTGCGGCTCGGCACGAAGCCGCGTCAGGTTATTACGACGACGCCGCGTCCCTTGCCCCTCCTGAAAGCAATGATCTCCAATCCGGTAATTCCGGTCTGGCGCATGCGAACCGAAGAGAATGCGGCGAATCTCGCCCCCGGCTTTATCGACCATGTCAGCGAACTCTATGGAGGAACGCGTCTCGGCCGACAGGAACTTGATGGTGAACTGATCGAGGACAACCCCGACGCCCTGTGGTCGCGCCCATTGCTGGAGAAGATCTATTGTCCTGATGTGCCAGACCTCAAGCGCATCGTTGTGGCTATCGATCCGCCGGCAAGCGCCAACAAGAAGTCGGACGCATGCGGGATCGTTGCCGCGGGCTTCGATGGCGCCGGCATCGCCTGGGTACTGGCCGATGCGAGCCTTGCCCCGGCCAAGCCGCACGAGTGGGCGAGGCGGGCAATTGCACTCTTTCACCGGCTTGAAGCGACCTCATCATCGCCGAGGTCAATCAGGGTGGTGATATGGTCGCGGCGGTTATCGCGGCTGAGGATGCGGCGGTGCCGGTGCGTTCCGTACGGGCCAATCGCGGCAAGGCTTTGCGCGCCGAACCGATCGCCGCACTCTACGAACAGGGCAGGGTGCGTCACACGGCGCGGTTCCGGCAATTGGAGGACGAGATGTGCGACTTCACCGGCTCCGGTCTATCGAGCGGCCGTTCGCCAGATCGTGTGGACGCCCTCGTCTGGGCGCTGGGCGATCTGTTCCGTCGCCGCGACGGCAGTCCGCGCGTCCGCGTCGTGGCCTAACGGCGACTGCCTCAATTCCATCCGTCAGACGGAGAGTAATAATCAAATGGCAATTCAATGGCCGTGGCGCCGCGCCGCCACCAATGAGAACCCGCACCTCCAGCGTAAATCCGCGCCGGGCCTGGTGGCACTGCAGCTCGAGCGCGAAGCGCGTTGGTCGCAGAGCGGCTATTGCGGGCTGTCGCGGCAAGGCTTCATGCGCAACGCTGTCGTCTATCGCTGCGTACGCCATCTCGCCGAAGCCGCAAGTTCGATCCCCTGGCTGCTCTATGAAGGAGATGCTGAAGACAGCCGCCACCCCGCCCTCCAGCTTCTCGCCGATCCGCATCGCGGGATGGATGGCTCGAGCTTTTTCGAAGAGCTCTATGGTCACCTCCTGCTGTCGGGCAACGCTTACGTGGAGCGGGTGGAAAGCGGCAGCGGCGCGAGCGAACTCTATCTTCTCAGACCCGACCGCGTGCGTATCGTCGCGGACGATCACGGCTGGCCCACCGCGCTCACCTATGGTGCCGGCATGCAGAAACGGACGGTGCCGCTCGGCGAAGGCCGCAGCCTGCATTTGAAACTGTTCCACCCGCTTGACGATCATTACGGCTTTGCGCCGCTCGAAGCGGCGTCGATGGCGCTCGACATCCACAATGCTTCGGCGACCTGGAACAAGGCGCTGCTTGACAACTCGGCGTGCCCCTCAGGCGCTCTCGTCTATGCGCCCGGCGAAACGAGCCACCTTAGCGAAGAGCAGTTCGACCGGCTGAAGGCCGAGCTTGAAGAAGGTTATACGGGCGCCGCCAAGGCGGGACGCCCGCTGCTGCTCGAGGGCGGGCTCGACTGGAAATCGATGGGTCTGTCGCCGCGCGACATGGACTTTGTCGCCGCCAAGAATACGGCAAGCCGTGACATAGCGCTCGCCTTCGGCATCCCGCCGATGCTGCTGGGCATTCCGGGCGACAACACCTACGCCAATTATGCGGAAGCCAACCGCGCATTCTATCGCCTCAGCGTCATCCCGCTGGTGGTGCGAACGGCAAAGGCTTTCGGCAATTGGCTCGGGCCCGCCTATGGCGGCAAATTCAGGCTCGAACCTGATCTCGACCGCGTCGACGGATTGGCACAGGAGCGCGACGCCCTCTGGCAACGTATCGCAGCGGCGCCGTTCCTCAGCGACGAGGAGAAGCGCGAGGCCGTCGGCTACACCCAGAAAACTTCGGGAGATTGACGATGACACATTGGTCGGACGCCGCCTGGATACTCGCGGCGAAAGCGGTCGGCGCCGTGGCAGGATCGGCTGTTTCGCTTGCCTACATGTTGCCGAAGGACAAGAGCGAAGCGGCGATCCGCTTTATCGTCGGGATTGTCTGCGGGCTCGCTTTCGGCGGCGCTGCAGGCGTCAAGATCGCGGTGGAACTCGATATTCGCGGTCAGCTCGGCGACGGCGAACTGATGCTGATGGGCGCAACGGCCGCAAGTCTCGCGGCCTGGACGGCGCTCGGCCTGTTTGCGCGGCTTGCCGCCCGCACGGGTGAATCGAAAACTCCGCATTGTCACGCAAGCAATGGAAACAAAAAGGATATCGCGGATGCACGCTAAGGCGATATCTCCAGTGATCGAGAAGAAATTTGCCGGGCTTTCCATCGAAAAGGTTACGCCTGATGGCAGCTTCTCCGGTTACGCAAGCCTCTTTGGCGAGGTCGATCTCGGCAAGGACGCCATAGAACCCGGCGCCTTTGCCAAGTCGGTACGCGAACGGGGCGCACTGGGCATCCGCATGCTCTGGCAGCATGATCCCAACCAGCCGATTGGGGTATGGACCGAGATAAGGGAAGACAGCCGCGGTCTTTATGTCGAGGGCCGGCTGACCAAGGGAGTCGCCCGTGCCGGGGAAATCCTCGAACTGATGCGAACGGGGGCGATCGATGGCCTTTCGATCGGATTTCGAACGGTGCGCGCCAGATCCGGCAGGGCCGGCATCCGCCATATCCAGGAAGCCGACCTCTGGGAGATCTCGGTGGTGACATTCCCGATGCTGCCCTCGGCCCGCGTCGGGCAGGTGAAGAGCCTCGCCCGGCAGGCTCATACCGAAGCGGAGCGCCTCTCGGCCAAGCTTCGTGCCGCTGAAAGATACATCAGAGCCGCAACGCCATTTCAATGACCAAAGGAAAAACGATGACGCAACAGACATCAATGCCTGATCTTGAGACGAAAAACGCGAGCAGTGTGGACGATTCCTTCGATGCGTTCATGCGCTCGTTCGACGAGTATAAAAGCACCAACGAGTACCGGCTTGCGGAAATCGAGCGCCGGGGCGGCACGGACGTGCTGACGAATGAGAAGCTCGACCGCGTCAATGACGCGCTTGACGAGCAAAAGCGGGTCATCGATCACATGCTGCTGAAGCGGGCACGGCCCCACCTCGATGGTGGTTTTGACCCGTTGGTCTCGCTCGAGCACAAGACGGCATTTGACAATTATGTCCGGCGCGGCGACGAAAGCGGTCTGCGCCCGATCGAAGCCAAGGCACTGTCGATCGGCTCCGCCACTGATGGTGGCTACCTCGTGCCCCCGGAGATGGAACGCGAAATCGGTACACGGCTGGCCGCGATCTCGCCAATCCGCAACCTTGCGTCGGTGCGGCAGGTTTCAAGCTCGCTTCTGAAGAAGCCTTTTTCGATCAAGGGGCCGGCAGTAGGCTGGGTTGGCGAAACCGAAGCGCGGCCGCAGACCGATGCCTCCAAGCTGGCGGAGCTGCAGTTCCCGACCATGGAACTCTACGCCATGCCGGCGGCGACTGCGTCGCTGCTTGACGATGGCGCGGTCGATGTCGAACAGTGGATCTCGGCGGAGGTGGAAACCGCCTTTGCCGAGCAGGAGGGCAAGGCATTCGTGTCCGGCGACGGCGTCAACAAGCCGCGCGGGTTTCTGAACTACGACACGGTGGCGGAAAATGCCTGGGCCTGGGGCAAGATCGGCTTCCTCGCGACCGGCGTTGCCGCGAAGTTTCCGGCGACCGCCGCCTCCGATATTCTTCTCGATACGATCTATTCCATAAAGGCCGGCTATCGCCAGAATGCGAACTGGGTGATGAACCGCAAGACGCAGGCGGAAGTGCGCAAGCTCAAGGATAATGACGGCAACTATCTCTGGGTACCGCCTGCCGCACCGGGCCAGCAGGCGTCGCTGCTCGGCTTTGGTTTGACTGAGGCCGAGGACATGCCGGATATCTCCAGCAGCGGCTTTGCCATCGCCTTTGGCGATTTCGCGCGCGGTTATCTGGTCGTGGATCGCACGGGCGTGCGTGTTCTCCGCGATCCTTACTCAGCCAAGCCCTACGTGCTTTTCTATACGACCAAGCGCGTCGGCGGCGGGGTCCAGGATTTTGCAGCGATCAAGCTCCTGAAGTTTGCGGCCTCGTAAGGAAACCGGCGCGGCGGCACTCTACCCATGCGGAAGAGTGCCGCGTGGCACCAAAGACCGATTCCAATCAGGACACTTCCATGACTCTTGCAATTTTGACGGCGCCGGCGCTCGAGCCGGTGACACTGGCGGAACTGCGCCAGTTTTTGCGTCTCGACAATGGCAGCGAGGACGCGCTCCTGACGGGTCTGATCAAGGCGGCGCGTGAAACGCTGGAACAGCAGACCGGTCTTGCGCTCGTCACCCAGACCTGGCGACTTTATGCCGATCGCTGGCCGAGGCATGGTGTGATCAAGATTGCCAAATATCCCCTGCGCTCCATTGTTTCGGTCACAGCATACCAGGACGACGGGTCGCCGGTTGCTCTTGCACAAGACTCAATTCACTTGAACGGTTCGACCCGTCCAGCGCGGCTTTACCTTGCAGCACCGAGCCATGCGGCGCTCTCCGGCCTTGAGATCGATTTCGAGGCCGGTTTCGGAGAGGCAGGCACGGACGTCCCCGATACCTTACGCCACGCAATCATGACCCTTGTCGCGCACTGGTATGAGTTTCGCGGCGTCTTCGATGCCTCGCTGCAGCCAGTCTCCTATCCGCCAGCCTTCGAGCGGACGGTCGGCCTTTGGCGCAGGATATCCCTTTGATGCCGACGCTGTTCATCGATCCTGGACGATTGTCACAGGAACTGTCGCTGGAGGAGCCCCGGTACGACGCCGACGATACCGGCAGCCTTGTCGTCGCCTGGGCCGAAATCGGAACACTTTGGACGCAGGTCGAACCCATAGACGCAGGGGTGCGCTGGCTGGGCGAACAGGCGCTGCCCGAGGCGACCCATCGCATAACCCTGCGCATGCGCCGCGATATCACGAGCGCCATGCGCCTGCGCAAAGGCAACCGCATTTTCCAGATTCTGACACTGCACGATCCCGATGAGAGCGGCCGCTATCTTGTCTGCCGCGTGCGCGAGGAGGTCCAATGAAAATCACCATGGAATTGACGGTCGCCGATCTCATAAGGACCCTGCGCTGGCAAGCTATCGCTTTATCCGAGAAGGAAATCGCAGCACCGAAGCCCGAGACACCGGCGCGCGTCTCAGGCCAGCCCAAGCCGGAGCCGAAGCGATGACGAGCGCCGGACTGGAACTCCAGAAGGCGGTTCTAATACTCTTGACGTCAGATGCGTCGCTGAAAAACTTGATCGATACCCGTGTCTACGACCGCGTGCCGGCGCAGGCGGAATTTCCCTATGTGACGCTTGGCACTTCGACGACTTACGACTGGAGCACGGCGAGCGAGCGTGGCAGCGAACATCTCTTCACGCTGAATGTCTGGGATCGCGCGAGCGGCCGCAAATCCGTGATGCAGATCATGCATGCAATGGATCAGCTTTTAACCGGGGCGCAACTGACGCTCACCGGCCACCGGCTGATCAACCTGATTCCGCAATCGTCGCTGGCGCGGCCCGAAGACAATCGAGACGGCTACCTCGGTGTGCTCCGCTACCGCGCCGTCACCGAAGAACAGCCATAGGAAAGGACACGAGATGGGTGCCCAGAGAGGCAAAGACATTCTGTTGAAGATCGCCAATGCCGCCGGCAGCTATATGACCGTTGCCGGCATGCGCTCCAAGCGAATCGCCTTCAACGCCGAAGCCGTCGACGTGACGGATGCCGACGCCATCGGCCGCTGGCGCGAACTGCTCGGCGGAAGCGGTGTGCAGCGCGCCTCGATCGGCGGATCCGGGCTGTTCAAGGATGCACAATCCGACGCGCTCATCCGCCAAGCCTTCTTCGACGGCACCATCGCCAATTGGCAGGTCGTCCTGCCGGATTTCGGCATCCTGCGCGGATTGTTCCAGATCATGGCGCTCGAATATGGTGGAGCGCATGACGGCGAGGTGACCTTCGAAATCGCGCTGGAATCCGCGGGGCCGGTAGAATTCACGGAGGCGACCCATGCCTAACCGCCGCCGTGGTGAGATCAGCGCCAATCTCGACGGACGCGACTTCACGCTTTGCCTGACGCTTGGCGCCCTTGCCGAACTCGAGGACGCCTTTGGGGCGCAGGATCTTGGCGCATTGCTCAGACGCTTTGCCGACGGCGCGCTTTCTGCCGGCGATCTCATAAAGATCATCGCTGCTGGACTTAGAGGCGGCGGGAACGATGTAGGGCCGGAGGCAGTGGCCCTGATGCGCACGGAGGGCGCAGCCGCCGGCTTTGCAACCATCGTGAGCGAACTCCTGAGCGCGACCTTCGGTGATTCAAAATCGGAGCAAGTGCCGCCAAACCCTTGAAAGCCGCAGCAGATCAGCCAGTCGACGCCTTTCCGTGGGACGCCATCATGAAAGCGGGATTGGGCCTGCTGCGGCTCGTGCCATCGGCGTTCTGGGCCATGACTTTGCGCGAGCTCAACGCCGCCTTCGCGCGGCCGCGTGCGCTCCTGGCACCTACACGATCCGAAATTGAACAACTTATGCGCAGGTTTCCCGATGATGTGGAGCAATGAATGACCACCGAAGAATTTGCCGTGCCGCTGAAAATTACGGCCGATGGGAAGTCCGTCGAAAACGTTCTCACCAACCTTGAAGCGAGGTCGAAGCAATTCGGCCGCACCATAAGCGACGCGCTGAAGGGTGCGGCCGTCAGCGGCAGGAGTTTTGAGGATGTCTTGCGCAACCTTGGAATGAGCCTTGCCAACATGGCCCTCGGCGCCGGTCTTGCGCCCTTGCAAAAAATGGCATCCGGCTGATTTGAAGGGCTGTTCAACGGTCTCCAGGGTGCAAAGCCGCATGCGAAGGGCGGCGTCGTCAACAGTCCTACTTACTTCAACGATGGCGGTGCATTGGGATTGATGGGCGAAGCCGGCGCCGAGGCCATCATGCCGCTCGCGCGCGGTGCCGACGGCAAGCTTGGCGTCGTATCCCAGGGTGGCGGCGCACCGGTCCATGTCACCTTCAATGTGACGACGCCGGATGCCGCCTCCTTCCGCAAATCGGAAGCGCAGATGACCGGCATGCTGGCGCGTGCAGTTCAACGCGGGGCGCGAACCCTTTAAAGGCGATCAACCATGACTGGTTTCCATGACGTGCGTTTTCCAACCGGCGTGTCGTTCGGCGCGACCGGCGGCCCCGAATGGCGCAATGAGATCGTTCCGCTCACCTCCGGTCTCGAACAGCGCAATGCTCGCTGGGCCCAATCGCGGCGTCACTATGATGCGGGCACCGGCATTCGGTCGCTCACCGATCTCGAAAGCGTAATGACATTTTTCGAGGCGCGCCGCGGCTCGCTCTACGCTTTCCGGTTCCGCGATCCTTTCGATCATTTGTCGTGCAAAGCTGGACAGTCGGTTTCGCCTGCCGATCAGTGGCTTGGGCATGGCGATGGCGTTAACGCCATATTCCAGTTGACCAAGCGATACGGTGAATATGCGAGGCCCATCACCAGGCCAGAGCCCGGCAGCGTACGCGTGGCGGTCAATGGGGTAGAGCGAAGTAGCGGCGATTTCGCCGTCGATACTATGAGCGGACGCGTCAGTTTCCAGCAGGGAAACGTCCCGCCTGCGGGAGCAAGCATCACCACCGGTTTCGGCTTCGACGTGCCGGCCCGCTTCGATACGGATCGGCTGGCGATCAGCCTGAGATCATTCAAGGCGGGCGAAATTCCATCCATACCGATCATTGAGGTGAAGGCATGACGCAACTTTCGCCATTGCTGGAATCACATCTTGCAGGTGAGGTTACAACCCATTGTTTCTGCTGGATTATCCGCCGACGTGACGCAGCAGTCTTCGGCTTTACAGATCACGACCGGACACTCTCCGTCGCGGGCGTTGCCTGCGAGCCCCAGACGGGCCTCAGCGGCAGCGAGGCGACGACCTCATTGGGGCTCAGCGTCGACAGCGCGGAAGTGGAGGGCGCGCTTTCGTCCTTGAGAATCGCGGATGCGGACATCGAACGCGGGGCATTCGATCTGGCGGTGATAGAAACCTGGCTCGTTAACTGGAGCGCTTCCGACCAGTGCACCCTTCTGCGAAGTTCTCGGATTGGCGCGATTACCCGCTCCGGCGGGCGTTTCGTGGCGGAACTGAAAAGCAGTGCCGCCGACCTCGATAAGATCAGCGGCAGGCGCGTCACGCGTCGATGCGACGCCCAACTCGGAGACCGTCGTTGCGGCTACGATGCGGCTAAACAGGCCGGCGTGGTCATCCAGATTTTATCCGATCGCGAAATCGTGGTCTCGGGTTTGCAGCCGCCAACTGGCCAGTGGTTTGACAATGGAGCGCTCACTTGGATGAACGGCACGCCAAATGTTGTTCTAAGCAGCGGGCAATATGGCGGCGGAACACGGCTCGGCCTGCGCGACGCGCAGTTTCCGGATCCGAAGGTCGGCGACCGTTTCGAACTTTTGCCGGGATGCGACAAGAGTTTTGCCCAATGCAAGGCGAAGTTTGGCAACAGCGCCAACTTTCGCGGCTTCCCGCATCTGCCGGGGAACGATGCCGCCTACAATTACGCCGACGGCAAGGGCAATTTTGATGGCGGACCATTGGTACCATGACGGCTGCTGACCTTGCTGTTGCCGAAGCGCGCCGCTGGATCGGCACACCCTATCGCCATGCTGGATCACGTTGCCAGGTCGGGTGCGACTGCCTTGGCCTCGTACGCGGCATCTGGCGTGCGCTATATGGCAGCGAGCCGCAAGCAATCTCACCCTATTCGGCGGATTGGGCAGAGGCGGGCGGTGGCGATCCGCTGCTTGAAGCCGCGCAGCGGCACATGATCGAAAAGCCCCCTTGCGAAGCAGGCACCGGCGATCTGCTCGTTTTTCGCTGGCGCGACAATGTCGCTGCGAAGCATCTCGGTATCCTGTCCGGTCCTGAGCGCTTCATCCACGCCTATGAAGGACATGCGGTACTGGAATCGGCCCTTGTGCCGCAATGGCGCCGCCGGGTTGCCGGCGCATTCGCATTTCCTGAACCGGCAGAAGATTGCTGAAAGATTCAACTAAATGGCAACAATTGTTCTGACAACTGCGGCGGGATGGCTGCTGGGCCAGGGTACGGTGGCAGCGGCAATCGGGACCGCGGCCGCCTCGCTCGGTGGCTACCTCATCGATCAGGCCCTGTTTGGTGAGCGCGTCGAGACAGGGCGGATGTCGTCGATGCGACCGACCGTTGCAGAAGAAGGTGCCGGCCTGCCGCGTCTCTACGGAACCGCGCGTCTGCCTGGCACCCTGATCTGGGCGACGCGTTTCGAAGAGGTCAAGAGCGATCGGCGCGGCTCCAAGGGCGGGCCGAAAGTCACGGAATATTCCTATTTCGCCAATTTTGCCATTGCTGTGGCCAGTGGCGACATCAGCCTGATCCGCCGCATGTGGGCCGACGGCAAGGAATTCAACCAGACGAATGCACGATGCGGGTGTACAAGGGCAGCGAGACCCAACCGCCCGATCCCTTGATCGAAGCCAAGCAGGGAGCCGGCAACGCTCCCGCTTATCGCGGCACGGCCTATGTGGTCTTCGAGCGCATGCCTGTCGATGAGTTTGGCGGGCGTATTCCGCAATTTCAGTTTGAGGTGGTGCGCGCCGTTGGTGCTGCTGCTCGTGATCTGCCGGCAGTTGCCTTGATACCTGGCGCGACCGAGTTCGGATTATCGCCGCAACTTGTGACAGACGAGCCGAGCAAGGGCGAGACGCGATCGCTCAATCGCAATTGCCTGCGCGCGCAGAGTGACTGGCAGGCCTCGATGGACGAGCTACAGGCGCTTTGCCCCTCGCTGAAGCATGTCGCGATCGTGGTGCCGTGGTTCGGGACGGACCTGCGCGCCGGTGAGTGCCGGATCAAGCCGGGCGTGATGGAGCGAAAGGCGCGTGGTGAGAGCAAACCCTGGGGCGCCGGCGGCATCGCTCGATCCGACGCTCATCTGATCTCGCGGACCGCCGAGGGCGCGGCCTATGGCGGCACGCCGTCCGATGCGAGCGTAGTGGCCGCGATCATGGATGCGAAGGCGAGGGGGCTCGGGGTGACGCTCTACCCCTTCATCATGCTTGATATTCTAGACAGTAACCAGTTGCCCGATCCCTACGGGGGCAGCCGTCAAGCGACCTTTCCTTGGCGAGGCCGCATCACCTGCCACCCGGCGCCCTTGCGGCCGGCCAGCGCCAATCGGACGGCCAACGCGGCGGCTCAGATCGCGGCATTTCTCGGCAAGGCAAAAGACTTCAGCGTCAAGAAGGGGCAGGTCGAGTTCAAGGGAGATGCCGACGATTGGGGTTATCGCCGCATGATATTGCACATGGCGCATCTCGCTCAACTGGCGGGCGGCGTCGACGCCTTCCTCATCGGCTCGGAGTTGTGCGGACTGACCATCGTCAGGGACCAGTCGAACGGCTTTCCGTTTGTCGACGGGCTGCGTCAACTCGCTTCCGATGTCCGTAAGGTGGTCGGCGCCGGCTGCAAACTGACCTATGCCGCCGACTGGACCGAGTATTTCAGCCACCATCCGCAGGACGGGTCCGGCGATGTCTATTTCCATCTCGATTCACTTTGGGCGCATCCCGACATCAATGCCGTTGGCATAGATAATTATATGCCGCTCAGCGATTGGCGCGACGAGGACCATAGCGTTCCAGGGCCGGACGGCTTCGCGGCACCTTACGATGTCGCCGCCCTGCGATCGCAGATTGCTTCCGGTGAAGGGTTTGATTGGTACTATGCATCCAGCGCCGACCGGACGACGCGAAAGCGGACGCCGATCACCGATGGGCGAGGCAAGCCATGGATCTATCGCTACAAGGACATTCCGAGCTGGTGGCAGAACCTGCATTTCAACCGCATCGGCGGGGTTGAAAGCGCCACGCCGACCGCCTGGCGGCCGATGATGAAGCCGGTCTGGCTTACGGAGCTTGGATGTCCGGCGACCGACAAGGGGCCGAACCAGCCGAATGTCTTTCCGGACATGAAATCTTCTGAAGGCGCATTTCCCTATTTCTCGGACCACGGGCGCAATGATCTTGCCCAGAACCGCTATTTGCGCGCGCACTTCAGTCATTGGATTGCGGGCGGCGATGGCCAGATGCTGGACAAGGACCGCCTCTATGTCTGGGCCTGGGACACGCGGCCGTTTCCGGAATTCCCACTCAATCGCAAGCTGTGGGCAGACGGAGGCAACTGGACCACCGGTCACTGGTTGAACGGACGGCTCTCCGGCGCGGCGCTGGACGAGCTCCTGTCGGCGATCCTCAGCGATTTTGGGGCAACAAATTTCGACACAAGCGCCGTCGACGGCTTCGTCAGTGGCTACGTCATTGATGAGCCCACAAGCGTGCGGGCGGCGATCGAGCCGTTGTTGACGCTTTTTGGAATCGACGCCTTCGAGGATGGCGGGCGGCTTATCTTCAGAAGCAGTTCGCGGCTCAGCGGCGAGGCGGCTCTGATCGACGAGATAGTGGAACAGGAGGATTCCGGCCCGGTCAAATGGCGGTTGGACGAGTTGATGGACCAGCCGTCACGCGTCGAAATTGCCTATCGCGACCCCTTGCTCGACTTTCAGGGGGCAGTGGCCTTCGCCGAACGGCCAGATGGCAAAGGCACGGAAAACCTCACCTTTGCAGGAATGATCGACGAGGGACAGGCCGTTTCGCTGGCCGAGGAACGGCTGCAAGCGCGCCGCGCCGCACGCCGTTCGCTCGTGTGCGAACTCCCTTGGAAACACGCGGCGCTCAAACCCGGCGATAAGATCAGGCTCCCCGGTGAGAATGCCGCATCGGTTTTCGTGGTCACCTCCATCGAGGATGGCGGAACACGCCGCGTTGCCGCGAGGGCGATGTCGCGCCACGTACACTACCCCGCCAAGGCAGACCTTCCTGCGGCCCCCGTTGCCGGTAGCGTCATGATCGTCGGGAAGCCGCATTTCGAACTCATCGATCTGCCGATGTGGCCTGGGATTGAAAAGCCTGCGGATCAATTCCGGATTGCGGCTCTCGCCAAACCCTGGCGTGGGGTCAGCGCCTTCGCTTCACCGGAAATGTCGGGCTTCGAAGCCCGGACGAAGCTGACAGATCAGGCCATAATGGGCGAACTTGCTCTTCCTTTCGCCGGCATTGGCGCAAGCGGACGGCTCATTTACGGCCAGTTTCTCGAAGTTCATCTCCACACCAGCGAACTGCGGTCAATTTCCTTTTCGCAAATGCTCAACGGCGGCAACACTGCTTTGCTTGCGACCGCAGACGGCCATTGGGAAATGCTGCAGTTTCAGAACGCCGAAGAGGTTGAGAGCGATCGCTGGCGGCTGTCCGGGCTGTTGCGTGGGCAGTGCGGAACAGAGCGGGAAGCGCGTGAGGCAAGGCCGGCAGGAACGACGTTGATCCTGCTCGACCGTGCCGTCGCGCCCATAGGACTGAAACCGCAGGAGGCGGGGCTTACCCTGAATTGGCGCATCGGAGCGTCCGGCGAGGACTTTACCGACCAATTCTATTCGACCGTCGCGGCGACGGCGGGTCTGCGCGCTCTGCAGCCGCTTGAGCCGGTGCACCTCCAAGCAAGCGTTGAGGCCAATGGCGATTTGCGGTTCCGCTGGATCAGGCGCGGCCGAATCGATGCAGACAGTTGGCTTGCCGCCGACATACCACTCGGCGAGGAGCGTGAGGCCTACCGCATCGAGATTCGCCTTGGCGAGCGCGTGGTGCGTTCCGTGGAGGTGGCTGGTCCGAGCTGGCTTTATGGCTTGCCGCAGCGCCGGGACGACTTGGGCAATCCTGATACGGACTTTGACTTCTACGTCGCGATGATTTCGGCCGTCACGGGACCCAGCCGGCAGGCTCATCTGGCAATTCGCCATAAACTATTGAAATAAAGCCATTTTTAAAAGGGATTTGATTATGACCAATGAAAAACCCTGGTACCTTTCGAAGACGATCTGGGCATCGATCGTTACGGTTTTGCTGTCCTGCTCGGGCTTCTTCAACATTTCCGTTGACCATATCCAACCGGCCGAGCTTACCGAGACCATCGTACAGTTCATGACCGCGCTCAGCGGAATCGCAGCGCTATTTGGCCGCATAAGTGCGACGTCGCTCATTTCACGTAAAGAAATATAGTGTTAAAAGGCGTGACGTAGTGGCAATCCTGCCCTTTGCATCCCAACTGTTCATGCATCGTTCAGACACCAAGCGATACTAATAACGCCATGATGAAACACCTGATTTTCTCCCTGCCCCTTGCGGGCCTTATATCGGTCGCTGGCGTCCTCGGGGCCGGCAGCGCCCAAGCCGCGGATTGTTCGTCTGTCGGCCAACAGGTCGCGGACTCGCAAGGCGGCACCCTTGCGCGCGCCACGTCCGTTGTGCAGAACGGCAAGGAAGTTTGCGTGGTCGTGGTGCTCATTCCGGGCCGGGATGGCGAACGGCCACGCCGCGTCGAAGTGGCCGTACCGGCAAACTGAGTTTGCGCTTGGGAAACAATGGATGAGAATACTCGTCGTCGAAGATGATCGTGACCTCAATCGCCAATTGGTCGAAGCGCTGACCGAGGCCGGCTATGTGGTCGACAAGGCTTTTGACGGCGAGGAGGGGCACTTCCTGGGGGATACGGAGCCCTATGATGCGGTAGTGCTGGATATCGGTCTGCCGCAGATGGACGGCCTGACGGTTCTAGAAAAGTGGCGGCGGGACAGCCGCAGCATGCCGGTCCTGTTGCTAACTGCGCGCGATCGCTGGAGCGACAAGGTTGCCGGTATCGATGCCGGGGCGGACGATTATGTGGCGAAGCCCTTTCACATCGAGGAAGTTCTAGCGCGCCTGCGTGCCCTTATCCGCCGCGCTGCAGGACATGCTTCGTCAGAGATTACATGCGGACCGTTGCGGCTGGACACGAAGACATCGAAAGCGACGGTCAACGGCACGCAGCTGAAATTGACCTCGCACGAGTTTCGCCTTCTATCTTACCTGATGCATCATATGGACGAAGTGGTCTCGCGCACCGAACTCGTCGAGCATCTTTACGACCAGGATTTTGACCGCGATTCCAATACGATCGAAGTCTTTGTTGGACGTCTGCGCAAGAAGATGGGCATGGATCTGATCGAAACGATACGCGGCATGGGCTACCGGATCAAATCGCAGGACAGCAAGTCCTGATTGTGTCCCGCCTGCCGGCTGCTGACCACCTTTCGATCACCACAAGGACAAAGGGCGACGCGTGAACATCCGCCTGAGCAGCTATCTTCCCAGCCTTCGTTCGCTTTCTCTGCGCGTCATCACCCTGTCGACGCTCTGGACCATCATTTCGTTTTTTGCGATCGCCACGATCATCTCGGCGCTCTATGGCGAGGCGCGCCTGCAAAGCTTCAAGCAATTGCTTTCGGCCCATCTCTTCAGCGTCATCGCGTCGGTCAGCGTCAATGACGGCGCACTTGCAGGCCGTCCCGACCCTGGAGAAGTGCGCTATTCGAGCCCGATGTCGGGCTGGTACTGGTCGGTCGAGCCGGTGGGTGACAATCTCAAGGGCTCGCTCCGCTCCATTTCGCTTGGCGACAAGAGCATCGACTCGCCATCCACGCTCCTCGTTCCCTTCGACACCTCGTTCCAGCGCTCATACACGGAGGAAGGGCCAAATGGGCAGCAGCTCTCTGTTGTCGAAACGGAGGTCGTCCTCGACGCGGAGAACCGTGTCGCCCGCTTCCGGGTCATGGGAAATCTCAGCGAAGTCGAAGGCGAAATCGCCAATTTTCGCCATACGCTGTATTTTTACCTCGGGATCTTTGGTTTGGGCGGCACGCTGATCAACGCTGCCGTCATACTTTTCGGCCTGAGACCCCTCGACCGTGTACGAAGGAGCCTTACGGACATCCGCGAAGGCAAGGTAACACGCCTCAATGAGAACCTGCCCGATGAGATTGCGCCGCTTGCCCGCGAGATGAATGCGTTGATCGACAACAATCGTCGCATCATGGAACGGTCGCGAACCCAGGTCGGAAACCTCGCCCATTCGCTGAAGACGCCGCTTTCGGTCCTTGTCAATGAAAGCCGCACGATCGGCGGCACCGAGGGGCGCCTCATCGCCGAACAGAGTGCGGCTATGCAGGTACAGGTCCAGCACTATCTGCAACGCGCCCGCGTCGCGGCGCAGCGCGACAGCGTGGTGTTTCGAGCGCCGGTGACACCGATCCTTGAACGGTTGGTGCGCGTAACTGCGAAGCTAAATCCCGTCAAGGAGGTGCGCTTCGACAATTACATGGACGATGTCATCTTTGCAGGCGAACAGGAAGACCTTGAAGAAATGGTCGGCAATCTCCTTGAGAATGCCGGCAAATGGGGAAATAGCGTCATCAGGCTCAGGCTCAGCCAGGTAGATGCCGGATTCGAGATCAGCGTCGATGACGATGGATCGGGGCTGGCGCCCGAACAGATCAAAGATGCCCTAATGCGAGGCAAACGTCTTGACGAGAGCAAGCCCGGCACCGGTCTTGGGCTTTCCATCGTCCACGACACCGTGCGTGAATACGGCGGCACGCTTCGGCTGGAACGCAGTGCCGATCTTGGCGGCTTGAGCGCCCGTTTGACACTGCCCGTCGCCGGAACCTGAATGAGGCTTGCAAGACGGCGCTCAATCAGGCCATAAACTATTGCTGCCCATGTATTTGATGTATTTGTAGACGGACAGATGATGAAACTCGAGATTGCCATTTCCCTCCTAGCGGTCGCACTCCTCGCCGGCTGCTCGACGACCTCAGCATCGAAAAGTGGCGGCGGAACGATCAGCGGCCTCACTGGAGGCGCAAAGGCGCCGGCCTCCGGCGTGATTGCAGCCCTCGGCAATGGGCTGGTCGGAAATGCGTCGCTTGATGCCTCCGATCGCAAGCGCGCCCTGCAAGCCGAATACCAGGCATTGGAGTATTCTCCCGCCGGCAAGACTGTCGAGTGGAAGAACAGCAGTGGCACTCGCTCCGGGGAGGTCGTTGCCGCGCAGCCCTACCAGGTAGGATCGCAAAATTGCCGCCAGTACACGCATACCGTGAGGATAGACGGCACGCCGCAATCAGCGCGCGGGACGGCTTGCCGGAACGAAGACGGCAGCTGGACACCGCTTACATAGCCGCAATCTGATCACATTTTAGTTTTGCGGCGAAATGCCCTATGTGCGAAATCCCTTGGATTTTAGGCGGATGGGAGTCTATGTCTCAACCCATGGTTTTCTGGATATCCGCTGCAATTTTGACCGTGGGCGCGACGTTGCTCGTGCTTCTGCCCTTGACGCGCCGCGTCAAGCCATCGGCATCGGACAGTCAATATGATGTCGAAGTCTACCGGGATCAGCTGCTCGAACTTGATGCGGACGAGCGGCGCGGGCTCATCGACCATGTGAGCAGCGAACAGGCGCGGGCCGAAATAGGCCGCCGCCTTCTGAAATCTGCAAAGGCTGTCGAAGTCGACAGGACAAGCGTTCGCCCGCAGAAAAGCGCGTTGCGCGAATGGCTCACGCTCGCAACCGTAATTGCCATTCCATTGATTTCCTGGGGCATTTATACGAAGACGGGTTCGCCTGAACTTCCAGCGCAGCCCCTGGCCGAGCGTCTGTCGCGCCCGCCGGATCAGAGCACGCCCGCCGAGCTCATAGCGCGCGCCGAGGCCCATCTCACGCTTAACCCGGACGACGGGCAGGGCTGGGAGGTGCTTGCGCCAATCTATCTGCGCATTGGCCGGCCCGCCGATGCGATAACCGCGTTCCAGAACGCAATCCGCCTCAATGGCGACACCGCGACGCGGCAACTGGGCCTCGGGCAGGCGATGACGGCTGCCGCCGATGGCAAGGTCACGCCTGAGGCGGAGGCCGTCTTCAAGCATGCGCTTGAACTCGATCCAAAGGACATGCGTCCGCAATTCTTCATCATTGACGGGTGGATGCAGCAGGGTCGCCTCACGGAAGCGCGCGATCTGATCAGAAAGCTTTTGGTCGAAGCACCCGCGGACGTTCCATGGCGCGATCAGGCGCAGGCCGCGTTGACCAGGTTGGACCAGGAAATCTCCGGCGATGCGCCCGACGTCAGCAATGTCGAAAAGACGGACCCCGATGCTTCGCAGGTCGAAGCGGCAGCCGGCATGAGCAGCCAGGATCGCGCCGAGATGATCGAAACGATGGTCGCCGGGCTTGCCGAAAAATTGAAACAATCGCCTGATGATGTGGAGGGCTGGGAACGGCTAGTTCGCTCCTACGTGGTTCTCAACCGCCCAAACGATGCGATTGAAGCGCTTGGGCGTGCAAAGTTGGTTCTGAGTGCCGACAAGGTCGCTCAGCTCGATGCGGTTGCCAAAGACCTCGGGCTTGAAGACGAGCCCGGGACGCCGGAGAAGAATTGATGACGCGCAAACAGAAACGGCTTTCGGTGATCGGCGGCGGGCTCCTCGTTCTCGGCGTCGCGGCAGCGCTCGTGCTGTTTGCGCTTCAGCAGAAGATCGCGTTCTTTCGCATGCCGTCGGATATTCAGGCAACCGATATGCAATCGGAATCGCGCTTCCGGCTTGGCGGGCTCGTCGAAAAGGGTACCGTTGTACGCGGTGAGGGCGCGAAAGTAAGTTTCGCCGTCACCGATCACATCAAAAGCGTGCCTGTGACTTTTGAGGGCATTTTGCCGGACCTCTTCCGAGAGGACCAGGGGGTGGTGATCGAGGGCAGGTTCACGCCGGGCGGTGCATTCGTTGCCGATAGCGTCCTCGCCAAGCATGATGAGAACTACATGCCCAAGGAGGTTGCAGACAGTCTGAAGGCCAAGGGTGTCTGGCAAGGGGAGGCAAAGCAGCAATGACAGTGGAACTTGGACATTTCGCGCTGGTACTCGCCCTTGCCTTGTCAATAGTGCAGGCGGTCCTGCCTGTTTTGGGCGCGCGCCGCAACGACGAGCGGATGATGGCGGTCGCGGTTCCCGCCGCCTTCACAGTCTTCGCGCTGATCGCGCTTTCCTTCGTTGCCTTGACGACAGCCTATGCCCTTTCCGATTTCTCGGTGCAGAACGTCTTTGAGAATTCCCATTCGCAAAAGCCGCTGCTCTACAAATTCACCGGCGTATGGGGCAACCACGAAGGCTCCATGCTGCTTTGGGTGCTGATCCTCAGCTTCTTCAGCGCACTCGTCGCTTTCTTCGGCAATAATTTGCCGCCTGCGCTCAAAGCCAACGTTCTGGGTGTGCAAGCCTGGATCGGCAGTGCCTTCCTGCTGTTTATCGTGGCAACGTCCAACCCCTTCACGCGCATCAATCCTGCGCCGATTGAAGGCCAGGATCTCAATCCGATCCTGCAGGATATCGGCCTCGCCATTCATCCTCCCATGCTTTATCTCGGCTATGTCGGGTTCTCGGTCTGCTTTTCCTTCGCCGTCGCCGCCCTGATCGATGGCCGGATCGACGCCGCCTGGGCGCGCTGGGTGCGCCCATGGGCCCTGACCGCCTGGCTGTTCCTGACCGGCGGCATCGCCATGGGCTCCTATTGGGCCTACTACGAACTTGGCTGGGGCGGCTGGTGGTTCTGGGATCCGGTCGAGAACGCCTCCTTCATGCCGTGGCTCGCGGGAACGGCGCTGCTGCACTCGGCGCTTGTCATGGAGAAGCGCTCGGCGCTGAAAATCTGGACGATACTGCTCGCGATCCTCACATTCTCGCTGTCATTGCTGGGCACATTCCTCGTTCGCTCCGGCGTGTTGACGTCGGTTCATACCTTTGCGACCGATCCGGGACGCGGCCTGTTCATCCTTGCGATCCTTGTGCTTTTCATCGGCGGATCGCTGGCTCTCTTCGCCTGGAGGGCGCAGACACTGGAACCCGGCGGCCTGTTCCAGCCGATTTCGCGCGAAGGGGCGCTCGTCTTCAACAACCTCTTCCTGACAACGGCAGCGGCAACCGTGCTGATCGGCACCCTTTACCCGCTGCTCCTCGAATCGCTGACCGGCGAGAAGATTTCGGTGGGTGCGCCCTTCTTCAATCTCACCTTCGGCCTGCTGATGCTACCGCTGCTGGCCGCCGTGCCCTTCGGACCGCTTCTTGCCTGGAAGCGCGGAGATATTCTCGCCGTGGCGCAACGACTGATGGCCGCGTTCTTTATCGCGCTCATTGCCGTTGGTCTCGTGCTCTACCAGACGTCGGCGTCCGGTGTTCTCGCGGCGTTTGGTATCGGTCTCGCAGTGTGGCTGATGCTTGGCGCGCTTACCGATCTCGTTCTCAAGACCGGTTTCGGCAAGACCTCTGCAAGCACTGCCGTTCAGCGCCTCGTCGGCCTGCCGCGTTCGGTTTTCGGCACCACGCTCGCGCATTTCGGTCTCGGCGTCACTCTGCTCGGCATTGTGGCGGTGTCGACTTTTGCAACGGAAAGCGTTCTCGTGATGAAGCCCGGCGATAGCATCGCCGCGGGGGGATATACGTTGCGTTTTGATCGGACCGAGTCCGTGAAATCGTCCAACTACACCGAAGATCAGGGTCACTTCACCGTCCTCAACAGTTCGGGTGCGCAGGTGACGGATCTCCTTTCGTCAAAGCGTTTCTTCCCCGTCCGCAAGATGCAGACGACGGAGGCGGGCATCAAGACGTTCTGGTTCAGCCAGCTCTATGTTTCGCTCGGCGATGCGGCTAAGGATGGCGGCGTCGTTGTGAGGGTGTGGTGGAAACCGTTGGTCACTCTGATCTGGCTCGGCGGCGTTGCGATGATGGCTGGCGGCTGTCTCTCGCTGTTCGACCGGCGTCTTCGCATTGGTGCTCCCGCGAAAGCGAAGATATCGAAGGCGCGAGCGACGGCATGAAGCGCCTGCTTGTTCTAATTATCCTCGGCATTTCTTTGTGCCTGGCTGGCGCGGCGCAGGCGGTGTCGCCCGACGAAATGTTGAGCAATCCGGCCCTGGAGAAACGTGCGCGTACCATCTCGGCAGAATTGCGCTGCATGGTTTGCCAGAACGAGTCGATCGACGATTCGAACGCCGATCTTGCCAAGGACTTGCGGCTGCTGGTGCGCGAGCGGCTGGTCGCTGGCGATACCGACCAGCAGGTGCTCGACTTTCTTGTCGCGCGCTATGGCGAGTTCGTACTCCTGAAGCCGCGGTTGCAGTTCTCAACGCTCCTGCTTTGGGGCTTTCCCATCGCTGCGCTTGTTGCCGGAGGATTTGCAATTCTCATTTCGATACGGCGGCGCCGCGCTAATCCTACGCAGATCGCGCCGCTTACGGATGGCGAAAAACGCGAGTTGAAAAAGATCTTCGCCGCTCCGAAGGAATAAGGCGGACTATTCTTCCGCCTCTCCGGAGAGAACTGCCTTGATGTTCTCGCGGTGCACGACCTCGTAGGGAGCGAAATAATTGATCGCGCCCGAACGAAAATCCTCTTCTGCAAATGCCTTTAGGTCGCCGCTCAGGAGATCCCTGTTTTGGCGCACCTCGATCAGCTTCTCGACATAGTTTCTTGTTGCATCGATCAGGCCCCGCCCATAACCGCCCGCGACAATGATATCCTCTGCGCCATGATTGGGCAGGATCTTCGAGAAATCCCAGGTCGCCATGCGGGCGAGATCGGCAAGATGCTCTTTCAGCCGGGTGGGCTCAGCGACATAGGTTATCGGATCCTCGAGCGCATCGCCGGCAAACAATAGTTCCATTGCCGGCAGCAGCATCATCGTGCCATCGTGGCTGTGAATATCGACGACGCGCAAATCGATGTCGAACGCACCGACCTTCAAGCTCAATTCATCCTCGAAAATGCGGTTGGGCATGACCAGCGGCCGGATTGGCGGATCCCTGTTTTCCAGATTGTCGCTATGTTTACGCAACGCCTTTTCTGTCAGGCTATTGGCGATGATCTCGCAATCGGCGAAAATTTCGTTGCCGGCAACGTGATCCACATGCCAGTGGCTCAGTACGACCGTAATCTTGCGCGCGCCGGCATCTTCGAGGGTCTTGCGAATTATTCGGGCGTGGGGAAGAGAAATGCTCGTGTCATAGACAAGCGCCTCATCTCCGGACAGCAGTGCATAGGAACATACGCCAAGCGAATAAGCGCCGTCATCCAGCCAGTTGGGACGTTCGGAATAGGCGCGCACCCCGTCGATCCGTCCATCATAGAAGGCATAAACGCCTTCGTAAGGCTTATGGATACGCAGCGTTGAGCCAAGCGGCGGCATGGGTGTCTCCAGGTAACAGAAGGTGGAAGCGCCTGCGGTTTGTAGCCAGCTTTCCACGCGTCGTCCAATGTCAATCTTACAAATTTGTCATGTTGCGGAAATAGCGGGGTAACGTTCCTATCTGTATCACTACTGCTATAAAGCGATCGTCCTCCTCACGATCGGACTTTCAAGGAGATACATTCATGCCGAATATTCGCAAGTCCTCACACTTCCGCAAGGGCATCGCTGCCGCAATGTTGTCCTCGGCGCTCGTCGGGGGCTTTCTGGCAACGGGTCCGCTCGCCGCTATCGTTCCGGCTCAGGCTGAAGCCGTGCGTGTCGATGCTCCCCAGCAGCCCGGCTTTGCCGACGTTGTCGAGAAGGTCAGCCCCGCGGTCGTGAGCGTCCGCGTCAAGAGCGCCGTTCACCAGACCGCCGACGATGGTTCGGGGGGCATGCCGGGCCTTGATCAGCTGCCGGACGACCATCCGTTGAAGCGCTTCTTCTACGATTTCGGTGGCCAGGGCGGCCAGCGCATGGAGCCGCGCAAGGGTGGCCCGCGCGATCACAACCGTCCGGACCGCATCCGTCCGACTGCCCAGGGTTCCGGTTTCTTCATCTCTGAAGACGGCTATCTCGTCACCAACAACCACGTCGTTGAAGACGGCAGCGCCTATTCGGTCGTGCTGAATGACGGCACCGAACTCGACGCCAAGCTGATCGGCAAGGACAAGCGTACCGATCTCGCCGTCCTCAAGGTCGACGACAAGCGCAAGTTCACCTATGTCTCGTTCGGCGACGACAACAAGATCCGCGTCGGCCAGTGGGTCGTTGCTGTCGGCAATCCGTTCGGCCTCGGCGGTACTGTTACGGCGGGCATCGTCTCGGCTCGCGGCCGTGATATCGGCGCAGGCCCTTATGACGACTTCCTGCAGATCGATGCTGCCGTCAACCGCGGCAACTCCGGTGGCCCAGCCTTCAATCTCAACGGCGAAGTCGTCGGCATCAACACCGCTATCTTCTCCCCGTCGGGCGGCAGCGTCGGCATTGCCTTCGCCATCCCCTCGACGACAGCGAAGAACGTTGTCGATCAGCTCATCAAGACCGGATCGGTTTCGCGTGGCTGGATTGGCGTACAGATTCAGCCGGTCAACAAGGAGATCGCTGAGTCCCTTGGTCTTGCCGAAGAGAAGGGCGCTCTCGTTGCCGAACCGCAGGCTGATGGCCCCGCCGCAAAGGCTGGCGTATCGGCAGGCGACGTGATCACGGCCGTGAACGGCGAGACCGTTTCCGACCCACGTGACCTTGCCAAGAAGATCGCTGCGATCAATCCGGGCAAGGATGTCGAGCTGACTGTATGGCGCAAGGGTGAAGCAAAGTCCCTGAACGTTGCGATCAAGGCGATGCCGGGCGACGATCAGCTGGCCTCGAAGAACACGCAGCCGGACCAGGAGACTGCAAAGCCTTCGGCTCTTGATGACTACGGCCTGACCGTCATGCCTTCCGACGACGGCAAGGGTGTCGTGGTTACCGACGTCGACCGTCAGGGCGACGCAGCCGACAAGGGCATCACCACGGGCGACATCATCGTTTCGGTCAACAACCTGCCGGTAAAGAGCGGCGCGGACATCGAGACGGCGATCACCTCTGCAACGAAGGCCGGCCGCAAGGCGGTCCTCCTGCAGGTCCAGACCAACGATCAGTCGCGCTTCGTGGCGCTGCCGATCAATCAGGGTTGATCCTGATCTAAAGGTTGCGGCGGCGCTTCACATCCCCCACCCCGCAAGCGCCAACGCAAACAAGGGCGGCAGATCTCCTTCGATTAATCTGCCGCCCACTTCTTTTGGGGCACCACTTAACGCATTCACCAAAACCGGCTTAGAATTGCGCCATGAAGATTCTCGTCATTGAAGATGACCGCGAAGCGGCCCGATATCTGGAAAAGGCCTTTGCTGAGGCCGGCCACACGGCCGATGTCGCCGGCGATGGCGAAACCGGTTACGCGCTGGCGGAGCAGGGCAGCTATGATGCCCTCGTCGTTGACCGGATGCTGCCGCGTCGCGATGGCCTTTCCGTCGTGGCGGCGCTTCGGGCGCGCGGCAATGACACGCCGGCCCTGATCCTCTCTGCCCTCGGCCAGGTCGATGATCGCGTCACCGGTCTTCGCGCTGGCGGCGACGATTATCTCACCAAGCCCTATGCTTTCTCCGAACTTCTCGCTCGAATCGAGGTGCTTCAGCGCCGCTCGAGCCCAAAAGAGGCCGAGACCGTTTACCGGGTTGGCGATCTCGAACTCGACCGTCTTTCCCATACGGCCAAGCGCGCCGGGCAGGTCATCATCCTGCAGCCGCGAGAATTCCGCCTGCTTGAATATTTGATGCGCCATGCCGGGCAGGTTGTCACCCGTACCATGTTGCTCGAACATGTCTGGGACTACCATTTCGATCCGCAGACCAATGTAATCGATGTCCACGTCTCGCGTCTGCGCGGTAAGATCGAGAAGGATTTCGGTACGCCGCTGCTGCATACGGTGCGCGGTGCCGGCTACATGCTCAAGGCAGCCGAGACCGGTGCATGAGCCGTTTCTCCGCCATGATGAAGATGACAGCCGTCCGGCTGTCGGCACTTTACCTGCTGCTGTTTACGGTTTGCGCGCTGGGCCTTGTATTTTACATGACCAGTCTTTCCGTGCGTCTTCTAACCACGCAAACAGAGACCGCCGTCAACGAAGAGATCGAAAGCATCGGCCAATCCTATGAGCGCGGCGGCATTGCCGGGCTTGTCCGCTCGATCGACCGTCGTGGCCGCCAGCCGGGCGCCTATCTCTATCTGGTGACCGACCCCGCCGGGCGGATTGTCGCCGGAAACGTTCAGAGCATTGAAATCGGCGTCCTCCAGACTGAAGGCTGGATCGAACGTCCCATCACCTATGAGCGTTACGGCGAGGGCAACGAAGCTAAAACCCACACCGCCATTGCCCGCGTCATCGTCATGCCAAACGGGATTCGCGTCATGGTCGGGCGTGACCTCGGGGAGCCCGAGCAGGTTCGCCTCGTCGTGCGCCGGGCGCTCATGGCCGCTCTCGGTACCATGGGCATCGGCGCGTTCCTGATCTGGTTCTTCGTCGGCCGCCGCGCGCTTCAGCGCATCGACAAGGTTTCCGTCGCATCGCAGCGGATCATGGGCGGCGATCTCGCCGGCCGCCTGCCGGTCAGCGGTTCCGGTGACGAGTTCGACCGCTTGTCTGAGAATCTCAACGGCATGCTCGCGCGCATTCAAGAACTCAATGAAGGCGTTCGGCACGTCTCCGACAATATCGCCCACGATCTGAAGACGCCGTTGACGCGCATGCACAATCGCGCCGAATCTGCCCTCGCCAGCGCCAGGACCACGAAACAGTGGCGCGCTGCCATGGAAGGCATGATCAGCGACTCCGATCAGCTTATCCGCACCTTCAATGCGATCCTGATGATCTCGCGCCTGGAATCCGGCTATTCCACGGAAGCGCTCGAACAAATCCCGCTCTCGGTGATCGCCGAGGATGTGTTCGAGCTTTACGAGCCTTCCGCCGAAGAAGCCGGTGTCCAGCTCTTGCTCGGACCCGTTGATGCAACGCCTGTCAGGGCCAACCGGGAACTTGTCGCGCAGACCGTGTCCAATCTTGTCGACAACGCGATCAAATATGCCAGCGGCGTCGACCGTCCCGTGGAGGTTTCGCTTTCCGTCGTCAGAGCGGACGACAAGGTGAAAGTTATCGTTGCCGACAATGGAACGGGTATTCCCGCCGATCAGATGGAACGCGCGACAGAACGCTTTGTGCGACTTGAGGAAAGCCGTTCGCAACCCGGTTCCGGTCTCGGTCTCAGCCTTGCCAAGGCGGTCATGAAATTGCACGGTGGCTCCCTGGAACTAGCGGACAACGCGCCGGGGCTGAGGGCGGTCCTGACATTTCCGGCGGGAGAGGAAAGCGGATGAGCAGAATATCCAAGGCGGCGAATGCTGATGCGCCATTCTTTTCGCAGGTTTTGCGGGAATTGGCGCCCTTGGATAAGAAGAATGCTGCGGCTCTCTTGCGCGAGTTTCTTGCCCATGCCGCGGAAAAAGGCTGCGGCTTCAGCAGCGCGCTGAACGACAACAAGCCGGCTACCGGTTTTCTGTCTGCCGTTCTTGATCTTTCACCCTATCTGCGCGGTACGCTCCTGCAGCGTCCGCAATTGCTCGATCCACTGTTCGAGAGTTCGCTCCCGCGGCGGCTTGAAGTGCTGTTGCATGAGATCGCGGCGGGCAGCGATGCGGAAGACCTCACCGAAGCCGATCTGATGACAGCGCTGCGGCAGCAAAAGCTCGAAGGGCACCTGCTTATCGCTCTTGGCGATCTGTCAGGTGTTTTTTCGGCCGATGATGCCCCGTTCTGGCTTTCGCGCCTGGCTGAAGAGTGTGTTGGCGCCGCTGAACGATTCCTACTTCGCGACGCCCATGCCGCCGGCAAATTGAAGCTCCCCGATCTGAAGCATCCGGAGGTTGATTCGGGCTGGATCATCCTCGCCATGGGGAAATTCGGCGCGTTCGAGCTGAACTATTCCTCCGATATCGATCTCATCGTCTTCATCGACGAGCACAGCCCGGCAATTCCCGATCCTTACGACTGCGTTGAAACCTTCTCGCGACTGACGCGCCGTCTGGTGCGCATCCTTCAGGACCGTACGGCGGACGGCTACGTTTTCCGTACCGACTTGCGGCTGCGTCCGGACCCGGGCTCGACGCCGCTGGCAATTCCTGTCGGCGCCGCCCTCAATTATTACGAGGGGCGGGGTCAGAACTGGGAACGGGCGGCAATGATCAAGGCGCGGCCCGTTGCCGGCGATATCGCCGCCGGCAAGCGGGTGATTGCGGAACTCGCACCCTATGTCTGGCGAAAATATCTCGATTATGCTGCGATTGCCGACGTGCATTCGATCAAGCGGCAGATCCACGCGCATAAGGGCCACGGCGAAATTGCCGTGCGTGGCCACAATGTGAAGCTCGGCCGCGGTGGCATCCGCGAGATCGAATTCTTCGTCCAGACGCAGCAACTCATCGCCGGCGGCCGTTTTCCCAAGCTGAGGGGCTCGCGCACCGTTGATATGCTTGCGGCACTGGAGGATCTTGGCTGGATCGGCGAGGAAGCGCGCGACACGCTTACACGAGAGTACTGGTTCCTGCGCGACGTCGAGCACCGCATCCAGATGATTGCCGACGAGCAGACGCATATGCTGCCGGAGGACGACGAGGAGTTCCTGCGCGTTGCGCATCTGATGGGCTATCGCGATGGCGAAAGCTTTGCGGCGGATTTCCGCGCGGCGCTGACGACCGTCGAAACTCACTATGCGGCGCTGTTCGAACAGGCACAGGAACTTACCGGGGAAGCCGGAAACCTCGTGTTCACCGGCGATGTCGATGATCCGGACACATTGAAGACGCTCGCCGATTTTGGCTTCGAACGCCCGAGCGATATTTGCCGCGTCATCCGTACCTGGCACTTTGGCCGCTACCGTGCTACGCAGTCAGCGGAATCACGCGAGCGCCTCACCGAATTGACGCCGGTCCTGCTGAAGGCCTTCGGCGCGACGAGCCGTGCCGACGAGGCGCTGATGCGCTTTGACGAAATGATCAAGGGCTTGCCGGCGGGAATACAGCTCTTCAGCCTGCTGCAGTCCAATCCGCGCCTCCTCGACCTTCTGGTGCTGATCATGGGCGCGGCGCCAAGACTTGCCGGGATTATCACCCGCAAACCGCATATTTTCGACGGCATGCTCGACCCCGCGATCTTCGCCGATGTTCCAACGCGCAGCTATCTCGCGGAGCGGCTGGAGAATTTTCTCGGGCCCTCCAAGGTTTACGAGGATATTCTCGACCGGCTGCGCATCTTCGCCGCCGAGCACCGCTTTCTCATCGGCATCCGCCTGCTGACCGGCGCGATCGACGGGGCGCGCGCTGGCAAGGCATTTTCGGACCTTGCCGATCTCGTTATCGACCGCGCCCTGCAGGCGGTCATTGACGAATTCGCCGTAAGACATGGTTCGATCAAAGGTGGACGCATCGCCATTCTTGGCATGGGCAAGCTCGGCAGCCGTGAATTGACCGCCGGCTCCGATGTCGATCTCATCCTGCTCTACGACCATGACGAGGACGCGGACGAGTCAGATGGCGAAAAAGGCCTGGCGCCATCGCAATACTACATGCGCCTGACGCAACGCCTCATAGCGGCACTTTCGGCGCCGACGGCGGAAGGCGTTCTCTATGAAGTCGATTTCCGTCTGCGGCCGTCCGGAAACAAGGGCCCGGTCGCCACGCACATCGACGCCTTCCGTAAATACCAGCGCAATGATGCCTGGACGTGGGAGCATATGGCCCTGACCCGGGCGCGCACGGTCGCCGGCGATGCCTCTTTCTTCCCCGAGATTCAGGAAGACGTGGCCGGCATCCTTGCGATGCCGCGCGACGCGGCGAAAATCGCCAAGGATGCCGCCGAAATGCGGGCGCTGATTGAAGCGGAGAAACCCCCGAGCGACGCCTGGGACCTGAAACTTGTCGCCGGCGGCATTATCGATCTCGAATTCATCGCCCAGTTTGCGGTGCTCACCGGTAATGTCGAAGGGCCGGTCGTGGCCCTTTCCACGGCAGAAGTGCTGCGCAAGCTGAAGCCCGAGTTCGTTGATCCCGCAACAGCCGACCGTCTTGTCGAGGCCGCGAACCTCTATACCGGCGTTACCCAGATCATCCGCCTGTGCCTCGATGGCGATGTCAAGCGCGAGGATTTCCCGCCAGGGCTTGGCGATCTTCTCTGCAAGGCCTCCGACCTTCCCGATCTTGATCGCGTAGAGGCGCAACTTCAGGAGACAGCCATGTCGGTACGCAAGACGTTTGACTCATTGCTGCAGAAAGCAAAGAAGAAGTAGCTAGGCGGCTTCCAGCGCCCGCGTCGGGATGCGCACCGAGACAATGGTGCCGACACCCTCGGTCGAACGGATCTTTAGCGCGCCGCCGTGAAGCTCCGTGAGCGAGCGCGAGATGGCGAGGCCAAGTCCGGAGCCCGCATGCGACTTGGTGAACTGGTTTTCCACCTGTTCAAAGGGCTGGCCGATCTTCTTCAGCGCCGATTTGGGGATGCCGCAGCCGGTATCCTCGACTGTGAAGACCAGCGCGCCCGAAACCTTGCGTGCCCGCACCGCTATGCGCCCGCCCGTATCGGTGAATTTCACGGCATTGGAGAGAAGGTTGAGCAGCACCTGCTTGATCGCGCGGCGGTCGGCGTCGATTGTGACGCTGTCGGCGATGCGCGTATCGACCTTGATGTCCTTCTCCTGCGCCTGCAGCGAGATGACCCGGACGGTCTCGTGGATGAGTGGGCAGAGATCAATTTCCTCGCGATCGAGCGAGAAATGTCCAGCTTCGATCTTCGACATGTCGAGGATGTCGTTGATGACATTGAGCAGATAATTGCCGCTGGTGTGGATGTCGTGGACATATTCGACATAGCGGTCGGAGCCGAGTTCGCCGAAGGTTCCCGAATGCATGATTTCGGAAAAACCGATAATGGCGTTGAGCGGCGTGCGCAGTTCGTGTGACATGTTGGCGAGGAACTCGGACTTGGCGCGGTTTGCCGCCTCGGCACGTTCCTTTTCGACCACGTATTTGCTGTTGAGCTCCGTAAGCTCGAGCGTACGCTCGACTTCGGATTTGCGGGCGAGGCTGAGGTCGTGAATGGTCGCCATAAGGCGGCGCTCGCTGTCGACCAGCCGTTCCTCGTGCACCTTCAATTGGGTGATGTCGGTGCCGACGGAGACAAGCCCGCCATCCTGCGTCCGACGCTCGTTGACCTGCAGCCAGCGTCCGTCGGCAAGCTGCCTTTCGAAGGTCAGCGCGCCGTTGCGACCATTCTCATTGGCCATGCGCTTTTCAAAGGCGACGGCACGGATGCGCGGCTCCAGCTCGTCACGGCCGATTCCGGGCAGGAGACACTCGTTCGCAAGTCCCGAATACTCGTTGAACTTGCCGTTTGACATGACGAGCCGGTTGTCGGCGTCCCAGAGAACGAAGGTCTCGGAGATGCTTTCGATCGCTTCACGGATGCGCTGGTCGGCCTGCGCGGTCGCCTGGGCAAAGCGATGCTGCTCGCTCACATCCACGGCGACGCCAACGAGATGCAGGTCGCCTTCGCCCGCCACCTGGGCGCGCACCCGCATCCATACCCAATGGCCCTCGGCGTGGCGCATGCGGAAGACGCGATCCATCTGGTTGATTTCGCCTGCCGCGACCTGCGAGGCGACATTATAGAGCTTATCGTCATCCGGATGAATGATCGACGAAATGTCGCCGAGCGAGAGGATCGCATCATGCGCTTCGTAGCCCAGCATTTCATACATGGAACGTGACCAGTAGACCCGTCCGCGTGCCATGTCCCAGTCCCACAAGCCGCAACGCCCGCGGGCGAGGGCGGTATCGACCCGTGCCTGCGTGTGTTGGTAGAGCTCGTCTGCATCCTGGGCCCGCGCAGACTGGCTGAAATAGGCGTAGAGCACGATCAGCATGATCGTCGCTGTTCCTGCGAACATTGTCACATTGACCGAGACGGTGCGCCGCCACTCGGCGAAGACATCCTCGACCGGCTGCATGGCGAAGACCGAATGCGCCGCATTGGCTGTGCGGCTATAGGCGGCAAAGGCCGGCGTTCCCTCGACCTTGACGGGCATGGTGCCGGCGCGCTCGCCAAACAGGAACAGCGGCTGCCCCTCGGTCACGAAGGTTTCGAGATTGCGTTCGCGCCAGCGCTCGCCGCCTTCGGACGAGGCGATAATGCGCGCATCCGCATCGGCAATTGCAAACCACATCCCCTGGGGGATGAGGTCGCTGGCGCGGGTCTCGGCGATGATGTTCTGAAGATCGCCGCGGCCGAGTTTCTGGCCGCCGTTTATCCGGTTGTCGATGATACTCGCCATATGGATGGCAGCCATGGAAAGGGTGGCGCGGGCTGTCCGCTCGGCATCGTCGCGCCAGGCGAGCAGTGACATCGAGCGTATGACGGCGAGCACGATGAGAAAAACGACGATCAGCGGCGGAATGGCGCGGCGCAGATAGGGTTCGGTCGCGAGAAGCTTGCCATAGGCGGGGTCGGCAAGAAGCTTTACGTGTCCGGAGAGCCGGTTGCGCCCCCGCGCAGTCGTCCGGTCCTTGGCGTAAATCTTCCCCGTCGGCGCGCGATACGCGTCCGCATTTGCCATTGAATGGCCCCCTCGAATTGTCGTTGTGTCCCGTGATTTGCTCCGGCACGCCGCACATCCGAAGCAGCTACAGTGAATCAAAACTGATTCTTTGTGTCTAGTCCCTTTATTAAATATTTATCAATAGTTTAGGCAAATCGAGGCCTCCGATGAACGACGGATCGTAACACCTTGAAATGACTCGAATTCCCTGATCGCAGGTGGCCCGGATTGCCGGCCTAAGCCAGCGTTCGCTCCACGATATCGCGCACATCCGCCGAAAGACCGCCGACTTTAGCGATATTTGCCAGCGCTTCGCGCGCATGTTCGCGCCGCACCGGCTCGAAGGAGCGCCAAGAGCGCATCGCCGTCAGCAGGCGCGCGGCAAGCTGCGGGTTCTTCTTTTCGATCGTCAGGATCGTTTCGGCAAAGAACACATAGCCATTGCCATCGGCCCTGTTGAAACCGGTCTGGTTGCCGCTGGAAAATGCGCCGATGAGCGCACGCGCGCGGTTGGGGTTGTCGAGAGAGAACAGCTTGTGCTTCATCAGGCGCTGCACCCGCTGCAGTGCTCCGACGCCGGGCTGCATCGCCTGGACGATGAACCATTTGTCCATGACCAGCGCGTCACTGCCGAAACGGTCCTCGAAGGCCTTGAGCGCCTGGCTGGTAGCATCGCTGCCGCTGAAGCGCTGGACAAGCACATGCAACGCCGCGGCACGGTCCGACATGTTGTCGGCGCTGTTGAATTGAGCAGCCGCACGCTTCGGATCCGCTTCCGCGACACTCAGATAATCGAGGAGGACGTTGCGCAGCGCACGCCGCCCCGCACTTGCAGCATCGGGCTGGAACGGCCCGTCATCGGCGAGTTGATCGTAAATCTGGGTGAACTTTTCCTCATTGGCCTCGGCAACGGTCTTGATCAGCGCATCGCGGCTCGCGAGGATCGCGTCGGGGTCGATATTGGCGCCGAGCTCGCGCGCAATATCGCTCTCGGATGGAACGCTCAGGCAAAGCGCGCGGAAAGCCTCGTCCAGCGCAACATTGGCCGCGATCTCCCCGAGAAGTTTGATCGATGAGCTTTCGATGGTCGCCGGCTTGCCGCCGCGAATACGTTTGGCGTTGCTGGTGAGCTTGCTGTTGAGAAGCTCCGTCAATGCCTGCCAGCGATTGACCTCGTCGCCATCGTTGCGTGCAAGAAAGATAAGGTCCGTGCGCGTCAGCTCACTCGTCATCGTCACCGGCGCGGAGAAACCGCGCAGCAGCGATGGCACCGGGCGCTCGGCGATGCCCGAAAGGGTGAAACGTTCCTTGCGCTTGCGCAGATGGATCACGTCGCCATCGACGAGCCCGCCCTTCGCCGACCGCGGCTTTAGTTCGCGGCCCTTGGCACCGAGCAGGCCGAACCTGACGGGAATGTGCATCGGCTTCTTCGACGCCTGTCCTGGCGTCGGCTTCAGCGACTGTTCTATTTCGATCTCGAATGTCTTGGTTGCCTGGTCATAGTCGTAAGTGACGGCGAGATTGGGCGTTCCCGCCTGGTCGTACCAGAGGCCGAACTGGCTAAGGTCCTCGCCGGAGGCATCTTCGAAGACCTTGATGAAATCTTCGATGGTCGCGGCATCGCCGTCATGGCGTTCGAAATAGAGATCCATGCCCTTGCGAAAGAGTTCGGGTCCAAGGATCGTGCGGATCATGCGCACGACTTCCGAACCTTTTTCATAGACCGTCGAGGTGTAGAAATTGTTGATCTCGCGGAACTGGCGCGGGCGCACCGGATGGGCGAGGGGACCGGCGTCTTCCGGGAACTGATGCGCCTTGAGCGCCTTGACCTCGGCAATGCGCTTGACCGGCCGCGAACGCATATCGGCCGAAAACTCGTGATCGCGATAGACGGTCAGACCTTCCTTGAGGCAAAGCTGGAACCAATCCCGGCAAGTGATTCTATTGCCTGTCCAATTGTGGAAATATTCGTGGGCGATGACGGCCTCGATGCCGGCGTAGTCTGCGTCGGTCGCGGTCTCGGGATCGGCAAGGACATATTTGTCGTTGAAGACATTGAGCCCCTTGTTCTCCATCGCGCCCATGTTGAAATCAGACACGGCGACGACGTTGAAGATGTCGAGATCGTATTCGCGGCCGAATGCCTCTTCGTCCCACTTCATCGAACGTTTCAGTGCGTCCATCGCATAAAGCGCACGCGCTTCCTTGCCATGTTCGACATAGATGCCGAGATCTACGTGGCGGCCGGACGCCGTCGTGAAACTGTCGGTGATGACGCCGAGATCACCGGCGACGAGCGCAAAGAGATAGGCGGGCTTGGGATGGGGATCGTGCCAGACTGCAAAGTGGCGCCCATCCGTAAGCGCTCCCTTATCCTTGGGGTTGCCGTTTGAAAGCAGGAGAGGCGCCTCGCTGCGCGCCGCTTCGATACGGACCGTATAGACGGAAAGAAGGTCCGGCCGGTCGAGGAAATAGGTGATCCGGCGAAAGCCTTCAGCCTCGCACTGGGTGCAGTACACGCCGCTCGAGCGGTAGAGGCCGGTCAATTGCCGGTTGAGAGTAGGATTGATCTCCGTGGTTATTTCAAGCGTAAACCTTCCGCTTTCCGGCAGGCCGCGGATCTCGAGTCGCTCCGGCGAGGCCATGTAGGCATTGTCGCCAAGCGGGGCTCCGTCGATGCGGATATCGACAAGCTTGAGTTCGTCACCATCGAGAATGAGCGGTGCATCGGCGCCGACGCCTGCGCGGCGTTCGACGATAAGCTTCGATTTGACAATTGTGCGCTCCGGATCGAGCGTGAAATCCAGATGTGTTTCGGGAATGAGAAAATCGGTCGGCTTGTAATCTTCCAGATGAAAAACCTTGCCGGTATCGGTACGCATAGTCGAAAAATCCTTTGTGTGGTGCCGGAACCTAGAGCAAGTTGCGTCGGTAGGAAACCCTGAGGACCGCGATCAACCGATTGTTTGAGCGCCAAACGCAACGTGATCGGAATTCCATCTGGTGTGCCTGTGAAAACAAGCATATAGATATATCAGTTTCCAGTCCTCATCATTTCGCTCGCCGCCTACCCCCAAGGAATTCCTGTTGTGACCACTATCGTTCACCCGCAAGAAGGTGAACCGCCCGTTGCAGACAAGTTGCGTACGACCAATGCGATGCTCGGAATTGGTCTGAAAGTCGCCTCCGTCTGTGTCTTCGTCTGCATGTCGAGCCTGCTCAAGGCATCGGATGGAATTCCCGCCGGTCAGCTCGTCTTTTTCCGCTCCTTCTTCGCAATCTTTCCGGTCATCGCCTTTATCGCATGGCAGGGACAAATGTCCGTCGCTTTCAAGACGAGCGAGCCCTTCAGCCATTTCTGGCGCGGCTTCGTCGGCGTCAGCGCCATGAGCCTCAGTTTTTATGGCCTGACCAAACTGCCGCTGCCGGAATCGATTGCGATCTCTTACGCGACGCCGCTCCTGACCGTCGTCTGCAGCGCGATATTTCTGCGCGAGACGGTCCGCCTTTACCGCTGGTCGGCGGTATGCTTCGGGCTGGTTGGTGTCCTGATCATCCTTTGGCCGCGCATGTCTTTCTTTACCGGGGAGACGGAATTTGGCGGCGGCGAGGCGATCGGCGCCCTTGCCACGCTCGGCGGCGCCGGGCTTGCTGCCGTTGCCATGCTGCTCGTGCGCAAGCTCGTGCAGACGGAGCGCACACCCACAATCGTCGTCTATTTCTCGATCGCGTCGAGCCTTATCGCCGTCGTAAGTTTTCCATTCGGCTGGGTGTGCCCGACGGGCTTGCAGGCAACCTATCTGATCATGGCCGGGATCGCCGGCGGCGTCGCGCAGATCCTCCTGACTGAAAGCTACCGCCACGCCGACATGTCGACGATTGCGCCGTTCGAATACACATCCATGTTGCTTGGGATTACTATCGGCTACCTGCTCTTCGGTGATATCCCGACCGCCGAAATGATCACCGGCGCGGTCATCGTCATCAGTGCCGGGATCTTCATCATCTACCGCGAGCACCGGCTCGGCCTTGCCCGCGCAAGGGCGCGCAAGGCATCGACGCCGCAGGGTTGATCGCCCTACTGCTGCTCGCCCTGAGCCGCTTCGCTCAACGGGTGCAGTTGCAAGGTTTCGGGCGTTTGCGGGCGGTCATGCGGGCGAATGGCGAAATCCGGCCGCGTCGAGGGCGCCTGCGCGGCACGGCGCAGGCTGCGCCAGAACGCGTAGGATCCGTAGGCGGCGTAGGTGATCGCCATCGTCACGAAGAATCCGGACGGGCCGTTCAAGTCCATGAGCCGGCCTGCGATCTGCGGCCCTATCATGCTGCCAACACCGTAAACAATGAGCAGTCCGCTCGACACCTTGACGAATTCGCTCGGCTCGGCGAAGTCGTTGGCATGGGCCACGTTCAGCGAATAGATGGGGAAGAGCACGGTCCCGAAAGCGAACATCAGCGTATAGATGACCCATGGGGTCGTTGGCTGCAGCATGATCATCGTCAATGATATGGCGACACCGCCAATCCCGGCGACGACCATGACGTAGCGACGGTCGATGAAATCCGACATGCGGCCGATAGGATACTGGAAAATCGCCCCGCCGATCATCGATGTGGCAATCATCGTGGCGATGCCGAAGGTGGAAAGCCCGATATCGCGTCCATAGACCGCCGATAAGAAATTCCATGCACCCGCGATAATCCCGGCAAGCAGCGAGCCGACCAGCGCCGCGGGTGACTTGCGGAAGAGGCCCGGCAAATCCAGTGAAACCTGGGTGAGCGGACGCGGCGACTGCGCATTGGAAAGGCCCGTCGGTATGAGGGCGGCGGCGTAGATGAGGGCGCCGATCATGAACAGCGCCTGCGTCAAAGGATTGCCGAATGGCAGGATATATTGGCCGACAAGGAGGCCGATCATCGACACGATCATATAGATCGAGAACACCATGCCGCGCGTCGCATTGGTGACGCGCTCGTTGAGCCAGCTCTCGATGACCATGTAGCTCCCGGCGAGCGAAAAACCGGCCAGAGCGCGAAAAACGGTCCAGGCCCAGGGATCGACGATCAAACCATGCAGGAGCATCGACATGCTGAGCAGCGTCAGGAGAACGGCGAAGACGCGGACATGGCCGACACGCCGCACCAGTCGTGGCACGACGATGCAGCCTCCGGTGAAGGCAAGCGCGTAGCCCGTACCAAGCCAGCCGATCGTCGTCGGCGACCAGCCCTCCATGCCGGCGCGCAGCGGCAACAGAATTCCCGCGAGCCCCCCCGCCGTCAGCATCAGAAACGTGCTGGTCAATAGCGCCGTAATCGGCAAGAGCTGGAGAAACATCGAAGGATCCTGCGTGTCAGCCTGGAAAGCTACAGGTTTCGTTCGGTCTGCAAGCCGATAATTACGACACTGCCTTTCCAGTTTTGCGCCAAGCCATTGGATTATTCGGCCAGGCTGCGCAACCGCATTTTGACATTGAGGAAGTCGCGCCAGGCAAAGCGCTTCTGTGCCGGGTTGCGCAGGAGGTAGGCCGGGTGAAGCGTTGGCATCACCGGTATCTCGATGCCGGAGGGCGTAAGATGGGTCTTCCAGTTGCCGCGCAGCCGCAAAATGCCTTCGCCGGCATTGGTCAATGCCTTGGCAGCCGGGCCGCCGAGTGCCACCAAAATCTTTGGGTTGGCGAGTTCCACCTGGCGCTCGAAGAACGGACGGCAGATTTCCGTTTCGAGCGGCGTCGGCGTCCGGTTGCCCGGCGGCCGCCAAGGGATTGTATTGGCAATATAGACACTGCTGCGATCAAGGCCGATGGCGGCAAACATGCGGTCAAGCAATTGCCCGGAACGGCCGATGAAGGGCACGCCCTCCAGATCCTCTTCGCGACCGGGCGCTTCGCCTACGAACATGATGGATGCGGCGGGATTGCCATCGGAAAAGACGAGGTTCTTGGCCGTGAACTTCAGATTGCACCCGTCGAAGGCGGCGAGCTGCTCGCGCAGTTCTTCGAGCGAACCTGCCCCTAATGCAAGCTGGCGCGCCATTGCGATCTTCGCGTCGTCAGGCACGGACGCCTTGGCAAGCGCCGGCGCGGCTAAGTTGGCTTGAGGGCGTTCAGGAGCCGGCGCGGATGCGGACCTCGCAGGAGGGGAAACGGGCGCGACCGACGATGCACGCTTCGCCTCGATTTGCGAAAACCTGTCGACCGGCACATCCTCGAGCGGCGTGTCGACACCGGCCTCGGCATAAAAGTGCAAGAGCTCGCGCAGGTTGGGCAATGGGCAATCCTTTTTCTCTGAAGTCGCAAATTGTGCGGGCGATTGCAAGTTCAAGAGGATGGAATACGAGGGTCCTGCACCAGATAGAACACACGCTTCGGCGTAAAATCAGCGATTGGAAACTGGAACGTCGCATTCTCGCCGGGATCGAGTTTGCCGCCACTGAACACAAGGCGGTCGTAAGGCTCGAAATCGTCGCTGTAATGCGCAAAGCCCCGCGACTTGACCAGGTCGGTCTTGTCGCCCGGTTGATAGAACGACAGGCCGTCGCCATAGTCGCTCGGCACGTTCAACTGCTCCTGTAGTTCGAATTCGAACTCGATCCACGGATGGCCGCTGCCGTTGATCGCCCGAACCTGCAAGTAGAAGAGAATGCCGGCATCCTCGTTCGGGTTTGTAAGCGCGACCCTGTCGGTTCGGATGACAAGGGTTGTCGGCGTTGCGGAAGGAAACTCCTCGGTGAGGATGATGGGGTCTTTCAGCGTACCCGTTCCGCTTATTGACCGGATCGTAAAGCCGCCAAGTTCGTCGGAAAATGAATAGGGCCCCGCCGCCCAAAGTTCGGGTTCTTCGGCTGCGATTGCAGGGGAAAGAGCGGCGGCGAACAGCAAAGCGGCGGCGAGGAGGCCTTTGAGCATCCAGATTGCCCGGGGTCGTGTCATCCGGTCTCCAATCATCAAAAGATGGGCACCAGCTTCGCTATGTTCGTGGCTAAGTATGAACGAATTGCAGCATCGCGCAACTGTCACAGGGCGGCAGTTGATTGACGTTTACGTCAAGGTAAATTATGAATCGCCGCGCTGTCGTAACATGAGGGCAATTGGCCGCATCTGGAATGCTTTCTAGGCACTGTCTTGCGGCTATTGTTGCGTTACAAATCGGAAAAACACGGGCAGGAATCGTGTTACGGGGCATACCAGGTATTCAGGAGGAAAGCATGAGCGAGACACCAGAACTTCCAGAGCGCGAAAGCATGGAGTTTGATGTCGTGATCGTCGGCGGTGGACCGTCGGGCCTCTCGGCTGCCATCAGGCTCAAGCAGATCAATCCTGAACTTTCCGTCGTCGTTCTCGAAAAGGGCGGTGAGATCGGAGCCCATATCCTTTCCGGCGCAGTCGTCGATCCCATCGGCATAGACAAACTGCTGCCCGGCTGGCGCGACGAGGAGGGCCACCCCTTCAAGACGCCGGTAACGGCCGATCATTTCCTGGTGCTGGGACATTCGGGCTCTATCCGCCTGCCCAATTTCGCCATGCCGCCGCTGATGAACAATCATGGCAATTTCATCGTTTCGCTCGGCAATGTTTGCCGCTGGCTCGGCACCAAGGCGGAGGAACTCGGCGTTGAAATCTACCCCGGCTTCGCCGGCACCGAGGTTCTTTACGATGATAACGGCGCAGTCATCGGCGTAGCCACCGGCGACATGGGCATTGAAAAAGATGGCACGCATGGTCCCGCCTATACGCGCGGCATGGCTCTTCTGGGCAAGTATGTCCTCATCGCCGAAGGGGCGCGAGGCTCGCTCGCCAAAGTGTTGATCAACAATTTCAAGCTCAGCGAGGGCAAGGAGCCGGCGAAGTACGGCATCGGCCTCAAGGAACTCTGGCAAGTCGATCCCTCCAAGCACAAGCTCGGGCTGGTGCAGCACTCCTTTGGCTGGCCGCTCGACATGAAGACGGGGGGCGGTTCGTTCCTCTATCACCTTGAGGACAATACCGTCGCCGTCGGCTTCGTCATGCACCTCAACTACAAGAATCCCTACCTGTCGCCATTCGAGGAATTCCAGCGTTTCAAGACGCATCCGGCCATTCGCGGTACGTTTGAAGGCGGCAAACGCCTCTCCTATGGCGCGCGCGCCATCACCGAAGGCGGCTGGCAATCGGTGCCGAAACTGTCGTTCCCGGGCGGAGCGCTGATTGGTTGCTCGGCCGGTTTCGTCAATGTTCCGCGTATCAAGGGCTCCCACAACGCCATGCTGTCCGGCATGCTGGCAGCCGAGCATGTCGCCGAGGCGCTTGCGGCAGGCCGCGCCAATGATGAACTTATCACGTACGAGAATGCCTGGCGCTCCAGCGAAATCGGCAAGGACCTGAAGCGCGTGCGCAATGTCAAGCCGATGTGGTCCAAGCTCGGCACCATTGGCGGCGTCATGCTCGGCGGTCTCGACATGTGGCTCAACACGATCTTTGGCGGCTGGTCGCCGTTCGGAACCTGGAAGCACGGCAAGAACGACGCTGCCTCGCTCGAGCCCGCGAGCAAGTACAGCCGGATCGCTTACCCGAAGCCGGATGGCGTTCTCACCTTTGACCGCCTTTCGTCAGTGTTCCTGTCGAACACCAACCATGAGGAGAACGAGCCGGTTCACCTCATCGTCAAGGACCCTGCGCTGCAGAAGTCATCGGAACACGATGTCTTTGCCGGGCCATCGACCCGGTATTGCCCGGCGGGTGTGTATGAGTGGGTCGAGGAGGCGTCGGGTCCGAAATTCGTCATCAATGCCCAAAACTGCGTCCACTGCAAAACCTGCGATATCAAAGACCCCAATCAGAATATCAACTGGGTGCCGCCGCAGGGCGGCGAGGGGCCCGTCTATACGAACATGTAGTTCTCAAAGCCCGGCCATCGTGCCGGGCTCCTGATTGCGGAGCATGACGGTCTGCTCGTCCGGTCCATTGTCATCCACGCCCTCTATTGAAAATCGCAGCAGCAGCGGCAGATGGTCGGAGCCGACCGGCTGAAGCGAATCCACCGATTTTGCCGCGATGCGCTCTGATACCAGCACATGGTCGATCGGCAGGCCGATCCAGCGCGCGGCATGGGCAAAAGTGCCGTTGATCAGCCAACTTGGACGCAAGCCGTCGACTGGATGCGTGTTGCTGGCGTCGACGAGGTTCCTGATGGTCTGGCTCCACGGTGCAGCGTTGAAATCACCGGCAAGGATTATCGGACCGCCAAGGCGCACGAGATAGGGCTGCATCTCCTCGACATTTTCCGCCTGCTCGAAAGGCCAGGGCCAGCCAAGGTGCACGGAGGCTATGAGTGCGCTGCGCCCGCCGAAATCGATGCGCGCCAGCGCCATCAAACTGTTTCCGACGCACTGAGGTGTCGTACCGAGCGCGAAAGGCCGCCGCGAAAGGATGGCAACGCCGCCGACGCGCTTCGTGCTTGGGCAGACGATCTTGTGAGGATATCGTCCTTCAACAGCTTTGAGTCTGGATCGCCAGTCGTCGGATACCTCTTGCAAGGTGATGACGTCGGGCGCTTCGCGCGCGATCGTTCGAATGACTTCCGACTGATCGCGATTGTCGTAGCGAAGGTTGAGCTGCATCAGCTTGAATTCGGGGAGGTCGCCATTCGATGCGGGCTCGCTTCCGCCTTCGGCCGAAGGAGCAGGTGTGGGTATCAATACCGTCCCCAGCGCCGTCAGCGCGAAGACGATCGACATCAGCCCCTCGCGCCATAGGCCAAGGATGAGCGCAGGGATTGCCGAGATGGCCATCAGTACGGCGAGATGCATGCGAAAATGCGCAAAGGCATCGAAGAGCGGATGCGCCGATCCGAAAAAGCCAAGAACCAGCGGCACCGAGATCAGGCTCGGTATGAGGACTGCAGCGAGCCTGAGCCGCGAATGCGATGATGGGGTCGTCATTGGACGCATTAAACCGGCAATTGCGACGCAATCAAGATGATGACTCCAAGAGGGTGTTACGTCCGCGACTGCAATCGGTGTCAACTTCTTCGCGCAGCATTTGCAACCCTGAATTCGTTGCTGCGCGGCGCCTTTCCCGCGATGTTTTGCACTGTTGGGGCCTTTCACTGCATCATTCGCGAAGCTAGATGTCCATAGGACAATATGTACCGTCGAACCGGAGCACGTTATGACCGTCAAGCGCATCGTCGCCAATCTCGCTGTTTCCGATCCTGCTGCGGTCCGGGCGTTTTATGAAGATTTGCTCGGCCTGAATGTGGTCATGGATCATGGCTGGATACTGACCTTCGCGTCCGACGCTCCGACCAGACCTGAGCTCAGTATTGCCAGCGAAGGCGGTTCAGGAACGCCCGTGCCCGACCTTTCCATCGAGGTCGATAACGTCGATGCTCTCTATGCGCGGGCGGTGGCGGCGGGCTACGAGATCACCTATGGCATCACAGACGAGCCATGGGGCGTGCGCCGCTTCTACGTACGCGATCCGTCGGGCAGGATCGTCAACATTCTCGCGCATGCTTAAAGCTCAAAGCAACTTTGCCAGATTGCTGAGAAGGCGATCGTGTTCGTCATTGCCGAGAAGCGCCTGAATGTCCTTATGCGTGCTGGTCCATACCGGCAAAACGTCGGACAGGAGCTTGCTCCCGGCCGGCGTGAGCGCCAATAATCGGCTGCGCTTGTCCGCAGGGTCGATCTCCACCTTCACGAGGCCGCGACGCTCCAAAGGTTTCAGCGCTGCGGTCAGTGTGGTGCGGTCCATGGCAAGGAGCGATGCCACCGAACGCAGGTTCGGCGGCTGCGGACGGTTCAGCGACATGAGCAGGGAAAACTGCCCGTTGGTGACATCGTAGGGGCGCATCGCCTCGTCGAAGCGACGGGCAAGGGCGCGCGCCGTCCGCTGCACGGCCAGACACATGCAGGTATCACGGACATAAAGGGTGGTTTCGAAAGGAACGGAAATCGGCTTTGACATGGCCTATATATGTTGATATCAACCTAAATGTCAATATTTAATCACGAGATCCCGATATAGTCCGGCCAATCATGGAGGAGGTACTAACATGACCACACCCGGCAATTTCATTTGGTATGAATTGATGACCACCGACGCCGAGGCGGCAGAGGCTTTCTATAGTGATGTCGTCGGCTGGGACCCAAAGGATTCCGGACATCCCGACATGCGCTACGTTGCTTAACGTTGGCGCCGCGCCAGTGGCAGGCCTGATGACGATACCGGACGACTGCGGCCCGGACATGAAGCCAGCGTGGACTGGCTATATCTGGGCGCAGGACGTCGATGCGAAGGCGAAGGAAGTCGAGCAACTCGGCGGCAAGGTTTATCGCGAGCCGGCGGATATTCCCAATGTTGGCCGCTTTGCAGTTGTCGCCGACCCGCAGGGCGCAACGTTTCAGCTGTTTGCGCCAAGCATGACGGACCAGGGCGATATGCCGAAACCGCCGGTGCAAGGCACGATCGGCTGGCATGAGCTTAACACCGAGAACTGGCAAGGCGCGTTCGACTTCTATTCGAAACTCTTCGGCTGGACCAAGGACCAGGCGATTGATATGGGCGATATGGGCACTTACCAGCTCTTCGCCGCCGGTGCCGAAGCTGTCGGCGGGATGATGAACCGGATGGACAAGTCGGTCCCGCCAATGTGGAATTTCTATTTCTGCGTCGACAACATCGATGCGGCGCAGGAACGGGTGACGAGCAAGGGCGGCAAGGTCCTGTTCGGGCCGCAGGAGGTACCGGGCGGCGCCTTTATCCTCCAATGCCTTGATCCGCAGGGCGCGATGTTCTGCCTGGTAGGTATGCGCAGCTGAGCCGGATCGCTTGAGGTGCTACTGAAATGCCATCTCGTAGAAACTGCGCAGCTTGCGCGAGTGCAGTTTCTCGGGTGGCATTTCAGCCAGCTTTTCCAGCGCGCGAATGCCGATCTGCAAATGCTGGGCAACCTGGCGCTTGTAGAACTCCGTCGCCATGCCCGGCAGCTTGAGTTCGCCATGCAGCGGCTTGTCGGAAACACAGAGCAGCGTGCCGTAGGGGACGCGGAAGCGGAAACCGTTTGCAGCGATCGTCGCCGATTCCATATCGAGCGCAATGGCGCGCGACTGTGACAGGCGTTTCACCGGACCGCGCTGGTCGCGCAATTCCCAATTGCGGTTGTCGATCGTCGCCACCGTGCCGGTGCGCATGATCCGCTTCAGATCATAGCCCTCGAGCCCGGTAATTTCGGCGACAGCCTGTTCCAGCGCCACCTGAACTTCGGCAAGGGCAGGGATCGGGACCCATACGGGCAGATCATCGTCAAGCACATGGTCCTCGCGCACATAGGCATGGGCCAGCACATAGTCTCCGAGCGCCTGCGTATTGCGCAGGCCCGCGCAATGCCCGAGCATCAGCCATGCATGCGGACGCAAGACCGCGATGTGATCTGTGATCGTCTTGGCATTGGAAGGGCCGACGCCGATATTGACCATGGTGATTCCCGATCCATTGCGGCGTTCGAGATGATAGGCCGGCATTTGCGGCATGCGACCGGCCGGAACGCCCGATGTCGGCGCGCTGCTGCCTGCCTCGGTGATCAGGTTGCCAGGCTCGATGAAACGCTCATAGCCGCCACCGCCGGCTGCCATGAGCTTGCGCGCCCACACGCAGAATTCATCGATATAGAACTGATAGTTGGTGAACAGCACATAGTTCTGAAAATGCACCGGATGCGTGGCCGTATAGTGCGACAACCGGTGCAGGGAATAATCGACGCGCTGTGCGGTGAAAGGCGATAGCGGCATGATGCCATCGAGGTCATCCGCCTCGTATTCGCCATTGACGATGCGGTCATCGGTTGCATTGAGGTCCGGCACATCGAATAGATCGCGCAGGGGCCGGGTGAACGCATCGGCGATCGAAGATTCAACATGCGTTCCTTCGAGGAAGGCGAAGTGGATCGGGATGGGCGTCGTCGATTCCTGCACAGTCACCGGTCCGCCGTGGTTGCGGATCAAGAGCTTGATCTGTTCCTCGAGGTAACTTGCAAAGAGGTCGGGGCGGGTAATGGTCGCCGCGTACTGGCCGGGCGAAGACACATGGCCGAAGGCAAGGCGCGAGTCGATCTGCGCATAGCTTGACGTGGAAAGCTGCACCTCGGGGTAGAAGGCGCGAAAATGCAGCGTGTCCTTGGCTTCGCCTTTCGCGACCTTGTCGAAGGCGTCGCGCAGGAATTGCGTATTGCGCTCGTAGATCCGGCGCAGCGCGTCGACAGCCGCATGCTCGTCCATGAACTCTTCGGGTTCAACATGCGGCGGCATGCTGATCGTGACAGGCTTTCTTGTTCCGATTCGTTTATCCATCCCCGCAATATAGTCGCTCCGGGTGACAGTTGAAATGCACCTGTCTCAAACGCGCTGCAAGGCGACGAGGAGTACGAGCCCAACGCCGCCATTGGATGGCGAGCGGCTTTCATAGCTGGCCGCAAAGGCGATGACCGGCCCGACGAGGATCGCCGAAAAGACAAGCGCCCGCAGGAAAATCAGCGAAAAGTTTGCTGTCGACCGCATCATGTCCCGGAATCTCCTCGGCCCGCTTCGGCACCCATCGTATCGAGCGCAAATTAGGCGAGGCGTGCTGAACCAAAGCTGAGACCGCCGTTCATCTGGCGTTCAACGGAATTGCATGGCCCATCTTGCGCGCGGCGATGGAAGTTCTATTTCTCTTGAACATTCCCACGCATGGAGACTGCGATGACCTCCCAAACCAAACCGATCGAACTCTATTACTGGCCGACGCCCAACGGCTGGAAAATATCCATCATGCTCGAGGAGCTCGGCGTTCCCTACGATCTGAAACTTGTCAACATCGGCAAGGGCGAACAGTTCGAGCCTTCTTTCCTGAAGATCGCCCCCAACAACCGTATGCCGGCCATCATCGACCCAGAGGGACCGGGCGGAAAGCCAATCTCGGTATTCGAATCCGGCGCGATCCTGCAGTATCTCGGCCGGAAATTCGGAAAATTCTATCCGCAGGAGGAACGCAGCCGCGTCGCGGTTGAAGAGTGGCTGTTCTGGCAGGTGGGCGGTCTCGGCCCGATGGCCGGCCAGGCGCATCATTTCCGTCAATATGCCCCCGAGAAGATCGAATATGCGTTCAATCGCTATACCAACGAGGTAAACCGCCTCTATGGCGTGATGAACCGGCGGCTTGCCGAGCACGACTATCTTGCCGGCGACTATTCCATCGCCGACATGGCCGCCTATGGCTGGGTCGTGCCGCATGCCAATCAGGGTCAGGATTTGAAGGAATTTCCAAATCTTAAGCGCTGGTTCGAAGCGATCGGTGCGCGGCCCGGCGTGCAGCGCGGGCTCGAACTCGGGAAAGAAGAGCGGCGCAATCTCGCCGAGGACGAGGAAGCCAAGAAGGTGCTCTTCGGCCAGCGGGCCCGCTGAACCGGCGCAATTGAAGCCCTGGCGGGGCAGGGCTTCAATTCAGCCCGTGGAAGAGATACCACGCCATGCCGGCCAATGACGTGGCAAGAAGCGTCGGCAACATTCCCCATTTCAGCCAGAAAATGGCGGCGATCGCGCTGACGGTCAGCGCGACGGAAGCGAGGTTGACAGAAGAGAGCACCGGCACGTCGATCGTGATGCCCAATGCTTCCCAGCGAACGATGCTGGTGAACATCACGTGCAGCGCGAACCACACGGCAAGGTTGGTGATTACGCCGACGATGGCGGCGGTAATCGCGGTCATTGTGCCTGTCAGCGCCCGGTTGTTGCGAAGCCGCTCTATGAAGGGAGCGCCGAGGAAAATCCACAGAAAGCATGGCACGAATGTCACCCATGTCGTCAGGATCGAAGCGAGCACGGCTGCCGTGAGCGGTGGCAACGAGCCGGGCGCACGATAGGCGCCGAGGAAGCCGACGAACTGTACCACCATGATCAGCGGTCCGGGTGTCGTCTCCGCCATGCCAAGCCCGTCCAGCATTTCCCCGGGCTGCAGCCATCCGTAATGCTGGACCGCCTGCTGGGCGACGTATGAGAGGACCGCATAGGCGCCGCCGAACGTTACCATCGCCATTTTACTGAAGAAAATGCCGATTTGGCTGAACACATTGTCTGGTCCGAGAGCGAGAACGATGGCACCGACCGGCGCAAGCCAGAGGACGAGAAGGACGGCGCCTATCTTCAGCGACCAGGCGAGATTCGGCCGGGCGTGTTCGGGCGTCGCTTCGCCGAGCGCCGAGTCCCGGTCGGTAAGCCCGGCGGCCGCATCGCCATGACCTCCGCCTAATTGAAACAGCGTCGATCCGGTTTTTCCTCCGATGAACCCGATCAATGCCGCGATGAGAACGATGAGTGGAAAAGGCACGTGCAGGACGAAAATTGCCACGAAAGCGGCAAAGGCGATTGACACCATGACCCAATTCTTGAGCGCGCGGCCGCCAATCCGCACCACCGCCTGCAGGACGATGGCAAGCACGGCTGCTTTGAGGCCGAAGAATAGCCCCGCCACCATCCCGACATTGCCAAACAGGACGTAGATGACGCTGAGGCCGAGGATCGACAGAAAGCCCGGAAGGACAAACAGCGTGCCGGCAACGAGGCCGCCTTTGGTCCGGTGCAGCAGCCAGCCAATATAGATCGCCAGCTGCTGCGCCTCGGGTCCGGGCAGGAGCATGCAATAATTGAGGGCATGCAGAAACCTGTTTTCGCCGATCCAGCGCTTCTCATCGACCAGAATGCGATGCATCACTGCGATTTGCCCGGCAGGCCCGCCGAAGCTCAATGATGCGACACGCATCCAGACACGCACGGCTTGGCTGAACGAGATGTCATGGCCCGTTCGCCCTTGGGATACGGCGTTCACGCCATCGGGTGCTGAAACGGTCAACTCATGCACCAAGCTTGCGATTTGGCCAGTTATGCGTTTCGCCCGTCGCATCACGGCACCAGCGATAGAATGCGTCGTAGAGCATCATGCCAGCTTCCAACTGTGCCAGATCGTCGGAATACATCCGCGACAGGCCGAGTGATGCGGCAAGCAAGCCCGGTGCCTCGGGTGCAAGGTCCGGCCGGGCCGTATCCGCACCGCGCACAATCGTCGCAAGGCGCGTCAACGGTTCCGACGCCAAGCCGAATTCCTCGATCATCACGTCGAACGTGCAGAGTTCGCCGCGATGGCTCCAGAACACGTCTTCAATGTCAAAGGGCGTCGCGCCAAAACGCTCGGCCACTGCTTCGACCTCCGCAGGCGTGACGAACAGGAACACGGCATCAGGGTCGATAAACCGACGGATCAGCCACGGACAGGCAATCCTGTCGATCTTTGGCCGGGCCCGTGTGACCCAGATTGTCCGTCCATTCGGGTCTGCCGTGGGCAGCCGTAACACGCGAACCAGCGGCAGAGATGCCGTGACCCACGCCTCATAGCCACCCTCGATCGATTCGGCCGGCACGCCGTGATAACGCAGCAGCGCCGCGGTCCCCTCGCTGAGCTTCCGGCCTTGCTGGCAGATGACGATTGCCCGTTTGCCGACGAGTTCATCGCGCCAGGTTTCGATTGCCGCATATGAGCGGCGGCGTGAGCCGGGAATCAATCGCTCATCGAGGGCAAAGTCCTCGTCCGTACGGACGTCGACAAGGACAGGGCATGCCGGCGTTCCGATAAGCCGTGCCAGTTTTTCGTGTGAAATTCGTGTCGTCGAAGACATTTCGCGTCCCTCCGCTAAAGTGGGGTTGTTGGACGCGATACTTGGGCATGACGCCTGGTGGGGAGATCGCAATCCCCATAAGGTTATGATTGTCACGAAACAGGATTATGTCAACAAGAGCGAAGGCAAGGGCTGTCCCCGGCGGGCACCTCAGCTAAGGGGCTGGGCAAAGTCAGAGACCAACTTGCGTCACAAATTCACTTCCGCCACCAAGGCACGGCAAGTCCTCAACCGACAGGGCTCGATAAACTCGCTGCTGATGACAAGGCGCGGCACTCGTCTCAACGGACTCGCGCAGCAAGTTCACTGCCGCCACCAAGGCTCAAAGTCCTTAGCCAACACGGCGCTGCAAGCTCGCTGCCGGTGACAAGGCTGGGCAAATTAGTCAGCCAACAGCGCCCGACGACTCGCTCCCGCCACCAAGGCTTAAAGTCCTTAACTAACACGACACTGCAAGCTCGCTGCCGCTTACAGGGCAAGGCAAGTCGTCTCAACCAACTCGGGTAGCAAATTCACTTCCGTCACCAAATCCGGGCAAAGTTCGCAATCGATAGGGCTTGGTGAACTCACTGCCGGTCACAAGACTCGGCAAACTCGCTGCCGTTGACAAGGCTCGGCAAACGCGTCGCAACAACTCGCGCAGCAAATTCCTTTCCACCACTGAGGCTTGGCAAGTCCGCAACCAACAGGGCTTGGCGAACTCGCTGCCGTTGACAAGGCTCGGCAAACGCGTCGCAACAACTCGCGCAGCAAATTCCTTTCCACCTCCAAGACACGGCCAAGTCCATAACCAACAGGGCCGGGCGACCTGCTGCCGCTAACATGGCCTGGCAAACTCGTCTTAACGAACTCGCTTAACAAATTCACTTTCGCCGCCAAGGCTAACCACAGGGCCGGGCGACTCGCTGCCGCCTAAAGGGCTCGGCCCAGGCGTCGGCCAGTGCTCGGCAGATCGCTGTCGCAACCAATATTAGGCCAAGTCCGCAACCAACAAGATCGGGCGACTCGCTGCTGCCTAAAGGGCTCGGCAAAGGCGTCAGCCAGCGCGCGGCAACTCGCGGCCGCTAAAGGCGTAAAGTCGTTTGCCCGCAAGGGCGCTGCAAAATCGCTGCGACCAGGCACGGGAAACTCATCTACCACAAGAAAAAGGCAGCCATGGGGGGACTTCCATGGCTGCCTGTCTTTTTGCCCGTAACCAGCGAAGGAGCTGCTCGAGCGCATTGGTCCTGCGGTTGCCTGGCCCGACAAAAGTTTGGGCACATGCCTCAAGAAAGGAATGGCCTACGCACCATTCTATCCCTGATCCTCCCGAAATTTCGGCTTGATGTGCAGGGAGGGTTTGCACATAAACGACTGGATACTTAAGACACCAGCAACCGCAGGATAAAGGTGGTCAACAACAGTGCATTTCGAAAACAACTACACGCTAAAATCGATTTCTTTATAGCCCGGGGAATTGTTCGAAACAATTAGACATTAGTCTAATATGCTGTAAATAAAGGGCTTTTCACGGCGTAGAGTGTTGTTTTTGCTCGCTCATTTTTGTTAGAACTCAAAATCCCAGCTAAAGGTGGCGCACTTCCTGCGGCCTCCGCTCCCAGTGATCGTGGAGCCCATCCTGATACTCCAAAGGCGCCGCTACCAGGTCATTGACAGGCATATCATCGAGGCAGGCGACATTGACGCCATAGAACTTTCCCATGCTTTCCATCTCGCCCTGACCGAACGGTTTCATGCCGCATGTGTCGCAAAAGAAATGGGTAATTGTGCCGCCGCCAAAACGATACGCGGTCAATTTTTCTGACCCCGTAACGACACGAAGCTCATCGCCGCCGACGATCACCTTCCAGAAACGGCCTTTGGCGCAGACCGAACAATTGCACTTGCTGGTGCCCTGAGTGAGGTCGATGTCGGCCTCGAAACGAACCGCTCCGCAATGACAGCTCCCATGATAGGTCTTTCGCATCGTTCCCTCCTAAGGTTTAAATTACCAAAAAGTTAAATAACCAGAAGGTTCACTATTGGTCAAGTTCAGGCGCTCTTTTTCGTCACAGTTTCTCCACGGAATTTGCCAGTTCGGATCGCAGCTTTCGCCACGCGTGAATCGCGCAGTCAGTTCGTAAGACATGGAGATATGAAATGAGTGGTTCTATTACCCGCCGCGGAGCATTGCTCGGATCGATGCTGGCGATACCGGCATTGGCGTTGCCGAGAGCTTTGGCCTATGCCGCGCCGGCCGAAAGGGTTGATCTCGATGCGGCGTTCAAGGGGCTAGAGGAAAAGACCGGTGCACGCCTTGGGGTTGCAGCACTCGACACGGCGAGCGACAGCAAGATCGAATACCGCGCGCATGAGCGCTTTGCGATGTGCAGCACGTTCAAGTTCCTGGCCGCGGCCGCGGTACTGGCGAAGGTTGATCGCAAGGAAGAAAAACTTGATCGTGTCATTAAATACGGCAAGGGCGACCTTGTTGCCGGCTCGCCCAACACGGGAAAGCATGTCGACGAGGGCATGACCCTTGCTGCACTCTGCGAAGCTGCGATCACGTTGAGTGACAATACCGCCGGCAATCTCCTGCTGGACAATCTCGGCGGACCGAAGGGCCTGACACAATATGCGCGCAGCCTCGGCGATGCGACGTTTCGACTGGACCGCCGCGAGACAGAACTGAACGAGGCGACGCCGGGCGATCCGCGTGACACCATTACGCCGGCGCACATTTTGAAAGATCTGCAGAAGACGGTTCTCGGCAACGCGCTCGCGAAATCCTCACGCGATCAGCTCATCGAGTGGCTGCTTGCGAACAAGACCGGCGACAAACGCCTGCGCGGCGGCTTGCCCAAGGGCTGGAGCGTCGGCGACAAAACCGGTACCAGCGACAGCGGCATGGCCAATGACATCGCGGTGATCTGGCCGCCAAGCCACAAGCCGATCCTGCTGGCTGTCTATCTCTACGATCCGAAGGGAACCGCGGATAGCCGGAATGAAATTCACCGGAAGGTGGCAAGCCTGGTCGCTGAGAACATTTGAGGTTTGCTGGGCGGCGATCCGGTCGCCGCTCAAACAGGGCCCGGGCAGACTGGTCCCCTGTTGTTATCAGCGCCAAGTGTGCCGCACATTTCCCACGGCGGTCATCCCCGGCGATCCCCTCTTGCGTCATCTAAGGGTCGTCTGCACTGCGTCACCTCGGGCCGTTCTCGTTTCCGCCATCCTTGGGCTCCCCTCACTGCCGCGATCCACGGGATCTCCTCTCCGTCATCCTCGGGCCCTTGTCCCGAGGATCCATCGCGACGCTGTCTGCCCACGGAGAAAGAATGGCCCTCCGGCATGAGTTTGCCCCGCGAAGAAGAATGGGTCCTCGGGTCTAACGCCCGAGGATGACGGCGGAGAGGGTGGATGATGGGAACTTATGCGAGAAGCTCCCACTCAGTCATCGAAGTCCGCTCGTTCGACTCGGTCCTATGGATAAACATCGGACGGGGGAAGTGCAGACGGCGGACTGCCCCATTACCGTCACCGCAGGCCGTTCTCACTTCCTCTATCCTTCGGCAGTCTGCACTGCCGTCACCGCGGACGCTGTTCGGCCACGGAGGGAGGAGAACGTCCCTCTGGCTCCCCTCACTTCCGTCATCCTCGGGCTTTGTCCCGAGGATCCATCGTCGACGCTGTCTGCCCACGAAGAAAGAATGGGTCCTCGGGTCTAACGCCCGAGGATGACGGCGGAGAGGGTGGATGATGGGAACTTATGCGAGCAGCGCCGCCACTTCGTCCGATGGATAAACGTAGGAGGGGGAAGTGCAGACGGCAGACCGCTCCACTGCCGTCACCGCGGACGCTGTTCGGCCACGGAGGGAGAACGTCCCTCTGGCTCCCCTCGCTTCCGTCATCCTCCGGGCCCTTGTCCCGAGGATCCATCGTCGACGCTGTTTGCCTCACAAAGCGAAGAATGGCCCTCCGGCATGGACGCTGTCCGCCCCACGAAGAGAGAATGGGTCCTCGGGTCAAGAGCCGAGGATATCGGCGGAAAGGTCGCTGATGTGAACGCATGCGAAAACCGCCGCCACCCGGCTCTGGATGATCTGCCTACCCCACCCGACCTCTACTGGCGCGTCAGGCTCTCGCTCTTGCAGATGAGCCCGCCCATGACACAGCCCGAAAGCGAAAGGGTCGCCCCGGTTGCCGTCGCCTTGCCATTATAGGTCTTGCCCTCGTCGAGCTTGTTCACCGTGCCCTTGTAGGAACCACTCTTGCCGGACATCGAGCCGATCGACTTACCCTTGTATTCGCCGGTCATCACCGTGCCGCAATAGGTATCTGTCCCACAGGACGAATATTGAATGATGGTGCCGTTTGGCCGCTTCCACGATCCGACGATCGCTTCTTCTGCAAGAGCAGGGCCAGCCATAAGGACAAGGCCGGTGCAGGCCAAAACTATTCTGCGCGTCATGAATTTCCTCCCGATACGCGGCGATCTCCAGCATCGCCATTTCTTACGCAAACGTAAACGTAATTCAAAATATCGGGGAAAGAAAGCAGCCCCAGCCGAAAATCCGCCTGTTTTCACGCAGCGTGGGCGGGAGTGAATTGCCGAAGTTCAAATTCGCAAACCGCGCGTTTGGTTATCAAACTCTTCAGGCCGGCAGATCCGATTTTAGGCAAATTTGCGGCAAATGCCTGCAATTGCTGGCGTGCTATATTTAATGAATTGCGAAGTTTACGAGTTGTTTTTGTTTTGTTTGTGCGCGGTTAATCATGGCTTTTAACAGCAATTTCAAGCCTATCGTTCATTCTTAAAAGCATCGAAAGAGCACGCCGAAACAAACAAATGGCGGTTCTCAGAAGTCTAACAGGGCTTTTCGTTCGACACGAATTTGGTTCAACAAGGGGTTTGACTGAAATGGCACGCTTTGATCTTCAGACTGTCGAAACCGGCGACGCCGGTGGCTCCGCCCAGACCGACATCCTCTTCGAAATGGGCATCATGTACGCAACCGGTCGCGATTGCGCCGTCGACCTGGTGGCCGCGCACAAATGGTTCAACATCGCCGCTATCAAGGGCTGCGATCGCGCCGCGGAACTGCGGGCCGAACTTGGCAAGACAATGTCCAAGGTTGATCTCGCAACCGCCCTGCGCGAAGCCCGCAAATGGATGACGACACACTGATCTGTCGGAATGGACACAACCTTGGCGTGTAGAAAATTCTCTTCTGCACCCTATGGCTAGATTGCCAGCGGTGGATGGACACAAGATTGTGATTACAGTATAAGTTAGCCATACTGCTACGCTACAACTATAAGTATTGTATTTATTGCAACCACGGCGGACGGACATTCATGGATGAACTCGAAGAATTGCTCGCTAGGCTCACGGCTGCCCAAAGGCAGCTGATAACGAGCTCAGCCAAGACCAAGACATTTCCTGACAACAATACTTTGCAGAAAATCGCAACGCTGGCCCTCAACATTTCATCGGTCGAGACCATGATTGTTGAGACGCAAGGCCGCGCGCAGTTGGCAAGGCTGGCCAAGGCAAACGATTAGAGCACGTCTTGTTTAGATAGTATCGGTCTGCCGGGGAAATTACGCAAACAAACCGGCCGCCGGGACGGCCGGGTTATCCGCAACGGATCGATCAGACGCCAGCCGGGCCGACGCGCGATGCTTCAAACAGGAACCAATGGCGCCGCTCGGACTCGTCGATATAGTTCTCGATGATGCTGGTCGTGGCGCTGTCATTGTATTCGCTGCAGAGTTCATGCACCTGGCGCAGATAGCTGATGAAGCTCTTTGTATCGTCGCGCAGCTCGGCGATCATGTCTTCAGGCGTCACGAAATTCGCGTCATTGTCGAGAAGGCGCTGTTTCGACGAAATCTGCCCGATCGACTTGAGCGTGGTGCCGCCGATCTTGCGGACGCGTTCGGCAAGAACGTCGGTCATGGCGAAGATCTGTTCGCCTTGCTCGTCGAGCATCAGGTGATAGTCGCGAAAATGCGGGCCGCTCATGTGCCAGTGAAAATTCTTGGTTTTCATGTAAAGCGCGAACGTGTCGGCAAGCAGCGCATTGACGGCGGCGGAAATATCGCGCGTCGCCTTTTCCCCAAGGTCGGTAGGGGTGGCGAGGGGAGCGCGCTTGATCGTCTGGAGGGATTTTGTGGCCATAGGTAATCTCCTGAATTAAAGGCGGGAACATAGCCCGGCGCCCGCAGCTGCGGGCCCCGCGCCACTTTCCTAGCATGCCGAAGGCGTGCTTGCTGCCTCAAATCTTTAAAGAATCATTGCCCGCGTCTTCAAACCGCACGAGCGACGACTTCTCTTTCACCTGCGTTCCTTCGCTTGCTATTTCGGCAATTCTGCCATCATGCGGTGCGGTGATCGAATGCTCCATCTTCATGGCTTCGAGGACGAGCAAAACCTGCCCCTTCTTCACCTGATCGCCCACGGCAAAGCGCACAGATTTCACGAGACCCGGCATTGGCGCGGCAAGGCGATCGCCTCCACCGCCTGCCGCTTCGGCAAGGAGGAACGGGTCGGCAACGCTGAACGTTGCCGCCGCGCCCTTGGCAAGCACGGCGACCCCATGCGGTATCGTCATGGCCTTGGCATGAAGATTGATGCCCTTGCCGGTGACATGCCACGTGGCCGGTCCATGGCGAACGCGCAGTTCCTGCGTACCGGCGGGACTGGAAATCCCGTATCGCTCATCGCCGCGAACCGACACGTCGTAACGGGTAATCGCTCCGTTTTCCTCGAGCATCACAGGATAGGCGAGGGGTGCATGATGGCTGTAGCCGCGCAAGGCGGTCCAGGGATCGGTGGAAACCGGGCGCTTGAGCAGGCCGCTTGCGAAGAGGATAGCGAGTTCCTTCGCCCCTGCTTCAATCGCGACTGGCGCGATAAGCCCGGCAAGATCGCGGTCGATCAGCCCCGTATCGACATCGCCTGCGGCAAATCCAGGATGCCGCACCAGCGCCGCGAGAAAGGCCGTGTTCGTGACCGTCCCGGCGACTTCCGTCTCGCCCAGCGCGTTTTGCATCGCGCGGAGCGCGGCAGCCCGATCCGCGCCGTGAACCACAAGCTTGGCGATCATCGGATCGTAGAACGGCGAAATCTCGTCGCCGCTGCGAACCCCGGTCTCGACCCGTACCGCGCCGTCCTTGACGGCATTGGGGAAGGCGAGGTGATAGAGCGTCCCGGTGGCAGGCAGGAAGCTCTTTGCCGGATCCTCCGCATACAGGCGAACCTCGATGGAATGGCCGTTGAGAGGGATATTCTCTTGAGCCAATGGCAGCTTCTCGCCGGCAGCCACACGCAATTGCCATTCCACAAGGTCGAGACCTGTTACCATTTCCGTCACGGGATGTTCGACCTGAAGGCGCGTGTTCATCTCCATGAACCAGAAGCGGTCGGGCCGCAGGCCTTCCGTTGCGTCGACGATGAACTCAATCGTACCTGCGCCGGAATATTTGATTGCTTGCGCCGCCTTGACCGCGGCGCCGGTCATCGCCTGGCGCATTTCGGCGGTTATTCCGGGGGCAGGAGCCTCCTCGATCACCTTCTGATGCCGGCGCTGCAGCGAGCAATCGCGCTCGTAAAGGTGAACGGCATTGCCATGATTGTCGCCGAAGACCTGCACTTCAATATGCCGGGGCTTGGCGATGTACTTTTCGACGAGAACCCGGTCATCGCCGAAGGCACTCTTGGCCTCGCGCCGGGCGCTACCGAGAGCTTCGGCGAAATCGTCGGGACTGTCGACCTTGCGCATGCCCTTGCCGCCACCGCCAGCGCGGGCCTTGATCAGCACCGGATAGCCGATTTCGCGGGCTTTGGATGCGAGCACGACGAGTTCCTGCGCCTCGCCGTGATAGCCCGGGACGACGGGAACGCCTGCCTTTTCCATCAACCGCTTCGCCGCGTCCTTCAGACCCATCGCGCGGATCGAATCCGCCGAAGGTCCGATGAAGACAAGGCCGGCCTTGACCACGGCATCGACGAAACCGGGATTTTCCGAAAGGAATCCATAGCCCGGGTGAATGGCTTCGGCTCCCGTATCGAGCGCCGCCTTGATGATGTGGTCCGCGCGAAGATAACTGTCGGTGACCGGCGCCGGACCGATATTCACGGACTCATCGGCCATGCTGACATGCAGCGCATGGGCGTCCGCATCCGAGTAGACGGCCACCGTACTGATGCCGAGGTTCTGCGCCGTGCGAATGACGCGGCAGGCGATCTCACCGCGATTGGCGATCAGGATTTTGGAGAACATTTTCGTCATGGTCTTTTTTCCCCTACATCCTGAACACGCCGAAGCGGGTTTCTTCCACCGGCGCGTTCAGCGCGGCAGAGAGCGACAGCGCCAACACATCGCGGCTCTTGGCGGGGTCGATGATCCCGTCATCCCAAAGTCGCGCCGACGAATAGAGCGGATGGCCCTCGCGCTCGTATTTTTCGAGAATCGGCGCACGGAACGCAGCCTCGTCGGCCGTGGTCCATTCACCGCCCTTGCGTTCGATGCCTTCGCGCTTGACCAGGGCAAGCACGGTGGCGGCCTGCTCGCCTCCCATCACTGAAATGCGGGCGTTTGGCCACATCCACAGGAAGCGCGGCGAAAAGGCCCGTCCGCACATGCCGTAATTGCCGGCGCCGAACGAGCCGCCGACAATCATCGTGACCTTGGGCACCCGCGCCGTTGCGACGGCCGTGACGAGCTTGGCTCCGTCCTTGGCAATGCCGCGCGCCTCGTAGGAGCGGCCGACCATGAAGCCTGTGATATTTTGCAGGAAGACGAGGGGGATGCCGCGCTGGGTGCACAGCTCGATAAAATGCGTACCCTTGAGTGCGCTTTCCGAAAAGAGCACGCCATTATTGGCGATGATGCCTACAGGCATGCCGTAAAGATGGGCAAAGCCCGTGACCAGCGTCGTGCCGTAGTTCTGCTTGAACTCGTCGAACTCCGAGCCGTCAACGATGCGGGCGATCAGTTCGCGCACATCGTATGGCTGGCGCAGATCGGTCGGAACGATGCCGTAGAGTTCGGCTGGATCATAGAGCGGCGGACTCACTTTGCGAAGATCGAGCCCTATCGTCTTCTTTCGATTGAGATTTGCGACAATGCGTCGGGCGATGGCGAGCGCATGTGCGTCATCCATCGCGTAGTGATCGGCGACACCGGATTCGCGTGTGTGAAGATCGGCGCCGCCAAGGTCCTCAGCCGACACGTCCTCGCCCGTCGCCGCCTTGACCAGCGGCGGGCCACCGAGGAAAATCGTTGCCTGCCCCTTCACCATGATCGTTTCTTCCGACATAGCCGGAACGTAGGCGCCGCCCGCGGTGCACGATCCCATGACGACGGCAATTTGCGGAATGCCCGCCGCCGACATATTGGCCTGATTGTAGAAGATGCGGCCGAAATGCTCGCGGTCTGGAAACACTTCATCCTGGTTCGGCAGGTTCGCGCCGCCGGAATCAACGAGGTATATGCAAGGCAGGTTGTTCTGGAGCGCGATTTCCTGGGCGCGCAGATGCTTCTTTACAGTAAGCGGGTAGTAGGTGCCGCCCTTGACCGTTGCATCGTTGACAACGATCATGACTTCCTTGCCCGATACCCGCCCAATACCTGCGATGAGCCCGGCAGACGAAATATCGTCGTCATACATGCCCCAAGCGGCAAACTGACCGATTTCGAGAAAGGGCGAGCCTGCATCGAGGAGTTGGGCCAGGCGGTCACGCGGCAGAAGCTTGCCGCGCGACGTGTGGCGCTTGCGCGCCTCTTCGGTGCCGCCAAGATTGACCTTTGCTGCCTTGGTCTCGATTTCGCTGACAAGCGCCTGCATCCGCGCCCGGTTCGCGATAAAGACGTCGGACGTTGTGCTGACCTCGGATGAAAGAATCGTCATGCGGTCTCCTGTAGGATCAATTGATTGGCAGCGGGGACTCGAAACGCGACAGGCAGCTATTGTGACTCTGCAAACATCTCCCTGCCGATCAGCATGCGGCGAATTTCGCTGGTGCCGGCTCCGATTTCGTAAAGCTTAGCATCGCGCAGAAGCCTGCCGGTCGGATAGTCGTTGATGTAGCCGTTGCCGCCGAGCGCCTGGATGGCCTCGAGCGCACACCACGTTGCCTTTTCGGCGGCGTAGAGAATGCAGCCGGCGGCGTCCTTGCGCGTGGTCTCGGCGCGATCGCAGGCCGCCGCCACCGCATAGACATAGGCGCGGCAGGCGTTCATGGTCGTATACATATCGGCGAGCTTGCCCTGCATGAGTTGGAACTCGCCGATCGGCTGGCCGAACTGCTTGCGCTCATGCACATACGGAACGACCACATCGAGGCAGGCCGCCATGATGCCGAGCGGACCGCCGGCAAGAACGACACGCTCATAGTCGAGGCCGGACATCAGTATTTTGACGCCCTTGCCTTCCTCGCCAAGGACGTTCTCGAAGGGGACTTCACAATCCTCGAACACGAGTTCGCAGGTGTTCGAACCGCGCATGCCGAGCTTGTCGAGCTTCTGCGCCGTGCTGAACCCCTTGAACTCCTTCTCTATCAGGAAAGCCGTGACGCCGCGTGAGCCGGCAGCAGCATCGGTCTTGGCGTACACGACGAGCGTATTAGCGTCCGGACCATTGGTGATCCACATCTTGTTGCCATTGAGAACGTAGCGGTCGTTCTTCTTGTCGGCCCGGAGCTTCATCGAAACGACGTCCGACCCGGAACCAGGCTCCGACATCGCAAGTGCGCCCACATTCTCGCCGGTACAGAGTTTCGGCAGGAATTTTGCCTTTTGCTCGTCGGTGCCCCAGCGATTGATCTGGTTGACGCAGAGGTTGGAATGCGCGCCATAGGAAAGGGCGACCGAAGCCGATGCGCGCGACAGTTCTTCCATCGCCACAACATGGGCGAGGTAACCGAGCCCGGAACCACCAAATTCAGGATTGGCAGTCATGCCGAGAAGGCCGAGCGCACCCATCTCCTGCCACAGCTGCATGGGAAACTGGTTGGTTCGGTCGATCTCCGACGCGAGCGGCGCAATCTTCTCCTGGGCGAAACGATGTACGGTGTCGCGCAGCGCCTCGATCTCTTCAGATACTCCGAACCTTAGTCCTGACTGATACATTGCGTCCTCCCGTGGTAGCTGTCTCGATCTTCTTGGCGCCAACAAGGCGCAATCCCATCTGAACGTATTTTTCCGCAACCTCGGTGACAGTAAGCCTGTCATCGCTGCGGAACCAGAGATTGATACCGGTCGTCATTCCAATGATCGCGCGTGTCATCAGCGCAATGTCATCGATGACGAACTGGCGGGCATCGAGCCCGTCGTCGAGAATTTCGCGCAAGCTGTTCTCGTATCGCCCGCGCAGGGCGACGATCACGGCGCGGTTGTCGGTGTTCAGGCTGCGCAATTCCATATTGCCGATATGCACGTCATCACGTCGATCGGCATGATAAGTGATGTGGAATCGTATGAAAGCGGCGAATCGCTCGACGGGGTCTTCCACGCCAGAGCTCGTCTCCTCCCATGCGTCGATCAACCGGACCATGTGCGCCCGCATGAGCGAGAACAGCAATTGCTGCTTATTGGGATAATAGTGATAGAAGGCGGCCGACTGTACGCCAACCTCGTCGGCAAGCTGGCGCATCGACATCGCCTCATAGCCGACGCGCGCAATAAGACGCTTCGCAGCCGCGTCAATCGCGCTGCGTGTCTTAACGCCTTCAGATCCTGTGGTTCGTGCCATGGGCGGGTTAATAAAACGATCGTTCGATTAATTCAACCCTACTTCTCCTATACGAAAGTCTGCATGGCAAGGAGCGAAAGGTGCATGTAGGATCACACTGTTAGAGCTTTTTGATGATTCATTTTAAGAGCAGGTTTTCATGATCGATTACCGAATCGCCCGCAAAGCTGTTGCCCTCGTCGCCGTTCTCGTTCCTTTGAATTACGCCTTGCCCGCCAGCGCTCTCAGCATGAAAGAATGCAGCGTGAAATACAAAGCTGCGCAGGCGGCGGGTCAAACAGCCGGTGTGTCGTGGAACGATTTTCGCAAGGCCAATTGTGTATCCGAGGCCGCAAAGACGCCAGCAGCGGCAACTGAAACCGATGCCCCGCCATCCGATGCCACCGCAGCGGAGGAACCTGTCGCAAAGCCGAAAAAGTCGCCAAAGAAGACCGACACCACGGCGACATTGAACTCCGGCAAGGCGACGTACCCCTCGTCGGTGGCGACGAAATTTGCTTCAGAAACGCCGGCCAAGGCGCGGATGCACACCTGTCTCGAGCAATATCACGCCAACAAGGAGAAGGGCACTTTGAGCGGCTTGCGCTGGATCCAGCAGGGCGGCGGCTATTACTCGACGTGCAATGCGAGGCTCAAGGGCAACTGATGCCGCAGAAACCGCTGCCGATGCATTCCTTGAAATTCGGCGGAAGCGGCACTGTCGATCCCTGAACAGAGGGTCGCGTTTCTCGAAAAGTCTTTCTAAAAGATCGATGCCAAGCTGGATATCTTGATGCGGATGCGGCGAGGCCGAGGGAAGATGTTTTCTGTCTGAAAGGAAGCCTCAACCGCTGCCTTGCCGAATCTTTCGGCGAGCTTCGCGGGCGCGTCAACATCCTGGCAACGACTGCCAAACTTGCCGACCTCTGAGCATGGCCGTCGGCGCCACTGCAATCATACACAATTGGCCGGTGGCGAAGCCGTTTATCTTTGGCTTTTGAAATCCAGCCTGCGAAAAGCCGTCGCCGCAACGATCAGCCATCCGAGAATAAGCAGTGAGCCGCCAAGCGGCGCTGCAAAAGCGAAGAGCCGGTCGCCGGTATAATCGCGTGCCGCAAGATCGCCTATAAAGAACAAGAGCCCGAGCACCAGCACCAGACCGCCGAAATAGGCGGCCTTGCTCATCTTGGCGAGAATGGCGAGGGCAAGAAACGCCGGCGCATGGATGGAAAGGATCGGCGCAATCGTCGCCATATGTCCGCTTGCGCTATGAGCCGCGGCCGCATAGGCGGCGATGCCGGCCGCTCCGAAAAGACCGCCAAGGCCAACAAAGGCGCGATTGATATCCACCGGGGTTTCTCCGTGATTTTGAGGCTTCAAGCAAGTAAGGCGAGGGCGAGCGGAAGCTGCTCGGCGAAATAATCGAGTTCGTGTTCCAGCCCCACACTCACCCGAATGCAGCGGTCGAGCCCCGGCGCCATGGGCTTGCGCACAAAGACGTCGCGCTCGACCAGCGCGTTGAGGACGGAGAGCGCAAAAGGCCCGTCGCGGCCGCAATCGATGGTGACGAAATTCGTGGCGGACGGGATGACCTTCAAGCCATTTTCCGCGGCGATCTGCGCGATACGGTCGCGACCGGTTATGATCCGCGCGATGACCGATGTCAGGTAATCCTGATCCTTCAACGCGGCGAGCGCTGCCGCCTGGGTCAGCCGGTTCATGCCAAAATGGTTGCGTATCTTGTCGAAGGCAAGGATTTGCCGCTCGGCGCCGATGGCATAGCCACAGCGCATGCCGGCAAGACCATATGCCTTGGAGAATGTGCGCATGCGCAACACATTGGGGCGCGAAACGTCGATCGGCGGCATGGCCGAGGCAGGCGCGGTCTCGCCATAGGCCTCGTCGAGGATCAGCATCGTTGTGGCAGGTAGCTTGGCGATGAAACGTTCAATATCCGCCGCCGCCCACCACGTTCCCATGGGGTTGTCTGGATTGGAGAAATAGACCAGCGGTGCGTTTTCGCGCTCGACGGCGTCAAGCAGAGCGTCAAGGTCTTCCCTGTCATCGCGATAAGGCACCGTGACCAGTCGTCCGCCAAATCCTGCGACATGGAAATTGAATGTCGGATAGGCGCCGAGCGAGGTGACGACGGGCGTACCCTGCTGAACATATTGGCGCACTGCAAGCCCGAGCAGCGTATCGACCCCTTCGCCGACGACGACATTGCCCGGCGCCACACCGAGATGGGCAGCCAGCGCCTGCTTCAGATCGAAGTTCTCCGGATCGGCATATTTCCAGGCATCCGCTGCATTTTCCTGCATGGCGGCAATGACTGACGGCGCCGGACCGAAACTGTTTTCATTGGCACCAAGGCGCGCCCGGAAAATGCGATTGCGTTTGCGCTCAAGCGCCTCAGGGCCGACGAATGGCACTGTCGAGGGCAGGGAGTCGATGAGGGGGGTAAATTGCGGTTCCATGGCAAAAGCGATAGCAGTTTTTGCGTCGGTGAAAAGCAAAACTTCTGCGTTTACTTGGCCGACAGCGGATTGATCTTGCGGCCATCATTGCCAATCATCGGTTTTATCGCCGCCCAGAACGCGGGTATGAGACAGGCCATCAGGACCCACCAGGTTGGCCGGATCGAGTGACTGAAACTGAGATTGGCGAGGAGGACGCGGGACGGGGGGATCCGCGTCGCAACGGCGAACCAGGCATATTCGATGAGGACTGTTCCAAACGCCGCGATGACGGCAATGGCGATGAGCGTCGGTACTGCCGCTATATCAAAATCCCAGACCTTGGCCACGCGATAGGCGAAAAGCGCGAGCAAAAGCCCAACCATCAAGGTGGGCTCCGTCACATCGGCCTTCGACTGCATGAAGAAGTGCAGGATACCGAGGGCGGCCAGCGTATAAGCCAGACGGTGCAGCCTGTTCCAGTTTTTGCCCATACGCCGGATCATGGCATCCGTCGATGTGACGCCGAGCGCTACCAATCCGAGGAGGGTGACAAAACCGATGAGCAGGTAGATGCGCAGCCAGATTTCGGTGGCAACCCTTGAAAGGTTGAAGTTCTGATCGACGATGTAGAGCGAGAAATGCAGGAGCGCGTAGGCAAGGGCCGTCAGCCCCAATATGCGCCGGACAAGAATGAGCTTCGACCAACGCGTAATGGCGCGAAGCGGTGAAATCGTCAGCGAGACCAGAAAGAAACGGATGGCCCAATCGCCCGTCTCGTGGATCGCCTGGGTGATTGGCCGTGGCCCCAGAATGTTGGTCTTGTAGCTCGCAACGATCCACAAAAGAGGCAGAAAAGCGACCGCCAGCGCTGTGATCTTGATGACAGATAGCTTACCGGCTCGATCATTCCACGGGTACTTCATGGCGATCCTGTTTTGGCGTTTCGTCTGCGTCATTTACGGCCATAACCGACCCGAAGGTTCAACACAACAAGCCCTGAAAGCGCGAATGCGCCTGCCATTTTCTCGGAACCATATCGGCCCCCGCGGGGTTTTCCCTGCGAATGAAACAGGAGAGGTCACAATGAACAAGGTTCTCACACTGACGGCAGCCGCGTTGTTTGCAACGACCGGTTTCGCCCTTGCGCAGGACGTGCTCGTGGAAGTGCCGCAGGGCGCCCGTGACTACGTAATCGCGAATCCGTCCGATCCGGTGGTGCTCGACGACAGTGTTTCGCAGGGCTATGTCGTGCCGGAAAGGATCGTTATCCACGAAATTCCGGATAATCCCGATTTTGGCTATGTCTACGTCAACGGTCGCCCGGTGATCGTATCGATGCGCAGCCGCCAGGTGGTCTACCTGTCCGAAAGTTCAAAAGCCGTGCCGGACGATGCGATAACCTATATTGAGCGACATCCGGTGGACACAGTGATGATCGATGGTCCCGTTTCGAGCGGCACGGTCATTCCGGGAGATGTGATGCTCACCGATATCCCGGACCAGCCGCGCTATTCCTACGTCTATGTCGACCAGAGGCCAGCGCTCATCGACCGGAGCACGAGACGCGTCGTTTGGGTGCGTTAAACCGATAGCTGTCGATCACGGCCCGAAGCCGGTTGCGCCTGCAATCGGCTTCGTCGTGTTTGGCAGTTGCTCACGGTGCACATTTGCGTCATCCGGTTCAATCTGGGGGCGACATCTGCGCGCCCGCCAATTATAGATAGGCCCTTCGTCACGTTCCGGCGCAGCCCATCTGCATCATCAGGGAGTCCGACATGGAGTATCGTCAGCTTGGCCGCTCCGGCCTCATCGTGTCTTGCTTGAGCCTCGGTACCATGACCATGGGCGGCAAGGGCAATTTCGCCAAGACCGGCGACACGGACCTTGAAGGCGCGAAGCGTCAGATCGGCATGGCCCTCGACGCCGGCATCAACCTTTTCGATACGGCCGACATCTATTCAGCCGGCGCATCGGAGGAGATCGTGGGCCAGGCCCTGAAAGGCAAGCGTGACAGCGTCCTGATCGCCACCAAGGCGCGGTTCCGGATGGGGTCCGAAATCAACGATGCCGGCCTGTCGCGTTACCATATTATCCGCGCTGCCGAGGCCAGCCTGAAGCGGCTCGGCACAGACCATATCGACCTTTACCAATTGCACCAGTGGGACGGGCTGGCTCCGATCGATGAAACGCTTGAGGCGCTCGACACGCTTATCCGATCCGGAAAAGTGCGCTATGCCGGCGTTTCCAATTTCTCGGCATGGCACCTCATGAAGGCAATTGGCACCGCAGCGCTCAAGAACTACATCGCGCCGGTCAGCCAGCAGATTCACTACAGTCTCGAAGCCCGCGAAGCCGAGTATGAGCTCATTCCGGCAACGCTCGACCAGCAGCTCGGCGTGCTTGTCTGGAGCCCGCTCGCCGGTGGTCTGCTCTCCGGAAAATATCGCCGCGACAAGGACGCGCCCGAAGGCACGCGGCAGCTCGCCAATTGGGGCGAACCACCCATCCGCGACCAGGAACGGCTCTACGATATTGTCGACGTGCTGGTTGAAATCGCAGAAAGCCGCGATGTGTCTGCAGCGCAGATCGCGCTGGCCTGGCTGCTCGGGCGCTCGGGCATCACGTCCGTGATCGTCGGCGCGCGCACGGACGAGCAACTCGCCGACAATCTGCAGGCCGCCGAAATCAGCCTGACGTCCGACGAGCGGGAAAGGCTCGACGAGGTGAGCCTTCTGCCGTTGATCTATCCCTATTGGCATCAGGCGCGCACCGCGTCCGATCGCCTGTCACAAGCCGATCTTTCCCTGATCGAGCCACATCTATAAGCCACGCACAACCGGCGAAGGAGGAGCGCCGGTCGAAAGATCGATTTTGATGCCCCATTCCCGAGACGCCGCCCAAGTTGAAGCTGCCATTGCGGACGCGCCCGAATTGCCGGGTCTTTCGCCGGCTCTTACGTTTCTGTTCGCTTTCGCCTGCGGGGCGATGGTAGGCAATATCTACTATGCGCAGGCCTTGATCGGCCTGATCAGCACCGACCTCGACATGCATGGCGGCATGGCTGGCTTCATCGTCACGGTGACTCAGCTCGGTTATGGTGCCGGACTGCTCTTCCTCGTCTCCCTTGCCGATCTTGTTGAAAATCGCCTCCTCGTCCTTCTAACTCTGGCTGGCACGGCGATCGGGCTTGCCGGCGCTGCCATGTCCGGATCGGCAACGACGTTTTTGTTCTTTTCCTTTGCCATCGGCTTTTTTGCCTGCGGCGCGCAGGTGCTTGTACCCTTCGCCTCGCATCTGGTGCCGGCCGCATCGCGCGGGCGCACCATCGGCAACGTCATGGCCGGTCTGCTGACCGGCATCATGCTGGCGCGGCCGCTTGCCAACCTTGTTGCCTCGGAGTTCGGCTGGCGGGCGATCTTCTGGATTTCCGCGGGGGCCATGCTCGTCGTCCTCGCCCTACTGCGCATCGCGCTCCCGCTCCGCCGTCCCCACGGTTCAATGGGCTATGGCGCAATCCTGAAATCCATGGCGCATCTGCTGGTGACGACACCCGCCCTGCAGCGCCGGGCAATCTACCAGGGCATTATCTTCGCGAGCTTCAACCTGTTCTGGACGGCGATCCCGCTGCTGCTGACTGAAAGATTTGGTTACAGCCAGCGTCAGATCGCTCTCTTCGCCCTCGCCGGAGCAGCGGGCGCGGCAGCGGCCCCGATCGCCGGGCGGCTTGCCGATCGTGGACACACGCAGCGCGGGACTGCGATCGCCATGATCACGCTGACGATCTGGTTTCTCGTGGCAGGTTGGGCAGGCACCGCTATTTCCATCGCTGCGCTGGTGCTTTCGGCGATCTTCATCGACAGCGCCGTGCAGACCAACCAGATCCTCAGCCAGCGCATCATCTTCTCGCTGAACGACCATGCGCGCGGACGCTTGAATGCCGTCTATATGACGATCGTCTTCCTGCTCGGCTCGGCGGGATCGGCGCTTGCGGCGGCAACCTATTTCTATGGCGGCTGGTGGGCGACGGCAGCGTCAGGTGCAGCACTCGGCCTTCTGGTGCTGCTGATCTTTGCGACCGAGCGAAAGGCTGTCTAGACGGCCCACTGCCTGACGTCGTCGCGCTCGCCAATGAGTGCGAGGCCATGGGCGATAGACAGGAGTTCACCGCCGGTCTCAATGCGGCTGTGATCGAAGCGCTCGGAAAAGATGCGCCGCACGGCGGGCACGAACGAGGTGCCGCCGGTCAGGAATACCTTGTCGATTGCCCCGGCAGGCGTTGCCGTCTTTTCGAGAACGTCGTCGAGCGCGCCTTCAATGCGGGCGAGGTCGCCCGCGATCCACGACTCGAAGTCGGCGCGCCGGATCGTCTTGTGGCCGCCGCGACCAAGCGGTGCGAAATCGAACGCCGCTTCATCGCCGGACGAAAGCGCGATCTTGGTGGCGGAGACTGCCTGGTAGAGCGGATAGCCCTCGTCATGTTCGACGAGATCGACGAAGAGTTCGAGCCGTTCCGGATCAAGGCTATCCCGGACAAGTTTCTTCAGCGCCGAAAACTCCTTGGAGGTCTTGAAGATCGAAAGCTGGTTCCAGCGGCCGAAATTGGCATACCAGGAGGCGGGAACTTCCAGTGTCTTGTCGAAGCTCTTGAAGAAACTGCCTTTTCCGATCTGCGGCGCTACGATCTGGTCGATCATTCGATAGTCGAAATGGTCGCCGGCAATCCCGACGCCTGAATGTCCGACTGGAGTGGCGCTAAGCTTGCCGCCGGTTGTTTCGAAGCGGATGATCGAATAGTCGGTCGTGCCGCCGCCGAAATCGGCAACGAGTACTGTCGCGTCGGATTTCAGGTTCTGGGCGAAATAGAAGGCCGCGGCCACAGGCTCGTAGACGAAATGAATTTCTGGAAAGCCGAAGCGGGTCAGCGCCCCGTTGTAACGTTCGACTGCCAGTTGCGGATCGGGATTGGCGCCGGCGAAATGTACGGGCCGTCCGGTGACGATCCGGGATATATCGGCCGGCCAGTGATCGCCGGCATAAGTCCTGAGCCGACGCAGGAAAATCTCCATCAGGTCTTCGAAGGTCTGGCGCTTGGCGAAGATCAGCGTGCCCTGAAACAGGGGGCTTGCGGCAAATGTCTTGATCGACTGCAGGAAACGGCATTCGCCGGGATGATCGATGAACTGGCGGATGGCAGCGTGGCCGGCCTCGACTTTGAGGGCCGCGGCGCCGGCGCGCGGGTCCTTCATGAAGGAGAGAGCGGTGCGCATGCTGTCGGCCGTGCCGGCCGCGCTTGTAAAGGCAAGGGACCGCGTCGAACGGCCCTCCGCGAGCGCCATGACCGTATTGGTCGTGCCGAAATCAAAGCCCAGCGCGTGTGCCATGGCAGCGCTCCTTCTATCGCGTGATGTCATTAAGGTCGGAATTCAGCGGATGCGAAATGCGCACCCGGCAAGGGAGGCGCGTCATGGCATAGTCGCCGCTGCGATGCAAGGCCAGCCGCCCTATTTTGACGGCGATTTAGCGGATGTCTTTATGAAGTCGACGAATGCGCGCAGCGGTGCTGGCATGTGCTTGCGGCTTGGATAGTAAAGGCGCGGACCGGTAAAGCTCTGCCAATACAGACTGAGGACCGCGACCAGCGCGCCGCTGGCGAGCCCTTCAGCAAGAAATTCCTCAAATGTATAGACCAGCCCCAGACCATCGATCGCTGCTTTGACCTCCATTTCGGCGGTCGACGCGATGAGCGGGCCCTTGGGCGTCACCTTGATCACTTGGCCATTCCGTTCAAATTCCCAATGCGGAATGTAGCCGCTGCTGAAGCGGTGACGGATGCAGGCATGGTTCACCAGGTCGCGCGGATGGGCGGGGACGCCGTGGGCCGAAAGGTAGGAGGGCGCCGCCGCTACGACGAAACGCTGGGTCGGGGGCCCGATCGGGATCGCGATCATGTCGCGTTCGATACGTTCATCATAACGGATGCCAGCGTCAAACCCGGCGGCGAGCACGTCGATGAATGTGTCGGAGGCGGTGATCTCGAGCGTGATACCTGGATGGGCGGCTAGAAAAGCGTTGATGATTGGCGGCAAGATGCGTTCCGCTACAATGACCGGAACATTGAGCTTGAGCGTCCCCGTCGGACTGTCGCGGAAACTGTTCATGCTGTCGAGCGCGCCGGCGATCTCGCCAAGGGCGGGCGTCAATCGTTCGATGAGGAGTTTGCCGGCCTCGGTCGGGGTAACGCTCCGCGTGGTGCGGTTGAGAAGCCGCACGCCGAGACGGGCCTCAAGGCGGCGTATGGCTTCGCTCAGCGCGGAGGCGGACACGCCGCGCATCGTCGCTGCGGCGCGGAAATTCCGCGTCTGCGCCACGGCAACCAGCGCGCTGAGATCAGAGAGATGAGGATCCGACATTGTGCAATTTTCCGAACAACCCATGCACAATATAGCGGATTATCGCACAAATACAGAGAGCCTATATTGCTTCCAACCGAGGCAAAGGAATTGAACGAAATGCAACATCATCAACTTGGAAAGACCGGGCCGCGCGTATCGAAGATCGGGCTCGGCTGCATGGGCATGTCGGGCATGTATGGGCCGTCCGATCGCGCTGAAAGCATTGCCACCATCCGCGCCGCGCTCGATGCCGGTATCAACCTCATCGACACCGGGGATTTCTACGGAATGGGTCACAACGAATTGCTGATTGCCGAGGCGCTGAAGGGTGTCAGGCGTCAGGATGCGGTGCTCAGCGTCAAGTTCGGCGGGCTGCGCGACCCAGCAGGCGGCTGGACCGGCTTTGACGGACGGCCGCAGGCGGTCAAGAACTTCGCAGCCTATTCGCTGCAGCGCCTCGGTGTCGATTACATCGATATTTATCGCCCCGCGCGGCTCGACCCTGCCGTGCCGATCGAAGAAACGATCGGCGCAATTGCCGACCTCGTGAAAGCTGGCTATGTCAGGCATATCGGGCTTTCCGAAGTAGGCTCGGAGATGATCCGCCGTGCTGCCGCGGTCCATCCGGTCGTCGATTTGCAGATCGAGTATTCTCTGATTTCGCGTGGTATCGAGGACAATATCCTCGAGACCTGCCGCTCACTTGGCATCGCCATCACCGCCTATGGCGTGCTGTCGCGGGGGCTGATCAGTGGCCATTGGACGAAGGAGAGCGCGCAGACCGGTGACTGGCGCGCCCATAGTCCCCGTTTCCAGGCGGAAAATGTCGACGCCAACCTGGCGCTCGTCGAAGCGCTGAAGAAGATTGCGGAGGCAAAGGGCGTGTCAGTCGCGCAGATCGCCATTGCCTGGGTCGTTGCGCAGGGGAGCGATATTTTCCCCGTCATTGGCGCGCGGCGCCGCGATCGACTTGCTGAAACGCTTGGTGCTCTCGGTGCAAGCCTCAGCCGCGACGACCTTGCGGCTATCGAAAAGGCCGTGCCCAAGGGTGCCGCAGCCGGCGACCGCTATGCTGCGGTCCAGATGGCCCATCTCGACAGCGAGGCGTCGGCACATCGATAAGGTCTACGAGATCCTGAGGCCCGCCCATGCCAGGCGGGCCCGCACCTAGCCCCCGGGCGCCGCAGCCAACCCGACTTTGTCGCAGCGTCGGGGAAGAACCGTTAAACTGAGTGCGCCCATGATCCAGGCGGCAGTTGCGCCATAGAGCATCACCCAGCCAAAACCATCGTTCAACGCGCTTATCGCTTGTTCGTGTGAGACGCCTGCGGCCCCTGCCTCGGAGAAATTGCCGGCGGCTATGGCATCGATCAGGGCCGCCGATGCGGGAAAATTCGGGGCGAGGGCGCCGGAAATGCCCAGAACGAGTATGAAGCCCATCAAAGCGATATTGATTGCCAGCGAGATCATGCGGGCGCTCATGTCCATTCCCGATGCCATGCCCGCGCGTTCGACGGGCAGTGCGCCGGTGGCGGTGTTGGTGACGGGCGTATTCGTCAGTCCCAATCCGACCCCGGCGACAATGCAGCCGGGCACGATCGCAATGCCAGCCTGATCACCGAACGTCGCAAAGCGCATCAGCAGAAAGCCCGTACCGATCGTAAAGAGGCCGAGAGGAATGACGAACCGCGGTCCCCGCTGCAGGAGCAGGTGCTCGGCAAGCGGCGGAACGACAAGGCTGGGAACCGTGTAGGCAAGCAGAATAAACCCTGCTTCGATACTGTTGTAGCCAAGAACCGCCTGCAGGAAGATCGGCAAGTAGATGACGAATGGCCAGAAGCTGAAGTTCATGCCGCTTGATCCCAAGAGAGCACCGGAGAAGAGGCGCACTTTAAAAACGCGGAAGTCGAACATCGGCCGGGCAATCGAGTTCTCGATGACGATGAATGCCAGCAGGCTGATGCCGCTCGCTGCCAGAATTGCCAACCCGTGCAGACTGGTCAATCCAATGGCTTGACCCTGAGTGATGAAGTAGACAAGGCAGAACACGGACAGCGAGAGGGTCGCCATGCCGGCAAAGTCGATCCGCGTCGCGTGCGGATCGCGCGATTCGACCACGCCTGCGAGCGTGAGAAAAGCCGTTCCGACCGCAAGCACCGTGTGGACCAGGAATACCCATTGCCATCCTGCAAAGCTCGCGATCAGGCTTCCGATAATGGGACCAAAGCCGAGCCCGACACCGAAAATGATGCCCCACCAGCCAAATGCGCGTGCCCTTTCCTTGCCGCTGCGAAACTGGTCGGAAAGAACGGCGACCTGACACGCCAGCATTGCGGCGCCGCTTGCGCCTTGCAGAAAGCGTGCACCGATGAGCAGCGATGGGGTGTTAGCCAGACCGCAAGCGAAGGATGCCGCGCCAAAGACAAATATGCCGATCAGGAAAATACACTTGCGGCCGAAACGATCCGCCAGCGCGCCCATCGCCATCAAGACCGTGCACATGGCGATCGTATAGGCATTCATTATCCATTGAAGCTCCTTGAAGCTTGCCGGCAGAACGCTCTGGAGCGTCGGCAGGGTGGAGGGAATGCTGGAGATTTCGAGTCCGAGCATAAGCGCGGACAAGCAGACGGCGGCCAGCGCCATCGTATTTCTTGAAACGTCGGTTGTCATAATTGCCTTGATCGAATGTGCGGCCAGTACCTTGGCTGGGGGAAAACCGACGAGCAAAATGTCGCGAATTTGATGACAACACAATCGTATGCTAACTCATATCAGTGACAACAATTTGGATGATTGAAGTGATTTCACTTGAAGTCGATGCCGTACGAACCTTCGTAACCATCGCCGATTTTCAAAGCTTCACGCGTGCTGCGGAGGTGCTGGGAACGACTCAGGGCGCAATCAGCGTAAAGCTGAAACGACTGGAGGACCGGCTGGGGCAAAAATTGCTGGAGCGAACGCCGCGCCAGGTCAGGCTGTCGGCCCAGGGCGAGATGTTCATTCAATCGGCGCGGGCCTTCCTTACTGCCCATGAAAGGGCGGTGGCCGATCTTAACGCCTCCCGCCGGCGTTTTGCGCTTGGCATAGCGAGCCATGTAATGGGCCCGGAGGTATCATCGTTATTGGCAAAGCTGAAGTCGCTGGATCCGACACTGATAATCGAGGTTCGTGTCGACAGTTCGCGGTCGCTTTTGGATTTGTACGATGCCGGTTCGCTCGATGCGGTCATTATTCGCAGCGATGATGACAGGCGCGATGGCGAAACCCTGGGACCCGAGCATTTCGGGTGGTTCGCTGCGCCGGGATTCGTTCACTGCAAGGGTGAACCCTTGCGCATTGCCGGGATCTCTCCTAGCTGCGTCGTTCGCGACGTTTCGACCAGCCTGCTGGATCGGGCGGCGATTTCGTGGACGGAGGTTTTCATTGGAAGCACGTCCGCAATTGTCGCCGCCCTCTCGGCAGGGCTTGCCGTCGCCGCATTTCCACATAGGCTGGCACCGGCCGATGTCGTGGACGTCAGCGAAAGATTTGCGCTGCCGCCGCTGCCTTCCCTGTCGATTGTCTTGCACTCTTCCCTGACGGATCCGAAGAGCCGGGAAGCGCTTCGGGCCATCACCGCGGCCTTTCGCGAGCATCCGCGGTCAGCCCCGCAACGGACGGCCACAAGTCTGTCCGGCGGCGGATAATAGCCGCGCACGCGCGCGATCCCATTCATTACATCGGCGGAACGATACCGTTGGTCCCGACGACGATGCGCTTGGTCGAAAGACTGTCGCCATTCCCGCGCTCGGCTGAGATGAACACCGTGGCGCCAGGCTTCAGGTCATCCTTGCTGGCTTTGGCCAGGGTAACGATGGGCGTTCCGTCAGGAATGGCGATCTTCTTTTCCGTACCGTGATAGACGACCGTCAGCGTCCGTCCGTCGATGTCCTTGACCGCATCGGCGACCGTCGCGTTGGTCATGCTGCTGTTCGGCTTCAGATCCCAGGGCCGGTCGCCTTCGCCCGTGCCTTTGAGAGCGGCCGGGAAGATCACGACCTCAACGGCGCTCGCAACACCTTCGCTTTTCGGCACATTTGTGATTCCGACGAAATCGCCCTTCTTGATATCGTCGATTGAAGCCTTGGCGACGCCGCCGACCTGCCAGCCGTCACTCAGGGCAACGGTCGCATCGGGTCCTTCGCGTGTCTTCACCACGATCGCCGTGTCGCTCAAGCTTTCGATCGCGCCGCGAACGTTGACGCGTTTGGTGGCTGGCGTTGCTGCCGTCTGCTTGGACATTGTGTTCTCTGCGTGAACCGCGAGCGGGAAGGCGAGCGAAAGCAATCCTCCCAACAGCGCAGCCGGGAAGCCAAATCTCGATGATATCCTAGCCATGTTTCTGCTCCTGTCAGACAGGCAGCCGGCGCAACCCTATTGCCCGCCGGGCTTGGCCTGCTTTTCTACGTGTCCGCCAAATTCACGGCGCATGGCGGACAGAACCTTGTTGGCGAAATCGGCATTGCCGCGTGAACTGAAGCGCTCGATCAGCGCGGCGCCGAGCACAGGGGCGGGCACCGCCTCGTCGATGGCAGCGATCAGCGTCCAGCGGCCTTCGCCGGAATCCGACACATGCCCCGCATAGCCGGCGAGGCCCGGATCTTCGTAAAGCGCGTCGGCCGTGAGGTCGAGAAGCCATGAACTGATCACGCTGCCCCGGCGCCAGACTTCAGCAATGTCGGGAAGGTTGAATTGATACTGATAGTGTTCAGGGTTCTTGAGCGGTGTTGTCTCGGCATCCGCCTCGTGGGAGCGCAGGCCGATATCGGCGTTGCGCAGGATATTCAGCCCCTCCGAATAGGCGGCCATCAGGCCGTATTCGATGCCATTGTGCACCATCTTGACGAAGTGACCGGCGCCGTGCGGGCCGCAATGGAGAAAACCCTGATCCGCAGTGCTTTCGCCCGCCGGCATGGCACGGCGGCTCTCGGTCTCGGGCAGATCGCCCTTGCCCGGCGCGAGCGCTGCGAAGATAGGCGAAAGCTGCCGTACGATGTCCGGTTCCCCGCCGATCATCAGGCAGTAGCCCCGCTCAAGGCCGAACACGCCCCCGCTCGTCCCGACATCCACATAATGGATGGCGGATGATTTAAGCGCGGCGCCGCGCCGTATGTCGTCGTGGTAATAGGAATTGCCGCCGTCGATGACGATATCGTCCTTCTCGAGCAGCGGTACCAGCTTGGCGAGTACCGTATCCACGACCGCAGCGGGGAGCATCAGCCATACCGCACGCGGACGCGACAGCTTTGCCACGAATTCCTCAAGCACGGTCGAGCCGTCCGCTCCGAGCCGCTGCAGTTCGGCTACGCTCTCGGCTCTTGTATCGTAGACCACCAGCTCGTGGCCGTGTTTCAACAGGCGCTGCGTCATGTTGCTGCCCATGCGCCCCAGCCCAATCATGCCAAGCTGCATTTTAAATCTCCCAGGTCAGAGTAATTTGCATGCAGGCTGCACGTTATCGGCGGCGCGTTCAACAGCCAAGTTATGCCCCGGGCTTTGGCGGTACAAGCACACGCGCGAGTCATAAGATCGTGATGGCCGGAATTGCTGGTGCCTCAGTCCGATGACAAACTCATGAGAGGTTTTGATTAGCCTCCGAAATCGCTTCTACCACCAGCCCGGGCCGTAATAGGGCGGCCCGTAAATGAACACGGGCTGGTTGAACTGCATCTGCGCACGGCGATCGGCACGCCGGTCGAGATCGAGGCGGAGCAGGCAGTTTGAGAAAGCGGTCGTACCGCGCTTGAAGCCGAAGGAGGCACACTTCTGGTTGTCCATGGCCCGTTGCTGTTCGGGGGTGATTGTCTGACATGCGGCAACGAACAGCGGCAGCAAGAGCGCGAACAACACCGTAAATCTCATCTGTCCCTCCTGGGCCACCAGAATACGAACTTATCGCCCGCCGCCATTATGTCGCTTGGCTGGCAGGTTGAACAGTCAGACTTTGGGCATATGAAATAAGGTGGGAAACGGGGTCTTCAGATAAACAACAAGCCGCCAATCATCAAAAGCACGATGGCGCCCGCCAGGATCGGCAGTATGGAAAAACCTTGTGACGTGTTTTGCGGCCTCAATACCAATTGGGCACGGTCAGCAGGAAAGTTGCTGCGACTTCGGTCAGAAACACAAAGACAACGAAGGGAATAAAACCGTCGCTGACCTTCCGATTATCATTGGCTGCGGCAAAGCTGCTCAAGGCGTTCTCCTGATTTTAACGACCCCCGCAACAGGCGGTTGGATCATGATCGTCAGTGCCGAATTCGGCTGGTCACATAACTGTAACAGTTTGAAACCTTTTGTCACCAAAAAAGTTCCATAACCAAGTTGAAATAAGCGCTGGCCGCTTTCTGGCGGAAAAAATCGATGCTGGATCAATGCTTTGATTCGAGCGGCGCGGGTGGGGAAAAAGCCCGCGCCGCCGCGTTTTTTTACTCTGCCGGCGACGGGGCCGGAAGAATCACGTCCGAATTATGGCCCGACGTGCCTTCGAAATGGCTGCCATGCGTCGCATGACGCAAAGGCCGATTCCCGCTGAGCGCCCGGACCAGAACGTAGAAGACCGGGGTCATGAACAGTCCGAACAGGGTCACGCCAATCATGCCGGCAAAGACGGCGACGCCCATGGCGCTGCGCATTTCGGCGCCCGCCCCGGTCGAGGTAACCAGTGGGACGACGCCCATGATGAAGGCGAGGGACGTCATCAGGATCGGGCGCAGGCGCAACCTGCTCGCTTCGACGACGGCCTTGAAGGGTGTCGCCCCCGCAAACTCGAGCTCACGCGCAAATTCGACAATCAGGATCGCGTTCTTGGCCGACAGACCGACCAGAACGATCAACCCGATCTGCGTGAACACGTTGTTGTCGCCAGCCGTCAGCCAGACGCCGGTCAAGGCGGCGAGGAGCCCGAGCGGCACGATCATGATGATCGACAGCGGCAAGGCCATGCTCTCATACTGGGCCGCAAGCACAAGGAATACCAGAAGGATCGACAGCGGAAAGATCAGATAAGCGGAGTTGCCGGCAATGATCTCCTGGTATGTCAGTTCGGTCCACTCGAAACCGATGCCTGCCGGCAGCGTCTCGGCGGCGACCTTCTCCACGGCTGCGCGTGCCTGACCGGACGAATATCCGGGCGCGGCATTGCCGTTCACATCAGCGGAGAGGAAGCCGTTATACCGCATCACCCGGTCGGGGCCTGCACTGGAATCGACCTTGAGCAGGGCGGAAAGCGGGATCATCTCGCCAGTTCCCGAGCGTACCTTCAGGTCGCCGATATCCTCGGCCTTCGCCCGGAAATTCGACTCCGCCTGCATCCGCACCGAATAGGTGCGGCCGAACTTGTTGAAGTCGTTGACGTAGACGGAGCCGAGATAGATCTGCAGCGTGTTGAAGATCTCCGGCAGCGATACGTTGAGCTGGCGCGCCTTGGCGCGATCGACATCTGCGTAAAGCTGCGGAACATTGATCTGGTAGCTGGAGAAGAGGCCTGTCAGTTCCGGAGCGGTTGCCGCCTTGCCGAGGAATGCCTTGGTTGCGTCGTCGAGCGCCTGGTAGCCGAGGCCGTTACGGTCCTCGATCTGCAACTTGAAGCCGCCGATCGCACCGAGACCCTGCACCGGCGGAGGCGGGAACACGGCGCTGAACGATTCCTGGATGCCGAACAATTGCTGGTTGAGCTGCATGGCAATCGCTCCGGCGCTGAGTTCCGGCGTCTTGCGCTCTTCGAATGGCTTGAGCGAGACGAAGACGATGCCGGCATTGGCGCTGTTGGTGAAGCCGTTGATCGAGAGGCCCGGGAAAGCAATGGTGCTCTGGACGCCCGGGATCTTCAGCGCGATGTCGCCGATGCGGCGAACGACCGCCTCGGTCCGGTCGAGGGTGGCGCCATCCGGCAGCTGGGTGAAGCCGACCAGATATTGCTTGTCCTGCGGCGGAACGAAGCCACCGGGAACGCTCTTGAACATGAAGGCTGTCGCGCCGATGAGGACGAGGTAGATCGCCATCATCAGCGTCTTGCGCGAAATGACACCGCGCACGCCCCGGCTATAGCCGTTGGCGCCGCGTGTGAAGACAGCATTGAAGCCACGGAACAGCCAGCCCAGCGACGCGTCCATAAACCGTGTCAGCCGGTCCTTTGGCGCGTCATGTCCCTTGAGAAGCAGGGCGGCGAGGGCAGGCGACAAGGTCAGGGAGTTGAACGCCGAGATCACGGTCGAAATGGCGATGGTCAGCGCGAACTGCCGGTAGAACTGGCCGGTCAGCCCGGTGATGAACGCGAGCGGCACGAACACGGCGACGAGCACAAGCGCAATGGCGACGATCGGTCCCGAGACTTCGCGCATGGCCTGGATGGTCGCCTGCCGGGGCGCAAGCCCGTTCTCGATATTGCGCTCGACATTTTCCACGACGACGATTGCATCGTCGACGACAATGCCGATGGCAAGGACGAGGCCGAAGAGACTGAGCGCATTCACCGAAAAGCCGAAAAGATGCATCACCGCAAATGTGCCGATGATCGAGATCGGGACGGCGATCAGCGGAATGATCGAGGCGCGCCACGTCTGCAGGAACAGAATGACCACGAGGACGACGAGAACGACAGCTTCAAGCAGCGTATGAACCACGGCCTCGATCGAGGCGCGCACGAACTGCGTCGTATCGTAGACGATTTCGTAGTCGACGCCCTCCGGCATAGTCAGCTTCATCTCGTCCATGACGCTGCGCACCTGATCCGCGATCTGGATCGCATTGGAACCGGGCGCCTGGAAAACCGGGATTGCCACGGCAGGCTTGTTGTCGAGCAGCGAGCGCAACGAATACTGTGCCGCGCCAAGCTCGACGCGGGCAATGTCCTTCAGGCGGGTGATCGCCCCGTTGGCCGCCGTCTTGACGATGATCTGCCCGAATTCCTCTTCAGACTGAAGCCGCCCCTGCGCGTTCACCGACAGCTGCAGATTGACGTCGTTGGGGCTCGGTGAAGCACCGATCACGCCCGCAGCCGCCTGCACGTTCTGGGCGCGGATTTCGCTAAGAACGTCGGTTGCCGAGAGACCAAGCTCGGCGGTCTTCTGCGGATCGAGCCAGATGCGCATCGAATAGTCGCCCGAGCCAAACAATTGCACGTCGCCAACACCAGTGATGCGGGCAAGCCGGTCCTTGATGTTGATCAGGGCATAGTTGCGCAGATAGGTGATGTCGTAGCGGTTGTTGGGGGAGATGAGGTTCACGACCAGCATCAGGTCCGGCGAACTTTTCACCGTGGTGATGCCGAGACTGCGCACCTCCTCGGGCAGGCGCGGTTCCGCCTGCGAGACGCGGTTCTGCACCAGCTGCTGCGCCTTGTCTGGATCGGTACCAAGCGCGAAGGTGACGGTCAGTGTCATCTGGCCGTCCGCAGTCGCCTGGCTGCCCATGTAGAGCATGCCTTCGACGCCGTTGATCGATTCCTCGATCGGCGTCGCCACCGTTTCCGCGATGACCTTGGGATTGGCGCCCGGATACTGTGCGCGCACCACGATCGAAGGCGGCACCACGTCCGGATATTCCGAAACGGGCATCGCCGTCAGGGCAATCAGGCCGCCGAGAAAGATGACGAAAGAAAGAACGCCCGCAAAAATCGGGCGATCGATGAAGAAGTTGGAAATGTTCATGTCATTCCACCTGCCCGGAGGGGCTCTGGATTATTGCTTTGCGGGTTCCGCAAGCGCTTGCTGGTTAGCGGCCGCCGTTGCCCCCATCGCCACCATTTGCGGTGCGACAAGCGAACCGGGACGAATGCGCTGCAAGCCGTTGACGACGATCTTTTCATCAGCCTGCAGGCCCGCCGTCACGATGCGAAGGCCTTCCGCCCGCGCGCCCAGCGTGATCTCGCGATACTCGACGATGTTCTGCGGATTGACGACCATGACGAACTTCTTGTTCTGGTCGGTACCGACAGCCTTTTCATCGACGAGCAGTTCCTGGCGCTCATTGGCCTGGCCCATGCGCACCTTGGCGAACTGGCCCGGCATCAGCCTGCCGTCGGCATTGTCGAAGACCGCACGCACCTTGACCGTGCCGCTCGACACATCGACGCTGTTGTTGATGAGCTGGAGCTTTCCGGCAACGCCGTTCGACCCCTGAACATCCATCTGCACGGGAATGCGATCGACGAAGTCACGGCCGTTGAGACCGCTCGGCAGATCGGCGAGCGCCCTGGCGACGACGTTTTCGTCGGCCTCGAAGCTCGCATAGATCGGGCTGATCGAGACGAGCGATGTCAGAAGCGGCGAACTCGGGCCGGCAGCGATCAGGTTGCCGGGCGTGATCTCGATGCGCCCCACGCGTCCGGTAATCGGCGCGCGGATATCCGTATAGTCGAGATTGAGCATGGCCGTCTTGAGAACGGCCTCGGCCGCCTGGAGGTCAGCCTGCGCGCCGGTCTGCACGTTGATGCGCTGGTCGTAATCGCTCTGCGATACGGTACGGGAATCGATCAGGCGCTTGCCGCGCTCAAGCTCGTTCTTGGCAAAGGCGAGCTTCGATTGTGCAGCGCTCACCTCGGCGCGGGCCCGTGCAACCTCTGCTTCGAACGGCGCCGGGTCTATTTTCACCAGAAGGTCGCCCTGCTGGACGATCGCGCCTTCCTTGAAATGGATGGACTGGACTGCGCCGGCAACGCGCGAGCGCACTTCCACCGAATCGATTGCCTCAAGACGGCCGGAAAATTCGTTCCACTGCGTCACGTTTTTCGGCTGGACGAGCGCTACCGACACCGGCATTGCCTGCGCGGGAGCCTGCTGCTTTTCAACTTCTGCATGACCTTTGGAGAATTCAAAAACTTTTGTGCCACCTACGGTTGCAAGCGTTAGAACAATGCCGCTGACGAGGAGGCTCTTCTTAAAAGTGCTGATTGACATCGTGGTCACCTGCTTTGAAAATATATGCCACTTGGGAGGATGGCAGATCGGAACTCGATCATTGACGTTCTATACCGATCGGTATAGAAGCGGTGATATAAGGCTGCGGTACAGCAGCTGTCAACCGATTTTATACCGAGCGGTATAATTCTTTTAGGGAGTCTTGTCCATGGGACGGCCGAGGGAATTTGATGCGGACGATGCCTTGCAGACGGCTTTGGAGTTGTTCTGGCGCAAGGGCTACGAAGGCACGTCCATCACTGACCTTACTGACGGCATGGGCATAACAAAACCAAGTCTCTACGGCACATTCGGCAATAAGGAAGAACTCTTCCGCATGGCCCTGCAGCGTTACGAAGAGCACTATATGGCGTTCTTCTGGAGCGCGCTCGAACAGCCGGAGGCGCGCACGGTTGCCTTGGACATTTTGCGCGGATTCGTCAGGGCGCAGACCGAAGCGTGCAATCCCGGCGGCTGCCTCGTCGTCAACGCCGCAAGTTCCTGCAGCGATGCCGCGCTCGAGATCCACAAGACCATTGTCGAGCGTATTCAAGTCGGCCAGAAGGCGCTGGCGCGTCGGTTCGAGCGCGCCAAGCGCGAGGGCGACTTGCCTGACGACAGCAATCCCGAGGACCTTGCCCGGTACATTTTGACGGTTGCACAGGGTACAGCCGTGCAGGCGTCGAGCGGCGCGAGCCGTGAAGACGTCTACAGGCTCGTCGATATCGCGATGAAGTCTTTTCCTGACAAATAGCCGCCGTTTCAGGTTAGCCGGTTGCGGAACAACCATGCCGAAAAGGGCAGGGTGACCGCGGCGATCGCGACCAGCGCCAGCATTTCCGGATAGAGCTCCCTTACGCCTGCATCCTCCAGATAGACCTGATGCGTGATGCTGATCGCATAGCGCAGTGGATTGATGAGCGTCATATATTGCAGGATCTCGGGCATGTTGCCGATAGGCGCCGTCAGGCCGGATAGCAACATGAACGGCATAAGCAGCACGAACGAATAGATCATGGCCTGCTGCATGTTGGCGGCGAGCGACGAGATGAACAGTCCTATGCCGACGGCTGCGGCGAGAAACAGTATCAATCCTAGATACAACATGAAATAGGACCCGGTAAACGGGATTTGGAACCATAATTGGGCAACGAGAAGAATCGTCGTTGCCTGGCTGAGCCCGACCAGCATCGAGGGCAGGGCCTTGCCGATCATGATCTCGGAGGGCCGAAATGGTGTGACCAGCAATTGGTCGAACGTGCCTGCCTCGCGCTCCCGCGCCACGGACATTGCGGTGAGCATCAACGTCATCATCATCGTGATCGTGCCGATCAGCGAAGGGATCATGTACCAGCGCGTTTCAAGGCTTGGATTATACCAAGCCCGGGTGGTGAGCTTCATGCCGCCGGGCGGATCCTGACCATTATCTGCCCGCCAGCGCGTGGCGAAGTCCGAAGCGATCGTGCTGATATAGCTCTGCGCCGTGCCCGCCGTATTGGAGTTGCGGCCATCGGCGATCACCTGCAGCTTGGCCGGCATCCCCGCCATCAGCCGCTTTTCGAAATCTTCGTCGACGACGATGACGAGGAGCACGCGTCCCTCATCGATGAATTTCGCGATGTCCGAGGTCCGCTGCAGCGTTGCCACGCGCGTGAACGTTCCCGACCCGTCAAGCTTGGAGATGAATTCGATCGAGGCCGCGCTGTGATCGTGGTCGAGGATAGCATAGGGAACATTGTTGAGATCATAGCTCGCAGCGTAGCCGAAGATCAGGCACTGCAGGATCGGCGGCAGCACGAGCACGATCCGGCTCTTCGGATCCTTGAAGATTGCCAGCAATTCCTTGCGGATCAGGGCGACGATGCGGAAGAACGATTCCTTCATAACCGGTTCACCCGAGTTTCTTGCGCGTTGCGAAGACTGAGGCGGTCATCAGCACCGCCGCCATCGCGGCCAGCACAGCCGCGTTTGGCAGTATGACCGGCCAGATGTCGCCGGCCAGAAACAGCGTCTGCAACACGCTGACGAAATAGCGCGCCGGGAAAATATGGGTGATGACCTGGATCGCATAGGGCATGCTCCTAATGTCGAACATGAACCCCGAGAGCATCATTGCCGGCAGGAAGGTGACGATCAGCGTGATCTGGCTTGCTACAAACTGGTTCTTGGTCAGCGACGAAATCAAGAGCCCGATGCCGAGCGCAACCAGCAGATAGAGCGTCGAAACCACGACCAGGATCCATAACGATCCGCGCAGCGGAACGCCGAACAGAACCTGGCTGCCGATGACCGAAAGCGCAAGTCCGAGCATGCCAAGCACGAAATAGGGCACCGTCTTGCCGAGGAGAATCTCGCTTGGCAGGGCGGGGGTGACGAAGAGCGCTTCAAACGTGCCGCGCTCCCATTCGCGCGCAATGACCAGCGCCGTCAGCAGGGCGCCAATGAGCGTCATGACCAATACGATGAGCCCGGGGACGAGGAAATAGGTGCTGTCATTGGCCGCGTTGAACCAGAGGCGCGGTTCAAGATCGATCGTCGCCCCGTTGCTGACGATCTTGCCCTCGGCCATCTGCCGGGCGGCTGCAATACCGACGGCACCCTGCGCATAGCCGAGTGCGATCCGGGCGGTATTGGCGTCACTGCCATTGACCACGAACTGGATCTCCGCCGTCCCAGCCTCGACATCGCGGGCAAACTGCGGCGGTATACGAACGATCCCGTTGACGGTCTTGTTCATCAGAAGACGCTGCGCCTCGGCCATGGTCATCACCCGATGCGTCTGAAAATAGGGCGAGAGTTCGAAACCGGAGACGGCATTGCGGGCCTCGGCGGACGAATCCTCGATCACCATCGCTACGGGCAAATTCTTCAGGTCGAAGGAAAGTCCGTAGCCGAAGAGAATCAGGAGGATCATGGGCATGACGATGCCGACGGCGATGCTGCTCGGATCGCGCACGACTTGCCAGGATTCCTTGCGCACCAGCGCCAGGATGCGGCGCAGGCTGTTCCTGGCGGGATGCGGAGCGGGCGCGTTCATGGCTGAGCCCTCGCCGGTTTGGTGAGCCATCACGCTGTCTTTTCGCGCGTTTCGCGGCGCGATTCCTCGACTATGGCGATGAAGGCGTCTTCCATATTTGCCTCTTCTCCCTTCTTCGGCTTGGCATGGGCGCGGATTTCGGCGGGCGTCCCCTCGGCAAGATTGCGGCCGGCATCGAGAATGATGATGCGATCGCAATACTCGGCTTCTTCCATGAAATGGGTGGTGACGATCACGGTAACGCCTTGTTCGGACAGCGCAGTGATGCGGCCCCAGAATTCGCGCCGCGCCAACGGATCGGCCCCGCTGGTCGCCTCATCGAGGAAAAGGATATCCGGCTCGTGCAACAGCGCCGCCGCCATGGCGAGGCGCTGCTTGAAGCCTCCGGGCAATTGTCCGCTTGGCAGTGTCGACAGGCTGCCGAGTTCGAATTGATCTTTTGACCATTCGATGCGCTGGCGCTTTTTCGCCCCGCGCAGGCCATAGGCGCTGGCAAAGAAATCAAGGTTTTCGTCCACGGAGAGATCGCCGTAGAGCGAAAATTTCTGCGCCACATAGCCGAGATTTTCGCGGGCCTCGGCGCGCGACGTCCGCAGATCCGCCCCGGCGACGCGCAAGGTGCCGCTCGTTGCCGACATCAGCCCGCACAGCATGCGGAAGGTCGTGCTCTTGCCCGCGCCATTCGGGCCGAGCAAACCGTAAATTTCGCCGCGCCTTACCTCGAACGTGACGTGATCGACGGCAGTGAAGTCACCGAACTTGCGCACGAGATCATGGACTTCGACGGAGATCTCGCTGCCACCAGCCGGCTTCGGTCTGTCGAGAGTGACTGCGCTCGACTGGCTTTTCCTGGCAACGGCGCTGAAGAGGATCATGAAGCCGTCCTCGAAGCGCGGCTTCACTGGTTCGAGCTCGACAGGCTTGTCGTCGATGCGGATACCGCCGCCGAAATCCGGCTGCTTCACGACGCGTACCCTGCCGGCTTCCGGCACGGCGTCGGCGACGCCTTCCTGGCGAAACAGCCGCGCCTGCAGGGACCTGGCGGTCGTGCCGGCGTCGGGCGTTGCGATGAACACCTGGTCCTTTGCCCTGGCAGTGATCTCCTCGGGCCTGCCTTGCGCCAATACCTTGCCGAGATGCATGACCACGGCGTGATCGCAAAGCTCCGCCTCGTCGAGGTAGGACGTGCTGACGACGACTGTCAGCCCGTCTTCCCGCACAAGCTTGGTGACAATTTCCCAGAGTTCACGCCGCGACAGGGGATCGACGCCGACTGTCGGTTCATCGAGAAGAAGTAGCTCCGGCGCGCGAACGAGGGTACAGGCAAGGCCAAGCTTCTGCTTCATGCCGCCGGATAGCTTGCCGGCAAGCCTATCCGTGAAGCGGCCGAGGTCGGTCATTTCCATCAGGCGAGGGTAGATTTCCTTGCGCGCGTCGTGACCGATACCGTGCAGATCGGCATAGAGATCGAGATTCTGCTGAACGGTCAGATCTTCATACAGGCCGAACTTCTGCGGCATATAACCGATCCGGTTCTGAATGTTCTGCGGATCCGCGGCGACATCAACGCCAAGCACGGAAAGATCGCCCTTTTCAGCGGTCATCAACCCGGCGATCAGGCGCAGGATCGTTGTCTTGCCGGCGCCGTCCGGTCCAACGAGCGCGGTCAACGTGCCGTGCCGGGCCTCGAATGAAACATCCTCCAGCGCCTTGACCGTCTCGCCGGTTTCGCGGTGAAACGTCTTGAAGAGGTTTCTTGCGACAACCGGTGCGGAAGGCGCGGCTTCGGTCATGACTTTGCCTTGGCGTCGGTCTCCTGGCCGCCGGCCGGCAGTGGCTTCAGCGGTTCGTTCGGCAGAAGCGTGACAGTTGCCGGCATGCCAAGCCGTAGAAGATCATCCTTGTCGTCGACAAAAACCCGGACCTCATAGACGAGGCTCGATCGCAAATCAGCGGTCTCCACGGTTTTCGGCGTAAACTCCGCAACCGGTGATATGAAGCCGACCCAGCCATCCTGCGGTTTGTCCGGGAAGCTGTCAGTGGTGATCCGCGCGCGCATGCCGGGTTTCACATGTCCGAGATTGGGCTCGGAGACATAAGCCCGTACCCATTTCGTCTTGATCACGGCGAGCGAAAGCACCGGTTTCATTGGCGCAGCCATTTCGCCCGGCTCCATCAGGCGCGAGCGCACCACGGCATCGACGGGCGCAATCAATTCCGCATCGTTGAGCTGTTCCCGTATCAGCGCCAATTGCGCTTCGCTGCCGCGCAGCTGTGCTTCGGCCTGCAGCAGATCCTCGGCGCGGGGACCGGCGATGGCGAGCTCCAGCGCGCTCTGGGCCACTTCGACCTTGGCGTCGGCAACGGCGGCCGCTGCCTTGGTGGTGTCGAGTTCCTGTTTGCTGATCGTGGAATTGACCGTCAGGCTCATCCGCCGTTCGAGCTGTATGTTGGCGTTGTCCGCATCGGCCTTCGCCGACGTGAGATTGGCGCGGGCCTGCGCGATCTCCTCCGGCCGGCTGCCATTGCGCAGTTTCAGGACCATGGCGCGCTGTGAGGCAACGGTCGCGTCGGCCTCGCGGACCTGCGGCGCAAGCCGGCCGGTATCGAGGCGGGCCAACACCTGCCCCTTTTTCACGACATCGCCTTCCTCGACAAGGACCTGATCGATGCGTTCCGAGCCATTGAAGGCGAGGGAGGCCTGCCTCAGGTCGACATTGCCATAGAGTGTCAGCGCGTCGGCGGTTGCCGGACGGTGCCAGTACCACCATGCGCCAACGCCAAGCGCAGCAAGTACGACCAGGATGATCAATATGCGGATTTTTTTGCCCATGGCCGCACATCATATTCAACTTGCGCGTTTATGTCAAATTACAATTTGAATTTCAACTTTGAAAAACCTGTAAACTCCGCTACAATGATTCCATGGCGAAACAGAGCACTCGAAAACTTCCCGGCCGGCGCGAGGATGGCGCCACAACCAAAGCTCAGATTCTGGAGGCTGCAGGGGAGGTCTTTGCCGAAAAGGGCTTCGATCGCGCCACCGGCAAGGAAATCGCCGAACTGGCTGGCAGCAACTCTGCCGCCGTCAACTACTATTACGGTGGTATCGACGGTCTCTACGGGCAAGTGCTGCTCGAGGCACACCGCCGCCTCCTGACCTATGAAAGTCTTGTGACTGTAGCGGAAGGTCCGGGTGACCCCAGGGAAAAGCTGCGTAGCCTGATCGGATTGCTCGCACGAGCGGTGACGGGTTCGGCTCGATCGTCGTGGGCGCTCGGCGTGCTCGGACGTGAGATACTTTCGCCGTCACCGGCGTTTTCTGTGCTTCTCGACAAGGAAATTTTGCCCAAGAAGCTGGTGGTCACAACGATTGTCGGCGAGATCCTCGGATTGCCGCATGACGATCCGGCGGTGACGCGCTGTGCACTCAACATAATTTCGCCCTTTGCCATGCTGGTCGTCGGCAACAAGCAGATCTTCACGCGCGTTCTACCCGGGCTAAACCCCGCCGAACCCGTAGCCCAGAATGAAATCGTCGAGCATTTTCAGAGATTTGCCATGGCGGGGCTCGAGGCTACAGCCTCGGCGCTGCGTTCCGCTCATTGATGCATCTGAATGGGCGGCCAGCGATAAGTATCCGCAACGGCTTTGATTTCCGCTGGCTTTTTCTCAGCCTTTTCGGGCCGCTCCTGAGACTTGGCGATCGCCTCGCGCAGCATTTGCCATTCTCTTTCGTGGCGTTGATAAACATCCTGCGGAACGGTCGGTGTCGTCATTCTGCAACCTCCAGTATTCGATTGGGTGTGGTCCTTAAGCGTCGCGGATAACGATCAAATAGGGTCTCGGTTCCGCCTGTGCCATTCAAGAATTGCAACCGGCATTTACAGATCCGCGCATGTCTGCGATCTGCGGTAGCAATTGCGTGAACAGGGAACCAATCCGTTCACGACAAGTTCATGCTTCGAGGTGCATTTGAGAACTGTACCGCTTTTATCAGGAGGCATTTATATGCAAAGAACACTTTCCGCCTTGTCGGCCGCAATCGTCGGTTTGGCGATGTTGCTGGGCTCGGCCATATCATCGTTTGCCGCGCCGGTCCCTTCCCAGCCCGTGCAGGTGACGTCCAATATTGAGCAGGTACGTTCGCGCGACAGGTATCGTCCGTACTATCGTCACGGTTGGGACAATCGCCGTAACTGGAACAGATCAAATCACCGCTACAACCGAAACTGGGGCAGGTCCCATTGGGGCCGGTCCGATTGGGAGCGCCGCAATGTTCGCACCTATCGCGACCGCAGGTGGCGCGAAAACCAGATGGGTGGCAGCGGCCGCAGCCATCAGTAATTGACACCGAGGGCGGCGCAAGCCGCCCTTTTCGTATCCGGACTAGTTCCCCGTTCGTTTCAGTCCCTCGTACCCAACGCGCACTTTTTCAGCGAGCGTCAACAATCTGTCCTTACAGGTCTTCGCGTCGAAATCGCCTGGTTGTTTCGGCCCCGCGTTTACCTCGCGCAGCCAGCCGCGCACGGTCTGATCGGCTTGATCGGCGGATTTGCCCAGCGCCTTCAACACGGTTTCGCTGCTCTCGATCGCCGAGTAATGCGGTTCGCGTCCCAAGGCGTCCTGGCACTGATATGAGGCGATAACCAGGGTCCTTGCATCTGCCACGACTTGATCCGTGCCGGCGTTCTTGCTGTTCGTGGTCGTGCATGCCGCCATGAATATAGCCAGCGCGCCGCAGCCTAATGATCTGAGTTGCATGCAAATTCCCCCGTTTTCTCGAATGAAGGCTAGTCAACCAGCGCCCTGGTGTCGAGCATCAGGGTACGAGGAAATGCGTGGTCCAATCTTTTTGCGGCACAAGGTCGCCGATCTTATATTTGAACGCGACGATCTCCATGTTGTCGGCGCTCGTCTCGCACTTGTATTTAAGGTGGTACCAGGCACCGCCGCTGCGAAAAGCTGCGCCGCGGGTCTGGATGCCGTGCGCCTGCATGCGTGGCTCGGCAAAGGCATAGGCCAGGACCTTGTCTGGGTTGAACTTGCCTTCGTCTTTGCGAATGCGCTCCATTGCTTCGACGTCGCAACGTTGTTCGAGCCGGGTTTGCGGATCGAGTTTGCGCAGGCCTGTCTCTTCGCGCGCATCCATGGCGAAGACCGGCTGGGATGCCACAACGGCAAGCGCGACCGCAACAAGAACTGTTTTCATACGAGACCCATCCAATTTTCTGCGGTGCGAGCGATGCGCGAGACTACGAGAAGGGGGAGTTGCTCGCCAAGTCCCCGAAATCACACAACCCACAGGTTTGATTCGACGCGGGTACGATCAGCAATGACCGCCCGGTGCATAGCGGCTAGGCCGGGAAATTGTCGGAACTTGGTCACCTCGCATGAATTTCATCGACGATGGATTTGCCAGGATCGCGCGCCGGCTGGCCTGCGGCATTTTTTACGGAAAAGCCAACAAAGCCCTTGCAAACAAGGGGTTTCATCTTTAGTCAGCGTCCTCGGAGAGGTGGCCGAGTGGTCGAAGGCGCTCCCCTGCTAAGGGAGTAGGGCTCAAAAGGCTCTCGAGGGTTCGAATCCCTTCTTCTCCGCCAGCAAATTTTTTCACCCATCTTTTGCTTATATTTCAAGATGTTAGACATCCCTGCTATTTTCATTTGTGCCAATTATTGGTGCCAACCTTGATGTGTCTGAACAAAATGGCAATCCCCGCGGGTTACGGCCCGCCTTGTGGGAGGCCAATCCTTCGGACCCGGATACCGGCCATATCGGACTTTCTAATTAGCAGAGGATAGCAGTGACAGGCCGTTGCCGTTTTGTTCTCAATCGGTTAAAACCAGGAATTATGGAGCGAGACACAACATTTAGCTACAGTGGACGGAAGATGCCCAAAATCGAGTACAGCGGATACACTGATCACCTGAACCGTCACCCGGCTGAAAACATCTGTCATGCGTTCGATTACGCCAAGTTTATTGGTCGGCCACTCAACAACTATGTCGTCATAAACTTCGATCAAAGCAATGAACTGTACGGAGGGACGCTGTTCACCAAAGTCCGGCACAAATTCCGAGACTGGTTGAACCGCCGGACGAAGCAACTAATGGGTACACCACTATCCCCAATATACGTGTACTCGCTAGAATGCCCGCAGGGCCAAGTTCATGCCAACTGGGCAGTGTACATACCGTCACAGCTGCAGAATGAATTTGAACGTAAGTGTGTAAGATGGGTAGAAAAGGCCCAAGGTCATGTCAGACGTTATGACCTCCATCTTGACGTGGTAAAACCCCACACTGATAAAACCCTTGCCAAGTACATCATTAAAGGTATCGATGGCCGGTACATTTCCTACCTGCACATGGCCGATTACGCTAAACCACAGGGTCGCGTCTGGGGTAGGCGGGCGGGCGTCAGCCCCGCCATAAGCCGCTCAGCGCGAAACGAGGCAGGCTTTGAGCCACGGCGCGACCGAAACAAATGGAAACAGCGCACATACAACGACAGCAGTGGCGTAGGTTCCATTGCTCGAAGAGGCGCGACTCGCACGTTTAATCCCACCATGATGCCGTCGAAGTGCGTGGGTTTTCCTCCGATGACCTGCATCGTCCAACGCAGTACTGTATCATTGATGGCGGGACACAAGGCCAAACTCGTAGAGCCTATGGAAAACTTGAAGGTGCCTGGACGCCCGACCGCACCACCATGCTCATATTGAAGCCGATCGCCGGAAGTAGGGTGCAATCCCTCTATTGCAAAACCTCCCCCGACAGCCGCTATGATTCAAATGACCTGATCCAGATTCGCCAAAAGTGGCTATGTGACGACGCGCATTCGATCCTGCCCCGTGACCGCCCCTGCAGCCAGCAATCTTGGCATTCCTACCAAGGCTCTGCACAGTCGCGAAATCTGCATCGTTGCACCACAAAGCACGCCGATCGCCGCGTTTTCCCCAGAGGACCGCTAAGGGGGTGGACCTCTTCTAGGTTGTCTTGCCGCGTGAGCGTCGGTCGGAATGACTATCATTCGAGCTTGGACAGGCGTGGGCAAAAGGCAAACAAGTCCTTGTTGTTTGCGCAGCCGAACAGTGCTCACCTGCCGTCTTCCCACTGTCTGAGCAGTGGCGGACGGATAACACGCGCCACTCAGCGACAAGGTTGAGGGAACGAAACTTCGCTATTACAGCTATGTAACCTGTTTTGAAACGCCCACATGCTCACTTCTATCAAGATGGAAGAGGAATGCTATGAGCAACCGCCGCGACGTTCTGATTGGTCTTGGTTCTTTACTGGCGTGTTCGACATGCTTGCGACCTGTTCTGCGTGCAGCCAGCGCTCAGGACTTGCCGACTATGCCGCCGCGCAATCCATGGCTTGCCGAGAGCGTCTATCCGACCTCGCATTTCAATCCCGGCGCGACGGATTCGGTGCTGTTCGCCGGGCCCGTGCATGGCCGTAAACTTACAACCGAAGAGGTCAAGACCGTTCCGACGGTCATTACCTCCAATCCCACGCTCAAGAAGGTGGGCGATCAGACGATCGCTTTTGCCAGTGGAGCGGTGGGAGTCCAGAAGCTTCGCCTGACGGGAAAGACCATGGAGGCCGGCAATTTCGTGCCGTATCCCGGCTTCGAGGCGGATGCGAAAATGGCGTCCAATGAAAGCATCCGCGCTGTTCTCGACAAGCTTGATGCAGCATCTCGCGCTCGCGACGAAAGCCAGATTGTCACAGCGCTTGCTACAATGGGCTCCATGGGCCTCAACATTCAGACTGGCATCAACGGGGTCTACAACCTCTTCGACAAGGATGGCTATCACTACTGCGTTTTTGGCAGGACCAAAGTGCTCAAGTCGTTCGATGACAACGATCCCGAGGCAGACCTTCGCATCGTAGCCTCCAAAAATCTGGTGGAGGATTTGCCGGCCGACATCGCCAAATCCGTGTCGCGGATCATCGGGCTGGCCATGACCTATGATGGCTATCTTGCTGCGGCTGCCCCCGGCGCAGCGCTGATCCTCGATCGCGATCTCAATGTGAAGTCCTATGTCGGATTTGGTGACGAAGCAGTCGACAACTCCATCTGCATCGATGACAAGGGCGGGGTCTACGTCGTCACCAGCAAGCGCATGCTGCGTCTCGCCTGGACAGGTGAGAAGCTATCAACCGACACCGCAGATGGTGCATGGGAGTCGCCTTACGAGTCGATGGACCCCAAAAAAGCCATGGCGCTTGGCGCAATCTCGCGCGGGTCGGGCACGACGCCGACGCTGATGGGGTTTGGTGACGATCCCGACAAACTCATCGTTATTGCCGATGCCGCCGAGGCTGGGACCAATCTGGTCGCCTTCTGGCGCGACGCGATCCCGGACGGCTTCCAGCAGAAGCCCGGCACCCTGTCCCGACGAATTGCCGACCAGATCAAGATCCACATATCCAGCCTTACAATCGAACCTTCCCCGAACGTGCTCGGTTACGGGGTTGCGGTCATCAACGGCAGCTACCCGGAACCGTTTCCGGAGCCCGGCCCGCCCAACCAGTTCACCGCTGGGGTTACGCGCAAAGCCCCGCTTGGCGTCCAGAAATTTACCTGGGACCCGAAACAGAAGAAGTTCGAAAAAGCGTGGGTCAATATGGAAGTCGACAACACCGATATCATGGTGCCGGTCGTCTCGGCGGCCACCAACCTCATCTACTGCGCGACCAAAATCGCCGGGAATTATGCTTATGTCGGGCTGGACTGGACGACTGGCGAGACGAAGCAGACGTGGCTCTTTCCCGACGACAGCCGAAAGTGGAATGCGCTGGGCGGCATCACGACGATACTCGAGGATGGTGATCTTCTGATTGGCGGCGCATTTGCCATCAAGCGGATGATCGATGCACCTTAGTTTTGGGTAAGACCACGGGACCAGCCGAACAGGGCCGGTCGTAACATACGATCTCCACGGACTGGTGTGCCGCGATTCCGAATTTGTTGCGAGAAAGGAAGGAGCGTTGGATTGTCAATTTATAGGGTTGTCGCAGCCTTCAGCGACTATCCCTCTTTTTTGCCTTGAGCATTAGCGTCCATCCCCAATCTCTTTTCTCCATGAAGTCACGGAGCCCGTGACCAAGCAATGGTGCGGTAAGTCGATTTACTTTGTTGGATGTCAGCAGTCTTCTGAAGTGTTTGTGAGCGATTGGCGTAATCGAGAACAATGATTCTATTTCAAAATGCTTGCCTGCCAGCGAAGCCAATTCCGTGCGATCCACCCACTTCCTGAGCTGGCCGGGTTGCTGGGTCGGCACCCTGCAGTAATTTTGCAGAACGGGACGATTTTGCGTCGCAAGGAAGAGGTGCCCGCCGGGCTTAAGCAGTTCCGCGAGACGCGCGAAGAATTTGTTCTGGTCAGCAACGTGAGACAGCACTTCCAGGCTGACCAGCACGTCGAAAGACATGGGTGCAAAATCGAGTTTGGCGAAGTCGCCGGCGACGAACTTTATTTGGGGCCAGCGGGTTCGTGATGCCGATAAAACCTCGTCGGAAATGTCCGTTCCGGTGACATTGCCAAACTTTGCCAGAGTTGGGCAGAACCAGCCGTTACCGCAGCCAACTTCGAGGATGTTGAGATCGCGTCGTCCCAACTCGACAAGCCATTCCTCGATAACCTGGGATTGCCGACGGGAAATTTCTCCTACATCGTGCTGACGATTTTCGGAGTTCCACTTATTCCAAAACGTGCGTTGTAGTTCGTCGCTCTGTTCCATAAACGAAGGATTGCAAGCTCTCTATGGTGGCGCAATGTAATACAAGGAGGTAACTCCATGTGTTGATATGCAGCCTTTTCGTTTCATCTAAATGCATTACACCCAACTGGTTTGCAAACCGGTGAGGGTGAGGAGTACCCACGCTTTCCTATGGGCACCGATGTACCGGCGTGCAAACACAGCCGGGCTCGGAGATGGAGAGAGCGCAACTTTGAGCCCGTATTAATGCTTGATGCTTATTGGCCGGCTTGCGGGTTATTTCACAAAAGGTAGGTAAGCCCGACAACCAAGGCTACGCCGACGAAAAACAATGCCCCGTACATCAAGGATATTCGGAACTTGGGAGCTGGTCGTTTCTCGTTATATTCGTCATAGGCTTTCATACCCGTTTAACGTGTCTCCGGTTCGATCGTTCCGGGGCTAAAAGATTATCCGTTTAGACAGCCACTCCACTGGAGCGACAAGACGCCGAATCCGCAGCGTAATATCATGCGCGTTGCGGGCGACAAGATGGTTGAGTGTCTGGAAATGGAGGGTTAGGATGATACCATCCAGTCCGGCGAACATCTTGCGGGGCCCGGAAACAGCATCCAGAGCCTGCCACTTCGTCGGGAATAGTGTCGGAAGGGGCGCAGGATGAGGTGATTAAGGTTTTCGCTCAACCCGGGAGCATCTGCGAAATAATGACTGCGACCGAAACCGCAAAAGCGAAAATGAGAAGATGACGCCACATCGGGGTGGTGTAGTGCGAATAGATTTCGTCTTCTTCGTCTTCGAACATTTCCGGCCTTTCTCCCATTTCAGCCGTCCCTATCAGTGCAATGTGAAGCCTGGATGTCAAGTTAAGGCATTAATCTGAAGCCGCTCGATCGTTGAGGAATGATGGTCGATTGTCCCTCCCGCCTTATAATCAACGCGGTGCTGGCGCAGAATGTTCCCGTGCATGGTGCAATCCTTCAAAACCCCTATATTGGCTTGCACCTCAGATTCGGGAAACTTCATGCCACACGATTTTCAAGCTGATATTGATGCCATTGCTCGCATCGATGCAGTTCCCACCATACTTGATGTCGTCTGCCGGACCACTGGCATGGGATTCGCGGCTGTTGCGCGGGTGACCGAAGATCGCTGGATCGCCTGTCAGGTGCTCGACAATATTGCGTTTGGCTTGAAGCCCGGGGGCGAACTTGAGGTCAAGACCACAATCTGCGATGAAATCCGCGGCAGTGGCCAAGCCGTCGTAATCGACGAAGTGTCGCAGGATTTGGTTTATTCGACCCACCACACGCCGCAGATTTATGGCTTTCAAAGCTACATCTCGATGCCGATCACACTGCCGGACGGTACTTTTTTCGGCACGCTTTGCGCCATCGATCCAGCGCCGGCGCGCCTGAAGAATCCGCAAGTGGTCGGCATGTTCAAGCTCTTCGCCGATTTGATTGCTTTTCATCTCGACGCCAATGACCGCCTTGCAAAAACCGAGGCTGCCTTGGTGGACGAGCGGACGATCTCCGAATTTCGCGAACAATTTGTCGCCGTGCTCGGTCACGACCTGCGCAATCCCGTGGCGTCGATCGATTCGGGCACGCGCCTGCTTTTGCGCACTCCCCTCGACGAAAAGGCGGAAGCCATCGTCAAATTGATCCGCGGTAGCGTTGTGCGCATGTCTGGCCTCATCGATAACGTTATGGACCTGGCGCGGGCGCGACTCGGCAGCGGCGTCCTGGTCGAGATCAAGCGCAATGCCGAACTGAAGCCCACGTTGACGCAGGTCGTCGATGAACTCGGGTCGGTCCGTCCCGATCGCGTCATCGAGACCAACTTCGAATTCGATGATCCGATCCGCAGCGACCCTCTGCGTGTCGGGCAGCTTCTGTCAAATCTTCTTGGCAATGCCTTGGCCCACGGTTCAGAAGACGGGGCGATCCGCGTGGATGCCCGAACCACCGATGACGCATTTGAACTGTCGGTTACCAATCGCGGCGACCCGATACCTGCGGAATCAGTCGACCAGCTGTTTCTGCCGTTCTTCCGCCATGGCGCCAAGACCGGCCAGCAGGGGCTTGGCCTCGGGCTCTACATCGCGTCCGAAATCGCCAAGCTGCATGGCGGCGTCATTGAGGTCGATTCGAATGACAGGAAAACGCGCTTCACATTCCGCATGCCGCTCGAAGTGTAAGGCCGGCAGCGAAGCGACGCTAAGCGACAGCGCAGGGTTACTGCGAGGACGCCTTGCCCTCCCGCTTGCGGGGAGTGTCCCAGAGCAGCGACATACAGGGGCTCCGGCGCCCGCGTACCCTTCGAAAACGGGGAATATCCGGGCTTGAGGAAAGTTTGCTGGCGCCCCCTCCCGGTTTCGCTCAGACCGGTCAGCGGCGCCTTGTTCCGCTCAATGGTGCTCCAATACAGCAGCGGCTCAATGGTGCTCCAACACAGCAACACAGGAATCAAGATCATTGGTGGCAAGGTGGGCGTAGCGCATGGTCATCTGCAGGGTCTGATGTCCAAGCCACATCTGCACTCGCCGGATGTCGATGCCGCCGCGAACCAGCCGCGAAGCGCAGGTATGGCGTAAGATGTGCGGGACGACCTGATCGTCGCGACCGAGTCCGACCTCGGCTTTTGCCTCATTCCAGATCGCGCGAAACCGCACCTGGGTGTGCATTGAAAACGGACCCCTCAGTCGCCCGCGCTGGATCAGTGTCGCTTCGCGAGCCCGGGAGGTGAGGGGAACGGTCCGGCTGCGCCCGGATTTTGTCAGCCAGAAAGTCGAGCGGCTATCCTGCAGATCGTTCCATGAAAGGCCGATCGCCTCGCCGAGACGACATCCGGTATCGACCAGGAACACGCTGAGCCGGTAACTGTCCTCACAGCGGGCCCGAATTGCCGAAAACAGGCGCTGTTCTTCTTCAAATTCGAGGAACCGAATCCGCCCTTGCCGCTCTTTCTGGCGGCGAAACTCTGGCAGGTTGTAAATATCGCCCATCTTGCACGCTTTCCGCAGCAATTTGCTCAAGGCCGCCATCTTGCGATTGATGGTGGCATTGCTGTTTCCGCGTTCGCGCAAGGTTCTAATTACGAAATCGAGCATCTCCTGGCTGAAAACGCTGAATCGGTCGCCGCCCACAATCTCGGCGATCTCGCCAAGAAACGATCGAACATTGACCTTATGCGATCCTTCGTCCCAGAGGATGCCGATATATTGCGCGGTCAATTCCGCGAGCGTGTTATCCCGAACCAGTCGCCGCGTCTGGTGAGCGCTTGAGGAGTAGTGCAGATCATATTCGAACTGGACCGAAAAACGGGCGTCCTGCTGCGTGTCCAAGGGGCGACTAGCATAATGATTGCGCTCTGAAAGAATGAAGAAGCATCGGAAAAATATGCGGCAAGTTGTATCCGCCAATCCGAAAAACGCAATCCCGGAACGTCTGCCAATTTAGGCTAATAGACTTCCGTATGATAAAGCGACGAGCTTTATCAGTTCTCAACCCGATGGGCTGCAGTTCGAGCATTTCTACGTCTCCTCGGTCCGCGACCGATCTGAAATCCTTCCTCTGAAAATTGCTGTGCGCCGATGAATAACGCTGAAAATTGCTGTTGCTTAAAACTGTTGGTTCAATTGGAAAAAGCCGACGCCGGAAAACCGGCGTCGGAAGTATTCAGGTCAAACGATTAGAAATTGCGCTGGAAGCGGATGATGCCCTGCACGGCGTCATCGGTGTTGATACCTGCATCGTCGTCAAAGTGGGTGTAGTTCACTTCAGGCTGAACGAAGAAGCCAGGAACCAGCGTATACTTTACGTTAAGTGCCGCGGCGAGAACGCCGGCGTCTTCATAGGCGACCTGACCATTGATTGTGGCCTTGTCGGACGCCTTGAGGGAGACACCACCCCAAACCGCATAATCACCTTCCTAGGTGCCGTAGAAATCGTTGACATCGCCGTCCGACTTGTAGCCGCCCATCGCCCAGGCAGAGACCGTATCGCTGAGCGTTAGGTCGAGACGAACCTTGCCAGCGAATTCTTCGGAGACGGAGTCATAACCGGCAACGCCCGAAATCGCGCCCCAGCCCTGTGCGAACTTGGCACCAGCAACGACGTGCGGCATGTAATCGTCGATTACATAGCCCTTGCTGCCCTGCTCGAGACCAACGGTTGCCGAGAAGCCATTGCCGCCGGCAAAGGTATAGCTGATCTGGTTGGTGACATAGCTACCTTCGGCAACAACGTCGTCCGAGATGATGTCGCCGAGATAGCCGGTCCAGGAAGTGAATTGCGAGTCGATGGCACCAGCACGGAAGCCGCCGAGTTCGATGTAGGCCTGGTTCAGATCGACAGTTTCTGAATCCGAACCGTTCTTGAAGTTGAAGCGAAGCTCAACATAGGACTTCAGCGTGCCGAGTTCAGTTTCATTGCGTGCATCGAAGCGCAAGTCGGCGCGGGTACGCTTATCCCAGGTACCGCGTTCCGCACCGGTGTAGGCATCATCGCCGCCGCGCGCGTCATAACGCACGTAGCCGCCGAGCTTCAGGCAGGTTTCGGTTCCCGGAATGTAGAAGAAGCCGGCGCCGTAAGCGTCGCAAACGCGAACGTATTCGACGGGCTCTGGTTCGGCGACGACGATTGCATCGGCAGCACGTGCGCCGGTTACTGCGACGAGAGCCGCAGCGGAGCCGAGAAGAAGGCTCTTGATGTTCATTTCTGACCTCCAGTCAAGATTCGCTAGAGATCGGCGGAAAAAGGTCGTTAGTGGCCGACTGTATTGGAAAACAGATTGACGATGAGAACGCCGGCAATGATCAGGGAAAGACCAATGATTGCAGGCATATCGAGGGCCTGGCGATACCAGAACCAACCGACAGCTGCGATGAGAACGATGCCCGCGCCGGACCAGATGGCATAAACAATGCCGACCGGAATCGTCTTGATCGGAATCGACAGCAGGTAAAAGGCGAGGCTGTAGCCGATGACGCACACGAGCGAGGGCCACAGCCGGGTAAATCCATCCGCCTGTTTCAGCGCGGATGTGGCGACTACTTCACAGACTATGGCAACAACGAGGTAGAGATATGTCATGTCAAATCACCATTGCGGAAGGAGCGGGCCGATTGCCGATTCGAATCGAGGAACGCCTGAAAACCACCGGTTCATGGGCGATTCTTAAGCCAGGCGCCGTCCCAATACCGGCATTCAAGGGCAAGATTTCATTAAAAAACCAGTTACCTCTATTAAGGAGTGGTAAAGATATTGGAGGGTGCGCGGCGATTTCGTGGCATTTGTGCAACAGCGATCTTGCATAGACGCTTTGGAACCCTTCCGGCGAGACTTTCATGGTTGAAACGCCAGCGCTGGCGAGTATGGTCAGTCGGGAGGAAGGGCGTTCATCGCATTTCTTCTTGGACTTAGGGGATGGGGACAGGTTGTCCTTCAGCCAAATTGGAATGCCCAGACCCATTTTTAACTTTGACTGGAGGTCAGAAATGAACATTAAGAGCCTTCTACTCGGCTCCGCTGCGGCTCTCGTCGCAGTAACCGGCGCGCGTGCTGCTGATGCAGTCGTTGTTGCCGAACCAGAGCCCGTCGAATACGTTCGCGTTTGCGACGCTTACGGCGCAGGCTTCTTCTACATTCCGGGGACCGAGACCTGCTTGAAGATCAGCGGTTATCTGCGTTACGACGCTGCTGGTGGCGACGATCCGTACAATGGTTCGAACGTTGGCGCCAACGACAACGAAACCTGGTACAAGCGCACCCGCGCTGAAGTCCGTTTCGACGCACGTTCGGAAACTGAACTCGGCACTCTGCGTTCCTACGCTCAGACCCGTTTCCAGTTCACCAACGGCAGTGACAACGGTGCTTCGCTTCCGCAGGCATTCATCGAACTCGGTGGTTTCCGCATCGGTGTCGCCGACGAAATCTTCGGTTCGTGGACCGGTTATGCTGGCAACATCATCAACGACGATGTGATCAACTACCAGTCGGGCACGACCAACCAGGTTAGCTACACCTTCGCAGGCGGCAACGGCTTCTCGGCCATCATCGCTGCTGAACAGGGCCAGAACGACTTCGGCAACTTCGGCTTTGACTACGTCATCGACGACTACATGCCGCACGTTCTTGCTGGTGCGAAGTGGGAGCAGGGCTGGGGCGGCATCTCCGGTGTTGTTGGTTATGACTCGGTTGTCGAAGACGTTGCTGTAAAGCTGCGTTTGGACCTCAAAGTCACCGACACCATCTCGCTGTTCGCAATGGGCGGTTATCAGTCTGACTACAGCGCACCGACGTTCGATGCGACTGACGGTAGTGTTACCGGCGGCAACCAGAACTGGTTCGGCACCTGGGAAGGCGATTGGGCTGCTTGGGCAGGCTTCTCGGCTAAGCTCTCCGACAAGGCAACTCTTAACGGCCAGGGCGCATACGAAGAAGAAGGCACCTACGCTTTCGCTCTTAACGTAGCCTACGAACTGGTTCCTGGCTTCACGATCACGCCGGAAATCAACTACACCAAGTTCGACGGCGTTCGTAAGGACGTTGCTGAGTTCGACAACGGTAACGACGACGCATTCGGCGGTATCATCCGCTTCCAGCGTAACTTCTAATCCTTTACTGGATTGGTTGATAAAGACCCGGCGGCGCGAGCTGCCGGGTTTTCTTTGTTCATGGGCCGGTCGTCGTGTTGAAATGGCCATGAACATGGGGCAAGACATAGCTCCAGCCCACCGAGACTGAGAGAAAGCCTTAGGAATATGCGTACCATCAGGAGCTGGTTCTGGCCCGGTGTCATCACCGTCGCACTTCTGACGGTTCTTGCCGGCTGGTTCCTCACTGACCCCATCGACCAGCAGCTCACGGATGCGGCCAATGCTGCACTGGGCGCCGATAATTCCTGGGCGAGCGCCGATATTGACGGCCGCGATCTTACCTTGAAGGGTGTCGCTCCATCCGAAGAGGCGCTTGCTGCCGCTCTTGGGATCGCCGCAAGCACGCCCGGCGTAAGAACTATAGATAATCAGGCGACGCTTTTGCCCCTGGCCGAACCGTTTTCCTTCGTCATCACCAAATCCGACGACGGCATATTGCTTTCAGGGAATGTTCCCTTCGGCGATTCGCGCGCGCGAATTCTCGCGTCTGCCGAAAACGCTATGCCGGGCATCGAAATCCTCGACGAATTGGCCGTTGCGCGCGGCGCGCCGGAAGGTTTTCTCGATCTTGTCGACTTCGCATTGAGCCAGGCGGCGCAACTGACCAACGGAGAGGTGGAAATCTCGGGCAAGACCTATAGTATCAGCGGCACCGCGGCCAACGCCGCCGACTACGATGCAATCAACGCCGCCTTGCGCGCTCCAATTCCCGGTAATGGCAAGCCGGGCGAGATCAAGCTCGAGGCCGCGGTCAATACCAGCGGAGGCTAGAAACATGTGGTTCATGATCGGCCAGCTCTGGCTCTTCCTTTTGATAGCTGCTCTTGTCGGTTTCTATGTCGGTTGGTCGACATACGACCGGGGCCAATGATGCGAACCAGGGGTTAGACAATGGTTGTATTTCTTCTCCAGTCATTGTTTCTCATCGCTGCAGCCTTCGTCGTCGGCGCGATTTTAGGCAATCTTTTCAAGCGGATGGCGCCGAAACGCGAATCGGTTTCTGAAGTATCCACGCGCGCTGCCGATGCGCGCCTGGCAGCAAGCCCCATTCTTCCCGCGAATGACGATGTGAGGCAGTTGGCCCGGGAGGCTGCCGCAATGATACCGCCAGCGGAACCCGTGCCGCCGGCGGAAGTCCCCGCGAGCGGCAAGCCGGCGCGCAAGACAGCCGCAAAGCGGGTGGCTGCGAAGACGGCTATCGAACGCAGGTCCAATCCGCGGCAGGACGACAGCCACCGGCCCGTCATGCTCAAGGCGGCACGGCGCGGCAAACCCGACAAACTCACTGATATCGACGGCATTGGCACCGCCATACAATCGCGGCTTTTCGATCTGGGGCTGTTTCATTTCGACCAGATTGCTGGCTGGTCGATTGAGGAAGCTGCGTGGGTGGGCGAGGAAATAGGATTTCCCGGCCGCGTGCAGAGGGAAGGGTGGATCAGACAGGCTGCGGCAAGGGTAAAGATGCCTGCGGCAGATCAACTGGCGAAGGCGAAACCAACAGCGCGGCGCAAGGCCGGAACGACCAAGCCCTCATAGACTTTTCAGGTAAGGGCGGCGGTTTGGCGAAGATCGATTCCAGCGGCAAAGGCTGCGATCAGTTCAGGCAAACGTCCGGTTTCGAGCAAAGGCGCATGGCCTTGACCCGCAACATTGATGACCTGCATTGCGGGATGCCGGCGCGACATTTCCAGCACTGTTTCAGGTGTCAGCAGGCTGCTGTTTTCGCCGCGAATGACCAGGAGCGCCAGCTTTTCAAAGAGGTCGAACTGCTCCCAAAGGTCGGGCAATTTCTTTTCGAAATCAATATTCGCCATGGTTTTCAGGAGGTTGAGATCGTAGTCCGGGCGAATGGTTCCGCGCTGCCTGCGATAGATCGCGCGCGCGAAGCGCATCCAGTCCGCTTCGGTCAGCGCCGGAAAGGCCGGTCCGTGCAGATTGCGCTGGCGCTCGATCGCCTCCGGCCAGGTGCGCGGATTGCGCGACTTGCGCAGATATTGCGTGATCTGACGCAAGCCTTCAGGGGCAATTTCCGGCCCGATATCATTGAGAATGACACCGGCCAGCAACGTCGGCGCCACCGATGCCAGGACGTGGGTTATCAATCCCCCGCGCGAGGTTCCGAGGAAGATTGCACGGTCGATGCCGAGCGAACCAAGACCTGCAATTACGTCATTGGCTTCGACGCCTATATTGTAGTGGGACCAATCGCGATCATATGCGGACAGTCCGCGGCCGCGATAGTCGAATGTTATGACCTGGCGCGGCGTGTCGGGATGCTGCGACAGAAGTGCCGCGACTTCATGAAAATCGCGGCTGTTGCGGGTGAGGCCGGCAAGACACACGAGCGGCACCGCCCCGGCGCGCTCCGATCCATAAACCCGGCCATGGAGCTTCAGTCCATCGGGTGCATCGTAGTTGATCTCGCGATAGGCCTCGGCCAAATTCAACCCCGCCGTCCGGCCGTGAGATCGCTCTCTATCTGCGCCTTGCCGGTCAACCGCGCCTTGTAGACTTCATAGTTCTCCATGACCCGCTGCACGTAGTTGCGAGTCTCGGTATAGGGAATGCGCTCGATCCAGTCGACGACTTCATCCACCGGCTTGCCACGCGGATCGCCATACCGCGCCACCCACTCGCTGGCGCGGCTCGGCCCGGCATTGTAGCCGGCAAACGTAAGCACGTACGAACCATCGAACTTTGCGATCTGCTCGCCAAGGAATTTCGCGCCGAGCGTTGCATTATAGGCAGCATCCCCGGTCAAACGGTCCTTGGAATAGGTCATGCCGGCGCGCTGGGCGACGCCCTTTGCGGTGCCCGGCAGCAATTGCAGGAGGCCGCGTGCCCCGGCGCTCGATACGGCAGTCGGATTGAACTCGCTTTCCTGGCGGGCGATTGCATAGGCGAGGGCGGCACCGGAGCCCGAAATATTGGCATTGCCGGGGATGGCGCCGACCGGATGCGACAGTGCACCGACGTCGATGCCGCGTTGCGCCGCGGTCTTGCCGACGCGCAGCGCCACGTAATGGTTGCCCTTGCGTTCGGCCATCACGGCGAGGAGTGCCAATTCGCCGGGGCTGTCTAACTCCTGTGCGAGGCTGGAATAAAGGATCGCCGCCCGGGAATCATAGCCGGTGTCCTCCAGCCTCTGTATAGCTCGCACGGCTTCGCGCTGGGCAAATCGTGAACGTTCCGCATCGGACGGCTTGGGATAGGGGAGTTGCAGCCCGGATTGCCCGAGCTTTGCTGCTGCAAGCTGCCCGTAAAATGTCGTGCCGTAGCGCGATGCGCGTGCGTAATAATCGCGCGCGCTGCCTGCCGCGCCCGCTTCCGCGGCACGGCCCAGCCAGTAATAGGCGCGCGATGCCGACATCGGGCGCGAGGAAATCTCGGCAATGCGCGTAAAATGGCGCTGTGCCGTGTTGGGATCGTTGAGGCCGCGCAATGCGTACCAGCCGGCGTGGAACTCCGCTTCGGCGGCAATCGAAGGTGTTTCGGCGCTGTGCATTGCCGCCACGCGATAGGCACGCTTGACGTCGCCCTGATCGAGAAGTTCGCGTGAAAGAACGCGCCGTTCCGTCCACCAGGCATCGGGGTCTACCAGCGCTGCGGCATCGCGCGGTGCGGTCGCCATTACATCGGCTGCCTCCCGAAATTTTTCCTGGCGGCGCAAATATTGCGCCTTGGCGAAGATATAGGCCGCATTTGACGCCCACGCGCCATGCACGGCGGCAAGCTTCTGGCCCGCATCGGGTGATTTTTGCAGGACGGCTGCGAATGCCTGGAACAACGATTCTGCGTTGGCCAGCTTGGCGACACGCCCGGCCGACTTCACCTTGCCCTCATAAAGCATCGTCAACATGCGCGTCAGATGGTCGTCGCGGGAAATGACCTGCGAAAACTCTTTGAGGATCATTGTCTCCTGCGTGTCCTCGAGCTTCTTGGTCCGCCAGAAAGCGCCGAGGATTTGCCGCGAGCGCGGAGCATTGCCGCTCGCCACATAGGCGCGGGCGAGGATAACGACGCCCTCTGTCGTCTGCGGCGCGGTGTTGCCAAAGGCGTTGATGACGATCGAAGGCGCGGGATTTTCCTTATAGAGCGCCCGCTCCGAATTGTTGCGGAAGGTCGCCATGCCGGGCCAGCCGGGCAGTTCCTGCGCGGCATGCGCAATCTCCGAGCTCGGTATTCCCGGAGCGTTGGAAAGACCGATCGCCCAGGTGAGGATATGGCGGTCGAGCGCGTCAACGGGCAGGCCGTTGCGAATGCCGAGCGCCCGCTGGGCGTCCCCGGCGGAGAGCGCGTCAAGCCCGCTCTTGAGACTGCCGGCAATCGCCGAGGGCTTCGATGGTTGGGTGATGCCGGCGGTGGTGACCGGATCGGGCCGGGCCAGTACCTGCGTTGACGGGCTCACGCGCGTTTGCGTCGACGCGAACGGCTTCAATCCGGGAACCGGGACGCCTGCCGAAGGTACGGGTGCTTGGGCATGGGAAGCCGTCGCCACCAACGCAAGCGTGGACGCGAGAAGAACGTGACGCAAAACAGAAGTTCTCAGCATACAACTACCAGTTTTTTTGGAGCGGATCAGAGGGTCCCCCGGATCCGTGGAGACAATGAAGACGATAATAGTGGCGGACGTATGAAAGCACTCTTAACAAAGGGTTATCCGAGCCCGTTGCATTAAACCTATTGCAACTCATGCTAGCGGAGATATGCATCAACTTGATGTGTTTCATCAGGCAAATGAACTTGCTCCAGACGATCTGCGCGATTATGGTGCGCCACCTTTAGCCCCCGCGTGGACGGGGGCGACCAACTGCCATACCGGAGTTTCGCAATGCTGAAAGGCTCAATCACCGCTCTCGTAACGCCCTTCCTCGAGGATGGTTCGTTCGACGAGAAAGCCTTTCGCAGCTTCGTTTCCTGGCAGATCGCCGAGGGCACCAATGGCCTCGTCCCGGTTGGCACGACCGGTGAATCGCCGACGCTGTCGCACAGCGAACATAAGCGCGTGGTCGAGGTCTGCATCGAGGAAGCCGCGGGCAAGGTGCCGGTGATCGCCGGCGCCGGCTCCAACAACACCCGCGAAGCCATTGAACTCGCAGAGTTTTCGCAGAAGGCGGGGGCAGACGCCATTCTTGTGGTGACGCCCTATTACAACAAGCCGAACCAGCGCGGGCTTTACGCACATTACAAGGCGATTGCCGAAGCTGTAACGCTGCCGATCATCATCTATAACATTCCGGGCCGCTCGATCATCGACATGACGCCGGAGACGATGGGTCAGCTCGCACACGACTTCAAGAACATCAAGGGTGTGAAGGATGCGACCGGCAAGATCGAGCGCGTTTCCGAGCAACGCCTGACCTGCGGCAAGGAATTCATCCAGCTTTCCGGCGAGGATGCGACCGCGCTCGGCTTCAACGCGCATGGCGGCGTCGGCTGTATCTCGGTTACGTCCAATGTCGCGCCGCGCCTCTGTGCCGAATTCCAGGCGGCGACACTTGCCGGAGATTACGACAAGGCTGTCGAATTGCAGGACCGGCTCCTGCCGCTGCACAAGGCTCTGTTCCTGGAGCCAAATCCGTCCGGCCCGAAATATGCGCTCGCCAAGCTCGGCAAGATCAAGAACGCATTGCGCTCGCCGCTCGTGGCGGTCGAGGCTGCAACCGCCGAGCGGATCGACAGGGCCATGCAACATGCCGGTTTGATCAACTGACAAATCAGTTGAAACGCACTATATAGCCTGCATGAACAAGCCGAAATCTGCGTCAAAACCCACGACGGCTCGCAAGATCATTGCCGAGAACCGTAAAGCGCGCTTCAACTTCGAGATTCTCGACACGCTCGAGGCTGGCCTCGTCCTTGCGGGTACGGAGGTCAAGTCGCTGCGCCGTAACCAGTCAAACATTGCCGAAAGCTATGCCAGCTTCGAGAACGGCGAGTTCTGGCTGATCAACAGCTATATTCCGGAGTATCTCGAGGCCAACCGCTTCAACCATGAACCGCGCCGTCACCGCAAGCTACTGATCAACAAGCGGGAAATGTCGCGGCTGGCGCAGTCGGTCGACCGCGAGGGCATGACGGTCGTTCCGCTGAAGCTCTATTTCAATGACCGTGGCCGGGCGAAGCTCGAGATCGCCGTCGCGCGCGGCAAGAAACTGCACGACAAGCGCGAGACCGAAAAACAGCGCGACTGGAACCGCGAGAAGTCCCGGCTCCTGCGCGATCGCGGCTGATACCCTTGAGCTGTTGAAGGTGGACCTCGGGCTCTTCCCGAGGACCCATGTTCCTTACCGGTGCCGCAATGAAGTCCGGGGCAACTGATCCCTAGACCCATGAACGTGCTGCGCGCCAGATTCAAACCGGCCGGTTGTGCGGCTGGAAGAGCCGTCCGCGTTCGGCGATGAGCACAAACACCAATCCGATCAGCGACAGGACGAAGAAGCCGGCGACGAGCGGCAGCGTCGTGCCGTTAAAGGCCTGGCCGATCACTGCCCCGACAATGCCGCCGCCGGCCGTACTCATGAAGCCGAGGACCGACGAGGCAGTGCCCGCCACGTGCCCCAGCGGTTCCATCGCCAGCGCGTTGAAATTCGAGCCGATCCAGCCGAACTGGAACATCGCCAGTGCGAACAGCAGCAGGTAAATCGGGAACGGCGTCGGATTTGGTCCAAGGATCGTCAACAGCAGCCAGAATCCATTGACGGCAAGGAACGAGAGGAGAGCGCCATGGGACAGGCGGCGCATGCCGAACCGGCCGACAAGGCGCGAATTCAGGAAGGACGACACGGCCATGGTCACGGCGACCGCTGAAAACGCGACCGGGAACCACACACCAAGATCATAGATGCCGACGTAGATCTGCTGGGCCGAATTGATGAAGCCGAACAGCGCGCCGAAGATAAATGAATTCGCCAGCGTGTAGCAAAGCGCGACGCGATTGGTGAGCACGATCCTGAAGCCTTGCAACACCGATTTGAGGGTGAAGGGGCGAACATCGGCCGGATCGAGCGTTTCCGGCAGGCGCAGGTAGACCCAAACCAGAACCGCGCTCGCGATCGCAGCCATGAAGATGAAGATGAGGTGCCAGTTGCCGAACAGCATGACTGTCTGGCCTGTTCCCGGCGCGATGACCGGGACGATCATGAACACCATCATGATAAGCGACATGACCTCCGCCATGCTGCGGCCGCCATAGACGTCGCGCACGATCGAAATGGTAATGACGCGCGTTGCTGCCGAACCAATGCCCTGCAGCAAACGGAACAATAGAAGCGACGTGAAAGTCGGCACGAACACGCAGGCGAGCGCCGAGCCGATATAGACGACGAGGCCGACGAACATCGGGACGCGGCGGCCGAAGCGGTCGGAGATCGGGCCGTAGAACAGTTGCGAAACGGCAAAACCCATCAGATAGGCCGAGATGACATATTGCCGATGATTTTCGCTGGCAACGCCGAGGCTCGCGCCAATCTGCTGCAGGCCGGGAAGCATGATGTCTATGGCAAGCGCATTGATCGCCATCAGCATCGCCATCATCGCGATGAATTCCGCTTTCCCCATTCCCCTCAGGCGGGCGGCGGAAGTGGTCGTCGAACTGTCCATGATCAAACCTGCAAATATCAACAAAGACAAAGGCGTCGGAGCGGCCGACGCCTTTCGAAACAAGGTACCGGGCAATCCCGGAACCGATTGGAACTATTGCGTAATCAGGCGGCCTTGGTAGCGACGCCCTTTTCGCTGAGGAGGTTTTGCAACTCGCCTGCCTGGAACATTTCGCGGATGATGTCGCAACCGCCGACAAATTCACCCTTCACGTAAAGCTGCGGAATGGTCGGCCAGTTGGAATAGTCCTTGATGCCCTGGCGCAGTTCGTTGGATGAAAGAACGTTCACGCCCTTATAGTCGACGCCGATATAGTCGAGAATCTGCACGACCTGGCCGGAAAAGCCACATTGCGGAAAGCCGGGCGTTCCCTTCATGAAGAGAACGACGTCGTTGCTCTTGACCTCACTGTCGATGAATTCATTGATACCGCTCATTTCGGCAACCTTTCACCCCAAGATGTGACGAATCGTCATTTCATGGTTCAATTGTTTTCGTTGTTTACAGATAGCGCTTCAATTTAGTCAAAACAAGGCTGGTGAGGGTGTCATATCGTATCATCATCGCTGCCGGCATGCTCCTTGCGGCAATCGCGGCGGGATTATTTGCCCAACTTGAGCAATTGCGGCCGGCGCCCGGAGCGTCAGGAGGTTCCATGGTTTCGCTTCCCTTCGACCGCAAGGACCTGCCGGCCACTTGCCGCACTGTGGACTTCGAGGGAAGCAGCAACATCGTGTGCGAGGTAGATCTGCGCTCCTTTGACGTCCGGCTTGGCCTTTATGGTGCGGATGGCAAGCCCTATGGCTCACTCACATCATTCATAGCGGGACAATCGGCCTCGGCAAGGCTCGTTCTCTCGATGAATGCCGGCATGTACGAGCCCGACATGACGCCGGTTGGCCTTTACGTCGAGGAGGGGAAAACAATTGCGCCTCTCAACACTGGAGAGGCTCCAGGCAACTTCTACATGAAACCGAACGGCGTGTTCTTCGTCGCAAAAGACGGCACGGCTGGCGTTGTTTCGACCGAAGCCTACGCGAAGGCAGCCCCTGTTGTTCGCATTGCCACCCAGTCGGGGCCCATGCTTGTCATCAACGGGGAGGTGCACCCGCGCTTCGAACCCAACGGCACGTCACGCTACATCCGCAATGGCGTCGGCGTCCGCGATTCGAATACGATCGTGCTGGCGATTTCAACGGAACCGGTCAGTCTCGGCCGTTTTGCGCGCCTTTTCAGGGATGAGCTTGGCTGCCCCAACGCTCTATTCTTCGACGGGATGATTTCTGCACTGTCCAACGACCGGAATGTGTTGCTTGGAGGAACCGATCCGGTGGGACCGATTCTGGCAGTGTACGAAAAGTCTTAGTCCGGGGCGCTCGTCTGCAGGGCGAGGGCGTGCAGTACGCCCCCCATATTGCCCTTCAATGCGTCGTAAACCATCTGGTGCTGCTGCACGCGCGACTTCCCGCGAAAACTTTCCGCGACAACCTCGGCAGCATAGTGATCGCCGTCACCCGCGAGGTCGCGGATTGTCACTTTTGCATCCGGAATGGCGTCTCGAATCATTTTCTCGATGTCGCGTGCATCCATTGCCATGCTGTTCTCTCCTCAAGCGGCCTGATTCTTATCGTCCACGTAACCGCTCATATAGTCAGGGAACCACGATTCGTGTGCTTGTGTCAGGTCTGACACAGATATGGAGAGCAGACCGCCGATCGTCAATGCGTTGCCGCCCACTGTCCCAAGCTTGCGGAACGGGAGACCGGAACCTTCGGCGTTCAGGCTGATCATATTTGCCGCATCGGGCGCCACGGCAACGACGTAACGGGACTGATCTTCGCCGAACAGCAAGGCATGCGGCGCGCCTTCGCCGATCTCGACCGTCGCACCCTTGCCGGAGGCCATGCACATTTCAGCCAATGCGATGGCGAGGCCGCCGTCCGACAGATCGTGGCAAGCGGTCAACTGGCCGTTGCGGATCGCCGAGCGGACGAAATTGCCGTTGCGCTTTTCGACGCCGAGATCGACTGCTGGCGCCGGACCGTCGGCGCGACCGTGCAGATCGCGCAGGTAGATCGATTGTCCGAGATGCGTGCCGTCGACGCCGAGCAGGATCAGCACGTCGCCATCCTTCATGCCGCCGACCTTGGTGGTTTTCGTCCAATCTGGAATGAGGCCGACACCGGCAATGGTCGGCGTCGGCAGGATCCCTTGGCCGTTGGTTTCATTATAGAGCGAGACATTGCCCGAAACGATCGGGAAAGAGAGAGCCCGGCAGGCCTCGCCGATACCGCCGATCGCCTTGACCAACTGGCCCATGATCTCCGGGCGCTCCGGATTGCCGAAATTGAGGTTGTCGGTGGCCGCCAAGGGTTCGGCACCGACAGCGGTGAGATTGCGCCAGCATTCGGCCACCGCCTGCTTGCCGCCCTCGAAAGGATCGGCCTCCACATAGCGGGGCGTTACATCGGAAGAAAAAGCGAGCGCCTTGGTTCTGTTGCCGTCGACACGGACAACGCCGGCATCGCCGCCGGGAACCTGCAGGGAATTGCCCTGAATCAGCGTATCATATTGCTCATAGACCCAGCGCCGCGACGAAAGATCGGGCGAGCCGACCAACTGCAGCAGCGCCGCGCCATAGTCTGCGACTTCCGGCACATTGGCGGCGGGCAGCGGTGCATGCTTGCCGGGTTCCATCCACGGGCGGTCATATTCCGGCGCCTGGTCGCCGAGGTCCTTGATCGGAAGGTTGGCGACTTCATGTCCGCCATGCAGCACACGGAAGCGCAGATCGTCCGTTGTGTAACCGACAATGGCAAAGTCCAGGCCCCATTTACGGAAGATCGCTTCGGCTTCCTCTTCCTTTTCCGGGCGCAGCACCATGAGCATGCGCTCCTGGCTTTCGGAGAGCATCATCTCATAGGCCGTCATGCGCTCTTCGCGCACGGGAACACTGTCGAGATTCAGCTCGATGCCGAGATCGCCCTTGGCGCCCATTTCAACCGCCGAGCAGGTCAGACCGGCCGCGCCCATATCCTGGATGGCGATGACGGCGCCGGAGGCCATCAGTTCAAGCGATGCTTCGAGAAGGCACTTTTCCGTAAACGGATCGCCCACCTGAACGGTCGGGCGCTTTTCGTCGATCGATTCATCGAATTCCGCCGAGGCCATGGTCGCGCCGCCGACGCCGTCGCGGCCCGTCTTGGCGCCGAGATAGACGACGGGTAGGCCGACGCCCTCTGCCTTCGAATAGAAAATCGCGTCGGTCTTGGCGAGGCCGGCCGCAAAAGCGTTTACGAGAATATTGCCATTATAGCGCGCGTCGAAATTGACCTCGCCGCCGACCGTCGGAACGCCGAACGAATTGCCGTAGCCGCCGACACCCTCGACGACGCCGGAAACGAGGTGGCGGGTCTTCGGATGGGCAGGGTCGCCGAAGCGCAGCGCATTCATCGCCGCGATAGGCCGGGCGCCCATGGTGAACACGTCGCGCAGGATGCCGCCGACGCCCGTCGCAGCGCCCTGGTAGGGCTCGATATAGGAGGGGTGATTGTGGCTCTCCATCTTGAAGACCACGCATTCGCCGTCGCCGATATCGACCACGCCGGCGTTTTCGCCAGGACCCTGGATGACCTGCGGTCCGGTGGTCGGCAGGGTGCGCAGCCACTTCTTGGAAGACTTGTACGAGCAGTGCTCGTTCCACATGGCGGAAAAGATGCCGAGCTCCGTAAATGTCGGCTCGCGTCCGATGAGATCGAGAATACGCTGGTATTCATCCGGCTTCAGCCCGTGCGAGGCAACGAGTTCCGGTGTAATCGGGCGGGTATCGGGATTTGTCATGGGTTCTGGAGCATCCTTGGCGACGGGGCGGCTTTCGGCCACTCTTTAACCTATGTGGTGCGGTCGCGCGACAGGAAAATAGCCCAAATCGACAAAGCCCCGGCATGCCCGAAACGACCTGCTCTTGTTCGGGAGATGGGCCGCGCGTAACGTCATGTCGGATCATTTCATGGGGAGACAGGCATGACGTGCAGGCTTCAGGACAAGGTGGCGATCGTATCCGGCGGCGCCACGGGAATGGGGGGAGCGGCGTCGAAGCTCTTCGCCGCAGAGGGCGCAAAAGTCGCCATCGTCGATCGCAACGAGGCGGCCGCCGCTGCAACCGTTGCCGAGATCAATGCGGCGGGCGGCGAGGCCGCCTATTTCGTTGCCGATGTCTCGGATGAGGCTGAAGTGAACAGGGCCGTTGAAGCGACGTTCGAGCGCTTCGGCCCGGTTACCGTATTGTTCAATCACGCCGGCACAATCGTCATCAAGCCGTTCCTCGAAACGACGCTCGAGGAATGGGATTGGCTGCATGCGGTCAACGTGCGCTCGATGTATCTGATGACGCGGGCGGTAATCCCTCACATGCTCGAGGCCGGCGGCGGCTCGATCGTCTGCACCTCGTCGATCTCGGCGGTTGCCGCAACGCCGATGGAAGTGCTCTACGATACGACCAAGGGCGCGTGCCACATGTTCGCGCGCGCGATCGCCGTCGAGTTTCGCGACCGCAACATCCGCTGCAATGCGGTTTGCCCCGGCTTCATCCGCACCCCGCACGGCTTGCGCGAGGTGGATGAATTGCAAAAGCGCGGCGTCGATGTATCGGACGCGGCCATGCAGGCGGCGCAGGGCCGGATCGGCGAGCCGGAGGAAGTTGCGCGCGCGGCGCTGTTTCTTGCCAGCGACGAATCCTCCTTCATCACCGGTACGCATCTCTTCGTCGACAATGGATTTACAGCGATCTAGTCGACTGTGCTAAGCTTGCCGCGGGCACCTTAACAGCCGACTCTAGGGAGACGGACGATGACGGCTTACCTGATTGCTGACGTGAAGGTGACGGACGATAAATGGATACCGAAATACGCGGCGGCGGTGCATGACATAGCGCACAAGCACGGCGGCAAGTACCTGTCGCGCAGCGGCAATATTACGTTGCTGGAGGGAAAGCCGCTCGACACGACGTTGATTGCGATCATCGAGTTTCCTTCGACCGAAGCGGCCGAGGCCTTCGCCAGCGATCCGGAATACGCGCCCTATGCGAGTGCGCGGCAGTCAGGCAGCGAGAGCCGCTTCCGCATCATCGACGATACGGATCTTGCCGGGAGCATCCCCTATCTGCCGAAAGGGTGATTCCCGATCAGGCTAGGCAGTGATGGCGTCGAGGTGTTTTCGCACCTCGGCGAACACGCTCTTGAACATGGCTTCGGTCAGGCGGCCGGTGTTGGTGTTGTAGCGCGAGCAGTGATAGCTCGAAAAAATCTGGACATTGCCAATCTTGGCTCTGCCGCCATGGCTGAATGGATGGGCGGACACCGGCTGCTTCAGCGCGCGAATTGTCGATTGGTGCGCAATGGTTCCGAGCGTCACTATGGCGCGCAGACCGGCAAATTGTTCGATGGTCGGAGTCAGGAAGCGGCGGCAATTGCTGATCTCGCCGCCGACGGGCTTGTTCTCCGGCGGAACACAGCGCACCGCATTGGTGATGGCGGTATCGATCAGCTGCAATCCATCGTCCGGCCGCGCCGCAAAGGTGCCGCGGGAAAAACCGAACTCGCTCAGCGTTCCATAAAGAAGGTCACCGGCGTAATCGCCCGTGAAGGGCCGGCCCGTACGATTGGCGCCGCGCAGGCCGGGCGCCAGGCCGATGATGAGCAGACGAACGGATTGAGCACCAGCGGCCGGCAGGAACGTCGGAACGGGCGCGTTGTGCCACCCCGGTTCCTTGTCCCGCCAAGCGGCGATGAAATCATGCAGACGCGTGCAAATAGGGCAGTCCGGAGAAGGCTCCGGACCCGTCAATTCTGCGATCAATAATCGACCTGTTCTTCTTCGACGCGGCGTGGTGTCCGTTCGGAAGGCTCGCGGCCGATTTCAGCACGCAGCGACACGAGGTCGATGAAGTGATCGGCCTGGCGGCGCAGTTCGTCGGAGATCATCGGCGGCTGCGTCGACAGCGTCGATACGACGCTGACCTTGCGGCCCTTGCGCTGCAGCGCTTCAACGAGCGAGCGGAAGTCGCCATCGCCGGAGAAGATGACGAAATGGTCTACCGTGTCCGTCAGTTGCATGGCATCGACGGCAAGTTCGATGTCCATGTTGCCCTTGATCTTGCGGCGGCCCGCAGAGTCGGTGAATTCCTTCGCCGGCTTGGTTACAACCTTATATCCATTGTAGTCGAGCCAATCGATCAGCGGACGGATCGAAGAATACTCCTGATCCTCAACCAGTGCAGTGTAGTAATACGCACGAAGCAGGTAGCCGCGCTTGTGGAAAGCAGCGAGCAGCTTGCGATAATCTATATCGAAGCCGAGTACCTTGGAAGCCGCGTAGAGATTTGCACCGTCAATGAACAAGACGATCTTTTCTCGTGGATCAAACATAATAACGTTCCATTTCAAAAATCTAAGCTTAACTTCAAATCAGCTTGCTTATAATAGAGCCCGATCTGAACTTAATACGAAAGTAGGATATTTAGTACGTCGGGTCGAGGCAAAAGCCAAGAGGTTCGTTGATATTTTGTCGAGGTTTCCGCCGATATGCGGTGATTGGCCCGCGGCGCGAAGTCGTAAATCGCGCGAAAGCGTCAATATGCGTCGGTGGCTTTTGCTTGTTTTTTGCGTTCATCCGCGTTATGTGCGGAGCAATCCGCTAATTCAGAGAAAAATGAAAGGGGCAGTTTATGGCCCGTGTCACTGTTGAAGATTGCGTTGACAAGGTTGAGAACCGGTTCGAACTCGTTCTCCTCGCCAGTCACCGCGCGCGCCTGATTTCCCAGGGCGCAGCGATCACGATCGATCGCGACAACGATAAGAATCCCGTGGTTGCCCTGCGTGAAATCGCCGATGAGACCCTTTCGCCGGGCGATCTTAAGGAAGATCTGATCCATTCCCTGCAGAAGCACGTCGAAGTCGATGAGCCCGAAGCTGTTGCCGTACCGCAGGTGACTGCCGGCGACAATGTGGCAGCCGATGTCGATGCCGACAGCGAAGCCGAAGACAATGTTTCCTTCGACTCCATGTCGGAAGAGGAACTGCTGGCCGGAATCGAGGGTCTTGTGGCCCCGGAAAAGAGCGACGACTACTAAGTCAAATGTCGCGCTCTGGCGCGGCAGCGGCCGGCAAGGCTTTTGATGCGTCGCAGCTTTCTGCGGCGCATTATTTTTGCGGCTCCCGTGGTGCAATACCATATAGTCGCCATAACAATTTCGTGTTCGGCCAATTCTGTGTGTGAGGTCTTCGTCCATGATGCGTCAGTATGAGCTTGTCGAGCGTGTCCAGCGTTACAAGCCTGACGTCAATGAAGCGCTTCTGAACAAAGCCTACGTCTATGCCATGCAGAAGCACGGCCACCAGAAGCGCGCGTCGGGCGATCCCTATTTTTCGCATCCCCTGGAAGTCGCAGCAATTCTCACCGACATGCATCTCGACGAGGCGACAATCGCCATCGCCCTGCTGCACGACACGATCGAAGATACGTCCGCGACCCGCCAGGAGATCGACACGCTGTTCGGTCCGGATATAGGCAAGCTCGTCGAAGGACTGACCAAGCTCAAGAAACTCGATCTCGTCTCGAAAAAGGCGGTGCAGGCGGAGAACCTGCGCAAGCTTCTCCTTGCGATCTCCGACGACGTGCGGGTCCTCCTCGTCAAGCTCGCCGATCGCCTGCACAATATGCGCACGCTGCATCACGTACCGGAAGACAAGCGCCTGCGGATTTCCGAGGAGACGATGGATATCTATGCGCCGCTCGCCGGTCGCATGGGCATGCAGGATATGCGCGAGGAACTGGAGCAACTCGCCTTCCGCTACATCAATCCCGAGGCCTTCAACGCCGTCACCAACCGGCTCGCGGAACTGATGGAGAAGAACCGCGCGACGTTGAAGCAGATCGAGACCGACCTCTCCAACCTCTTTGCCAAGCATGGCATCAAGGCCAGCGTCAAAAGCCGCCAGAAGAAGGCGTGGTCTGTGTTTCGCAAGATGGAAAGCAAGGGCCTGTCATTCGAGCAACTGTCGGATATCTTCGGCTTTCGCGTCGTCGTCGATACCGTCGCCGATTGCTACAACGCGCTTGGCATTATCCACACCACCTGGTCGATGGTGCCTGGCCGCTTCAAGGATTACATCTCGACCCCGAAGCAGAACGACTACCGCTCGATCCATACCACCATCGTCGGGCCGTCGCGCCAGCGTGTCGAACTGCAGATACGCACCCGCGAGATGAACGACATCGCCGAATATGGCGTTGCGGCGCACTCGATCTACAAGGATCGCGGCAGCGCCCAGAACCCGCATGTGATTTCGACCGAGACAAACGCCTATGCCTGGCTGCGCCAGACCATCGAGGCGCTTGCCGAGGGTGATAATCCCGAAGAATTTCTCGAACACACCAAGCTCGAGCTTTTCCAGGATCAGGTCTTCTGCTTCACGCCGAAGGGCCGGCTGATTGCCTTGCCGCGCGGCGCGACCCCCATCGACTTTGCCTATGCGGTCCACACCAATATCGGTGACAGTTGCGTCGGGGCAAAGGTGAACGGTCGCATCATGCCGCTCATGACCGAACTCCACAATGGCGACGAAGTGGAGATCATACGCTCCAAGGCGCAGACGCCGCCGGCCGCCTGGGAATCGATCGTCGTTACCGGCAAGGCGCGGGCTGCCATCCGCCGCGCCACGCGCATCGCCGTTCGCAAGCAATATTCTGGCCTCGGCACGCAGATCCTCGAGCGCGCCTTCGAGCGGGCAGGGAAGGTCTATTCGCGCGACGAACTGAAGAAGGGGCTGCAACGCCTCGCACGCAAGGAGCTCGACGATGTGCTTGCCGCCGTCGGCCGCGGCGAACTGCCGTCGTCGGATGTGATGAAGGCCGTCTATCCCGAATATCAGGACTCCAAGCCGAAGCCCGCTGCCGAACGCGAGGAGGGCTGGGTCAATTTCCGCAATACGTCCGGCATGATCTTCAAAATGCCGGAGGGCGCGGAAGCCGAGGGCATGACGCCCGGCGGTCCTAATGCATTGCCGATCCGCGGCGCAAGCCCCGACATGCCGGTGCACTTCTCGCCGGAAGGTGCGGTGCCGGGCGACCGGATCGTCGGCATCCTGCAGCCTGGCGCTGGCATGACCATCTACCCGATCCAGTCTTCGGCGCTGATGGCCTATGACGATCAGCCGGAACGCTGGATCGACGTTCGTTGGGACATCGACGATAACAGCCGCGACCGTTTTCCGGCCCGTATCAGTATATCGGCCATCAACGCACCCGGCTCACTCGCCGAGATCGCGCAGATCATCGCCGAGAACGAGACCAATATTCACAATCTCTCGATGGTTCGCACCGCGCCCGACTTTACCCAGATGATCGTCGATCTCGAAGTGTGGAACCTCAAGCATTTGAACCGGATATTGTCGAAACTTAAAGAGAGCAAATGTGTCAGCGATGCGCAGCGCGTCAATGGCTAGCAGGAATTGATTGAGGGAAAGATGAACACGAGCGAAGTTCTGGATGTATTCCGTGATGCGGGTGCGATACTCGAAGGTCATTTCATTTTGACGTCGGGCTTGCGCAGTCCGATCTTCCTGCAGAAGGCGCGGGTTTTCATGCATGCGGACAAGACCGAGCGCGTCTGTAGCGCCCTCGCCGAGAAGATCAGGGCGGCCGGGCTTGGCCAAATTGACTATGTGGTCGGGCCGGCCATCGGTGGTATCATCCCGGCCTACGAAACCTCCCGCCATCTCGGTGTTCCGGCGATCTGGGTCGAGCGCGAAAACGGCATATTCAAGCTGCGCCGGTTCGACATAGCTAAAGGCGCGCGGGTGGTTATCGTGGAGGACATTGTAACAACAGGGCTTTCGATCCGCGAGACGGTAACGTGCCTGAAGGAGCTAGGTGCAGAGGTATTGGCAGCCGCCTGCATTATCGACCGTTCCGCCGGCAAGAGCGATGTCGGCGTGCCGCTGGTTGCTTTGGCCGAGTATGAAGTGCCTGCCTATCCCGCGGATAAACTTCCGCCGGAACTTGCCGCAATTCCGCCCGTTAAACCGGGTAGTCGCAACATCTGATCCCTTATTTGGCAGAGGCGACGACGCGGCTTATTGCCGGCGGCGCGGCATATCGAGGATATTGAACGAGAATGCTTTTCAAGAGGCGCAACAAACCTGATTTTCGCGAGCGGCTGCGCCTGGCGCTATGGCCGCGTCGTTCGGTCGGGCGGTCGCTGCGCTATTTCGGCAAGCGGGTGCTTCGGCTTCGGGCGACCCCGCACGCGATCGCGTCCGGCTTTGCTTGCGGCATCTTCGCCGCTTTCATCCCCATTCTCGGCGTGCACATTGCGGTCGCGCTTGCCATTGCCTGGCTGATCGGCGGTAATGTTGCTGCGGCCGTCATCGGAACGACGCTTGGAAATCCGTTGGTCCTGCCCTTTATCTGGGCGGCGACGCTGGAGGTAGGCCGGTTCGTCATGACCGGTTCGCTGCAAGGCGAGCCCATGCCACAACATCTCGGCCACATGCTGAGGCATCTCGATATTTCGGTACTGTGGGGTCCGGTGATCGAGCCAATGCTGATCGGCGCGGTACCGCTCGGGCTCCTTGCGGCCGTGATCGTCTATTTTCCCGTGCGCTGGGCCGTCGCCGGCTTTCAGCATCGGCGCAGGCACCTCCATCGGCACCATCACCGGGTTCCTGAGCCAACATGATCATCGGCATCGGCAGCGATCTGATCGATATCACCCGCGTTGAAAAGACGCTGGAGCGCCATGGGGAGCGTTTTATATCCAGGGTTTTCACGCCGATCGAGCGGGCAAAATCCGAACGACGCAAACAGCGTGCCGCATCCTATGCGAAGCGGTTTGCGGCGAAGGAAGCCTGCGCCAAGGCCCTCGGTACAGGCCTGGCACAAGGCGTATTCTGGCGCGACATGGGCGTTGTCAACCTGCCGAGCGGCGCGCCGACGATGCATCTGACCAATGGCGCCGCCAAACGGCTCGAGGCGATCGTTCCGAAAGGCCACACCGCGCGCGTTCATCTCACGATCACCGACGACTTTCCGCTTGCACAAGCATTCGTGATTATTGAAGCGTTGAAAATCGAAGAATAGCCTTATTCAAAAGCCATTGGCTGCATTGCCCCGTGCGCTTCGAGCGGCTAAGAGGGGTCACATTGAGTTTACGGAGATACGACGAGCGTGAGTGACAAAGCTGTTGTGAAGAAATCTGGTGGTCTTGGCGAGACGATCAGCGTCATCGTGCAAGCGTTGCTGCTCGCACTTGTCATCCGGACGTTGCTGTTCCAACCGTTCAACATTCCGTCCGGCTCGATGCGCCCGACGCTGCTTGAAGGCGACTATCTCTTCGTTTCAAAATTCTCCTACGGCTATTCCAAATATTCGATTCCGTTTGCTCCGGACCTGTTTTCCGGCCGCATCTGGAGCGGCGAGCCGAAGCGTGGCGATATCGCGGTCTTCCGCAAGCCGAACGATACCTCACTCGATTTCATCAAGCGCGTAATCGGCCTTCCGGGCGACAGGATTCAGGTGCGCCAGGGCGTGCTCTATATCAATGATGTTGCCGTTCCGCGCGAGAAGGTCGGCCAGATCGACAATCCGGACGTCACAGAGGTCAATCGCCCGGTCGACGTCTACCGCGAGACCCTGCCGAATGGCATCACCTATGACACGCTCGACCTGACGCCGAACGGCATCGGTGACGACACGCGCGAATTCGTCGTTCCGGCCGGTCACTACTTCATGATGGGCGACAACCGCGACAATTCAAGCGATAGCCGCTTCGATGTTGGCTACGTGCCGCTCGAAAATTTCATCGGCCGTGCCAATATCATTTTCTTCTCGATTGCCGGGAAGGCAAGCCCGCTTGAAATCTGGCGCTGGCCGTCGGAACTCCGCTTCGATCGCCTGTTGCACAGCGTAAACAGCGCGCCAAACACCGTGAAAACCAATTGATGAGCCGATGAACCTGTCCGCCGACGCCGTTCGCAGACTGGAAGAAAAAACGAGGCACACTTTTCGCGATCTCGGCCGGCTTGAGCGTGCACTGACTCATGCGAGCGCTCGGCCCTCGGCCGGTTCCGATTATGAGCGTCTCGAATTCCTTGGTGATCGCGTGCTCGGGCTGGTCATCGCCGAGCTTCTGTTCCGCGCCTATCCGACGGCGAGCGAGGGCGAGCTTTCGCTGCGCCTGAACTCGCTCGTCAATGCCGATACCTGCGCGGCTGTCGCCGACGAGATCGGGCTTCACGAGTTCATTCGTACGGGCTCGGACGTGAAGGGGCTGGCCGACAAGCGCTTGAAGAGCCTGCGCGCCGACGTCGTCGAATCGCTGATTGCCACAATTTATCTGGACGGCGGTCTTGAAGCGGCGCAACCTTTCATCGAACGTTACTGGAACGCGCGCTCGCGTGAAATCAATTCGGCCCAGCGCGACCCGAAGACCGAATTGCAGGAATGGGCGCATCAGCAGGATGGCGCGCAGCCGATTTACAGCGTCGTTGACCGGACAGGGCCCGATCACGACCCCCTGTTCACGGTGAAGGTTGACGTTAAGGGCTTCGCGTCCGCCACGGGCACCGGCCGCTCGAAACGTATCGCCGAGCAGAATGCTGCCGTGGAACTGCTCTATCGCGAAGGTGTCCGTCAGAAGACGCAGGAAGAAGAAGAGAAATGACCGAACAACAACAGGAAACCGGCGTACCTACGCGTTCAGGCTTTGTGGCGCTCATCGGCGCGCCGAATGCCGGTAAATCGACGCTGGTTAATCAGCTGGTCGGCAGCAAGGTATCGATCGTCACCCACAAGGTGCAGACGACGCGGGCGCTTGTGCGCGGCATCGTCATTCACGGGCCGACTCAGATGGTGCTCGTTGATACACCCGGCATCTTCAAGCCGAAGCGGCGGCTCGACCGCGCCATGGTCACGACCGCCTGGGGCGGCGCCAAGGACGCTGATTTGATCCTCGTTCTCATCGACGCAGAACTTGGGATCAATGAAGAGGCCGAGGCGATCCTCGACAGCCTCCACGAAAAGAAGCGCAAGGTCATCCTGGTTCTCAACAAGGTCGACAGGATCGAACCGCCGAAGCTGCTCGAACTCGCACAGGCCGCCAATGACAAGGTAAAGTTCGACAAGACCTTCATGATCTCGGCGCTGAAGGGCTATGGCTGCAAGGACCTCGTGCAATATCTCGCTGACAATCTCCCCGAGGGGCCGTGGTATTATCCGGAAGATCAGATCTCCGACATGCCGATGCGCATGCTCGCTGCTGAAATCACCCGCGAAAAGCTCTACCTGCGCCTTCACAACGAACTTCCCTATTCCTCGACCATCGAAACCGAAAGCTGGGAGGAGAAGCCGGACGGCTCCGTCCGTATCAGCCAGGTGATCTATGTCGAACGCGACAGCCAGAAGAAGATCGTTCTCGGCCACAAGGGCGAGGCGATCAAGTCGATCGGTCAGGCGGCGCGCAAGGAGTTGATGGAGATCCTCGAGCAGAAGGTTCATCTGTTCCTCTTCGTCAAGGTACGCGACAATTGGGGGAACGACCCCGAGCGCTACCGCGAAATGGGCCTTGAATTCCCGCACTGATAGCGCGACCATCTTCAGATGGAATGGCGTGATGAAGGGATAATCCTCGGGACGAGGCGGCATGGCGAAACCAGCGCCATCCTCGAACTGATGACGTGTGACCATGGGCGGCACCTCGGCTTGGTCCGCGGCGGCCGTTCCCGGCGCATGCAGCCTATGCTTCAGGCAGGCAACCGCGTCGACGTGATCTGGCGCGCGCGCATGGACGAGCACCTCGGCATGATGCAGGTCGAGCCGGTGGCATTCGCGGCAGCGCGGCTGATCGAACAGCCGGTCGCGCTCTACGGCCTCCAGCTTGCAGCTGCCCATTTGCGCCTTCTGCCCGAGCGGGATCCGCATCAGAACCTCTTTGAAATTCTCAATGTCATTGTCGAGCATTGCGACAATTCGCTGATCGCCGGTGAGCTTCTCCTCCGCTTCGAACTGACAATGCTCGAAGAACTTGGCTTCGGCCTCGACTTGAAGTCCTGCGCCGCTACGGGTGGCCACGAGAACCTTGCCTATGTCTCGCCGAAATCGGGACGGGCGGTGTCGCGCGATGCCGGCGCACCATGGGCTGAAAAGCTTCTTGAAATGCCGCCCTTCATGTCGAGCCCCACGGTGCGCGCCGCATCGCTGAACGAAGTCATGAGCGCCTTTCGCTTGACCGGCTACTTTTTCAACCGCCATATCTGGGAGCCGCGGGCGCAGCGATCGCCGGAAGCCCGCGACGGTTTTCTCGCTGCGCTCGGGCGTTCATTGTCAAATGCAGCCGGGGCCACGGCGCCGGTGCAGGAAAGGTCGATCCTTCCATGAGCTATGACGACGTGTCTCCGGTCGAGTTCCCAGGCGGTGTCGGCCTGCTTCCGCTCGCCGACCTCGCCACACGAGGCGGCCTCGACATCCTGCAGGCGATGTTGCGCGGCGACTATCCCGCGCCGCCCATGGCCCAGACGCTGTCCTTTACCTTGCATGAAGTCGAACAGGACCGCGTCGTCTTCAAGGGCCTGCCGCGGCCCGAGCATCGCAATCCGCTGGGCGGAATACATGGCGGCTGGGTTGCGACGCTGATGGACTCGGCTCTTGCCTGCTGCATCATGACCACTCTCAAACCCGGCGAAGCCTATACGACGGCAGAATTCAAGGTGAACCTCGTGCGGCCGTTGACCGCCGATATGGGCCTCGTTCTGTGCGAGGGGAGGCTCATTCACCGTGGCCGCACGCTCGCAACGTCCGAGGCGTTCCTCAAGGACAAGAACGGCAAGCTGCTCGCGCACGGCACGGAGACTTGCGCGATTTTTCCGCTCGAGAGTTTCGTGCGCAGCAAATAGCGCCTCGTGTTCAAAACAGGCAGTCCGATTCTGCCGGGTGCCGCAAATGCGCGGCAAGTAAGTCACACTTTCCATAAATTTTGTTGAAAACCCTTTGTTTTTCGCTTCTGTCGCGACTTGAGCGTTTGTCGCACGTTGACGGCCGAAATTTCCCATTGATAAACATTGATATTGGGCAGAATACAAAAGTTCTGTTGGGTGAACGCAGTCCGCGCGACTGCCGGGGAGGAAAACATGGATAGTTTCTTGGCGGGCCTCAAGGCCGCTGTCGATGCAATGGGACCGACGGTCCTCTTGCCGATCGTAATCTTTATCATTGCGCTGGTGCTCGGCGCGAAGCCGGGCAGGGCGTTTCGCGCCGCTGTCACCATCGGCGTCGCCTTCATCGGCATCAATCTCGTTCTTGGCCTGATGCTGACGTCGATTGGCGATGTCGCGAAGGCCATCGTTACCAATACCGGCATTCAGCGCGATATCGTCGATGTCGGCTGGCCGTCAGCCGCGGCGATCGCTTTCGGATCCTCCGTCGGCCTTTGGGTGATCCCGATCGCCATCGTCATCAACATCATTCTTCTGGTGACGCGCCTGACCCGTACGCTCAACGTCGACGTGTGGAATTTCTGGCACTTTGCCTTCATCGGCTCGCTTGCCGTTGCCGCGACCGACAGCCTCGCCTATGGCCTCGTCGTTGCCGCGCTCATGGTTGCGCTTTGCCTGCTCTTTGCTGATTGGTCGGCGCGGGCAGTGCAGCAGTTCTACGGCATTCCGGGCATTTCGGTGCCGCATCTCGCCTCGGCGCAGATTCTGCCGATCGCGATCGTGATCAACTGGATCATCGATCGCATTCCGGGCATCAACCGCATCGAACTCAATACCGAGACCTTCGAGCGCCGTTTCGGCGTGTTCGGCGAGCCGGTCATCCTCGGCCTCATCATCGGTCTCGTCCTCGGCGCCATCGCCTATTACAATGCCGGCGATTTCGGCACGGCGCTGACGAAGATCCTGCAGACAGGCATGACGCTCGCCGCCGTGATGCTGCTACTGCCGCGCATGGTCAAGATCCTGATGGAAGGCCTGCTGCCGGTTTCCGACGCCGCACAGGAGTTCGTGCGCAAGCGCACCGGCGACCGCGAACTTCTCGTCGGCCTCGACTCGGCGATCCTCATCGGTCATCCGGCGGCAATCTCGTCGTCGCTTATCCTGGTGCCGATCGCGATCATCCTGTCGGTGATCCTGCCCGGCAACCGCGTCATTCTCTTCGCCGACCTTGCGGTCATTCCGTTCATCGTTGCCATGACGGCGCCTCTCCTGAAGGGCAATGTGTTCCGCATGGTCATCGTCGGCACGATAACGCTCGCGGTCGGCTTCTATGTCGCGAACGCGCTTGCACCGCTGTTCACGGCCGCGGCCCAATCGTCGGGCTTCCAGATGCCGGCCAATGCGGTGCAGATTACCAGCGTGGTCGACGGCTTCCTGTGGATACCCTATGTCGTCATCGCGTTGATCCAGAACCTCGGCGTCATTGGTCTCGTCGTGCTTGCGGCCATCATCGCCGCCGCATTCTGGGCCTATCGCCGCAACACGGCCGCGTGGGAACGCGCCGCTGGTGCCGACGACGTTGTGGACCAGAACGCCTGAACGAAGTGGAGTGAATGAATGGCTGAGGCCTTGTTGAACACGCTTGATCCCGGGGCAATCGTCCTCGGGGTCAAGGCATCGAGCGACGAAGAGGTGATCCGCATTCTCGCGGCCCGCCTCGAAGGGCTCGGATATGTGAAGCCGAGTTACGCAGATGCCGTCGTGGCGCGCGAAGCCGCGCTGCCGACGGGGCTGCCGCTCGGCGGGGCGAACAATGTTGCAGTGCCCCATACCGATCCGCACCATGTCATCAAGCCCGGCCTGGCGCTTGCAACGCTTGCCGAGCCGGTGCTGTTCTCGAACATGGAGGACCCCGACGAGAAGCTTCCCGTCAGCGTCGTTTTCGTCATGGCGCTCAACGACAAGGACAAGCAGGTGGAAATGCTGCAGGAGATAGCCGGGACAATCCAGTCGCCGGAAGTCATCGCTGCGCTCATCACCGCAAAATCCGCGGAAGACGTGCTGGGACTTCTCGGCTAGGTTTGATATTTCAAGGAGGAAAAAGAACAGATGGCCAAGCAGAAGACAGTGCTATTTGCCTGCGGAACCGGCATTGCCACCTCGACCGTCGTCGCACACGCGGTCGAAGAGGCGCTCAAGGATCGCGGCATCCGCATCAACACCCGCCAATGCAAGGCGACGGAAGTGGCCGGACAGATCGACGATGTCGATCTCGTCGTATCGACCACCCAGTTGCCGAAGGACCTCGGCAAGCCGGTCATCACGACGCTGGCGTTCCTGACCGGGATCGGCAAGGCCGATGCCCTCGACAAGATCGAAGCCGCTCTGCGCGACTAAAGATTACACAAACAATATACCGCCACCGGGGAAATTCGGTGGCGGTTTGTTATTCCGCCGGCTGCAGCGCCGGGCGAACTGCGGCCGTTTCCTCGATCGGCCAGTGCACGATGGCAGCAAAGATGCCGAGTGCCACGCCGAGCCACCAGACGGGATTATAGCTGCCGAAATGATCGTAGAGGTAACCGCCGAGCCATACGCCGAGGAACGAGCCGATCTGGTGCGACAGGAACACGATGCCGCCGAGCATTCCAAGGTGCTTTGTTCCGAACATGATGGCGACGAGCGAATTCGTCGGGGCCACTGTCGAAAGCCACATCAGGCCCATCAGGATCGAGAAGATGATCACTGAGGTGCCGGTCTGCGGCAGAAGCAGGAAGGCAGTAACGAGCGCCGAGCGTCCGAGGTAGAGGAAGGAAAGGAACTTCGGCTTCGAATAGCGCTGGCTGATGATGCCGGATGCGAGCGAGCCGATGATGTTGAAGAAACCTATCAGGGCGAGGGCGAGAACCGCGTATTTCGCATCGATGCCGATATCGCCGATATAGGCCGGGAAATGGGCGGTGATAAACGCGACCTGAAATCCGCAGACAAAGAAGCCCGTGGTCAGGAGGATATAGCTCTTGTGCCCGAATGCCTCGCGCAACGCTTCGCCGATCGATTGCTTGTAATGGCTTTCGCTGACCCTGCCGCTCGAGAAATTGCCCCGCAGCGGAATGGCAAGGACCGGGATGATCAGCATGGCAAGGCCGAGATAGACGAGCGCGTCAGACCAGCCAAAACTTTCGATCAGGCCCTGGCTGATCGGCGCGAAGACAAACATGCCTGCCGAACCCGCCGCAGTCCCGATGCCGAATACCAGCGTACGGTTGGCCGGCGTGACATTGCGCGCAAAGGCCGAAAGAATGATGCCGAAGGAACCGGCCGCGACGCCAAGCCCGACCAGCACACCGCCGCCGAGATAAAGCAGGCCGGGTGACGTCGCCCAGGCCATGACGAGAAGACCGCTGCAATAAAGAAGCGCCGAAAGAAGCAGGACACGCCATGTGCCGAATTTGTCGGCGATTGCACCAAAGATCGGTTGGCCGGCACCCCAGAACAGGTTCTGCAGCGCCATCGCCATGCCGAAGGTTGTGCGGTCCCAGCCTTTTTCGGAAAGAAGCGGCAACTGGAAGAAGCCCATTGCTGAACGCGGCCCGAAGGTAAGGAGGGCGATCAGGCAGCCGGCAATGATGATGAGCCAGGGCACGCCCGGCTGCTTGGCGGTCGATGCTTGGGCTTGGGACATGCTATGCGCTCCTTTGAGAGCGCTGAGCATTAGCGTTTTCTTCCATGCAATCAATTGAATTGAGTTGATTGTTGCTTAAATGAGTTTGATGGGTTGGGCGTTCCTGCCTCGGTAAAATCAAGCAAAATGAGAGATTTGGTATATGCAACCTTCGGTAGCGCTTTTGTCGATAAGCCTGCTTTTTCTCGCCGGATGTGCAAGTTCGGGTGATGTCAGCCCGCTGGTATTCTGCGATCGTCCGACGGATTTCAACGCGAGGATTTTAACCGACTGCACGCCGCGCCTCGGCGGGGACAGCCCGTTCAAACGCGATCAGCAGTATCGCTACTACAACGACAACTACCGCCATCGCTGATGATTGCTTCAACGGAAAGAGAGTGCCTTTTCTTTCGAACAACGCTTGAAGCCAGCAAAATAATCTCCTATGTAACTGCCCACGGCCTTGCCGTTTTTCTTTTGCCCATAAATATGCTCAATTTGAGTATAAATGGGAAGCGTGTTCAGGAGGAAATGGATATGACCAACCCCGCCCGCATTTCGGCAGAGCGTTCCAAGGTGAGGACCGCAGCGGACCGCTTCGGCATCGTCGATATGCCCGATCTGTCGTATACGCCCGAGGTCGCGGCCGAGACTGAACACCTCTACCAGCGCGTCTCGCACCACATTCCCCGGCTCGAATGGCCGGTCTATGCGCCCTATGTGGCTGCAATCAACCGGCTGAAGAAGCAGCGCAATGCCGTCATCCTTGCCCACAACTATCAGACGCCCGAAATATTCCACTGCGTTGCCGATATCGTCGGCGACTCGCTCCAGCTTGCCAAGGAAGCGACCAAGGTGGATGCGGAGATCATCGTCCAATGCGGCGTGCATTTCATGGCCGAGACCTCGAAGCTGCTCAATCCGCAAAAGACTGTGTTGATCCCGGATATGAAGGCCGGCTGCTCCCTTGCCGAATCGATTACCGGCGCCGACGTGCGCCTGCTGCGCGAAACCTATCCTGGCGTTCCTATCGTCACCTACGTCAACACCTCGGCGGAAGTGAAGGCCGAGAGCGATATCTGCTGCACTTCGGCCAATGCGGTTGAGGTGGTGGAGAGCTTCGGTGTCGACCGGGTCTTGTGCATTCCCGATGAATTCCTCGCCCAGAACGTCGCCGCGCAGACCAAGGTGAAGATTTTGACCTGGAAGGGTCACTGCGAGGTGCATGAGCGTTTCACGGCCGAGGAATTGCTGGCCTATAAGGCCGCTGATCCGGACATCCAGATCATCGCCCATCCGGAATGCCCGCCCGAGGTCGTTGCCGTCGCCGACTTTACCGGTTCGACCAGCGGAATGATCGGTTATGTGAAGGACAATCGCCCCGCCAAGGTGCTGCTTGTCACCGAATGCTCCATGGCATCGAACATCGAGTCGGAGGTTCCCGGCGTGGAATTCATCAAACCGTGCAATCTTTGCCCGCACATGAAGCGCATCACGCTGCCTAAGATATTGGAAAGCCTCGTCTATATGCGCGACGAAATTCACGTGGATCCGCTTGTTGCCGAGCGCGCGCGGCTTGCGGTCGAGCGCATGGTGAACCTCAGGAACTGATCGGAGGCTGGCCCGATGTCCAATCAAACGGAACCCGTAATTATCATCGGTGGCGGTCTTGCAGGGCTGTTCTGCGCCCTGAAACTTGCCCCGCGGCCTGTGACGGTGCTCGCCGCCGCTCCTATCGGGCGCGGAGCCTCGTCCGCGTGGGCGCAGGCCGGTATCGCCGCGGCTGTCTCCGAAGGTGACACCATTGAGAAGCATGTTTCCGATACTGTCGCCGCAGGCGATGGCATCGTTGACGAGACCATCGCCCGGCTGATGGCAAGCGAGGCCACGGCGCGGGTGCACGATCTTCTTGGCTATGGCGTTCCTTTCGACCGCGACCTCGAAGGCAGGCTCCAGGTATCGCGTGAGGCGGCCCATTCGGAAAGCCGCATCGTGCGCGTGCGCGGCGACATGGCCGGCCGCGCCATCATGCAGGCGCTGGTCAAGACGGTCGAAACGACACCTTCGATCCGGGTGATGGAAGGTTACGTTGTCGAGGACATCGTTACCGCGCAAGGTTCGGTAGAAGGCGTGATCGCCCGCAGCGAGGCCGGTCGCGGACCCCGGGTGCGGCTCGCCTCTTCCAACGTGGTCATTGCGACCGGCGGCATCGGTCATCTTTATGCGGTCACGACCAATCCGCCCGAGGCACGGGGCGAGGGCATAGGCATGGCCGCTCGCGCCGGCGCGATGATGGCGGATATGGAATTCGTTCAGTTTCACCCGACGGCGATCAACGTCGACAAGGACCCGGCGCCGCTCGCAACGGAAGCTCTCCGTGGCCATGGTGCGACATTGATCAACGACGCCGGCGAACGCTTCATGCTGAAGATCGATGCCGATGCCGAGCTTGCGCCGCGCGACGTGGTCGCGCGCGGCATCTATGCCGAAGTTATGAGCGGGCGGGGTGCCTGGCTCGATTGCACCGAGGCTGTCGGCGCCTCATTTGCCGAAGAGTTTCCAACGGTCTACAAATATTGCCGCGATGCCGGGATCGACCCGGTCGTCCAGCCGATCCCGGTTGTGCCCGCCGCGCATTACTTCATGGGCGGCATCCTGACTGATGCTGATGGCCGCACCTCGATCGATGGCCTGTGGGCCTGCGGCGAGTGCACCTCCACCGGCGCCCATGGGGCAAACCGCCTTGCATCCAACTCCTTGCTCGAAGCTGTTGTATTTTCAGCAAGAATTGCTGCGAGAATCGGCAATGATGGCGAGGCTTTCGCCGGCGACTGGTCGAAGGGTTCGGTCGATCGGGACGACCTCACCGCGGAGGCGGATACGCCGGCAATGACGCGTTTGCGCAACACGATGAGTGCGAGCTTCGGCGTCATTCGCAACCGGACGGACATGCTGGAGGGTCTGAAGACAATCCTCGAACTTGAGACAGCCAATCGCGACACGGCATTCCGGAATGTGCTTGCAACGGCCAAACTGGTCGCGGTCAGTGCCTTGCGCCGCGAGGAGAGCCGTGGCGGCCACTTCCGCACCGATTTTCCCGAAGCGCGTCCGGAATGGCAGCATCGCACCTTCCTGACTTTGGCAGATGCCGACGGCTCGGTCGAAGACATACGTGAGGTCGCGTGATGGCACACCGGCCCGCTGGTTCTGCGTTTCCGCCATCGCTTCCTCAGCTCATGATCGAGGAGGCCGTACGCGGCGCCTTGCGCGAGGACCTCGGGCGTGCCGGTGATATAACGACCAACGCCACGCTTTCCGAGGAAGCCACGGCGACCGCCGTTCTCTCAAGCCGCGAGGCTGGCACCCTGTGCGGCATGGGCTTCGCACGGACGGCGTTTGCGCTGATAGATCCGAGGCTCGAGTTCGAGGCGTTCGCCAAAGATGGCGAGACCATTTCGCCCGGCCAGGATATTGCGCGGGTCTCGGGCAATGCGCGGGCCGTTCTTTCGTCCGAGCGCGTCGCCCTCAACTACCTGATGCACCTCAGCGGAATCGCGACCTATACCGCCAAATTCGTCGATCTTATCAAGGATACCGGCGCTCGCGTCTGCGATACCCGCAAAACCATACCCGGCATGCGCGCCTTTGCCAAATATGCCGTGAAGTGCGGCGGCGGCGCCAATCACCGGTTCGGGCTGGATGATGCAATTCTCATCAAGGACAATCATGTCGCCGTGGCAGGCGGGGTGACGAGGGCGATCGAGGCCGCCCGCGCCTATGCCGGTCACCTTGTCAAAATCGAGGTCGAAGTCGATGGTCTGGAGCAATTCGAAGAGGCGCTGGCAGCCGGGGCCGATGTGATTCTGCTTGATAATATGGGCCCGGAACTCCTTGAAAAGGCGGTTGGAATCAATTCGGGCCGCGCGGTCCTCGAAGCGTCCGGCGGGATAAGCTTCGATACGATTAAAGCTGTTGCGCAAACAGGCGTGGACTATATTTCGACATCAAAAATCACTATGGCTGCGCCAACGCTCGATATCGGACTGGACATTGAAATCGCATGAAAGTCATCGCTACGGTTGCGGAGCTGCGCGCGACGCTCAGGGCTGAACGCCAGAAGGGCAAGGCGATCGGCCTCGTCCCGACCATGGGCTATCTGCATATCGGTCATATGGAATTGGTCCGACGTGCCAAGAGTGCGACCGACGTCACGGTCGTTTCCATATTCGTCAACCCGACGCAATTCGGCCCCAACGAAGACCTGTCGACCTATCCGCGCGATATGGACGGCGACCTTGCCAAGCTGAAGGCCGAAGGCGTCGATTATGTCTTTACGCCGGAAGTCGCGGAAATATATCGGCCTGGCGCGCACACGATCGTCGACAATCTGGTGCTTTCACGCATCCTCATCGGCAAGATCCGCCCCGGCCATTTCCGCGGCGTGACCACCGTCGTCACCAAGCTCTTCAATATCGTCCAGCCGGACCAGGCGTTCTTCGGCGAGAAGGACTATCAGCAGCTAACGATCATTCGCCGCATGGTGGATGATCTGAACATGCCGATCGATATTATAGGTGTCCCGACGGTCCGCGAAGCGGATGGATTGGCTTGCTCGTCGCGCAATGCCATGCTTACGGCAACGGATCGCAAGGCCGCGGTCATTCTGTCAAGGTCGCTGGCCAAGGCGGAGGAAATGGTTGCGCAGGGCCAGCGCTCGGTTCCCGCCATCCGCAATGCGGTGCGCGGCATACTTGAAGCGGAAAAACGCGGTACGATCGAGTCCGTCGATATCCGCGACGCCAAGACGCTCGATCCCGTTTCAGGCAAGTTCCGGCAGCCGGTGGTCATTCTGCTCATCGTGCGCTTCGGCAAGGTCCGCCTGATCGACCAGCGTGTCATCGGCTGACGTAGCAGGGGAGGAGACCCTTATGAGCCAGGAAATCTTAACGCGCCGGATCACCGCTCCGGAAATCCTCGGCCGCAAGGGCGGCGAGCCCATTGTCGCGCTGACAGCCTATCACGCCAACACCGCGCGGATCGTCGATAATCATGCCGACATTCTCCTCGTCGGCGATAGTCTCGGCATGGTGCTCTATGCCATGGATTCAACGCTTGGCGTTCCGCTCGATCTGATGATTGCCCATGGCCGCGCAGTGGTGCGCGGGTCGAAGCGCGGGCTCGTCGTTGTCGACATGCCATTCGGCTCCTACGAGGAGAGTCCGGCGGTCGCATTTCGCAATGCCGCGCGGATCACGGCGGAGACCGGCTGCGGCGCGGTCAAGCTCGAGGGCGGCGTGCGCATGGCCGATACGATCCGTTTTCTTACCGAGCGCGGCATCCCGGTCATGGCGCATGTCGGCCTGACCCCGCAATCGATCAACACGCTTGGCGGCTTCAAGACGCAAGGCCGGGACACGGCGTTGTGGCCCCTCATCAAGGCGGATGCACAAGCCGTCGCCTCGGCGGGAGCGTTCGCGGTTGTGCTTGAAGGGATCGTTGAACCGCTCGCGGCGGAAATTTCGCGCGAAAGCAGCATTCCCACTATCGGCATCGGGGGGTCACGGGAGTGCGACGGCCAGATCCTCGTTCTTGAGGACATGCTCGGATATAATCCGAAGCCGCCACGTTTCGTGAAGGTCTATGGCGCAGTCGGAAATGCCATCGACGCGGCAGTCAAATCCTATGCGGACGATGTCCGCTCGCGGACATTCCCCGGCGATGAGAATGTGTACCCGTTGAAGTAGCTAAGCGGCGCGGATGATCGGAATGTTGCTGACGTCGACTTCGCGCTCAGCGTGCCAGGCATCGTAGCTTGCCTGCATGCGCAGCCAAATCTCCGCGCCATTGCCGAAGCCTTTGCCAAGTCGTGCGGCGACCTCGGGGGAAACTGGCTTACGCTCACCGATAATGTCATAGAGGTGCTGCCGCGAAATCCCAAGAAGCTTTGCGATCTCTGTCTTGTTCTTGCCGGTCGCAGGAATGATATCATTCAGTGCGGCACCCGGATGGGACGGACATCTGTTGGGGTCGCGGATGGCTTTATGCATCGTCTTTCCTAGTGATACTGCTCGAAATCGACGGCTTGCGCATCGCCATCCTTAAATTCAAAGGTGATGCACCACGGTCCATTCACATGAATGGTGTAGCGCTTGGGATTGAACCCGCGCAATGCGTGGAAGTTGTAGCCTGGTAAATTCAGTTCCTCTGCCATCGCTGCTTTATCCAGAGTATCGAGCCGCACAAGAATGCGCTTGTGCATCCGGGGTTCTATCGTTGACTTGCCTGTTCGCCACAGGGTCGCCAGCGCCGCCTTACTCTTGAACGTCCTGATCATGTAAGCGATCTGCTTACATTCCACAAGGCCAGTCAATTCGACGATAGTCGGAAATCCAATCTATTTCTGTGGCTTTCCCTGCGTATCGGCGCCTTGCCAATAGTCCATTTTGGCCGAGCGGTCGTAGCCTTCACCCATGAGGCGCACGCCGACGCGTCCCGTCTCTGGGTAAAAGATCACGTCGTTCGGGTTCTTCTCGCCGATGATGATGAAGCGGCAGGGCGCATCGCTGTGGTTGAAGAAGGAATGTCCTGCCTTCTGGCCGGCTGGAAAGCAGATATGGTCGCCGCTCTTCATGCGATAGGTCTTGTCGCCAAGCCGCAGTGTCATCTCGCCCGCAAGCACGAACGCCTGCTCCTCTTCGAGCATATGGTAATGGTTGAGGCTCGACTCCATCCCGGGCGCCAGCTCTTCGAGCGCCACGCCTACATGGGTTGCGCCGCCGTGACCGGAAAGGTAGCGGAAGCGCGTTCCGTAGCGGCTGCCTTCCGACCATTCCTCCCACGGAACATCTTCTGCCGCAAAGGGCTCGGAAATGCCGTCGGCATTAATCGATACAGGTTTCGTGCTCATGGGTTCCTCCCTAGGTCCGTCCGCCGACCCTGAGGCCCGCGACGCTGCGCTCTTCGAGCACATTATGCCGGAAACGATAGAGAGCTGCGGGCCGTCCGCGCGGTTGCGATTGCTCGGCGCCTGTGGGCTCCACCAGTTCCGTGGTCTCTACCAGGCGGCGAAAGTTCTGCTTGTGCAGATGGCGGCCGGAAATCGCCTCCACCGTCTCTTGCAGGGCGGTCAACGTGAAGGTGGACGGCATGAGCTCAAAGACGACCGGCCGGTATTTCAGCTTGGCGCGCAGCCGCGCGATCGCGGTTGCAAGGATGCGCCTATGATCGAAGCTCATCGACACGCCGAGCTGGCGCGACAGAGCCGTACCGTCGGTCCTCCCGTCGCGCACGGCTTCCTCGATAAGGCCGGCCTCATATAGCAATTCGTACCGCTCGAGCACGCGCTCCTCGTCCCACGCTATGCCATCCTCCCCGAACGCGAGCCGCAAGCGGCTGAGACGCGCAGGAACACCGCCCCTTTCCGCCCAGCTGCGCAGGGCAGGACGAACCGTCTCGTCGATCAATGCGGGCTTGCCGCCGCGCCAATCCTCCCAGGGAAGAAACGAATACCAGCTGCGCCAGCGCGCGCCTGATTTGCGCAGGGACTCCTTGTTGTCGTCGGTAATGCGGGTGAGGGCAAGGTAACCTACCGAGACGATGTGAAGATCGCGATCTTCCGCAGTCTTGTGCCGCCCACGATCACCGAACGTATAGAGTTGTTCGACATAACCAAGCCGCAAGGGGGTCTGCTCGGCGACCCATTCGCGCAGGCCCGCCTCAAAGGTGCGGTGCTCCAGCGGATTGAACGGACCGAATGGCAGCTCGTCGCGTTCGATGTCGTCACTGGAAGCTGTGGTTAGGATCAACGGGTCGTTGTTGGCCACAGCCGCGATGGCTGCGCTCAAATTGATCTCGACCGCGTTGGGTGTACCCGTCATACGGGAATGCTCAGGGGCAGGATGAACGGCGTACCCTCGAACGCCTCTTCGCCTCGCCCGATCGCCTTGACTGCATCGACCATGCGGCCCCTTCGCCCGAGCATGTCGTCGGCAAGGGCTACGAGACGGCTGTTGGGCGTGGCCGATGGCGCGTTGCGGCGCAACGTCTGCGCGACGTCCACTTCGTCGAGTTCCGGATTGAGGGCGAGCGCCGTGATATAGGCGGCCGCGGTCGAGCGCGATATGCCGGCATAGCAATGGATGAGCAGCGGCGCCTGCCGGTCCCAGCGCCGGCCGAAGATCAGAAGCTGGTGGATATGGTCGACCGCCGGCAAGGTCATACCTTCGGCTGGCTCGATGATGTCGTTGAAGCCCAGGAAAAGGTGGCGTGCCTCGGCGATTTCGGCGGGCCGTATCACCGGCGTGCCGGTGTTGATGAGCGTGATCATGTCGCGAGCGCCGAAGCGGATTGCGGATTCGGCGATGCGGGATAGGGGAGAAACGACGATGTGCGGCATGGAGCTACCCTTGGTCTTGTGAACGTCGCCCGTCAAGTTCGGCAAAACGTTGTAAAAAAGCGTCTTGAACATCCTGTGTCGGCAGCGCGGTCACGTCGATGCCATGCGGGCTGATACCGCGCGGGCGGCCGAAGAATTGCACGGCTTCCTTTTCGGCGAATCCGGCAAGTCGGGTCGCTTCGAAATAGGCGGCCACCGCATCGGCGCGCTTGATCAGCAGGCGCAGGTTCTGGTGGATGACAGGAGCAAGCGCGAAGCGGACATGAATGGCGTGCTGCAGGCGCAGTTCCACGCTTTTGTAATCGCCGCCGACCACCGCCTTGAACGGCGAAATCATGTCGCCGATCACATATTCGGGCGCATCGTGCAGCAGCGCGATCAGCCGCTGTTCGGTTGTTGCCTCGGGGACGATCCTGCCGAATATCTCTTCGACGAGCAGCGAATGTTGCGCAACGGAAAAGGCGTGGTCGCCCACGGTCTGCCCGTTCCAGCGCGCGACACGGGCGAGCCCTTGTGCGATGTCGACGATCTCGATGTCGAGCGGCGATGGATCGAGCAGGTCGAGCCTGCGGCCGGACAGCATGCGCTGCCAGGCCCTGAGTTCCATTCGCTTGTCCGTCTGCGGCTTCGCCGGCATCAACAATTCCCGATCACGCTTCCTGCGTCGTCACCGGAAATGTAAAGCGGTGTTCGGGGGGAATGGCAAGGCGAACCGCGACATCTCCTGCCATAATGGGCATGCCGCTGTCCATCGCATCCTTGACCCGGTCGATGCGGACAAGGACGAGGCCGTCTTTCGCAACGACGGTGCCGAGGGTACCGATGTCGCGGCCGCCCGCAGTTAAGGGCGTTCCCTGCGCCGGCAGGTCAGCGGCGCCCGCTGCGACCAATATCCGCCGGCGCGCCGTGCCGCGGTGCTGCATCCTTGATACGACCTCCTGGCCGACGAAACAGCCCTTCTTGAACGAAACGCCTCCCGTCTGGTCGAAGTTGACGTCGTGGGGAAATGCCTCGCCCAGCGTATAGTCGTCCGGTGCTTCGGCAACGCCGTACGCGATGCGAAGCGCATTCCAGGCTTCAATGCCCGAGCCTGCATCGGCGGGTGCGCCGTAACGGCGCCTGACGCTCAGGCTTTCGGGAAACCGCCGGTCGGTCAGTATTGAATCAGTTTCCGAGGCACTTGAATCTTCATTCCAGGAAACCGTGACAAGCGCCTCTTTATCCACGGCAAATTGAACCTTGGCGCGAAGCCGGTAGAGCGTGAGGCGCTTCACGAGCTCGTCTATCGATGAATCATTGAGATCAAGGCGCAGCCCGGCCCCGTTGCGCGAAACAAGGAATTCGAACAGGATTTTTCCCTGCGGCGTCAGCAGGGCGCCCGGCTTCAATTCACCTTTGCCGAGCGTATCGAGATCGGTCGTGATAATGTTCTGGAGAAAATCTTCGGCGTCGTCGCCCTTGACGTCTAGGAGCGCGCGTCCACTTAAACTTGCCGATGGCATAGCATTGTCCTTGCCTTTATCGTCCCTGTTACCTAATTCGCTCTAGGCAGGTTCGCAAGGCTGGATGGGAAAGCAAATGGTGCAGACGTTCGACACGATTTACCGCAGCGGTTTTGTCGTCAATCAGGATGGGGTCGGCCTGCGGGATATCGGCGTCAGCAATGGCCGTATCGCCGCGATCGGTAATCTCGGCCACGCCTCGGCGGGCGAGCTCGTCGATGCGACGGGGCTGCACATCCTGCCCGGCGTCGTCGACAGCCAGGTGCACTTCCGCGAACCAGGCCTTGAGCACAAGGAGGATCTGGAAAGCGGTTCGCGCTCCGCTGTGCTTGGCGGCGTCACCGCCGTCTTCGAAATGCCGAACACCAAGCCCCTGACGACGTCGGCCGAAACGCTTGAAGACAAGATCAGGCGCGGCCGCCATCGCATGCATTGCGACTTCGCCTTCTGGGTGGGGGGCACGCGCGATAATGCCGATCAGGTGGCCGAACTGGAGCGTCTTCCCGGCGCTGCAGGCATCAAGGTTTTCATGGGCTCGTCCACCGGCGACCTTTTGGTCGAAGATGACGAAGGCGTCCGATCGATCCTCAGGAACACGCGCCGCCGCGCCGCCTTCCATTCGGAGGACGAGTTTCGGCTCAGGGAACGCGAGGGCCTGCGCATTGCCGGCGATCCCGCATCCCATCCCGTTTGGCGTGACGAAATCGCAGCGCTCAAATGCACCGAACGCTTGGTGCGCATTGCCAGGGAAACCCGGGCGCGCATCCATGTCCTGCATATATCGACGGCCGAGGAAATCGAATTCCTCAAGGATCACAAGGATGTGGCAAGCTGCGAGGCGACGCCGCACCATCTGACGCTCGAGGCAAGCCAGTATGCGACGCTCGGCACGCTGCTGCAGATGAATCCGCCGGTCCGCGATACCCGGCACCGCGATGGCGTCTGGTCAGGCATCACGCAGGGTATCGTGGACGTTCTCGGCTCCGACCATGCGCCGCACACGCTTGAGGAAAAGTCGAAGCCATATCCGGCGTCCCCGTCGGGCATGACGGGCGTTCAGACACTCGTACCTATCATGCTCGACCATGTGAACGAGGGGCGCATGTCGATCGAGCGCTTCGTCGACTTGACCTCGCACGGTCCGAACCGGTTGTTCGGCATGGCGCGCAAGGGCCGCATCGCCGTCGGGTATGACGCGGACCTGACGATCGTCGACATGAAGCGGCGCGAGACGATCACCAATGCGAACGTCGGCTCCAAGGCGGGCTGGACGCCCTATGACGGCAAGATCGTCACCGGCTGGCCGGTCGGAACAATCGTTCGCGGCCAAAAGGTGATGTGGGAGGGCGAGATCGTCACGCCATCCACAGGCGAACCTGTGCTTTTCGGTGAGGCGCTGCCTCGGTAAGGCCCGCTGGCGCTGCATCCGCATTCATGATTATTCTTGGCGTCCGCCTCTCCATCGTAGGGCGCTCGCCTCCGTTGTCACGGGCCTCTGTCACCTGGTGTGCTAAGGCTCCGCTCTTTTCCGTCATCCTCGGGCCCGACCCGAGGATCCATTCTGTACCACTGCGCAGGTGGGTCCTCGGGACGAGCACCCGGGGATGACGGCGAGGGAGGCGCAAATACGCACCGCCTCGTCCAGCCTTCAAGCACTCCCGCCTGGAATTGCCTGCGCAAACTGCAGGTGGCGCAGTTTCTCCGGATTGCGGACAATATAGATCGCCTTGATCTTGCCGTCCTCGATTTCGAGCGCTGTCGTTTGCGGCAGGCCATCGAATTCGGTGGTCACAAAGCCGGGAAGGCCGTCGACCAGGCCCTCATACAATAGCGGCGAGAACCGATAGCCGGCGGTCCGCCCGATGCCGTCGAAGAAGCGTCCGACCTTTGCCCGCGAATAGATTGGATTGATCGTGGATGTGCGGTTGCCGCCGCCATCGGCATACATGACAACGTCATCGGCAAGAAGCGCCTGCAGTGCCTGCATGTCGCCGCTGCGCGACGCATTGTAGAAGGCCTGCGCAATATTCCTGCCTTGTTCGTCGGAAACGGGAAAGCGCGGCTTTGCTTGCTGAACATGGGTGCGAGCCCGGCTCGCCAGCTGGCGGCAGCTTGCCGGATCGCGACCTATCGCCTGCGCCACCTCATTGAAATCCTGGCCGAAAACATCGTGCAGCAGGAAAGCCGCCCGTTCCAGCGGCGACAGCCGCTCCAGCGCCATCATCAGCGTCAGCGTGATATCGGCATCCGTCTCATCTTCGCTGGGATCAAATATCGGTTCAGGCAGCCAGCTTCCCACATAGGTCTCCCGTCGAACGCGTGCGGATTTGAGGTGGTCGAGGCAGAGCCTCGTGACGATGCGAACCAGGAAGGCTTCCTCGCTGCGTACCTCCGAGCGATCGGCCTGGTGCCAGCGAATGAAACCCTCCTGGACAATATCCTCCGCCTCCGCGACCGATCCGAGCATGCGGTAGGCAATGCGGATCAATCGCGGTCTGAGGCGATTGAATATACTCGACGTGGCGTCAGGCTGCTGCGGCACTATCTTTCGACACCGGATGCAGCGACCGGAATCCGATGGCGAGCCGGTTCCAACCGTTGATGGTAACAATGAGCATGCTCAGTTTGACGATCTCCTCTTCGCTGAACTGCGTCTTCAATTCCTCATAGACATTATCCGGTGCGTGCGTCTTGGCAATCAGCGTCAATGCTTCGGTCCAGGCGAGGGCAGCGCGTTCGCGCTCGCTGTAAAGCGGCGACTCGCGCCAGGCGTCGAGCAGATAGAGGCGCTGTTCGGTCTCGCCGCGCTTGCGCGCATCCTTGGAGTGCATGTCGAGGCAGAAGGCACAGCCATTGATCTGCGAGGCACGCATCTTGACGAGTTCGATAAGGCTCATCTCGAGCCCGCTGGAAACGGCGCCCTTCTCCATCTCGATCATGGGCTTGATTGCATCGTGGTTGTAGGGGTTCAGTCTCGGTTTCATCATAGATCTCCTTGTGCGGCATTGCGTTGCCTGAAAACAAGACGAGACAGCATTTTCTAATGTGACATCGCTGAAAGATTATTTTGGGACAGGCCGCGTTTGTTTGGCGGAGATCGCCTCGGCATCGCCCGCACGGCGCTTTCGCGTGCCATCAATGGGAAATCGGGATCGGCTCTTATCTCGCGATCAGGCATGAGCGTGCAGGAGTGGGGACGGCACGCGTGCGGATGGCGTTGCAGACCAACTCCGAGCTGTCTAGGTTCCAAGCGCCGACGGAGTAATGAAATGCGTGCAACTATACCTGCAACATCGACCACTCGCTATTTGAGCGGCCTGCCTGCGCTCAACCTGATTTCCGAAGACGGGACAGGGGACTGGCATTTCGTTCACATATTTTGCCGAGATCGCGTCATCACGGGGTGCTTTGACATCGTAGCGAGGGATGTGAAACCAACACCAACGCCTATCTCGGCAACGCTGGCATTTACGACTGTACGGCACTGCTCGATGAACAGAGGATACAACACGAGAGCACGCCAGCTTTTGCCGCCAACCATGCGCGAGCGATAGCCGACATGGTGCTTGCCGAAAGCCTGCTCGGCCGGTTGGCAGACTTCGCCATTCTTGACGACTGGATGCCGCGCCCGCGGGACAAGCAAAAGGTTTATGACTTGCTTGCCCAAGCCAAGGCTAAATTGCCCGAACTCGCGCGCAAGAAGGTCTTAGAGTGGGAAGCGGCGAACTCCGAGCGAGAATAAACCACCGGGCGGGTGTGTGGCGGGCGACGCGGAGATTACAGGGCCTATTCTCCGCAAATTTGCGGAGAATAGGTACAAACCCGCCGCACCTTGGCAGTATCGCTGAACAGCTTTTCGATGTTGGCTGCATCCAGCGCGATGCCGCGCCCTCCGGCAGAAACCACGGGGGTCGCCGGCGATCAGGTCATTGTACTTTGCACCCGGCGGCGCGGGTGGGTCCTCGGGTCAAGCCCCCGAGGATCGGCGTGCGGCGCGCTTCAATCCGTGCTGGATCAACCGGTGGATCAGTTCCGAATAGGGTATTCCGGTCGCGCCAAGTACCTTGGGATACATGCTGATATTGGTGAATCCCGGTATCGTATTGACTTCGTTGATCACGGCGCTGCCATCGGCGCGCAGGAAGAAATCAATGCGCGCCATGCCCTCGCATCCAAGCGCGTGAAAAGCTTGTTCTGCCATATCCCGTAGAGCCTGGGTCTCGTCGGGGCCGATGCGGGCAGGCACGGTAAGGTCCGCTCCATCCGCATCGAGGTATTTTGCTTCGTAGGTATAGAAGTCGTGCGTGTTGGACGGAGCGATTTCACCGGGCACAGAAACAATCACGGTGCCGTCTGCCGCTTCGAGCACGCCGAGTTCGATCTCCCGGCCTTCAATGAACTCTTCGATGAGGACATGATCGTCGAACTGCAATGCCGATTCAACCGCCATATGCAGTTCCTCGGCTGTCCTTGCCTTGCTGACGCCGACCGATGAACCCTGTCGTGCCGGCTTGACGAAGACGGGCCACGAAAGGGTGCGCGCAACGGTGTCGAGATCAATGTCCGAGGCGCGCTTTACCATGATGCCAGACGCAACGGGCAGGCCGTCATGGGCCAGCAGGCACTTCGCCTGATGCTTGTCCATGGCGGCGGCGGATCCGAAGATGCCGCTTCCGACGTAGGGAATGTTGGCGACTTCCGCCAGGCCCTGCACGGAGCCGTCTTCGCCAAAGGGTCCGTGAAAAACCGGCAGCAGCACGTCTATAGGCGTAATCTCATAGGCCGGGCCGGATATGGGAAGAGCAAGTGCGCGGCCCTGGCCACCCGGAAGCAAGGTCATTTTCGTACCATCGCCCGGTACGGATTGCGGAAAGCCGCCGTCGATGAGCAGCCACTCGCCCTGCCGGGTCACCGCAATGAGAACTGTTTCGTACACATCCGGGTCAATCGCCTCGAAGACATTTCTCGCGGACATGACGGAGACATCGTGCTCGGAAGATCTGCCACCAAAGAGAATTGCGACGCGCGTTCTGGACATGGTGGGGTTCTCACGAAAGATCGGCGATGGGGATTCAAAATGGAGCGCCTGGCGCCGGCTCAGTCGCCGGTGACGAAGAAGCGCCAGCGCCCCTTCGGCGTGATGCCAAGGCGGTAGAAGACGTAAGTCCCGAATTGCTTCATCTCGTCATAATCGCCGGCGGTGACGATCTGAAAGAGTTCGACCTTCTGCTTGGCGTCGAGCTTGTCGAGCGGATAGGCGAAGAAGTAGGGCCACACATAAAGCTCATCGGGCGTGCCGGCATCGAGGTGGACGTAACCGGATTCAAGCACATCGACGAGGATTGCAAGAATCTCCATGCCTTCGGGATCGCCCGCCAACGACTTCAGATAGGCGAGGGGATCGCCCTCGATCTCGGTGAGCGAGAGCATGGTGACGTCGTCGCCGGAGCCGATCAAAGGACGCAGCGCCTCGATATTGCCGGACTTGGCGGCCGTCAGGATGAGTTCGTGCATCTTGCGCACCGGAAACGGCAGCTTGCTGAGATCGTATTCGACCTGCGCGGCCGCCGCGCCTTCCTTGGCGTTCGGCATGGCGATGCTGCTGTCGGGGACGACGGCGCCGTCATTGGCGGCGGGCGAATCCGCATCGCCGTCGCTCGGAGCCGCCGGTTGGTCGGTCGCAGCTGGCGGCGTCTCGCCTGCCGGCTTCTGCGTTGCGTCGGGCTTGGCAGGCTCTGCAGGCTTGGGAAGCTCTTCCTTCTTCAGTTCGCTCAAGGCAAGCTGGACCGGTTTCCCGCTGGCGGCCGCAGCAGGAAGGCTGAACGCACATGACGCGGCCACGATGACAATTGCGCGGGCAATCGCGGGCGCGGAAAAGTGCTTCTCAAGCATGCTGGATCACCCGGGCGTTACTGGAGAACGCGATTCGTTGAAAATTCACCTGCGGAAATACGTTCACGCAACACTTCAAGCAACGCAAGAGCGGAGGCTTCGCCATTGTCGCGGATCAGTTCGATCAGCGCGGTTGCGAATGCTGCCTCGGCCATAATTTCAGGTTCGATACCCTCGAGCGTGCCATCTGCCCAGACTTCATTCTGATATTCGATCGCAACCAGTTTTTTTTCTTCTGCAACCAACCTATCGAGGTCCGTCGATGTCATGTTCATGTCATACCGTCCTTGGCCGAAGCCAATTCTTAAACTACCGCTAAACTCTATCATATGTTTTGTTTAAAATGCGGCCCATTGGCTTCAACAGTTAAAGCACAGTTAATTTCCATAGCCCGATACGATCTCGGATGAAAGCCTCATTCCTTCAGCCTGGTAGCGGTCAATCGCCGCAATCGCCTGGCTGGTGCAGGTGGAGTAAGTCTCGTTGAAAGTGCGGTAGCCGCGGTTGAAGCTGGCGATGAGACGCGCCCGCCTTGCCGGGTCGGGGTTTTCCGCCAGAAGCAGCGTATCCATGCGATCGCGCCACTGGCTGCTCTTCTCGCCACACAGATTGCGCAGCGAATGGATCGATCCCATTACCTCGGCGAGGCGCAGCAGCTTGGCCTCGTAGAGCGGATCGACGGCATATGCCGGGACAGCGCTGGCGAGTGTCGCAAGAAACGCTGTGATCAATGCTGCTCGCCGCACGAAATTCCCCAAGCCTGTTCGCCCTTTGCGACATGTTGCCCGAAAGCAAGGCGCCTTCAAGGCGTTGATCGGCGATACCCTCAACTTTCGAAGGAACGCGCCAGGAAGTGCACGACCTCGAGTACGCTTTCGGTCACGTCAAATGCGCCCATTTCGTCGGCGCGCAGCCAATGCACGGCCGCGGCGTCGTCGGCGGCGACGGCGTCTCCCATTGCGTCGTGCGCGAAGAACACAGCGAGACGGAATGCCTTGGGCGACGGAAACTCGGGTGTCGAATAATCGAAGGTATAGGTGGTCAGATAAGTGACCTCGTGCGCGATGATGCCGGTCTCTTCGAAGAGCTCGCGGATTGCAGCTTCCTGCGGCGTCTCGCCGTCCTCACGCCTTCCACCGGGAAAGGCGAGCCAGCCTTTCGAGGGCTCGCGGCCGCGCTCGACAAGCAGGAATGCCTTGTCGCGGATACAGACCGCGGAAACGCCATCGACGGTTGCGGAGAGGGAAATTTGATCCATATCTCAGGGGTAAGCGGCATCAACGCATTTGACAAGGTCGCCTTGACGGACGACCGCAAATCGGGAAGATCGCCGCGGTCACTAAGGGCTCGTTGTAATGTGCGGACGTTTTTCCCTCCTCGGAACACCGGAAGAGATCGAAGCCTGGTTCGATCTTATGGAGCTTGAGGATTTCCCGCCCCGCTACAATATCGCGCCGACCCAACCGATCCTCATGGTCATCAGCGGGGAAACGCCGCCGCCCGGCAGCAACCGGCCCAACCGGCGTGCGCTCCTTGTACGATGGGGGTTCATTCCGGGATGGGTCAAGGACACGGCGAATTATCCGCTGATGATCAACGCCCGCGCCGAGACCGCGATCGACAAGGCATCGTTCAAGGCGGCGATGCGCCATCGCCGCGCGCTGATCCCGGCCTCGGGCTTCTATGAGTGGCGCCGCAACGGCGACCGGAAGGCGCAGGCCTATTGGGTGCGCCCGCGCGATGGCGGCGTTGTCGCCTTTGCCGGACTTTACGAGCCCTGGGCGAATGCCGAGGGGTCGGAGATGGATACCGGCGCGGTGCTTACCACGGAGGCGAGCGAGAACCTGCGTTTCATCCACGACCGCATGCCCGTCGTGATTGAGCAGAAGGATTTCTCGCGCTGGCTCGATTGCAAGTCGCAGGAGCCGCGCCATGTCGCCGACCTCCTGAAACCGGCACGCGAGGACCTTTTCGAGGCGATACCGGTCTCCGACAAGGTCAACAAGTTCGAAAACACCGGACCGGAAATCCAGGAGCGGGTCGAAGAGGCACCGCCGGAGGAACGCAAGAAATCGCAGCGTTCAAAGCCGCCGCAATCCGACGCACAGATGAAACTTTTCTAGGCCTCACGCGCCAACTTCAGGACACAGACGATATGCTTTCAGCCGCTCTTTCCGGTTTTCTCCTTGGCGCGTCGCTCATAATCGCGATCGGCGCGCAAAACGCCTATATCCTGCGGCAGGGCCTGCTGCGCGAACATGTCTTCATCCTGAGCTTCATTTGCGCGCTGTCGGACGCCTTGCTGATCGCCGCTGGCGTTGCCGGCCTCGGCACGCTCATCGCGCAGTCCCCGAAACTGATTTCCTTCGTGACGCTGGGCGGAGCGGCGTTTCTCTTCTGGTACGCGTCGGTCGCGTTTCGGCGTGCGTTTCATCCGGAAGGCTTGCGCGCGGCGGGTTCTGGCGGAAGCTCACTCAAGGCAGCCGTCGGGACGGTGCTCGCGCTGACATTTCTCAATCCGCATGTCTATCTCGATACAGTCGTTCTATTGGGCGGGCTCTCGGCCCGCTTCGAGGGCGTCAACCGCGCGGCCTATGGCATCGGCGCGGCGCTCGCTTCGTTCATCTGGTTCTTCAGCCTCGGCTATGGGGCGAGGCTGCTGCAACCGGGCTTCGCCAAGCCTGCGGCCTGGCGCGTCCTCGACATCCTGATCGGCCTTGTCATGGCCGGCATTGCAACGAGCCTGTTAGTCCGTTTCCTGCACAATTGAAGCAAGCTTCAACTGCGGACGCTTGCGCACGCTGCTCAGCACCGCAGCAAGGATCGCCGCCGGTCCGATGGCATTATATTTGGCAACGAGATTCTCGGCGCGGACGCTTTCGCGCGGCTTTGCCGTCTGCTTGATGGTGTTCATGGGTCTGGTCCTATCCCCTTTTTCGGATAAGTCAGGATTCCCGGTCAAATGAGCCGGAAAAAAGGCACTTTCCGGGAGGATTTTGGGCTATTCGGTTAAGATGGATTAACCACGAGGAAGCAGGCAAAAATGCAACACCCGCGTTTCGCGGCGACACGCTTGACGATCGACCCGCAGTCGATCATAAATGCGGCCATGAAAACGTTGCCCGCAACCATCATTATTACCTGTCGGATCATTATCAGCTAGCACTGCGCTGGCCCGGCCGTTTTCGTCTCAAAATTCAGCAAAAGATGTGAAACGCACCGGTCGCCAGACCAGTGGAATGATATGCGTTTGATGTTGAAACCCGAGATTTGAGCAGACCGCCATGCCGCAGCAACTGAGCCTCTACAACACGCTCACCCGCACGAAGGAAGTGTTCGTGCCGATCGATCCGAACAATGTGCGCATGTATGTCTGCGGACCCACTGTCTATGACTATGCCCACATCGGCAATGCGCGACCGGTGATCGTCTTCGACGTTTTGTTTCGCCTGCTGCGCCACGTCTACGGCGAAGACCACGTTACCTATGTGCGCAACATCACCGACGTCGACGACAAGATCAATGCGCGTGCCGCGCGGGACTTTCCGGACCTTTCGCTCAATGAGGCGATCCGCAAGGTGACGGAGACGACGAACCGCCAGTTTCAGGCTGATGTGGCGGCGCTTGGCAACCTGCAGCCAACGGCCCAGCCACGGGCGACGGAATATATCGCCGAAATGGTGGCGATGATCGACCGTCTCGTCGAGCGCGGCATCGCCTATGTCGCCGATGGCCATGTCCTGTTCTCGCCGGCGGCGATGAACGCCGCCAGGGGGCCGCGCTACGGCATGCTTGCCCGCCGCTCCGCCGACGATATGCTCGCCGGTGCCCGCGTCGATGTCGCCTCCTACAAGCGCGACGAGATGGATTTCGTCCTGTGGAAACCGTCAAGGGAGGGTGAGCCAGGCTGGCCCTCACCGGCGGGGATCGAAGGCCTTGGCCGTCCAGGCTGGCATATCGAATGCTCGGCCATGTCCATGGCGAAACTGCTCGAGCCGTTTGGCGGCGGGCTGCAGTGCGACGATCCGCAGAAGAACATCTTCGACATCCATGCCGGCGGCATCGACCTCGTTTTCCCACACCACGAGAACGAGATCGCCCAGTCGTGCTGCGCGCTCGGCATCGACCGCATGGCCAATGTCTGGATGCATAACGGCTTCCTGCAGGTCGAGGGCCAGAAGATGGCAAAGAGCCTCGGCAACTTCGTGACGATCAACGAGCTTCTCGCAACCGAAACGTTCGGCGGGCGCAAGTGGCCTGGCGACGTGCTGCGCCTCGCCATGCTGATGACCAACTACCGCGAGCCGATCGATTTCAGCATAAGCCGGCTCGAGGAGGCGGAGAACATTCTTGCCAAGGCGCGCGAATATGTGGGCAACGCCGAACCCGGTGCGATCCCGGATGAGGTGATTGCCCTGCTTGCGGATGATCTCGCCACGCCGAGCGTGATCAACTGGCTGTCTTCGGCGCGCCGCGCACGCGCGGTCGCGCCTGGCGATTACCGGGCAGCGTTCGCGCTTCTCGGCTTCGATTTGCAGGCCGAGACAGTGTCGTCAGAGCTTGCGGGCGAGATCGAGGCGAAGATCGCCGACCGGCTCGCTCTGCTTGCCGCAAAGAGCTTCGCCGAGGCCGATCGCATCCGCGCCGAATTGCTGGATCAGGGTATACAGCTCAAGGACGGCAAGGATCCTGAAACGGGCGAGCGGGTTACGACCTGGGAGGTGAGGCGGTGATGGACGGGCGTGGATCGCACCCCCCTCTGTCCTGCCGGACATCTCCCCCACAAGGTGGGAGACCAGCCTTTACAGAGGTTGAGGCCAATCTCCGGGGTTTGCATTTGAGCGACACGTTCGATGAGCACCCCCCTCTGTCCTGCCGGACATCTCCCCCACAAGGGGGGAGACCAGCCTTTACAGAGGTTGAGGCCAATCTCCGGGGTTTGCATTTGAGCGACACGTTCGATGACAATCCGGTCTCCCCCCGTGTGGGGGAGATGTCCGGCAGGACAGAGGGGGGTGACTGACCATGCCATCCCACACGCCAATTCCGGTGAAGATCCGCCAATATGCGAAGTCCATGCGGCGGGCGCAAACCGAGCCGGAATCGAAACTTTGGAATTGCCTCCGTGCTTACCGACTGATGGGCTTGTCGTTCAAGCGGCAGGTTCCAATCGCCGGTTACATCGTTGATTTCGCCTGTGCTGCGGCTCGCATCATTGTGGAACTCGACGGTTCTCACCACGGTGAAGATCATAGTCAACAGTATGACGGCGCAAGAACCGAACGCCTGAACCGCGACGGGTGGACGGTTTTGCGGTTTTGGAATGACGATGTGCTTCAAGATATCGATGGCGTCTGTCAGCATATCGTCAGCACCGTTTCCGCAGGGAGCCCTGTCCATGAGCCTTGACAACAAGCCCATATACACCGGCGGGTGCCAGTGCGGAGCGGTTCGGTTTCGCGTCGAGGGCAGGGTGGATGACACCTCCATCTGCCATTGCCGGATGTGCCAGAAGGCGTTCGGCAATTTCTATGCGCCGCTTGCATCGGTGCGCGGTGCCCATTTCCAGTGGACGCGCGGCGAACCCAAGCGCTACCAGTCGTCCAATCACGTCAAGCGCGGCTTTTGCGCCGAGTGCGGCACGCCGCTGACCTATGAGGCGCCCGATGGCCTCGCGCTGGCGATCGGTGCTTTCGATCATCCGGAGGAACTTGCGCCTGTCCTGCAATGGGGTCTTGAGGGCAAGTTGCCCTATGTCGACGATCTCGGCGCGCTGCCGGGCTATACGTCGGATGGCGATCCTGAATCGGCTGAATTTCTTAAAACAATGATATCCTATCAGCATCCCGACCATGACACGGATCAATGGCCGCTGGCCGGGGACGGGGAAACGAGCAAGTGACTAAGGAACGCATCTACCTCTTCGACACGACTTTGCGCGACGGCCAGCAGACGCCAGGCATCGATTTTTCGGTCGAGGACAAGAAGGTCATCGCCGCCTTGCTCGATGATTTCGGCTTCGATTATGTCGAAGGCGGCTATCCCGGCGCCAATCCCACCGACACGGCCTTCTTCAGCGAGAAGCGAACAAAGCGCGCGAAGTTCGCGGCTTTCGGCATGACCAAGCGGGCAGGGGTGTCCACCTCCAACGATCCCGGCGTCACGGCGCTGATCCGTTCCGCCGCCGATACGGTCTGCTTCGTCGGCAAAAGCTGGGACTATCACGTGCGCGTGGCGCTCGGCTGCACCAACGAGGAAAACCTTGAAAGCATCGCAGCCTCGGTCACAGCCGCTGTAGAGGCCGGCAAGGAAGCCATCGTCGATTGCGAGCACTTCTTTGACGGCTACAAGGCCAACCCGGCCTATGCGCTGGCTTGCGCGCAAACCGCCTATGACGCCGGCGCGCGCTGGGTCGTGCTCTGCGATACCAATGGCGGTACGCAGCCGGCGGAAGTGGCGACGATCGTGCGCGAGGTGACGAAGTCGATCCCCGGCGATCATCTCGGCATTCATGCCCATAACGACACCGAGCAGGCGGTCGCCAACTCGCTGGCTGCGATCGACGCCGGCGTGCGCCACGTGCAAGGCACGCTCAACGGTATCGGCGAGCGTTGCGGCAATGCCAATCTCGTCACGATCATTCCGACTCTGATGCTGAAGCCTGCCTGGGCGGACCGCTTCGAGACCGGCATCAGCATGGAGAAACTGCGGGGGCTGTCGCGGCTCTCGCGCAGTTTCGACGAATTGCTCAACCGTGCGCCCAACCCGCAGGGCGCATTCGTCGGGACATCCGCGTTCGCCACTAAGGCCGGCATCCACGCCTCGGCCCTGATCAAGGAGCCGGCGACCTACGAACATGTTCCGCCAGAGACCGTCGGCAATCGCCGCAAGGTGATGGTCTCCGACCAGGGCGGCAAGTCCAACTTCATCAATGAGCTGGAGCGCCGCGGCATCAGCGTGGCAAAGTCCGATCCGCGGCTCGACACGCTCATTACCCTCGTCAAGGAACATGAGGCGGAAGGCTATGCCTATGAGGGCGCCGATGCGAGCTTCGAACTTTTGGCGCGGCGCACGCTTGGCACGGTCCCGGAATTCTTCAAGGTCGACTCGTTTCGATGCATGGTCGAACGCCGGTTCGATGCCAACGGCAACATAAAGACGGTCTCGGAAGCGGTGGTGAAGGTCGACGTCGACGGCGAGACCCGTATGTCCGTCGCCGAGGGCCATGGTCCGGTCAACGCACTCGATCTAGCGCTGCGCAAGGATATGGGCCGTTACCAGAACGAGATCGATGATCTTGTGCTCGCTGATTTCAAGGTTCGTATCCTCAATGGCGGCACGGAAGCGATCACGCGCGTTCTGATCGAGTCCACGGATTCAAGCAATGCGCGCTGGTGGACGGTGGGCGTATCCGACAACATCATCGACGCCTCCTTTCAGGCGCTGATGGATTCCATTGTCTACAAGCTGATGAAAAACCGCGATCTCGCTGGCAAGATCGCCGCGGAATAGCTGGAATTCGCTCATAATTTGTTCGAATTGCCGTAAAAAACATCAACTCTCTTGATGTATCGATCAGCCGAATTCAATGGACGCGCCGGGAAGCGAGGACTAGGAGTCGGCGCATCATGACTGAACAGATAGCTTCCAATCGCGCCGTGACCGCTGGCCTTGTCACAACCGAAGGTCCGGGCGGCATGTCCGACGGGAAGAAGGGTTTCATCTTTGCGCTCTCGGCCTATCTGCTCTGGGGCGTCCTTCCCTTCTACCTGAAGTCGGTTGCCCATATGCCGGCGCTGGAAGTGGTGGCGCATCGCATCATCTGGTCTGTACCCATCGCCGCCCTGCTGCTGTGGTGGCTCGGATTGTTCGGCGATCTGAAGGTCGCGCTGACGACGCCCCGGATGCTTTTCATGGCGATGCTGACGGCCTCGCTCATCACGCTTAATTGGGGAACCTATGTTTGGGCCATCGGCAGCGGCCACGCGATCGACACCGCGCTCGGCTACTACATTAACCCGCTGGTGAATGTCGTGCTCGGCGGCATTTTCCTTGGCGAGCGCCTGTCGAAGCCGCAGGCCGTAGCGGTCGGGCTCGCCGCCTGTGCGGTGCTCCTTTTGACGGTCTATTCCGGCGGCTTGCCCTGGATCTCGCTGGTGCTAGCCTTCAGCTTTGGCTTTTACGGCTTCTTCCGCAAGACGTTGCCGATCGGCCCAACGCAGGGTTTCATGCTTGAAGTCCTGCTTTTGTCAGTGCCTTCGCTTGCCTTCATCGCCTGGACCGTCTCGCAGGGCACCAGCCACTTCTTCAATGGCAGCGCCCACGACGTCGGCCTTCTGCTCTTCGCCGGTCCCGCAACGGCGGTGCCGCTCATCCTTTATGCATTCGGCGCCAAGCTGCTGCGCTATACGACGATCGGACTGATGCAGTATATCGCACCGACGATCGTCTTCCTCAGCGCCATCTTCGTCTTCGGCGAGCCGTTCTCGCATATCCAGTTCATCGCCTTTGCGCTGATCTGGACGGCGCTTGCCATCTATACGTGGTCGATGTTGCAGCAAGCCCGCAAGGTGAAGGCGGCTTAACGCCTGTTCCCGCCTATCCTGCGCACGATCAGATAAACCGCCGCCGAAATCGCGAGGGCGATGAAAGCGATGATCCAAAAACCGTGCGCGCTTTCTGCAAGCGGTAGCCCGCCGGTATTCATCCCGAAAAGCCCGCTGATGACCGTGCTTGGCAACAGAACAGCTGTCATCACCGACAAAACGTATAGGAACTGGTTCGACTGGTCGGTGAGCTTGGCCATCAGTTCGTCCTGCAGCAACCGCGCACGCTGCTGCAACTGGTCACCCTCCGCATGCAGAGTTTCGGCTCGCCGCGACAGGGCCTCGATGAGATCGTCCAACTCCTCAGGCAGAGCCCTGCGGTCGGCATGGTCGATATGGCGGAACAGGCTGATCGCCGCAGTCAGATAGCGGTGGAAGACCACGATCTGCCGCCGCACCGGCACCAGGCGCTCCCGTTCGCCCTGCCAGTTTTCGCCGACAATATGATCCTCGATCGAATCGAGCGTTTCCGAAAGCTTGGCAATTTCCGCCTTGAGCAGCTCAAGGAAACGCCGGAAAACCGCATTGAACAAGGTGAGCGGCGATGGAAGCCGGATTTTGCCCCGGCCTATCGCCTGGCGTATGTCGTCGACCGACTGCAGCGGATGGCGCCGCGCGCTGATGAAGAGCCCATCATTGAAGGCGAAGCGGAAATAGCCGAGCTCGCGCGGATCGCCGTAGTGCTCATGCTGGAGATCGGGCAATTCGCCGTAGAGCCAGCCATCATCGAAATTGATCTGGCATTGGTCGCCGGAGGCAAGCAGCACCTCGCGTACGGCCTCGGGCAGGGTGGCGTCGCTTTCGAGGCTGCGCCGTGCTCTCGCATCGGCCAGCGCATAGCTTTTCCACGTCCATACGGCAGGATTGGAAGCGCCAGGATGCGGGATAAGCGCGCCATCCGCGCCGAATGCGTGGCTTATGACAAAGTCATCGCTGGCGAGTTGCTTGCTGTTGGGATCCAAGGCCTTCGTGTCCACCTATCGACCCCTTTTCCGTAGCTACATCCGTTCGATGATCGACTCATCGCCTTCCCGGTCGCCTCGCGCAGCGGCGTTGAGGATCGCCGGCACGATTTCATCCGGGTTTTCTACCACAAGCGGATTGACCAAATGTGACGTATGCACGAACCCTTCGGCCTTCATGTGGTCGATGAGCGCAAGCATCGGATTCCAGAAGCCGTTGACATTGGCAAAGACCATTGGCTTGCGATGCCGCCCGAGCTGGGCCCAGGTCATTATCTCGACGATCTCCTCGACCGTGCCGATGCCCCCGGGCAGCGTGACGAAGGCGTCGGAGCGCTGGAACATCTTGTGCTTGCGCTCGTGCATGTCTTCCGTGACAATCAGCTCGGAAAGCTGGCCAAGCGCGTGTTCGGTGGCTTCCTTGTTCATCAGGAACTTCGGGATGATGCCGGTTACTCGACCGCCCGCGGACATCACACCGTCCGCAACCGCGCCCATGATGCCTTTGGTGCCGCCGCCATAGACGAGTTCAAGCCCGTGTGCGGCAATCGACTTGCCGAGCAGCCTGCCGCTTTGCTTGTAGATCGGATCGCGGCCCGGCGAGGATCCGCAATAGACACAGATGGATCGAATCTTGCTCATGCGACGAGTGGTGCCTCCTGCACCGCCAAACGTCAAGGCGGTAGTAATGCGACAAAAGTTTGCTACCCCAGATTTGTTCTTGATAAGTCTAAAGACTAGTTCTGAATCTAAAGGGTTTTCTTGTAGCATTGGCGAAAAGGCGCTAGACCAAAAAGAGAACAATAGGAATGGGGAACGATGTTCGAGAATAAAATTGCGGTTTTGGGGCTCGGTACTGTCGTTGCCGCTGGGCTCGTCGCCGCTGTCGTGGCGTTGCTGCCAGGTGAGCCGACTTCTGACAAACCCGTAGCGCTTGCGACCAGTCCTGCACAGACACAGCAGCCAGCCGCTGCACCGGCACCGGCCCTGCAACAAGAGGCCAAGGTAGAGAGCCCGGCGCTCCCTGCGGCCAACGCGCCCGCTGCCCAGCCCGATGCTTCGGTTCCGCAAGGCGAAGCGACGATAACATCGAGCGGACCCACATTCGACATTCTTCGCGTCGAACCCTCCGGATCGATCGTTGTTGCCGGCAAGGCGGCAAAGAACGCTACAGTCGATCTTTTGTCCGGATCGCAGATCGTCGGCACCGGCAAGGCGACGGATACCGGCGACTTTGTCATCGCACTCGATACGCCGTTGAAACCCGGCGACTATCAGCTTGTGCTGCGCTCGACACTGCCCGATGGCAGCGCGCTGACATCGCTTGAGACCGCCATTGTTTCCATACCCGAGAACAAGTCCGGCCAGGTGCTTGCGCTCGTCGAGCAGTCCGGGCAACCGAGCCGCATGATCACGACGCCGCAAGCTACGGCACCGGCTGCACCGGCCGAAGCGCAGACGGCAACGGCGACCGCCGCCTCGCCGGACGGCGACAAGCCCGCCGCGCCCGCCGAGAGGGCTCTCGTCGCCGTCGAGGCCGTCGAGATCGAGGGCAACAAGATTTTCATTGCCGGCACCTCGGAGCCAGGCTCGACAGTCAAGCTCTATGCCAATGACGATCCGCTCGGAACGACGAAGACAGCGCCAAATGGCCGCTTCCTGCTGCAGACGGTGCAGGAACTTGCGGTCGGCGACTACATCATCCGCGCCGAAATGATGGGCCGGGATGGCATGACCATAATCGCGCGTGCGGCGGTACCGTTCAAACGCGAGGCGGGTGAACGTGTCGCAGCCATTGCCGATGCCACGCCCGGTGACAGCGCCACCGGCGCCGTTCCACAAGGCACGGATCCGGCAGCGCAGAACAGCGAGGCGCCGCTTAAAAATGTAGACGGTTCCGTCATCATTCGGCGGGGCGACAATCTCTGGCGGATTTCCCGCCGCACCTATGGCGCGGGCGTTCGCTACACGACGATCTACCTTGCCAACAAGGAGCAGATCCGCAACCCGAACAAGATCTTCCCCGGTCAGGTCTTCACCTTGCCGGATCAGGAAAAATCAGCTGTCGAGTGACATGATTGCGCTATCCCGGCCCCACAGGCCGGAATAGCGTTTTTACTTTTCGGCTTGCTTTGGAAATATATATCGTTTATCGCCGATAAACGATGAATTGTACCAATCCGTTTGAACGCTCTCTGTCGGACACGGAAACCGCCCGGATCCTTGCCGCGCTTGCTCATCCGGCGCGCTTGCGCATCGTCCGGCAGCTCGCCTGTCTCGACCGCTCCTGTTGCAAGGATATCGTCGCGCAGCTTGACCTTGCGCAGTCGACGGTCTCGCAGCATCTGAAAATTCTCGTCGAAGCCGGCCTTGTCCGCTATCAGCCCTCAGGCCAGAGCTCGCACTACAGTATCAATCCGGATGCATTCGTCACCGTTGCCGCGTTTGTCAGCGACATGGCGAGCCTTTGCTGTTCCGATGAAGGGATGGTTCGGGGCCGTGCCTCGCTGCACCCCGCGATCCACAAGGAATAAAAGTGGCCAACAAGACCGTTTCCGCCGACTCTGGAAAGACACTCCAGACCATACGCAATCTCTGGCCATACATGTGGCCGATGGAGCGGCCGGACCTGCGCATGCGCGTGATCTGGGCCACGGTCTATCTCGTCATTTCCAAGGTCGTTCTGATCCTTGTTCCGTATTTCTTCAAATGGGCGACCAATGCGCTCAATGGCAAGTTCGAGCCCTCGGACCTCGTGCCGGCGCTGCTCGTTGGCCCGCTTATGCTGGTCGCAGCTTATAATCTGGCGCGTATCGTCCAGGCAGGCCTCAACCAGTTGCGCGACGCCCTGTTTGCCAGCGTCGGCCAGTACGCCGTGCGAAAACTTGCTTATAAGACCTTCGTGCATATGCATGATTTGTCGTTGCGCTTTCACGTCGAACGGCGCACGGGCGGCCTTTCGCGCATCATCGAGCGCGGGACCAAGGGCATCGAAACGATTGTCCGGTTCACGATCCTGAACACGGCGCCGACGATCCTCGAATTCCTCATGACGGCGGTGATCTTCGCCGTGACCTATGGTTTCTCCTATGTCGCCGTGGTCGTTGCCACGGTCTGGCTCTATACGTGGTTTACCGTCCGTGCCAGCGATTGGCGCATCGGCATACGCCGTGACATGAACGCTTCCGATACGGACGCCAACTCCAAGGCGATCGACTCGCTGCTCAATTTCGAGACGGTCAAATATTTCGGCAACGAGGCCATGGAGGCCAAGCGCTTCGACGGAGCGATGGCGCGCTATGAAGTGTCGGCGACCCGCATCTGGACCTCGCTCGGCTGGCTCAACTTCGGTCAGGCCGTCATCTTCGGCGTCGGCATGGCGGTAATGATGATCATGTCGGGCAGGGAGGTTCTCGCCGGCACGCAGACGCTGGGTGACTTCGTCTTCATCAACGCCATGCTGATGCAGCTGTCGATCCCGCTCAATTTCATCGGCTTCATCTATCGAGAGGTGCGCCAGGGCCTGACCGACATCGAGCAGATGTTCGATCTTCTGGATGTGGAACAGGAGGTCCAGGACAGCCCGGACGCGCGGCCGCTTGACATTGAGCGCGGGTCCGTCCGCTTTGACAATGTTCACTTTGCCTATGACCCGAAGCGCCCCATCCTGAAGGGCGTCAGTTTCGAGGTCCCGGCCGGCAAGACGATTGCCATCGTTGGGCCTTCCGGCGCGGGGAAATCGACTCTGTCCCGGCTGCTATTCCGCTTTTACGATATCCAGAGCGGCTCGATCAGCGTTGACGGGCAGGACATTCGCGACGTTACGCAGGAAAGCCTGCGCGCCGCCATCGGCATGGTGCCGCAGGATACGGTGCTGTTCAATGACACCATTGCCTACAATATCCGTTATGGCCGGATCGCAGCAAGCGATGAGGAAATGCGCAACGCCGCTGAACTTGCTCAGATCGGTCCGTTCATCCAGACATTGCCGGACGGCTACGAGTCGATGGTCGGCGAGCGTGGGCTGAAGCTTTCCGGCGGCGAAAAACAGCGTGTCGCCATTGCCCGGACGATCCTGAAGGCCCCGCCGATTCTCATCCTAGACGAGGCGACGTCAGCGCTTGATAGCGCCACGGAACATGAAATCCAGTCGGCGCTCGATCTTGTCAGCCGCAACCGTACGACGCTGGTCATTGCCCATCGTCTTTCGACCGTCATCGGCGCCGATGAAATCATCGTCCTCAAAGATGGAGTGATTGCCGAGCGTGGCACGCACCTGACGCTGCTTGCCCGCGGCGGCCTCTATGCTTCCATGTGGAATCGCCAGCGCGAAGCCACCGAGGCCGAGGAGCGGCTGCGCCGTGTGCGCGAGGAAGACGACCTTGGCGTGGTCCTGCGCGGCGAGCCGGCAGCATAGCGGTTTCAGTGAACTGGCGAGCGAAGCGTTTGCCCCGGCCTCCAATCTCCGATAAGTAACGCGCGAAACGCATTGGCGCGTCTTGGGTTTCGCGTGTGCGTTACCGGGACCAGCAGGAAGCAACGAATGAGCCTTGTCGATACCATCCGCAATACATTTGTGCCGATTCATCGGGAGGGATATCCGTTTATCGCCGGTTTTGCCGGTGCGACGATCATTCTCGGCTATTTCTGGGAGCCGTTGTTCTGGATCGGCTTCGTGCTGACGGCCTGGTGCATCTATTTCTATCGTGACCCGCAGCGCGTGACGCCTATCGACGACAAGCTGGTCATAAGCTCGGCGGATGGAATTGTTTCAGCGGTGGGCCCAGCCGTGCCCCCACGCGAACTCGGCCTCGGCACCGGCGAGATGACGCGCATTTCCGTGTTCATGAACGTTTTCTCTTGTCACATCAATCGCGCACCGGTGCGCGGACGCATCAAGACGATCGTTCACAAGCCGGGCAAGTTTTTGAATGCCGAGCTCGACAAGGCGAGCGCCGAGAACGAGCGCAACAGCCTCCTGATCGAAAGCCCGAATGGCGAGGTCGCCGTGGTGCAGATCGCCGGACTGGTTGCGCGCCGCATCGTGTGCTGGGCTGACGAGAACAAAGCGCTGTCGATCGGTGAGCGTTTCGGGCTCATCCGCTTCGGCTCGCGGGTGGATGTCTATCTTCCCCAGGGCTTTACCCCCCGCGTTGCAATTGGCCAGATGGCGGTTGGCGGCGAGACCGTCATCGCCGAATTCGGCGGGGCGGCGAGCGCGCCGCTGGTGCGGCTCAGCTGAGGTTGCGGCATGAACGACATCGAATCCGATCCGCTGTTTGACGACAAGCCTCGGGCACACGAACCGCGGGGCAGGCGCATTCCGCTGCGCTATCTCGTCCCGAATGTCATTACTGTGCTTGCCATCTGTGCCGGGCTGACGGGCATTAGGCTCGCCTTCGAGAACCGCTTCGAACTCGCCGTCGCTATGGTGCTGCTTGCCGCCTTTCTCGATGGCATTGACGGACGTATCGCCCGCATGATGAAGGGATCGAGCAATTTCGGCGCCCAGATGGATTCGCTCGCCGATATCGTCAATTTCGGCGTTGCGCCGGCCCTCGTGCTTTATGCCTATATGCTCGATCAGGCGCGGTCCTTCGGCTGGATCGCGGCGCTGCTCTATTGCATCGCCTGCTGTCTGCGCCTTGCCCGTTTCAACGTAATGCTCGACGCCGTCGGCCAGCCGGGCTGGCAAAAGAACTTTTTTACAGGCGTGCCAGCACCCGCCGGCGCGCTTCTGGTAATGCTGCCGGTCTATCTCGGCTTTCTCGGACTTGCCCCGACGCGGGCTCTCGCTTTCGGGGCGGCGGCCTACACCGTGATTGTCGCGAGCCTGATGATCAGCCGTCTGCCGGTCTATAGCGGCAAGGCGGCGGGCACGAAGCTGCGCTCCGACTGGGTGATGCCGATTTTCCTGTTCATCGTCGTCTATGTGGCGTTCCTGATGAGCTACACATGGCAGACGCTGACACTCACGACGATCGCCTTCTTCATCAGCCTGCCTTTCAGCACACGCGCCTGGAAGCGCTTTGAAGCGGCGGATGCACTCAGCGCCGCCACCGCTTCTCCAAACAACGAGGCCGAAGCCGCATCGTCATGAGGCTGGGTTTATCGTCGTGAAGCTTTAGGTTTTCGGCCGTTACTGGCCTAAGCCTGCCGTCATCGGTCCCCACCGTCGTTATCCGGTCGCACCGCCGTTACCGGTCCCCGCGGTCGTTCCCGCACTGGCGGCCCTGCCGCCGCCCGTTCAACGGCTCCCCTTTCGTCACCCGTTCGCACCGCCGTTACCCGGTCGCACTGCCGTCGTTCCCTGCCTGGCGCCCCTGCCGGCGCCCCGCTCAACGGCTCCCATTGCCGTCATCCGCTCCCCCCGCCGTCATCCTCGGGCGCTTGACCCGAGGATCCATCTTGGACGCTGTTGACCACACAAAAACGAAGATTGGTCCTCCGGTAAAAGCCGAGGATCCCGGCGGAGAGGAGGGCGATGTGAAATCAATGCCTTCCGGCAGAACGATGTAAAAGTGGCAAAGACCGCAATCGAGCACGCGGCGGATCTGCTTTTCGGTGCGTATCAGCGGATAAATGTGCTTGATCGCCCGCGCATTGGCTTCTAATTCTCTGCGAAAAGCCGTGCTCCGAGCCGGCAGAAAATGGCAACAACGCCTGCTCGACCGATACGGATACTCTAGCTGGGATCGTTGTAGCTCAGAAGCTTGCCTTCGCGCACGTCATAGAGTTTGCCGGTGACATCGAGTGCCGGGTCGAGCATAAGCGCGATCTGGGCCGCAACGTCGCCCGGCGTCGGCAAGGTTTCCGGATCTTCGCCCGGCATCGCCTGGGCGCGCATTGCCGTGCGGGTTGCGCCGGGATTGACCGAATTGATGCGAAGGCGCGTCTGGCGAGTCTCCTCGGCCCAGCTGCGCGCCATCACCTCGACGGCGGCCTTGGAAGCGGCATAGGGACCCCAATAGGCTCTCGCCGTATGGGCGACGCCTGAGGAAAGGAACAGCGCACGGCCGGCATCCGAGAGTTTCAGGAGCGGATCAGTGGTGCGGATCAGGCGCCATACGCTCGACACGTTGATCGCCATCAGCTTGTCGAACACCTTCGCTTCCACATGGCCGATCGGTGATATCGTGCCGAGGAAACCGGCGTTCGCCACCATGATGTCGAGTTTCCCCCAACGCTCGTGGATCGAGCCGCCGAGCCGGTCGATGGCTGGCATGTCGGTGAGGTCGAGCGGCACCAACGTCGCGGTACCGCCCGCGCTCTTGATCTCGTCGTCGAGATCCTCGAGCCCGCCGACTGTCCGGGCGACGGCGATGACATGGGCGCCGCGTGCGGCAAGGTCCTTCGCCAGAAAATAGCCGATGCCGCGGGATGCGCCAGTGACAAGCGCAAGCTTGCCGTCCAGCCGGAAACTGCCGTCAGAAATCATTGTGTCGTGAACTCAACCGTTATTTGCGAGAAGCGAGAGCTTGTGGACGTTGCTCGGACCGTCCTTGTCGAGAAGGCGGGTCGGATAGTCGCCAGTAAAATAGTGATCGGTGAACAGCGGCGCACGGGAATCGCGCGGCTGGCCGCTGACGGCTTTGTAGAGACCGTCGATCGACAGGAACGCCAGCGAATCCGCGCCGATGTAACGGCACATGGCGTCGAGATCGGCGTATTGGTTGGCGAGGAGCTTGTCGGCGTCCGGCGTGTCGATGCCATAGAAATCCGGGTGGAAGATCATCGGGCTCGCGACGCGGATATGAACTTCGCTCGCCCCGGCATCGCGGATCATCTGCACGATCTTGACCGACGTTGTCCCGCGCACAATCGAATCGTCGATGAGAACGACGCGCTTGCCTTCGATGATGGCACGATTGGCCGAATGCTTCAGCTTCACGCCGAAAGCGCGGATCGACTGCGTCGGCTCGATAAAGGTGCGTCCGACATAGTGGTTGCGGATGATACCGAGCTCGAACGGGATGCCGCTGGCCTGGGCAAAGCCGATCGCGGCGGGTGTGCCGCCATCTGGAACCGGCACGACGACGTCGGCCTCAAGCGGCGCTTCCTTGGCAAGGTTGATGCCCATGTTCTTGCGCGCGGTATAGACGTTGCGGCCGCCGACGACGGAGTCGGGACGGGCGAAATACACATATTCGAACAGGCAGAGCCGCTCCTGCTTCGGAGCCTGGGGCTTGAAGGCGTCGATGCTGATCGAGCCGTCCGGCTGGATCTCGCAAACGACGACTTCACCGTTCTCCACGTCGCGGATGAACTTCGCGCCAATGATGTCGAGCGCGCAGGTCTCGGATGCGAATATAGGCTTGCCGTCGAGTTCGCCCATGACGAGCGGGCGGATGCCGATCGGATCACGCGCGGCAATCAGCTTGGTGCGGGTGAGGGCGAGCATCGCATAGCCGCCTTCCATCTGGCGGATCGCATCGATAAAGCGATCGCTGGACGAGGCGTGGCGCGAGCGCGCGATAAGGTGGAGGACGACCTCCGTATCGGAATTCGACTGGCAGATCGCACCGTCGGCGATCAGCTGGCGGCGCAGGGTCAGGCCATTGGTGAAATTGCCGTTATGGGCGATGGCGATGCCGCCGACTTCAAGCTCGGCGAGGAGCGGCTGCACGTTGCGCAGAACCGTGTCGCCCGTCGTCGAATAGCGCACATGGCCGATGGCCCTGTCGCCCGGCAATTGGGCAAGCGTGGCGGGGTTGGTGTAGTGATCGCCGACAAGGCCCATGCGCCGTTCCGAGCAGAACTGGCGTCCGTCGTAGGAAACGATACCGGCAGCTTCCTGCCCGCGGTGCTGCAGCGCATGCAATCCCAGCGCCGTCAGCGTGGCCGCATCGGTGTGCCCCAAAATGCCAAACACACCGCACTCTTCATGCAGTGTGTCGTCATCGAGGGACATCAATTGGGTATCGTCACGAGAAATGTCGGTCATTACCGCCAGCCTTTCGCCGCAGATTCAATTGAGCCTAATTCATATTATGCCATAGGAGGCAATCGACTAACAGGGCAGGACCCGCGTCCACGTGTCAATCGAAGCCCCTATATGGTGTATAAGCGCCAAGACTCCAAGTCACTGGTTTGTCGCACCACCTTCCGGCGGGATATCTTCCTTGGGTTCCGGCGCAGTCGTCGCGTCGGGCGATGCTTCCGGCGCGGTCGTGCCGGGTTTCAGCCGCTTCAGGATGGTCGATTCGGGATCTTCCGGCAGAAGGCCGACAAGTTTTGCCCCAAGCTGGTCGATCATCGGCTTCGATTTGGCGTTTCCAACCCAGGCTGGCTGGTTTTCCGGCACGAGCCAGTTGAAGAACAGCATGGCGACGACAACGAGAAGTATGCCGCGCGCTGCGCCAAACAGGAAGCCGAGCGTGCGGTCAAGCGCGCCGATGCGGCTGTCGATGATGAAATCGGCAATCTTCATGGTTATAATGGACACGACGATCAGCGTGACGACGAAGACAAGGCCCGCCGCTGCAATCTGCACGATGGTGTCGTTGCTGATGTACGGTGTAAGGAAGGGAACAACAGGCTTGTAAAAGAGATAGGCGGCCGCTGCCGCCGCTGCCCAGGAAACAACCGACAGCACTTCGCGCGAAAATCCGCGCACCATGGCGAGGACCGCCGATACGAGGGTGATGCCCAATAGAATTCCGTCAAGCAACGTAATCGGCATTTACTTTCATCCCCATGTCACTGCCCGATGGCCCCATCCGGTCAGTCTGCGCGTTGTTTCTTGCCTGGTCCCGAAGCCGCGATCCGGGCCACAAGGTCCGGCAACGAAGCCGTTTCGGTCAGAGCGGCATTGCCGTTCTTGGCAACATCGTTGCTTCCCTTGGGAAGAACCGCCTGCTTGAAGCCAAGCTTATCTGCTTCTTTCAGTCTCTGTACAGCATGTGCAACCGGGCGCACGGCGCCCGATAGGCTGACTTCGCCGAAATAGACGCAATCGGCCGGAAGGGCAATACCGGCGATGGAGGAAACCAGCGCAGAGGCGACGGCGAGATCAGCGGCCGGTTCAGTAATGCGATAACCGCCGGCAACGTTCAGATAAACGTCATGCTGGCCGAACCGAACGCCGCAATGGGCTTCGAGCACGGCGAGAATCATCGACAGGCGGTTGCCGTCCCATCCGACGACCGCGCGCCGCGGCGTTCCGAGCGTCGACGGCGCAACGAGCGCCTGGATCTCGACGAGGATCGGGCGCGTGCCCTCCATGCCTGCAAATACCGCTGCGCCCGGGGATTTTTCGTTGCGCTCGCCGAGGAAAAGCTCGGATGGGTTCGCAACTTCCCGCAGGCCGCGGTCGGACATTTCGAAAACGCCGATCTCGTCAGTGGGTCCGAAGCGGTTCTTCACCGTGCGCAGGATACGGTAGTGATGGCCGCCTTCACCCTCGAAATAGAGCACGGCATCGACCATGTGCTCGACGACGCGCGGACCGGCAATCTGGCCTTCCTTGGTCACGTGGCCGACGAGAACGACGGCGGCGCCGGTCTGCTTGGCATAGCGGATCATCGCCTGTGCGCCGGCGCGTACCTGCGTCACCGTGCCGGGCGCCGAATCGGCCGCGTCCGTCCAAAGGGTCTGGATCGAGTCGATAATGATGAGGTCGGGGCGCTTCGAATCGGCGATAGTCGCCAGAATGTCCTCGACATTGGTCTCGGCCGCTAGCTGTACGTCGGTGTCCGCAGCGCCAAGGCGCTGTGCGCGCAACCTGATCTGCGCCACCGCCTCTTCACCCGAGACGTAGACGACGCGGTTGCCACGCCGCGCCAGCGCCGCTGCCGCCTGCGTCAGCAATGTGGACTTGCCGATACCTGGATCGCCGCCGACGAGAATGGCGGAACCGCGTACGAATCCGCCGCCGGTCACCCGGTCGAGTTCGCCGATCCCGGAGCGGATACGCGGCGCATCTTCGATCTCGCCAGACAGGCTGGTGAGGGCAACGGCTCGCCCCTTGCGGGTTGAAAGGCGTCCCGGGCCGCTCCCGATCCCGCCGGAGGTGCCTTCCTCGACCAGCGTGTTCCACTCACCGCACTCGTCGCACTTCCCCGCCCAGCGTGAATGCACAGCGCCGCAGTTCTGGCAGATGAATTGAACCCGGGCCTTCGCCATCAGCTGCGCTTTCCCGAATGGAGATAGCGGCGGTGATAGCGATTGCCGAGGCCGGTGAGCATCTCATAGCCAATGGTGCCGGCGGCGCGCGCGGCCTCATCGAGAGCAATGTTGGGGCCGATCAGTTCGATGAAGTCCCCGGGCTTTACGGCGTCTGCCGGAAGGTCCGTCACATCGAATGAGGTAAGGTCCATGGTGACGCGCCCGATCACCCGCACTTTCTGGCCGGCGATGAATCCTTCGCCGCCCTTGGCGACAGTGCTGCGTAGCGGCACGCCGCTCCCCGACGCCGAGCGAAGATAGCCATCGGCGTAGCCGACCGAACAGATCGCAATCCGCGTATCACGCTCGAGCGTCGCGGTGGCGCCGTAACCGACCGTCTCCCCCTTGCGGCCGTTACGGATTTGTACGATGCGCGCCTCTACCGTCACCACCGGACGCATCGGATTGGCAACGCCGAAGAGTGGTTCGCCGCCATACATAGCGACGCCGGGGCGACTCAAATCGAAGCCCGTATGCAGTGTGTGAAAAACGCCAGGCGAGTTGGCGATACTTGACTGAATGCCTTTGAAAGCGGCTCGAAGCTTTTGAAATGATTCAAATTGCTTGGCCGTCAAGGCGTGGGCTGTGTCGTCGGCCGCCGCAAGATGGGTAATCAGGAGCACCGGGGGCGGTGCGCCGGGCCTTGCGGCATATGCCAGCGCCTCGTCAACCGTCAGCCCGAGGCGATTCATGCCGGTATCTACATTCAAGGCGAATGGCAGCGGCTCGGGACGACCAGAATTTGCGCGCTCCCAAAGCTCGATTTCGTGGGGCGATCCGAGAACCGGGACGAGGTCCGATTGCTCGTAGGCGGGAAATGCGCCCTCGAAAAATCCGTTGAGGACGAAGACGCGCGCATCCGGGGCAACAGCTTTGACCCGCAAACCTTCTTCTGCAAGCGCAACGAAGAAGCTGCGGCAGCCAGCCTGCCAGAGGGCGGGCACGACATGCACGATCCCGAGCCCATAAGCGTCGGCCTTGACCACGGCGGATGTTTCGGCGGGCTTCGATTTCTCCGCGAGCAGTTGCCAGTTGGCAATGAGAGCATCGAGGTCGATGGTCAGGCGCCCGCCGGCCAGCCGCGGGTCGGCGCCGGTCGTGGTCACATTGGTCTTGTTGTTCAAATCATCACTCGAATCGTTCGGGAAGATGCGAATCCTCGGCAAGATCGGTGAAGCGCGTGAATTCCGACTGGAACGCAAGCCTCACGGTTCCCGTCGGGCCGTGGCGCTGCTTGGCGATGATGACTTCCGCCTTGCCTGAAGCCTCGTTGAGATCGGCCTGCCACTTGAAATGCTCTTCCGTCCCTACTTTCGGCTCCTTGTTCTTGATATAGTATTCATCGCGATAAACGAAAAGCACGACGTCGGCGTCCTGCTCGATCGAACCGGATTCGCGCAAGTCCGAAAGTTGCGGGTGTTTGTCTTCACGGCTTTCCACCTGGCGTGAAAGCTGGGAGAGGGCGATGATCGGCGTGTTCAGTTCCTTCCCGAGCGCCTTCAGGCCGGTTGTTATCTCGGTGATTTCCTGAACGCGGTTTTCCGAGGCGCGCTTGGAAGAGCCCTGCATCAGCTGAATATAGTCGATGACGAGAACGTCGAGCCCGCGCTGCCGCTTGAGTCGCCGTGCCCTTGCGGCAAGCTGGGCGATCGAGATACCGCCGGTCTGGTCGATATAGAGCGGCACGCGTTGCATGTGCTGCGAGCAGGCGACCAGCTTTTCGAAATCGGCCTCGCTGATTTCGCCTCGGCGGATTTTCGAGGAACTGATCTCCGATTGCTCGGAAATAATACGCGTCGCCAGCTGTTCCGACGACATTTCGAGCGAAAAGAAGCCGACGACGCCGCCATTCTTGGCCTTGAAGCTGCCATCCGCCTGCTGTTCCGGCTCATAGGCCGCGGCGATGTTGAACGCGATATTGGTCGCAAGCGAGGTCTTGCCCATGCCGGGACGCCCGGCGAGTACGATAAGGTCGGAAGGCTGCAGCCCGCCCATGCGCGCATCGAGTGCGCGTATGCCGGTGGAGATGCCGGAGAGGTGGCCGTCGCGCATGAAGGCGGCATTGGCCATGTCGACCGCGGACTTCACCGCGTCGGTGAAAGTCTGGAACCCGCCATCGTAGCGGCCGGTTTCGGCAAGCTCGAACAGCCGCCGCTCAGCGTCCTCGATCTGGCCTTGCGGGGCGACATCGACGGGAGCGTCATAGGCGATATTGACCATGTCCTCGCCGATGGTGATCAGCGCGCGGCGGGTCGCGAGGTCGTAGATGGCGCGGCCGTAATCCTCGGCATTGATGATTGTCACCGCTTCGGCCGCGAGACGGGCGAGATATTGCATGACCGTCATGTCGCCGACCTTCTCGTCGGCCGGCACGAAGGTTTTCAGCGTCACCGGATTCGCCATCTTGCCCATCCGGATCATGTCGGATGAGATCTCGAAAATCTTGCGGTGCAAAGGTTCGTTGAAATGGGTCGGCTTCAGGAAATCGGAAACGCGGTAGAACGCATCATTGTTGACAAGAATGGCACCCAGAAGGGCCTGCTCCGCCTCGATATTATTGGGAGCCTCCCTGTAGAAGGCGTCGCGCGCCTCATTGATCTTGCGTACCGTTGCTTCAGCCATTTCGCCTTTTCCTGTTATCCCTTCACTATGGCCACCGGGCATTTGACCGCGCAATGCGGGGTCGAAACATACATTTCAATCCACAACAAAAGCAGACTCGGATTGTTTGAAGCTTGACTCAGAGAGGCAGATTCGGGGCGCGATTCGCCTTCCTGAATCTACACCCGGCGCGGGAAATTGTGCAAATTGCAGGCGGCATTAAGCTGTGCGAACGCTGGCCGCTCCGCTCAGCTGCGGTAGGACCAGCGCCGATTCTTTCGCGGGGAATGGATCCTCGGGACGGACCGACGATAACGGCAGCATAGGCCCGAGGGTGATCGTGGTGGCATTCCAGGCGCAAGATGACGGCGAAGGGGAAGAGGGGCGGCCTAGCGCCCCGCTACCGACTCCTTCGTATTGACCTGGCTGTTGGCGGAGCTGCGCTCGCATTCGAGACGCCTCAGCCGCTTTTCTGCCTCGAATATATAGTCGCGGGTCAGCGGCACGGCCTCCTGCTGGTGCGCCAGCTGGATCTGGAACACGACGAGGTTCTGCCAGCGGAAAGCGGCTTCCGAGGCGGCGAGATAGAATTCCCACATCCGGCAGAAGCGTTCGTCATAAATCGCTTTGGCCTGTTCGCGATTGTCCATAAAGCGCTCGCGCCAGATACGCAGCGTCTCGGCGTAGTGGAGACGCAATATCTCGATATCGGTGACGACAAGGCCTGCTTTCTCGATATGCGGGACGACTTCCGACAGGGCCGGGATATAGCCGCCTGGGAAGATGTATTTCTGGATGAACGCATTCGTGTAGGACGGACCGTCCGAACGGCCGATGGAATGCAGGAGGAACACGCCGTCCTTTTTCAGAAGTCGGGCCGTGTGCTGGAAATACTCGGCGAAATGGCCAACGCCCACGTGCTCGAACATGCCGACGGAAACGATGCGGTCGAAACCGTCCTCCAGCGTGCGGTAGTCGCGCAGATCAAAGCGCGCGCGTGCCGAGAGGCCTTCATCGAAGGCGCGCTTATTGGCAACGCCGTGCTGCTCCTGCGAAAGCGTGACGCCGGTAACGTCTGCTTCGAGATATTTGGCAAGGTAAAGCCCGAGACCACCCCAACCGCAGCCGATATCGAGCACCTTCTGGCCCTTCCTGGCGAGAAGCTTTGCGGAAATATGGCGCTTTTTCGCAAGCTGCGCCTCTTCGAGCGTCGCGTCAGGGCGCTCGAAATAGGCGCAGGAGTACTGCATGTCGCTGTCGAGGAAGAGACGATAAAGGTCTCCCGAAAGGTCGTAGTGCCGCTGCACATTGTTCGATGCGCGGGTCAGCGTGTTCATCTGGTGCAGTCTGCGCGTGGCGCGGCGGATGCCTTCGATTGCCAGCATCCATGGTTCCCGGGCAACCGTTGCCCCGGTATTCTCGAATATGATCTTGAGGACATCGTAGATATTGCCGTCAAGAACGTCGATTTCGCCGTTCATATAGGCTTCGGCAAAGTGCAGCGACGGGTCGAACGCGATTTTCCGCTCTGCGGCGGCGCTGTTGATGCGAAAGGCGATCGGTTCGCCCGTTCCATCGCCAAACGTCCGGGATTTGCCCGAGGCGTCCGTTATTACAAGGGTACCAGTGTGGATCAGCCGTGATAGTGCAGCCTTTAGAATGGCATTCATGAACAATCTCCATCATTGACGATAGAGCTCGGCCATCAGAGCAAAGGATGTCCAAAAGGTATGTCTTCTTGGGCGGAAACCCGGCGTTCCGGGCAGATTCGGAATAAATTCTGCGGGCTTTGGCTCGACCGATGCGCTCGGTCTTGCCGGACCCTTTGACCGTATCCCGAATTTCCTCCGGCAGAATGGTGCCATTTGGATATCCTTTGCTCTAGAAGACTCAACCTTGAGTCTAGGTCGGGCATGGGTAGGACAAGTAAATCTACTCAATTTTTTCATTCTGAAAAGCAAAAAAACACCCGGCATCTCTGCCGGGTGTTTTGTGCGACCCAAATAAAGCAGTTACCTCATGGTAACCGAAGTACTATCAGGCGTTTTCTTCGCCTTCTTCGTCCTCGTCGAAGAATTCGTCCGAAAGCGGAGCTTCTTCAATTCCGTAGATCGCCTGAGCGGAGGTAAGGTCTTCGCCCTTTACCTGACGCTCGGCTTCGTCGGCCGTGCGGGCGATGTTGATCGTGACCGATGCCTCAACTTCCGGATGCAGGGCGAGAACGACCTTGTGCAGGCCGATCGTCTTGATGGGCAGGTTGAGTTCAACCTGGTTGCGGTTGAGCGAGAAGCCTTCGGCCGTGATCAGGTCGGCGATATCGCGCGTCGATACCGAACCGTAAAGCTGACCGGTCTCGCCGGCCGAGCGGATGGCGACGAAGGTCTTGCCGTTGAGCTTGTCGGCAATTGCCTGGGCTTCGGACTTGCGCTCGAGGTTGCGGGCTTCGAGCTGGGCGCGCTGGCCCTCGAACTTCTTCTTGTTGGCTTCGTTTGCACGAAGAGCCTTGCCCTGCGGCAGGAGGAAGTTACGGGCAAAGCCGTCCTTTACCTTGACGGTGTCGCCCATCTGGCCGAGGCGGCTGATACGTTCGAGAAGAATGACTTCCATTTTGAGTTTCCTTTCAAGTTCAATTGTCGTTGTTGGGTGTTGTATTCGCAGCCTTCGAAACCGGCGCGCTGCGCGATGTGTCGAACAAACCGGCGAGAAGGAAGAAGAAAAGCACGAAGACGAAGAGCATCACGGCGAAGTAGGCGAACCATAGCGCCACCGGACGCCACGCGGCTCCGCGTGTCCGTGCGTGAAGCATGGCAAAGCCGGCCATGATGAAGCAGGCGCCAAGGGCGCCGGCAAAGGCGGTTGCGGCATAGCCGATACCGCCCGGAAGAAAGCACGCGGCACAGGCAACGGCAAAGACGGCAAGTGCCGGGCGCGGCATGCGCAGGGCGCGCGGCCAGTCATCCCTCGGACGGCGCAGTTTGCCCGACGCTGCCGTGAGACGCAGGGCAAGGTAGAAATTGGCGACGATGATCATCACCCAGACGGCCGGCTGCATGGCCGGCAGGACGCGCACGACGAACAGCGCCATGTCCTGGACGGCTTCCGCATTGGCAGCAAGTTCTGGATTGCTCGCGGCAAGCTGCTGTCCAAGCGACGCGGCAAGCTGCGCGGCAAAATCATCGCCAAAGCCGATCATCACGCCGATGGCGATGAAACTTGCGCCGACAATCAGCGCAAGGCGAAGCAGCATGTCGGCGATCGGATACCAGACATAGGTATCCTTCGGGCCGCCTATCTCCTCGGCAGGACGTGCAAGGCCAATGAAGTAGGAAGCTGCCGCGGCGGGCAGCGCCGTGATAAGCACGACGACGATGGCGGCGGTCGGTGCGGCAAGCACCGAAACGGCAACGGCCATGGAGAGAGCGGCAATGAAGCCAGCGCCGGTGCCCCAGCCGAGGGCGGCAACGAAAATCGGAAGCGGGGAAAAGAGCAGAAGCGCCATGGCGAGCGTCGACTGCGTGATGACGCCGACCGAGAGCAGCGCAGCTGCGAGCCCCGCCATTACTCCAACGCCAATATCTTTTGCAGTCAGTTTCATCTCGCTCGCTGTCCTGCTTCTTGAGCAGTTAGAGGCGGTCTTCGACCAGAGCCTCAACTTGGGTTTTTTGTTCGCCAGGCCCGCGCCCATCGCGGATGGCAAGGAAGGCGGCGGCTGGGCTGCCGCCTTCGGTCTTGTCTTACTTCACAACGTAGGGCAGGAGGCCGAGGAAACGTGCACGCTTGATCGCCTGGGCGAGTTCGCGCTGCTTCTTCTGGCTGACAGCCGTGATACGGGAAGGAACGATCTTGCCACGCTCGGAAATGTAGCGCGACAGGAGCTTGATGTCCTTGTAGTCGATCTTCGGCGCATTCGCACCCGAGAACGGGCAGGTCTTGCGGCGGCGATGGAAGGGACGGCGGGTCGGGATCTGATTGATATCAACCATTATTCTGCTCCTTCACCGGCTTCGTTGTCACGCGGACGACGCGGACGGCGCGGACGATCGTCGTCGCGGCCACCGAACTTGTTGTCGTCACGGTCACGGCGATCGTCGCGACGTGCGAGCATGGCCGACTGGCCTTCCTCGTGTTCGTCGACGCGGATCGTCATGAAGCGCAGGACGTCTTCATTGATGCGCTGCTGGCGCTCGAGTTCGGCAACAGCCGCTGCCGGAGCAGTGATGTTGAGAAGCGAGTAATACGCCTTGCGGTTCTTGTTGATACGATAGGTGAGGGCACGCAGTCCCCAGCTTTCGATACGCCCGACTGATCCGCCATTGGTCTCGATGATGCCCTTGTACTGTTCTACAAGCGCATCGACCTGCTGCTGCGAAATGTCCTGTCGGGCAAGGAACACATGTTCATAAAGAGCCATTGTCTTTGCCTTTCTTCGTTAATATTGCCCGGCATCAACGGTAAACCTCTGCGAATCTCTCTGCCGGAAGACCGGGGAAGAAAGGACGCTGATGGAGACGATCGAGAGCGGAGACACGGGAGGCTGAAGCTTTACGCTTCGACGGATGCTTGATCCGGCCCTCCGTTCAGCCCCCAGCTGACGCCGAGCAATGAACGGGCGGCTTATACGGGCAAAAGGTCAAAGAAGCAACCCGCCCGCCCGAGAATATTCGAGGCAGCGGGATCGGCCGATTCAAGCGGATGTAAGCCTCGACGATGGTGCCGGGATCGGCCGACCGTGATCATGTGCAGCTTCCAGCCAGGCTTCGATGGCGTCGTAGGCATTGTGAACGGCCTCTTCCGGCGTGCTGCCATCGCTCATGCACCCGGGCAAGTCGGGAACGTAGGCCACGAAACCGCCGCCATCATCCTCGGAGAGCGGCGAGACCACGACCGGATACTTATGGTAGGTCATTTGCGCTCCTGACGGGCGTCGACGAACTGGACGCTGAGCCAGAATTGATGAGCAGTGCGTTGGCTGCAGTCAATATGACAATTGGTTCAATACTGTGGGCTTGCCGGCCGCTGCAGCATCAAAGCTTGACTTCGCGCTTGCCCATAGGCACATCGCGCGTCAGATTGACAAGCGAGCGAACGATTGGAGGCCCTTCCATGTCCATAGCATTCACCTTCCCGGGACAGGGAAGCCAGGCCGTCGGCATGGGTAAGGCGCTGGCGGACAACTTCGCTGAAGCGCGTGCGGTGTTCGACGAGGTGGATGAAGCCCTTGGCGAGAAGCTATCGGCAATTATCTGGGAAGGCCCGGAAGAGACCCTGACCCTGACAGCCAATGCCCAGCCGGCGCTGATGGCGGTTTCCATCGCCGTCCTGCGCGTCCTTGAGGCAAAGGGTGTCTCGCTGCAGGACAAGGTCGCCTGCGTTGCCGGGCATTCGCTCGGCGAATATTCGGCACTTTGCGCGGCCGGCACGTTCTCGCTCGCCGACACGGCCCGGCTTCTGCGTATTCGCGGCAATGCCATGCAAAAGGCCGTTCCCGCCGGCGAGGGCGCCATGGCCGCGATCATCGGGCTGGAGCACGCCGATGTCGAAGCAGTTTGCAAAGAAGCGTCTGCCGGAGGACCTGTGCAGATCGCCAACGACAATGGCGGCGGCCAGCTGGTGATTTCCGGGGCGAAGGCCCCTGTCGAGGCGGCGGCGGCGCTGGCAACGGCGAAGGGCGCAAAACGGGCTATCATGCTGCCCGTATCCGCGCCTTTCCACTCGGCGCTGATGGCGCCGGCGGCTGAGGCCATGCGCGAAGCGCTCGCCGCTGTGCGCATGCAGGATCCGATCGTGCCGCTCATTGCCAATGTGCGCGCAACGCCCGTCACCTCCGCCGATCAAATCGCCCGGCTGCTGGTCGAGCAGGTCACCGGCCAGGTGCGCTGGCGCGAAACCGTCGAGTGGTTCGGCGCAAATGGCGTGACGACGCTCTATGAGATCGGTGCCGGCAAAGTGCTGACCGGCCTTGCCCGCCGTATCAACAAGGACATTTCCGGGGTCGCCATCGGTACGCCGGAAGACATCGATGCGGCAGTCGCCGCGCTCAACGCCTGAGACAAGAGGGACATACCATGTTTGATCTGACCGGCCGCAAGGCGCTCGTGACGGGCTCGACAGGGGGCATTGGCGAGGCGATCGCGCGGATGCTGCACGCACAGGGCGCCACAGTCGGGCTGCATGGCACCCGTGTCGAGAAACTGGAATCCCTGGCCGGCGAATTCAGCGACCGCGTCAAGATTTTCCCGGCCAACCTTTCGAGCCGCGAAGAAGTCAAGGCGCTGGGCGAGAAGGCGGAAGCCGACCTCGAAGGCGTCGACATCCTCGTCAATAATGCCGGGATCACCAAGGACGGTCTTTTCGTTCGCATGAGCGACGCCGATTGGGACAGCGTGCTCGAGGTCAATCTGACGGCCGTCTTCCGGCTGACACGCGAGCTGACGCATCCGATGATGCGCCGCCGCTATGGCCGCATCATCAACATCACCTCCGTCGTCGGCGTCACCGGCAATCCGGGCCAGACCAACTATGTTGCGTCCAAAGCCGGCCTGATCGGCTTTACGAAGTCGCTGGCGCAAGAGATTGCCAGCCGCAACGTGACGGTCAATTGCGTCGCGCCGGGTTTCATCGAATCGGCCATGACCGACAAGCTCAACGACAAGCAGAAGGAAAGCATCATGGCCGCCATCCCGATGCGCCGCATGGGCACCGGTGCCGAGGTGGCTTCGTCGGTTGCCTACCTTGCCAGCAGCGAGGCCGCATACGTCACCGGCCAGACCATTCACGTCAACGGCGGCATGGCAATGATTTGAGCCTGTTAGTGCAGGTATCGGTGGGTATTGGGTCCAATCCCATTTATGAGATTGAGGCGACGAATAAAGCGTGATAAGTCGCGCACCAGTTTGGGCAGTCAAACCGATTTGATGTCCTTTCAAATTCCGCAAGGAAAGAGCCGCATGGGTGGGTGTTTTGGCTGCCGAAGAGGGTAAAACAACCATCTTATTGCTTGATTAGAGTCATCCGTGCCGCTAACCAAGGCATAGGAAAAAACAAACAGGTTGAGGTTCCACATGAGTGATACTGCAGAACGCGTCAAGAAAATCGTCATTGAACATCTGGGCGTTGATGCCGAGAAAGTCACCGATGGTGCGAGCTTCATCGACGATCTGGGCGCCGACAGCCTTGATACTGTCGAGCTCGTGATGGCCTTTGAAGAAGAATTCGGCGTCGAAATTCCCGATGATGCTGCTGAGACGATTCTGACAGTCGGCGATGCGGTCAAGTTCATCGACAAGGCACAGGCCTGATTTTCGTTCGGCTCGCCACCGCGTGGATGGTGATGTAAGGTGTTCTGCCTTCCTCGTTCATGCGTGGAGCCGGAAATAATCATGTTGCATATGACATTGAAGGATCGGCCATGAGGCGCGTTGTCATAACCGGCCTTGGGCTGGTGTCTCCTCTCGCATCCGGTGTTGAAGCCACCTGGTCTCGTTTGCTCGCAGGCCAAAGTGGTGCCCGGCGCGTGACGGAATTCGAAGTTGATGATCTGCCCTGCAAGATCGCTTGTCGCATTCCGGTAGGCGACGGCACCGACGGGACGTTCAATCCGGATGAATGGATGGAGCCCAAGGAGCAGCGCAAGGTCGATCCATTCATCATCTACGCCGTGGCGGCCGCCGATCAGGCGCTTGCCGATGCCAAATGGGCGCCGGAGAGCGATGAAGACCAGATTCGCACCGGCGTGCTGATCGGATCGGGCATTGGCGGTCTCGAGGGTATCGTCGAGGCTGGTTATACGCTGCGGGACAGAGGTCCCCGGCGCATTTCGCCATTTTTCATTCCGGGCCGCTTGATCAATCTCGCCTCCGGGCACGTTTCGATCAAGCACAAGCTGCGCGGGCCGAACCATTCGGTCGTCACCGCCTGTTCGACCGGCGCGCATGCGATCGGCGATGCCTCGCGTCTGATTGCCTTTGGCGATGCCGACGTGATGGTTGCCGGCGGTACGGAATCACCGGTCAGCCGCATTTCGCTTGCCGGCTTTGCTGCATGCAAGGCGTTGTCGACGGCGCGCAACGATGATCCGACGGCTGCTTCGCGGCCCTATGACGAGGACCGCGATGGCTTCGTCATGGGCGAGGGCGCTGGTGTTGTCGTCCTTGAAGAGCTCGAACATGCCCTGGCACGCGGTGCAAAGATTTACGCTGAAGTGATCGGCTACGGTCTTTCTGGCGATGCCTATCACATCACCGCCCCGTCAGAGGATGGCGAAGGTGCGCAGCGCTGCATGGAAATGGCCCTGAAGCGCGCTGGTATAACGCCTGACGATATCGATTACATCAACTCTCACGGTACCTCGACCATGGCCGACACCATCGAACTCGGTGCGGTCGAGCGCGTTGTCGGCGATGCTGCATCGAAAATTTCCATGTCTTCGACGAAGTCGTCGATCGGCCACCTTCTCGGCGCGGCAGGTTCCACCGAGGCTGTGTTCTGCGTCCTCGCCATTCGTGACAATATCGCGCCTGCCACCATCAATCTCGACAATCCGTCGAAGGAAACCAAGATCGATCTCGTCCCGCACAAGCCGCGCGAACGCAAGATCGATATCGCCCTGTCCAATTCCTTCGGTTTCGGCGGCACGAACGCTTCGCTCGTATTGCGGCGTTATCAACAGTGATGCGAGCATGGCGGGAGCGCTCATTCGCGCTTTCGCCATATTCGCAATCGATTCTACCGGCTCTAGAGCAGAGGATATCCGAGGTGCTTGAGTGAGCTCAGATCAACAGTCTGGAGACGCGAACGCCGGCAGTGCGCCGGCGCGCAAACCGATCGTGCCGCAATCGGCGTCGGAAGCTTTGCGTCCTGAGCCGGGTACGCCCCCGCCTGCGCCGAAGAAGCGTTCGCGGCGCGCCCGCAGCCAGATCGTCGTTTTCGCGAATTTTCTGTTCTCGCTGGTTGTGCTGGTGGTGTTGGCCGCCGCCGCTGCGGTGTACTTCGGCAAAATCGCCTTCAACGAGGCGGGGCCTACCGAAGTTACAACCAATTACGTGGTGAAGAGCGGTACAGGTTTTGCCGAGATTGCCGACGGGCTTGAGCGCCGGGGCATCATTTCCGATGCCCGCGTGTTTAAATATGCAGTGCGCGCCTACGGCTTTCAGAACGATATGAAGGCCGGCGAATATGAGATCAAGGCCGGGGCGTCGATGCACGAGATCATGGATCTTCTGCGCAGCGGCAAGTCCGTGCTTCATTCGCTGACAATTCCCGAAGGACTGACGGTCGAGCAGATTTTCGAGCGCATTCAGGAGGACGATGTTCTCACTGGTGATCTGCCCGCAGTTTTGCCGGCGGAAGGTTCGCTCTTTGCCAATACGATGCGCTTCTCACGCGGCACGACGCGCGAGGAACTCGTCAAGAAGATGCAGGCCGACCAGAAGAAGCTTGTCGACGACATCTGGGAGCGTCGCGACCCCAGCGTTCCGCTGAAGACCATCGATGAATTCGTCACGCTTGCCTCAATCGTTGAGAAAGAGACCGGCAAGGCGGATGAACGCCCGCGCGTCGCCGCTGTCTTCATCAACCGCCTCAACAAGAAAATGCGGCTCCAGTCTGATCCGACAATCCTCTACGGTTTGTTCGGCGGCAAGGGCAAGCCGACGGATCGGCCTATCCTGAAATCGGACCTCGAAAAGCCGACACCCTATAACACCTATACGGTGAACGGGCTGCCGCCTGGGCCGATTGCCAATCCCGGGCGCGATGCGCTGGAGGCCGTTGCCCATCCATCGCAGACCAACGAGCTTTATTTCGTTGCCGATGGGACCGGCGGTCATGTGTTTGCTGCGACGCTTGAAGAACATAATGATAATGTGAAGCGCTGGCGCGAGGTCGAGAAGAATCGCCTGGATGAGGCTGCCAAGGCGGCGACAGGCGACAAGAACGCCGCACCGGACGTCGATAGCGGCAACTAAACGGACGAGCCCGCATTGAAGCCGGGCTCGAGGGGGCACAATGTCACTGCAAAGCATGACGGGGTTTGCCCGGCACCTTCGCAATATGGCCGGCGCACAGATTTCCTGGGAGATCAAATCGGTCAATGGCAAGGGTCTCGACGTGCGGTTTCGACTGCCGGCAGGGCTTGAAGCAATCGAACAGAAGGCGCGCAATTTCGTCGCGCAGCATTTCAAGCGTGGCAACTTCCAGGCGACGTTGACCGTGGATCGCACAGCGAATATCGGTCGCGCCATCGTCAACGAGCCGCTCCTCAAGGAGTTGGCTTCCATCGCCGCACATCTTCGCGAGGAGTACGGCCTTGCGCCGTCGACGCCGGAGGGCCTGATGGCATTGCGCGGCGTGCTGGACGTGCCGCAGGAGGTGGTCTTGCCGGGCGACCAGAGCGAACTCGAACACGCGGTCCTGGCTGTGCTTGACGAAACGCTCATCGAACTCGCGCATAATCGTCAGGCCGAAGGCAAGGCGCTCGGCGAGATATTGCGGGTGCAGATCACGACAATCGAGATGCTGGCGCAGCAGGCGCGGCTTGATCCGAGCCGCTCGCCTGAAGCAATTCGTGCCCGTCTCGCCGCTCAGGTCGCCCTTCTTCTCGATGCGGCGCCTGCACTCGATGAGGCGCGCCTGCACATGGAAGCGGCCTTCCTCGCCACCAAGGCGGATATACAAGAAGAACTCGACCGGCTGGAGATGCATGTGGCATCGGCGCGCGCGCTTCTGAAAGAAGGCAATGGCGTCGGCCGCAAGCTCGATTTCCTTACGCAGGAATTCAATCGCGAGTCCAATACGCTCTGTTCGAAGGCCAATGCGGCATCGATCACGACAATTGGGCTTGACCTGAAGGCCGTTGTGGATCAATTGCGCGAGCAAATTCAGAATCTGGAGTAATCATGTTCAACAGCATCAAGCGACGCGGTCTCATGCTGGTCCTGTCGTCCCCGTCCGGTGCAGGAAAATCAACGCTCGCCCGGTTGTTGCTCAATGATACCGGATTGAAGCTCTCGCTTTCGATCAGCGTGACGACGCGCCCGCGCCGCGCCAGCGAAATCGAAGGGGTGCACTATCATTTCATCTCGGTTCGTGAATTTGAACGCCTGCGCGACAGCGACGCGCTGATCGAATGGGCCGAAGTGCATGGCAATTTTTACGGCACGCCGCGTGAGGCCGCTGAAAATGCTCTCGCCGATGGTCAGGACATGCTTTTCGATATCGACTGGCAGGGCGCGTTGCAGCTCCAGGAAAAGATGAAGGGCGACATTGTCAGTATCTTCATCCTGCCGCCCTCGATGGCGCACCTGAAGCAGCGCCTGCATCGCCGCGCCGAAGACACCGAGGAAGTCATCGACATGCGCCTGCGCAATGCGCGCAACGAAATCGAACGCTGGCGTTCATATGACTATGTCGTGGTCAACGAGGATCTCGACGAAGCATTTCATCAGGTACAGTCGATCGTCACGGCCGAACGGCTGCGGCGTGACCGCTGCCCGGGCCTCTTCGATTTTGTCAGCGGCCTGCTCGAAGAAAAGCTCTAAAGAGCGTTTGCGAGCGCAACGAATTCTTCGATCGAGAGCGTTTCAGCGCGCCGGGTCGGGTCGATCCCGACCTTCTGCAGCAATGCCTCGCCGCCAAGCGGCTTGATGCTCTGCCGCAGCATTTTTCGTCGCTGGCCGAATGCTGCCTGGGTCACACGCCCCAGCGTCGCTGCATCGCACGCGAGTGGCGACTGGCGCGGGACGAGGTGCACGACGGATGAAGTCACCTTGGGCGGCGGAGTAAATGCCTGCGGCGGCACATCGAAGGTGATTTTTGCCTCGGTCCGCCAGCCTGCGAGAACGCCGAGCCTCCCATAGGCGTCGGAACCCGGCCTCGCGACAATCCGTTCGGCCACTTCGCGCTGCAACATCAGCGTCAGCGACGCGTAGAACGGCGGCCAAGGCTCGCTGAGGAGCCAGCCAATCAGCAATTGCGTGCCGACATTGTAAGGCAGGTTGGCAACGATCTTGACGTCGCTGCCATTGGCCAACTGCTTGAAGTCGACTTCCAGCGCATCGCCGGGAATGACCTTGAGCGCACCCGGATAGTGATCGGCTATTTCCTGAAGGGCAGCGAGGCAGCGTTCATCGCGTTCGATGGCGATGACATGGGCACCTTGCGCGAGCAGGGCGCGCGTCAATCCTCCAGGACCAGGACCAACCTCGATGACGGTTTGTCCCGCGAGATCACCCGCTTGCCGCGCAATCTTCGCTGTCAGGTTGAGATCAAACAGAAAGTTCTGGCCGAGCGACTTTTTCGCCATCAGGCCATGCCGTTCGATGACCTCTCGTAGCGGCGGCAGGCTGTCGATACTCATGCGGCAGGGCGCTTCAGTTGGGCGCGCTTGGAGTGAAGCTCTCCGGCCAGTCTGAGCGCGGCGATGAGGCTGTCGGGCTTGGCTTTTCCCGTGCCGGCTATGTCGAATGCGGTGCCGTGGTCCGGCGAGGTACGGACAAATGGTAAGCCGAGCGTTACGTTAACGCTGTCATCAAAGCCGAGCGTCTTTACCGGAATGAGCGCCTGATCGTGATACATGCAGATGGCTGCATCATATTGGGTGCGCGCCGCGGCGTGGAACATGGTGTCGGCCGGAAGCGGCCCCCGCGCGTCGATACCCTCGGCGCGCAACGTCTCGACGGCTGGACGGACAATCGTCTCGTCTTCCATGCCCATGCTGCCGTGTTCGCCGGCGTGCGGGTTGAGCCCGGCAATGGCGAGGCGCGGATGAGCGATACCGAACTGCTCTTTCAAGGCGAGGGCTGTAATGCGGGAAACCGTGAGAATTGTCGCTGCATCCAGGACCGTCGCCACTTTGTTTAGCGCAATGTGGATGGTGACCGGCACTGCGCGAAGTTCGGGACCCGCGAGCATCATGACAGGCGTGACCTTATGGCCGAGATGTTCGCCGGCAAGATGAGCAAGAAACTCGGTGTGTCCGGGATATTTGAACCCTGCTTCGTAGAGCGGTTTCTTGGCGATGGGGCAGGTGACGACCGCATGGGCTTCACCCGCCAGCGTGAGCGCAACCGCGCGCTCTATTGCCTCGATCGTCGCGGCAGCATTCGCCACCAGCGGCACACCCGGCCTGTCGATCTGCGGGTGCTGCAACGGTATTACCGGCAGTGCCCGATCAAAAGTTCCTGCCGCAGTTTTCGGGTTTGTCGGCTCAACCGGAACATCCAGCCCCAACCGCAATGCCCGCGAGCGAACGAAATCCGGATCGGCGAGGAGGAAGAAGGCAGGAATTTGCATTTCCTGGCGCAATTGCCAGGCGGCAATGGCTATGTCGGGGCCAATGCCCGACGGATCACCGGAACTAACGGCGAGGGCGGCATTCATGCGCGTGCAATCCGATCATTCGTTGACGATTTTCGCCTTGCTGCGCAGTTCTTCGATGTATTTCTTGTCGACGGCTTCGGCGGTTGCATCCTTCTTGCCGTCGCCGGTGGCCGCAGCATCCTCCTGCGAGAACACCATGCGGGCAACGCGGTCGTCCGAAACCTGGCGTGATGCGCATACGCCAAGGAATTCAACGCCCTTGCCAGTATCGAGTGTCGTTGTCGCCTGGCCGACCGGCGTCGAGATGACCTGCTTCGACCATTCCGGCGGCAGTTCCTGTTCGACGAACTTGCCTAGATCGAGCACCGTTACGTCGAGCGTGCCCTTGGCGATCTCACGTGTGTTTTCGCAGCCGTTGAAGCGGGCGCGGAGGGCGTTGGCTTCCGCCCGCCTTTTCGCGAGTATGCCGCGATTATTCGCCGGCACGACAAAGATCACTTGCTGCAACTTGTACTCGGTCGAAACCGGTTTCTTGCCGCCATCCTTCAACATGCGTTGGACGGCTTCCTGCTCCGATACGCGAACACCGCCCTGGGATTTGTTGCGCGTGGAAAGCGCGCGGCCCCAGCTCATCTGGATGCGGATAAATTCCTTGAAGTGAGTGGAAGTGACGCCGGACTTGTCGAGAATAGTATTGAGCTGATCGAGCGACATCTTGTTGTTGGTGGCAAAACGCGCATAGGCGTCGTTCACTTCACCGTCCGAAACGAGAAGATTGAGCCGCTTCAATTCCTGGCGCTTGAGCGCTTCGGTCGTCAATTCGTCCCGGGCTTCCTGGTTGAGGTTGCCCTTCTTCTTCTGCAGTTTGAGGAATGCGGCCCGCTTGGTGATGTCGTAATCGGTGATCGGAATACCGTTGACGATGACCTTGACCTCGCTCGCCGCGGCAGGCACGGCCGTTCCGCCCAGGAGCGTAGAGGTCAAAGCGGCAGCAATAAGTGCTACAAGTAGATGTTTCCTCGCCATCATGTTCCACTATATCCGATCATAGGCCATTCTTGCCGAATGGATGGTAGTCTTATGGGTTCTCGTGACACTCTATTGTCGCTCTAGTAAGGCAAAAGCATGACTGGCTGCAAGTACAGCCTGTCATGCGAGCGATCAGATACCGCCGATATCAACCGGCTTGCCGAATTCCCACAACGTCCGGAACGAAATATTGAAGCCGAACTTCGTCGTTTCGTCGCCCTTGTCACCCGTCGAGGTGATGGGTTGTTCCTGCTGATAGTACATCATGTAGGTAAAGCACTCGTCGTCATAGGCGAGGGCCGCCGTACGCTTGACCAGCGCTTCGTGGAAGATGTCGTACGTGCCGGATCCGAGAACCCGCCAGTTCGGTGTCATCTTCAACGATCCACCGACCGTTGCCTCATGCCTGTCGTCAGAGAAGCCATAGGTCGGCTGCGCGTCGATAAAAGCATATTTGACGAAGAGCGTGCCGTATTTACCCGTTTCGGTGCTGGCGACTTCGGCGCGCCGAACTGCAAACGAGTCCTTGTCGAAACGGCCGCCGGTTGTCAGGGTGAAGCCACCGCGATTGGCGCCGATCATTGCCACATAGTCGGAGCGCGCCGAATCAAGCCCGGATTCAGCACCTGCATTGACAAAATCGGGCCCCGCAAAAGAATTCAGGCCGCCGAGCTGGAAGGATTGGCCGGCGATACCGTTGAGCGACCAGCCATTGTTGAACGTGCCGGAATAACGGAAACCGAGATTGGCGCGCGTGCCGCCTTCGATGCGGTCATAACCGGAATATTTGTCGCGGTCGAAAAGGCTGGAGGCGTCGAACACGAAGCTTTGCGCGTCTTCGTTCGGCATCTCGCCATTATAGGGCTCGTCGTTGCGCACGAAGAGCTGCGCAGTGGGCTCGAGAATATGCGTCGAACTCGTCGTGGAGAAGAGTATCGGCCATTTGGTTTCCATGCCGGCTGTCGCCATGCCGCGGAAGGCCTCGGATCGGGTCACGCCGATCGAGTCGGAATCGACGTACATGCCATCGGCGCGCAAAGCGAGAATTGGGGTGATGACCAGGCCATTATCTGCGATGAATGTGCGTTTCCATTCCGCTTCACCAGTGATGCGGCCGTCATTGCCCTCGACACCGGAGAGATAACCGGCTCGGTTCAAGCCGATGGGGGTCGTGCCGTCCTCTTCGTCGCGATGCAGATTCTGCAAATTCACGTCAAAACTGAGTTCGCCGCCTGCCACTGATTGTGGCAGGTAGTAGGCATAGTCGACGACGGGCAGGACGTATGGCTGCTTCGGCTGCGAGGAACCATTCGGCGTTCCGTCAGGGTTCTGATCCGGAATGCTTTCCTGGACATGGAAGCGATACAGCCGCGCATCGAAATAGTTGCGGTCGTTTATACCCGTCAAATAGATCTGGTCGGTGATATTATAGCCCGAATAGCCCTCGATCCCGTAGCGGTACGCGAACGACTTGTCCGACTGGGCCATGAGATTCCAGCCGTAGGACCAGCGTGGATTGATCTGGAACGCGCCTGTCGATCCGATCATGCCGCGATTGGTCTTCCGGTCTTCCGGCTCACCCGGAGAGAATGTATTCGGATCCTGCTGGCTGATGCCGGCGAGCCTTAACGTATAGGCGCCGTTGGCCAGCCGGTGCCGCCACTCGACATCGCCCAGAAAGCCCTGCTTGGTATAGTAGGTGCCAGTCGTCGTCAGGTCGTAGTTCGGCGCCAGGGCCCAGAAATAGGGAACGGAAATACCCGAGCCAAGCTCGGTTTCATGCTGGTAACTCGGCATCAGGAAGCCGCTCTTGCGCTTGACGGTCGGGTCGGCAATTTCGAATGATGGCAGATAAGCCAGGGGCATGCCGAACATTTCGAACCGGCCGCGCTCGAAGCGGATCGTTTTCTTCTTGCCGTTCCAGACGATCTTCTGGGCGCGGACCTGCCAGATCGGCGCACGATCGGGCTTGGCGCGGCACGGCTCGCACGCCGTATAGATGCCATTGTTGAAGACGGTCAGCTCACCGCCGATACGTTCGGCGCTCTCTGCCGCAAAGCGGGTATTGTCGGCTGCTTCAACGCGCAAGGCATTGACGAAGCCTTCGCGGAAATCGTCGGTAACGTCGAGATTTTCGGCATAGATGCGATTGCCGTCTTTTTCGACGAGTTCGACCTTGCCCATCGCCTTGAGGCGCCCGGTCTTCTGGTCATAGGTAACCTGACGCGCAACAAGCCTGTTGCCGTCATAATCGATCTGTACACCGCCGACTGCGGAAATGGTCTTGGCGTTGATATCATAGACGAGTTCGTCCGATTCCAGCAGAAGCTGGGCATTCGGGTTGGTCTGGACATTTCCGGTAAGCGCATCAGCGCCGCCCATCTGGGCATAGGCTGGGAGTGAAATCCCGCCCGCAAGGCATAGAACCGCCGTCCCGCACGCCAGCCGTGCGAACCACGTCGGCAACACCGAGCGCGTTACATTCAATCCCACTCTAACCATCCTCCTTGTGCAACAGAAAGGAGACCCCAAAAAATGTTGCAATCAGCACGGGTGTCCATGCGGCGACGAAAGGCGGGACGAATCCTGCGTTCCCGAATGCCTTGACCACAACAGTGACGACATAAAGCACGAAGCCTGCGAGGACGCCACCCAGAATCATCGTCCCCGATTGTCCGAAACGAACAAATTTCAACGAAACGGTTGCAGCGATTAAAGTCATCGCCATCAGAAGAGCCGGCAAAGCCAGCAAAGACTGGAAATGCATGTCAAAAGCGTTGGCTGGATAGCCAAATGAGCGGGCTGCGGCAATTTTGTTACGCAGCTCAAAAAAAGGAATGGTCTCGGGCCGAGCGAGGCTTTCTTCAACGAATTCAGGGCGAAGATGCGTCGGGATCCGAACCTCGTCCTGCGCGACAGGGGTCGAGCCGAGGACGAATTTGGTAACGTCGGCGAGCTTCCAGTAGCCCTCTTCAAGGTCGGCTACCTTGGCGTCGAGCCGCTCTAGAATATCCTGATTCTTGTCGAGCCTGATGAAGGTCGCATCGACCAGGCGCAACCCGCGATTGACCACTGACTTGGCACCGATAATGGTCTCGCCATCTTCCGTCTTTTGCCGCAGCCAGGGCACCCGATCGGCCTGCACGTCATTGGCCTTGCCGGCGCGCCAGTTTGCCGTGATCTGCTCACTCCGGTCGAAGCCCCAGGCGGCGAGGGGATTGACGAGAAGAATAGCGACGAGACCGAACAGCAGTGCGCCGGTGCAGGCGGGCAGGAGGAACTGCCAGGCGGAGACGCCGACCGAGCGCGCGACGACCAGCTCATATTTGCGATTAAGTGAAATCAGCGTTGCCATTGCCGAGAACAAGGCAATGAAGGGAAACACCTGCTGCATGATGTAGGGAACCCGCATCGCAGAAAGGCCAAAGGCCTGGATCGCCGAATAGTCGGGGAGCGACGAGAGCTTGCCCGAGAGTTCGGTGAAGTCGAGAATCAGCGCCAGTGCGAAGCTGCCGAAGAGGAAATACATCGTGATCTGCACATAACGCAGGAAGAAGTAGCGCCCGAGGGTCCAGCCGATCATGAGCGTCCTCCGCGTCCACGACGGAAGAGCCTTGCGCCAGCCCCGGCAAAGGCGGTCTGCGGCGTCGCAAAGGCATCGCGAACCCAGTTGCTCCATTTTACCGGCACGCCAATCTGGCGGTTGGTAACAAGTGCATAGGTCGCCAGCAAGGCCGCGCCGATCGGGAATGCAAAGAGCAGGGGCAGTACCGAGGCATTCTTGTCGCTGCTTTGCCCGGCGGAATAGCCGAGCCAGAACACGATGAGGCTAAGGGTGATCGCCGTAAACGATGCCGATACCCGGGCTTCGCGGTGCGAGCGCGAATCGGCCGCGGCTGCGAGCGAGATCAACGCAAAAACAATGGGATACATCCAGTCTGTCAGCCGCTTGTACAGCTCCGACTGGTAGCGCAGCGGGTTCTGCTGGAAATATTTGTCGTTGGGATCCGGGCTCAGCAGATAGGTCAGTGGCCGGTCCTTCGGAAACAGGGTGACATTGTCGTCGTCCGCCGGCAGCATTGCCGCAAGATCAAGCGCGTAGGTGTTGAACTTGATGATCGAGACATTGCCCGTCTGGACGTCGCGGCGATCGATCTCGCCATCTTTCATGATCAAAAGGTTTTGCTCGCCCGTATCGAACACCAGGCCGTCCTTGGCGTAGTAGATGAGGTCGGTCGTCTTGTCGCGCGAATCGGAGACGAAAAGCCCTTTTATCGCGCCATTCGCGTCGCGGTTCTCGATCTGCAGATAGAGGTCCGTGTCGATCTCCTTGAACGTGCCCTGTTGCACGACGAGGTTGATGACGTCGGAGCGCGCTTCGGCAACCATCTGCCGCATGTTCATCGATGAGTAGGGGACGATGAAATTGTTGATGAGGAAAGACGCTGCCGAAATGACGACCGCAAACAGCAAAACGGGGCGGATGACGGCGGAGCGCGGCGCACCGGCGGCATTGATGACGACGAGTTCCGAATCCTGATTCATGGTCGAGAGCGTCTGGGCCACTGCGATCACGAGTGCGAACGGCATCACGATCGGAAATGCTGCCGGAAGCAGGTTCGAGCTGAATTTCAGGATATAAAGAAAACTTTGGCCGCTGGTGGTCAGGAAGTTGATGCGGTTCAGAACCTGAACGATCCATGTGATCCCGACCGCCGACAGCAGGACGGAAAAAAACATGACGACGATCCGTCGCAAGATATATATCTCAATCAGGCGCATGTCATGTTTCGCAAAAGAGTTCCGCCACTTCGTTCGACCGACCGGCCACAAAACACCGGTTGCTTAATCCATGCCATGAACTCCATGGCATTATTTTTGCCGCACTATGGGACGAACCCGTTACATGTTCAATAAACCCGACATATGTTCACTCTAGTCAGGCTTGGCTAAAAATAGGCGAAGAAAGCTGGTTAACAAGATGTTAGTCAAGGTTCTTCGCAACCATCCCTTCTTTCACCGCTCTGGTGAATAGGAAAATCACGGTTTTGTTCGATCTGGAGATATCATGTCCAAACGCCCATCCATCAGTTTCGCCAAATTTGCAGCCGTCGAGAAAGGCACTGCGATCGTGCTTGTCGCCGCAGAGGGCAAGACCGCTGCAGAGGCCGAATCTATCGTCGGGCAGGCGCTGCTCTCGCGTATCATCGGTGTCTCGGATTTCAAGGGAAAACTCGCTGCAACCCTGTCGACTGTGGCGCCGTCCACCGAACTCGAAAGTCTCGTCCTCGTCGGCACCGGAGACCCCGCCAAGCTCAAGGCGGATGACTGGTTGAAGATCGGGGGCGCGGCGTTCTCCAAATTGGGCAAGGCAAAGGATGTGTCGGTGATCCTGGCTTTGCAGGCCAGCGAGATTTCCGCCGAAAATGCTGCCGAGTTCGCGCTGGGCATGCTGCTGCGCGCCTATACCTTCGACAAATACAAGACGAAGAAGGGCAAGAACGACGATGAGGCCAAGGAGAGCAAGTCGGCGGCCAGCATCACCATTCATGTTGCCGATCCGCAGGCGGCAAAGAAGGCCTATTCGGACGCCGAGGCCATCGCTGCCGGCGTGACCCTGGCGCGCGACCTTGTGAACGAACCCGCCAACATTCTTGGCCCGGTCGAATTTGCCGAACGTGTCGAGGAGTTGAAGAAGCTCGATGTGAAGGTCGAAATCCTCAGCGAGAAGGACATGAAAAAGCTCGGAATGGGCTCGCTTCTGGGCGTTGCCCAAGGCTCTGTCCGCCCGGCGCGCCTTGCGATCATGGAGTGGCACGGCGGGAAGGGCAAGGACAAGCCGATCGCATTTGTCGGCAAGGGCGTTACCTTCGATTCCGGCGGCATCTCCATCAAGCCTGCGGCCGGCATGGATGAAATGAAGGGCGACATGGGCGGCGCCGCTGCCGTGACCGGTCTCATGCACGCCCTCGCGTCCCGCAAGGCCAAGGTCAACGCGGTCGGCATCATCGGCCTTGTCGAGAACATGGTGAATGGCGAGGCGCAGCGCCCCGGCGACATCGTCACGTCGATGTCGGGCCAGACGATTGAAGTGCTGAATACCGACGCGGAAGGACGTCTCGTCCTCGCCGATGCGCTCTATTATTGCAACGACCGGTTCAATCCGAAGTTTATGGTCAACCTTGCAACGTTGACCGGCGCCATCATGGTGGCGCTCGGCGTCTACCGCGCCGGCCTTTTCTCCAACGACGATACGCTTGCCACGCAACTCTTCGATGCAGGCGAGGCGACTGGCGAGAAGCTTTGGCGCATGCCGCTCGGCGATGAATATGACAAGCTGATCGACACCAAGAACGCCGACATGAAGAACATTGGCGGGCGTCACGGCGGTGCGATCATCGCCGCGCAATTCCTGAAGCGCTTTGTCGGCGATACGCCTTGGGCCCATCTGGACGTTGCGGGTACGGCCATGGGGTCGCCGGCAACCGAATACAGCCAGTCCTGGGCCTCGGGCTTCGGCGTTCGGCTCCTCGACCGCCTGGTAAGGGACAATTTTGAAGGCTAGTCTGGTGGACGTCACACTCTACGGTCTCGATGAAAGCGTCTATACGCGGATCGTGCGGCTGGTCCTTCACGCGAAGGGCCTGGCGTTCGAGCTGGTCGAGACCGATCCGTTCGAAGGCGGAACAGTGCCGGAGGGTTACGATCTACGCCATCCCTTCAAGCGCATTCCGGCCATCGAGATCGATGGCGTTCGCCTCTATGAGACGGACGCCATAGTCCACTATATCGATGCAATCTTAGAACCATTGAGCCTCACTCCGACGGACGTGGAAATTGCGGCGCGTATGCGCCAGCTGATGCGCATCATCGACAATTACGGCTATCGGCCGCTCGTGTGGGGCATATACGTTCCGCTCTGGTGGCGCGACGGCGAGCAGCCTTCGCGCGAAAGCATTGAAGACGGACGGCGCGTCCTGCGGGTTCTTGAGAGTTTTGTCGCGGCATCGCCCGGTGCCGCCTTTGCCGACCCGACGCTGGCGACGTTTTATCTCGCAAGCGTGCTGGCTGCGGCCGACAGCGTGGCGATCGGCTCGAACCTCATTGACGAACAGCCGCGCTTGCGTGAATGGTGGAACGGTGTTCGAACGTTGCCGATCATGGCGTCCACGCGTTCGCAACATACGAAATTTTGATCGCCGAGACCCAATGACCGAGATCCTTTTCTACCATCTGACGGAATCGACGCTCGAAAACGCGCTTCCCGGCTTGATCGAGCGATCGGTGGAGCGCAAGTGGAGGGTGGTGATCCAGACAGGGTCGGAAGAGCGCCGCGACAGCCTTGACAACCATTTATGGACTTGGTCGGACGCCTCGTTCCTCGCCCATGCCACCGATCTGGAGCCGTACCCGGAAGAGCAGCCAATCATCCTGACGACCGGCGACGGCAATCCGAATGGCGCAACGGTGCGGTTCCTCGTCGATGGTGCCGAACCCCGCAACGTCGAGAAATACGACCGGCTGGTGCTCATGTTCGATGGCCACGACCAACAGCAACTCGAACAAGCGCGGGAACAGTGGAAAGCGTTGAAGACCGAAGGGCACACGCTGACCTATTGGCAGCAGAACGCAGAGGGTCGTTGGGAGAAGAAAGCGTGAGCGCTGTCAGATGCGGCTGATTCTGTTTCTCGTTCTCCTGGCCGGAATAGTCCTTGGCGTGGCCTATTCCTGGGCAATTACCAATTTCTCCGGTGAGGAGATCGGATCGTGGCGGATCTACGACCGGCCCGGTCCCTACAAGCCGGTTACGGTCCGCCTCGACGCGAAAGATGCGCCGGTGCGCGCTTTCGTAGACATGCAGCCCTTGCGCAATTTCGTGCCGACGCAGGGGCGCACGGCCCTGACGACAGTGGTGACGCGGGACGGCAAGGACATTCTCGTCAAGACGCTGGATTATCTGAACGGGCGGGTCGGCAACAAGGGCTCGCCGCAGGGCCCGCAGTTCTATCGCGCCAGTATCGGCGATATCGATCCGGTCGAATCGGGCAATTATACCTTCACCATCGGTCCCGGCGATTTTGACGGGCTCGAGGTCGCCGGGGTCGATCTGATCCTGCGTCGCGGTGCACGGGCCATCGATTGGCGCATCGTGTCGGGCGGTGTCGCCCTGATCGCGATCGGTGTTTTCGGCCTTATCCGGTCGCGCCGCCGCAAATCCGTTGAAAAAGTGCCGACGCCGCCGAAATGGGGCCGGTGATGGACCGGTCGTTTCCGATAATTACGACGAAACGGCTGCGCTTGCGGCAGTTCGAGGCCCGCGACGACCGCGGTCTCCACGCTTGCCTCGGCAATGAACGCCTCATGCGCTACTGGGATTTCGTCGCCTGCGAGGACATCGACGAGACGCGGCGCTGGGTGCGCATTCTTGCGAAGACGACATCGCCCTATGACGCGCTTGCCTGGGCTGTCGCCGATGCCAAAACCGATGAATGCATCGGCATGGTCAATTATCACCATCGCGAAGCGCGCAATCATCGCCTGGAGATCGGCTATATCCTCAACGCAAATTGGCATGGGCGCGGACTGATGCGCGAAGCCGTGCAGGGACTGGTGGCGCACTGCATCGAAAACCTCAAGACAAGGCGCATCGCTGCGATCATTCATCCGGATAATGCCCCTTCGATCCGGCTGGTGACCAAGCTCGGTTTTGAATGCGAGGGCGGTCCATTGCGCGACTACTGGCGAACAGGGACCACCTATATGAGCCCGATGCTCTATAGCTTCATCGCCAATTGACCCTCGCCCGTCGGCCTGATCCGGTAGGCGCAGCGGCGAGCGCCCTTGAGGATGTGCTCGAACCTTTCGACGCTGACATCGGGCCCAAGCGCGGCCTGAAACACCTCGAGCTCCGATCTGCACAGTTTTTGGCAGGCCTTGGCCGCAACACAGATCGGACAGTGATTCTCGATGAGCACCAGGTCGCCATTGGGGTCGTGCCTGGCTTCCGCCATGTAGCCCTCCGCCGAGCGGATTTCGGCGAGCTGCTCGACTTTCCCTTCGATAGAGTAAATTGGGTCGAGTGCCGCCCGGTACTGGCTCAAGGTCGCCTGTTCTCGGTGCGAGATCAGCCGGTCAAGGCCCGCTTCGCCGAACACGGATGAAACCGAGGCCAAGAGATCGGCGGTAAGACCGGCATGATTGTCGGGGAATTGCGCATTGCCGGCATCGGTCAGATGCCAGAAGCGCTTGGGCCGTCCGACGCTTTCGCGGCTGTCTTCAAAGGCGACAAGGCCGCCCTCCTGCAGTCGCCCGAGCATTTGACGGACAGCGACGGCGGTAATATCCAGTCGGTCGGCGAGGGCGGCGGCGGTCTGCGGACCAGCCACTTTCAGTGAATACAGCATGCGGTGTGTCGTACGGTCCTGCATGTCTCGAGCTTATCGAAAAAAATTAAAAAAGCTATTGCTTATTTAATTGCAGGGAATATAAAAACATAAAACTTATTAAATGAGGAATGCCCATGTCGGAAGTAAAGGAAAATGCCGGCGACGCCGGCTGGTCGGAACTGCTTGATCCGCGCTACTCGGCGGCAACGACGACGCTCTGCCTCGGCGTTGCGCTCTTTGCCTTCAACGGTTTCCTCGTTTCGACATCGCTGCCGACCGCTGTTCGCGAAATCGGCGGTCTGGAACTGATATCCTGGGCCTTCACACTTTATCTGGTGCTGTCCATTGTCGGCGGCGCCAGCGGCGCGCTTTTGAAGGGAAGGTTCGGCGCGCGTACGACACTCGTCGGCTCAGGGCTGATCTTTCTGCTCGGCACGCTCATCGCCGCCTTTGCGTCTTCAATGCCGGAGGTGCTCCTGGGCCGCGCCTTGCAGGGACTGGGCGAGGGCATCATTGCTGCCATCTGCTATGCGCTCATTCCCGAACTCTTCCCGTCGCGGCTGGTCGCCAAGGTTTTTGGTGCCGAGGCCCTGGTCTGGGCCACTGCGGCCTTTGGCGGCCCGCTGGCATCCGGGCTTTTGACCGAGCATTTCTCCTGGCGCGCCGCCTTCCTCGTTAACGTTCCGCTTGGGCTGATCTTCATCGCCCTTGTTCTGCGCATCGTGCCGAAATTTTCCGGTGAAGTATCGCGCCCTTCTGTGCCGATCTTTCGCCTCGCGGCGATCGGTACTGGCATCATGCTCGTTGCTCTTGCCGGCATCGCCAACAATCTCGGGCTTGAGGTCATGTTCGTTGCAGCGGCCGCCCTGGTGCTCATCTGCGTTATCGTCCTCGACCGCCGCAGCCATACGCCGCTCTTTCCCTCGGACGCCTTCGCTTTGAATTCGACGGTCGGTATCGGCCTCTGGGTCGTCCTGCTGATGCCGGTGGCACAGGCATCGACTTCCGTCTACCTCGTGATGACGCTGCAGGACCTCTGGTCCTACGGTCCGACCAAGGCAGGTGCCTTCAGCGCGACCTTTGCCATTGCCTGGAGCACCTGCGCGATCCTAGTAGCTAATATACAGAGTCCGTCTCGCCGCGCGTTCCTGATCCGGCTTGGACCTGCCCTGCTGGTTGCTGGCCTCGCCGTCATTGTCCTCGGCTTCTCGCTGGATATTCCGCTCGTCGTGATGCTCGGCCAGATGAGCATTGGCACCGGCTTTGGCGTAAGCTGGGGTTTTCTGAGCCAGAACGTCATGGAGGCTGCCCGCAGCGGTGAGCGTGACCGCGCCTCGGCGCTGCTGCCGACCTTGCAGTCGGCGGGCTATGCGATCGGTGCAGCGGTGGCGGGTCTTACCGCCAATGCCGCCGGTTACCCCGACGCGACGACGCCCGATGCCCTACGCGATGCGACGATCACCATATTCACGGTCTCGGCGATCATTGGCCTCGGCGCCATGATCGCGGGCTTTGCCCTGCCGCTTCGCAAGAAAAATCCGCTGGCGATCGAATTGCACAAGCCGCTATAGATAGCGCATGGTGAATGAAGATGATTTGAAAGCCGATCCGGCGATTGTCGGGATTTGGGCGAAAGGATGGGCGGTGACACGGCAGGTGGCGGCGCCCGTTTTCGAGCATGGCGCTTACCGCATCGAGGTCGGCTTGCCCGACCAGAAGCGGCGGCACTTGTTTCCTGCATATTCCGACCATGTCCTGGAGCACGCTGAAGCCATCCGCGAGCCTTTCGTCTTCCTGAAGGTTTGCGCGCCCGCGAAAACGGTCGGGTTAAATCTGCCGCGCCGATGGCACATCGGGCCGCCGGGATACATGATGCTGCTTTCCGGAGAAATGGTCGGGCAAGATGCGTCGCTGCCGGACGGATATTCCTTTTCCCGCGAGGAGCTTGGCGCAAGCATAACGCTTCTCAATATTCTGGACGGGGGCGGTGAGATCGCTGCGACCGGGCGCATCGCATTTCCCGGCGAACTCGCCGTCTATGACCGCATCCGCACCCATGAAAACCACCGCCGCCGCGGGCTCGGCCGTGCGCTTATGAAGCAGCTGGAGCGTCTTTCGCACGAGAACGGCATTCGCCATGCTGCTCTCGTTGCAACGCCGGATGGACGCGCGCTCTATCAGACGCTGGGCTGGCAATTGCACTCGCCCTATACGACCGTGCTGATCCCGCCCGAAGCCTAGACGCAGATCACTGCGCCAGTTCCGCCATCGCTTCCTCATACTCGCCCGATAGCGTCAGCCATTCCTCTTCGGCGCGGGCGAGCGAAGTCTTGGCATAGCCGATCTCCTTGCCGATCTGCGTCGCCTTGGCAGGCTCGCGCGAATAGATGACCGGATCGGCGAGCTGCGCCTGCAGCGTGTCGATCTTCTTCTGGAAGCGCTGAACCTGTGCCTCCGCCTCATGAATCTTCTTCTGCAGGGGTTTCAACGCTTCGCGCCGCTGCGCCGCGAGCTTGCGTTGCTCGGCCTTGGTAAGCTTCTGCCCTTCATCGACGGCCGCTTTGCCGCTACCGGAGCGTTCCGCCTTTGCATCGGCAAGCACGAGTGCGCGATAAGCGTCGAGATCGCCATCATAGGGCGCAACCCCGCCGTCACGCACGAGCCAGAGCCTGTCCATCGTTGCCTCGATCAGGTGGCGGTCGTGGGCGATAAGGATGACCGCGCCGTTGAAATCGTTGAGCGCATACATCAGCGCCTCGCGGCTATCGATGTCCAGATGGTTGGTCGGCTCGTCGAGGATGAGCAGGTTCGGACCGTGGAAGGTCGCAAGGCCCATCAGGAGGCGCGCCTTCTCACCGCCGGAAAGGTCCTTTGCCGCAGTGTTCATCTTGACGGTCGCAAGACCCATCTGCGCAACGCGCGCGCGTACCTTTGCTTCGGGCGCATCCGGCATCAGTTTGCGCACATGCTCGATCGCATTGTCTTCCGGCACCAGATCATCGAGCTGGTGCTGGGCGAAGAAAGAGATCTTGAGATTGGGCGCAACGGTCATGCGGCCGCTCTGCAAGGGCAGGCGGCCGCCGATGAGCTTTGCCAGCGTCGACTTGCCGTTGCCGTTCGAGCCAAGGAGGGCGATGCGGTCATCGGCGTCGATACGCAGATTCAGGTGCCGCAACACCGGCTTGCCGGGCGTGTAGCCGACTTCGCCGTTCTCGATGGCGATGATCGGCGATGCCACGACCTTTTCCGACTCGGGAAAATGGAACGGCCGGACATGGTCCTCGATGACCGCGGCAATGGGCTTCAGCTTCTGCAACGCCTTCAGGCGCGATTGGGCCTGCTTTGCCTTGGATGCCTTGGCCCGGAAGCGCTCGACGAAGGATTCCATGTGCTTGCGCTGGGCTTCCTGCTTGGTGCGCTGCTTTTGCTGCAATTCCAGCGCTTCGCTGCGCAGGCGCTCGAACTGGTCATAATTGCCCTGCCACAGCGTCAGCTTGGTCTGGTCGAGATGGATGATCGCGTTGACCGAGGAATTCAAAAGGTCGCGGTCATGGCTGATGAGGATGACAGTATGCGGATAGCGGCGCACATAATCTTCGAGCCAGAGCGTGCCTTCGAGGTCGAGATAGTTGGTCGGCTCGTCAAGGAGCAGAAGATCGGGTTCGGCGAACAGCACTGACGCCAGCGCAACGCGCATGCGCCAGCCGCCCGAGAAAGAGGAGGCCGGCCGCTTCTGCGCCTCCGCGTCGAAGCCGAGACCCGAAAGGATCGCGCCGGCGCGCGCTTCCGCCGAATGCGCATCGATATCGGCTAGCCTTATATGAATATCGGCGATGCGATGCGGGTCCGTTGCGCTCTCGGCTTCCGCCAGGAGGGCGCTGCGCTCAGTATCGGCGGCAAGCACGATCTCGATCAGCGAGTCTTCGGTACCCGGCGCTTCCTGCGCCACCTGGCCGATGCGCACGTTCTTCGGCAGCGAGAAATCGCCCGTCTCGGCGTGGAGCTCGCCGGTGATCACCTTGAACAGCGTCGACTTGCCGGCGCCGTTGCGTCCGACCAGTCCAGCCTTCGTGCCCGAAGGCAGGTTGAGGCTGGCGTGATCGATCAGCAAGCGGCCGGCCATGCGCACGGATATATTGTCGAGAATAAGCATGGCCGCGCTTTTGCACGGGAAATGCCGATTTCGCAAGCCGCTCCTGTTGCAGATATGTTCCGAACGGACCGGAAAATGCCGTCAGGCGTAGGGGCGACCTTCTTCCGTTCGCTGAAACTGGATCAGATCGAAGGATGGAGCGGCCTTGCCGAGCGCCGTCAGAATGGCATGCGCCTGGCCGCGATGATGCGTCTGGTGGTTGAACAGATGCGCCAGCGCCGGGGCAAGCCTTTGGCTGATCGTGCGCATGTCGCTCACGGTAGTATAGGTGAAGCGACCGCCGATGGCCGCTGCATCCAGGCTGCTGACCCAGTCGATGATGCGGACGTCTTCCTTTTCGCGCGCAATCCTGAGATCCTCGAACGTCTCGAAGAGGATCGCATCGAGGGCCTTCGGCGCTTCGCCTTCACCGCTGAACCTGAAAAGCCAGATGCGGTCGGTGACGAGAAGATGGTTGAGCGTCCCATGGATCGACGCAAAGAAAGCGCGCATATCGCGGCGATACTCCTCGTCGTCGAGTTCGGCCGCTATCGCGTATAGCCGCTCGTTCGCCCAGCGGTTATAGGCTGCGAACATGCGAAAATGCTGTTCCATGACGTTGACGTTCCGCCGATAAGAGTCAGTCCTGCTGACACATTATCCAAACGATGCCATCTTTCCACGCGATTTTATTCTGCGCCAAGGATGGGCGCGCCCGAGCATGGCAGGCAGCGATGAGTTTGGCCCCTTTCGCCTTTATCGCGGCGAGCCCTTGGCAAAAGCACTGCCTGCCGCTATAGGGTCGCCACCAATTTCCTTCATGACAAGGTTTACTCCCATGGCGATTGAACGCACTTTCTCGATGATCAAGCCCGACGCGACGCGTCGTAATCTCACCGGTGCCATTATCCAGAAGTTCGAAGAGGCCGGCCTTCGTGTCGTTGCTTCGAAGCGCGTTTGGATGAGCCGCCGCGAGGCCGAAGGCTTCTACGCCGTTCACAAGGAACGCCCGTTCTTCGGCGAGCTCGTGGAGTTCATGTCCTCGGGCCCAACGATCGTTCAGGTTCTCGAAGGCGAGAACGCGATTGCCCGCAACCGTGAAATCATGGGCGCGACCAACCCGGCTAATGCCGACGAAGGCACGATCCGCAAGCTGTTCGCCCTGTCGATCGGCGAGAACTCGGTGCACGGCTCGGATGCTCCCGAAACCGCTGCCGAGGAAATCTCCTACTGGTTCTCGGGCACCGAAATCGTCGGTTGATCCTTGATAATCGAATTGAAAAAGCCGGGCCAAGTGCCCGGCTTTTTGCTTCTGGAGGTCTATCGCGACAGGCGGGCGACGATCTTGCCGTCCTTGTCGTAGAGAAAGAGCTTTCCCGTAGCGGCCTCGACCGAATAGGTCCGCGCCTCTTCCAGGACCGCAAAGAATTTCTGCTCCTGGTCCATCACGGCAGGCGCGCACATCATGCGCGTCGCCGCAGCGGGTTTGAAGCTGATCTTTGCCCCGTTGATCGTTGCAGTCGTTGCGAAACGATTGCAACCTCCCGAGCCGCTCGCGGCGCCCGACGGCCCGATGAGCAGCGTCGTCTGCGCATAATCTATGACGCCGCCGCCATTGAGATCTTCCGCAACCCAGTTGATGTCGGTCAATTGCCTGGCGGCTTCCGCACTGCGCGCTGTCAGCGACAATCCAAGAAGTACGACGGCGGCAATGAAGCCGATGACGAGCGATCCGATTGCTATCCGGTTCATTTGGTTTTCTTCTGCCAGCGCTTTAGCGCTTCCTTGTCCGTTGCCTTGGCTTCCACCCAGCTGTTCTCGCCATCCCTGCCGACGAGATGCTGTTTTTTCCAGAAAGGTGCGGCATTTTTTAGGTAGTCCATAAGGAACGACGCGGCTTCGAAAGCCGCCTGCCGATGCGCCGAGGCCGCAACCACGAGGACGATGTTTTCGCCGGGCTTGATGAAGCCGTAGCGATGGATGACCGTCAGCCCGTCCAGGCTCCAGCGCGTCAGGGCATCGTCGGCAATGCGGGTGATCTCGGCTTCGGCCATACCGGGATAATGCTCGATCTCGAGCGCGGCGAGCGTTCCTGCCTCGTCGCGGCAAAGGCCGCTGAATGTGACGACGGCGCCTATGCCGCGGCGGTTTTCGGTCAGGCGGGCAATCTCGGAGGCTGTATCGAAATCCTCACCCTGAATCCGGACGAGGGGCTGGACCGAACCCATTTCATCCCCCGGTCATCGGCGGGAAAAGGGCGATTTCGCGCGCACCCTGGATCTGCGCGTCGTGCTCGACATGCTCCTGGTCGATAGCGACACGGATGACCTCTGGATATTCGAATGCGGCCTCATATTCGTCGCCGCGTTGCTTCAGATGCGCGAGAAGGTCGCCGACGGTCACGATCGATGGAGCAAGTTCGAGCTCTTCCTCGCCTTTGCCGATCCGCTCGCGTACCCATGCGAAATAGACGAGCTTGGTCATATCGAAACCTTTCTAATCCACGACGTGTTTCAGGCCGGCGCGGAAATAGTCCCAGCCAGTGTACAGCGTAATGAGCGCGGCAATCCACAATAGAATAATGCCGGTTATAGTCACGATCGGCACGATCTTGTCGCCGGCCGGGCCGGTCAGCAAAAACGCGATCGCGATCATCTGGATCGTCGTCTTCCATTTCGCCAGCCGGCTGACCGGCACGCTGACCTTGAGTTCGGCAAGATATTCGCGCAGGCCCGAAACAAGAATTTCCCGGCAAAGGATGATGATGGCCGCCCAAAGGCTCCAGCCTGCTATGGTCCCGTCAGCAGCGAGAAGGAGGAGGACGGCGGAAACCAGCAATTTATCGGCGATGGGATCGAGCATACGCCCGATTGTTGAGGTCTGTTGCCAGATACGGGCGAGATAACCATCGAAAAAGTCGGTAATGCTGGCGATCAGGAATATGGCCAGCGCGCCCCAGCGCGCAGCGTCGCTCGATTGCAGCCTGCCTTCGAGGAAGAAGCAAATGACGACGAGGGGAACCGCGATGATACGGGCATAGGTCAACAGGTTCGGCAGTGAGTAGGCGTTGTTTCTGGGCATGTTTCCAACCAATCAAATCAGTGCCGATCAAAGTGGCTCGACCGTCAAACGTCAAGCCAATCAATAAGAAGTCAGGCGCATTTATGTCCGAAAATCAGCTATGTACGGAAATGGTCGCGAATTGTAATCGCCATCGCTTCAGATATGCCGTCGACCTTCATCAAATCTTCGACAGCGGCGCGTGAAACTGCCTTTGCCGTGCCGAATTGATGCAGGAGCGCGCGTTTGCGCGACGGACCGATACCGGCGATCTCGTCGAGCGGATTCTTGACCATTTCCTTCTTGCGCTTGGCCCGGTGGGTGCCGATGGCAAAACGGTGTGCCTCGTCGCGCAGGCGCTGCAGGAAATAGAGAACCGGGTCGCGCGGCGGCAGCGTGAACGACGGCTTGCCTTCCATGAAGAACCGCTCGCGCCCGGCATCGCGGTCGACACCCTTGGCAACGCCGATAGCGGTCACCTTGTCAGCGATGCCCATCTCGTTGAGGATGCCGCGCACCGCGCTCATCTGCCCCTGTCCGCCGTCGATCAGGATGATGTCCGGCCAGGCGGGGAAGGCATCGGTATCTTCCTCAAATTCATCGACCTCAAGGTCCTCGGAAGGCGCATCCCGGCTCTCGGGCGTTCCGTGCTCCTTGACCAGTCGGCTGAATCGCCGTTCGATGACTTCACGCATCATGCCGAAATCATCGCCCGGGGTAATCTCGGTCGAGCGGATATTGAACTTGCGATACTGGTTTTTGACGAAGCCCTGCGGCCCGGCGACGATCATCGCGCCGATCGCGTTGGTTCCCATGATGTGCGAGTTATCGTAGACCTCGATGCGACGCGGCGTCTTTTCCAACCCGAACGTATCGGCGACGCCCTTGAGCAGGCGCGATTGCGACGAGGTCTCCGCGAGTTGCCGTCCCAGCGCCTCGCGCGCATTGCTCAAGGCATGTTCGACCAGATCCCTCTTTTCGCCGCGCTGCGGCACGGTGATCGAGACCTTGCGGTCCGATTTTGCGGTGAGGGCAGCGCAAAGCAGTTCCTGGTCTTCGACTATTTCCGACAGCATGATCAAGGCGGGGCATGGCTTGTCGTCATAGAACTGCGCAAGGAACGCGCCGAGAACCTCTGCGGCGGACAGCGAAGAGTCTGCCTTGGGATAATAGGCTCGGTTGCCCCAGTTCTGTCCGGTGCGGAAGAAAAACACCTGAATGCAGGTCACGCCGCCATCCTGGTAGATAGCGAAAACGTCGGCTTCCTCGACGGATTGCGGATTGATGCCGGAATGCGATTGCACGTGCGAGAGAGCCGAGAGGCGGTCCCGATAGATCGCGGCGCGTTCGAAGTCGAGTTCGGCCGAAGCCTCGCGCATCGCGTCGGAAAGGTGGGTCTTGACCGCCTGGCTCTTGCCCGAGAGGAACGCCTTCGTTTCACGTACGAGTTCGTCGTAGTCGCCTTCGCTGACCTCTCCCGTGCACGGGCCCGAGCAGCGCTTGATCTGATAGAGCAGGCACGGCCGGCTGCGGTTCTCATAGAAGGAATCGGTGCAGGTGCGCAAAAGGAAGGCGCGCTGCAACGCATTGATCGTGCGTCCTACCGCTCCCGCCGAAGCGAAGGGGCCAAAATAATCGCCCTTGCTCGAGCGCGCGCCGCGATGCTTGAAGATGCCTGGCGCCAGCCATTTTTCGCTGCGCTTCGGGGCGGTGAGCAGGATGTAGGGGAAGGACTTGTCGTCGCGCATCAGCACGTTAAAACGCGGCCGTAAGCGCTTGATCAGATTCGCTTCAAGGAGAAGCGCCTCCGTTTCGGTGCGCGTGACGACGAACTCCATTTTGACCGTCTCGCGGATCATCCGGGAGATGCGGTTATTGTGGCCCTGTCCGCGCGCATAGTTCGAAACGCGCTTCTTCAGGCTGTGTGCCTTGCCGACATAGAGAACGTCGCCGCTTGTATTGAACATGCGATAGACGCCGGGCTTGTTGGGAAGCCGCTTGACGAGGTCCGCAATCACATCGGGGCCGCTCGAGCCTTCGGAAACGACGCTCGTATCCCATTCGATCGCGCTGATCAGTGCAGCGACGTCGCGGACGGGCTCATTGCTTTCCTCGACGGGCTCGTCTTCCTCGTCGACGCCAAGAATGATGTCGTCATCGTTGGTATTGTCTGCGTGAAGCTCGTTCTTCTGGTTCTGATTGGCTGGGTCGCTCATTCAATAATTCCTGAAACATCGGGCGTTTCCCACGCCAGATGCTGTCCGCCGTCAAGGGCGATCATCTGCCCTGTGATCGAGCGGGTCTCCCAGAGGTAGCGGATTGTGCGGCCAAATTCTGACAGATCGGGGCCGCGTTGCAACAGGAGCGCGTGAACCTGCTTGTCGAACGCGGCGGTATCCTGGCGGGAGCTCGGCAGGGTAGGGCCTGGGCCGATGCCATTGACGCGAATGCGCGGCGCCAGCGCTTGCGCCAGCGTTTGCGTCGCGGCCCACAGTGCCGCCTTCGACAATGTGTAGGATGTAAACGTCGGCATCAGCTTCAGGACGCGCTGGTCGATCATGTTGACAATCAATCCCTCCGCTTCCGGTGGGAGGGCTGCGGCCATGGCGTCGGCGAGCAGCACCGGCGCTTTGACATGCACCGCGAAATGGCCATCCCAGATCTCGTCATTGCCGAGATCGCCGATGCCGTCCGCGTGAAACACCGAAGCGTTATTGACGAGGAGTTGCACCGGGCCAAGCGCGGTTCCAACATCGCCGATCAGCCGGCGAACTGCGTCGCTGTCGCTAAGATCGGCTTTCACCACGCAGCCCTTGCCCCCTTGCGCCTCGATTGAACGAAGCAGGTCGCGCGCTTTATCAAGGCCGTTATGGCCATGAATGGCTACGGCAAAGCCATGCGCTGCCAGGTCCTCGACAATCGCCTTGCCGATCCGTTTCGCGCCGCCGGTTACGAGAGCAACGGTTCGGTCAATCTTCAAGGTTCACTCCATCCATGCTGTGATTCAGGTCCGAATATAGGGTTCGACGACGAAAAGCGCGAGGGTGAAAGGTCAGCAGTGAACAGAAGCAGTCGAACGGTGTTCTTTCGCTATGGCTTGCCCGCGGAAAGTTGCGTTGTTTGATCGTGGCAATGTCTCTCTGTTAATCTGTGCAAATATTAAGTAAATATTAAGTATTCTAATCGGAATTTAACCATTCCAAACTAGATAGTTTTGTTTATTATCAAATGTTTGTGAATGATTCTTTCACAGCTAGACTGACATACTATTGAGTTTGGCCGCAATGCAGAATGTTGCGCAAAAAGCACATCGCATTTCGGCCACGATCTGGTCGGTTTCTTATCACACTGCCGCGCAAGTGCCGCCACAATGCGGCGCGAATGTCCGCCTCGTTAAGCGGACGCAATCCATGGTTTTCCCCCCGACCAGTGCCCGCTCCGTGTAAAAGAGTTTAAAAAAAGGAGATTGCCATGCGCACTCTTAAAACAACCTTCCTCGCGTCGGCAGCTGTGCTGATGCTCTCCGCTCCCGTATTTGCCGCCGACGCTGTCATGGAACAGCCGCCAGCGCCGGCTCCCGTCGAAGCAGCGCCTGTCGCATCCGACTGGTCAGGCGCTTATCTCGGTGCCTATGGCGGCTACGGCTGGAACAAGCACAAGACCGATGACGGCAAAATCAATGCCGACGGTTTCAAAGGTGGTGCTTATGGTGGTTACAACTTCCAGAACGGCCAGTTCGTATACGGTGGTGAAGCCGATCTTGGCTATTCCGGCGGCGATGAAACCCGCAACGGCATCAAGGCCAAGCAGGGCGTAGAAGGCTCGGTACGTGCCCGTGCCGGTATCGCCCTTGACCCCGTGCTGCTTTATGGCACCGGCGGTCTTGCCGTGACGAACAGCAAGCTTTCGGCCGATACCGGCAGCGATTCCAATACGCTGCTCGGCTGGACGGTCGGTGCGGGCGCCGAAGCCAAGATCACCAACAACATCGTTGGCCGCGTCGAATATCGCTACAACGATTTCGGACGCAAGGACTACGATCTTGGTGGCCTCAGCGACGTTTCGAGCAAGCTGACCACAAACGAAGTCCGGGTTGGCGTTGGTTACAAGTTTTAAGCCAGCCGGATGAAGAAAGGGGTCGGACAGGCAACTGTCCGACCCTTTTTTTGTGCTATTTCGGCAGCAGCGCCGCAAGTTCGGGGTGCAACTCCTCGAAGCGCTTCTGCCAGCGCTTCAATTTGGAGCGGCCCTTTTCCCATTTGCAGTCGAAGCGCAGGCTTGCATAGGCGAGGGCTGCTGCGAGCGCGATATGCCCGCCATGGATCTTCTTTCCGAGGCGCGGCGGCGCGGCGTTGAGGTGATCCAGCACGCGCACCGCCTTGCCCCATTGGCGATCGAGCCATGGCTGATGAATTTTCTCCTCCGGATGAAACCGTCTTTCATAGACATGCGCGAGCAGTACATCGCAAAGCCCGTCGGCGATGGATTCAAGTTGTTCGGCCTCAAGGCGCTTTTCCGCGTTGCGGGGGAAAAGCTTGTTGCCGGACAGGCGGTTGAGATATTGCGTGATCACCCGGCTGTCGAAGATCGCCTTGCCATCATCGAGGATGAGCGTCGGAATCTTGCCGAGCGGATTGGCGTCGATCAGTTCGGCCGGCTCGGCATTGCTGTCGACGAGTACGCTGTCGATCGGCACGCCGGAATAAAGCGCGGCCATGCGAACCTTGGTGCTATAGGGCGAGGCGGGGGAATAGAGAACTTTCGTCACGATGACGCTCCAGCGTGTTGCGATTCGATGGTGAAACGTAAACGCCGCGAGCGTTTTCGCAAAGCGGTCCCGATTATTGGGCAGCGGGCATTGCGACGGCGCGTTGCCGGCAACTCGAGCGGTCAACCTCAGGGCACGCCCGGAAATTCAGATCCTTGGTCAGGCAGATGCGCACTTCGCGAAGATAGTCACGGTCGCATGTCACGGCGACGCCCGCTTTCGGCATGCCGGGATTGGTGGATATGAATGCCTGTTCGATAACCAGCGGATTGACTTGCGGGCGCGCGGTCGGCTGGCGATATGCACCGGGGATCGACACCCGATCCACCGCCCGGCGCATCACGGCGAAATAATCCTGCTGGCTGAGGCCACTGCAAGCGCCATGCTTGCGCCATTCGTACGTGACGAGCCCGACAGAAGGCATGATGTCCGAAATCTGCTTTGCTAATGAGTAAGGCACATCGCGTGGCCCGTTAGTGTCGCAATCCTCGGGATAGCCTTGTTCATATTGCGGCCAAAGGCCGTGCACCACGAAGCCGTAGGGGCGGCCGGAACTGCATTGCTGCCGGTTGGCCTTCGCGCCCTCCGCCGCGCAGTAGCTCGGCGACCAGGAGAGGGCAAGGACATAGAAATCGAACCCCGAACCTATGGCGACTGACTTTGCATCCGTGGGGGTGGATCTTAGCGCGTCCTCCGAGATTTCGGGGACCGGCGCCGCACCGGTGATTTCCGGCGCATTCTGTTCGCGCAGATAGGTGAGAACTGAAATCGCGAGCAGTGCCGCAAACAGCGCGTAGCCGGCCCATTTGCCGATCGGCATCACCTAGCGGGGGGTCGGCGGCTCAGTACAGCGTGCGGCACTGGCCGTCATAGACGTGCCAGCGATCGAACCCGGCCACGCAGAACTCGACATTATTGCCGATGCCGACAAAGCCCATGCCGTCTTCGACCACGTACCAGACCGGGCGCTGGACGCCATCGCTGAGATGCGCGGTCGCCTTGCAATAGTGGCGCTCGACGGCGGCAAGTTCGGGCTCGCGACTCGGCTCAAAGCGCGTCATGCGAACATCGCTGAAATTCTGTATGCCTACCTGCGGCAGGTTGGGCACGTGCCGCACCTGATAGGCGAACCGGTTCACGATGCGGTTGAGCACACTTGCCTGGCCGCAGGTATCGTCGTAGCCGCCCTGAACGTAGTCCGCTGCCCTAACCTGGATCCCTGAGGACAATACGACGCTGACCGCAAAGCCAACCGCAAGGAGGGGTGATAGGCGTGCCATGAATGTACTCTCCACTAATCTTTGCCGCAATTTCGACCAGCAGTTGCTTCCGGTCAAGGGTCAACTTGTTCCCCGCGTACCCAATCGACTGTAAAGCCTGCATTTTTTTCCTCAGTGAGGATTTTTGACAACGCCGGGAAGAGAATGCGCAGTTCCGCCTCCAGCGTGAAAGGCGGGTTGACGATGATCATGCCGGTGCCGTCGAGCCGCGGCTCGGCTGACGGCGCGCGAATCATAAGCTCCGTGCGCAGGATCTTGGGAATGCCGGTATCGCGCAGCGCTTCCGCGAAACGCCTGACTTCCTGGCGGTCCTTGACCGGGTACCACAGCGCAAAGGTTCCACCGGAAAAGCGCTTGTGTGCCTTGGCAAGGCTGTCAACCAGCCGGTCGAACTCGCCCGCAACCTCGAATGGCGGATCGACGAGGACGAGGCCGCGCTTTTCCTTCGGCGGCAGATGCGCGCCCATGGCCAGCCAGCCGTCGAGCTGGGTTACGCGCACCTGCACGTCGCCGGCAAAGAGGTCGCCGAGCTGCTCCGCATCCCGGGGATGAAGTTCGAGGGCGGAAAGCCGATCCTGGCGCCGCAGCAAGTGGCGCACGATGAGCGGCGAACCGGGATAGTGCCGCATTGTTCCATCGGTATTTTCGGCCCGAACGATGTCGAGATAGGGAGACAAGAGCGCGGCGACGTCGGGATCGAACTTTGCCTCCAGCAGCCTGCCAATGCCGTTCTGCCATTCATTGGTCTTGCCTGCCTCGACACCCTTAAGGTCGTAGCGACCGATCCCCGCATGGGTATCGATGACGCGAAACGCCTGTTCCTTGCGCTGCAGGTAGAGCACCAGCCGCGTCAGGATGATGTGCTTGACCACATCCGCGAAGTTGCCGGCGTGATAGGCGTGGCGATAGTTCATGCGCTGCTTGTTTCACGATGTCCCGGCGCTCGCAAGTATCCGGTGTGACCGTTGCCTCATTTTGATGCTGCGAGCACCCATCGCTGCCGTCATCCACCGCTGCCGTCATTCCCGGCTCGTTCCCGAGGACTCAGAAAAAGGCCGAATGCAAACTTTCAATTTCCCTGAACCTGTGCTTTCAAGCAACCAATTTGCCAAATGTCATAAATCTGTCCTATAGGGCCGCAGGGCACACTCGTATCGCTGGCGTGCTACGGGTTAGCAACATGTCCGGGACCGTCATTCTCATTGTACTTTTTGCCGCGTTCATGCACGCGAGCTGGAATGCCGTCGTCAAATCCGAAGGCGACAAATTTCTCAACACGGTCGTCGTTGTCACGTCGGCAGGCCTCATCGCGGCAATCTGCCTGCCATTTCTGCCGCCGCCGGCGCGGGAGAGCTGGCCGTTTCTCGCCGCGTCGGGCGTCGCGCAGGTGATCTACCTCATCCTCGTCGCGGCTGCCTATCGCAGCGGCGATATGAGCCAGGCCTATCCGATCATGCGCGGCACGGCGCCGCTTATCGTGGCGATAGCCAGCGGGCCGCTCATCGGCGAGGTGCTTTCGGTGCAGAAATGGGCAGGCATCGCGCTTATTTGCGGCGGCGTCCTTGCTCTAGCGCTGGAGGCGAGGCGGCGGGCTTCCGCCAACCGCGCCGCGACGATGTTTGCGCTCGTGAATGCCTTCGTGATCGCCACCTATACGCTCATCGACGGCATCGGCGTGCGCCATTCCGGCGCCCCAGCCTCCTATACGATGTGGGTTTTCGTCCTCAATGCTGTGCCGCTCTTCTTGTGGACCGTGGTCATGCGGCGCGGCGAACTCTGGCCGCATTTTATCAGGCGCATACGCCTTGCCACCATCGGCGGCGTCGGAACGCTCGGCTCCTACGGCCTCGCGCTCTGGGCGATGACGATGGCGCCCGTGGCAACGGTCGCGGCATTGCGCGAGACCTCCATCCTTTTCGCCGTTGCAATTTCCGCACTGGTGCTCCACGAGCGCGTTGGACCGAAACGTATTGCCGCCGTGGCGTTGATCGCGGCCGGCGCGGCAGTCATGCGGCTCGCCTGACCTATTCGGGCCGCATATTGAAATAAGGTCTTGCTTCCTCCACGGCGCGCGCGAAAGATGTGCGCTGCATCAGCCTGCCGAGATAGGCCGACACACCCGGATATTCGGCGCCGAACGGCACGGACAGGTTGGCATAGAACAGTGCCGGCGAGGCCGCGCAATCGGCCATTGTATAACGCTCGCCCGTCGCCCAGGTTTTGCCGCCGAGTTCCTTTTCAAGCACGCCGTAGGCTGTGTTGAGCTTCGCTTTTGCCTCCTCGACGCCGAAACTGTCATTCTGGCCCTCGGGGCGAAGCTTGTCCGTCACGGTCTTTTGCATCGGTACCTGCACGTGGAGATCGAAGAACCGGTCAAGTCTGCGCGCCTCGAAAGCTTCCTCGCGATCCTCCGGCAATAGTTGCATGCCTGGATAATGCTGGTCGAGATATTCGATAATCAGGCTCGATTCCGGGATTATCCTGCCGCGTGCCGTATCGCGAAGCACTGGAAATTGGCGGATCGGCCAAATCTCGGTGAAGCGTGCGTTTTCCGCTGCATCCATGAAATTGACGATGTGCTTTTCGAAGGTGATGCCCTTCTCGTAGAGGGCCGTCAGAACCTTCTGGCAGAAGGATGACAAGGGGTGAAAATACAGCGTCAGCGACATTTCTTCCTCCGCTCTGATCATTACTAAAGTAGTTGCTTAACTAACAATGATGATGGGGCGCGGTCAAGCTTGTCACCAAGACAAAAAGCGGCATTTGTGCCGATGTGATTTTGCGCTATGGATCGGACATGAACAAAGCTGTCCTTCTTCGCACCGGCCATTCCGCATGCCCCCACGACTGCCCGTCGACCTGCGCGCTCGATGTGGAGGTTCTCGACACGGGCCATATCGGGCGGGTGCGCGGCGCCAAGGAAAATACCTATACGGCCGGCGTCATCTGCGCCAAGGTCGCCCGCTATGCCGAGCGCATCCACCATCCGGAGCGGCTTTTGAAGCCGATAATTCGTGCTGGCGCCAAAGGCGAGGGGCTGTGGAAGGAGGCGAGCTGGGATGCTGCGCTCGACCTCGTCGCCGAACGGTTCCTCAAGGCCGAGGCAAAGTACGGCTCGGAAACCGTGTTGCCCTATTACTACGCCGGCACGATGGGGCTTGTGCAGCGCGACTCGATACATCGCCTGCGCCACGCCAAGAAATATACCAACCAGTTCGACAGTATTTGCACCAATCTCGCCTGGAGCGGCTTTTACGCCGGGACCGGCAAGCTTGGCGGCGTCGATCCGCGCGAGATGGCAAAGTCGGATTGTGTCGTCATCTGGGGCACGAATGCCGCGGCGACACAGGTCAATGTCATGACCCATGCCGTGCGCGCCCGCAAGGATCGCGGCGCAAAGATCGTTGCCATCGACATCTACGAGACGGCGACGGTGCGGCAGGCCGATCTCGGCCTCGTGCTGAAGCCCGGCACCGACGGCGCCTTCGCCTGTGCCGTCATGCACGTGCTCTTTCGCGATGGCCTCGCCGATTGGGACTATCTCAATGCCTATACAGACGATCCGAAGGGGCTTGAACGGCATCTCCAGGATAAGACACCGCAATGGGCCGCGGCGATAACCGGGCTTTCTGTTGCCGAGATCGAAGAGTTCGCCCGTCTCGTCGGCACGACGAAGAAGACGTTCTTCCGCCTCGGCTATGGATTTGCCCGCCAGCGCAACGGCGCAGTCAATATGCATGCGGCCCTGTCGATCCCTGCCGTGACCGGCGCCTGGAAATATGAGGGCGGCGGCGGCTTCCATTCCAATTCCGGCATTTTCCGTATGGACAAGCGCGAGATCGAGGGGCGGGCCTTTGCCGATCCCTCGATCCGCCACATCGACCAGTCCCGCATTGGCCCCGCATTGACTGGCGATGCATCGGCGCTCTATGGCGGACCGCCCGTTACCGCGATGCTGGTGCAGAATACGAACCCCGCCAATGTCGCGCCCGAGCAACGGCTGGTGAAGCAGGGCATGCTCCGCGACGACCTTTTCATGGCCGTGCATGAGCAGTTCATGACCGATACGGCCAAACTCGCCGATGTCGTGTTGCCAGCGACGATGTTCATGGAACATGACGACATTTATCGTGGCGGCGGCCAGCAGCACATCGTGCTTGGTCCAAAACTGATCGACGGACCCGGCGAGACGCGCCCCAATCTTTTCGTGATCAACGAACTCGCCAAGCGACTCGGCGTCGCGCACCTGCCGGGCTTTGATCTCGACGCAAAGACTCTCATCGACAATATGATGGCAGCGAGCAATCTGCCGGGCTTCGACGCACTCAAGGCCATGCGCTGGCTCGACATCCAGCCCGACTTCGAGACCGCGCATTATGAAAAGGGCTTTGCCTGGCCGGACGGCAAGTATCGCTTCAGGCCGGATTGGGTGAACGGCCCGTCGCCCAACCGTCCGCCGCAATCCATGGGGCTGCAGGGGCCTTACGGCACGCTGCCGGCATTTCCGGATTATTGGGAAGCGATCGAGGTGGCCGATGAAAAGCACCCGTTCCGGCTGGCGACATCGCCGGCGCACAACTTCCTCAATTCGACTTTTTCTGAAACGCCGACCTCGACCGCCAAGGAACAGCGTCCCGAACTTCTGATTCATCCGGAAGACGCTGCGGTGCTCGGCATTATCGATGGCGCGCGCGTCGAGATCGGCAACGAACGCGGCGAAGTCATTCTGCACGCTCGCGTCGAAGCGCGGACGAAGCGCGGCGTCGTCATCTCGGAAGGCATCTTCGCCAATTCCGCCTTTGAACGCGGCGAGGGCATCAACGTGCTGACCGGCGCCGATTCACCGGCTCCCAATGGCGGCGCGGCTTTTCACGACAACAAAATCTGGGTGCGGCTGGCCTGAACCGGCCGCGCTCGCTGCGTGTACTTTCGTTTTGCATAACTAATTTCAATTGCTCATTCTGACAACTATGGTTTACAGCATCTATTTTGACGGTCCAAGTGGGCAACGAGAGTCGAAATCGTGATCAAACTGAGCCAATATGATCCTGCTGACCATCTCGATTCCGAAGACGTCATCGAAGAATATTTGTCAGCGACTTGTGCGGATGGTGATCCTTCGGAAATCGCAAGAGCGCTGGGCGTCATCGCAAGGGCTCGAGGAATTACGGAACTTTCGCGCACGACCGGCCTCAGTCGTCAAGCGATATATAAGGCCTTGAGCGGCGACGGAAATCCGGAACTTGCAACCATAGCGAAAGTCGCCCAAGCACTGGGGTTCCGTCTATCCTTTGTTCGAACCTCGAAGGATGAACAGGACGCCGCTTAAGCGGCTGAGAGGGAATCCCTTGCGGAAAAGCCGCGCCTAGTCGCTGAAAACGGTGCGCCCTTCGTGCATCGTGGCCTTGCCGCTGGCAACCAGCGCAAGCGCACGAGCATAGGTTTCGTGCTCGACGGATAGAACGCGCTCCGCCAAGGTCGCCGGCGTGTCGCCGGTCTTTACGGCAACTGCGGTCTGGGCGATGGCCGGACCCTCATCCATGCCTTCGGTGACGAAATGCACGGTGCAGCCATGCACGCGCATGCCGGATGCGAGCACCTGTTCGTGGGTGTGAAGCCCTCTGAACAGCGGGAGCAGGGAAGGGTGGATGTTGAGCATCCGGCCTTCCCAGTGCCTGACGAATTCCGGCGAGATCAGCCGCATATAGCCGGCAAGGCAGACAATATCGGCGTTTGCGGCATGGAGCGCGGCGGAGACGGCCGCCTCGTGTTCAGCCTTGGAGGTAAAATCGCGATGCGGGATGGCGATCGCTTGGATCCCTTCGGCGCGCGCTGCCGCAAGCCCGGCGGCATCGGCCTTGTTGGCGATGACGACAACGACTTCCGCCGGATAGTTGGGCACCTTTGCCGCTTCGATAAGCGCGCTCATATTGGAGCCGCGCCCGGAAATCAGGATCGCCACCCGCTTTTTCTGCATTCCGGCGCTCACAGCGCCAGCTTACCCTGGTAGACGACGCCCCGATCGGCCCCGGCCACCATGGTCCCGAGGCGCACCGCATCTTCGCCCTGTGATTTCAATGCGGCGAGTACGACGTCGACGTTCTCAGGCGCTACGACTGCGATCATGCCGATCCCGCAATTGAAGGTGCGCAGCATTTCATCGCGCTCGACGCCGCCGGTGCTGGCGAGCCAGGAGAATACGGACGGAACCTTGATCGCGGAAAGATCGATGCTAGCGGTCAAGTGCTTCGGCAGCACGCGGGGTATATTGTCCGGAAAGCCGCCGCCGGTAATATGGGCGAGCGCCTTGATCGCCTTTGTTTCGCGAATGGCTGCAAGGAGCGGCTTTACATAAATGCGCGTCGGCGTCAGCAATGCTTCGCCAAGCGGCGTACCGGATTTGAACGGTGCATTGTCATCCCAGCCGAGCCCGGAAAGTTCGACGATGCGGCGCACCAGCGAAAAGCCGTTGGAATGAACGCCCGAAGAGGCAAGTCCGAGAATGACATCGCCTTCGACAATGTCGCCGGACGGCAGCAGTTCGTTGCGCTCGGCCGCGCCGACGGCAAATCCAGCGAGGTCATAGTCGCCGTCGCGGTACATGCCCGGCATTTCCGCCGTTTCACCGCCGATAAGTGCGCAGCCGGCCTGCAGGCAACCTTCGGCGATGCCGCTTACGATCGCGGCGCCCTGATCGGGGTCGAGCTTGCCGGTGGCGAAGTAGTCAAGAAAGAAAAGCGGCTCGGCGCCTTGGACGACGAGATCGTTGACGCACATGGCAACGAGATCGATGCCGACCGTGTCGTGGACACCGGCATCGATGGCAATCTTCAATTTGGTGCCGACGCCGTCATTGGCCGCCACCAGGACCGGATCGGTGAAACCTGCCGCCCTGAGGTCAAAAAGGCCGCCGAAGCCGCCGATTTCACCGTCGGCGCCGGGCCGCCGCGTCGAGCGCACGATCGGCTTGATCTTTTCGACGAGCAGATTGCCGGCATCGATGTCGACGCCTGCCTGCGCATAGGTGAGGCCATTCTTGCCGGCTTGGTTGTTGTCACTCATCGTCAGCTCCGGATTTTGATGGCGAAATGGCACGACTTACGCGTGGCTGCAAGAACTTATGCCGGCAGCGGCGGAGAAAACGCCACTTATTGACACTTTGCCCTGCGCGAGCACTTGAGCGTCAGCGTTCATCGCGCCATGTAGAGCAGAGATGCATGCCTTGAGAAAGACGCGTGACCATTCCCAACTACATCACCATCTTCCGTTTTATTCTGGTTCCGTTCATCGTCATGGCGCTGTTGTCCGGCTACGTCGGAGCGGCTCTTGCAGGATTTATCATCGCCGGTGTTTCGGACGGTGTCGATGGGTTCATCGCGCGCCGCTACAACCAGAAATCCGACCTTGGCGCCTATCTCGATCCGATTGCCGACAAGGTATTGCTCGTGTCGCTGTATGTGGTCCTTGGGTTCCTCAAGGAGTTGCCGGTCTGGCTCGTCGTCATTGTCGTTTCACGAGATATCTTCATCATTGGAGCGGTGGTGCTCGGCACCGTCATTGACAGGCCGGTCGCAATGCATCCATTACTGGTCTCGAAGGCGAATACCGCATTTCAGATCATACTCGTCGCGGTGACGCTTGCCGATATTACATTTGATTATTCATTTACCGGCATCCGCGCCGTGCTCACCTGGGGCGTTGCCCTCTTGACCGTAGCTTCCGCGACTGCCTATCTCGTCGCCTGGACAAAACACATGGCTGGATATGACAAAGACTGAAAGCAAGGGCGTAGTCACGACCAAGACACAGGCGATCCCGGTCGAAATTCCCGATCGTGACATCCATGTGGAAGTTGAGGTCAATACGCTTGCCAGCAGCGTGCGCCGTCAGGCGGTGTTCTGGACAGCCGCTCTCCTTTTCCTCGGCCTTTTCCTCTATATGTTCTCCTCGATCCTGCTGCCATTTGTGGCAGGCATGGTGCTGGCCTATTTCCTTGATCCCGTGGCGGACCGGCTGCAGCGGCTCGGCCTGTCGCGACTGCTTGCGACGGTGGTCATCCTTGTCCTGTTCATCGTGACATTCGCGCTGCTCCTTATCATCCTCGTGCCCGTTCTCGCTTCGCAGATGAGCGATTTCATCGCGCGCCTGCCAAGTTACGTGGCGCGCCTGCAGGAGTTGATCGCCAACCGCGATTCGCAATGGCTGAAGAATTTCATCGGCGTAGACGCTTCGGTGATCCGCAACAGCCTCGATTCGCTGCTCCAACAAGGCGCGGGTTTCCTGACCACGCTGCTGCAATCGATCTGGAGTTCGGGCAAAACGCTGATCGATGTCTTTGCGCTCTTCGTCGTGACGCCCGTCGTGGCATTCTACATGCTGCTTGATTGGGACCGGATGGTTTCCAAGATCGACAATCTGGTCCCGCGCCAGCACGTCTATACGATACGTGCCATTGCCCGCGACATGAACAAGGCGATCGCCGGGTTCGTTCGCGGCCAGGGCACCGTCTGCCTCCTGCTCGGCGTCATCTATGCTGTCGGTCTTACCATTGTCGGATTGAACTTCGGCCTTCTCATTGGCCTCTTTGCCGGTCTGATCAGTTTTATCCCCTATGTCGGATCACTGGTCGGCCTTGTCGTTGCGCTCGGCGTGGCCATGGTGCAGTTCTGGCCCGAATGGGGCCATATTCTCGGCGTGGCCATCGCCTTTGGTGTCGGCCAGTTCATCGAGGGCAATATTCTTCAGCCGAAACTCGTCGGTTCGTCCGTCGGCCTGCATCCCGTATGGCTCATGTTCGCGCTGTTCGCATTCGGAACGCTCCTTGGCTTCACCGGTATGCTGATCGCCGTACCGACCGCCGCTGCCATCGGCGTTCTCGTGCGGTTCATGATCGGACGCTATAAACAATCCCCGCTCTACACAGGCGACTACCCCAAATCCGATGAGCCCAAACAATTGAGGTGACAGGGCAGGAGAGCTGGCTGTATTTCATCGCCATGACCAGCACGACTTCGCCCCGCCAACTCCCGCTCGATCTCGGCCATGAGCCGGGATATTCCCGCGACGACCTGATCGTGTCCTCATCCAACATGGCGGCCGTGGATATCGTCGATCGCTGGCCGGGATGGATTGCGCCGGTCGTGGTGCTCGCCGGGCCGACCGGTTCGGGCAAGACGCACCTTGCCGCAATCTGGAAGGCCGAGGCCAATGCCCTCGTCGTCGATCCGCGACGGATCGGCGCCGCTGCGGGTGAGGCCGGTCCATTCCTCATCGACGATATTGGCGACGGTAGAATTGACGAAGCCGGTCTCTTCCACCTCATTAACAACGTCCGGCAGAGCGGTTCGAGCCTGTTGATGACATCGCGCAAATGGCCGGCCAACTGGCCGGTGACGCTGCCCGATCTGGCGTCCCGCCTGAAGGCGGCGACGACAGTGGAAATCGGTGAACCGGACGACATGCTGTTGTCCGGCGTCCTCTACAAGCTTTTCGCCGACAGGCAGATTGCCGTCGAGCCTAACGTAGTCGGCTTTCTTGTAAGCCATATCGAGCGCTCGCTCTCGACGGCAAATCGGATTGTTGAGCGGCTGGACAGGGCAGCACTTGAGCGCAAATCGAAGATAACGCGCGCGCTCGCCGCCAGCCTGGTGACGGCTATCGACGAAGGGCAGGCCGCTTTCGATCTTTAGCATAAAGGTGGTCTTACCGAGCCCGGAGACGATCGATAAGTGCTGCATAGACTGCCGCCGCCAGCGCCAGCGACGCAGAGGCGAGCATCAGACCCAGCAGCAATTGCACTGAAACCGGTTCCGACAGAAACAATCCTGCGACTGACGCAGTAAGCGCCCCTCCGCCAAGTGCGATGGCAGCCGCGAGCCCGGCGGCAGTGCCGGCAAGTTCGGCTCGAATGGACAGAACCCCGGCATTGGCGGCGGGCATGGTAAGCCCATTGCCGACACCGACGAACATGCATGGAATAAAGAACGCAAGGCTGTGGGCGGCGCCTGCCATCGAGAGCGTCAGGCCAGCCGCGAGGGCCATGCAGGTGATAAGGCGCGCGAAGACAAGCGTCGTAGCCGTCCCGCCGTGGAAAGCATAGCGACCAGCCAAATAGCTGCCGAGGATAAATCCCAAAGGCACCATTCCCATATAGATGCCCAACATCGCACTCGACCGACCGACGGAGGGGCCAAAGGCCAACGGCGCCCCGCCGAAGAAGATATAGAGCGTCCCCATCGAGGCGGCCATGCACAACGTGTATGCCCAGAACCTTGCCGAGCCGAGGAGCTGGCCATAGGCCTCAAAGTGGTTACGGTGGGGTCGTACCGAGGCGGTTTCAGGCAAACCCCATGCTGATAGACCGAGCCCGACTGCGCCTAACATTGCGAACAAAATGAAGCTCGCTCGCCACCCGAACGCCTGATCCAGAATCCCGCCCAATGACGGCCCCAACATTGGTGCAATCGCCCAGCCCATGGCGAGGTAGCCAAATCTGCTTGCAGCACGTCTTTCTCCCGTGGTCTCCTTGATCATCACGAGGGCGATTGAAAAACACGCGGCTATGGATGCCTGCATCGCCCGGAACATCAGAAATACACCGATATTCGTGGCCAAGGCACAGCCGATCGAGGCGACAATAAAGATGCAGATCGAGGCCAAGGCGACCGGTCGGCGACCATAGCGATCTGACACCGCGCCAGCGATGAGTTCGATGAGTGCAGTGGCGATGGCGTATCCGGCCACCGACAGGTTGACCAGCGCAAAATCCGCTTTGAACGCAGCCGCAATATTCGGCAGCGACGGAAGGATCGTGTTCACCGGCAGCGCCGCCAGAGCTGTTAAGAAAATCAGGATCGCGATGGGCGGTGGGTTGATCTTGGCATTCTCAGTGGGCGTATTGCAGCCAGGACTGTTGCTCGTCATGGCTTGATCCGTCGCGAAAAGGGGAAAGTGGATTTGACGGGGCAGGGCCAGATTCAGGGCACAAAAAAAGCCCCGTCAGGAGCCCTTGGAACGCGCATGGGGAGCTTTCGCCGGATGGCTACGCCATCCTGCCCATGCGCCTTCTAACCACGACGATAAACATTGCGATTTTCATGATATCACCGCTACCAGCGGGCACGCTCATCGTCAATTGAACAAAAGTCTCAAACCGCTTTGACGCTTCAACGGCTGCTGCGGGGAGTTGCCAAAATAAATGCGAGGCACCAGCCAGCGATCGCAATGTGGGCGATAGCGACTGGCCAGAGGCCGATGCCGGATAGTCCATGGCGGAACGCCGCCAGCACCAGAACTGTGGAGACACCGAAATTATAGACAAGCATGGCCGCGACCAGCCCGCGCGCGGCATCGCTCGACGCGTCGGCGCTTGCCCGCCAGCAAGCAATGCCAAGGGCGAGCAGCGCAACACCGGCTACACGTGCGACCGTGGCAGCGGTCGCATCAAGGCCGGCGCCGAGGAGCAGTTCGACGAGCATTGCTGGCGCAACCAGAAGCGCCACCCCGGTCGCGCCCTCGGCCGCAGCCATCACGGAAAGAAGCGGCTTCGGATCTACGCGCCCCGGCATTGTGATTCATTGCCCGAGCTTGAAGGTCACTTTGTCGATCGTTCCCGTAAACTTGAACGGGGAATCGTAGCGGTATTCGACCAGCGCAACTCCGGTGCGGGTATCGAGGCCAACATCAAAGCTCTCATCCTCGGGGAAGGTAACCGGAATGGTGTGATCCATCGTGTTCCTGGCAACTTCCTTGCCGTCTACTGAAAGGACGCCTGTCCCGCCCGTGCCGAGACCTTTACCGTCCGATTTGAAATCAAAGACAATTGTGTGCTTGCCGGGTTCCAGTTCCGGGCCTTCCCACATCGTCCGCTTGAGGTCGAGAAGGTTGTAGAGAAACACGATCTTGCCGCGACCGACGCCGAATTCGCCTTTGCTCAGGAACAGACCGTAGCCGCCGAACCTTCCGCCCTCGGTGACGATCATGCCTTCGGCGCCACCTGCTGGTATCTCCAGGTCAGCACTGATGGTGTAGGACTTGTTGAGCGTACCTGGCGCGGCACTCGCCGGAACGCCGCTTAGTTCGCCAGAATAAGTAAATTCGGTTCGGCCCGCCGTGAGACTTGGCCGCGGCGTATTCCATCGCGAAAGCGTCGAATTGTCGAGCGGCAGGACGTCGTACTTCTTTGCCTCCGCATAGAACAGGTCCTGGAGTTGCTTAAGCTTGTCCGGCATGGCCGCCGCAAGATCGTTGAACTGGGTCGGATCCTCGTCGACATTGTAAAGCTCCCATTTATAACCGGAGATCACATCGGGCGGCGTTGCGGTGCTGAGTTCCCATGGCCGTGTTGCAGGCGTTGTCGCCGCGACCCAGCCATTGTCGTAAATGGCGCGATTGCCGAGCATCTCAAAATACTGCGTCGTGTGCCGGGTCGGCGCGGTGGCGTTTGCCTTGTCCCACGTATACACCATGCTCGTCCCCTCTATGGGGCGCTGCTCGATCCCGTTGACCGTTTTGGGCACCTGAATGCCGGTTGCTTCGAGCAAGGTCGGCACGATATCGATGACATGATGGAATTGACGGCGGATACCGCCGACATCCGTAATGTGGCCGGGCCAGGACATGGCGACGCCCTGTGAGGTGCCGCCGAAATGCGATGGCACCTGTTTGACCCATTTGAATGGCGTATCCATCGCCCATGCCCAGGCAGCGGCATAATGCGGAAACGTTCGCTCGGATCCCCAGAACGGATACCAGAGATACTGGTCCTTTACGGGCACGTCGACGCCGTTGAAGGTGGTGAACTCGTTCGGCGTGCCGTTGAGCATGCCCTCGGCACTCGCGCCGTTATCTCCGCCGATATAAATGATCAGCGTGTTGTCCAGTTCGCCGAGGTCTTCGACGGCCTGAATAACCCGGCCAATCTCGTTGTCGGCGTAGGCAAGGTATGCTCCATAGACATCCGCTTGCCTGATGAAGAGCTTCTTCTCCTCCAATCCAAGCGAATCCCATTCGGGCAGTTCCTTCGGCCAGGGCGTCAGCCGGGCGTTGTCAGGCATGATCCCGAGGCGCTTCTGGTTGGCGAAAATGGTCTCGCGAAGCTTGTTCCAGCCCTCGTCGAACAGGTGCATGGCGCTGATCTTCTTGATCCATTCCGGCGTCGGGTGGTGCGGGGCATGCGTGGCGCCGGGCACGTAATAGACAAAAAACGGTTTTTCGGGCGCAATTTCCTTCAACTGCGTCATATATTTGATGGCCTCGTCTGCCATTGCCGTTTCTAGGTTCCAGCCGGGGTTGCCTTCGAAGGGATAGATGGCCGTGGTGTTGCGAAAGAGGTTCGGCTGCCATTGGCTGGCGTCGCCGCCGACGAACCCGTAGAAATAATCAAAGCCCATCCCTGTCGGCCACTGTGTAAATGGACCTGCCTGACTCGACTGGTAGGAGGGCGTGTTGTGATTTTTTCCGAACCACGACGTCGCGTAACCATTCTCCTTGAGGATTGTGCCGATCGTCGCCTTCTCGATTGGAATGATCGAATCATAGCCCGGGTATCCGGTGGCTATTTCGCCGACCACCCCCGCACCGACTGAGTGGTGGTTGCGGCCCGTTATCAATGCCGCCCGTGTCGGCGAACACAGCGACGTCGAGTGGAAATTAGTGAAACGCAGTCCGGCATTGGCGATCCGGTCCATCGCCGGCGTCGGTATGACGCCACCAAAGGTGCTTGGAGCGCCAAAGCCCTGGTCGTCCGTCATGATCAGGAGGATGTTGGGCGCGCCTTTCGGGGGTACGACACGCGGCGCCCACCAGGGTTGCGAGTCCGCGGCCTTTTCCTTGATCACCCCGCCAAACTTTGGCGGTGGTGGGGGAAGTTGCTTGCCGTCGATCGTGGTCGTGGCTCCCGGTGAACCCGCTTGCCCGCTCACGGATTGCGCGAAAGCTATCGAGCAACCGATTCCTGTCAGGGCGGTAAAGCCAATGGCGGCAATGAAGGCGCGAGAGACGTGCAGATAGCGAGAGTGCATGGAACCCTCCTCTTGGCCACGCGAAGCAAGGTCCTCGTGAGGGGGCAATCACCTGAAGCGATTGCGCCACAGGGCCGCACCCCATTCCGTGATACTTGCAACGCGTGGAGTGTCTGCGGCAGCATCTGGCCTGTAAAGTACATTACTGTAACCTACAGTTCGACGTCGTAGGCCCTGTCAGTTCAGATTCCATTGTCTGATTTTGTGCTTCAGACTGACACCGTGGTAAGGGCTTTTGGCGGCACAACGCGCCACTGCAACCCGTTTATTCCGTTTTAGACCGTTTTCTTGATTTCGGCTCTTGCGTTATCGAAGCTAAGACAATAGGGAACTCAGCGTCCAAGAACGGACGGAGCGTAGCGCAGTCTGGTAGCGCATCTGGTTTGGGACCAGAGGGTCGCAGGTTCGAATCCTGCCGCTCCGACCATTTTCAGTGAAGTTGCTGCTGGAGTTCGGCAAAAGCCTGTAATATATCGGCATTGCAGACAAAGGGATTCTTCGATGGCAGCGCGCATTTATCGTCCAGCAAAAACAGCCATGCAGTCAGGGAAGGCGAAAGCCGACACCTGGACGCTTGAATATGAGCCGGAGCAGCCCCGCAAGGTTGAACCGTTGATGGGCTACACCTCATCGCGCGACATGAAGAGCCAGATTCGCCTGACTTTCGAGACCAAGGAAGAGGCGATCGCCTACGCGCAAAAAAACGGCATCGCTTTTACAGTGCTGGAACCCAAGGAAACGCGCCGCCGCGCCGTCTCCTATTCGGAAAATTTTCGCTTCGACCGCAAGCAGCCCTGGACGCATTGATTTACTGAATTTTGCGGCTATCCGCCAGGATGGGCGCGCCGATACCAAACGGTCCCGTAGCTCAGCTGGATAGAGCACCGGCCTTCTAAGCCGACGGTCACTGGTTCGAATCCAGTCGGGATCGCCAAAATTTGTGCCCCGGGCGAGCACTAGGACGAGGTAGCCAATGAACCGCCTTTTTGGGCCCGAGCGTTCTGAATCTGCTGCCAATCCAATTGGCCCGGATATTTCAGACAGCGGCCGAAGTGTCGCAGTATCCACAGACACTTCCAAGCTGATCGCCTTCTATCTGCCCCAGTTTCATCGGGTGAAGGAGAATTCGCAGTGGTGGGGTCCCGGCTTTACCGAGTGGACCAATGTCGCGCGCGGCCGGCCCAATTTCGACGGCCATTACCAGCCGCATATCCCGCGCGAGCTCGGCTTCTACGATCTGTCCTACGTGGAACCCCTGGCGGAACAGGCTGCGCTGGCGCGCCAATATGGCATCTACGGTTTCTGCTTTTACCATTACTGGTTCAGCGGGCGACGCATTCTTGAACGTCCCGCAGAAAACTTTCTCAAATCGGATATCGATATTAAGTTTTGCCTCTGCTGGGCCAACGAAAACTGGACCCGGACCTGGGACGGCGACACCAGGAGCGTGCTTCTCGAACAGAAATATGCCGAAGGCGATGATGAGGCCTTCATCGCCAGCCTCATCGATTACTTCAAGGACGATCGCTATATCAAGATCGACGGTAATCCGCTGCTTGTCGTCTATCACGCCAAAGAAATTCCAAACCCGAAGAAGAGTTTTGCCGTCTGGCGCGAATTTGCGAAGCGGCAGGGGTTCCCAGACCTGCACATTGCCGCGGTGGATTTCTATGATATCTCGGCGCCTCAAGAGTGCGGGGCCGATGCACTGGTCGAATTCCCGCCGCACAAATTCATCGGTGCGGAAAGCCGGCCCGACCGGTCGCCGGTCACGACCAATCCGGAGTTCTCCGGCCGCTTTGTCGACTACCGGAAGATGGTAGCCCAGAGCGTCAACCGGCCGGTGCCCGCATTTCGGCTATATCGTGGAATTATTCCAAGCTGGGACAACACCGCGCGCCGCCAGAACACGGCAACGACGATCATAAATTCCAACCCGTCACTCTTTGGCAGATGGCTGCGCTATTTGCGGGCCTATACGCGAGCCGAGTTTGACACGAGCGAAGACAATTTCATCTTCATCAATGCCTGGAACGAATGGGGCGAGGGCTGTCATCTCGAGCCGGACCAGAAGTGGGGATTGTCCTATCTTGAAGAAACGCGCGAGTCGTCCTTCTACAAGCGCGATGATGCAGCGGAACAGTCCATCGAGGCCGCACGCTCGTCTGCGATCGAAATCTTGTCCCAGGCATTCCGCGAGGCCGACCCGCAGAAGGACGCCGCACGCATCGCCAAGGACCTTGCTGAATATCGACCTCCCAGTCAGTTGACGCGAAGACTGTCGGGGCTATTGGCGCGATGGCCCTGGCTGCACCGCACGGTCAAGACAATATTCCAGAAGATCAATGCGTGATTTCCGGGCACCTTCGGCAACACGATAGCAGTGTGTCCCGAGCGTTTCTGAAAGTCGGCGGGAAGCGGGGCGCACCCCCGCTCCACCTCGATTGCCTCAATCCAGTTGAATGTTGGCCTCTTTGACAATCGGCGTCCATTTGGCGATTTCTGCCTTCACATGGGCCGCCAGTTCCTCCGGGGTGGAACCGACGACGGTGGCGCCAAGATCCGTCAGTCGCTTGATTAAGTCCGGGTCCTGTAGCGCCTTGTTGGCAGCCTCGTTGAGTTTTGCAACCACCTCGGGCGAGGTGCCGGCCGGGGCGAAAAGCGCATTCCACGTATAGGTTTCATAGCCTGGAATGGTCTCGGCAATGGCCGGAATATCAGGCAAAACCCCGACCCTTTCCTTGGTGGTCACGCCTAAAGCGCGCAATGTGCCCGCTTTGACGTGCGGTCCCGCCGAAGGGGGATTATCGAAGAGGATCTGGACCTGGCCGGCAAGAGCGTCGTTCAATGCCGGGCCTGCGCCCTTATAAGGGACATGTTGCATCGATACGCCGGCCATTTTCTTGAAGAGTTCCCCCGACAGATGCAGCGGTGTTCCGGTGCCGGAGGAGGCATAGCTGTATTTGTCGGGATTGGCCTTCAGCAGGTCTATCAGTTCCTGAACCGATTTCACCGGCAGTGCCGGGTTGACCACGAGCATGTTAGGAACCATCAATAGCAGCGATACGGGCGCAAAATCCTTTTCTGGATCATAGGTTTTGGTCTTCAAGATCAAGGGGTTCAGCGCATGCGACGCAACCGTGCCCATGAGAACGGTGTAGCCATCCGGTTCAGCCCGCGCCACAAAACTCGCGCCAAGGCTGGTGCCGCCGCCGCCCATGTTCTGGACAATGACCTGCTGGCCGAGCAGACCAGACATCTTGGCTGCGATCACGCGGGCGACAACATCGTCGAACCGCCCGCAGCAAACGGCACGACCAGCGTAACCACATGATCCGGGAAAGTTCCTGCCGTTGCCGGCGCGGAAAAACCGATTGCCGACAAAGCGGCCATGCCGGCAGCGAGGCATGCGCGCCGGGTGAGTTTGTATATTGACACCTGTATTCCTCCAAAATGTATAGATAAAGTATCGTCTTTCGAAGTGATGAGTGTGTATATATAGCAGCAAAGAATACTGCGTTTTACATGTTCATTTGTATAAAAACACAGCAAGATAATGAGTATTTATCCAATTTAGCTGTGCGAAAGATTGCGACCTGAAGGTCAATTAGATATCCTAGTGCAATTCCAGGGTGGAAGGTATTAGACTTTAGATTGTCGGTATATTGCGCTTGGGCTTTCAAGGGTCCGGCTTGTTATCCGACCTTGCGATATACGAGATCGAAGTCGTGCGCCCAGTACGTGCCGTCTTGCGAGCGTTGCCACGAACCTTTGATCGTGTTTCCTCCGGTGTCGAAAGTTCCGACGTAGCGCTGAAAGAACCCCGGGGAATCGCGCCAAAGCTTCCACACCCCGTCACCCACCGTCATGTTGACGATGCGGTGTACGTGCCGTGCATCGGTGTAAAGCATCGTGAAAAGCCCGGTCGCATCATCGAGCCCGATGATTGACGTGATCGGAAACGGGGAATTTTCCGTCCATTCGCGTGGAAGGCTCGGCGCCATATCCGCGTCGGCCCGCTGGATCACGAACTGCCTGTTGGCCAACCATTCAAAGCGTGTATGACCGCTGGCCATGGGCTTGCCGCCAATGGTCGCGTCCGTGCGCCACTCGCCGATAAAGGGGATCAGGCGTTCGAGCAAGGCATCGGACATTATCGCTCCCCCAGTTTACGCCCCCCTGCTTTTGCACCACTTCCCCGCAGCTATGTCGTAACATGCGCTGCGTCATCGCTGCTTATTGGTGCGACCGTCCCGACCCACCCATATAGGCGTCACCGCCTCGCGGCAGGTAGATCTTCTGGTCCCCGTAACCGCCGTCGTTATTCGAGGACGGGCGGGAGTTTGACGGCGGGTTGACGTTCGGGCGGTTGTTGTCACTGTTGCTGTAATGACGGCGGTCGTCATTGCCATTGCGATCGTAACGGGAGCGATCGTATCTGTAGCGATCGTACCTGTAGCGGTCATTCCGGTAAGGGTTATAGCGGTAGCCATTATAGCCGGGGCCATCGTAAAATCCGCTATAGACGGTCGTCCCGTAATAGCCGCCATATCCGCCATAGCCGCCGTAATAAGGACCTGTCGTCTCGACGCAGCCCGAAAGAAAAACCGCAGAGAGACCCGCTGCTGCAGCCAGCGTCAAATATTTGATGGACATAGAAGTCTACCTCCCATACGGACCCGTTATTCTATCACTGTTCAACAACTGCGCGCCGGAAAAAGTTCCAGCGTGAAGTGCAACGGCCGCCGTCCAGTCAAAAACCTTCGGTCCCATTATTTCTAGCGTGATCTTTGTACGGTCGACCTGCTGAACGCAGGCTGAATGGCTTCGATCAACAGTCCCAGTAGGCCGGAGAACCGAAAGCCTTGCGCAGATGGTCGGCAAGCGCCCTCAGCTTGGCCGAGGGCGTGCGGCCTTCGGGGTGGGCGATATAGATGTGTTCGGCCGCCGCCGCCACGCCGATATCGATAACCTGCAATTGCCCGGCCTTGATCGCTTCGCTGGCGACGAAGCTCGGCAGCATTGCTATCCCGATCCCGGTAATGGCGGCGTCGCGCATCGTGTCGCCATTGTTGACCCTGAGCCCGATCCGGCCACGGACGGTCGTCACGGTGCCGTTCGTTGGGAAACTCCAGTCGGCCACGCCGCGGTTTGCATAAAAAATACCTTTGTGCTGGTCGAGCGCTTCGATGGAATCCGGCGTTCCATACCTTTCGATGTAAGCGGGCGATGCGACGAGCACGCGCTGACTGCTCGCAAGGCGCCAGGTGATGAGGCGGGAATCGGCAATCGGACCGTGGCGGATGACGGCATCGTAACCATCCGACGCCACGTCGACGCGGCGGTCGTCAAGATCGAGAAAAAGCTCGATATCGGGATGCGCTTTGAGAAACGGGAAAAGGGCGGGGCCGAGATGCATGCGCCCGAAAGTTACGGGCGCGGAAATGCGCAACGGGCCCACCAGCAGGCCGCGGCGCTCAGCCATGTCGGTTGCCGCGTCCTCCACCTCCCGGGTGATGCGCGCCGCGCGCTCGAGGAAGGCCGCGCCATCCTCTGTCAGGGCAAGACTGCGCGTTGTGCGATGCAGGAGCACAGCCCCGATCTGACGCTCAAGCTCGGCAAGCCTTTCACTGACGATCGATTTCGATAGCCGCAGCCGACGTGCGGCCTCGCTGATCGAGCCTGCTTCGGCCACGGCGACAAAGGTTGCAATCCCCTCGAGCTTCATCATTGTTCGACAATATCCGAAAATGCGTTCTTGAATATTCAAGTTAATCCGAACGCTGGGCGAGCGCCATACGTGCCGAAGCCCCGGGCCGGGCTTGCCGATCCCGGCACGGCTGCCAAACTTCGCCAATCCGCCATTCGTCACAACTAACACCTCGATCAATGCGTGCATTGGAACGCTTTAAGACTGAACGCCATTGATTTGCCGCGACATGAGGCGGTAATGAGAAGATCAATTTTCTGAACCTGTGTTCATTCCGGAATTTCAATGGAAACCAAGGCCAACTATTTTCTTGTAGCTATATTCTTGCTTGCGGTGAGTTTCCTCGCATTCGGCTTCTTTTACTGGATCGGGCGTTATGGAGAGACGCGCGAGACGGCTACGCTCGAAATCAGGGTCCCCGGATCCGTGACTGGCCTTGCTGCCAATAGTCCGGTCTATTTCAATGGGTTGAAGGTGGGACAGGTGCGTCGATTGTATATCGATTCGACCAATCCGGACGCCGTCATCGTCCAAACCGATATCGATGCGACAACGCCGATTACGCGTTCGACCGTCGCGACCCTTGCGTTCGAATTGCTGGCGGGCCGCGCCTATATCGAGTTGAAAGGCGGCAAGGCCTATGAGCCCAAGCTCCTGGAGGAGGCGGAAAAGGAGGACACTGTTGCGCGCGTCGACATTGACCCCACATCGTTGAAAACCCTGGTTCAGACCGCGCAGGACTGGATTGACCGCGTCGACAAGGCAACGACGGCGACCGAGAAATACATTGCTGACACCCGCGGGCCATTTGTCGAAGGCATCAACCAGGCCAAGGCGGCGACAGACAAATTGGCTGCCAGCACCGATCTGATCAATAAATATGGCGAGCGCGCAAAAAGCCTCAATGAGATCACGCATGATGCGCGCGACGTGATCGCCCGCATCAACGAAGCCTCCGTGAAAATCGACAATGCCCTGGCCAAGGTCGATCGCGAACTGTCAGATGATAAAGGCAGCGCGGTCAGCGATGCACGCGCCAAGCTTGAAGCCTATCAACAGCAGGCCAAAACACTGGATGCTCAATTGGCGTCCATCTTGAAGAACATCGGCAGTTTCACCGGCACGAAGCTGCCGGAGGTGCAGAAATTCATTTCGGCGAGCCGGCGTTCGGTCGACAGCATCGACAGGGCGGTTTCGGGTTTTGCAGATGATCCCAAGAAGCTGTTTTTCGGCGAGGACAGCAAGGTTCCGGAATTCGAGGCTCCGCGCTGAGCGCTGGCAAGCTCACGAGGCGTAATACATTCCGGCGAGATAACTGCTCGCAGCGATTGCGATCAACACGACCGCGAGCGGCCAATAGAGATAGGCTTTGAATTCACCGTCAAAGCAGCGTGTGTTGTCATCGAATGTGGCTGGAATATTCGCTGCGGGGGTCTTTGCCCTCTTCTTCAACGCGATGAACGGCACGACTACTACCTTCCGAACTGACGGCCCAGATACAAGACTACCGGTATGATGATCAGAAAGATGATGAGGTAACCCCAGATTGAAGTGAGGTAGGGCGCGTAGTCCTCTCGTTCCTTCCGTTCATCCTCCTCATCCATTGGTGCCTCCCACATCTGCCCGTGACACAGTGATTAAGAGGACTTAGAGCCAACTAATGAATGCGGCTCAGGTCGCATCAGGCCATGGCGGCAGGTTGAAAACAATTCAACAATTCAGGCTACGTCGTTAGATCAAAAGCGGAAATATGCACTAGTTCGAAAGTGTATCGTCGCCAGGTCAATCCCGGCGCACGAGCAACGTCAACCGACTGCGTCAAGGCGCCTGTTGAGCCGGGCGACATAACAATCGCAACGATAATAGCAAGGTCTGGCAGAGCTGCAACTTCAACGAGTCCACGCCAAGTCATACTACCCTATGGTTGCAGAGACAAACATGTATTGAAATGATTGGGGTGGCGGGCTTCGAATGCCCCGCACTCGCCCATCGTAAGCAACCCAGCACGTCTCGGCGGGAAGCACGCGTTTTTGACCTGCCAGCAAGCCGGCAGGTCAAATATTTTAAATTTTCGTTGTCGTTATGCTGTGTGCTGTTTGAACCTGCGATGGGTGAAACCACCCTTGGCGCGCCTCAAAATATCCGAAAGCTTGTTGGGGCTTGCGGGCTTCTTTGGCATTTCTTCGCGGACTTTTTGTAGAATTTGTTGGCTCGCACAACTGGCATTATGGGGCAGATGAAGCGTCACGTCGCCCATTTCGTCACTCCCTGGAGAAGAGCAAATTACCTTCCGTTGGTCGGAAGGCTGAAAGCTTAATTGTCGCCTAAGCCGATATGTGTACGCCTAGTTTTGTGCTTATACAACTAAGATCAGTGTCGGCAGCAGTCACATTCTGCATTTGTTATTCAACATGCCGTGAAAAACAAGAATAGGATTGCCGGTCAAGCGGGCTAGACCGGCTCTTTTAGTGCATTGTTCAAGCTTGCAGCGGATGGAACCGCCGCAGCGAAAGAAACCCGGCGATGATGAAAAGTACAAGCACGATCCCCTGGCTGATTGCGAATGGCGGTTCCGACTGCGTGGGCGCGAGGGCGTTAAGGGCTGGGATCTTCTGAAACGATTGCGCGACAAGCACGAAGACGTTGAGGTAGAGCGACACGATCGCGCATACCACATAGACCCAGCGCCACGATCCCGCGAGGCGGAATGCATAGAGGGCGGCGATTGCCAGAACAAGAAATACCATCGAGATAATCCCGACGCCGATCGCCGGGGTGAAGCCGCTGAATGGGAACAGAAATCCGGTCACGCTCGTGGCGACCGTCGTCAGCAGGAAGATAAAGGTCCAGCCCGGCCAGTTCTCCGACTTGAGCAAGCCCGACAGGACGACCAGTCCCGTCACGATGCCAATCAGGCTCAAGATCACGTGGAACAAGGTAAATGGCGTCATACCCAGAATCATGATGGTCCCCTCAACTCGTGATTGTATGGCGTGGAATCAACTTCACACAACGAAACAATTTTTACGAAGAAAAGTAAATCGGACGCATCTTCTTCAAAATATGAGTGTAGTTCTCAATATTTAACCATGGATGCTGGCAGGAAACTTGGCTGTTCAGCAAGGGGGTAGGTTAACCGGCACATTTCCTGCGGTCGATCGAACGTGTCATCGAGTCGACCTGGCCCTGCAGCGGCCCGGCCTGCTTCTGGTTACTGGTGCGATAATCGGGAAGGAAGGGCCCAAGACCCACGATGATATTGGGGTCTTGGTAGCCGGCGCCATTTGTCAGGCGGCTGACCTCGGCCATCTTCTGGTTGCGCTGAGCGATCAGGGCCGCGCAGTCTGTCGTATCGTAGTTCAGCGACGAAATCTTCTCGTTGTCGAGTTGGCCCTGGATGTTGCCGCAACCGGCAAGAACTAAGGTAAGGATGATCACCTGAAGGTGCCGTATCGTCATAAGTCAAATATCCCCGATCGCGAAGCAGCGCGGACATGAATGGGCTAATGGCGAAGTTTTGGCAAGATGGGTGTCCAAAATCTCGCGCAACGCAGACGTCATGAAGTGCGCGACATACTGATTGGCGACCGCCCGACCCGCAACCGCTGAGGATGATGCCGAAGCGGCTGCACCACGATTGAGTTCAGTCGACAATCAGAACGCGCTGGCCGACGCGATTGGTCGGAATATCCATTATCGTCGTTATCCGCGCGCTTTCGTCGTCAAATACAACACAGCGATGGTAATGAGTTGCAAGAAAGCGCAGAAAACTTGCGGTCTGGCCCGGTTGGGCCGGATTTGGTGACATAACCACATAAATGGGGATGCTCTGCCGCATGACCTGGAGAAGGCCAAGGCACGCCATCGTCTCGTAGCCCTCAATGTCGATCCAGACGAGGCCCAACTGGTTTGTCGGGACACGAGCATCGTCCAATATAGTCTGGGCGGTGTTAACCGTGGTCCGCAGCGGCATGTCCGATGCATGCTTTTGCCGGACGCTGCTCTTGAGGCTGTCGGTTCGGTTAACATGGAAATTGATCATGCCATCGATCATGCCGGCGGCGGAGGGGACCTTGTGTACAACCCCATCGAGATTTTTGTCGGCAACCTTTCGAGCAAGCGCACGGAAATTTTCGGGCTCCGGCTCGACGGCCAGCACGCGCGTAAATGCACCGCAAATGGCGAGTTCGGTTGTGGTGGCGCCGCGGCCGGCGCCGAGTTCCAGCACAGTGGAATTGCGGCGCAGTGCACCAACTCCATCGAGTATCCGGCAAACCATGGCCACGTCGCCCTGACACCGCACTTCGAGGGCAGCCTCGACAGCGCCTGGTAGTTCATCAATTCCGCGCCTGCCAGAGTACCGAAGAAATTCGGCCGCAAATAACCGCAGGGCCGTCAGCGTTCCAAGGCCGGTTTTCCTTGTCTGGAAAGTAAAAATCGATGTGGATGCTAGATCCACGTACTCATCGAAATACATGATGTTTAAATCCGAAAAAATCTAAAAAGATAAAAATCTATAACTGAATTCTTACTTGAGTTCAGGCACGTCGTCAAATGGTACTAAATGATCAATTCAGGCAGTGATTCTCGTGCGGACCCGGGATTTTCACCACTCGGTCGATGGATGAGCACGAGCGGATCGTTAATTTGGCGAAACAGCGCAAGTTTTATAAATCAGTTATATAGATGAATCTTTTGATATTCCGGATAAAAAAAGAAGGTTAAAACTGTCGGGAAATCTGGATTTAATCCGATATGCCTAGTAATTTAGTATGGTATCGCAGTTTGCGCTTGCTGAAACCGTCGTTCCGCCCTTATGATTCTACTTCCGGGAGCCCCCGGTCGTGCAACCCAAAGAGTGAGGAGACAGGAATGCCTGGTTTGCTGCACCCACTTCACGACGGCCACGCGCCGATCATATTGCAAAACGCCTTCCAAGACGCGATCGATGCACTTGAGGACTGGGAACTCGGCACTGATGAACCGGTAATTGACGTTAACGAGAAGCGGGTCGCGATCAGTACCGTGTTCCGCCGCCTGTGGACTTGCACGGACATTCTTCCGGCACGCACATTGGACGTCATTGAAGATCTATTGCCGTTGCGTTCAGCTGAATTCAAGGTGGGCACTTCGACCTATGCCGATGCCGCCTATAGTCTGTGGCAACTATGCTTGCAAAAGCGCGCCGCGAGTTACGAGATGCGTATCTAGTTTAAAGTCAAGGAATGTGGTCACCCGCCGGTCTCGCCGGCGGGTGATTTTTTTTTAAAGCGTCAGCCGCCGTTTTTGGCCAGCCAGCTTTTCATCTGTTTGATCTCCGCCTCCTGGGCCGCGATGATCTCGCTCGCGAGTTTACGGATCTCCGCATCCTTCCCGTATTCGAGCTCAACCTTCGCCATGTCTATGGCACCCTGGTGGTGCGCGATCATGCCCCGCACGAAATCCTCGTCGGCCTTTCCCGTGAACTCGATCGCCATGTCCTCGTGCATTTTGGCATTGGCCGCGGCAAAGGCCTTCGACGGGGCACTCTGATCGCCGGCGGGCTTTGCCGTCATCTCGTGCTGCATCGTTCCGTGCGAACTGTGATCCTGGGCAATAACGGGCGTAGCGAAGGCCATGCCGAGAACCAGCGCTGTCGTATAAACTCTGTTCATTGTTGTAACTTTCCTTGGGCCAACAGAAATCATGCGCGAGGCTTTGGCCCGGCTCACCTGCGCGTCAATTGCGAAAAGTGTTTACGATCAGAGCTTGGGGGGACGTGGCAGGGGCGCGGGTATGCCGTTGACGAGCGGCAGTTGCCGGTCGCGTGGAATGACGATTCGAGGCTTTGCGGCAACTACAACCATGAGTGCGGTTGCTGGAACGCCGATACAGGCGGCGCAGGCGGCCAGATGCGGCGCCGGGTCCTGCGCGCAATGGTTTTGCCCATCACACATACGCTGTTGATCGAGGTGAGGGGCCGCTGGCGTCTCGACACCGTGGTGCTGCGTCCCGATTTCCACGGCGAGCCGCCCGGGCGCGGCGAATACCGGCACCCAGCCAATGCAAAGGGCAGTTATCAGCGCGAAGATCGCAGCGAAGCGTTTCATCCGGTCGTTCTAACAAGAACCCCGCAGGAACTGAAATCACTTCTGTTCACGTCGTTCACGCCGTTCTTGCTGCCGCGAGCGCATTTTCGATATCGGCAATCAGATCGGCAGGGTCTTCGAGCCCGATCTGGAGGCGGATCAAGGGGCCGGCATAGTATTTTCCGGTGATGACCCGCCCGCCGAGATTGACGTGGACGGCAAGGCTCTCATAGCCACCCCAGGAATAGCCGAGACCGAATATCTTCAGCGCATTGAGGAAGGCGTGCGCCTGGTTCACCCCGCCAGCGATGACGATTGAGAACACGCCGCCGGCGCCGCCAAAGTCGCGTTTCCAGAGGGCGTGGCCGGCATGGCTTTCAAGCGCCGGATGGAGGACTTCGACCACACCGTCCTGCCGCTCCAGCCAATTGGCAATTTCGAGCGCACTCTTGGCATGCCGCTCCATGCGCACGCCCATGGTCCTGAGGCCCCGCAGGATCTGGTAGGCATCATCACCGCCGACGCACAGTCCGAGGGCGGTATAGGCAGCGTCGAGCTTCTTGAAGCATGCCTCGGTGGCGGAAACCGTTCCCATCAATATGTCGGAATGTCCTGATGGATATTTCGTCGCGGCGTGAATCGTTATGTCCACGCCGAAATCGAGCGCCCGGAAATACAGCGGCGTTGCCCAGGTATTGTCCATCATCACGATGGCGCCGGCGGCATGGGCCTTTTCCACGATAGCCGGAATGTCCTGCACTTCGAACGTGTTGGAACCCGGCGATTCGGTAAAGACAACGCGGGTGTTCGGCCTGATCAGCTTTTCGATACCCGCACCGATGAGCGGATCGTAATATTCGACCTCGACACCGAATTGCTTCAGCATCGTGTTGCAGAAATGCCGTGTATTGCCGTAGCAGCAATCGACCATCAGCAGGTGATCGCCAGGGGTAAGAAACGCGAGCAGGGGGAGCGTTACCGCAACCAGTCCTGAAGGGACGAGCAACGTTCCTGCCGAACCCTCGAGTTCGTCGATTGCGCGGCAGAGCGCATCCGTTGTCGGCGTTCCATGCGTTGCATATGTATATTTCTGCCTGTGGCCCGCCATGGTTTCAGCGTCGGGGAAAAGCACCGTCGAGGCATGGACGACCGGCGGATTGACGAAGCCATGATAGTCGTGCGGATCGTATCCACCATGCGCCAATCGGGTATTGATGCCCAGTTTCGCCGGCTTACCCGGTTGCTTGTCCATGAGTTCGTCTCCACATCTTGTCTGTCTGGTGAGAAGTCGATAATCCGGCAGCGCGCCGGTTGCAACAAGGAGCGTCGAAAGGAAATATGACGGATCAGCTTCAGGACCGCCCCTCCGGCTTCGTGCGAGCGGGCCAGTCCGTCATCCGCTTTCTGCGCCGCATGAATGCGCCCGCTTATCCGGCGACCGAACCCGCCTGGACGCAAGGAATGACCATGGCTGCGGTCATGATCGTCTTCGTCATTCTCTTGCTGCATCCCTACGATGAGTGGCTGTCGCGCACGCTGTCATCGCACGGGCGGTTGCGCGAGGCGCGTCACCTGACTGACATTGGTCTTTCTCAGTGGTATTTGATACCAGCGTTTGCCGTCGCAGTTTGCCTTATCGGCATCGATTGGTGGGGTCTGGCGCGGACAAGAAGAGTTCAGTTCGGCTTGATCTATTCGCAAGCGACATTCGCGTTCTGGGCGATCGCCCTTTCGGGTATCTTCACAAATATCGCAAAGTTTCTGATCGGGCGCGCCCGGCCGAAATTCATCGATACGCTCGGTCCAAACGCCTTCTCGCCCTTTGTGTCGGGATATGATTTCGCAAGTTTTCCGTCGGGCCATTCGACGACCATGGGTGCCGTCGGCGCGGTGCTTGCATTGTGGTTTCCGCGCTGGCGGGTTGCGATCATCCTCGCAACGATGTTCATCGCATTTACCCGCATCCTGGTGCGCGCCCACTATCCGACCGATGTCGTGGCCGGCTACAGCGTCGGCTTTCTACTGACGGTTGCCCTCGCAAGGTTCCTCGCAGGGCGCCGCACTGCCTTTGTTTCTGACGGGCGATTCTGGCCCAAAATCCGCTTTCGCGACAATTTTTGGTGAGCGGATCGCGATTTGCACAGCGAATAATCAGAATAATCGCTTTGAGGGCAGGTTAACGGCCTGTTTTGCAATATTCTCAAGCAAAGATTGTACCTTGACCAAACAGACAGAATGGCCTTCGATGCAGCGGTGAATGGGAGAGGTATTGGGCCCTTTTTGGGTATGGGGGTTACCTGCCAATATCGTACTTTTCCTCTCTGGGAACTAAGGGCAATACAACCAAAGGGTACACTTGTTATGAAAAATCTTGTTTTGAAGGGCACGCTTGCTGTTTCGGCGCTCGTTCTGTTGGCGACCGCTGCCTCCGCCAGCACACTCGACGACGTCAAGAAGAAGGGCTTCCTCCAGTGTGGCGTCAATACCGGTCTTGCCGGCTTCGGCGCTCCGAATGACAAGGGCGAATGGTCCGGTTTCGACGTCGATTATTGCCGCGCGGTCGCTGCTGCGATCTTTGGCGATGGAACCAAGGTAAAGTTTACGCCTCTCTCGGCGAAGGATCGTCTCCCGGCCCTGCAGTCCGGCGAAATCGACGTTCTGATCCGCAACACCACATGGACGCTCAGCCGCGATACGCAGGGCTTCGATTTCACCGGCGTCAACTATTTTGACGGCCAGGGCTTCATGATCAATTCGAAGAAGCTGTCGGGCATCAACTCGGCTCTGCAGCTATCCGGCGCTTCGGTTTGCGTACAGGCCGGCACCACAACTGAGCTCAACCTGGCTGACTATTTCAAGGCGAACAAGATGGAATACAATCCCGTCGTGTTCGAGAAGCTCGAAGAGGTCAACGCGGCTTATGATTCCGGCCGTTGCGACGTCTACACCACCGACCAGTCCGGCCTTTATTCCATCCGCCTGACGCTATCGGCGCCGGACGACCATGTCGTTCTTCCCGAGATCATCTCGAAGGAGCCACTTGGTCCGGTCGTACGCCAGGGCGACGATCAGTGGGCGGATATCATTCGCTGGACGCACTTTGCGCTGCTGACCGCCGAAGAACTCGGCATCACCAAGGCAAATGTCGAGGAACTGACAAAAAGCGACAGCCCGGAAATCAAGCGCGTTCTCGGCCAGGAAGCCAATACCAAGCTCGGTACTGACCTTGGCCTGACCAACGATTGGGTGGTCAACATCGTCAAGGCAGTCGGCAATTACGGCGAAGTCTTCGAGACCAACATCGGCTCGGGCAGCAAGCTCAAAATTGCCCGTGGCATCAATGCACAATGGAGCAAGGGCGGCCTGCAATACGCGATGCCGATCCGCTGATTAACTCATGCTCAAATAACATGGGGCGAGGGGGCATTGCCTCCTCGCCCTCGACCATAAAACAATAATAATAAGAATAAAAACGAATGAATCGAGGGGTCAATGGCATCGCAGGACATAACGCCTGTCGGAAGATCGAGCGCCAAGGCGTCGCTTCTTTACGATCCGAAAGTTCGCGGACTTGTTTTTCAGGTACTGACGGTTGTCGTCATCGCGGGTCTTATTTACTGGATTATCAACAATACTATCACCAATCTGCAGCGCGCCAATCTGGCGTCGGGCTTCGGATTTCTGGACGGCCGTTCGGGCTTCGACATCAGCAGCAGCCCGTATCTCGCCTATTCGAGCGATTCCACCTATATCAAGGCGCTTTGGGTCGGCATCCTCAATACGATCACGGTCGCCTTCGTAGGCATCATAACTGCGACGATCATCGGCTTCGTCATCGGTATCGGGCGGCTTTCGCATAACTGGTTGATCCGCAAGATCTGCACGGTTTATGTGGAGATATTCCGCAACATTCCGCCGCTGCTGGTCATCTTCTTCTGGTATCTCGGCGTTCTCTCGGTGCTGCCTCAGGCGCGCCAGAGCATCCATCTGCCGTTCAATACGTACCTCAACAATCGCGGTTTCTTCTTTCCGTCGCCGGTGTTTGGCGAAGGCGCATGGCTTGCCGGCGTGGGCCTCATTGTCGGTATCGTCGGCGCGCTGCTCGTAAAGCGCTGGGCGCGTAAGCGCCAGATGGTCACCGGGCAGCAGTTTCCGGTTGGACTGACCGCACTTGCTCTGATCGTCGGTCTCCCGCTGCTTGCCTTGCTGGTCAAGGGTTTTCCGCTGTCGTTCGACTATCCCGTCCTTGGCTCGTTCAATCTCAAGGGTGGCGCGCAAATCGGCCCGGAATTCATGTCGCTCTATCTGGCGCTGTCGTTTTATACGGCGTCCTTCATTGCCGAGATAGTCCGCGCCGGTATTCGCGGCGTGGGCAAGGGGCAGTCCGAGGCCTCCCACGCGCTGGGGCTGCGGGCCGGTCCAACGACCCGGCTTGTCATCGTCCCGCAGGCGATGCGCATCATCATTCCGCCGCTGACGAGCCAGTATTTGAATCTCACCAAGAACTCGTCTCTGGCTGTTGCGATCGGTTATCCCGATCTCGTGGCTGTGGGCGGTACGATCCTCAACCAGACGGGGCACTCGATTGAAGTGGTTGCGATCTGGATGGTGGTTTATCTCGGCATCAGCGTTCTTACGTCGATCTTCATGAATTGGTTCAACGCCAGAGTGGCACTGGTGGAGCGCTGATCATGGATAATAATCTAAGCTACGTTCGCACCGAAATGTTGCAGGAGCAGACCCCGCCGCTTGGCGAGCGGGGCATTATCCGCTGGATGAGAATCAATCTCTTCGCGACGCCGATGGATACGGCTCTGACCGTATTTGCGCTGCTGGTAATCGCCTGGTTCCTGCCCGGTATCATCAACTGGCTGTTCGTAAACGCCGTCTGGTCCGGTCCGGACCGGTCGGTCTGCTCCACCGTGGCGCAGGGCGGCATCCAGCCTGAGGGGTGGTCAGGCGCCTGCTGGGCCTATGTGAACGCCAACTTCAGCCAGTTCATGTATGGGCCCTATCCGATCGACCAGCATTGGCGCGTCAATATCGTCGCGATCCTCTTTGTCTTGCTGCTTGTGCCGCTGCTCATTCCGAAGGCCCCGTACAAGGTTGCGAACGCGATCGTCTTTTTCTTCATCTTCCCGATCGTTGCCTTTTTCCTGCTTGTCGGCGGCTGGTTCGGCTTGCCTTATGTGGAGACGGCCAATTGGGGCGGACTATTGGTAACGTTGACGCTATCCTTCGTCGGCATTTCAGTATCGCTGCCGCTCGGCATTGCGCTTGCGCTTGGGCGGCGCTCAAAGATGCCGGTGATCAAGATGCTGTGCGTCATCTTCATCGAGACGATCCGCGGCATCCCGCTCATCACCGTGCTGTTCATGGCAAGCTATATGCTGCCGCTGTTCCTGCCGCCGGGGGTATCCTTCGACAAGTATCTGCGTGCTCTGATCGGCGTTGCGCTCTTTGCTTCGGCCTATATGGCGGAAGTGGTGCGCGGCGGTCTGCAGGCAATCCCGAAGGGGCAGTATGAGGGCGCAGATTCGCTGGGGTTGAGCTATTGGCAGAAGACCGGGCTCATCATCCTTCCGCAGGCGCTCAAGCTGGTCATCCCGGGCATCGTCAACACGTTCATTGGCCTCTTCAAGGATACCAGCCTTGTAACGGTCATCAGCATGTTCGACCTGCTGGGAACCGTGAAGCAGCACTTCGCCGATGCCAATTGGGCATCACCGCAGACCCCCATCTCCGGCTTGATTTTTGCCGGTTTCGTATTCTGGATTTTCTGTTTCGGGATGTCGCGCTATTCCATCTTCATGGAAAAGCGGCTCGACAAAGGACATAAACGCTGAGGAGCACCGCATAATGACAACCGAAAACGTTGTTGACCCAAATGAAATCCACGTCGACCGATCGCTCTTGCACGTGTCGAAGACGGACGTGGCCGTCGATATCATTAACATGAACAAGTGGTACGGGGATTTCCACGTCCTGAAGGATATCAACCTCAAGGTCATGCGCGGCGAGCGCATCGTCGTTGCGGGTCCTTCGGGATCGGGCAAGTCGACCATGATCCGCTGCATCAACCGCCTCGAAGAACACCAGAGCGGCAAGATCATCGTCGATGGCATTGAGCTTACGAACGACTTGAAGAAGATCGACGAAGTCCGCCGCGAAGTCGGCATGGTCTTCCAGCACTTCAATCTGTTCCCGCATCTGACAATCCTCGAGAATTGCACGCTCGCGCCGATCTGGGTGCGCAAGATGCCGAAGAAGAAGGCGGACGAGGTGGCGATGCACTATCTCGAGCGCGTCAAGATTCCGGAACAGGCCAACAAGTATCCGGGCCAGTTGTCCGGTGGCCAGCAGCAGCGCGTGGCGATCGCCCGCTCGCTGTGCATGAACCCGCGCATCATGCTGTTCGATGAGCCGACTTCGGCGCTCGATCCGGAAATGATCAAGGAAGTGCTCGACACGATGGTGCAACTTGCCGAAGAGGGCATGACCATGGTGTGTGTTACTCACGAAATGGGATTTGCCCGCCAAGTCGCCAACCGGGTGATCTTTATGGATCAGGGCCAGATCGTCGAACAGAACGCGCCAGCGGAATTCTTCGACAATCCGCAGCACGAGCGCACCAAGCTCTTCCTCAGCCAGATCCTGCACTGATGCGACAAATTTTGAGAGCAGCGGCGGCCTCACGGCCGCCGCTTTGATTTATTTTATCGCTGTCCGCGGTCGTCCCCGGGCCTCTCCGCTGTCATCCTTGGGGCCTCCGCCGTTATCCTCGGGCTCTTTTCCGAGGATCCATTCTTCCTTATGTAGGTCGCGAGCGCCTGAGTGGATCTTCGGGTCAAAAGCCGGGGAATGACGGGACCGGTGGCTCACGCGCAGTGGCTCAAGCGCCGCCGAACTATCAGCCACGCTTTTCCGGATCAAATCCATAGAGCCAGTCGAAGCCCTCGACGAACTTATCGGCTGGCCGATTGCGAAAGACGACGTTGCGGGCAAGCGCAACCGGACCTCTTGCATGGTAGGCAAGCTGGTTCAATGCGCCGCGTCGCACCACTGCACCGACCCGTTTGGATCGTGCCTTGCTGAACTGATCGAGCGCTGTCGTCCATTTCTTGCCGTCGGTGGCAAGCGCAGCCGCCAGCAGGCAGGCGTCTTCAATGGCCATGGCCGCGCCCTGTGCCGCATAGGGCGTCATGGCGTGGGCGGCATCCCCGATGAGGACCACGCGCTCCTCGATCTTGAACTGGCATTTCTTCATGGCAAACAGCCGCCAGGGCGTCCAGGGCCGGCCGGCCCGCATCAGGTCGCAAATCCCTTGATTCCACGCTGCAAACGCGCGGATGAAATCCTGGCTGGCATTGTTGGTCTGCTGGTCGTCCCAGCGGCGGCGAATGTTTCGATCTGGTGCAACGGCCACGAAATTGATCACCTGTCCGGAGCGAATGGGGTATGCGATCAGGTGGGCATTAGCGCCGGTCCAGGCCACGACATTGGTGCCGGGAGGCATCAGCGCGGCAAAAGCGGGCGGCAATTGATCGACCGCGACCGAAGAACGCCAGGCGATCGTTCCCGTGTAACGGGCGCGGTCGGTGTCGGACAGAGCGGTGCGCATGTCCGACCATACGCCGTCGGCGCCTGCGAGCAGCGCCCCGCGATGTTCTTCGATGCGGTCATGATACTGGACCCGAACCAAAATGCCTTCGGCGTCCGACTTGTATTGCGTCACCGTCGATTGCAGTTGGATCGCAATGTTGGGACGGTTGCGCGCCTCGTTGAGCAGCGCATTTTGCAGGTCGGCGCGGTGGCAAACGATATAAGGCGCGCCCCAACGCTGTCTTGCCGTTTCGCCGATCGGCAGATGCAGCAGATTTGCGCCGCTTCGCCCGTCCTGCAGGCAGATAGCCTGCGGCTCGACGGAGGCATATTTCAACCGTTCCAGCACACCAAGGCGATCGAGAAGGCGCGTGGCATTGGGTGAAAGCTGCAGGCCCGCGCCGATCTCGGCAAGCGTCGCACTCTTCTCGAAAAGCTGAACCGAAAAACCCTTGTCGCTCAGGGCAAGCGCGAGCGTCAGGCCGGCAATGCCGGCCCCCGCAATAATGATCTGGTCAGGATTGGGAATTCGCCTGTTACGTTCTGTTTTGAGATCAATCAGGGTCGGGCCAGAGGACATCCGGATGGAACCAATTTCTCCGTCCGGGTTCAAGCAGCCCTATCGACGTAGATGCAGCCTTCCGGCACCGTCACCTCGGCGGGAAGCGAGGGATCGTAGCGGTAAAGCGTCGAGCAATAGGGGCAGACCTTTTCGTTATCGTCGCCAAGATCCAGAAATACGTGCGGGTGATCGAACGGAGGATTGGCGCCGACACACATGAATTCCTTCACGCCGATGCTGATCGCTGCATGACCAGCGCTGTTCTGGAAATGAGGGATGCTGTGTCCAGCCATATTACGCTCCTGACGACTCGCCGCTCAACGCGCCTTGGCGCAATTGACTTCTCTTTCCATAGGGTTTGTATCATCCTGAATGCGATTTCAAGACGCTTGCAAACAATCTGTCAAAACACCGCATTAGTTTGCCGTTGAGACATGACCGTATATTCCGTTGCCCGTATAGTGGCAGCGAGCATTTGATTGGAGAACAATTATGAACGAACAGGCGCCCCTCATTCCGCAACCGGTGGAGAGCGTCGATCTGCCCGATCTGCCGAAAAGCGTCGATCGGTTCGTCAATCGCGAGTTCTCCTGGCTGCAGTTCAATCGGCGCGTGCTGGAGGAAGCCCACAACGCGCACCAGCCCCTGCTGGAAAGGCTGCGTTTCCTGTCGATCTCGGCCGCCAATCTCGACGAGTTCTTCATGGTTCGCATCGCCGGGTTGGCCGGTCAGGTTCGTGCCGGCGTCTCCGATCGCAGCGATGACGGGCGCACCCCGCAGGAACAGCTCGATTTCGTGCTCGAAGAGGTTGGGCGGCTCCAGGCCGCGCAGCAGATCAGGCTGACGGAGCTGCGCGCCGAAATGCTGAAGGAAAATATCGAGATCGTGCGGCCGGACCGGCTGACCAGCGCGGAACAGGCGTGGCTCGAAGATCACTTCCTTGAAACCATCTATCCGGTGCTGACCCCGCTCGCCATCGACCCGGCACACCCGTTTCCATTCATCCCCAATCTCGGATTTACCATCGCCATGTTGCTCAACCGCAGCAGCGACAATCGCCCGATGACGGCGCTGCTGCGCCTGCCGCAGGCGCTGAAGCGTTTCATCCAGATTCCTGACGAGAGCGGCCATTTCCGCTTTCTGACACTGGAGGATGCAATCAGCCTCTTCACCGGCCGGCTGTTTCCCGGCTACGAGATCAAGGGGGCAGGGACGTTCCGCATCATCCGCGACAGCGATATCGAGGTGGAAGAGGAGGCCGAGGATCTGGTGCGCCTCTTCGAAAGTGCGTTGAAGCGCCGCCGCCGCGGCCAGGTGATCCGCATCGAGTTCGACGACGAAATGCCGGAATCGCTGCGCAGCTTCGTTGCCACCGAGCTTGGCGTTCCGGACAATCGCATCAGCGTGCTCGAAGGCCTGCTCGCCCTCAACATGATGTCCGAAATTGTTGGCATACCGCGGGCCGACCTCAAATTCGTGCCTTACAATCCGCGCTTCCCCGAGCGTGTCCGCGAACATGGCGGCGATTGCTTTGCGGCGATCCGCGAGAAGGACATCATCGTTCACCATCCTTACGAATCCTTTGATGTCGTTGTCCAGTTCCTGCGCCAGGCCGCCGCCGATCCCGATGTCGTCGCCATCAAGCAGACGCTCTACCGCACATCGAACGACAGCCCGATCGTGCGCGCGCTTATCGATGCGGCAGAAAGCGGCAAGTCGGTGACGGCATTGATCGAACTCAAGGCGCGGTTCGACGAAGAGGCGAATATCCGTTGGGCGCGAGACCTGGAGCGCGCCGGCGTGCAGGTGGTCTTCGGCTTCATCGAGTTGAAGACGCATGCCAAGATGTCGCTTGTGGTGCGGCGTGAAGAAAACCGGCTGCGCAGTTACGTGCATCTTGGCACGGGCAACTATCATCCGATCACGGCGAAGATTTATACCGATCTATCGTTCTTCACCTGCGAGCAGGCCATCGGCCGCGACGTGGCGCAGATTTTCAACTACATCACCGGCTACACGCCGCCGTCGGGGGAAATGCGCATTGCCGTTTCGCCGATTTCGCTGCGTCCGCGCATCCTCCAGCACATCGCCGAAGAGATCGAGCACGCCAAGGCCGGACATCCGGCTTCGATCTGGATGAAGGTGAATTCGCTGGTCGACGCCGAGATCATCGACGCGCTCTATAAGGCGAGCAAGCACGGTGTCGAAATCGACCTGGTCGTCCGCGGCATTTGCTGCCTGCGCCCGCAGGTGCCGGGACTTTCGGAAAACATTCGTGCAAAATCGATTGTCGGCCGTTTCCTTGAGCATAGCCGCATCTTCTGCTTCGGCAACGGCGAAGGATTGCCGTCCGAAAAAGCATTGGTCTATTTCGGTTCGGCCGACATGATGACGCGCAATCTCGATCGCCGCGTGGAGACGCTGGTGCCCATCACCAATCCAACTGTGCATCAACAGGTTCTTTCACAGATTATGCTGGCCAACGTTCTCGACAACCAGCAGAGTTACGAGTTACTAGCAGACGGAACGTCGCGCCGGATTGAGCCGGCCGAAGGTGAAGAAGCTTTCAACGCGCAGGAATATTTCATGACAAATCCCAGCCTTTCCGGCCGTGGCAAGTCTCTGAAATCCTCGGCACCTCGACTGATTGCCCATCGCAAGCGCTCGAAAAGAAACAAGGCTGCATGATCTCCGCTGCACAGGGACGCGTACAGGGGCGCCAGCCGGCCGCAGTTATCGACATTGGCTCGAACTCAGTGCGCCTTGTCGTTTATGAAGGCGTCAACCGCTCGCCTACTGTGCTGTTCAACGAGAAGATTCTCTGCGGTCTCGGCAAGGGTTTGGTCAAGACGCACAAGCTGAATGCCAAAGCGGTGCAAAGCGCGCTGCGTGCGCTGCGCCGCTTCCGTGCCCTGGCCGATCAGGCGGGGGCGGTTTCGCTCGACGTTCTCGCAACGGCCGCAGCGCGCGAGGCCGAGAACGGCTCGATGTTCATCAAGGAAGCCGAGGCGTTGCTCAAAGAACCCGTACGGGTGCTTTCGGGCCGCGAGGAAGCGTACTATTCCGCCCTCGGCATCATCTCGGGATTTCACGATCCGGACGGGATTGCCGGCGACCTCGGCGGCGGCAGTCTCGAACTCGTCGACGTCAAGGGGCGTCAGATCGGCGACGGGATCACACTTCCGCTTGGCGGCCTGCGCCTGCAGGACATGGCAGATGGCGATCTCACGGCTGCGGTGACGATAGCAAGGAAGTATCTGGCTTCTGCCAAGCTCCTGGCCAATGGCAAGGGGCGCACCTTCTATGCAGTTGGCGGCACCTGGCGAAATCTCGCCAAGCTCCATATGAGCGCGACGCACTATCCGCTGCATGTCATGCATCACTACGAAATTCCGTTCGAGGAGGCGCAGCGCTTCCTCAAGCTCGTCGCCGCCGGCGATCTCGATTACATGCGCGGCATAGAGGACGTCTCGAAAAACCGCCGCTCTTTGCTTTCCTATGGCGCGATTGCGCTGCTTGAAACCATCAAGCTGATGCGTCCGGCCCAGGTTGTGTTCTCGGCGCTTGGGGTGCGCGAGGGATTTCTCTATTCGCTGCTTTCCGAAAGCGAGCAACTGGAAGACCCGCTCATCTCGGCAGCCGATGAACTGGCGGTGCTTCGCGCCCGCTCGCCTGCCTATGCGCGCGAGCTTGCCGAATGGACCGGTGGCGCCTTTGCCGCGCTCGGCTATGACGAGACCGAGGATGAAAGCCGCTATCGGCGTGCTGCCTGCCTCGTCGCCGATATCAGCTGGCGCGCCCATCCGGATTATCGCGGCTCGCAGGCCTTGAACATGATCTCCAACGCCGCCTTTATCGGTATCGATCACCCCGGCCGCGCCTATATCGCTCTTGCCAATTTCTTCCGCCATGAAGGCATTACCAACAGCGTCGCCGACCCGGACCTCGCGGCAATTGCCACGCCGCGCCTGCTCGAATATTCGCGCATCCTCGCGGCGGTTATGCGTATCGTCTACCCCTTTTCGGCCTCGATGGCCGGGGTGGTGCCTTACCTGTCCTGGAAGGCGACGGCAAACGGCATCGATCTCGTCGTTCACAAGTCCAAGGCCGACCTCATCGGCGATGTGCCGGAGGGCCGGCTGCAGCAATTGGCGAAACTTACCGGTAAAAACATCCGGATGACCATCGGCTCCTAGTCTAGGAGCCCACCTTAACCGCAAGCCAATTGGCGATTGACCGCTAGATCGGCGCGGCCGTTGCCTTCTTGCGCGCGGGCAGCGTCATGGCTGCGACCCCGGCAATGACGCAGACGAGCCCAAGCCAGGCGGTCGAGCTCAGGCTTTCCCCGAGGAACAGGACGCCGATTCCAACCCCGATCGGCACGCGCAGATAGGCTTGCGACGTTGTGCTGACCGATCCCAGCGTATGGACCAGGCGGAAGAAGATCACGAAGGCGAGGGCGGTCGAGAAAACCGCAAGGCCAAACAGGGCTGCAATCGACGCGGTTGACGGCACGATCGTCCACGGATGGTCGATGACAAGGCTCAAGGGTATGAGCATGACCGCACCGCAGATCATCGAGCCCGCCGCCGGCATCATCGGATCCATCCCCTTGAAGCCGCGGCCGAAAATAGCGGCGCAGGCATAGGAAATCGTCGCCGTGACAATTGCGAGCTGCGATACAAGTTCCTTGCCGAGGCCGTTGAAGGCCTCGAGGCCGATGATCAGGCTGATGCCAACGACGCCAGCGGTGACGCCGAACACCTTGCGGGCGGTCACAGGTTCGTGCCGTGTGATGAGCACGGTGAGCAGGAACGTGAAGATCGGGGTTGTCGAATTGAGGATCGTCGCAAGACCGGCGTCAACGGTGATTTCCGCCCAGGCAACCAGGGTAAACGGGATGACACTGTTGATGCAGGCCTGGATGAAGAAGCGCTTCCAGACGTCCGGATCTCGCGGCAGTGCGAGACCACGCATCCGGATGATGGCGAGCAGCAGCGCTCCGGCAATCAAGGTGCGCGCGGCAATAAATGTAACGGGCGGAATCGTTTCCACGCCAATCTTGATGAAGGTGTAGGAAGCCCCCCACAGCGTGGCGAGCACCGCGAGAAGGGCAATCTCTCTGGCAAGCGGCGGGGTGGTCGAAACGGCGGGACTGGACATGCGTGGTTGCCTAATGTGTGACGTGATCATGCCGGGACGTTAGCTGCACCGTCAAAGCGATGCTACGATCCCGGCCGAACTATCGGCTTACTCTTCTGGCCAGGGAACGGCCCGAATCTTCCTGTTTTCGAATTTGAGGCAAAGCGATCCGTTTATCAGTTGCAGCGCCTTTTCGCCGAAGACCTCGCGCCGCCAGCCCTGCAGCGCCGGAATGTCGTCGACATCGCCCTCGGCGGCGATCCGGTCGATCTCGTCGGTTGTCGCAACGACCTTCGCGGCGACACCATGCTCCTCGGTGACAAGGCGCAAAAGCACCTTGAGGAGTTCAGCGGCAGCACCGGCGCCTTCCGGCGACTGCACGGATTTCGGCAGGCGGGGCATGTCTTCCTTCGGCAGGTCGAGCGCGAGATTGACAGCATTGAGGAGGCCGGTCGCCATGCTTGAGCGTTCCCAGCCCTTCGGGATCGTTCTGAGGCGTGACATCGCCTCCGCATCGCGTGGCTGCTGCTGCGCGATCTCGTAAATCGCATCGTCCTTGAGCACGCGCCCGCGCGGCACGTTGCGCTCGCGCGCCTCGCGTTCGCGCCAGGCCGCGACACTGCGCAGAACCGCGAGTTCCTGCGGCTTGCGCAGGCGCATCTTCAGCCGCTTCCACGCATCGTCCGGATGCATGTCGTAGGTTTCGCGCGCCGTCAGGATTTTCATCTCGTCAAGCACCCAGTCGGTGCGGCCCTCTTCCTGAAGGCTCTGCTTCAGGTGAAGATAGATGTCGCGCAGATGCGTGACGTCGGCGAGTGCATAGTCGAGCTGTTTTTCGGAGAGCGGGCGGCGACGCCAGTCGGTAAAGCGTGACGATTTGTCGATTTGCGCACCGACGATGCGCTGAACCAGCTGATCATAGGCAATCGCATCGCCAAAACCGCATACCATCGCCGCAACCTGCGTGTCGAAAACTGGATGCGGGATGAGATTTCCGAGGTGGAAGATGATTTCGATGTCCTGGCGCGCGGCATGGAAAACCTTGACGATCTTCTCATCGGCCATCAGCCGAAAAAAAGCAGCAAGATCAAGCCCCGGCGCCAGCGCATCGACGATCGCAGTATGATCGGGCGAGGCAAGCTGAATGACACAGAGTTCCGGCCAGAAGGTGGTCTCCCGTATGAATTCCGTATCGACGGTCACGAAATCGGATTGCGAAAGGGCCGCGACAGCCTGTTCAAGTTGGTCTGTGGTTGTAATCATGCTCATAAATTTTCTATAGCGAATGAGAATGCGTTTGTCTCCGCCCCGATCTTGACAAATCACCCTCAAAATGCGCTTGTCCGCCCAAATTCTTGGCTCATGCCGGGGCATTTCCCACGCTTTTCGGCAACCAGCATAAATTCAGAGGCACATACCATGCACCGTTACCGCAGCCACACCTGCGCAGCCTTGCGTAAATCGGACGTTGGTTCGACTGTTCGTCTATCCGGCTGGGTTCATCGCGTCCGCGACCACGGCGGCATTCTCTTCATCGACCTGCGCGACCACTATGGTCTGACGCAAATCGTTGCGAGCCCGGATTCGCCGGCATTCAAATTGGCGGAAACCGTGCGCGGCGAATGGGTGATCCGTGTCGACGGCGAGGTCAAGGCCCGTACCGACGATACGATCAACCCGAACATGCCGACCGGAGAGATCGAAATCTTCGCCCGCGAGATCGAAGTGCTGTCGGCTGCCAAGGAATTGCCGCTGCCGGTCTTCGGCGAGCTCGACTACCCCGAAGACATCCGTCTGAAGTATCGCTTCCTCGACCTGCGTCGCGACACGCTGCACAAGAACATCATGGCGCGCACGAAGATCATCTCGGCGATGCGCCGCCGCATGTCCGAAATCGGCTTCACGGAGTTCTCGACGCCGATTCTGACGGCCTCTTCGCCAGAGGGTGCGCGCGATTTCCTCGTGCCGAGCCGCATCCATCCCGGTAACTTCTACGCCCTGCCGCAGGCGCCACAGCAATACAAGCAGCTCATCATGATGTCGGGCTTCGATCGCTATTTCCAGATCGCGCCGTGCTTCCGCGATGAAGACCCGCGCGCCGACCGCCTGCCGGGCGAATTCTACCAGCTCGATATCGAGATGAGCTTCGTCGAGCAGAACGACGTGCTTTCGACGATGGAACCGGTGCTGCGCGGCATCTTCGAGGAGTTTGCCAACGGCAAGCCGGTAACGCAGGAATTCCAGAGGATTTCTTACGACGTCGCCATGCGCAAATACGGCTCCGACAAGCCGGATCTGCGCAACCCGATCGAGATGGAAGCTGTCACCGAGCACTTTGCCGGCTCCGGCTTCAAAGTTTTCGCCAACATGATCGCCAATGATCCGAAGGTCGAGGTCTGGGCCATACCAGCCAAAACCGGCGGATCGCGCGCATTCTGCGATCGCATGAACTCCTGGGCGCAAGGTGAAGGCCAGCCCGGCCTCGGCTATATTTTCTGGCGCAAGGAAGGCGAGGCGCTGGAAGGCGCCGGACCGCTTGCCAAGAATATCGGCCCGGAACGTACCGAAGCCATCCGTACGCAGCTTGGCCTCGGCGAGGGCGACGCCGTTTTCTTCGTGGCGGGCGATCCGAAAAAGTTCGTCTCCTTTGCCGGCGCGGCGCGCACCCGCGCGGGCGAGGAACTCAACCTCGTCGATCGCGACCAGTTCAAGCTCTGCTGGATCGTTGATTTCCCCTTCTTCGAATGGCTCGAGGAAGAAAAGAAGATCGATTTTGCCCACAACCCGTTTTCCATGCCGCAGGGCGGCATCGACGCGCTGGAACACCAGGATCCACTGACGATCAAGGCGTTCCAGTACGACATGGTCTGCAACGGCTTCGAAATTGCCTCGGGCGGCATCCGCAACCACCTGCCGGAGACGATGGTCAAGGCGTTCGAGGCCGTTGGTCACTCGCGCGAGACGGTGGAAAAGCGTTTCGGTGCGCTTTACCGGGCATTCCAGTATGGCGCTCCGCCGCATGGCGGCATGGCGGCCGGCATCGACCGTATCGTCATGCTGCTCGTTGGCGCCAGGAACCTGCGCGAGATCACCATGTTCCCGATGAACCAGCAGGCCTACGATCTTCTGATGAATGCACCTTCGGAAGTGTCGCAGGCGCAGCTTCGGGACTTGCACATTCGCCTCAATCCGGTGAAGAAAGAGGTTTAAAAACCTCGCCTAGATGATTTTGAATACAGAAAGCCCGGCAGCGATGCCGGGCTTTTTGCTCAGATTCTATCTTGGGGCTCGTCCGGAGAACAACGGAGTTGCACCGACTCTCTCCGCCGTCATCCTCGGGCCCTCGTCCCGAGGATCCACGTCGCGCAAATGCTACTCCGTCGCGGTGACGGTCACCCCCAGCGTCTTGATCAGCGATTTCGGATCGGCCATGCCGCCGGCCGCGATAATGGCGAAGGGCACAGGCTTTGCCGGCATCGCCTTGATTTCGATCGTTTTCGGGTTGTCGAGATAGGTACTGGTCGCCTGGGCGAGCGCTTGCGCGAAATCGGCATTCTTCAACTGCGTGGCGGCCATCGGAATGATCATCTTCGCCTGATTGATCAGGTCAGAACGCTTGGCGCCCTGCTGCTTGGCGACATAATCAAGTGCCTTATAGGTCAGCGACGCGTCGTCGAAGCGGATCGCAGCGCTGTTGAAGCTCAGTTGCTGCATGAGGCCGAGCATGGCCATGCCCTGCGCATCATCGGGCTTGCCTTCCATGTTCTTGGTGGCTTCCTGCAAGCCCTTGATGAAATCGAGCGTATAGCCGGAAATGTCGAGTTTGATGCCGAGCGTACCGGCATTGTCGGCGATATAGTCCATCTTTTCGATGTTGAGCCGGCCATCGGCCATGTTCCAACTGCCGCTCATGTCGATCTTGCCGGTGAGCTTCTCATAGCCGAGTGCCTTGAGGGCGTCTTTCGTCTTCGGGTCTTCCACGGTCGACAGATCCGCCTTGAAGCGTTCGACATTGGAGGTGAAAGTGACGGGGCTAGACGCGGTTATCGGCGACACGGTGACCGTCAGATTGTCGGCGTTGAAGACGTCCTTGCCCTTTGCGTTGACGTCGAAATGCTTGATCTCGGCCTTTTCATATTGAAGGATTTTGGCGAGCGGATCGGTTGAGCCTTCAGGAGGCAAGGTGATTCCAGCAAGGCTGATGCCGCTGACATTGACCTTGCTGCCGGGTTCGCCTTCAGGGGTGAAGTTGATGTCCGGGATCGTCAGCGAGCCAATTTTGAAACCGCCTCCGGGCGCATCGGCGACGTCGGTCAACGTCACGTCACCGGCGCTGAAACTTTCCTTGACGCCCGCAGTCGATACTTTTGTATCCTTCAGGACGACAGTCGAGCCGTTCGTTTCCACGCTGCCATAGTCGAAGGTGCCGCCCTGTTCGGCATAGACGGCCTTGAGGCGCCCTGCCACAGCATTTCCATCGACCGCATAGGCCGATCCGGCAAAGATGATCATGAGAGCAGAGGTGGCGCCGAGGACGCGCAGGCTGGAATTCAGATGCATTGAAGCCATGAGTTGATCCCTTCTGTTCCCGTATTCGAAGCGTGCAGCAGCGGCAAAACTATGGCCATCACCGAGGAGCTTTGCTGTTAAAGGCCGAGAAGGTCAGATTTGCAGATCGAAAGCAAGAGCCGTGCGCCCGGCAAGGCCAACTGGCTGTGATCTTGGCGAATCATTGCTTGCCGCCGAATCGGCGAGTTGATAACCCATTGACATGGGAAAAAGCGTGATTCCGCCAGACAATGGCGACGACAATGACAATAATATTGAGCCGGTCGATCTGAAGGCGGCGCTGGAGGAGCGCTATCTCGCCTATGCCCTTTCGACGATCATGCATCGCGCGCTGCCGGACGTACGCGACGGGCTGAAGCCAGTGCATCGCCGCATCATGCATGCCATGCGGCTTCTGCGCCTTTCGCCGGACCAGTCCTATGCCAAGTGCGCACGTATCGTCGGCGAAGTCATGGGCAAGTTCCACCCGCATGGCGACCAGTCGATCTATGATGCGCTGGTGCGCCTGTCGCAGGATTTCGCCGTGCGCTATCCGGTGGTCGACGGCCAGGGCAATTTCGGCAATATCGACGGTGATAACCCTGCGGCCATGCGCTACACCGAAGCGCGGATGACCGATGTCGCCATGCTGCTTCTCGAGGGCATTACCGAGGATGCGGTCGATTTCCGGCCGACCTATAATGAAGAGGACGAGGAACCGATCGTCCTTCCGGGCGCATTCCCGAATCTTCTCGCCAACGGCTCGTCCGGCATCGCCGTCGGCATGGCGACATCGATCCCGCCGCATAATGTTTCCGAGCTTTGCGCAGCCGCGCTGCATCTGATCAAGCATCCGGACGCGAGCGTCGAAGACCTGATGTCGACCGCGGAGGAGGAAGACCCGCTCAAGACCAAGGTGCGCGGTCCCGATTTCCCGACCGGCGGTATTCTCGTCGAAACACCGGACGCCATTCTCGACGCCTACAAGACCGGTCGCGGCGGTTTCCGCCTTCGTGCCCGCTGGGAGGTTGAGGATCAGGGCAGGGGCACCTGGAATATCGTCATCACCGAGATCCCGTATCAGGTGCAGAAGTCACGGCTGATCGAGAAGATCGCCGAACTCCTGATCGCCAAGAAATTGCCGCTGCTCGACGATGTGCGCGACGAATCCACCGAGGACGTGCGCCTTGTCCTCGAACCGAAGAGCCGGAGTGTCAATCAGGACATCCTGATGGAATCGCTGTTCAAGCTGACGGAACTTGAAACCCGTTTCCCCTTGAACATGAACGTGCTGTCGAACGGCAAGGTGCCGAATGTCCTGTCGTTGCGCGACGTTTTGAAGGAGTGGCTCGAACACCGCAAGGATGTGCTTATCCGGCGCTCGCGCCACCGGCTCGGCGAGATCGAACGCCGTCTCGAAATCCTTGGCGGCATGCTTATCGCCTATCTCAATATCGATGAGGTCATCCGCATCATTCGCGAGGAGGATGAGCCGAAACAGGAGATGATCAGGCGATTCGAACTCACCGACGTTCAGGCCGAAGCCATCCTCAACATGCGGCTTCGCTCGCTGCGCAAGCTTGAGGAGTTCGAGATTCGCAAGGAATTTGACGGTCTAACCTCCGAAAAGCGTGAGATCGAACAACTCCTCGGTTCCGAGCCCAAGCAATGGCAGACCATTTCCTGGCAGATCTCGGAAATGCAGAAGAAATATGCGCCGGATACGCTGCTCGGCAAGCGTCGCACCACATTCGCGGAGGCGCCGCAGCACGACCTGACCGATATCCATCATGCGATGATCGAGAAGGAGCCGGTCACCGTCGTCGTCTCCGAAAAGGGCTGGCTGCGCGCCATGAAGGGGCACCTTGCAGATTTCTCGGCGCTGACCTTCAAGGAAGGCGACAAACTCAAGCTTGCCTTCCATGCCGAAACAACGGACCGCATCCTTGTCCTCACCACTGGCGGCAAGTTCTACACCATCGGGGCCAACAGCCTGCCGGGCGGACGCGGCCACGGCGAGCCGATCCGCATCATTGTCGACATGGAGAACGACCAGGACATTGTCACGGCCTTCGTGCATAGCCCCGATCGCAAACTGCTGCTGTCCTCGCATGTCGGCAATGGTTTCGTCGTTCCCGAGGCCGAGGTGATCGCCAATACCCGCAAGGGCAAGCAGGTGATGAACGTCAAGGCGCCCGACGAGGCGCGCCATTGCATTCCGGTTACCGGCGATACGGTCGCCATCGTCGGCGAAAACCGAAAGATGCTGGTGTTCCCGCTGTCGGAGGTGCCCGAACTCGGACGGGGCAAGGGCGTGCGGCTGCAGCGCTACAAGGATGGCGGCGTGTCCGATATCCGCATCTTCGCCATGGCGCAGGGCCTGACCTGGCAGGACGCGGCCGAGCGCACCTTCAGCAGAAGCGAGACCGAACTCCTTGAGTGGATCGGCCCGCGCGCAACTGCCGGTCGGATGGTGCCGAAGGGTTTCCCGCGCTCCGGCAAGTTCGGTTGATACCGCTTGCTACTTATGTCGTCTGTTCTGAACGATTGTAGTTGTCTATTGTCGCGCGACATGAGACAACCATATGATCAAATCGTTTAGAAGCCGCGCGCTAAAGCGCCTCTACGAACATGATGATCCTAGCCGCCTGCCTCCGGATATGGTGGCTAGGGTCGCATCGATATTGGCCGCTCTCGATTCGGCCGAAGCGCTTCAGGACATGGATCGACCTTCGCTGAAGCTGCATCCGCTGAAGGGAGATCTAAGCGGACGATGGACAGTCACGGTTCGGGCGAACTGGCGCATTACATTTTCAATGTCGGATCGAAATGTTTCCGACGTCGACTTTGAAGACTATCATTAGGAGATTGTCATGCCGATGAAGAATCCGCCGCATCCGGGTGCACTCCTCAAGGATGATATTGAGGCGCTCAAACTGCCGGTGACCGTCGTCGCGCAGGCACTCGGCGTGACAAGATCTCAGGTGTATCGAGTTTTATCAGGCCAAAGCGCAATCACCGCGGAGATGGCGCTGCGATTGGAATATGTAATTGGCGGTACTGCCGACCACTGGTTGAAGATGCAATTAGCCTATGACGTGGCGCAGGTTCGCAAGAAGGCGGATGACATTACGCGAGGACTTCATCGCTTGGCATCTCCCGCATAGACATATAAACGAGAGTGATCTCTCGCATATTGACGGCCATCCCGCGTTCATGTAAGTGAGAGAGAACGTTCTCTCTCATTTCGGTGGATCGATGGTTGATCAAGTCCTGCCCAAGCAGGCAAGGAGCGCTTCTGGCGACGATGCGGAAGGCTCTCATTGCTTCGTGGCGAAACTCTTCGGCAAGCGCGCGCGCAATCGCGAAGCGCAGGAGGAGCGTATTCTCAACGCCGCAATGAGCTGTTTCATCCGTTCTGGCTTCCGTGGCGCGTCGATGAACGATATTTGCTCCGAGGCAGGCATGAGCCCGGGTGCGCTTTACCGCTATTTTCCTTCCAAGGAAGCGATTATCGAGACGATCGCGGCGATGCATCGCCAGCAGAGCAATGAGATCCTCGATCGCATGCTGCAGTCCAACAATATTATCGATGCGATTACCCAGGTCGGCACCGATCATGTGCGCAAGATGTCGCTCAACGATAGCGGTCCGGGCCCGGCCGATTCCAGCGCGCGCCTTTTTGTCGAGGTGCGGGCCGAGGCGATGCGCAACGAAACCGTCGCGGCAACCTGCGAACTGCACGAAGGGATGATGCGCGAAAAGCTGCATGCAGCCCTCGAAGCCGCCAAGGCGCGGGGCGAAATCGATCCGATCGCCGACATGGATCTGGTGGTCGCATCGCTGGCCGCCATGGGCGAGGGGATCATCATGCGCAACTTTCCAGCCCAGGGCCTTCCCGTCGAAGCGCTGGAGCCCGTGTTCCGTGCGCTCGCCGTAGCGATGCTGCGCCCGACACGTTCCAAGATTTGAAGATCGCTCCAACTCGAGTTTTCCCGATGAGCCGTTACAGCAAAAAAGTTCTTGTTTCCCTGGCTCTCGCGTCGAGCCTCTCCCTGTCCGCCATGGCGGGCGCACTGGCTGAAGAAAAAGCCGCTGCCGCCGTCCCGGAGACCAAAGCGCCGGTCATCAATGTCATCCCCGCGGGCAAGAGTGAGATGGTCTCGACCATCACCGTCAACGGCACCATCGTGCCGCGGCAGGAGGTTGCGGTCGGGACCGATGTTGCCGGCCTGCTCGTCCTTGAACTCAACGCCGATCAGGGCGACGTTGTGAAAGAGGGCGACATTCTTGCCCGCCTCGACAAGTCGGCGCTGCAGATACAGCTCGCACAGATCGATGCCCAGCGGGCGCAGGCCGACGCTTCGATCTCGCAGTCGGAAGCCCAGATCGTCGATGCCGAGATTGCCGTACGCCAGGCCATGGAAGCGCTGGAGCGGGCACGTGCTCTCTCCAGCAAGGGCATCAACTCCAAGATGGAGCTCGACAACGCCACCAACGCCCACGACAGCGCCAATGCCCGTCTCAATACCGCCCGCCAGGCGCTGGTCGCCACCCAGTCGCAGTTGCAGCTTGTCGCCGCGCAGAAGCGCGATGTTCTCCTGCGCCTGGAAAAGGCCGACGTGAAGGCGCCGACCGCAGGCGTCGTGCTCAGCCGGAATGCGCTGCTTGGCGGCATCGTTTCGTTCAATGCTGGACCCTTGTTCCGCATTGCGCGCGACGCGCAATTCGAAGTCGCAGCCAATATTCCGGAAGTGGATCTGCCTCGCCTCAAGGAGGGTATGCCGGTTTCGGTCCGCGTCTCGGGCATGGAAGAACCTGTCTCCGGTCGCGTGCGCCTCATTTCGCCGGAAATCAACGCAAGTTCGCGCCTTGGCTCGGTGAAGATCACGCTTGAGAAGAACCCGGCGATCAGGCCCGGTAATTTCGCCCGCGCTGTGGTCGAACTCACACGTCGCGACGGCATCAATGTGCCGCTCTCCGCCGTGGTCTACCATGGCCGCACCGCGCTTGTGCAGGTCGTCAAGGACGGCGTCATCGAAAGCCGCACGGTGGAACTGGGCATTCGCAACGACCGCGCCGTCGAAGTCCTCAAGGGACTGGCGGAAGGCGAGGAAGTCGTGGCCCGCGCTGGAACCTTCGTCGCCAATGGCGACCGCGTAACGCCGGTTCGCGTTACCGACGAGGCCACGGGGGCCATCAAATGAACTGGAACATTTCTGCCTGGTCGATCCGAAACCCGGTTCCCTCGATCCTCCTCTTTGTGGTGCTTGTCGTCCTCGGCCTGATGGCTTTCGCCAAACTGCCGATCACGCGCTTCCCCAATATTGACGTGCCGCTGATTTCGGTCTCCGTCACCGATCCCGGCGTCGCGCCGACCGAACTTGAAACGCAGATCGCGAAGCGGGTCGAGGATTCGGTTGCGAATATAACGGGCGTGAAAAACGTCACCACCAATTTGACGGAAGGCAATTCGACCACGCTTGTCGAGTTCCGGCTCGAAGTCGACCCGCAAAAGGCACTTGATGACGTCAAGGATGCCGTCTCGCGTATTCGCGACGACCTGCCGGCGACGATCAAGGAACCGATCATCAATTCGGTCGATGTCGAAGGATCGTCTATCCTGACCTATGCTGTCTCGGCGCCGACCATGACATCGGAAGAGCTGTCCTGGTTCGTCGATGACAAGATCATCCGCGATATTCAGGGCCTGAAGGGTGTCGGCCGCGTTGAGCGCTATGGTGGCGTTACCCGGGAAATTCGCGTCTCGCTCGATCCTGACCGGCTGACGGCGCTTGGTGTTACCGCCTGGGACGTGAACCGCGCGCTGAAATCGATGAATGCCGACCTGACCGGTGGTCGCGGCGATCTCGGGACTATGCAGCAGACAATCCGCACGCTCGGTGCATCGCGTACGCTCGACAACCTTCGGGCCGTGGAAATTCCGCTCGCCGGCGGCCGCTCGGTGCGCCTAGATGCCCTCGGCACCGTCAGTGACTCCTTCGAAGAGCCGAAATCCTTTGCCCGCGTCAACAACCAGACCGTTGTGTCGCTCGGCATTTTCCGTGCCAAGGGCGCCAGCGATACTGATGTCTACGCGCTCGTGCAGGCGCGGATGGATCAATTGAAGGAGAAATATCCCGACGCGCGCTTCAGCATCATCGACAATTCGGTGAACTACACCTACGGCAACTATGAATCGGCGATGAGTTCGCTGGTCGAAGGTGCGCTGCTGTCGATCATCGTCGTGTTCCTGTTCCTGCGGAATATTCGGGCGACGCTGATTGCCGCGATCGCCTTGCCCCTGTCGGCCATCCCGACCTTCTGGGCGATCGACATGCTGGGATTCTCGCTCAATCTTATCAGCCTGCTCGGCATCACCCTCGTCACCGGTATCCTCGTTGACGACGCCATCGTCGAGATCGAGAACATCGTCCGCCATATGCGCTCGGGCAAGTCGCCCTACAGGGCATCGCTCGAAGCCGCCGACGAAATCGGCCTCGCCGTGATCGCGATTTCGGTGACGATCATTGCCGTCTTCGCGCCTGTCAGCTTCATGAGCGGCATTGCCGGGCAGTATTTCAAGCAGTTCGGCCTGACTGTCGCAGTCGCCGTGTTCTTCTCGTTGCTTGTCGCCCGCCTGCTGACGCCGATGATGACGGCCTATCTGCTGCGCGACGGCAAGAGCCTGCACCATGGCGACAAGGAAGCCGGCTGGATACGCGGCTATACGCGGTTCCTCGGCGTAACCTTGCGCTATCGCTGGCTTACGCTGGTAAGCGGCATTGGACTTTTCGCGCTCGCCATCTGGGCAATGGGCTTCCTGCCCTCCGGTTTCGTTCCGCCACAGGACGAGGCGCGGGTCGCCGTCAGTCTCGAGCTGCCACCGGGCGCGCCTATCGACGAGACGCTGCGCGTGACCGATGCGGCTTCGCTCAAGGTGCGCGAGATTCCCGAAGTCCAGCAGACCTATGTGACCGGTGGCACATCGCCGACGGGTTCGCTCGACACGCGCCGTGCAACGATGATCGTCAAGCTCAGCCACAAGAGCGAACGGCACCGGACCCAGAAGCAGATCGAGGTTGATATCTTCAATAAATTGTCGGAAGTGCCTGATCTCAGGGCAAATTTCGTCAATGATCGCGGTGAGCGAGAGTTTGCTGTCGGCGTTATCGGCAGCGATGGCGATAAGGTCAGCGAGCAGGCCCGCCTCCTGCAGAGCGGGATGACCGCGACAGGCAGTTTCCAGGCAGTATCGTCGACTGCCGCGCTCGACCGGCCGGAAATCATCGTTACGCCGCGCATGGACAAGCTCGCCGAACTCGGCATTTCGACCTCGCAGGTGTCGGATGCATTGCGTGTCGCGACGCTGGGCGATCTTGATGCGAACCTTGCCAAATACACGATCGGTGACCGGCAGATCCCGATCCGCGTGCAATTGACGGAGGAAGCTCGACGCGATCTTTCGATCCTCAGTACGCAGACAGTAACGACCCCGGCGGGTGTGGTGGTGCCGCTCGAATCCATCGCCGATATCAGCTTTGGCCAGGGACCGTCCTCCATCGAGCGTTTCAACCGCGAACGCCGCGTCGTTGTCGGCGCCAATATGGCGGGCGGCAGGGAGATCGGCGAGGGGCTCGATATCGTCAAGAACCTTCCGGCTGCGAAGTCCATGCCCCAGGGCGTGCGCATCCAGGAGACGGGCGATGCGGAAGTCATGGGCGAGGTATTTGCCGGGTTCCGCGATGCGATGATCATGGGCCTCATGCTGGTCTTCGTCGTGCTGATCTTGCTTTTCGGCAGTATCTTCCACGCCTTCACCATTCTGATGTCGTTGCCTCTGTCGATCGCCGGTGTGGCGGTGGCGTTGCTGCTCACCAACAATTCCGTGTCGATGGCGGTGGTTATCGGTATCCTGATGCTGATGGGTATCGTGACCAAGAACGCGATCATGCTCGTCGACTTCGCGGTCGAGGAGGTCAAGCATGGCGTTGCCCGCAACGAGGCGATCATCGATGCCGGACGCAAGCGCATCCGCCCGATTGTGATGACGACGATTGCCATGTCTGCCGGCATGCTACCCGCCGCCATGGCTTTCGGCGACGGCGGTGAGTTCCGCGCGCCGATGGCGATTGCCGTTATCGGAGGCCTTCTGGTTTCAACGGTTCTGTCGCTGGTCTTCGTTCCATCGTTCTACACGATCATGGACGATGCCAGCCATTGGATGGGCCGTGCTTTCCACTGGTCGTTCCGCCCCAACAAGCCCGATGAACCGGAGACTGTTGCACATGGCGAGTTGGTTCACGTGCAAGGGCCGCGGCCGATTATCGTTGAGGCCGCGGAGTAACGATGCAGCAGCAGTTCGATATCTGCGGAAATCATCGACGGGAGAATTCTCGAGATCAGGGCATATTCGCTTAGATCACACCGGATGCCGCAGGGCTCCCAATCGCGCTATTCGGCGGCTGTGGTACATCTGCCAGAGCGAGTGGCAGACGAGGGCGGTGATGATGATTAGCCCCCCGACAAGGGTCGGATCGCTCGGCCGCTCGGCAAAGATCATCCACACCCAGATCGGCGTCAGTACGGTTTCAAGCAGATAGAACATCGCGACTTCGGGTCCGGAGATGAACTTCGGGCCGGTGGCAAGGCAAAGGAAAGCCAGCGTCGTCACGACCGCGCCGTTGAATATGATCCAGCCCGGGACTGCAACCGAATAGCCGTTCTGGGCAACCATGAACGCCGCCACCGCCATGGGCAGCGCAGTGCCGATGATCGCGGCAAATCCCATGTCCTTGCCCGAGGCACGGCTGACCGTGATTGCCGATGACAGGATGAAGGTCGAGAGCAGTGCGACCAGGTCGCCGAAGAGATGGCCGGAGGAAAGCCCTTCGCGCACAATGATGCTGACGCCGACCAGCATGAAGAACATGGCTGCAAAAGTTGCCGGTTTCGGCCGCTCCTTCAGGAAAATCCAGGACAGGAGCGCCGAAAACACCGTGTTGAGCGCAAGAATGAACACGAGGTTTGCTGTCTTGGTATTGTAGACGGCAATCATGAAGGTGATCGAGGTCAGGCCGTAGAGGCCGGCGACAACATAGCCGACGGCGCCCGGAATAAGCGGCCGCCACTTGCCTGTCGCAAGGCTCCAGACTAGCCAGATGAGGAAGGCGCTGACGAAGGTCGTTGCGCTGCGCAGCAACAATGTCGACCAGGTTTCCCCCTCGCCAAGCCGCAACAGCGGAATGTCTGCCGTCAGGATAAGGCCGCCAAGGCCGGTTATGAGCAAACCCTTGCGATGGTCGAGGTGAAGCTGGGACATGCGGCGTTTCCGAATTGTTTTATTTGCCGCATGCCAGGGCAGTGTTAGGGCAGGCTGGATAGATCAGTCTTGGCGTTCCCACCCCTTGGGGCCGAGGTGCTCCTGGGGCTTGTAGCGAATCTTGTATTGCATCTTGCGCGAGCCCGCCACCCAGTAGCCAAGATAGACGTGGGGAAGTCCGGCGGCGGCGGCGCGCTGGATATGATCGAGGATCATGAACGTGCCAAGCGAGCGGGTGGCATGTTCGGGATTGAAGAACGAATAGACCATCGACAGGCCATCGCCCATGACATCGGTGAGCGCGACCGCAATAAGTTCGCCTTCGCCCTTCTTAGTAATGAAGGAGTCCGGACCGCGGCGTCGGTATTCGATGATCTGCGTCGGCACATGCGTGTCCTCGATCATCATCGCATAGTCGAGAACCGACATCTCCGACATGCCGCCTTTGTTATGGCGGGCATCGAGATATTGCCGGAACAGAGCATATTGCTCAGTGGAGGGCTCCGCGTGGTGAATATTGCCGATCAGGTCGCGGTTGCGATTCCAGACGCGGCGCATCGACTTGTCCTGCTTGAACTCACCGGCAAGGATGCGCACGGAGACGCAGGCGCGGCAGTTTTCGCAGGCAGGACGGTAGGCGATGTTCTGCGAGCGGCGGAAACCGCCTTGCGTCAGCAGATCATTGAGCTCGCTGGCGCGCCCGCCGACAAGATGCGTGAAGACCTTGCGCTCCAGCTGCCCCTCCAGATAGGGACAGGGCGAGGGTGCTGTCAGGAAAAACTGTGGTGACTGCTGTGGTTGGTGCGTCATTCCATGCCCTGGGACGGTCTTCAATAGCTAATAGAATCGTATCACCGTCCGAAACGTCAATTGAATAATATTGTATTCAGCAATGAAAGTCTTCGTCCCTGTAGTATTGCTTCAGTTCGCACCGCAGGCAGCGCCAGTCCAGCTGTGGCTGACAGCATCGAATCTGCCGTCCTTCGATGCGCCCCAACGTCCGTTGAATTGCTTGTAGTCATCAGAAAAATGAAGGTAGAGCCGGCCGGTTCCATATTTGTCGGTCCAGATCAGCGACCGCGAGGTTCCGGTGCCATCGTCCTTTTCAGCAAGCTTACCGACAAGCCGCCCCGCGGAATCGCCGGCTTCATAGGTGCCGTTGATGTGGCCCGACTTGTCGACGTTCAATATCGTCTCGACATCGCGATAGTCGCCGTCCGAAATCATTTCGCCGCAATAGCGGCCGGCCGGCGAAGCGGCCATGCCCGGAATCGTGCCGAGCCCATAGATTGCGAGCGCCGCAAAAGCGAGCGCGGATAAACGCATTTTCATCATTTGTACTACCTTGAAAGTGGCCCTCGAAACGCGAAGGCCCTGGAATTATTGCTACTAAATGAGCCTCGAAATTAGCTGTACGCGCGGACGACGACCGTCCCAAGAAGAAGGTCGTGCACAGTTCGCTTACGGTCGAGGAAGAATGTTGCGAGCAGGATGAGCGGCGTCAACACCACGTTCAGGCCCCAGAACAGCACCGTATGGACGACTGCGAGCAGGCCGTCGACCTTCTGGCCGTCGAGCCGTTCGAGCTTGATGCCCATCATCTGCATGCCCTTTGTCGCCTGACGTCGCCCGCCAAGGGTCGTTGCCACATAGGCGAGGGCGACAGCGGGGAACATGATGCCGTAAAGCGTCCAGCCGAGCCCGAGCGTCGCGACGCCGAGGATTGCAATGAGGATCGCCACCGGAATGCACAGGAAGAACACGATCACATAGTCGATGAGGAAGGCGAAGGCGCGGCTCGTCCGCACGCCCTGATAGAGCCGCCAGTCATCAAGGCGGCTGGTTACGATTTCGCCATCAAGCGTTTCGGTGTTCATTTCGTTTTCCGTTTCAAACCGGCGACAGAATGCCGTTGCGCTGAAATTGGGAACTCGGGAATGAAAAATCAAGGAGCAGTCAGGCGCCGGCCTTTAGCCGCTCGGCAACGATCGGCGCGAAATAGGTGAGAATTCCGTCGCAGCCCGCCCGCTTGAACGCAAGTAGCGTCTCCATCATGACCCGCTCCTCGTCGATCCAGCCATTGGCGCCCGCGGCCTTTATCATCGTGTATTCGCCAGACACCTGGTAGGCGAAGGTCGGCATCGCGAAGGCTTCCTTCAGCCGCCGGATAATATCGAGATAGGGAAGGCCGGGCTTGACCATCAGTGAATCCGCGCCCTCAGCCAGGTCCTGTTCCGCTTCGCGCACCGCCTCGTCCGTATTGGCGGGATCGATATAATAGGTCTTCTTGTCGCCCTTGAGCCGGCCGGACGTTCCGATTGCTTCGCGGTAAGGACCGTAAAAGGCCGATGCGAACTTGGTGGCGTAGGCCATGATCGCGACATCCTGGAAGCCGTTGTGGTCGAGCGCCTCGCGTATGGCGCCGATACGGCCGTCCATCATGTCCGACGGCGCAATGATATCGGCCCCGGCTGCCGCCTGAAGCACGGCCCCCTTGGTGATCTGTTCAACGGTCTCATCATTGACGATGATGCCGTCGCGCAGGATGCCGTCATGCCCATGGCTGGTGAAGGGATCGAGGGCGACGTCGGTGATCATGCCGATCTCCGGCACCGCATCCTTGATGGCGCGAGTCGCGCGATTGATAAGATTGTCAGGGTCGAGAATGCCCGAGCCCGTCTCGTCGCGCAGCGCCGGATCGATATTCGCAAAGGTGGCGATCGCCGGTATGCCCAGTTTTGCCGCGCGCTCCGCTTCCCGAACCGCCATGTCAACCGAAAAGCGCTGCACGCCCGGCATCGCGCCAATGTCTTCGCGCCGATTCTCGCCTTCGCACAAAAAGATTGGCCAGATGAGGTCGTTGACTGTCAGCTGGTTTTCCTGAACGAGCCGCCGCGACCAATCGGCCTTGCGCATCCGGCGCAGGCGGCGGCCTTGGGTAATTTCATCAACGGTCCGGCCCTGGGGGCTCGCGAAAGCTGGGTATTTGTTCATTGTTGCCTTGACCCGCCATAGCGGGCATTTCCTCTGTTTGTAATGGTTCTAACAGGGAAGCAGCCGTCTACCAAGGCATCAGAGCGTCGCACGTTAGGCTGCATCGCGCTCCATGGCCTTTTTCGCCGCCTGTGCGAGGAAGCCCGATCGCGTAAATCCATGTGCTTCCGCATAGGTGTCGATCTGCTGCAGAATGTCTTCGGGCAAGGTTACGTTTACCCGTACGGCGCGTTTCGCATGGGTCTTGACGGCGACCAGAATGGCGACGCTGCTCCGATTCTCGCGGTCAGCCATAATGTCTTCGAGGCGCGACGGTTCCGGAATGGCTTCCCCATCCTCGATCAGGCCCTCGATATGGAAAGAGAGCGCTTCATCTGCCATGGTGTGCGCATCATCCAGGGACGTTCCCGCCGTAACCACGCCGGGAAAATCGGGAAACGAAACGCCATAGTCGCTGTCTGCATCCTTGTGGATCAATCCGATATAGTGCTGCATGATCTACCTCAAACTCAATCCAGATTGCCGCTCGATGCTGCGGAGCGTGCCAATGGGAATATCGCGTTTCGGATGGGGAACCGTCACCCGGCCCGGCTTCTCGGGATGCTTGAACTGTACGTGACTTTCCTTTCGAGCGACCTCGCGCCACCCGTCTTTTTCAAGCAGTGCAATGACATCGCCACTTTTCATTGGATGACAATACACATTCGTGTGTATCATTTCAATGGTGCGTGCACGGTTATTGACGCGGCACGCTTGAGTTTCCTAACCTCGCAGGCTCAAGCTTGGAGGGGCGAATGGAAATCGACTTTGGTGGCGCCGGCGAGGTCCTGTTCGAAAGACGCGGTAAGGCAGGGCTCGTCCGGCTGACACGGCCGAAAGCCCTCAATGCACTGACCCGGACCATGGTCAATGCGATGCACCGCGCCCTTGTCGCCTGGTCGACCGATCCCGATGTCCATTGCGTGATCGTCGAGGGCGAGGGCAGGGCTTTTTGCGCCGGCGGCGATATTCTGGCCGTTTATCACGCCGGCAAGGCGGGAGCGCCGCTCTATGAGTTCTTCGCCGACGAGTATCGCCTCAATGCCTATATCCGGCATTTCCCCAAGCCATATGTTTCCCTCATCGACGGCATCGTCATGGGTGGCGGCGTCGGAATATCGGTGCACGGTTCACACCGGGTCGTCACCGAGAATGTCCTCTTTGCCATGCCCGAAGTCGGCATCGGTTTTTTCCCCGACGTCGGTGGCAGCGCCTTCCTCCCGCATCTGCCCGAACATTTCGGCACATATCTCGCCCTGACGGGCAATCGAATCCGGCAGGGCGATTGCCTGCAGAGTGGGATCGCTACCCACGCGATCAAGGCCGAAGACAAGGAGAGGGTCAGGCGCAGCCTGATCAGGACCGGCAAGCCCGAAGTGGCTTTACGGGGAAAAACCATCAACCCGGACTATGAAACACCTGAGAAAACGCGCGATATGATCGGCGTGCTCTTCGATTCGGAGACCTTGGGCGGCTGCCTCATCCGGCTTGCCGCCTCAGGGGTCAACGGAAACGAGTGGGCGCAGCAGATCCTTGATCTTATCAAGACCCGTTCTCCGACCAGCCTGCACGTGACGTTCAGGCAGATCGCCGAGGGCGGGCATCTTGAAATGGATCAATGTATGCAGATGGAGTACCGGATATTGTCGCGCATGCTCGAAAACCATGATTTTTACGAAGGGGTCCGCTCGCTTCTGGTCGATAAGGACAATGCGCCCGTGTGGCAGCCGGCTTCGATTGACGAGGTGACGCCGGAGATGGTGGACGCCTATTTCGCCCTCCTCGGTGAGCGTGAACTGAAGCTGGCATGAACGAGAGGCCGACGCATCTGCCATTCGACCCGACGCTGACGCAACTGGGCTTTGTCTGGTTCCTGCGGCTTGTCGCCATCTATTGTATCGTGGCGGGCATAGGGTATTGGGCGCAGATCAGCGGTTATTACGAGGGCATGCTGTGGCGCTTCGACCTTATGCCGTGGCAATGGAAAGTCGCCTCGGTATCGCTCGCGGTGCTCTATCCGGTGGCAGCGACAGGGCTCTGGATGATGGTCTCCTGGGGCCCGGTCATCTGGTTCGTCGCCGCGCTCGGCGAAACATTGATGTTCACGACTTTCTCCCGATATTTCTTTTACAAGCCCCAGATTGCCATCATTCACGGCGGCGTGGCGCTACTCTATATCGCCTTCAGGATCCTGCTGTTCGTGCAGAAAAGACGCCAGGCCAAGCCCAGGCGATAGAACGGTTTTTAAGCCGAGGCGTAAGTCTTCATTAAGCCTGAAATTGATTGAGCCGAGGTAAGGTACTGTTAAGTCTGTGTTTTAAGTCGAATTTTATGCGTATTCGATAGTGTTGCCTCAACGGTGAGAAAAATACACCGAAACAACAGTGAGGCAGGTATTATGAACAACACACAGAGAAAGTCTGGTGAGAACCAGCGTTCGACACCCAGTGATACTGCGTTGCGGACACTTTATCTTGAAGCACTTCAGTTAGTAGAACGTTTGCATCGGCGTTTGCTTGACGTCGTCAAGGATGAATTCGACCGTAACGGCCGCAGCGACATCAACGCGATCCAGGCATTGCTGCTTTTCAACATCGGCAATGCTGAACTAACGGCCGGCGAACTGCGCAGCCGCGGCTACTATCTCGGCTCGAATGTTTCGTACAATCTGAAGAAATTGGTCGAGCTCGGCTTCATCTCGCATGAACGGTCCCGCACCGACCGTCGCTCCGTTCGGGTGAGCCTGACGGACAAGGGGACGGAAGTCGCGGAACTGGTGGCGGGTCTCTACGAGCGCCATATCGCGTCGATCGAACATGTCGGTGGCATCAAGGCGGAAGAATTCCAGTCGATGAACAAGGCCCTCCAGCGTCTCGATCGCTTCTGGAACGACAGCATCGCCTACCGCATGTAAGCTCTAACAGTGTCTCCACTGCAAAAGCCCGGCTTCGCTTCATGCGAGGGCGGGCTTTGACCATTGTTCTGTGGGGTTCGTCCAGTCAGTACGTTTCTCACGGCTTAGGGTCATTAATCCGCCATAATGGCGTGGAAATCGACGAAGTCATTGCATGCTCAGCGAAATACGGCGGACAGCTGGAGAGGCGTGGTCGGCATCACGATTGCGCGATCAGTGTTAAAATTGCTGTTTGTTAAAGTAGTTGCTGGTAATTCTGGATAATCGTAACCGCTCATCTTGCGTTGCAGGTGGCATTGGCCGCAGTACTTCCAAGGGTTGGACACAATATGAAGAAATTCGGATCATCGGCAATTGATCGCCGCGCATTCCTGCGAGGCGTGGCAACTGCTGGTTTCGCCGCGGCAACAACGTCGGCATTCGCCCAGCAAAGCGATATCGGCGAGATTCTGGCGGCGCCGCGCCGCGGCAACTGGGATGATCAGTTCGACGCGCGCTCGACATCAAAGGGCAAGGTCGCAAGCTTCCAGCCAATCGCAAGCCCGGAGACGGCTTCCTTCATCCAAAACGCCATCAACACCTATAACCAGATCGTCAGCAATGGCGGTTGGCCGCGTGTCGATACCACGGTCAAGCTGCAGCTTGGCGTCGTCGACCCTTCGGTCGCCGTCATGCGCAAGCGCCTGATGATCGCAGGCGATCTTTCGGAAAGCGCAGGCATCTCCAATTCATTCGACACCTATGTCGATGCCGCTGTTAAGCGCTTCCAGGCCCGGCACGGTCTGCCGGCCGATGGCGTCATGGGGCAGTATTCGCTGGCAGCGATGAATGTCCCCGCCGATATTCGCCTCGGACAGTTGCAGACCAACCTCGAACGTGTTCGCACCTTGGCCGCCGCCGACCAGGGTCCGCGTTACGTCATGGTCAACATTCCCGCTGCGCAGCTCGAGGCAGTGGAGGGCGGCCGCGTCGTCCAGCGCCATACCGCAATCGTCGGCAAGATCGACCGCCAGACGCCGATCCTCGATTCCAAGATCCACGAGGTCATTCTCAATCCTTACTGGACCGCGCCGAAGTCGATCATCGAAAAAGACATCATTCCGCTGATGCGCAAGGACCCGACTTATCTGACGCGCAACAAGATTCGCCTCTTCGACCAGCAGGGTCAGGAAGTTCCGCCGGAACAGGTCGACTGGAATACCGATGATGCCGTAAAACTGATGTTCCGCCAGGATCCGGGCAAGATCAACGCCATGTCTTCGACGAAGATCAATTTCCCGAACCCATATGCTGTCTATATGCACGACACGCCGCAGCAGGGCGTATTCAACAAGTTGATGCGCTTCGAATCGTCCGGCTGTGTCCGCGTCCAGAACGTGCGCGATCTGAATGTATGGTTGCTGCGCGATACGGCGGGCTGGGATCGCCAGACGATGGAAGCGACCATCAAGACCGGCGTTAACACGCCGATCAACGTCAGTAACCCGGTGCCGCTACACTTCGTCTACGTGACAGCGTGGTCGACCGGCGACGGGGTCGTTCACCTGCGCGACGATATTTACGAGCGCGACGGTCAGGCCGCGCTTTCTATCGGCACGAATACCTGAGCGATTGACCTCTGGATTAGTGGAAAGACCGCCCTCGGGCGGTCTTTTTTTTCTGACCAAGGCAATGTGAATTCTCCTGCCCAACACTCCGTCATCCTTCGGGCTTGTCCCGAGGATCGACCTTGGCGAAGCCCGGATTGAGCGGGCCCACCTCATTTCCACACCCATGGCGGTTTCCGGCTATTGCTTTTCGTCTCCCGGCCATTGGCCTTGCCGGTTTAAGTATGATAATGCGCCGCAATCACGTAACTGTTCCCACCGGCAAATGAGGTTGAGACACCATGTCGAACGCAGATACCTTTTTCAACGCACCGCTCGAAGAGATCGATCCGGAGATCTTCGGCGCAATCCGCAAGGAACTTGGTCGTCAGCGGCATGAAATCGAGCTGATCGCCTCGGAAAACATCGTCTCCCGCGCCGTGCTCGAAGCCCAGGGCTCGATCATGACCAACAAATATGCCGAGGGGTATCCGGGCAAGCGCTATTATGGCGGCTGCCAGTTTGTCGATATTGCCGAAGAACTTGCCATCGAGCGCGCCAAGCAGCTGTTCGGCTGCGAATTCGCGAACGTTCAGCCGAACTCCGGCAGCCAGATGAACCAGGCCGTGTTCCTGGCGCTGCTGCAGCCTGGCGACACGTTCATGGGCCTCGACCTCAATTCTGGCGGCCACCTTACCCACGGCTCGCCGGTTAACATGTCTGGCAAGTGGTTCAACGTCGTTTCCTACGGCGTGCGTGAGGACGATCACCTCCTCGACATGGACGCCATCGAGAAGAAGGCGCATGAGACCAAGCCCAAGCTTATCCTTGCGGGCGGCACGGCCTATTCACGGGTCTGGGACTGGCAGCGTTTCCGCCAGATCGCCGATTCCATCGGCGCTTACCTCATGGTCGACATGGCGCATATCGCGGGTCTCGTTGCTGCCGGCGTGCATCCTTCCCCGCTTCCGCACGCGCATGTCGTGACCACCACCACGCACAAGTCGCTGCGCGGTCCCCGCGGCGGCATGATCCTTTGCAACGATCCCGAGATCGCCAAGAAGATGAATTCCGCCGTGTTCCCCGGCTTGCAGGGCGGGCCGCTGATGCACGTCATCGCCGCCAAGGCAGTCGCCTTCGGCGAAGCGCTGAAGCCGGACTTCAAGACCTATGGCAAGAACGTCGTCACCAACGCGCAGACGCTTGCCGAGACGTTGAAGAAGAACGGGCTCGACATCGTTTCCGGCGGTACCGACAACCATCTGATGCTCGTCGATCTTCGTCCCAAGAATGCGACCGGCAAGCGTGCCGAGGCCGCGCTTGGCCGCGCCAACATCACCTGCAACAAGAACGGTATTCCGTTTGACCCGGAAAAGCCGTTCGTGACTTCGGGCATTCGTCTCGGCACGCCTGCCGGCACGACACGCGGATTCGGTCCGGCCGAATTCACCGAAATCGGCAATCTCATTTCCGAAGTGCTCGACGGTCTCAAGGTCGCGAATTCCGATGAGGGCAATGCCGCCGTGGAAAAAGCCGTACAGCAGAAGGTCATCTCGTTGACCGACCGTTTCTCGCTTTACCCCTATCTCGGCTAAGGCGCGCGCCGGATTGATATGGACGGGCGGGGGGAATGTGGCGGATCGAACGGTCCGTTCACAGTCCTCTCCGCCCGACCGCTTTTAACTTCGCAAGAAAATCATTATCTTCGAGCCCTGTCTCTTGCGAACATGAAGTTGTTCAGAAAGCTCGTCGATGCGTTGTCCCTATTGCCAATCCGAAGACACCCAGGTGAAAGATTCCCGTCCGGCAGAAGACGGAGCGGTGATCCGGAGAAGACGTGTCTGCTCGGTCTGCGGCGGGCGCTTCACCACCTTTGAGCGCGTGCAGTTGCGCGATCTGACGGTCATCAAGAAGAGTGGCCGCAAGGTTGCCTTCGACCGGGACAAGCTCATGCGTTCGGTGGAAGTTGCACTGCGCAAGCGTCAGGTCGATCCTGATCGCGTCGAGCGTGCCGTCTCCGGTATCGTACGCCAGCTCGAAAGTTCCGGCGAACCGGAGGTCGCGTCCGACGAGATCGGGCGGCTGGTCATGGATGCGCTGAAAGGCATCGATGACATCGCCTATATCCGCTTTGCTTCGGTCTACCGCAATTTTCGCGAAGCCAGGGACTTCCATGATGTGATCGATGAGATCACCTCTGGCGACACCGTGGCCGAACGGGTCGAGGAAGACTGAACAAATGGCGGTATCCAAGCTTGACCGCCGCTACATGGAAGCGGCGATACGCCTTTCGCGCACACATCAGGGCCTCACGGGAACCAACCCGTCGGTAGCAACCCTCATCGTCAAGAACGGCGTGATCGTCGGGCGTGGGGTGACCGCCATTGGTGGACGCCCGCATGCGGAGACGCAAGCCTTAGCCGAAGCTGGCGATGAAGCCCGCGGCTCAACCGCCTATGTGACCCTCGAACCTTGTGCCCATCATGGTAAGACGCCGCCCTGCGCCAACGCGCTGGTAACGGCCGGTGTGACCCGCGTCGTGGCAGCGGCCACGGACCCTGACGACCGGGTATCGGGAAAGGGCTATGTCATCCTGCGCGCGGGCGGTATCGAAGTGGAGGAAAACGTTCTTGCGGCGCAGGCGGCGGACTACCTCGCCGGCTACCTCATTCGCTCAGCGAAGAAACGCCCGGAAGTGACTCTCAAACTTGCCCTTTCCAGCGACGGCTACATCGGTCGGGCGGGCGAGGGACAGGTGTCGATCACCGGCAGCGTTTCACGTGCGCAGGTGCATCTGATGCGGGCCGAATCCGACGCTATTCTCGTCGGCATCGGCACGGTGCTCACTGACGATCCGCAATTGACCTGCCGTCTCCCCGGCCTTGAAGCGCGCTCGCCGATCCGCATCGTGCTCGACAGCCATCTGCGTCTGCCGATCGACAGCGAACTTGTGCGAACGGCCGCGAACGTTCCTGTCTGGGTTGCGGCGCGGGCGGATGCTGACACTGCCAAGCGCCGGGCGCTCGCTGCCGCAGGATGCAGGATATTGGCGACTGAGACCGATTGCGGCGCAACCGCCCTGCCGGAACTCCTGGAGGACCTTGCTGCTCAGGGGCTTTCGACCGTGATGGTCGAGGGTGGAGCGGCGGTCGCGACGTCGCTCCTCGATGAGAACCTCGTTGACAGGATTGCGCTCTTTGAGGCCGCGGTTGTGATTGGTAGTGAGGCGGGGGTTGCAGGTCCTGATCTCAACCCCCATATCGCGCGTGATTTCAAGCTGCTGAACGAGTTTCGCTTTGGGGAAGACCGCTATCGCGAATATGTCAGATCGACCTAGGAAAACATGAATGTTCACAGGTATTGTAACGGATATCGGCCGGATCGGTCAGGTAAAGCCGCTCAACGAGGGCGTGCTGCTGCGTGTCGAAACCAATTATGATCCCCAGACGATCGAAATCGGCGCGTCGATCGCCTGTTCCGGCGTCTGCCTGACTGTAACCACCTTGCCGGAAAAGGGTTCGAATGCCCGCTGGTTCGAGGTCGAGGCGTGGGAAGAGGCGCTGCGCCTTACCAGCATTGCCGGCTGGAAAACCGGCTCGCGTATAAATCTGGAACGATCCTTGAAGCTTGGCGATGAAATGGGAGGACATCTCGTCTCCGGGCATGTCGATGCCATGGCGGAACTCATCAAGCGCGAAGACGAGGGCGATGCCGTCCGGTTCACGCTTCGAGTTCCCGGGCATCTCGCGCGTTTCATCGCACAGAAGGGCTCGGTTGCCCTGGACGGCACGTCATTGACCGTCAACGGCGTCAACGGCGACGAGTTCGACGTGCTCCTTATCCGCCATTCGCTGGAAGTTACGACCTGGGGTGAGCGCAAGGTTGGCGACAAGGTCAATATCGAGATTGATCAGATGGCGAGATACGCCGCACGACTTGCGGAATACCCGAAATCGGCCTAGGACCAACGCCACCTCATTTCCGTTGGAGCAATCATGTCCAAAAGTCAGGCGCATGCGCCACATCTGTTGATCGTGGAAGCACGATTCTATGACGATCTCGCTGACGCGCTGCTGGCTGGCGCCAAGGGCGCCCTCGACGAGGCGAACGCGACCTATGAGGTAATTACCGTGCCGGGTGCACTGGAGATTCCGGCCGTCATTTCATTTGCTCTCGATGCTGCCGTCGAAGGCGGCAGGGAATACGATGGCTTCGTCGCCCTCGGGACGGTTATTCGCGGTGAAACGTACCATTTCGATATTGTTGCCAATGAATCGTCGCGCGGCTTGATGGATCTTTCCGTTAATGAAAGCATTGCCATCGGCAATGGCATTCTCACGGTCGAGAACGACGAACAGGCGTGGGCGCGTGCAAAGCGCGGCGAAGGCGACAAGGGGGGCTTCGCGGCGCGCGCTGCATTGACCATGATCGCCATCAAGGAAAAGCTTGGAGCCTGACGATGCCTTCCGCCAAAGACGGGCATAGCCCTGCCGCAAAGACCGCCAACAAACGTGGCGTTGCCCGCCTTGCCGCCGTGCAGGCACTTTACCAGATGGACGTTGCCGGTACGGGTGTTCTCGAGGTCGTTGCCGAATATGAGGCGCACCGCCTCGGCAAGGAAGTGGACGGCAACCAATATCTCGATGCAGATCCGCAGTGGTTTCGCGGTATCGTCTCAGGTGTCGTCGCCGAGCAGAAATTGCTCGATCCGCTCATTCATCAGGCACTGCTTGAGGATTGGCCCCTGTCACGGCTCGATTCGACCCTCCGCGCCATCTTGCGCGCCGGGATATGGGAATTGAAGGACCGGGTCGATGTGCCGACGGCCGTCATCGTCTCCGAATATGTCGACATCGCCAAGGCGTTCTACAATGAGGATGAGCCGAAGCTCGTCAACGCCGTTCTCGACCGGCTGGCATTTGAAATTCGCGGTGCAAGCAAGGGCGTAAAGGGCCCGCAGCGATAGAGGTGCGGCCCTCAGCGGTCGCGCGGTTTGCGCCGTTGGTTGCGGTCGACAACGTAGAACGCAAGCAGGGCGAAGAGCAGGGCGCTGACCGGCGCTATGAAGAACGAAAGCATCTGCAGCGTCGTCATGGTCTCATCCTCGTGAGGAAAGTGCTCGCCAAGTAATGTAGGGTGAATGCGATCACAACACAAATTGCGCTGACGAATGCGAGAAATCTTGTCGGTCCGATTGTGCCGTTCAGGCTCGAAACGAGTGGAGCGAATCCACCTACCGCGAAAATCGCTACACCGAGGCCATTTAAAAAGGTCGCAAATAACTTCACGCGTTCATTATAGATCACGTTCAAGGGCCAACTCATTCAAATAAATTCTTTTGTTAAGATTGATCACTCCCCCTACTGATCGCAATCCCTACTTTCGTCGCGCATTCCGCTAAGTTGCGAAAGACCTTGACGGTTTCGCATTTGCTTCGTTACTCCTTACACATACGGTCGCGTCTCTGCCGGCCTGGCAGATTTCGAGTGCCGTACCGAACCTGACCCGGGGAGGGGTTTTTCCGGTCAAAATCTGAGGGAGTGGCATGACAATACTATTTCTGGTCATTGCCTGCGGTCTGCTGTCTATCGTTTACGCTATATGGGCCACCAAATCGGTGCTCGCGGCGGACCAGGGCAATGCGCGCATGCAAGAAATCGCCGGTGCGATCCGCGAAGGTGCACAGGCCTATCTCACGCGTCAGTACACCACGATCGCCATTGTCGGCATCGTCGTCTTTGTCGCCGTCTGGTATCTCCTGAGCGCGACGGCCGCAATCGGCTTCCTGATTGGCGCGGTGCTTTCCGGCCTTGCCGGCTTCATCGGCATGCACGTCTCCGTCCGCGCCAATGTGCGCACGGCGCAAGCTGCATCCCGCAGTCTGGCTGCTGGTCTCGAGATCGCCTTCAAATCGGGCGCAATCACCGGCATGCTCGTTGCCGGGCTCGCGCTTCTCGGCGTCTCCGTCTATTTCTGGATCCTGACCGGTCCGCTCGGCCTTCCTGCAGCTGATCGCGCGGTGATAGACGCCCTCGTTTCGCTTGGTTTCGGCGCTTCCCTTATTTCGATCTTCGCCCGCCTTGGCGGCGGCATCTTCACCAAGGGTGCAGACGTTGGCGGCGACCTCGTCGGCAAGGTTGAAGCTGGAATTCCCGAAGATGATCCGCGCAACCCCGCAACGATTGCCGACAATGTTGGTGACAATGTCGGCGACTGCGCCGGCATGGCTGCCGATCTCTTCGAGACCTATGCCGTGACGATCGTTGCAACCATGGTGCTTGCCGCGATTTTCTTCGGCGCGACGCCTGTTCTCGGGCAGGTCATGCTCTATCCGCTGGCCATCTGCGGCGCCTGCATCATCACCTCGATTGCCGGCACGTTCTTCGTCAAGCTCGGCGCCAACAACTCCATCATGGGTGCCCTCTACAAGGGCCTGATCGTGACGGGGCTCCTGTCGATCGTCGGCCTCGCCGTCGCAACGTCGATGACCGTCGGCTGGGGCGAGTTCGGCACCGTGGCCGGGCAAGCCATCACCGGCACGAACCTCTTCTTCTGCGGTATTATCGGTCTTGTCGTAACCGGGTTGATCGTCGTCATCACCGAATATTATACCGGCACCAACAAGCGTCCGGTGAATTCGATCGCCCAGGCTTCGATTACGGGTCACGGCACCAACGTGATCCAGGGCTTGGCTGTTTCGCTTGAGTCGACCGCTTTGCCTGCGCTCGTCATTGTCGGCGGCATCATCTCCACCTATCAGCTCGCCGGCCTCTTCGGAACCGGTATTGCCGTGACGGCGATGCTCGGCATTGCCGGCATGATCGTTGCGCTCGATGCATTCGGCCCGGTAACGGATAATGCTGGCGGCATCGCCGAAATGTCCGGCCTTGATCCGGACGTGCGCAAATCCACCGATGCTCTCGACGCCGTTGGCAATACGACGAAGGCCGTCACCAAGGGTTACGCCATCGGCTCTGCCGGCCTTGGCGCGCTGGTGTTGTTTGCCGCCTATAGCAATGACCTTCAATACTTCATCAGCGAAGCCAACAAGGAAGGCGCGACTGCATTCAGCTACTTCAAGGGTATCGGGGCGGTCTCCTTCGACCTTTCCAATCCCTATGTCGTTGCAGGCCTCATCTTCGGCGGTCTCATTCCCTACCTTTTCGGCGGCATTGCAATGACAGCAGTCGGCCGTGCGGCGGGATCGGTGGTGGAAGAGGTGCGTCGCCAGTTCCGGGAAAAGCCCGGCATCATGCTCGGCACCGAACGGCCCGACTATGCGCGTGCGGTCGATATTCTGACCAAGGCGGCGATCCGGGAAATGGTTGTTCCCTCGCTGCTGCCGGTGCTTGCGCCGCTCGTGGTTTACTTCGGCGTGCTGCTGATATCGGGTTCGAAGGCCTCCGCCTTTGCCGCGCTCGGTGCTTCGCTGCTAGGCGTCATCATCAACGGCATCTTCGTTGCGATATCGATGACCTCGGGCGGCGGTGCCTGGGATAACGCCAAGAAGTCGTTCGAAGACGGCTTTGTCGGCAAGGACGGCACCCGCCACATGAAGGGCTCGGAGGCACACAAGGCGTCTGTCACCGGCGACACCGTTGGCGATCCATACAAGGATACGGCGGGGCCCGCCGTCAATCCTGCGATCAAGATCACCAACATCGTGGCCTTGCTGCTCTTGGCCGTGCTGGCTCACTGACACCTGCCAGCGAAAACGAAAAACCCGCGAAGCTGCTTCGCGGGTTTTTTCTTTGTGCCTTGTAAGATCGCGGTCGCCGGATTAGTCCGGGGCGCCGCCGGTTGGCGTGCGGCCGGAGCTCGGCAGCGCGCTTGGAGTCTTGCTGACACCCTGCAGCATCTGCCCGAGGAAGGAGAGGTCCTTGCCGCCAGTCGGGGTCGTGCGCGAGATGAAGTCGAAAACCTTGCCGTCCTGCAGACCATAGTTGGAGATGCTGGAAACCTTGCCATCCTTGTCGAAATAGACCGCAAGGATCCGCCGGTCGGTCACGCGCGGCATCATGAAGGCAACCGAACGCTGACGCTTCTGCGAAATATAGTAGAAAACTTCATTGTCGAAGGTTGCGGTGGTCGAGGGGCTGCCAAGTGACAGGATGACCTGTTCGCGGCTTGAGCCAACCGGCACGAATTCGAGCGCCTTCTCGTCGAGAACATAGCCCTGCGTCAAGGTCTCTGTCGGTGCGAGCTTGAGGGCAGCAGTGTTGCAGCCGGACACCCCGGCAGCCAAAATAAGTGTTCCAACGAGAACGCACTCACGCGTACGCTCGGTCTTGAAAATCCGCTGCAGCAACGACATCTCCATTTGAATCTGGGCGCAAGTCTTTCGCTGCCCGCAGAAACTCGGTAAACCACCTTGAACTCCGATGCAACACGGCAAAAGTGCTGCGAGGAAGACTCAAGTCAAGGCACAACTCTATGATTCTCAGTCTATTTAGCCGCAAGGCCAAAGCAAATGAGGCGATTACAATTGCCCTCTACGATGCGATCGTGGCAGCGGCGCGGCAGCCCTATTTTTATTCTGACCTTGAAGTGCCGGATACTCCGCTCGGACGCTACGAAATGTTGTCGCTGCATGTTTTCCTGTTCATGCGCCGCATCAAGGACAGGGGCCCCGCGCTGAAGCCCGTTGGCCAGGAGGTTACCGACGAATTCTTCCGTGATGTCGACCATTCGCTGCGCGAACTGGGCATCGGTGATTCTGGCGTGCCCAAGCGCATGAAGAAACTTGCGCGCATGTTCTATGGGCGCATCGAGTCGTATGATCGCGCATTGGAAACGAATGACCATCCGGCGCTCGTAGCGGCGCTCGCCCGCAATGTGCGTCCGGACAGTGACGGTTGGACAGGCGCGCCCGCGCTAGCCGCCTATGTCGAACGCACGGTACGCCACCTCGATGGGCAATCGGATGATGATATCGTGGCCGGAAGGGTTACGTTTCCTGATGCCAGCACCGACGATACGCTGCTTTGATAGGAGGAAATACGATGTCGAGAAACTCGGATGGAACCCTAAGTTATCAAGTCTCAGTGCAGCGGCTTCCGCAGAAAGGCCTCAACGTCAAAATCGAGGCGGATAAAAAAGAGCGCGACGCCATGCGCGATTTTCACGAGTTGGAAGATGTTAAATTCTTCAAGGCTGAACTTCAGGTGGTGCCGTGGAAGAAGGACGGTATCCGCGTTCGCGGGAAGGTCCAGGCGGAAATCGTCCAGGCTTGCGTCGTGACCCTGGAGCCGATCGAAACCAGGATCGATACGGACATCGACACGCTCTTCGTACCTGAGAATTCGCGATTGGCCCGTCTCCCGCTCGATGAGAATGGCGAACTGATCATCAGTGCGGATGGCCCCGACATACCTGAGACATTTTCCGGCGATAAGCTCGACGTTGGGGCAATCGCAGAAGAATTCTTCGAATTGGCTGTCGATCCTTATCCGCGCAAGGAGGGCGTGGAGGCTGCGCCGCCCCTCGTTGTTGACGTCGGATCGGACAATGAGGAAGACGTAAAGCCAGCCAACCCGTTTGCGGCTCTCAAGGATTGGAAACAGAAGACTTGATCGCTATCTCATCCTGCGGGTAGATGGTGTCAGGGAGTTGAGACAAGACCAAGGATTGGGACAAGTATTCAAGCTTATTGGGTCGAGCGCGCCTGTGATTGGGCAGAAATCAGTTGTGCGCCTACGCAAAATGTCTATTTTCCCCGAGTCTTTTCAAAGAACGCCATGCACAGGCACTGAACCAGACAGGACAATCGAGAGTGATCAGAATTTCCATTGACGCCATGGGCGGTGATTTCGGTCCAGAGGTCGTCATCCCCGGCATGGCTACGGCGCTGGAGCGCCATCCTGACATCAGGTTCGTGGTCTTTGGGCGTGAGGCGGAGGTGGCTCCGATCCTTGCCCGCCACCAGGCATTGGCGAATGCATCGACCTTGCATCATTGCGACATTGCGGTACGCATGGATGAAAAGCCAAGCCAGGCTTTGCGCAACGGGCGTTGGAAATCGTCCATGTGGCGGTCGATCGAGGCGGTGAAGACCGGCGAGGCGGATGTCTGCGTTTCGGCCGGCAATACCGGCGCCCTGATGGCCATGTCAAAATTCTGCCTGCGTACAATGGCGAATGTCGAGCGTCCGGCGATTGCCGGTATTTGGCCTACCCTGAAGGGCGAGAGCATTGTTCTCGACATTGGTGCAACGATTGGCGCCGACGCCCAGCAACTCGTCGATTATGCGGTCATGGGCGCGGCGATGGCTCGTTCGCTCTTTGAAATCAAGCGTCCGACAATTGGCCTCCTCAACGTTGGTGTTGAAGAGATCAAGGGACAGGACGACGTCAAGGATGCTGCGCGCATCCTGCGCGAGATACCTTTGCCCACGCTCGAATATTACGGTTTTGTCGAAGGCAACGATATCGGCAAGGGTACGGTCGATGTCGTCGTGACCGAAGGGTTCGCCGGTAACATAGCCCTGAAAGCGGCCGAAGGTACGGCCAAGCAGTACACACAGTATTTGCGCGATGCGATGAACCGCACGCTGATGGCGAAGATCGGCTACCTCTTTGCCAAAAGCGCTTTTGATCGCATGCGGGAGAAGATGGACCCGCGCAAGACCAATGGCGGCGTCTTCCTTGGCTTGAACGGCGTTGTCATCAAGAGCCATGGCGGTACCGATGCTCTCGGCTTTGCTTCGGCGATCGACGTCGGCTATGACATGGCCCACAACAAGCTTCTGGACAAGATCGCGGCGGATCTTACCCATTTCCATAAGAGCCCGGTCGGTGTGGCTTTCAAGGATGAAACCGAAAGCGACGCCGAGGTTGAAATAGAACAGGGAAGTAAATGATCCGTTCCGTTGTTAAAGGTATAGGGGCGGCCACGCCGGCGCGCCTGGTAAAGAATTCTGATCTCGAAGGCATTGTCGAAACTTCGGACGAATGGATCGTCCAGCGCACCGGCATCAGGCAGCGCTACATTGCGGGTGAGGGTGAAACTACCGCATCGCTCGGCGAAGCGGCAGCGCGCGCCGCTCTCGACAATGCGGGCATGACGCCGGCAGACATCGACCTCATTATTCTTGCAACTTCGACTCCCGACAACACGTTTCCGGCTACGGCGGTCAATATCCAGGCCCGGCTGGGCATGACGCACGGTTTTGCATTCGACATGCAGGCGGTCTGCTCCGGATTCGTCTACGCGGTTGCAACAGCCGACCTTTATATTCGCGGCGGCATGGCAAAGCGCGCTTTGGTGATCGGCTCCGAGACATTCTCGCGCATCCTCGACTGGAATGACCGCACGACCTGTGTGCTGTTCGGTGACGGCGCCGGTGCCATCATCCTCGAGGCCAATGAAGGCCGTGGGCTTACCTCCGATCGCGGCGTGCTGACCGCCAATTTGCGCTCCGACGGCTCGCACAAGGACAAGCTTTATGTCGATGGCGGACCGTCGACGACACAGACTGTCGGCCACCTGCGGATGGAGGGCAGGGAGGTCTTCAAGCATGCGGTCGGCATGATCACGGACGTGATCGAAGCCTCGTTTTCCGAGGCCGGAATTACTGCCGAGGACATTGACTGGTTCGTGCCGCACCAGGCCAACAAGCGCATCATCGACGCCTCCGCAAAGAAGCTGCATCTGGCCGAAGAAAAGGTTGTCATCACCGTTGACCGGCACGGAAATACATCAGCCGCTTCAGTACCCTTAGCACTCGCGACGGCTGTTGCGGACGGGCGTATCAAGCAAGGCGATCTCGTGCTGCTCGAGGCCATGGGCGGGGGCTTTACGTGGGGTGCAGTTCTGCTACGCTGGTAGCAGGACGACCGGGTCCGTGGATTGGCCGACGAACTCTTCCAAGCTGCTTGCCCGATCGGTTTTCATCCTATAACTTCCGCTATCACCGGGTAGATTTGCAACAAACGAGAGCTTTGAGATCGTATGGGGGGTAAGACCATTACGCGTGCTGATCTGGCCGAGGCAGTCTACCGCAAGGTAGGGCTTTCGCGAACGGAGTCAGCTTCACTCGTCGAAACAATCCTCGATGAGGTATGTGACGCAATTGTTCGTGGCGAGACAGTTAAATTGTCGTCGTTCGCCACGTTCCAGGTAAGGGACAAGAATGAACGCATCGGGCGCAATCCGAAGACCGGGGAAGAAGTCCCGATCCTGCCGCGCAGGGTAATGACGTTCAAGGCATCCAACGTGCTCAAGCAGCGGATTCTCCGCTCCCACCAGACACGCAAAAAGAAATCAGCCTGAATTCGGGCGATTCCGCAACTTTAAGCGTCCTTTTGCGCGAGATTGCTGTGAGGTAGTCTCGCGTTCCGCTTGAATTATGCATTGCAAATCGCTGAAAATGGAGGTCGAATCAGATTTTCTCCTGAAAGGGTGAAAACATGGACAAAAGCCCCGACGCATTCAGAACCATCAGCGAAGTCGCGGAAGACCTCGATCTGCCCCAGCATGTCCTGCGCTTCTGGGAAACGCGGTTCACGCACATAAAGCCGATGAAACGCGGTGGGGGCAGGCGCTATTACCGTCCGCTCGATGTGGACCTCCTCAAGGGCATCCGCCATCTCCTTTACGATCAGGGCTATACGATCAAGGGCGTGCAGCGTCTTCTGCGTGAAAACGGGACGCAGTTCATCATTGCGCTTGGCAGCGGTGATACGGCGGCAGCGGAAGCAATCAGCCAGCAAAAGCAGGCCAATGCCCGCCAGGAGGAAGCGCTTGCAGCCGAACAGGATCGGGTCGATGCTGCCGAGGAAGCCGCGGTCATGGGAACGCCGAAACCCGCCGCCCACGGGCGCCGGCTCTTCGGCCTGATCAAGGGCGAGGATGAAGGACCTGTCGCGGCCGATGGCAAGCGCCTCTCCAAGGACAACCGCACGCTTCTGCAGGAGACCTTGTTCGACCTCTTGGAATGCAAACGTCTGCTCGATCAGGTTCGATAAGCCCACAAAAAAAGCCCAGCTTTCATCGGAATGAAAGCTGGGACTTGGGGGTTGGGCCGTGGGGTGCGGCCTTGCTGGTTGGGAACCAGTACCTATAAAATGCCTATCTGGCGGATTGGTTCCAAAGAACCCGCATAATTTTTTAACGCGCCAGCATGCCGATGATGACGCCAAGTCCGGCGATGATCATCAGCGTTGAAACCGAGTTCTGGGTTGGCGTATCGGCGATCTGCCGCGCCTTGTGCCCGAGGCCGATGGCAGCACGGCGGCCGCGCTCCCGCAGATCGTCGAGCGTCGATGTCTCGTCGTGATCATCATCGTCGTTAAAATCGTCGAGCAGCTGCACGCCCTTGTCAGCCAACGTCTTGGTGATGGCGGCAAGATCGCGCTTCAACTCGGCAATTTCGGCCTTGAGGCGAACCTTGTCCGCCTCATTCTCAATGGTTGTTTCATCCATGACGCTTCGGTCCTTCTATCGCCGAGCGAGCAGGCCGACCAGCACCGCTGCGCCAGCCAGGATGGCGATGGTAGCCACGGGATTTTCGCGCGCTGTGGCGGCTGCATGTTTCGCCTGCTTCGTCGCAATGCGCTTTACTTCATCAAATCGTTCACTGCTCAAATCGGGAAGACTTGCGGAGATCTTGGAAATTTCTTTGCGCAGGGCAGCGATCTGCGCCTCGACATCACCTTGAATATCATCCGCATTCTTTGAAAACATTGCCATTTTTGGGAGCTCCTATTACTGACAGAGCTATAACGACCGCGCCTCGCGAATGTTCCGCGCGTGACCGTCGTTTTGCTCTTTCATCCCTGGGTTTTACCGCGCCTCAACCCAGGGTCGATGACGGAAACTTACCGCCACATTGCCCGCATTTTTGCGGCGACATCGACGCGTTGGCTGCGAACATCCTTGGCGCGCGCCTCCTGATCCCGGTTGTGCACCGGCCACGGTCGATTCTCGAAATACTGCAGCAACGTTGCCGGGATGAAGCGCGTGCGCGACGCGTAGACGTGACGATCGCCGAGTGAATTCTGGCCGTGTGTGAAGAAACGCTGCGGCAGGATGAGGTGGAGGCTATCCTTGGCACGCGTCATCGCCACATAGAGCAGGCGGCGCTCTTCCTCGAGTTCGGCCGTCGTTCCGGCGCCAAGGTCGGACGGGATGCAGCCATCGACAGCATTGAGGATAAACACGGATTTCCATTCCTGTCCCTTCGCGGAATGGATCGTCGACAGGATAAGGTAGTCCTCGTCAAGCAGCGGAACGCCCGATTGGTCGCTCGTCGCATCCGGTGGATCGAGGGTGAGTTCGGTGAGGAAACGCTCGCGAGACGCATAGCCTGCGGCGATCTGTTCGAGTTGCAGCAAATCCGTCTTGCGTATTTCGGCATCCTCGTGAATGCGGTCGAGATGCGGTTCGTACCAGGCGCGCGCTCGCTCGAGCTCGGCAGGCCAGCCTGTCGTTCCGCGCTTCAAGTCGTTCAGCGCATCGACGAAAGCTGACCAGTCATTGCCCGCACGGGGAGGCGCGGCAATCTGCGCGAGCGCGCCGAGCGGATCGGGCTGCTCGGCCATTTCATCGAGAACGCGGCGCGCCGAGGTCGGGCCGACGCCCGCTATGATCTGCATAAGCCGGAAGCCCGCAACGCGGTCGCGTGGGTTTTGGGCAAAACGCAGCAAGGCAAGCATATCCTTGACATGGGCGCTGTCGAGGAACTTGAGGCCGCCGAACTTGACGAAAGGAATGTTGCGCCGCGTCAGTTCGACTTCCAATGGGCCGCTGTGGTGCGACGTCCTGAAAAGCACGGCCTGCTGCTTCAGCAAGGTTCCCGTTTCGCGATTTTCCAGTACCTGTTCGACGATGTAGCGGGCCTGGTCTGCCTCGTCCTTGACGCTCACCATGCGGGGCCGCTCCGCCGATTCGCGCTCGCTCCAGAGGTTCTTGGTAAAGCGTTCTCGCGCCAGATCGATCACGCCGTTAGCTGCGGCAAGGATCGGCCGGGTCGAGCGATAGTTACGGTCAAGGGTGACGATACTCGCCTGCGGTGTGAAGGTGGCAGGAAAATCAAGGATGTTGCGTACGGTCGCTGCGCGAAATGAATAGATCGATTGCGCATCATCGCCAACGACCGTCAAACCGACGCCGGCCGGCCGCAAGGCCAGAAGAATCGAGGCCTGCAGCCGGTTGGTGTCCTGGTATTCATCGACGAGAACGTGATCCCAGCGGCAGCCCATATCGTCGGCGAGCATCGGATCGCCGACGGTTTGCGCCCAATAGAGAAGCAGGTCGTCATAATCGAGTACGTTCTGCAGCTGCTTGGCTTCGACATAGGCGGCAAAGAGCTCGCGCAGCTGTTTCTCCCAGCCGGCCACCCAGGGAAAGAATGCCTGCAGCACCTCAGCGAGCGGCGCTTCCGAGTTGACGACGCGGGAATAGATGGCAAGGCATGTTCCCTTGGTCGGAAAGCGGCTTTCCGTCTTGGAGAAACCGAGTTCGTGGCGAACAAGGTTCATGAGATCGGCGCTGTCTTCACGGTCGTGGATCGTAAAGTCGGGATTGAGGCCGATCTGTTCGGCATAATCGCGCAGCAGGCGCGCGCCAATGCCATGAAACGTGCCCGCCCATGCGAGCGCGTCGGTCATGATTGCGGCATTAGCGCCCAACACCTGCCCACAAATACGCTCCACCCGCCGCGCCATTTCCGAGGCAGCCCGGCGTGAGAAGGTCATCAGAAGAATGCGACGTGGATCGGTGCCCTTGACGATGAGATGCGCCACGCGGTGGGCAAGCGTGTTGGTTTTGCCGGATCCGGCGCCGGCAATGACAAGCAACGGCCCGCCAATGGTCGATGGAAGCAACTCTGTTCCATATTCGACGGCAAGCCGCTGTTCGGGGTTAAGTTTCTCCAGATAGGCAGCGCCCATAGTCCCTCATTGCGGCAAGCCGGTCGGCTGCGTAGCGGCAGCGGTGAGTCGTCGCGCAAGACTACTCCAGCTTGGCCTGCGAACAAATGAAGAACTTTCGCGTTTGGCGTGTAGTCGCGAAAATCGACCGGCAAAAGGTGAATTGAGCCGAGTGGCTAGTCGCCGACGAACGTGACCGTCTCGGCGAGTGGCGCGCGACCTGTACGCGGGTAATTCACCGTGGGGTCTTCGTAACCGATCGACATGCCGCAGAAGAGGATGAGACCGTCCGGAGGTGACAGGGCGTCCGCGACCGACTCGCGAACCTGCGACCACGCCATCTGCGTGCAACTGTGCAGGCCTTCAGCGCGGAGCAGCAGCATCACGGTCTGCAGATACATGCCGACATCAGCCCATTGCGGCAGGCCCAGATCGCGGTCGATATAGCAGAACAGCGCGGCTGGCGCACCGAAGCAGTTCCAGTTGGCAATGGCTGCCCGCTGGCGCGCCTCCCAGTCCTCGCGCGCAATACCGAGCGCGCTGTAGCGCTCCTTGCCGAAAGCGGACCGGCGCTCGGCGTAGGGCGACTTCAACACGGGCGGGTACATCTCGTACTGCCGCTCGTCCCAAGGGTCGCCGTGGGCCACGCGCTCGACGGCGTCGGTCTTGAGTTCAGCCAACGGCGCGCCGGTCATCACATAGGTATTCCACGGCTGGATATTCGATCCGGACGGAGCCCAGGCCGCGGCGGACAGCACGCGCTCGAGCAATTCCCTCGACACAGGCTCGTCTTTGAATCCGCGCACCGCCCGTCGGCTTGCAACTGCCTCATATACATCCATGATCGCCTCCATACCGCGATGCGTTTTTTACTTTTTTTGCAATGGAGGTTGTAATCACACCGTGGTCTGGGAGGCCTAAATCAAACGTTTAGCGACCTCATGCGTGTGAGGGCATCGCCACAGGCCCTTGGTCCTATCGAGCATCGCCAACATCAGGAGCTTCTATGTTCCTACGCGCCGGCGCTATCAGCCTGGCCCAGCTCAAGTTGCCGAATTATTTTCATCACTGCGGTTGAAGACCAATTGTCCGCGGATGGAGGATGAAAGGGCGAAATATCCAGGAGGGATGCTATGTCCCGTGAAGTCAGCTTCGGATTGGCTGATTTAAGGCTGGAAACAAAATCGGAGATCCTGGTCGCTTGATCGCGCTTGTCCGGTTTTGGGCGATACCGCTTTCGAGGTGGCTGCATGGCTGTTGGAGTCTTGGGGCAAAGTGATTCGGAGATTGGATTTTGTCGGCTCACGACGATCCACACAACCTGATGCCGAGGAATTCTTGGTGGAGGAGGGTACCGATCATGCACGGCGTCCCATTGGAGCGTCGTGGGACCTTGGGTGCCGGTCTATTCCACGGCGTTCATTAGTGTGCAGTTTGTTCTTTTTCTTACGTTTGGGGTATTGCTAAAAAAAGTCCAGTAATCTAGGGCTTTCAGCGGTTCGGAGTGTAGCGCAGCCCGGTAGCGCACTTGACTGGGGGTCAAGGGGTCGTCGGTTCGAATCCGGCCACTCCGACCAAAATTCCCCAAAGAAATCATCATCTTAAGAAATAGGTCCGCAAGGGCCCTTTTCTATTTTAGAGAAATTGGGTCCATTCTGGGTCCAGTAAGGGCGAACGACGCCTTCCGGTAAGCGAGAAAGGGTCGGACCCAGAATCGCGCTCAGCGGCCCGCTGTGTGGCAAGGAAGTGGCATTGAGGGCGGTTATCGCAAAATTACGAAAGCTTATTTGTGAAACAAAATGGGGATACCCCTACTTTGATATCGCAAGGCTGGTGACTTATGGCTACGGCCTGCAGGCCCGTTCCAGTGCATCGAGGAAACTCTGGTCGCCGTCCGGCTCGATCTCGGCAAGCGCCTGACGCAGCCCGTCGAGATGGTAGCGCAGCCGCCTGCGCGGATCGTCGGTACTGGCAACGGCAGCGCCAGCCGCAGCCGTCGCGGCACCAGCCAGCACCACGCGGCGGCTCATCGGCTTATCGGCAAGGCGAACGATAGGCATGATATGCAACCATACCATCCATTGACCAGCGTGGCGGCGGAAATGTTGCCAAAGTGTTCCGGTTGCATCGTCGGCACTTCATGCAAGAAGTAAGCAGCGCGTGCCGACAACGTGAACAGACAAGGAACGGTTTTGCAACTGCGGTTGCGCAAGGCGTTAACTTCTTTAGTGACTAAAGAAGTTCGCTTGCCTTCGCACGGCAGGAAAATCTAAAGTGGCGTTAACCAGCTTAACATCACTTTTGGCAATTTTGTCTGTGCGGCAGACAAAGTTATGTCAAGCGGCTGGACAAAACTCGTTCACCCGGTTGACGAGTTTCAAGCAACGATCTCACTTCCCAAGACTCTTTGGAAGTTTGGCAACCACCTCCGGAGGTGCCTCGCGCTTCAGCGCCGACGCTTCGGTAACTGACCTAGTGCTGACGCCCATCATTTCAGCAGCCTGTGATTGGTTAACAAGAAGCAAATTTGCGTCTTGATCCAGTGATCGACGGTTACCGCCATGTTTGACAGACGTGATATCGCTAGCAACCATGGCTCGCTGGCTATTGCGCCTGCGGCCACTGCAGGTCCGGCGGCAGCGTCGCGGCAATGGCGCGCAAGTCTTCAACCGCAGGATCGGTCCAGACGATGTCGCTGTCCGGCGCGAAGGTGTTGTCCATGAGCCAGACGGCAATTTCGCTGACGATGGCCTGAACGTCCGGCTGGGAAAATACCGGCACCAGCAGGGCGGCGAGCGCGTCGAAGTCGGCAGCGCTGGCAAAGCCTGTGCGATCATATTTCGACGTCAACTGGGCGATGACCGGATCGAACCCGAAAGCCAGTTGCGCTGCCGTGCCCGACGCGGCCAGCAGGGCTGCGTTGAACGGATCGCTGCGGCTCGTCGGCACCACCGCGATGACGTGGCCGTTCGGGTGCGTGCCGAGCGAGGCGACGCCGCCGCACAGCGCCAGCGCGGTGACGATATGGCCCGCCTCATGGACGCCGGTTACCCAATACTTCTCAACGGGTTTCGGAACGAAGATGGCAAGTTCCTTGGTCGTCGGGTTCCACCACAGATCGCCGCCCTGCGCTTCGGCTGGCGCTGTGTCGGCGATGGTGACGGGAGGCAGTTCGTCGCGCCACAGCGTCGCGTAGTCGGCGTCGCTCGTCTTCGCCAGCACCTGCTTGGCAAGGCCGCCAGCCGGAACGCCTTGGCCTGCCGGTCCGCGTTCGCCGGGTGCGGCCTTGCGGGCCAGGCGGACCTTGTGGTCCTTGTTCGCCGCCGCCACCGCCTGATGACGCCGCTGGCTCGATCGGTGACCAACTGCGCTTGCGCCTGCCATAAAGTTTGCCGTCGTCCGGCGCTTCGGTGATGACCGCCTTGCCGCGCAGTTTGAGTTTGCCGGTAACGTCATCGAAGACGAGATCGTCGCTGCCGCCGATCCTGTCCTTGCCGGTGAACACGGCGACCTGATCGGCTTCGCCGGTTCCGCTGACGTCCTTTCGCTCAGGCTTCACTTGTCTGGCCATCAACTCCCTTTCCGCCTACAGCTTCTTGGCACACCGTGATGTGCCAATAAATACTGCTCCGTTAGAAAGTATTCGTTCAAGAAGATGTAGCACAATGGAACGCTCCAAAGAGCACATTTTCTGAGGGATCAAATGGCGTTCCGAAAAATAGCACTCAACTTACTATTAGTGAACCGAGCAAACGACCGACACGGTGAATTGGAGAATGAAACGGCCGCCATAGCGTGGCTTTTTAATGAGCGCGAAGCCCACATGCGCAATTTGGCCAAGGATATCGTCGTGGAAGGCGAAATCTATGAAACGCCGCTCGTTGCCCCAGTAGATTCTAAATATGTCGTTTTTGATGGAAACCGCCGCATAACATGTCTGAAACTCCTCGATGATCCACGACGCGCCCCTACATCGGAACTTCAAGCTTTCTTTCGTGAACAGCGAGCCAATTGGAAAGGCGTTTTTCCTATTCAAATATTGTGCCAAGTAGAGAGCGATCGAGATAGAATAGACGAAATTTTGTATCGACGTCATACGGGCACGCAGAACGGAATTGGTCAAAGCAACTGGGACGATCGTATGAAAACGACTTTCGTCTCTCGCACCGGCAAAGGCGGGGGCGTCAATGTTGCGGATGAGATTGAGAAGCTGTTGGCTCATGCAAAGCTATTGCCGGCACATCGCAAAATCCCTAGATCAACGATGAACCGATTACTATCTGCCGAACCGTTCCGAAACCGTGTAGGTTTCAGTGTTAACAAAGGCCGGTTCGAATTTACACACGACCAGACGGCTTCGCTTGCCGCGATGGCTCGAATCGCAAGAGACCTTGCTGAGCGCAAGGTCGTGCTGAGCGATATTTGGGATGTGGATGGAAAGAGCGCCTACCTCGACGGCTTAGCTGGAGAGGGTGTCCTTCCTCCACCCTTATCTTCAATATCAGTATCCAAGCAAAAGAAGGGATCGATACCTTCAACGAAGCAGAAGTCAGCCAGTCCAACGACCACGACTCCCACCACTAAGACGGCCAAGCCCGTACAACGAAAGAATCTTATTCCCCATAAGGACTACGGATTGGTATGGCCGGGCCGGTTGCAAAGGCATCACCAAATATGGGAGGAACTACAGTACCATCTAGAATTGGCGCGACATCCCAACGCAATTGCCGTTTTACTGCGGGTTCTTATTGAGTTGTCTGCAGAAAACTACATCCAGCAGCAAAATTTAGCCGTCGTTCACACGAATGATAAGCTTGCGGTACGCGTACAAAAAATTGGTAGTCACATGCAGGGACGCGGCAAACTTGACAAGAAGCAAGTGACTATGCTGGCCAAATTCCAACACACCGAAGAACTAGTCTCCGCCGATACGCTCAACCGCTATGTCCACTCGCCAAATTTCGCACCCTCATCAGATCACCTAACGGCGATCTGGGACAGTCTTTCAGAGTTTATCGTTCTCTGTTTGGAGGCGTAACGATGACTGTTGGTTGTGAAAGGGAGTTTGCCACCGTAAACGCACTTCTCGCTACAAAGTTCGATACAAGGGGGGTAGACGCATTCTGCTTGGCTTGGATCAAGTATGAACGACAGTTGCGGAAAGTTGCCGCTTTTCTGGTTTATCAATCCTCTGAACTTGGACGTTCTGAAAAGCCGGCGTTGCGAGAAGTTATACGGAGCAAGAAAACGATTTCGCACATCTCTTTGAGAGGCAGTATCTCGCTTCTTTGTGGAGCAAAATTTTCACAACTAATCGGCGATGATTACGCAAGTTTGTCTCACTCATTATCTTCATCTTACAATGCTAGGCAGAAAATTGTTCATGGCCAGCAAACAGGGCTTCGTCTATCAAGAGAAAATTTAGAAGAGAAAGTGCACCACATTCAACGATGGTGCATGCTATTTTCGGATTCCTCTTATGATCGATTTGGATATGATGGGTTCGGGGGTAAAACTTCTTTATTCAAATCCAACAACGCCACCCTGTCGAAAGCGATTGACGAACAATTGGCTATTGCCAATGGATGGGCGGAGTTTGTTCGAACACGTTTCTAGACAAACTTGCTGCTTCGTCTAGCCTCAACTATTGCGTTGATGAGTCGAATCCTCGACGTTCATTGTCTACCCCCCGTCGCCAGGCGGTCAGTTCCTCACTCAGGTCCAACTGAAACTCGCGAATGGAGAGGCGCAGCCGGTTTTGCTGGTCCTCGTAGTGCGTCAGCCGTTCTTCGATTGCCGCAAAGCGCTCGTCAATGTCTTTGCCGATCGTGTCGATGCGCTGGCCGATCTCGGCATTGTTGCGCCCGACTTCCTTTCCAAGCACATCGACGATGGCTTCGGCGGATATTTCCTTCCAGATGTTCGGATGCTTGGCGATGATCTCTTCGGACCTTTGCTGCAGTTCTTCCGCAGTCATCTCCTGATGCTTGATGATCTTGCTCATGTGCGCTCCTGCTGTTCGAGCCTCGCGATCTTGCGCAGCAACGTCGCGCGCTCGATCTCGAAAGCCTGCGCTTCCAGTTCGCGAAGTCGGCGGTACACGTCGAACAGGTCCCAGACGATCGAGCGGGTGCTTTCAGGCTGCTGCATCACGTTCATGGCGTGGGTCCTTCATGCTAAGAGTGGTGGCCGGTGCCGCGCGCGACTGCAACACCGGCCAGGCGCGCGCAAATGAAGCAAAACTCTTCCTGCACTCTCGAAGAGATGACAAATGCCCCAGTCGCCCGCGCTGTTTGGTTCACCATTGCACACCGTCCATAAAGCTGACGCGGCCATGACGCGTGGTCCATCCGATGGATTCGAGAAGGCGGATACCGGTCAACGCCATTTGCCACAAACTCGTCGTCGGCGTTGCCATTGTGCCGCCGCTCGACACCGCAGTCGGATCGTCGCGGGCAACGATGGTCGCATCCTCGACGATGCTGATCTCGGCACCGCCGCCCGTGCCGATGACAAGATCGTCGAGATCGATGGCGACGACGCGGCCAACCGGCAGCACGGACGACTCCATGATCATCAGCGTTGCCGCAGTTGTCAGCTGCAGGCGGACGTTCAACGCCTGCATCGGGTTCATCACATAGGCGATGCGGCTCGCCGCGGGATCGAAGGCCGACGCCAAAGTCATGAGATCAGCAGTTATGGCCTCGGCAGGTGACGTCGCCGACGATGCCGTCAACGGCGTCAGCCCATGCAACAGGCCTTCCGGCTGGCTGCTGCTGACATCGCCGTCGCCGAGCAAAATGGCGTCGATGCCCGTGGCCAGGTCTTCGGCCAGAGCCTGCCGCAACACGCTTTCGACGCTCGGCACCGAACGCCGCAATATCTCGCGGGTATAGTGGCTGATGACGCCGCATTTCCAGATGTACAGGACTGCCGAACCGAGATCGACCGCGCGCACCGGAACCGGCGCACCTTCGCCGACGAACGGATTGTCGGTTGCGGGCGGCAAGGCCCGCGTCGGCAGGCGGATCGAGCCGAAGGAAGACATGTCCAGCGACAGCGAAACGGCGGAAAGCTGGGAAAACACGGAGCGCGGCGACAGCGCCTGAATGACCCCGTAGACGCCGCTTCCAACGAGATCACCAGCCCAATTTGGAACGTCGGTGCGCGCCGGATCGGTTTGCGCCCGCTCGATGAGGAAGCCACGCGGGTTGCGCAATGCATCGATGATCTTCGTCTTCTGGCGCGGGTAGTGCTGGCCAGCGGCATCGACGGCACTGCCGCCATTCGTATGGGCAAGGGCAAGGCAGACGATGCCTTTGACGATGGCGTCGGTGGCGGTATCGCGGCGAGAGGCTTTGACGGCCTTGCTGACACCGATGAGCTTGTCATCGATGTTGGCAATCCGGCGTTCGATGGAGATGTCTGCGTATCCCATGAAAATGCCCTCCTGCGCGGTGGAGGGCGGATGGTTTCCGATGCTGGCCGCCAGCGATCCACGGCGGTATCTAAATACCACATCTCGCAAGTATGCGATATAGTCGCGCCCATGGCGCCGACGATTCGCGACGGTAAAATTGCTGACATGCTCGAACGCAAACTCGAAGAGTTGGCTGCAACTGGCATGACCTATCGTGCGATCGCTCGCGAACTGGGTACGAGCGCGGGCCATCTCTGGCGCTACCGCAATGGCGAAATTCGATCCCCTTCCTACGCACTCGGCACGAAGATCGTGAAACTGCATGAGAAGGTGCTGTCGAAATGAACGATCCGCGCACCGTCTTTGCCAACATTCGCCGCTTGCAAAAATTCGACATGACGCTGGCCGAGATCGCTAGAGCCTGCCGCACCCATCGTTCGACGCTTGACCGCGTTCTGCGGGGCCAGCGGTTTTCCGATCCACCGCAGGACGTGATTCAGCGGTTGGCCGATTTGGTAGCCGAGAAGACGAGGGCTTCGCACTGATGCGCGGCAAACCAGTCTCAGCGGAAGTGAAGAAACTTGAGGGAAACCGGGCAAAAAAGCGCCGTAGCGCGATCAGGCCGCCGCTGCGCACCAAGGGCGCACCGGTAATGCCGGACGGTATGACTGTGGCCGAGAAACGGCTCTGGCTGTTCGTTGTGTCGGCGATGCCATCGGACTTTCTGCGGAAAGCGGACAGTTCGATCCTGCAACGCTTCGTTCACGCCTGGCGGGCCTATGGCCTGATCAACGAAGAGATCGAGAAACGCGGCCTGCTCATCGAAAACGAAGACGCCACGAAACTGCCGACGCCAAACCCGCTGATCAAGATTTCGCTGGTGTATGCCAAGGAGATGGACGTCACCGGCCAGCAGCTTGGTCTGTCACCAGCTTCACGGGCGCGGCTCGTCGGCTCGAACGATGTCGAAGACGACGACATCATGGATGCGTTGATCGGCAGCGGCGCGGAAGACCGCGACTGGTATCGGCAATAAAGGCTGGCCAGAAAGCTTTTAGAGTCTAAAAGGTTTCCAGATCGTCCCAGTTGCGTCGCGGACAGACTCCGGATAAACGAAGATATAGAAGCCCAAAAATGCCGGTTTTCGGCGGGTTTTCAGCCCTTTAGGCATTTTCTGAACGAGCGGAATGTAGAAAGAAAGCCCGGACGCGCTCACCCGGCGGGCACCCGTGTCCCCCTCTTGCCACCCCCCTGACGTCCCCGCAGACCGCCTATTGCCACATGTGGCAATACTTCCTTCCGACTCTATCGGCACATGTGCCGATACTTCCGTCAGAGTCCTACACCGCTATCCACAGATACTGGATCACTCTCCTGCGTGCTTCTCGGCCAGCGCTTCCTTGATCCGTGTTTGTAAGCTGCTGACGTACTCTGGGTTGTCACGCAACCACATGGCACGCTGATCGCCTTGCTTGACCTTGATGGCGATTGCCTCATCGAACGTAAGTGTCTCAGGCAAACCGTCGAAGATGGCAAGAAGCTGAAGCATAGCCTCACCCTCGGCGATATTGACCATCCCTCGTTCCTTTAGTCGATCACGAGCATCGAGTGACGCTCTGCCCAAGTCGCCGAACGTGAGGCGTGGAAATTGTGCAGCAGTGGCTTCCATCAATGCGTTTCCCTCAAGTTCGCTCGCCATGAGAAAGTCCACGACGGCATTGTGTTCTTGTGCAGTCAGCATTTTTCCGTCTCCCTGTTTTTGCCGATGTCGTGCGGCCTCGGCGTGCCGGTTCTCCACCTCTCGCGGGACACCCCACCCCACCCCCTCACCCCTAAAGGGGTGCAGGGGGGGTAAGGGTTGTCTTGGGGTATGCAAACGGGGCATTTTCTCCACCTTTTCTCCACCTTGAGCGGCGTCACTCCGCGTCATCCACAACACCGAAAAACTTGCGCGGCCTGCTCTTCGCGTCGAGACGTTCGACAATGCAAAGCTGCTTGTTTTCCACCCATCGGTTGAGCACGATCCTGACGTTGCTCCTTGCCCGGTTTTGCTCCGATGTGCGCTCGCTGACGGCAAGGCCGCGGCCGACATCGAGTTCGGCGATATTGGCGACGACGTAGCCACCCCAGTCCTCGGACTGGTCGCTGGTGCGGTATGAAGTCTCGCGGAAGGCAGTCCGCACCATTTCCAGATGTTCGAGTTTGATAGCATCGAAGGGTTTGGGCGGGTCCTTGCGGACGAAGCGGCCATCCTTCCATTGCAGGCCGATGGGCAAGCCCTTGGCCGAGTAATTGGACTTCATCACTTCGAGCAGCCGAACGGTTTCGTCCACCTCGACGCCGTTGCCGTCCTTGACGGTGTGCAGATAGAGCCGCGCACGAACCGAGTTGTTCCAAGCCGTCGAGCCGCTGGTGCCGCTGCCTGACGCCAAGCCGGAAAGCGAGGGGTGGCCGAGAATCAGCACGACGCAATTGAATTCGATGGCGAGGTGCCGCAGCATGCCGATGAATTGCTTGGCCAGCGGTCTTGAATTTTCGTTTCCGCTGAAAATGTCGGCCAGATTGTCCAGTATCAGCAGCGTGGGCAGTTCGTGTTCAAGTTGCTGCACCAGTGCCTGGTAAAGCTTCGTCGCCTGCATCCGTCCAGCCTTGGCGTCCTCGACGGCCAAGACAGCGTCACGGCCAGCAAGCAGGCTGAGTTTGAGTTCTGTCAGGCTGGCGAGATCAATGCCTTCGGCCTCGCAGATATCGAACAGCCGCGCGTGGGTTTCCTGGAAATCGTCTTCGGCGGACACATAGAGCGTGCCGCCTTGCCGGACGGCGATATCGAGCCACGGCGTTCCTGCGACGATTGCAACGGCAAGTTGCATGGCGATCCACGATTTGCCGACGCCGCCATCGCCTGACAGCATGATGGTGTTGCGCATCGGCAAGATGCGCTGCTCGTCGAGAAATTCGCGTTCCGGACGCGGCAGGCCTGCGAGGTTGGCGGCGGTGATGATCGGCAGCGGATTGTCCGGCTTCGCCTTCGTCGCATTGGGCCTGAATGGCGTTGACTGGTGCTTGACCGACTCCTCTTCCCACAGGGGATTGACCTCGGATGGCGAGCGAAAGGTCATGCCGCGCTCCCCGTGCCGCCATTGTCGTTGCCATGCGGTGGACAGAAATGGATTAGCGGCTCGATGCGCTTGTCAGGCGGCAAGGTGCAATTCAGGAATGCGAGCAGCGCGTCTTTGAGCTTGCGGGCATTGGCGAAACTGAAATTTTCCATCAGCGCGAAATGCGCCTCGCGCATTGCGAGAAAGGCGACAAGTTCGGCATCATCATCGGTTTTGTTCATCGGTTCCTCCTGATCGAGGAAGCCGCTGTCTTGCGCAGGAAGGGGAAGGGGCGTTATGATCGCTGTGTTACTGGATAACCATCTCGCCTTCTGATCCGCCGCGCACTGACCAGCGCGGCGGTTTCAGTTTGAGAGTCGCGTCAAAGCTTTCGGACGACCACGGGAACGCGGTTTGGCATCGAGACCAACCTTGGCGCGTGCCTCGGCTTCTGCCTGACGTTCGCGCATGAGGCGACGAATCTGTCCCAACGTGTTTCCACGGCGACCAGGCGACAGGTCGAGGTAGGGTGGAAACCATCCTTCCTTTCTTCCGCGCCACTGCGAGGTTTCCGAGAGGCTGGTCAGCGCCGTTATTTCGGCGGGAGTCAAAATCCTGTCGTCGTCATCATGGAAGTCCATGGCCGTTCTCCGCAAAACATCAATGTCATCTGAATTACGAAGAACGTTGCGCCTTGGTGAAACGGACTGCAAATGTAATTAAAGACCCGCCATTTAATTACTGTTCCGGCGTGGGTAATCCCCAAGCCGGTTTTGTTTTTCTAGGCTTTTTGGCCTTGATGCCGTTCTTGCGCATTTCTTCGTAGATCATCGTTCGAAGACTGCGGGCATCCTTGTCGCTAAGCGACAGAAAGTCGCGCGCCACTGCGACGATGTCTTTGACCTTCATGCCAGCCGCCACGGCCTTGGTTGCAGACGTGGCAACTTCCTTGAGTCCTTCGGAACGGCGACCACGCGCGACGGCTGGTGCGTCCAATTCATCCAGTACGGCGGCGAATTTATCGAGCAATCCCATCGTGGCCTCGCTCGGCAGCATCTCGCGAATACCCGTCGGATCGTCGGCGAGACTGGCACGCGCACCCAAGGCTTCGAGCCGCTTGCGCAACTCATCTTTCATGAGCGTGCCCGCAGCGGAATGACAGCGCCGGTTTGCTTTTCACCGGAAAGCAGGGCTTGGACATGGCGCGCCCAAGTATCGAGCGCCATCTTCTTTTCATCGAACAGATCGTGCGCGTCGTAATGCTGCGCCATGGTGTCGTCATCGACATGGGCGACGACCGCCTTGCGATAATCTTTGGGTATCCGCAAGCGGGCCATTCCAGTGACCATCGTTCGGCGAAATGCATGCGGCGTCGGCGGGTCAGCCTTCAACCGCTTGACGATCTCGCCGTCCTCGCCGGTTTCGTCGAGTGCCGGAATGATGCGGCGCAAGGCTTGCGATAGAGAATGGCGGGCAACGCGCTCGCGGCTGAGGAACCGGCTGGCGAAGATGTATTCCCCCATCGGACGATCATCTGCCTCGGCCTCTTCCTGCTGGCGGGCAATTTCTCGCTTGATGATGGCAGCAACCGGCTTCGATATCGGCCAGACATGGCGTCGCCTCGCCTTCATTCTATGTGCTGGAATATCGGCATAGGCCTCATCGGTATCGAGATAATGCAGTTCCTTGAGTTCCAATCCGCTGATTTCTGCTGGCCGCTGACCAGTCAATGCCAAAACATGCAGTGCCGCCTTAACGCCCGCCGCCAGATTGGCCTTGTCAATGGCGCGCCAGAGCACGACGAGTTCAGCGTCGCTCAACGTCCGGTCAACTTCCTGCTTGCGTTCCTTGGCTTTTGGAATCCCAATCATCGGCGAGGCTTGCAACAGGCCCTGATCGACGCACCACTGGAAAAACGTCAGCATGGCGGCCCGCAATCGGTTGGCGCTGACCGGTGCATCTTTCCTGACTTCTTGGATGCGAGCGGCAAGCTGCGGCTTGGTGACGTCGGCGAGGGCGGTCGATCCGAACTGCTTTTGCAAGTTGCGCTTGAGGTGACCTAGGTCTTGGTCCCAAGTATCTTTCCGTTCCTTGAGGGCAGGGGTGTATAATTCGACTACCTTGTCGATGGTCAGAACTTCCTCGGTTTCCTTACGCTTGCGTTCCGTCTTGATCGTCTCACGCTCGGCAGCAGGATCAGCGCCGCCGCGCACACGTCCCCGCTCGATCTCGGCATTGGCGCGCATCTTGGCCATGGTGATATGCGGATGCTCGTCGAGCGGTGCGCGTTTCTTCTTGGCGCTGCCGAGCGCCTTATAGCGGTAGGTGCCGACAATGCGGTCCGAATAGACGCGGACAACGAAGCCGCTGATCTTGTCGTCGGTATATTCGACATGGCCTCTTTCGGGCCGTTGGACTGTCTTTGCGAAGGTGTCGTCGAGGTGGATTACGGGCATTGTCTGGGTCCAGTTTCGGGGTCGCTCAAGGGGTCAAAGAGACAAGGGGTCTAGGGTCTTTCAAATTCTGGGTCCATTCTGGGTCCACTTTATTGAAAACGCTTGGACCCAAATGAAAACCACTGAACTATCATTATCCCATAAGCTATTAATTTACAATGGTTTTGAAAACGCGTGCACTTGACTGAAAACGCCTGTGGCACTTCTGGGGGTCAAGGGGTCGTGGGTTCGAATCCCGCCACTCCGACCATTATCTCCACAATAGGTGTTGAGCAGCTCGTCCCCCCAGGTCGATTTTTGCCGCATGAATCTTGTCGGCAGTTGCGGGCGGAAAGTCAGGATAATTCCCTGATGAGTTTCAATCTGATCGCCAGCGCAAAATCCTCGAACTTTCGTATGTTCATTACAAACCGTTCGGAACCGAGGATGACCCGGTCGTTGTAATAATCCGCGAGATCGGTCTCTTCATCGGAGATTGCCAAGGCATTGATGGTAACGCCCATCTCTTGCGCACGTTGGCGTGCCTGAAGCAGGGAAACCGAGCGCCTCCGTCTTGGTCTTGTCGTTTCCATGCCGTCGCCGGAAATATCGACGATCCGCCGTCTCGCGCACGCATGCGATCCCGACAGGAGCTCCAGCGCGACCCAAAGACCGTCACCTATATCGGTGTTGCCGAAGACCACCCGCTCGCTTTTCTCGATCTCGTCGGCAAACTTTTGCGAAGGCTCGATGCCGTCCATGACGGTCCAGTCGATGATCTGCGCTGGAAACTCGCCATCTCCCCAAAAGACCGCTGCAACCGCGACGGTTCCGGATGCCCTTATGGCAGACAGGACCTGCCTGTCACGGAACGCCGCGACGATCGCCGATTTCTGGAATTCGTATTCCTCGTCGCTAATGCTGCCCGAGCCATCGACCGCCAGCACCAGTGCGGTATCGACGCATGCGTGCGAACGCGAAGAAGTGACGATGGCAGCCAAGGTCGCCACCGCAAAGAGCAACGCCTTATGCATGGACCACCCCCGTGGTGCGCTCTGACGGAGCCGTCATCCTAACATGCACGATGGACGAACACTCTCCCCCCAAATGGGTTAAAGGGGCGGGCGACGCATTTGGGCAAGCCGGTAAAAAAAATTATGAGTGGTTCAAATTGTATTGGTGCGATTTAGCAATTTAAAAACCTCGGCATTGTACAAGCGCTCTCATGGAACACTCACCAAACTACTACGTCATCGGTCTCACCAGCATGCTGGTCCTGTGGGTATCGGTCCTGATGCTGTTGCGCACCGCGGGCATGTAGCCCCGGGGGAACGTCGCCGGCTTGATTCGCCTGCATTGGCGTCGGCCGTCGCTTCGACGTGGCGTTACTTCCAGACTTCGATCTTCGCGATCTTGTTGTCCTTGGTCATCGTCAACTTATATTGCTCGAACCGGGTCTTGTCGTCGCAGGTGACGCGCACGACCGTCGGGCCCATGGAAGACAATACCTTGTCGACATAGGCGTTCGACACCTGATCGCACCAGTATCCTACGTTGCGGATCGCGCGCGCGGTCCGGCGCTCCAACATGTTTTTTTCCATCGTTTGCGCTTCAGCCAGGCTGGCGCAGCAGAAGAAAGCAACGAGAGCCGCAAGGATGAATTTCATGCTCTAACCCCAAGCAAAAGTGGATCTATTCAGGTGGAGATCCGACCGAACAGGCTATCGCCGTCGCCCAAGAAGATGCTCGGCACTATACCCAATTGCAACGATGTTACTGTAACAACTTTGACGCGGCACTTTATTTGACCGAACATCGGACGGGCAACCAGGGTGCCTCCCTCCGATTGCCCCACCCGAGCGGGCCCGGCAATTGATGGCTGATCTCCCTTGCCAGCATGACCGCTTCGGCGGGCGATTCCGGGTTCGCTCGGGTGCATTGATACAGCAATTTATTCGTAACGCAGTTCGGCATATTGTGGGGCATAGTGAAAGAAATTTGTTGGGGGCGGGTTGATGGGTAGTGTCGTGTTTCGGGTATGGGCGGCGAGAGCGGCCGCGCTCCTTGCACTGGGCCTGATCGCCTTCATGGGCTGTGCCGCAACTGCCCGCGCGCAGACGGCGCCTGCGCCGCCTCCCGCGAAAGTCGAACAGATTTTGAAGCTCCTCGACGATCCCGAGGTCAAGGCGTGGCTCGAGAAAAAGAATGCCGCGCCGGCAACGGAAGAGTCGATGGGCGCCTCGGCGAATGATTTCATGAAGTGGTCCAACGCGATCCGTGCGCATTTACGCGGGATCGGCGAGGCTATTCCGGAAGTGCCGGGCGAGTTCGAGGAAGCCAGCGACACGATCATGACCGAAGTGCATGGTCGCGGACCGGGGGCCATCCTCGTTCTGTTCGCGGGCTTTGCCGCGCTTGGATTCGGCGCCGAGTTTATTTTCCGACGCCTGGTTGGCCGTGCCCATGAACGCAGCCTTGCCAACGTCACCGAGGCCCGTACCACCGCGCGCCATCACGTGATCGGCAAGGCGATATTCATCGCCATTGCGCCGCTCGTTGTCTTTGCTATCGCCAGCGTCGGTGCATTTCTTGCTTTCACCTGGCCGCCGCTGCTTTCTCAATTGGTGCTGCCATTGCTGATTGCGCTCATTGCCTGGCGCGCGATCATGCAGATAACAGCGGTTCTCCTCGGCACGCACCGCGCCTATGCAAGCGACGGCGTACACCCGCAACTGCGCTTGATCCCCATGGACGACGTCAAAGCGAAATTCTGGTACCCGCGCGTCGGTGCATTTGCCTTCATTTTTTTCGCCGGTTGGGCTTTGGCCGGCCTGATGGACGTTCTGAATTTCACGCCGAACGTCCGGAGTCTTCTGGTCTACATTCTCGGCCTTGGTCTGCTCGCAATTGGGATCGAAGCAGTATGGCGCCGCCCGGAAGCGCCAACGGAATCAAAGGTCTATCGTTTGAAGGAATGGTTGCTCACCTTCTACTTGTGCGTCCTTTGGCTGCTTTGGATCGCGGGCCTCGGCATCTTGCTCTGGGTCGGTATCTACGCGCTCGTGCTTCCCCCGATCTTGCGGGCGACGAGCGCGATCGTTCGCTCCTTCTTCGGGAGCGATGAAGAGGCGGCCAAGTCGCGCAGTGCGATTTTCGAAGTGCTCATGGAGCGCGGCGCGCGCGCCGTCGTCATCATTATCGCGGTTGCCTGGCTCGCATCGGTTGCAAGGTTCCGCGCAAGCGGCCTGATGGGCGACGAAAGCGCTACGCGCCTCATTCGTGGGGTCTTGAGCGGCGTCGTCATTCTGCTTGCCGCCGATCTTCTCTGGCAATTGGCGAAGGGCCTGATCAATCGGCGTATCGAACGTGCACGCATCGAAGGGGGCGATGAGGCCGAGCTTGCCCGCAGCGGCCGTCTGCTGACACTCCTGCCGATCTTGCGCAATTTCCTCGCCGTGCTGATCGTGACTATCGCGGTCATGATGGTGCTTTCCGGCCTCGGCGTCGAGATCGGGCCGTTGATCGCCGGTGCCGGCATCTTTGGCGTTGCCATCGGCTTCGGCTCGCAATCGCTGGTGAAGGACGTCATCAGCGGCGTCTTCTATATGACCGACGATGCGTTTCGCGTCGGCGAATATATCCAGAGCGGCAGCTACAAGGGCACTGTCGAGTCGTTCAGCATCCGTTCGGTAAAGCTGCGACACCACAGGGGTCCGATCTTCACGGTTCCTTTCGGCACGCTTGGCGCGGTGCAGAACATGAGCCGCGACTGGGTGATCGACAAGTTCCTGATATCCGTCAACTACGACACGGACATTGCCAAGGTCAAAAAGGTGGTGAAGGGGGTAGGGGCTGCCTTGCTGGACGATCCGGAAATGGGTCCACAGATCATAGAAACCGTAAAGATGAAGGGCGTCGAAGCCTTCGGCGACTACGGCATCAACTTGAGCTTTGCCATGATGACCAAGCCTGGGCACCAATCCACCATTCGCCGCCGCGCTTATGCAATGATCCGCGAAGCCTTTGCCGAAAATGGCATTGGTTTCGCTTCTCCGACCGTCCAGGTTGCCGGAAACGAGGATCACTCCGCGACCGCCGCCGCCGCCGCCCGCGACACGTTGCACCGCAAGAAGGCGGCAGAGGCGGCGAAGGCCGCTGAAGGCGAAGGCTGAAGCTCAGTTCGGTTCAGGGCGCAATAGTGTCCGCGCCGACACGCTTGCGCCGCATGATGACGGCATCGACCGCGAATTCAGCCATTGCCGTTGCATCGCGGTTGCCGATGATGAATGCCGCACGGACGAAACGTGCGAGCGTATTGAGTTCGGGATCATTCTTGTCGGAAAGTCCGAGCCTCTTGGCGGCATTGTCGAGGGCGAACTGCATGAGTTCGCCGTCCACTTTCGAATAGTTAGGATTGTCATCGTCGAAAAAGGTCAACGGCGGTCCACCCTCGATATTGGCGTCTCGTTTTCCCCCCGAACGCCTGGAGAAGATTTATAAATCAAAATGTTTAAATTGCCACAGCCTTATGCCGGAAAACTCGACCTTCGGTTCTGGTAGCGCGTTTCCAGCGCGACGCAGCCCCAGATAATGCCCACCAGTAGCCAGAAATGGCGCCAGTGGTCAGTGTCGATGATATTGCCGATTGCCACATGGGCGACATAGGCGAGGTAGGCGCACAGCAAATAGGGCTGCCAGGGCCGCTCGCGAAAGAGAATTCGAAGGCCAAATCCGAGCGTCAGCATCGTCAGGGTCAGATAGCTGATGAAGCCGATCCAGCCATAGTCGAGCGACGCCTTCAGCCAGATATTGTGCGTGTCTTCGCCGAAGATTGGGCCGAACTCGAGCGGACCGATGCCGAGCGGGCGATCGATCGACATCAACAGCCCATACCAATGGCGGGCAAAACGTCCGAACTGGGCCTCATCATAATCCTGGACCAGCTGCGCGCGCGCCGTGAAGAGTTCGGAGACACTTGGTATCTGCAGGGCGATGAGGACGGCCAGCAGAACGAAAACGACCGCAAGGCCGGCAAGGACGATGATCCGCAGGCGAAATTTGGGACTGGGGTTACGAATGAAGAGGACGAAGGCAACGCCCGCGATCATGAACACCGCCATGCCCCAAGCTGCGCGCGAGAAGGAAAGGAACACACCGAGCGTAATGATCAGAATCGGAACGAGCCTGACAGGCAGGGCGCGCAGATCACCGACCAGAACGCCGTGAACCAGCCAGGCAAGCGGCAGCATCAGGAACGGCCCGAAGACGTTGGGGTCCTGAAATGCGCCCATGGCGCGGCCGTAGCGGGTGAAAATATCCGCATCGGGAAATGCGTCGAAATAACCGAGAATGCCGAGCAGCGACGTGCATACCGCTGAAAGAATGTAGGCCTTGAACATCACCGACAGGATTCGTTCATTGGCATTGATGATGGCGGCGTAGAAAACGGCGGTGAGGCAAAGAAACAGCGACACGGCAATATACATTGGCGCTGTTTTCAGCTCGGGCATCTGGCCCATGGAAATCACGCCGCCGACATTGAATACGACAAGGATCGCCAGCAGCACGGCAACGGTGCGCGACAGCCGCAGGCCGAACAACGCCCAGATGCCGATAAGCCCGGCCATGTAAAGTTCATAGGGCGCCGGCTCGTCGATGACGAAGCCGCTGAAAAACACCCCAAGCCCCACAGCAAACGTCGAAATAAGCCCGATCAGGGCGCGATTCTTTAGCGCGTGCTTCGCCTTGTCCGCTTCACTCGTGGTTGTGATTGCGCTCAATAGGCGTTGTCCGTGTTGAGGAGGCGGATCGGCGTCAGGAACAGGATCTTGAGGTCGAACCAGAGCGACCAGTTTTCGATGTAGTAGAGGTCGAACTCGGTGCGCATCTTGATCTTTTCATCAGAATCGACCTCGCCGCGCCAGCCATTTATCTGGGCCCAGCCGGTGACGCCGGGCTTCACCCGGTGGCGGGCGAAGTAACCGTCGACGACTTCATGATAAAGAAGATTGCGGGTGTGGGCGTAAACGGCGTGGGGACGGGGGCCGACGAGCGAGAGCGTACCCATCAGCGAGTTGAAGAACTGCGGCAGTTCATCGATCGAGCTCTTGCGGATGAAACGGCCAACGCGGGTCACGCGCGGATCGTCCTTCACCACGGCGTTGCGGGCGGTCGGATCGCACATGTCGGTGAACATCGAACGGAATTTCCACACCTCTATCAACTCGTTGTTGAAGCCGTGGCGCTGCTGCTTGAAAATCACCGGGCCCTTGCTCTCGAGTTTGATGGCGATTGCCGTGCCAATGATGACCGGGCTGAAGATGATAAGTCCCAACAGGCTGAAGAAGATGTCGAAAGCACGTTTTGCCACCGAATCCCAATCATTGATCGGCTTGTCGAAAAGGTCGATCATCGCGACCGAGCCGATGTAGGAATAGGCGCGGGGCCGGAACTGCAGGTGATTATTGTGCGCGGAAAGCCGGATATCGACCGGGAGCACCCATAATTGCTTCAACAGGGAAAGCACGCGCGCCTCGGCCGTGATCGGCAGCGAAACAATGAGCATGTCGATATGGGCGATACGGGCGAACTCGATGAGCTCGGCAATATTGCCGAGCTTGGGATAGCCGGCGACGACGGCAGGCGAGCGCTTGGCGTCGCGATCGTCGAAGACCCCGCAGATGCGAATGTCATTGTACGGCTGCTGTTCGATCGACCGGATAAGCTCCTCGGCAGGCTTGCCGCCGCCGACGATCACCGCGCGGCGTTCCATCTTGCCGTTGCGGGCCCAGCGGCGGATCAACCTCGACATCACGAGGCGAAAACCGACAAAGGCGACGAGCGCGGTCACGTACCAGGCCCCGAACCAGAGGCGCGAGAAATCCTCGGAGACCTTGAGGAAGAAACCAGCCAGCGAGATCAGGGCAAAAGCACCGGAAATGCTCAAGACAAGGCGGCCGATCGTATGAAACGGATCGCGCATGACCGCAAGCTGATAGCTGTCCGCAAACTCGAGAAAGAGGATGCTTAGCGTTGCCGTTGCGAATATCGCCGCTGTGTAGTGCATCAAAGAATTCGCGGGCGAGCCGACATAGATGATGAAGACGGCAAAACCGACAAACGCAATGATTGCGAATTCGATCATGCGCATGACACCGCTGATCATGACGGGAGAATTGGTGTTGCGCGCATATTGGGAGGCAATGGCGTGAGCGATTGGGCTCAGTTTAGCCTTCTCCTCGACCGGCTTGGCGGGCCGCGAAGCAACGCTGCGCACAGCATCGCGCGAAAACCCGTGGTCGGCTTTTCTGTCTTTCATGATTGACCCTGAAGTTGTAGCGGCCCTCATTAGCACGGATCGCCCTGAAATACAGAAAAGAAACTAAGCTTGTGTTGCAAGCGCTGAGAAGTACTCGGCCTCCAGGCCTGCGGCCATGTTTGCTACGCCGAACTTCTCGCGAAGGGCGTGTATATCGGGAAGCAGCGCATTGAACGCAGCAAGATCGCCGATGGCGCGCGTCATGGTTTTCGCCAGCGCCTCGGCGTTCGGCTCGACGAGCGCGAGCGACGTTTCGCCAAGAATTTCAGGAATTCCGCCAACCCGGCTGGCGATGACAGGACGTCCGGCGGCAAGTGCTTCAAGCACAATATAAGGCAGCGCTTCGGCACGCGAGGGAATGACAACCACCTTGGCGAGCCTGAAAGCTTCGCGCGCCTTCATGGGCATGAGAAAGCGAATGTGCGGTGCCAAACCGTCCCTTTGCGCCTGCTCGATGATGGCGGCGCGATCTTTGCCGTCCCCGATCATCACGGCTTTCAACGTGTTCCCGGATGCGGCGCTCGCCTGCGCCAGCGCGCTTACAAAAATATCCGGTCCTTTTAGTTCGCGAATCTCGCCAATGAAGACGAAGTCCGCCGCATCGCCGTCCAAAGGGACTGGTTCGAACTCGCTGTCCTTGAGGCCATTATAGATCAGTGCATGTCGGCAGCGCGGGACACCGATCTTCTTGGAATAGACGCCTTGCTCATAGGCCGAAACGAATATGATCCGGTCAGTCATCCGTTCCAGCAGCCGCTCAACGCTAAAAATGACGCGCCCCTGCATGCTTGCGGGATCGAAATGAAGGCTGCCGCCGTGAGGCGAATAGAAGCGCGCGACCTTCGAGCCGGTGAACCGCAGCATCGATCCGAAAAGGCGCGCATAGGTGCCGCCTTTTGCGCCGTGGCCATGCAGGACGTCGGGGGCCATCCTGGCGATGATCTTGTAGGTGCGGAACGCCGCAATGGCATCGCCGGGACCGATCTGGCGTTGCATGGCGATCCGCTCGAGGCCAAGTTCGAGCTTGCCGTGCATCTCGTTGAGCAGCGTTTCCTCGAAGGCGCCGCCGGTGGACGCGTCACAGATCACGCCAACCTTGTGCCCCGCCGCCACCTGCGCATCGATGAGATCGCGCACATGACGGAATATTCCGCCGACGGGGGCGCGAAAGCAGTGGACAATCCGCAGCGATTTCTCGTTCGTCATGACAGGATCAGAAGAACCGTTCGCGCACGTAGAGCGTGTCGCCGGGCAGCACCTGTTCGGAAATGATGATGCGGCCGGTCAGGCTCTCGCCATTGATCTGACGGGTAATGTCGACATCGGCCTGGTTGGCGCGCGGCGTAAACCCGCCGGCAGCGGCAATCGCCTTTTGTGCGGTCATGCCGGGAACGTAGGAATATTGGCCCGCTGCGCCGACTTCGCCCATGATGAAGACAGGACGATATCGGTCGATTTCCACTGCCACGTCAGGATCGCGCAGGAAGCCTTTGCGAAGTTTGGCGGCAACCGCCGCCTCTATCTGTTGTATTGTCTTGCCGCGGGCAGGAACGCTGCCGACAAGCGGAACCGAAATATAGCCGGCCTGGTCTACGCTATAGGTATTGGTGATACCCTCCTGATCGAAGACGGTCAGACGTATGCGGTCGCCAGCATCCAAGAGGTACGGCTTGTTGATCGCTGCGTTGAAGGCAGGGGGAGCCGGCCGGTAACTGGCGCATCCACCGAGCGTCATCGATAGCACGCCAATGGCGACCATTAAGATCTGTTTGCTGGACACGGCCTGAACCCTAACGACAGTTGCAACGAGAATTCTCGATTCTTGCTGGGATTATCAATTCATTAGGGTTAATGGCTGGTAAAATATCGGCAAAAGCCGGCGCTTCATGTGCATATGAATAGCATGCCTCAATTTGATCATGCATTCGCAGCAGATATTCTTAACGCGCTGGTTACCATAGGCATTTACCATGTCGCCGATCGAAGTGGAGTTGCATGAATGGCCGGGGCGAGCACTGTCGGTAACGATGTAGACATTGATATAGGTGCCTTGTTCGCCAGCCTCTGGCGAAGCAAGTGGCGCATCCTGCTCGGCTCAATTCTGCTGACGGGGTTGGCATTTGCTGCCTTGTCGTCCGTTTCGCCAAAATATCGGGCGGAAACGCGGATACTCATCGAGACGCGCGAGTCCATATTCACCCGGCCGACGACGCAGCAGGCGGACGATCGGGCGGTCATCGATCAGGAGGGCATCAAGAGCCAGGTCGAGGTGATCAATTCCTCCGATCTCCTGAAGCGCGTCATCGTCAAGCTCGACCTCGGCAAGAATCCCGAACTTTCGGCTGGAGCCGAGCCATCGGCGATCGGACGCTTCTTCGGCGAGGTGGGTATCGGCAAGAACCCGGACGTAGAAACGCGGGACGACTATATTCTTCAGGGCGTGCGCGATCGGCTTGTCGTCTATGCCGTACAGAACTCACGTGTCATCGTCGTACAGTTTTCGTCGAAGGATCCGGCTCTCGCTGCCGCGGTCGCCAACGCCATTGCCGACGAATATATTGCCACGCAGCAGGCGTCGAAGTCGCAATCGAACGAAGACGCCACGGGCTGGCTGCAGCCCGAAATCGACGATCTCAGCAAGCGCGTTAAGGAAGCCGAGGCCAAAGTCGCAGCTTTCCGCAGTTCTTCCGATCTCCTCATCGGCCAGAACAATGCCGTGCTTGCAACCCAGCAATTATCCGAGCTTTCCTCCGAATTGTCGCGCGTCCGCGCTAACCGCGCCGCTACCGAAGCAAAGGCCGAAAGCGTGCGTACGGCGCTTGCCAATGGCGCAGCTGTCGAAACGCTGCCAGACGTGATGGCATCGCCGCTAATCCAGCGGCTGCGCGAGCGGCAGGTGCAACTCAACAATGACATCGCCGACCAGTCATCCACGCTTTTGAGCGGACATCCACGCATCAAGGCGTTGCGCTCGCAGCTTGCCGATCTCAATCAGCAGATCAGGCTCGAAGCCCGCAAGGTTCAAGGCTCGCTCGAAAGCGAGGCTGAGACGTCGCGCCTGCGCGAAGCCCAGCTGATCCGCTCGCTCGATGAATTGAAGGCGCAATCGTCGAGGGCCGGCGAAGAAGAGGTGGAGTTGCGCGCGCTTGAGCGCGAGGCCACAGCCCAGCGGCAATTGCTCGAATCCTATTTGACCCGCTACCGCGAGGCCTCGTCGCGGATCGACCGCAGCTCGATGCCCGCGGATGCCCGCATTTTTTCGCGGGCCGACCGGCCAATTGAGCCCTATTTTCCGAAGATTTTGCCGATGACCATTGCGGCATTCGTCGCCTCGCTGCTGTTGCTGAGCATTTTCACCCTGCTGCGTGCGCTGTTTACCGGAGCGGCCCTGCGCCCGGCGTACAATACACGGGAGGTCCTCGCGGAACCCGTGCCTCCCGCACTCCCGCTCAGTCCGGCGACGCTCGCGATTTCGGGCCCGGAAGAAACCCCGCGGCCAGCAATCGAAACTCCGGCGGAGGAGGCACTCACTATTCGGGTTCAACCGGACCATTCCGGAGTTGCCAATGTGGCCGACCGGCTGATGGCAAGTGGGGCGGCGCGAGCGGTCGTTGTTTCCCCGGAGGGTGATGAAGCTTCGGCCCTTACCATATTGCTGGTCCGCGAGCTTGCCGACCGCGGCGTGCGTGTCATCCTCATCGACATGACCGGTTCTGGCGAGATCGGCCGTTCCATGCTCGACGAAAAGAACCTTCCGGGCATCACCAATCTGCTCGTATCCGACAAGCATTTCAGCGATGTGATCCACCCTGATCACTATTCGCAGGCCGAGATCATTCCGCTCGGCAATCACGACCCGGCCAAGGCGATGCAATCGGTTGGCCGTCTGCCCATGATCCTCAATGCCTTGCAATCGGCTTATGACCTTGTCGTGATCGATGGTGGTGCGGCCACCGTCAAGGAGTTGAAACATATCATCGCCGATGGCACCGAGCTTATCCTCGGCGTCGTCGACCCCGATGATCCCGATGTAGTGGCGACAGCCAAGGCGGTGTTCGATGCCAAGCTCCTGCAGCCGGAACTTCTGACGGCATTCAACAAGGAACAGTTGCGTCTTGACGGCGGAAGGATTGTTCGCTCTGCCTAGCGCTCGGCCCTGCTAGGATTGGCCGCGGAGCTTCGCGCGTGCCGTCTTGACCATGGCCCAGACTTTTTCGTTCTGCTTGATCCGGCGCACCACTGAGCCGCGTGCGCCGAGATAGAGCGAGAACAAGCGTCCCTTGGCAGTCAGGCTGATGTCGTTGTCGTAGGTTGGCGTCTCGATTTCGCTCCAGCTGCGCTTGTACGGCTCGTCCCCGATGCCGAAACTGTAGATGGCGAGATCAGAGCCGCAGCTTTCCTCGATATCCTTGTAAAACAGAAATTCACCCGGGCTCGTATTGACGAGTTCGTCGTCGGCGATCCCGACGAAGTCGATGAAGGTCATGCCCTTGGCGTGGGATTTACCGAGAACCGCCCGATATTTGCCTTTGACTTCCAGAGCCCGCAACTGAAAACGCGGCGCGGCGGCATTTGTTTCGTCGGCAAACAAACGGTGGAAAAACTCCTTTACGCCCTTCGGCTCATAGGTGTTCGTGATGCCTGCCCGCGCCAGGCGATCAGACTTCCAGGCAAAATAATCGTCGAGCATGTTCCTGCTTTCGGCGGCGCTGGCAGCCGTGACGATCTTGAAACCGCCTGCGTCGTCATAGCGCCGGACCACGTGCCGATGCTTCTTCATCTTTCGCTTTGAATTGTGGCGGTTGAGAATGGTCTCGAAACTGCCATCAAGCCGGATGGCGAGGCTGACATTGGGGTTAGTGCGATGTGGCAACTGCATTAGTGGATTGGTAAGGCCGGCAAGCTCGGGGAGCTGGCGTGAGAGCGTAACGACGTCGATGTCGGGCCTTGACCTGTGCAATGCCTGAAAGAGACCAGTCAGATCGTCTTGCGCGATAGCGAGGGTCTGCAAAAGTGCGGGAAAATTGCAGTTGGCGTGGGGTCCGCCGACATAGCACGCAATGCGGAGGCTTCCTCTTCGCTCGACCTCCAGCGGCAAGAGGAGGACAGGGGCGCCGTCCATGAAAAGTGCCGCAACGAGACAATCGGAATTGGCGGATGATTGCCAGCAGGCGAACCAGTGTGCAGTCTGCGCAGCGCCCGCGAGAAACTCACCTGCAAAGGCATTCCATAAAGTCGTTGCTTCGCTGGCATCGACAACGATTCGAGGCACAAGCCGGGAAGGAGCCATATTGTTTTCCGTCGGGGAGAAAGTTAAAGAGGACTCATTGATCAGTATTTTTTAAACATTTAGGTTGCATGAATTCCTGAAAACAACCCTCCGATTATTCTTGATTAGCGTAAATTGGTGAAAGAATGGTCCACACGGCTGATTTATTACGCAAAGCCGTGATGCGACTGGCTTGGCATAGTGGTTTCGCGCAAGGCGCGCGCAATCGCTTTGGCGGGCTCGGTTCGATAATCATGCTGCACCGCGTCCGTCCCGACTGCATAAGTCCGCTCGGTGTTACGCGCTCGCTGTCCATCACCCCGAAATTTCTCGACGAGATTATTGTCTCGCTGAAAGCGGAGGGAACCGAGTTCGTGTCGATGGACCAGATGGCCGATCGCGTTGAGAACGGCGTTCGCAGCTATCGGCGTTTTGTCGCGGTAACGCTCGACGATGGCTACAACGACAATCTCAACCATGCATATCCCGTGTTCCAGAAGCATCACGTCCCATTCACGGTCTATGTGGCGCCGGGCTTTATCGAAGGCGCAGCGGTGCTCTGGTGGGAAGTCGTCGAAAAGCTGGTCGCGCAGACGCCATATATCAAGGTGCCGGGCGGGCCGGAGTGGCGCTGCTCGACTGTCCTCCAGAAACGCGCGGCTTTTCATGGCCTTATGCGGTATTTCTCATATACATTGACGGAACTGGAGCAATTGCCGGTCCTGCGCGAAATGTGCACCGAGGCCGGAATATTGTGCGGCGTTGCGGCAGATCAGGACGTCATGACTTGGAAGGAATTGCAGCAAATTTCGGCCGATCCCTTGTGTACGATCGGCGGCCACACGGTCCACCACTACAACCTCAAACGTCTGACCGCCGGCATGGTAGCCCAGGAAATGCGCCAATCGGCGGATATGATCGGTGATCATCTCGGCAAACGCCCCGTCCACTTTGCATTTCCCTACGGGTCCGCCAAGGCGGCCGGCAGGCGTGAAGCCGAGATAGCGAAAGATGAGGGCTTCGTTTCGGCGGTGACGACGCGCCATGGCACGATCCATGTCGAACACCGAACCAATCTGCATGCATTGCCACGCATATCGATCAACGGTCGCTTCCAGAAACTCGTCTATGCCCAGACGATGATGAGCGGGGTGACGACACCCATTGCCAATGCCGGCCGCAGAGTCGTGCAGGGCGATTAAGGACGTGCCAGGCTCAGGCCTTCTTCTTCGGCGCCTTTTCCATCCAGCTGATGATGAACATTGCCGGGACGACCCACAATATCCCTGTGCCGAAGAAATAGAGGAGATGGATCCAGGGGCTGGCATTGGCGAGGAGGGCAACCGCGAAGACCGTCGCGATGATGGCGTAGACACATACCAGCGCCACGAGCAGAAATGTACCAATGAGTTTCTTCAGCCGGACCGGCATCGCATTCTCCAAGTTCAGCGCTTCCTGTAGCGCCTAAAAACCCGATCGGAAAGCCAAAAAGCCCGCCATGCTGGAAAAACGCGACGGCGTGTCGCGCGAGCCCAGGTTGTCTTCGCCACCTTTATGCGGCACCTATCCGCAACCGACAGGAGTATACGATGACCGATCAGACAATCAGCGCCGGCGCGATCAGCCTTATTCAGGATCGCGAAGCTCGCAACCGCCAGTACGTGCGGATCTGGCTTTATCTGGTCCTTATTGTCCTTGCCACGATCGTCATCGTCGGTGGAGCCACGCGTATGACCGGCTCCGGTCTTTCGATTACCGAATGGAAGCCGATCCACGGCATCATTCCGCCCATCGGTCACGACCAGTGGATCGAGGAATTCGACAAGTATCGCCAGATTCCCCAGTACGAACGACTGAACAAGGGCATGAGCCTTGCCGAGTTTCAGCAGATCTTCTGGTGGGAATGGGCGCACCGCTTTCTTGCACGCAGCGTCGGCTTTCTCGTCGCCTTGCCGCTCGTCTTCTTCTGGCTCACCGGCCGTCTTGAGCGCCGCCTGAAGCCGCGCATGGTCGGCATCCTCGCGCTCGGCGCGCTGCAGGGTGCGGTTGGCTGGTGGATGGTGGCGTCCGGGCTCGTAGACCGCGTCGACGTTAGCCAATACCGTTTGGCCACCCACCTGACGCTCGCCTGCATCATCTTCGCGGCGGTAATGTACGTGGCGCGCGGTCTTGCCGTTTATTCCGAAGCCCCGGCCAGGCGCTCGATCCAGCGCTTTGCCGGCTGGTTTGTCGTATTGGTATTCATCCAGATCTACCTTGGTGCGCTCGTCGCGGGTCTCGACGCGGGACTATCCTACAACACTTGGCCGCTCATGGATGGCTCGGTGGTTCCGGGCGATCTTTTCCCGATCCAGCCGATCTGGCACAACTTCTTCGAGAATCCGAAGACGGTGCAGTTCGTGCATCGTTCCTTTGCTTATTTCGTCTTCGTCGTGGCGATCTGGCAGGCCGTCTCAGTCAGCCGCAATGCACCCGGCACGACCCATGCACGCCGCGCCGTGCTTCTCGCGGTGATTGTCGCGCTGCAGGCGGCGATCGGCATCACGACGCTCTTGATGATGGTGCCGATCGGCCTTGGCCTTCTTCATCAAGGCTTTGCAATCGTTCTGCTCGGATTTTCGGTTGCGCACTGGCGCGCCACAAAGGGCAGCTATCCACATGAGACTGAGGTGATCGCCGGAAGATAACTGATCATCGCGCCCAGAGTTGCGCGACTTCGCGGAATTCGTGGATGACGGCGTCGACGTGCAGCAGGATGAGTCCATCGGATTGGGCTTGTGCGACGAGCATGCGGTCAAACGGATCGGCATGGGCCCAATCAAGCCGGCCCCTCAATTCTGCGTGTGCCGTCGACATGGACAGGGGCAAAAAGCCGTTAGCTTCGATGGCGGCGTCGGCTGAGCCATTGAAGCGCAATTTACCCTTGGCGCTCTTGATTGCGATTTCCCAAACGGATGCTGCGCTTACATAGACTGTATTATCAGGGTTTGCGATGACCGCTCGCGCCGTTGCGCCCATCTCTGAGGCCCCGGCATCCCACCAGAGAAGCACGTGGGTATCGAGCAGAAGGTTCATGCGTTGCCGCCACTGAAGAGCTCGACAGTCTGATCATCCACAGCATCGAAATCCTCCGCGATATAGGATATTCCGAGCGCCTTTGCCGGGTGCCGTGACTGTTTCTGTTTCGGCAATGGTCCTAGTCTGGCCAAGGGCACGCCATTCTTGACGATCACCACTTCTTCACCGGCCGCCGCACGGTCGACAAGGTTGGAAAGATTGATTTTTGCGTCATACAGATTGACTTTGTTCATTGACGGCGTCCTGACCAACTTGACCAATGTAAGGCCCCCATAGGGCGCTCGGTCAAGTTGGTCAGGCACGAGATTTTGTACGGAACCGTTTTCCGCGAAGGGGACTCAGTGTAGTTCTTGGCTGCCGCTCGCAAGAAGCGGGACAACATGTGGAAACGAACAGAATGACCCTAAGTGCGAGACGCTCACTGGCCGCTGTCAGCGCTCTCGGCGTTTCGCAAATCATCAGCTACGGCACGCTCTATTACAGTTTCAGCATTCTGGCGCCGGCGATGGGCCAGGAGTTTGCGCGCTCGCGCGAATGGCTGTTCGCTGCATTTTCCGGGACGCTGCTCATCGGCGGCATCATTTCACCTTGGTCGGGGCGATGGGCAGATCGTTTCGGCGCGGGGCGGGTCATGACGCTTGGTTCGCTTGCTGCCGCAGTGTCGTTGCTGGTCTGCGCCTGGGCGCCGAACTGGAGCATCTTTGCTCCGGCGTTGGTGACGACGGGCATCGCCACGCCGTTCATCCTCTACAACACGGCCTTTGCGGTTCTGGTGCAGATCGATCCGCAAGCCGCACCTCGGCGAATTACCCTGCTGACGCTCATTGCCGGTTTTTCCTCGACGCTGTTCTGGCCCTTGGCGACAGGGCTCTTGAAATGGTTCACCTGGCGCGAAATCTTCCTGTTTTACGCCGGTCTCCAGCTCTGCATCTGTTTTCCGATCCATTTCTGGCTATCGCAGATGACCAGACGATCGCCGATGCTAAGACCGGACGTGTCATCTGATCCTGCAACCTTCGATGCCGGCTCCTTGCCCCTGGCAAGCCGCCGTTCTGCCCTCATTCTCATTGCCTGCGGCTTCTCGTTCGGAAGCTTTGCCCTTTCCGCGATGCTTGTGCACCTCGTTCCGGTTCTGGCGGCGGTGGGGCTCGGCACGTCAGCGGTGCTGGTCGGCACGATCTTCGGGCCGTCTCAATTTGCGAGCCGTCTCGTCAACATGGTACTCGGTCATCGGTTCTCGGCGCTCGCCGTTGCTATCCTCTCCACGGCCCTGATCCCGCTCGCATTCCTCATGCTGCTCCTGCCGCCGCCGGTGCCGCTGATTGCCGGCGCAATACTGTTCGCCATGCTGTTCGGCATGGGCTCGGGACTGAACAGCATTGTCCAGGGAACGCTCCCTCTCGCCCTGTTCGGGCATCGAGGTTACGGCGAAATTCTCGGCAAGATCACCGCTGCGCGCCTGACTGTGTCGTCAACGGCGCCCTTTATTTTCGCATTTATCCTTGAGCAGTTTGGTCCGCATGCGGCGCTCGCCATTGCCGCCTTTGTTGGCTGTTGCGGTGTCGTCACCTTCCTGATGGTCGCGCGCCTTGTACGCCGTTCATACCAGTGAAGCGAGCACGCTCCGTACCGCCCGCGCGACCGCCAGACTGCGCTCGGCCTCTGCGAAGTTTTGATCTTCCGTGTGCCAGGAGGCGGAGAGCGCCGCGTGGGCCATGGCATAACCGAGAATGGTGCGAATGTCGCGATCGAAGGCGCGCGAAAACGTCCGCGCCATGGTCGCGACGCGCGTCTCGCTCGCTCTCAGATCCTGACGATCCAGCGGGTTGTAGAACATGTTGGCCGCGTCATACATCGGATCGCCGAGAAGGCCTTTGGGATCGATGATCAGCCAGCCCCTGTCGCCGAAGAGAATGTTCTCGTGGTGGACATCGCCGTGCAGCGGCTGCACGTTCATTGGTTTGTTCATCAGTTCGTCTGCGATCCGTGCCGCCTCCACGAACAGGCTGTCGACGCCATTCCTGTAGTCGCTTTCCGCCTTTGCAAAGAGGCTCGCAAACTGCTGTTGGATCGGGATGAGGTCGGGCGCGAAAGCTCGGTCGTCGTGCTGCGTGTCCAGAAGTTTGCGCAACACCTCGACGGCGATCGCGGTTGCCGCTTCATCGCCAAATTCGTTGAGATGGTCGAGAAGGGTGCGCCGGCCGGCATATTCGAGCAGCAGCAGGTTGTCCTTGATCGCAAGGACCCGGATCGCGCCGCTGCCGTCATGCCAGTCGAGGTAATGAACGCCAGGCAGTTCGTCCTTCATGCCGATCGGCGTCAAAGCCTTGACGATGGCTGGCGTTCCATCGGGTAGCCGCACCTTGGTAATGCGGCTTGTGGGCGTTTCGGCGAGAAGTTCAGGGGAGGAGACGTTCCACTCGGCGGGAAACGTCTCATTCACCGTATCACCCATGGCCGATCATGAGATCGAGGTTCTGCACGGCCGCGCCGGACGCGCCCTTGCCGAGATTGTCGAGGAGCGCAACCAGATTGACCTGTCCCTGATCCTCCGAGCCGAAGACGAACAATTTCATGATGTCCGTGTCGCGCAGTTCTTCGGCGTCGAGCCGTGCAAGTTGCACGCTGTCGGCAAGCGGAACGACCTGGACGATATCCTGGCCTTCATAGTGGGCACTCAGCGCCGCGTGGATGTCGCCCAGCGAAGGTTGGCCATCGAGATCAGCCGTGAACAGCGGCACCTGCACAATCATGCCTTGTGGAAAGCGTCCGACGCTCGGTGAAAACAAAGGGCGGCGCTCGAGGCGGCCATGCATCTGCAGCTCCGGCACGTGCTTGTGCTTGAGCGGCATTGCGTAAAGGAAATTGTTGGCCGTGATATGGTCCGGGTTGGCTGCGTCCTCCATCTGCGCAATCATTTGCTTGCCGCCACCCGTGTAGCCGGAAACAGCGTTGACGGTGACCGGATAGTCGGCGGGTAGAATGCCGGCATCACGCAGCGGGCGCACCAGCGAGATCGCTCCGGTCGGATAGCAACCGGGATTGGCGACGAGCCGGGCGTCGACGATCTTCTGCCGCTGCGCGCGGTCGAGCTCGGCAAAACCGTAAGCCCAGTCGGGATGCACGCGATGTGCCGTCGAGGTATCGATGATCTTGGTCGAATTGTGCCCCTCGAGGATTGAGACGGCTTCCTTCGAGGCGTCGTCCGGCAGGCACAATATGGCGACGTCGGCTTCCTTCAAGAAATCGGCCCGCATATCGCGGTTACGACGCTCGGCTTCTGGAATCGAAAGCACGTCGAGATCGTCGCGGCCCGCAAGGCGCGTCCTGATTTGCAAACCTGTTGTGCCGTGTTCGCCGTCGATGAAGATCTTGGGTTTCATGTCGTTGCCCTTGGAAGCTTTGAATTCAGATAGTTGGGGAGAAAAGCGGATTCAATGTCTAAGCTGATCGCAATCAGCCTCGTCGCGCTTTTTTCTCCGCCAGCATACCAAGGTAATACATCGCGATTGTGGCACCTGCGATGGCCGTTACATCCGCATGGTCATAGGCAGGCGCGACTTCGACCACGTCGGCGCCGACGATATTGAGTTCCGTCAGATGCCGCAACACCGAGAGGATCTTTGCTGAAGATGGCCCGCCTGCAACGGGGGTTCCGGTGCCCGGTGCAAAGGCCGGGTCAAGGCAATCGATGTCGAAAGTGAGGTAGACCGGCTTGCCGGCGGTGCGCGCGATAATCGATTTGGCGATCTCCGCGGCCGAGAGTTCCTCGACCTCGTAGCCATAGACGATCTTCAGGCCGCAATCGTCCGGCGCATGGGTGCGAATGCCGACCTGGATCGAATGGGCGGCGTCGATCACGCCGTCGCGCGCGGCGCGGCCGACGAAAGAACCGTGATCGATGCGCTTGCCATCATCGTACCAGGTGTCCTGATGCGCATCGAACTGCACGAGCGCGACCGGCCCGTACTTCGCCGCATGGGCTTTCAGGATCGGCCAGGTGACGAAATGGTCGCCGCCGAGCGAAACGAGAAAGGCGCCAGACTTGATGAGCTTGGCGGCTTCGCGTTCGATGGTAGCGGGCGTCTTCTGGTGGTTGCCGTAGTCAAGCAGACAATCGCCATAGTCGATGACGGCAAGATCAGCGAAGAGATCGCGATGGAACGGATATTGCGGGTCATTGTCGAAAATCGCCGAAGCGCGACGGATCGCCTGCGGACCGAAGCGTGCGCCCGGCCGGTTGGAGACCGCCGAATCGAAGGGGATGCCCCACACCACCGCTTCCGCGCCCTTGAGGTTTTTCGTATAGCGCCGACGCATGAAGGAGAGGGCGCCGGCATGGGTCGGATCGCTCGCCGCGCCCGTCAATGCGCGCGCTGTGAAGGCGTGGTCGATGGATTTCGATGGCATTGAATTCTCCAGGCAGGGCAGAGGGGCTAAGCAAAGCTTTTACTCGATAACCGTCATATGCCTGCGACCGCAACAAAAAAGCGGACCCGAAGGCCCGCTTTCTGTTCTTGTCCAATTGAAGTGCTGAGATCAGCGCTTCGAGAACTGGAACGAACGACGGGCCTTGGCCTTGCCGTACTTCTTGCGTTCGACAACGCGGCTGTCGCGGGTCAGGAAGCCGCCCTTCTTCAGAACGCCGCGCAGAGCGGGCTCGAAGTAGGTGAGGGCCTTGGAAATGCCATGACGAACGGCACCGGCCTGACCGGAAAGACCGCCGCCGGCAACGGTGGCGATGATGTCGTACTGGCCGGCACGGTTGGCAGCAACGATCGGCTGCTGCAGGATCATCTGCAGAACCGGACGTGCGAAATACTTGCCGTATTCCTTGTCGTTGATGACGATCTTGCCGGAACCCGGCTTGATCCAGACGCGGGCAACCGCATCCTTGCGCTTGCCGGTCGCATAGGCGCGACCCTTTGCGTCAAGCTTCTGGACATGGACCGGCGCTGCGGCAGGCGTGCTGGCGGCAATGGTGCCGAGAGCTTCGAGCGAATTGAGCTCAGCCATTCTTATGCGCTCCTTTTGTTCTTGCTGTTCAGCGCGCCGACGTCGAGGACTTCGGGAGACTGAGCTTCGTGCGGGTGGTTGGAACCAGCGTAAACGCGCAGGTTCTTCATCTGGCGACGGCCGAGCGGTCCGCGGGGAACCATGCGCTCAACAGCCTTTTCAACGACGCGTTCCGGGAAACGGCCTTCGAGCAGCTGACGGGCAGTGCGTTCCTTGATGCCGCCGGGATGGCCCGTGTGCCAGTAGTAAACCTTGTCGGTCAACTTCTTGCCGGTGAAGACAACCTTGTCGGCATTGATGATGATGACATTGTCGCCATCGTCAACGTGCGGGGTGAAGGTTGCTTTATGCTTGCCGCGCAGGCGGTTGGCGACGAGAGTGGCGAGACGGCCGACGACGAGACCTTCGGCGTCAATCAGGATCCACTTTTTCGTCACTTCTGCCGGCTTCTGAGAGAAGGTAGCCATTGTGTTCGTCCTTGAGATCATCCTTCACGAAGGAAGGCTTTTCTTGTTGCTTGCGTTGCACGAAATTCGAAAATTCCGGCAACAATGAAAAGCGGCGGCAAAAGACCCACCGCAGTCGAGAGGTTCAATATAGGTCCGGGGCAAACACGTCAAGCACTAGATTTCGTCAAATCTAGCAAAACAGTGTTAAAAAACAATGTGTTAGAAAAAAGGTATTATATTACCGCATTATTTTTGCTCTCGCCGTGCCCGCCCCAAGCTGAAATGTAGCAACTAGCAAAAGCCTGACTCATTTGCCGGGAGAGTCTGACTCGTTCCGGCGAGAAGCCTGACTCAAGCGTCACTGTTTCGCCGCCAATTAACCGTTGCGTACTTCCCAAACCACCCATCGTACATGGTAAAACGCAATTTGTTGTTGCCAGCATAGCGAGACGCCTTGTCGGCGTCATAACGTGCACCGTTGGAGATATCTCATGCGAGTTCGGTTCCCTGCACTCGGCATTCTGCCACTCATGGTGTCTTCCGCTGCTGCGGTGGATTTCACACCCGACCAATTGCACCAGCGGACAGTCGAACGGCGGGCAATCGAGGCCGTGAACTGGGGGATACCCGTCGTCAATTTCGACCGGATGCTCCAGGCATTCACGGACAAGGGTGGCAACTTCAACCAGGTCGTCTATTGGTCGGGTCTTCCAGACTGGAAGAACCAGATGCTGACGCCGAACCCCGATACGATCTATCTGCTGCCGTTCTACGACACCAAGGCGGTTGGGCCAGTTGTCATCGAGATACCACCTGCCGGGACTGGGGGTTCTATTACCGGAACGCTGATGGATGTCTGGCAGGCGGCGCTGGAGGATGTAGGACCTGCAGGGGCCGACAAAGGCAAGGGTGGCAAGTTTTTGATCCTGCCACCGGGTTATAAAAAAGCCACGCCCAAGGGATACATTGTCCTGCCGTCCTCGACATACGAAGGCTACGGGCTGCTGCGCTCGATCGTGAAGGGGAGTGGTCCAGAAGCCATCAAAAAGGCTGTAGACTACGGTCGCAGGGTAAAACTCTATCCGCTGTCCAAGGCGGCCCGTCCAGACAAGACGGCGTTCGTCGACGTGCTGGGCGTCGAGTTCGACTCGACAATCAGGTACGACCTGAGCTTCTATCGGTCGCTCGATCGGGTGGTCCAATACGAGCCGTGGCTACCACGCGACAAGGTCATGGTCGACATGCTTCGCTCCATCGGCATTGAAAAAGGCAAGATGTTCAATCCGGATGAGAAGACTACTGCCATTCTCGAAGCAGCGGTAGCCGAGGCGCATGCCTGGATCGACAGCAGCTACGAAACGGCGTTCAAACCTTATTTCGATAATGCATATTGGGCGGTTCCTGCACCGTCGGACCTGGTAAAAACGGCGGCGACATTTTACGAAACGGCAGACACCTATCCAATCGATTCCAGGGGGTTGACCTACTTTTGGGGATTTTCCAGCGTGAAGCACCTTGGAACCGGTCAGTTCTATTTGATGTCGACGAAGGACAAGACGGGGCAGGCACTCGATGGCGGCAAGAGTTATAAACTGACTGTACCCGCTCATGTTCCCGTGAGCCAATATTGGTCGGCGGTCGTCTATGATAGGGCAACTCAGGCACTCGTCAGAGACGTCCTGTCTCCAAGCAAATCGTCCATGAGCAAGGGGCTAACCGTCAATGCGGACGGCACGGTCGATCTCTTCTTTGGTCCTATATCTCCCGCAGGCAAGGAAACGAACTGGACCCCGACCAAGCCCGGAGGTCGCTTCGAAGTGCTGTTCCGGCTTTATGGGCCGCAAAAGCCACTGTTTGAGAAGAGCTGGAGTCTTCCAGATATCGAGCCTGCTGACTAAGAGATGTGGTCTATTGAAAAATGCGCCAGGGTGGGTTCGTGTCTGCCAGCCCTTGCAGCAGGCACGCAACCCGCCAGTCAATGCTCGTTCGCGTGCGCGCCTTGCGCCTGGATTATCGCATCCGCTTCCTTGCCGTACATTTCCTCGAAATGGTCGAATGTCTTGGCGAATGTGCCTATGCCCTGCGTTGCCGAGCGTAGTGTGCGCGCAAGTTCATCGAGGGCGCTGCCCGGAATGAGGGCCCGGAATATATCCCAGCCCTTTGCCTTGTCGTCGCGGTCGAACCCGAGCACCTGTCCCTTGAACGACGATATGATCGGCACCAGACTTCCGGAATAGATCGAGGGGATCTTGATCTCGACGCGATAGATCGGCTGCATCAGCACGGACGAAGCCTGGGCGAGCGCATCGCGAACACCCATCTTCCCGGCCGCGCGAAAGGCGAATTCGGAACTGTCGACCGAATGGTGCTGGCCGTCAGTGAGCGTTACACCGACATCGATGACCCGCAGCCCCAGGGGGCCCTTGTCCATGGCTTCCCGCGCACCTGCCTCGACCGCCGGTATGAAGTTGCGTGGCACTGCGCCGCCCTTGACCGTTTCGGCGAAGCTGAAGCCTTCACCGCGCCCATTGGGCCTGACGCTCAACTTCACGTCGGCAAACTGTCCGGCGCCGCCCGTCTGCTTACGGTGCCGATAGTGGACATCCGATGATTTCGAGATCGTCTCGCGGTAGACCGGGCTCGGTGGCTTCTCGCTGACATCCACGTGGAAGACTTCGGCCAACGTCCGGCAAATGTCACGCAGATGTACGGGCCCTTGGGAACTGATCAATTGCGCACCGGTTCCTTCTTCCTGGGCAACCTTGATGCCGCGATCGGTTTCGGCCAATTTTGCCAGTGTTTCGGAAAGCTTGGTTTCATCGCGTTCGCTGCTTGGAACTAGTATGCGCTCCATCATCGGCGTGGGTGCATTGGTCCAGTTCGGGGCATCGACGGCTGCATCCGTGCCCAGCAGCGAGGGGACGGGCAGGTGATCCGACTTGACCGTCGCAAAGACATCACCCGCCGACGCGGCACCCGAGGCAATCGGCTTTCCGGTGCCCGGATCCTGCACCGGGCCGAGCCGTGCGCCCGCAAGCATGGTGCCCTGTTTCAAACCGTCCGTGAAAGCACGCACGAGAATGGTCTTGCCGACATTCTGGCGGTGGTAGGCGTGAAACCCGACGGCGACCAGAGCGCTTTCGGAAATGCTACCCGCAGCCGACAGCCGCTTGCGCAGCACGTCAGCCTGCGGCGCTTCATGGCGGAGCGCCTTCATCAGTCGCATGATGCCGTTGCTGTGGCTTGCGGCCCCGACGAGCACCGGAATGATCCGGTTTTCGCGCAAGACCCGTGACGAGATCGCATAGACCGCATTCGTTGCCGGTTCACGGTCTTCGATCAATTCCTCAAGCAGCCAGTCGTCAAATTCGGAGAGGTGTTCAAGCAGTTCGGCGCGCGCTTCATGTTCGCGCTCGATAAGGTCTGGAGGGATTTCGATCAACGAGGATGGCTGCCCCTCGCGGTAGCGCCATGCGCGCTCGGAAATCAGGTCGCAACTGCCGACGATCTTGTCGCCCTCGCGAATGGGAATCTGGCGAAGGATGAGTGTGTGATTTGAGTAATCCTGCAGTGCGGCGACAACGTCACGCAGTCGCCCGCGCGGTTCGTCCATCTTGTTGACGAAAAGGATGCAGGGCGTACCCGACGCTTCGATCGCGCGCAGGTATGGCGCAGCAAGGACGGCTTCGTCCGGGTTTGTTGAGACGCACAGGATGCAGGCATCGCTGGCGAGAAGGGCGTGGTGGGCATGAGCAATCGCTTCGCCTGATCCGGGCGTGTCCAGCGCGCACCACGCCTCGCCACCGAACTCGAATTCCGTCAGGCCAAGTCCATAAGGAGAAACAGATTTTCGTGGGGAACCTTCAAGTGAGCCGAGTTTGTCCACGAGCGTGGATTTTCCGGTTTGCGAAGGTCCGAGTACCGTAAAGCAGCGCATGGCGATCCTCCCTCTGCCAGCATCACAAAATCTCCGCTGGAAGGATGATGCCCTACACGGGCCAAAATCGCTAGGGACACGCGCTGATTTAGATCGTTGCCTTACCCGCCGGGAGGGTTCCTTGCTTGGTGGAGTATCCCGCCATCGAGAAACCGAACTGTTTCTATCTAAACAAGAGAAGCGCTCTAATATTTCGCCGGCACATAGAGTTCGGGCGGCAGGACCTTGCGCTCGTAATCCGGATTGAACACGCGCTCGGGAAGGGCGATGTCCTCGTGCGGCACCTCCTCGTACGGGATGCGGCTGAGGAGGTGATCGATGCAGTTGAGCCGTGCGCGCTTCTTGTCATTGCCTTCGACGATGTACCAAGGCGCTTCGGGAATATTGGTGCGAGCGAAAGTTTCTTCCTTGGCCTTGGTGTAGGATTCCCAGCGAACGCGCGACTGCAGGTCCATCGGCGAAAGTTTCCACTGTTTCAGCGGGTCGTGGATGCGCATAAGGAAACGCATCTGCTGTTCCTCATCGGTAATCGAGAACCAGTATTTCACCAGCCTGATCCCGGAGCGAACCAGCATGCGCTCGAACTCCGGCACGTCGTGGAAAAATTCCTGCACCTGATCTTCACCGGCAAATCCCATGACACGTTCGACCCCGGAGCGATTGTACCAGGAACGGTCGAAGAGCACGATCTCGCCGCCTGCCGGCAGGTGCGGCACGTAGCGTTGGAAATACCACTGGGTCTTTTCGCGATCCGACGGAGCAGGCAGCGCAACGACGCGGACGATACGTGGGTTGAGGCGCTGCGTAATGCGTTTGATGACGCCGCCCTTGCCAGCAGAATCGCGACCCTCGAAGATCACGACGACCTTTTCCTTGTGATAGGCAACCCAGTCCTGGAGTTTGATCAGTTCCGACTGCAGGGAGAGCAGGGCACGGAAGTAGTCGATGCGCGGAATTGAGGGCGGATGCGACTTGCGATAAATCTTGCGTATTTCCGCCGAAAGCGCCGGCTCGGAGAGTTCCAGCTCGTAATCCTCGTCAAGCGTGTCGGCAAGCTCGGCTTCGAGCCAGTCCTGTGCATCGGAATGTTCCTTGGAATTGTTCATATCGCCTCTCCGGGATTGGCCAACTGACGGCGGAGCACATTTTGCTACTGTGCCGTCGGTTATGCCACGCCCTCATGAAGGATTTTTGAAACAATTGTGAACCGGCGCGAGGCCCTGTCGCTCCTCTATGCGGGCGACAGCACGGCGGCCTTGTCGCGTTCCTTTAACCCAAAGACGTCGAATGGCCGCTCGAGGCCGCGCAGCCGATGCGAACCAAGACTTTCGAATTCTTCGCCGCAATCGGCCATCTCCACGAACGCCTTCGACAAAAGGACCGGACGCTTGATTTCCTTGGTCAGGCTCTCGAGGCGCGAGGCGATATTCACGGCCGGGCCGATCACCGTGAAGTCAAGCCGGCTGCGCGACCCTATATTGCCGTACATCACGTCGCCGACGTGGACGCCGATGCCATAGCCGAGCGGGTTGCGGCCCTTGCCAACGAGATCCTCGTTGAGCGCCGCAAGGGCGGTCTGGGCTTCGTTGATCGCCTGCAGCAAATTGCGGCAGGCCATGGGATCGCTCAGCGGGAAGATGGCAAGCAGCCCGTCGCCCATGAATTTCAATATTTCGCCGCCATGGCGGGCGATGGGCTCGGACATGGCGTCGAAGTAGCCGTTCAACAATTCGATAACGTCGTCGCGCGGCCAAAGATCGGATATTCCGGTAAAATCGCGCAGATCGCAGATCAATATGGCGGCGCCCACCGTCACGCCGCTGCCGCGCGTTGTCGCGCCAGCTAGGATCTGTTCGCTCGCGTGCGGGCCGACATAAGTTTCAAGCAGCGTCCGGGCGAGGCGATTTTTCAACCGAATTTCGCTGACGAGTGCGAGGGCGGGCAAAAGGTCGGTGAGGTAGGCCACGTGTTCATCGCTGAAACCGCCAGGCGCGTCGGCGGCAAAGGTGACGACATGTTCCTTGCCGAGGGTGTGGTAAAGCGGCCAGGCGATATAGTCGGTGAGGCCTTCTGACCGCAACTCGTTATAGAGCGGATAGGTTTCCCCGCTATTTTCTTCGAGCCGCCACCTGATTTCGCGCACGCCACTCCTGATCTGGTCGATCGGGCTGTTGCGATACCGTTCGGTTTCCTCGATGCCGTAGCCGAACGTCTGGATATCAGCCTTGTCCAAGCCCGTCTTCCAGAGAATCCGCGCGCCGAGCCACTGGGGATGATGGGTTCTGAGATGCAGCGTCGAGCGGGCGACCGGCACGCCGTCTTCCATAAGGCGATTGCACAGCTCGACGAAAATATTGTCGATGAAGCGTTCTTCACGGGTTGCATGCACGAGCCAGTCGAGCACCTTGCGCCGTTTGGCGGGCCAGGCCAGGTCACCAACGAGCGGAGGAACAGTGGATAGGGCTTGCATTGTGAATTTCTCCGTCATCGTTAGTCCAGGCTACACCCTTAAATAGAGCGCGGACCGATGGATTAAAGCAGAGCTGGTAAATATTAGCACTCGGCCTTGTTCCTGGCAGGCCGGCTTCGCGCTCACCCATTTGAGCGTAATGGCCTCTGCCTCCTACCTGCGATAAGATGCGAGAAGGAGTGACATTGTGCTCCGGGGAAAAACGGTGAAATGGAACGTCACCTAGCTGCCGTGCTCATCGCCGACGTTGCCGGCTATGGCCACTTGAGCCAGATCGATGAGGAAGGAACCCGCGCAAGGTTCCAGAGCGATCTGTACGAAGTCTTTGAACCCAAGATTGCCAAGCACCACGGCCGTCTGGTCAAGACCATGGGCGACGGGGTGCTGGTCGAATTCCACAGCGTCGTCGATGCCTTGCGCTGTGCGGTGGAGATCCAGCAGGAGAAAGCAAAGAGAAACGCAGGAGAACCCGCCGGTCATCGCCTCGATTTTCGCATCGGCGTCAATCTTGGCGATATTATCGTCGAGGGTGACGATATTCACGGCGACGGCGTCAACATCGCCGATCGCATTCAGGCACTTGCCGAGCCTGGCGGCATCGCCATCTCCGGAACCACTTACGATCACGTCAAATCGCGACTGCCCGTCGGCTATGTGTCTCTTGGCGAACAGAAGGTAAAGAGCATTGCCGAACCGGTACGCGTTTATCGCGTCGTGCTCGATCCATCCGCTGCGGGCAAGACGCTTGGAGCGCCTAAAAAGAAGCTCAACTGGCGGGTGCCTGCCGCGGCCGCGCTCCTCGTGCTCGTCCTTGCCGGGGGAGCGCTATGGTTCAAGCCCTGGACCCTGATATGGCCGGCGACGCCGGTGCAGCGTTTTGCCTATCCCTTGCCCGACAAACCGTCGGTGGCCGTGCTGCCGTTCATCAATGTCAGCGGAGACACTGAACATGATCATCTTGCCGAAGGCCTGACGGATGATCTCATCACCGAACTTTCGAAAGTATCCGGCCTCTTCGTCATCGCGCGCCATTCCGTATTCGCCGTCAGCACCTCGGCAAACAAGATACAGGACGTCGCTTCGGAACTCGGCGTGCACTATATTCTTGAAGGCACCCTGCAACGGGCGGACACCCGCCTGCGCATCAACGTCAAGCTCATCGATGCGGTAACGGGACTTTCCCTTTGGGCCGAGCGCTACGACCGGCAATATGCCGATCTCTTCGCCGTACAGGACGATGTGATCGGCAAGATCATATCCGCGCTCGAAGTGAAGCTCAGCGAGGGCGAGCGGGACCAACTCGCGCGCATCCCCACCGACAATCTCGAAGCGTACGACTATTACATGCGGGCCGAGCAGGAGGGATTTTTCTATGCGGATGTCGAGACTTATCGGCGAACCCTGTCATATTATCAAAAGGCGATCGATCTCGATCCACGCTTTGCCAATGCCCATGCGGGCATAGCGCGCGTCGCCGTCGACGTATGGCGCAACGACTACAATTTCCTCTGGTCGGCTGCGGTTGCCCGCAAGATTGCCTATGATGCGGCAGGCGAGGCACTGAAGATCGATCCCAATAATGCCCGGGCCCATACCGTGCTTGCGCTGCTGCAACTCGTCGATGGCCGTGAAGTGGAGGCGCGGGAATCCGCCAACCGGGCCGTCGCAACCCAGCCCAATGACCCCGAAGCTGTGGCAAACCTTGCTCTCATTCTTGCGCAAACCGGCAGCCGCGGGCAGGCGGTGACGGAAATGGACCGCGCGCTGCGGCTCGACCCGTCGCCGGAACCCAGCTTCAAACTGCTTGCAGGGATTGTCTACTACACCTCGCGCGAGAACGAGCGCGCGATCCCCTTGCTTGAGGCGGCGCGCGATTCTCTTCCCCGGGCGGAGCCGGCGCGCGAGTATCTCGCCGCCGCCTACGTCGATGAGGGGAAGCTGACGCCGGCGGCCGAAGAAAAGGCGAAGTTGATGGCGCTCTTCCCGGACGCCAACCTGACCTATTACAGCTATCTCTATGATTACTGGCAGAAGGAGGATCTGGACTACCATCTTGCCGGCTTGAAGGCCGCGCGGGTGCCGCAATGGCCCTTCGATTTCCAGGGAAATCAGGCCGACCAATTGAGCGAATCCCAGTTGAACGACCTGGTCAACAACAAGAAATGGGCAGGCAAGCACCGGAACGGTACGCAGTTCGTCCAGTTTTTCGACAGTGCAGGCAATACCGCCTATCGGAGCGCCAATACCAACATCACGGGCGCAGTTGAAATCCAGGGCAACCGGCTTTGCGAAAAATACCCGGGGTATTTTCGCGACCGCACTGTCTGCGGTTATGTCTACCGCAATACGACAACGGACGAGCGCGACTTGGATTATATCCAGGTCACGCCGCAATCCTTGAAGTATTTTTCCGTGGCGCCCTTATAGCCAAGGCTCTAGTTGGCTGGAGCTTCCCAATTCTTGTCCTGCTTTTCAGAGACAAGTGTCTGCTCGACCTCCGACCAGTGCTTTTGCGAGTCGGTAAGCTTGGTCGGGCTTTTCTCGAAACCCTCTGCCGTACCGGGGTCGTAGCTGATGTAAAGCTTGCCCTCGATTATGCGCCATGCCTTCGGATCGATGTTGGTCGTTACCGTGCCGAAGGAAACGCCGTCAGCGCAATAGCCGCCATACTGCGGGGCGTATTTGCCGGGATCCGCCTTGAACAGATCGCGGTTTTCGGCGTTGGCAAATTGCCAGGTCGCGCCCAGCCAATGGTATGAATATTGCGGGTTGCCTTGCACGGCGTCATGCTGGGTGAAATAGGCGACCGGGTCGTACCCTTTTATCGCCACGTCTCCGAAATATCCGGTATTGACGAATTCCTCGGCCACAACGGGCTGTGCGAACGAAAGCATGCCAATGGCCGCTGCCAACGCGATCGCGTATCTCCGCCTGTGATGTGACATTCCAATCCTCCAATTCATGAATCTGGACGGCCCGCAACGTCGCCGCGCTATTTGCGCTTGGTGCATTCGTCGTAAAGCCGCTCGCCGACAAGGTCGGCCTTCTGGCAGACAGCACCCGCCTTGATCAAAAGGTCGGCTGCATCCCAATGCTCACGCCAGCCCGCCTGGCTTAGAGGCGTGTAGCCATTCCGTTCCGTTGCCTCGACCTCGGCTTTGTTCGCCAGGAGAAATGCAACGATATCTGCATGGCCCTCCTCGGAGGCGGCATGCAGGGGCGACATGTGATAAAAGTTCTTCTGGTCGTTGACTGCAGCGCCCTTCGAAACGAGCAATTCCACCACGTCGAGATGGCCGCCATAGGCAGCAGCGTGCAAAGCGGTCAGGCCGCCCTTGTTACGGATCTCGATATCGGAACCACGTTCCAACAATAGCACGACCACATCCTTGCGACCATTCAATGCGGCAATGAGCAATGGCGGTTCGCCCGTTTCATCGGGTTCGCCCACCTTTGCGCCCTGGTCGATCAGTTGTTTCGCGCGAGCGACATCCCCGTCCCTGGCAGCATCATGCAGCGGACCCGCCCATGCGGCCGTGATCCCAAGCAGGATACCTAGAACGGAACCATAAAGAATCTTCATCCCACATCCTCCGCCCTATCTCGAATTCTCTTGAGCGGAATGACGATAAATTATCACGGCGATACCCACCGGACAAGGATTAGGCTTTTGCTTCACCCGAAAGGCGCTGCTCCTATTGTAACAGTAACGTACTTCCAGTTGTGCCGGGCGCGAGCGTTTATGAGTGAAAGTTACCTGTTGCCGGGAGGGGTCGCCGTGGGAAATTTCACAAAATCGGGATGGGTTCGCGTTCCTGGGCTCGCCAGGGTTTGGGCAATTCTTTTCGTCTTTGTGCTCCTCAACGCGGGTTCAGCGCTTGCACAATCCGACCCCCTGCCGTCGTGGAACGATGGGCCGAACCGCACAGCCATCGTCGATTTCGTCAAGCGCGTCACGACCGATGGTTCGGCCGATTTCGTGGCACCCGTCGACCGTATCGCCGTCTTCGACAATGACGGCACGCTATGGGCAGAAAAGCCTGTGCCTTTTGAACTTTTCTTTGCCTTGGACGAAGTCAAGCGTCTTGCGCCGGAGCATCCCGAGTGGAAGGACACGGAGCCCTTTAAGTCCGTGCTTGCCAACGATCTCGCCGGGGTCGAGGCCTCCGGCATGAAAGGCATGCTCGAAATCATGGCGGCGACCCACGCCGGTATGAGTACAGAGGCATTTTCAAAGACGGTCGCCGACTGGTTTGCTACGGCAAAACATCCGGTCCGTCAAAAGCCCTACGGTGAACTCGTCTACCAGCCGCAACTCGAATTGCTCGCCTATCTGCGTGACAATGGTTTCCGCACCTTCATCGTGTCGGGCGGAGGGGTGGAGTTCATGCGCGTCTTTGCCGACAAGATCTACGGCGTGCCGCCTGAGCAGGTGATCGGTTCTTCCGGTGTCGTCAAATATCAGCTTGGGGCCGACGGGAAGCCTGAGCTGATGAAGGAACCAAAGGTCGAATTCATCGATGACGGTCCCGGCAAGCCCGTGGGGATCAATCGCTTCATCGGACGCTGGCCAATCATGGCCATCGGCAACTCCGACGGCGACCGGGAAATGCTTGAATATACGACCGCAGGGAGCGGTGCGAGGCTGGCGGTCTATATCCATCATGACGACGCCGAGCGCGAATATGCCTATGACCGCACCGACAAGTTGGCGAAGTTCGACAAAGGCTGGGATGAAGCAGTCGCAAAGGGCTGGCAGGTCGTGAGCATGAAGAACGACTGGAAGGTTATTTTCCCGCCGTCAAAGTGATGCAAGGCGGCGACGCCCTGCCTGGTACCAGCGAGGGACGAGCGATGTCAGGCCTGAACAGGCGCGAGCGATCTCAGGGTGTTGCAACGACCATTGCTTCAGCGCTCGTGAGGCCGGGCTGCGTTCAAATGAATAGTGCCGGGATCTGTCATCGATCGGTATGCCGAATTCCCTGGCAAGCAGCTCCACATCCTCATCGAGGAAGAGGGGAAGCGATATGAGCGGTTCGGAATTTCTGCAGATGGCGTAGTAGCGCCTGCCGGGGACCTTCGACAGCACCAGATGCGAGCGCAGCGGGGCGCCATAACCAAAGGTGCGGCTCTCGAGCAGTTTGAGGTATGGACCGTCAGCGTGGACGGTACCGGTGAATGTGCGACCGCAAATCTCGATACGATAGAATTCGTGTCTGTCCGGCATGCAGTTCTCCTGACATTCAACCGAGGGTCTGACGCAGGGCACGCATAATGAGTAAGACGAATCATTGGCTTGCGGATGGATACTGATCGAACCGCTGGTTCGCCGCATCACCCGTGAGGGTGAACCACGGTAGTTTTCACAGCGGTTTCCCTGCCATTGCATGCTATGCTGGCGGTTAAAACGTGCATGACTTTCCCTTACCTCTCTTGGAGGCGATGATGGACGTAAAATCTAAACCGACGTGCCGGCTGGTCAAACCGCATCACACCTACGGCGGCAAGCAGGGACTGAATTACTTTGAAGGAATAGCCGCCGAGACGGTCGGATCGACGGGGATTTGCATGCATATATTGACAATCCCTCCTGGCGCGAGGGCCAAGGCGCACATGCACGAGTCCCACGAAACGGCAATCTATATGCTGTCGGGCGAGGCGCATACCTGGTACGGCGAAGGGCTCAAGGAACACATTATCGTCCATGCGGGCGAGCTTTTCTATATTCCTCCAGGCGTGCCGCATCTGCCGGCCAATCTCAGCAACACGCCTTGCACGGCAATTATTGCGCGCACGGATCCAAACGAGCAGGAAAGCGTTGTCCTTTTGCCGGAACTCGATGCGGTAGTGCCCTAGCAGCATACGCGTGAGCTGGCGCTAATGTATTTTTGCCTGTTGGATTAATTGGTTTCGGCAATGCGCTGCGCTATCTTGGCTGCCATGGCGTGACAGAATCGGAGTGCGGTATGAGCGTCTCAAAGGAAGTGGTGATGGAAGTCTCAGCTCCGGTAAAGCGGCAGAGCGCGTTCCTCGCCGCCTGCATGTTGACGGGTTGCACTATATTGCCGCTGGGACCTGCGTTGGCGGCAGATTGCGGTTCCACCGCGGCGCCGGGTTTGGACTGGACCGATTGCACCAAGCGCAACATCATGATTCCCGGCAGCGAACTCGAAGGTGCCAAGCTCTTCAGCACCGATTTTGCCTCTACCGACCTCAGCAACTCCAACCTCAAATCGGCAAACCTGGAAAAGGCGACACTGGTGCGGGCTTCGCTGGCCGGTGCCGCAGCCGAGAAGGCCAACTTCTCCAAGGTCGAGGCCTACCGCAGCAATTTTACCGGCATATCCGCTGAAGGCGCCAACTTCGCCAGTGCGGAACTGCAACGATCCGGGTTTGCAAAGGCCAAGCTGACGGGAGCGAATTTCGAAAAAGCCGAGCTTGGACGCGCCGATTTCGATGACGCCGTCCTGACCGGCGTACGTTTCTCGCTAGCCAATCTGTCCCGGGCAGACCTCAGTCATGCGACATTTGAAGGGCCGATCATCTTCGACCATGCCTTCATGTATCTGACGCGGATCGAGGGGCTCGATCTCTCGGCGGCGCAGGGGCTGGAACAGGGACAGATCGAACTCGCCTGCGGTGACGCCAAAACCACATTGCCTGCCGGCCTCAACCCGCCGTCGGGATGGCCGTGCCCGCCCGACGATCGCGACAACTGAGAAATCGCCTCAACTATGGCGTACTTTCCAGGCGAGCTGCGCCAGCGCCCCGCCGACGCTGATCAACTGGATGCCGAGTAGCAAACCGATGAGCCAGAGCGCTGTAACCGGCAGGCTTATCAGCAGGAACAGCGACAGAAGAATGCCGATGATGCCGCTGACGAGAACCCAACCCCAATGCGGGAACGGCCGGATCGTCAGGGAGAAGACAACCTTCGATATGCCTTCGATCATGAAGAAGACGATAAGCAGCAGCGTCACGGTGACGAGACCTTGCGCCGGATCGCGCAGGAACAGGAAACCGATCAGCACGGCAAGGAAGACGGAAATGAGTTGCAGCCAGAAATTCGGGACATGGCGGGCATAGAACAGCCCTATGCATTGCAGGATGCCGCTGAAAATAAGCAGCCAGCCAAGCAACAGAATAACCGCGACGGATGAGAACACCGGATAGATGATCGCCAGAACGCCCGCAACGACGAGCAATATTCCTTCGATCAGATACCACAGGGAGTACCGCTTGACGGTCGCCCGCATGGCTTCCCGATAGACTTCGGCTGCTTGATCCAATGACATCGACATCGTTGTTCTCCAGATGGAAATTGATCGACTGAAATGTGGCGACTTTCACCAGGTTACGCTGTCGGAACAAGTACGTAACAGTAACGGTGCGTGCGGGGCGCGATCATCGGGATCTAATCTAGAGGAAACTGCCGCCTGACCCATTCGCTTTTCGGCACGAGGCCACCCATCGCATAGCTGAACGCGACCACCTTCGTTCCGTCATTATCGACTTTGCAATGGAAGTCGAACTCGTACCAGTTCGAACCGTTGCGGAACGCACCACCGATGGCATCGAGTGTCGTGGTCGTATAGCTGCTTCCGCTCCCGCCGAACGGAACAAGTATGTCCGATCCGGGCCTCTGCCGGCGGATTTGTTCCATCGCCTCATACATGCACACCTGCTTCATGCGCTGCCGCGGCGGTAACCGTCCGAGCGCTTGCATGACGCGCGGGTTGAACAGCGCCCCGGCGGAGTAGAGTTCGCGCGCCACCACAAGTTTGCCGCGCCGCGATGCGGGCTTGGCCACAGCCGGTTTCTTGCTTTCATCCGGTTTTGAGACGGTAGACGCAGTTGGAGCCGGAGCTGGATTCGGCGCGGCAGCAGCATTCGCCTCGGCTGCCTTGGCATCGGCGGCAGCAAGTCCGTCCGGGCTTGTCCGGTCCGGTGCGCTCGGCGCGGCCTCAGTCGGCTTTCCACCCGCAGCGGCCTTGTTTTCCGGTTCCGCAGGCTTGTCAGTCGGGTCTTCGACAGGATCGCTCGGCGCTGACGGCGCCGGCTGCGGTTCCTTCACGTTCTGGTCCTTCTTTGCGGCAGCAGATTCGAACACCTGGACCAGTTTGGCGGGTTTGGCCATTTCAGGAGGCTTCTCCTGGGGCTTGGGGGGCGGCGGTGCCGGTGGCGGCGGAGGCGGCACAAGTGTCACGTCTACCTCCTGCGGGGGCGTTGTGACCGGCGAAGGCATAGGGAATCCCAGCACCAGCAACAGGATCACACCTATATGCACGATCGCGGAAAGGGGGGCGCCCCATCCCACTCTTCTTGATGATTTTTCCGCGAACTCGTGCATCGACTGTTTCCCGATCATCGGATCCTAAAAGTTCAGCATGAGCGGCGCAACTTCCACGCGCTACGAACGTTTAGCCCCGGATCAGGCCGGACAAACGAGCAAGGCTGCAGGCAGATTGATCCCGCCCTGGACGCAGCACTCTCACGATGGCGTGAGGTGATGACATCGCGTGGCGCAGGCGAAAAAAATCATGTTATGCCTTTAGCTCCACGAAGACACCAACTCAAGCAAGCACAAGCGTTGCAAGCCAGATGCGGAGTTCGACCATGATTACCTTCAAGCTAAATGGACAGGAACGGACTTTCGACGGGGATCCCGATACCCCGCTGCTCTGGGTCCTGCGCGATTTCGAAAAACTGACAGGCACAAAATACGGTTGTGGCATCGCCCAGTGCGGCGCTTGCACAGTCCATCTCGACGGATCGACCCGGCGCAGCTGCATTACGCCGATCTCGACGGTCGATGGATCGGAGGTCATCACCATCGAAGGCATCGAGGGCAAGGAAGCGGAGGCGGTTCGCAAGGCATGGATAGCGATAGACGTTCCCCAATGCGGCTATTGCCAGTCAGGCCAGATCATGTCGGCCGTGTCGCTCTTGCAGTTGACGCCGAAGCCCACTGACGAGGATATCGACGGTGCGATGGCCGGCAACATCTGCCGCTGTGCCACCTATCACCGCATCAGGCAGGCCATCCACAACGCCGCCGACACGATGGAGGGCTGAGCCATGACCTTCAATGCTCTCACAACGACGCGCCGTTCCTTTCTCGCCGGCGCTGGCCTCGTCATCGGATTCACACTCGCGCCGAAAGTCTTCAGCGCCTCCGCGCTAGAGGGCGTACAGGCGGGAGGCGACAAGAGCATTTCCCAGATCAACGCCTTCATAAAGATCGGCACCGACGACACCGTTACCGTGCTCTCCAAACACATCGAGTTCGGTCAGGGACCTTTTACCGGGCTTTCGACCATCGTCGCCGAGGAGCTCGATGCGGCCTGGAGCCAGATGCGCGCGGTTCATTCACCGGCCGACGACAAGATCTACGGCAATCTGGCATTTGGCCTGCAGGGCACAGGCGGCTCGACGTCGATCGCCAATTCCTATGACCAATTGCGCAAGGCGGGCGCAACGGCGCGTGCCATGCTGGTTGCGGCGGCGGCTGCCGAGTGGGGTGTTCCCGCAGTCGAGATCACGGTTGAAAAGGGCCGCATCAAACATGCGGGGTCCGGCAAGGAAAGCGGCTTTGGCGCATTTGCCGACAAGGCTGCCACGCAGACCCCTCCCGCTGAGCCGAAACTGAAGGACCCCAAGGACTTCGTGCTTATCGGCCAGGAATTGCCGAAGCTCGACACGGTAAGCAAAACCAATGGCACGGCTGTGTTCACCCTCGATATTACCGCCGACAACATGCTCTATGCTGTCGTCGCCCATCCGGACCATTTCGGTGCGACCGTCAAGTCGGTGGATGACGCGGCAGCGCGCAAGATCCCTGGCGTCCTTGACGTCAAGACGATCCCGCAGGGCGTCGCGGTCTATGCCGAGAACACATTTTCCGCCCTGAAGGGCCGCGACGCGCTCACGGTCGAGTGGGACCTGTCGAAGGCCGAAACGCGTTCAAGCGACCAGCTCGCCGCCGATTTCGCCAAGCTGTTCGGTACCGATGGGCATGAAGCCGCCAACACCGGTGACGTTGAAAAGTCGTTCAGCGGCAATGGCGTGCAGACGCTTGAAGCCGATATTGTCTTTCCATTCCTCGCGCACGCGCCGATGGAACCGCTCGATGCGGTATTCATCAAGGCGGCAGATGGATCGGTCGATGTCTTTAACGGCGCGCAGTTCCCCACAATGGACAAGAAGGTCACCGCGCAGGTGCTCGGCCTCGATCCTGAGAAGGTGCGGGTCAACACGCAACTCGCCGGCGGAAGCTTCGGTCGCAAGGCGCAATTTGGTTCGCCCTATATCGCCGAAGCGGCGGCGGTCTTCGCGGCGACCGACGGCAAGCGGCCGATGAAACATATGTGGACGCGCGAAGACGATATTCGCGGCGGGTTCTATCGGCCGATGTACATGCACAGGATGCGCGGAGCGATCGACGCGAACGGCAATGTTGTCGGTTGGGATCAGACAATCGTCGGCCAATCCATAATGGCCAAGGCCGACCTCGACGAAACCTCCGTGGAAGGAGCGGCCAACCTGCCCTATGTCATACCGAACCTGCGCGTCATCTCGCACAATGTGTCCCTTGCCGTGCCGCCGCTTTGGTGGCGGTCGGTCGGTCATACGCACACGGGCTTTGCGGTCGAAACCTTCATGGACGAGCTACTGCAGAAGGTGGGCAAGGATCCGGTCGAGGGACGGCTGGCGCTCCTGAGCAAGGAGCCGCGCCATATGGAGACCTTGAAGAAGGTTGCCGAAATGGCCGACTGGGGTTCCGCCGTGCCTGATGGGCGCCAGCGCGGTGTTGCGGTGGTCAAGAGCTTCGGCACCTATGTCGCGCAGATCGTCGAAGTGTCGACCGGCGATGATGGCGCGCCGCGGGTTCACAAGGTCTGGTGCGCCGTCGATTGCGGTGTGGCAATCAATCCCAACGTCATCAAGGCGCAGATGGAGGGCGGCATCGGCTATGGCGTCGGCGCGGTTCTTTTCGACGCCGTCACACTCGGCCAAGGCGGGAAGATCGTGCAGTCCAACTTCCACGATTACCGTTCATTGCGCATCAACGAGATGCCCGCGGTGGAGGTTGCGATCATATCTTCAAGCGAAAAACCGACTGGCGTTGGCGAACCCGGGGTTCCGCCTGTTGGGCCGGCCATCGCCAACGCTTGGCGCCGCCTCGGCCATGGCGCCGTGCGTCGGCTGCCGATCGTCAGTATCGGCTCGGTTTGAGGGGGGCGCCATGAACAGGAACCTCGCTTACGTCTCCGTGGCGGTTGCCATCAATGCCGCCCTTGCCGTCTCGAACATCTCGATGGCGCAGGATAATCCGGTGAACGCCCTGAAACCGGCATCTGCCTTTCAGGCTATTGCTGATGAAAATCAGCGCTCGGTGGCGCTCTTCGAAGAGGCCGGCAAGGTGATCCAGCATCCGCGCTGCGTGAACTGCCATCCGGCGACCGACAGGCCGCTGCAGTCGATGTCGATGCATGTGCACCAGCCGCCGGTCACGCGCGGCGAGGCGGGCATGGGCGTCCCCGGCATGATGTGCAGCACCTGCCATGGCCCGGAAAACGTCAAGGTTGTAGGGCAGGCCGAAACCATCAAGAGCATCCCCGGTAATGGCAACTGGCACCTGGCGCCCATCGAAATGGCCTGGGAGGGCAAGTCGCTCGGTCAAATTTGCAGCCAGATCAAGGATCCGCAGCGCAATGGCGGCAAGACTCTCGATCAGATCGTCGAGCATATGGCCCATGACGATCTTGTCGGATGGGGCTGGCAACCAGGCGAGGGACGCGAGCCTGTGCCGGGGACGCAGGCCGAATTCGGCGAGTTGATCCGCGCCTGGGTCGAGACGGGCGCTGCTTGCCCGTCGTAGGCATGCGCCAATCCGTTATTCAGGTGGAATAGAATAGGTCGATGTGGCGTGGGCGACGAGTTCGCCGCTCACTGCGCTTGTCATGGAGATATCGACGACAGCTAGACGTTTGCCAAGCTTCAGCACGCGTGCCGTGGCGTCGATTGCGCCAAGTTCCGGCTTGCGCAGGAAATTGATGTTGAGATTGATCGTGACAGCGAGCGCTACCGGACCGATCTGCGCGAGGATCGCTACATAGGCCGTAAGATCGGCGAGGGCGAAAAGTGTCGGCCCCGACACCGTTCCGCCGGGCCGCAGATGGCGGTCCTTCGGATCGAGGCGCATCGAGGCGAAGCCCTCACCTGCGTCGGTAACGATGAATGTCATACCGTCGGCATTTACCTGCGGAAATTCACGTTCCAGAAACGATGTCAGCGCTTCGACGTCCATCAACGGTGCCACAATAGCCCTCCCGATTGTTTTCTTTAGCATTTCGCTGCTATTTTCAAACTAAGCAACTGCATCGTCTTGACAAGGATGAGCGCATGAAACCGCCGGGATTAGTTGTTGCATCGTGCATCGCCGCACTCGTCTATGTCGGGGTGATCGCTACTCAAACACCGCCGCCGCCCATGCAGGCGATCGAGCCTTTCAGCCTGCCGGAGCGTCCCGTTGCGCTGACGGAAGACATAATCACGCGCTTTCTTTATGGTTTCGCGCCGGTTGCCGCCCGCGCGAGGGAGGTAAACGGGCAGGGTGAGGCGGCCCAGCGCCAGGCGGCGCTAGATGAAACAGCGGCCGAATTCGGCTTCACCAACTTTACCGACTGGGTAAACACCACCAACACGATCATGGTGACCTATCATTGGGCGACCAATCCCGATCCGCGCCTTGAAGTTGAAAAGGCGATTGACGCCATTCCTGCCATGACCAATCTTAACGATCAGGAAAAGGCTGATATGATCAACGGCTTGAAGGCGGGTCTTGCGCGCGTGGAAAGCGCGATGCCCACGCCGGAGAACCTTGCAATCGTCCAGCGCCATCTGCGAACGCTGAAGCCGTTCTATGATCTTTGGGCACCGCCCGGCCAATAATCCAAGAGGAGTTCGATGGGAGAAATTCACGCTATCCGCAAGGAAGAGCCCATGATCGCGTCGGAACTGTCGGACGGCATTCTGCAGCTGACTTTGCAAAATCCTCCGGCAAACGGGCTTTCGCTTGCCATGATGCAGATGTTGCTGGACCTGTTGCGATCTGCGCGCGAGGACGATCGTGTGCGTGTGATCATCCTCCGGTCCGGCCTCAAGCTTTTTTCCGCCGGGCACGATCTAAAGGAAATGACCGCGCATCGGAGTGACGAAGATCGCGGCCGCGCCTTCTTTGACGCCACGATGCGCCTCTGTGCAGAACTGATGCAGGAAATCGTCCGTCATCCGCGCCCGGTCATCGCGTCTGTCGATGGGCTTGCGACCGCGGCGGGGTGCCAACTCGTCGCATCGTGCGATCTGGCGATCTGTTCCGACAAATCGACATTCTGCACTCCAGGCGTCAATATCGGGCTCTTCTGTTCCACGCCCATGGTCGCCCTCTCACGCAATGTCTCACGCAAGCAGGCGATGGAAATGTTGCTCACAGGTGAAACCATCGATGCGTCGACGGCGCGCGAGTTCGGCGTCGTCAATCGCGTCGTGCCGCAGGAGTACCTCAATCAGATTGTCAGAAAATATGCGCAAAGTATTGCAGCAAAATCGCCTTTGACCGTGAAGATCGGCAAGGAGGCATTTTACCGTCAGCTCGAAATGGGGCTGACCGAAGCCTATGACTATGCGGCAGCTATCATGGTGGAGAATATGCTGGCGCGAGGCGCAGAAGAGGGTATCAATGCTTTTATCGAGAAGCGTTCGCCCGAGTGGAAAGGTGAGTAACCCTCATGGACCACAACCACTATTCCGACAGTTTCATTCGCCGCATCCTGACTTCGGTCAAGACCATAGCCCTTGTTGGCGCGTCTCCAAATGAGTCGCGCCCCAGCAACACCGTGATGCAATTCCTCCTTGCCAAGGGTTACAAGGTGTTTCCGGTCAATCCCGGGCACAAGGGCAAGCAGATTCATGGCCAAACCGTCTACGCCCGCCTTGCCGATATTCCCGAGCCATTCGACATGGTCGATGTGTTCCGCAATTCGGCGGCGCTCCCCGCTCTCGTCGATGAGGTCCTGGCGCTGAAGCAGCGCCCGAGAATCTTCTGGGCGCAGGTTGGGGTGCGCGACGAGGGTGCGGCGCGCAAGGCCGAAACGGCTGGTCTGACTGTGGTAATGGATCGCTGCCCGGCCATAGAGTATGCATTGCTCGGCCTCGATCAGGGGTGAGCCGCCGGTTCGATTTCACCGAAACCATTGTCCAAGGCATTGGAATCTCAAGCTTGGGCTGAAATTGGTCGGTGTTGCTTTGCAAATATGCGCTGTAGGCTCCAGCGTCGTCATTCCATAATTTGCCCGATTATCCCGACAGGAGGAATACCATGGCGCATCGCGCACCCGGAATAGAAACACTTGCCGTTCACGCTGGCGCCAAGCCCGATCCTGCGACGGGCGCACGCGCGACGCCGATCTATCAGACGACCGCGTTCGTCTTCGAGGATGCTGACCATGCAGCGTCGCTGTTCGGGCTGAAGGCTTTCGGAAATATCTACTCGCGCATCACCAACCCGACCAATGCGGTGCTGGAAGAACGGGTCGCAGCGCTTGAGGGTGGCACCGCCGCGCTGAGCGTCGCCTCCGGTCATGCGGCGCAGCTTCTAGTCTTCCATACTCTTCTTCAGCCGGGCGACAATTTCGTTGCCTCGAACAAGCTTTATGGCGGCTCGATCAACCAGTTCGGCCAGTCTTTCAAATCATTTGGCTGGCAGGTGCGCTGGGCGGAGGGCGACGATCCCGCCTCGTTCGAAGCGCAGATCGATGATCGTACACGGGCGGTGTTCATCGAAAGCATCGCCAATCCGGGCGGGATTATTACGGATATTGCGGCCATCGCCGAGATAGCCCATCGCCGCGGCATCCCGCTCATCGTCGACAACACGCTCGCGTCGCCCTATCTCATCCGGCCGATCGAGCATGGCGCCGATATCATTGTTCATTCCGCCACCAAGTTTCTCGGCGGCCATGGCAATTCCATGGGTGGGATCATCGTCGATTGCGGCACCTTCGACTGGTCGAAATCCGGCAATTATCCCCTGCTGTCGGAGCCACGACCTGAATATAACGGCGCCGTCCTCCACGAAACCTTCGGCAATTTTGCCTTCGCCATTGCTTGCCGCGTTCTTGGCCTGCGCGACCTCGGACCGGCTCTTTCGCCGTTCAATGCGTTCCAGATTCTCACCGGCATTGAGACCTTGCCGCTGCGCATGCAGCGCCATGCCGAAAATGCCCTGACGGTCGCCACATGGTTGCAAAGGCAGGAGGGGGTTGCGTGGGTCAGCTATGCGGGCCTGCCCGAGGATGCCTATCACGCATTGCAACAGAAATATGCGCCTAAAGGCGCGGGTTCCGTTTTTACCTTCGGCCTGCGCGGCGGTTACGATGCCGGCGTGAAATTCGTCGAGGCGCTGCAACTCTTCTCGCACCTTGCCAATATTGGCGATACGCGATCGCTGGTCATCCATCCCGCGTCCACCACCCACCGCCAGCTCAGCGACGAACAGAAAGTCGCGGCAGGGGCTGGGCCTGACGTGGTGCGGCTTTCCATCGGCATTGAAAGCGTTGAAGATATCATCACCGATCTCGAACAGGCATTGAGCAAGGCAGGCTGATGGGGCACTTCGTTAAAATAGGCATTGACGGAAGCGAGCCGGAACTTGGCGCCCCTGCGGCGGACCGGGTCGTTTCGGGTAACCCGCAATTCCGCACCTGGAACGCCGAGGAGGCGGATGGCGGCCTCTATGCCGGCATCTGGGAGGCAACGCCGGGCAAATGGCAGATCGTCTATGACGAGTGGGAGTTTTGCCACATCCTTTCAGGCCGCTCCATTGTCACCGAGGAAGGTGGCGACCCGCATCACCTCGGTGCCGGAGATAGCTTCGTGCTGCGCCCAGGATTTCGCGGAACGTGGGAAGTCCTGGAGACGACGCGCAAGGAATATGTGATCAGGCTTTGATTACCAGGAGACGTCGAGCCGTTCGAGGCCGTGAAAATGGTAGGTGTTGCGATAGCGCGGCACGTCGCAAAGCTTCAGATTGGGTAGCCGGTCGAAGAGCACCTTGAGCGCCACCTGCAGTTCAAGCCGCGCCAGCGGCGTGCCGATGCAGAAGTGAATGCCTGCGCCAAACGAGAGATTTTTCTGGTCCGTGCGGTCGGGCCGGAAAATCTCGGGCGATTGAAAGACCAGCGGGTCGCGATTGGCAGCGCCGAGCATCAATCCGATCTGGTCGCCGGGCTCGAGCTTGATGCCATCCCCGAGATCGATCGCCTCATAGGCATAGCGGGTAAACATGTGGAGCGGTGCGTCATACCTGATGCATTCCTCCACGGTTTTGGCCGTGGTATCCGCATCGGCCAGAAGGCTTGCGGGATTTGTACCGCTTTCAAGGATGGTCTTAACCGCATTACCGGTCTGGTGCACTGTTGCCTCATGGCCGGCGTTGAGAAGCAGGATGGCCGTTGTGATGAGTTCGTCTTCCGTCAGCTTTGCGCCGTCTGCCTCCGCGGCAAGCAAGAGGCTCAACAGGTCGTCGGCGGGTTCTGACCGGCGCTTGTCGGCATAGTCGCGCAGAAATTGCGAGAATTCCGCCGCGGCGGCGTTCGCGCTTTCTTCCGACTGACGGGTTCGGCCATGCATGTACATCGCAACGATGCGGTGTGACCAATCCAGAAGTTGCGGCGCGGCTTGCGTCGGCACGCCAAGCATTTCCGCGATAACAGTCACGGGAATAGGCGTGGCAAATTCCGCGATCAGGTCGGCTTGGCCTCTTGGCTCGAACTTGTCGATCAGATCGTTTGCCAGCGCTTCGATGCGCGGGCGCAGCCGCTCGACCTGGCGCGAAACGAAAGCGCGATTGACCAGCGTGCGCAACCGCGTATGGACCGGCGGCTCGAGTTCAAGCATCGAGAACTTCTCGATGTGATCGAAATCAATCAGATGCGAGCGGTCGCCGGCTCTGCCTTGCGAATCGGCATCGCTGTGCCGCTTTTCCCGGCCGAAACGCCGATCACGCAACAGCCGGTTGACGGCGTCGTAGCCGATGAAGCACCAGAATCCGTAGTTTTCCCAGAAGAAACTGGAACCTGTCGCATGGAGGTGTGCATAGGTCGGGTAGGGGTCCTGAAAGAAGCTCGCGTCCAGCGGATCGAGCTGCAGATGGCGGCGTTCGGAATCGTGGCGAAACGATGCGGGGAGGCTCATTGGCATTTTCCATGCGTGATCAGGGGTTGAGCATTCACTACATATCGTTTCATATTTCAGCCCCCAAGACTGATACAGGAATCCCACCATGAAAATCACCATTGTCGGCGCTGGCATCGCCGGATTGTCGACGGCTTGGTCCCTGACCAAGGCCGGCCATCTGGTCACGCTCCTTGAACAGGGCCCGATCCCCAATCCGCTCGCCGCCTCGGGCGATCACCACCGCATCATACGCCGCGCCTATGGCAAGGCCGGCGGATATGCCGACGCCATCTCCGAAGCCTACGAGGCCTGGGACGAGCTTTGGCACGACATTGGAATGAGCCACCTTGATCCGCGCGGTTTCATTTGCGTATCGCGGGAGGCAGGCGACGACACGGATGAATATCGTGAAGGGCTTGAGCATGGAGGCTATCCGCTCGAAATCTATGAGCCCAGGGATGCCGTTGAGCGCTACGCCTATCTTGAGGAAGGCACGTTCCGCTACGCGTTCTTCTCGCCGGAGGGCGGCGCGCTTCATTGCCGAAAAATCGCAAAGGATGTGGCACATTGGCTGCGCGAAAAAGGCGCAAGGGTCGTGGAAAACGCCCGGGTCGTTTCGGTCGACACGGATTTGGCCACAGTCCGCCTCGCCGATGGCACAGTCATCGAAGCGGATCGCGTCATCGTCACCGCAGGCGCCTGGGTCACCAAACTCTTCCCCGAGCTTGCAACAAACCTGACAACCTATCGCACCGCCGTTGTCTATCTCGACCCACCTGCGGACTTGCGAGCTGCATGGGAGAATTCGCCCGTGGTCCTCGACGTCGGCGGGGGTACTGACGGCTACATCATACCCGCCAGCGGCGGTGGTGGTCTCAAATTCGGGACCGGGCTTCACAAGCGCAAGAGTCCCGACGCTGATCTCGACCGCGTGGCGGCTGAGGGCGAGGGCGAGGCCATACGCGCTCATTTCGCGCCGCCGATGAAGCGGCTTTCGGAGTACAGGGTGGTGGATGTGGTTACCTGCGCTTATACATTTACCGCCGATGAGCGCTTCTTCGCTTCGGAAATCGGAAAATGCCTTGTCGTTTCAGCCTGTTCCGGCCATGGCTACAAGTTTGGTGCGGCTGTCGGCAGGCGCGTCGCCCGCTCGCTCGACGATGGCAGCCTGCCCTTGCTGCAACGCTGGCTGCGCGCGGAAGCGGCATGATGGCCGGCGCCCCGCCCGGCATGGTCATGCGAGGATCTTGCGGAAACGGGTTGCGAAGCCCTATGTATCGAAAGTGTCATCCACGAATCTGGGGCATGCCCCATTATTCTCAAAACGCTGAGGCCCACCGATGAGAGATCCAATCGAAACAGCTATGAACCTCGTGCCTATGGTCGTCGAACAGACCAATCGGGGCGAGCGGGCCTATGATATTTTCTCGCGCCTGCTGAAAGAACGCATTATTTTCATTACCGGACCCATCGAGGACGGCATGGCGACGCTGATCTGCGCGCAGCTGCTTTTCCTTGAATCGGAAAATCCGAAAAAAGAAATCAACATGTACATCAACTCCCCGGGCGGCGTCGTCACCTCCGGCATGGCGATCTATGACACGATGCAGTTCATTCGCCCCGCCGTGGCAACGCTCTGTTTCGGTCAGGCCGCGTCGATGGGCTCGCTCCTGCTGACGGCAGGCGCAAAGGACATGCGCTTTGCCTTGCCGAATGCCCGCATCATGTTGCACCAGCCTTCGGGCGGTTTCCAGGGACAGGCCTCCGACATCGAGCGCCATGCCCAGGACATCATCAAGCTGAAGCGCCGCCTCAATGAAATCTACGTGAAGCACACGGGCCGCGATTATGAGACGATCGAGCGCACGCTCGACCGCGACCATTTTATGACGGCTCAGGAATCACTTGAATTCGGCTTGATCGACAAGGTGCTTGAGTCCCGCGAACTTCTGGAAGGCGAGATAAAGTAACCGGCTAAATCCCGCATCGGGGTCTGAAATGAACATTTTTTGACACCGATGCGGACTTTCTGCCACACAACCGGCTTGCATAGAGGCCAACAGACGTTACGTTAAGCCATTGTGAGTTAGGAAGCCCGATCTGCATACGTCTATTCACTTCCGTCGGTTGGAAGTGACGGTCCTGAGAGAGCGGGGCCGATACTGAAAGGAAACTGCAATGAGCAAAGTCAGCAACGGCGGCGGCGATTCCAAGAATACGCTTTATTGCTCGTTTTGCGGAAAGAGCCAGCACGAAGTTCGCAAGCTGATTGCGGGCCCGACTGTATTCATCTGCGATGAATGCGTCGAATTGTGCATGGACATCATCCGCGAGGAAAACAAATCCTCGATGGTGAAATCCCGCGAAGGCGTCCCGACGCCGCAGGAAATCATGGCTGTTCTCGATGATTATGTCATCGGCCAGAGCCATGCCAAGCGTGTTCTCTCTGTCGCTGTGCACAACCATTACAAGCGGTTGGCGCACGCATCGAAAAACAATGAAGTCGAACTGGCGAAGTCCAACATCCTCCTGGTTGGCCCGACCGGTTGCGGCAAGACCTACCTGGCTCAATCGCTTGCACGCATCATCGACGTGCCATTCACCATGGCGGACGCGACGACGCTGACGGAAGCGGGCTATGTCGGCGAGGATGTCGAGAACATCATCCTCAAGCTGCTGCAATCTGCCGACTATAATGTCGAGCGGGCGCAGCGCGGCATCGTCTATATCGACGAGGTCGACAAGATCAGCCGCAAGTCCGACAATCCGTCGATAACCCGCGACGTGTCGGGCGAGGGTGTGCAGCAAGCCTTGCTGAAGATCATGGAAGGTACGGTTGCTTCCGTCCCGCCGCAGGGCGGCCGCAAGCATCCGCAGCAGGAATTCCTGCAGGTCGACACGACGAACATTCTGTTCATCTGCGGCGGCGCCTTTGCTGGTCTCGACAAGATCATTTCGGCTCGCGGCGAAAAGACCTCCATCGGCTTCAGTGCCTCGGTCAAGGCTCCGGACGATCGTCGCGTCGGCGCGATTTTCCGCGAACTCGAGCCGGAGGACCTGTTGAAGTTTGGCCTCATTCCGGAATTCGTGGGCCGCTTGCCGGTCATCGCTACCCTCGAGGACCTTGATGAAGTCGCTCTGGTGCAGATTTTGTCTGAACCGAAGAACGCCCTGGTCAAGCAGTATCAGCGCCTGTTCGACATGGAAAACGTCGAACTGACGTTCCACGAGGACGCGTTGAAGGCGATTGCCAAGAAGGCGATTGCCCGCAAGACCGGCGCACGCGGCCTGCGTTCGATCATGGAGAAGATCCTGCTCGACACGATGTACGAATTGCCGACGCTCGACGGTGTCCAGGAAGTCGTCATCTCCGGCGATGTGGTGGAGGGCAATTCGCGCCCGCTCTACATCTATGCCGAACGCAAGGAAGAGAAAGGCAATGTTTCCGCCTGATCGCGGAGAGATTGGCCTCCAAATGCGAAAGGCTCCGCACACCTGCGGAGCTTTTCTGTTTTATATGTCGGCTGAATTGCGCTAAAGGTTGCATGAGGTTTGGTTGACACCATCGAGCGCTGTTCGAAAGGCAATGAAGAACAGACGGCGTATATGGATGATTTCCACGATAATCACACCGTCGCACCCTAATTGTTGCCTTGCGGAAGATTGCGCTCCGAAATTTGCAGGAGCAGGATAGATTACGATTCTGTGACTGTGCTTGGGGCCGGGATGCTTGAAACAGGCGGGCCGCCACTCCAAGTAATGAGGTAAGCCGCACAACCGGTAGTACGCCGCTCATGCTGATCCCCGAAAGTGGACGCTTTTTGGAATGATCATGCAACCCATGGGTACCCGGGCGTGGCGATCTGGCCAGATGGCCTGAGAAAGGACATGAAATGACGGTTGCAAGCAAGAAGACACCAGCGGGTGGCCAGAGCGGGCTTTATGCCGTTCTGCCGTTGCGCGATATCGTTGTCTTCCCCCACATGATCGTTCCACTCTTCGTCGGCCGCGAAAAATCCATTCGTGCGCTCGAGGAAGTCATGGGCGTCGACAAGCAAATCCTGCTTGCCACACAGAAGAACGCTGCGGATGATGATCCGCAGGCAGACGCGATCTACACGGTTGGCACGATTGCCAACGTGCTGCAGCTTCTGAAACTGCCGGATGGCACGGTCAAGGTGCTCGTCGAGGGTATCGCCCGCGCCGAAATCACCGGTTTCAGCGATCGCGAGGAATATCACGAAGCCACTGCCGTAACGCTCGCCGAACCCGAGGAAGATCCTGTCGAGATCGAAGCGCTCGCGCGCTCGGTCGTCTCGGATTTCGAGAATTACGTCAAGCTCAACAAGAAGATTTCGCCGGAAGTCGTCGGCGCCGCCGGACAGATCGAGGATTACTCGAAGCTTGCCGATACGGTCGCGTCGCATCTGGCGATCAAGATTCCCGAAAAGCAGGACATGCTTTCCATTCTTTCGGTGCGCGCACGGCTTGAGAAAGCCATGTCGTTCATGGAATCGGAAATCTCCGTCCTGCAGGTGGAAAAGCGCATCCGCTCGCGCGTCAAGCGCCAGATGGAGAAGACCCAGCGCGAATACTATCTCAATGAACAGATGAAGGCGATCCAGAAGGAACTCGGCGACGGCGAAGACGGCCGCGACGAGGCAGCCGAACTGGAAGACCGGATCAAGAAGACCAAGCTTTCGAAGGAAGCGCGCGAGAAGGCCAATGCCGAGCTGAAGAAGCTGCGGCAGATGAGCCCGATGTCCGCCGAGGCGACCGTCGTTCGCAACTATCTCGACTGGCTGCTGTCCATTCCGTGGGGCAAGAAGTCGAAGATCAAGAACGATCTCAACCTCGCCGACGAGATCCTCGATGCCGAGCATTATGGGCTCGACAAGGTCAAGGACCGTATCGTGGAGTACCTCGCCGTGCAGGCGCGCTCGACCAAGATCAAAGGTCCGATCCTCTGCCTCGTCGGTCCTCCCGGCGTCGGCAAGACCTCGCTTGCCCGCTCGATCGCCAAGGCGACGGGGCGTGAATATATCCGTATGTCGCTCGGCGGCGTGAGGGACGAGGCCGAGATCCGCGGTCACCGCCGTACCTATATCGGTTCGATGCCCGGCAAGGTCATCCAGTCGATGAAGAAGGCCAAGAAGTCCAATCCGCTCTTCCTGCTCGACGAGATCGACAAGATGGGCCAGGACTTCCGCGGCGATCCGTCCTCTGCGCTGCTCGAGGTGCTCGATCCGGAACAGAACTCGACGTTCATGGATCATTATCTCGAGGTCGAGTACGACCTGTCGAATGTGATGTTCGTGACGACGGCCAATACGCTGAATATTCCAGGCCCCTTGATGGACCGCATGGAGATCATCCGTATTGCCGGCTACACGGAAGATGAGAAGCTGGAAATCGCCAAGCGGCACCTGTTGCCCAAGGCTATCCGCGATCATGCATTGCAGCCGAAGGAGTTCTCGGTTTCGGAGGGTGCGATCCGCGCCATCATCCGCAACTATACGCGGGAAGCCGGTGTGCGCAGTCTCGAACGTGAACTGATGAAGCTCGCCCGCAAGGCCGTCACCGAAATTCTAAAGACCAAGAAGAAGGCGGTGAAGGTTACGGAAAGCAACATCGACGAGTATCTCGGCGTCGAGAAGTTCCGTTTCGGCCAGATCGACGGCGAAGACCAGGTCGGTGTCGTAACAGGTCTTGCCTGGACTGAGGTGGGCGGCGAATTGCTGACCATCGAAGGTGTCATGATGCCCGGCAAGGGCCGCATGACAGTGACGGGCAACCTGCGCGATGTGATGAAGGAATCGATTTCCGCAGCGGCTTCCTATGTCCGCTCGCGTGCAATTGATTTCGGCGTCGAGCCGCCGCTCTTCGATCGCCGCGACATCCACGTGCACGTGCCGGAAGGCGCAACGCCGAAGGATGGACCCTCGGCAGGCATCGCGATGGTTACGGCCATCGTATCGATACTGACGGGCATTCCGGTTCGCAAGGATATCGCCATGACCGGCGAGATCACGCTGCGGGGCAGGGTCCTGCCGATCGGCGGCCTCAAGGAGAAGCTGCTTGCCGCGCTGCGCGGTGGCATAAAGACTGTTCTGATCCCGCAGGATAACGCCAAGGACCTGGTGGAGATACCTGACAATGTGAAGAACGGCCTGGAGATCATCCCGGTCTCGCATGCCAACGAGGTGATCAAGCACGCGCTGATCCGTCAGCCGGAGCGGATCGAGTGGACCGAGCCTGCACATGTGCCGGCCGCGCCTGTCGAGGACGAAACGGCAGCGCAGGTCGCTCACTAAGCGAACGTATAAAACAAAAGGCCGGGCAAGCAATTGCCCGGCCTTTTTGATTCGGCGTTTGAATTCAGATAGCTCCGCTGAGAATGCCGAAGCCCGTCGCTGCGGCTACCGCTCCGGCGATGCGCATCAGATTAGGACCGAAGCGCTCGCCAAGTTTGGCGACCCCGAGACCCATGGTGATGCCTGCAAGGTGAAGAATGGCGGTGGCGGCGATGAACCCGGCGCCGTAGGCGTACCCGGCAACATTCATCGGCATCTCCGCGCCATGCGCATGGCCGTGGAAGGTGGCAAACAGCCCTGCGAAGGCAACGGCAGCGGCGACCGGCGGCTTGACCTCAAACGCAACAGCGGCGCCGAGCACGATTACCGATGCTGCGATGCCGACCTCGACGAACGGCATGCCAACGCCGGCAAAGCCCAGCGCAGCGCCGGCGCTCATCATGCCGATAAAGGCAAGGGGCAGGAGCCACAACGCCCGCCCGCCCATCTGGACGGCGAGGATGCCGACGAGCACCATGGCGAGGATATGGTCGAGCCCGGTTAAAGGATGGGCGAATCCGTGCGTAAATCCGCCTGTACCGCCGAGGCCCACATGGGCATGGGCAAGGGACGGTAACAGGCTGGCGGCGAAGGCAACGGCGATTCTGAAGGTGCGAAGGGCTGGCATGTTCTGTTCCCGTGTTTCAGCGTTCTTGGAAGGAGGTTGAAGCCATTGTTGCCGCAGATGGGCCGCGAGAGAAAGAGGAAATGCTGGCAGCGGCATAAAATCAGCCGCCATCGCTGTCGCGATCGCCTGTCTCTCAGATACGCTTTGGGAGATGGAATGGTGGGCGATGAGAGACTCGAACTCCCGACATCTTCGGTGTAAACGAAGCGCTCTACCAACTGAGCTAATCGCCCTACGCACAGGGTATGGACGGAGCGTTTATGCGTTTAGCGCGATATTGGCAAGAGGGTTGCGACACTTTTATGATTTCCGCGAAGAGTTTTTCACATTCGCATTTTTCCTGTCCGGTTGTGCTTGACACACCCCCGCGAACCCCTTAAACGACCGCTCACGCCGGACGAAATGTTCGGCACGAAAGTGCGCGGGTGTAGCTCAGTTGGTTAGAGTGCCGGCCTGTCACGCCGGAGGTCGCGGGTTCGAGCCCCGTCACTCGCGCCACTTTTCTCAATAAAATCAAGAGCGCTGTTTTCCCTCTAGGGAAATACGAACGGCCCACCGGCCGTTCGGAAAAGTTAAGCTCGGAACGTGAGCAACGAGCCATTATCCCATATTCTATTAGCTGGCGTTGGAGTAGCCGGGCTGACGCACAGGCTTCGAGCTTCTCGATTCACCGAACTGGGAAAGCTTGCCAACAACCGCGTGCAACTCCGCTTCTACCGGCGCAAGCGGTTGTTCATCATCGTTACAAGCGCGCCCATAGCCCCGCAGATAGATGCTTCAAGTGGAAACTTCTTCGTTCTCTGATTCCCTTGTTGAAACGGTGTCTCACACCTCTTACAGAAGAGCAGGATCGCGGAGAGCACGCCGCGAGCATTGAGCTGCCCGAAGCCACACAATCAGTGAAGCTGCGTACAGAATGCGTCGCGGCGTGTGACTGGGGATGGTCTTACTGGTCGCTTATCGATGCCCAATAGAGTATCGATAAGATCGGTCACGGCTTCTCGGCAACTACAAGAAATTGCTTTCCAAAGAAACGCCAGAAGAAAGGCATACGCAGGTATGCTTTTATAAGCAGGTCGTGCGTAGGCTGCTTATTTGCCATAGTGAAGGGCAGAAAGCGATCTGTTACCGAAACGATCTTGTAACCGTTCATCGCGAGGCCTTCCGCTAGGGACACGTCGGAGAGAGGCAGATAGTGATCGTAAAAGTCCCAGTACTCTTTGTAAGCGTAGCGAATATTGGGGCCCATTATGATGAATCGCCCGCCGGGCTTTAGAACCCGCAGAATTTCTTTGAGGACAGCGTCACAAACCTTTTTGTCCGGAAGGTGCTCAAGAAAATTTGACGTAAATGCGCGATCAAGCGAGTCACTTCGCAAGTGGCCAAGATCATCAGCCATTGATGGCGTGAAGGATACCGTGGGAAGAAGGTGCTCCGCCGCGTCCGGGTTAAGATCAACCGCGTATTTTTCCCGAACGTTGATGTTGTTGATGAACTCGCCATATCCGCAAGCGAGATCCAGGATAGAGCCATCCGCAACTACGAGATCGTTGAAATACGAGCTGCAAAGCGTTTTCCATACCCGGTCCCGTTTCGCGAGGCCAGTTTCTATGAAGCGCTTCTTGTAAATCTCTGTGACGTTGGCTGCAGACTCTAAGGCCATTCCATATCCCCTATTTTCATCGACCACAGCCTAATCGATGAGGCATCAGATCACAACCTCAGGTGGCTGGCCAGTCGCATCTGCGCCTTTTCTCGACGGCAAAGGACGTCAAATTGTTCTAGAAGAGGAAGCCAATTTGCATTCGCCGGCTGCTCTCGAAAAACGTTGTTGTCCGTAATATGCTCGGCGCCCAGTGCTGGATGGGATCGATTAGCGCATGCAAGATGAAATCGAATAACGCCGGTGGGAGGAGACAATCTATTACCAAGTCTGAAACTTGCGATTGGGGTCCGGCCTCTACCGCGCTCGTTCCCGCAGACGGCCGCCGCCGTTGTCAACAACGGTCATTGTGGTCTATCGGCATCATCGCCTTGCGAAACGCGCGCGCAAATTCGCGCCGGCACGCCTGAGCCAAAACGGCACTACCGCTCGGTACATGCTTCGGAGATTCTCCAGAAAGTCCGCCGAGGCTGATACGTCGCGTTGCATTTGATCGATCTGCTCGCCTATCAGCGCGGTTCGCGTATCCATCAGGGATGCGCTGGCGTTTTGACGCTCCGATAGCGAGACCATGTGAGCAAGAAGCTCCACCTTCGTATCGTGAAGCATGTCGCTGATGGACTTGTGTTCGGGCATCCATTGCATTTCCGAGGCAATCCGATACCACAACCGCTTTTCCGCGGTGACAGCGAGTTCCTGTGCCCAGCGTCCGTTGGCAAGGCCAAGTCCATTGGCGTCGGCCGGCGCTGCCTTGATGGCCTTTCGATAAATCTTTTCATAGGCCGCAACATAGTAATCTGCCGGCGCCTCCCGCCGCAGATAGTCTGTTACAAGCGCGGCGTCGTTGGCATCATATTGATCGATCGCTTCCATCAACAATGCGACGGTAGTCGGTCGAGCCAGCAGGCGAACACCAAAATTATGCTTCCGCCACGTCCTTACGGTCCGCGAGGTCAGAAGCCCGGCGAACCCGCGCGCGTCGCAAACAACCACCGAGCACCCGACGAACGCTGCTTCGAGAGCCATTCGCGCCGTAGCAAACACGATATCATACCTGGGTAACTCCAGTTCGAGTTGATCGGAGAAAGCGCCTGTTCCGGGTCCGAGTTCATCCAGTTCAATCTCGCTTTCCCGGCAGGCGGTTCGAACAATTTCAGCGTGGAAGCTTTGTTTTGTCAGCAAAAGCGCCTTTGCCGGACTGTCAGGCAGCCTCGATCGTGCAGCAAAGCGGGAAGCATCGACAGCATTCCCGATCACACTCAACATATCGGCCGGAATGCCGCATGCGAGGCACTTGTCCCGGCAAGCTTCGTCGACGGCAACATAATGTCGGATCTGCGGGTGGAGCAATGGAGCCTCGAGCGCGAACACCGAACTGTGGCAGGTGTAGACGACAGGGACGTCCGGAAATCGAGCCATCGCTATGAAACATGGCGAAATGTGGTGGGCGTGTATTACATCGGGGAGATAGGGAATTTGGTCGATTTCACTATAGATGCGATGGCCATTGTGAATCATGACCTGCGCTTCGCCACGCAGAGTCGGCGCAAAGATCATCACGTCATGCCCGGCAATCCGTAACGCATCCGCGAGGAGCTCGACGACACTTTCACTGCCGGAGCGTGTTCCAAAGAGGAAGTTGGTAATTAATACCCGCACTTTTGTTTTGCCCCGGTGCATTTAGTTACAGGGCGTGATTTATTCTGCGCATGGTAAATATACAAACTCAAAATATCCTCATCCTTGCTCACCCCGGTCACGAACTGCGAATACATCACTGGTTGGAGTTGAACAAACCGCGCGTCTATTTCTTGACCGACGGTTCGGGTGGCAGGGACGTATCGCGTACCCATTATTCCCGCACCATCGTCGAGGCAACCGGCAGCACTTGCGGGGCTGTCTTTGGTGAGATTGCCGACAAGACATGGTATTCGGCGTTTCGCGATCAGGACATATCGTTCTTCCGATCCGTCCTGGTTCGTATTGAACGCGATATTCCGCATGCCAGGACCATTCGCATTGTTGCTGACGCCGTCGACGGCTACAATCCCGTCCATGATCTGGCATCGGCAATGGGCGTGGCGCTGCAAAAGAAATTGACCCAGCGCGGGGTAGAGGCAAGTTTGGCCTTTTCGGCGGCAGTGCCGAGCGCGAGGGGCGATCTCGTCGAACAAATCAGACTGGATGAAGCGGCCCGTGCGAGAAAGCTGCAGGCTGTAAAGAAATACACGCCTCTGGCGGAGGAAGTGCAGCGTATCTTGGAGCAAGATGCAACCGCGCTCGACCGGGAGTATATTATTGATCAGAATACCGACTGGCGCGGCTTTGCCACCCCGACATGGGAATCGATCGGGCGCGAACGGGTATTGGCCGGAACTTATGAATCATGCCTGACAATGAAAGAGCATTTCCAGCCGGTGGTGCAATCGCTCCTGCACGATCAAGCACATTCTGAACAGGCGCGCTGATGGGCACGCACCTCGGGCCGGTCGGGCCCGCGGAGTTGCAGGCCGGGGATATAGCCAAATGGCTATTCCTACGCCCAAACGGCTGTAGACGAATTGCAGGCTCTTCTTTTTCGCCGTTCGCCTTCACAATAGCGGACAATAAGAACCATGCGCCCGCATGTTTTGTCGGGACCGTGCGTGTAAGCGGAGTGGAGAGACGTCATGGCGGATAATCGGCCCGTAGCGGAAGAAGCGCTCAACCCGAGCGTCAATCAAAGCATGATCCCGGGTTCCGCTTCGGGGCATCTGGCGCTCGTGCCGACATGGCTTCCGCTTGAAGTTCTTCCGAGCAGTTCCGCCGGCAGCGGCGGCGATGGGATCGCCATCGGGCTCATATCGGCCGATCCGCTCGCGATCTTTACGCCTTCCAATGCTGCCATCGCTGGCCCCCATTCCTCGGCCGACGCCAATCAGGGTAACAATGCGCTGATGAATCAGCACGTTACCGAAATGGCCGGCATGGGCGGAGACGGCGGCAGCGGCAATGTCGTTTTAAATGGCGGGGGCGGCGATACCGTGAACCACGCCGGGACCGGCGGCAACGGTATTTTCTACGGGGGCATGGTCAGCTCTGACGTCGGGGTCTTTGCTCCCGTCAATACGGCCGTATCCTGGGGTTCAGGCTCGCATGCGTCGGCCCATCAGGACAATAATGCCCTCTTCTTGCAGGGCGCGACCCAGATCGGTGGCATCGGCGGTGATGGCGGCGACCACAATGGTGCCATCACCAACTCGCCTGGGGGCGCTGGAACGGCGCTCACCTATAGCGGCGATCTTTATGCCGGGCACGGTGGCAACGGGTACTTCATCGGCAGCATGATCGATGTGAACGTCGCTATCTTTTCGCCAATCAACATCGCCGTTGGCGCAGCTGGCGGATCCGCCGAAGCTCACCAGACCAACAATGTTGTTTTTGATCAGGGCGCCGTGCAAATCGCCGGTATTGGCGGAGACGGTGGCGGCTTCAATTTGAGTTCAGATACAATCTTCACCGGTTCCGGCATGGGCTCGGGAGGCGGCGGCGGCTCCGGTTATTCGAACGGCAGCATCGTCGATGTCAATGTCGGCTATTTCCATCCTGTCAATATTGCCGTTCCGGCGGGCGGCACCGCAGACGCCCAACAGATCGACCACGTGCTCTATGACCAGCATGCGCTGCAGATGGCGGGCATCGGCGGGCATGGCGGCGAGGGTAACCTGACGGTCGATCACGCCTCACTCGTGGACGACATCATGTCGTTCATGCACGCTTAAAGTGCGCTAGCCCACAAAGCAAACAAGGGTTGTTCTGCAGACGGCGGGCGCAATGCCCGCCGTCTGCAGGTCGTTTTGGCTGAACGGCAGGATACATCCATTTGTCCGTTCCCGGACTACATACCACTCTTCGAAGCCACCCCGCCCAAAGGAACATCCCCGAATATCTAGCTAGTTCGCCGGCCCGAACGCGAGCACTGTTATGGGGCGGTTATCTTGCCTGGCGGAGACTGCTGGGTACCGGGCCGTGGGAGAAACACGGACAAAAACTAAAGTAGAGGAGTAAAATTATGCCTATTCCACAATTGTCTGACACCATCCAGCTCAATCATTCCGATGCAGGCGACGCCAATGCCGGCAATGGCGGCGATGGATACAATGAGGGCACGATCAACTTCAGCCCTACAGCCTATTTTGAAGCCTCACAGACTGTCGAAGGCGCACATACCAAATTGTACAACGGCGATGATGTCTGGCAGAAGGCGGATTGGGAAGCTGGTGGCGGCGGGCAGGGCGGTAACGCTTCGGCCCATGATGGCTTCCTGGCAGCGATCACCAATCTCGGTGCTGGCGGTGCAGGCGGCGACGCAACATCGAACGGCAGCCAGTCCAACAATAGCGGCGGCGACGTTGCAGCGGTTTCCGCTGCCACGACCGGCAACCAGCTGAATGAACTTGCTGCTGATCAGCACGCCACGATCCTTGCTGGCGTCGGCGGCAATGGCGGTAACGGCAACAATGCACTCGGCGGCGATATTTCCGCAGCCGTTGTTCACACGGATCCTGAAACCACAACGACGACGGTCAACAATGCGCTTGATCATTTCGTTAACGTGCTCGGCTCGATCGACCTGCACGATCTGGGATCATAAGCAGACCCCAGGAGGATCGCCGGTATATCCGGCGATCCTGCCTCTCCGAATGGTGTGACCACGCGTCTGCCTTGTCAGTACCCTGCGTATTGAGACCCCGATAATGACAACGAATCTCACACAATCCCAGCGCCAACCGACGCATCTGGTCCTCGCGCTCCGCGCCTGCGCCGGAGCCTTCGGGCTCGTCTTCGTCTATAGTTGCGGCTACAACCTTTTCCTGCTGGCCCCCTCGGTATACCTCCTGCAAATCTACGACCGCGTGCTGTCGAGCCGTAGTGCCGACACGCTGGTGATGCTGACGCTGATCATTGCGGCAGCCGTGGTCGTGGGTTCGGCACTCGATATCGTGCGCCGGGCTGCGCTGTCGCGGATCGGCAGCTGGCTCGATCATCGGCTTCGTCCGATGGTACTGACGGCGTCATTCGAATACGCCGCGCGCGCCGATACCGGCACCGCCACCGATTGCTATCGCGATCTTGCGTCGCTGCGCCAATTTCTCGATTCACCCGCAAGCGCTCTGCTCTTCGATGTGCCCTGGGCGCCGGTATTCCTGCTTCTGCTCTTCATGGTGCACCCCTTGCTTGGCGCCATCGGCCTCGTCAGCGCCGTATCGCTGCTGCTGCTTGCGCTGCTGACGGAATTTGCAACACGCGAACCTCTGGCGCATGCGAATTTCGCGCTGGCACGCAGCTATTCCAAATTCGCGACCGCCCTTAAATATATACAGGTTATCCGCTCGATGGGCATGCAAGACGGCGCAGCGCAAATCGTCTATCGCGACGCCGAACTTGCCCGCAAGGCGCAGGACAGCGCGATGCACCGGACTGAAATCATCCTGGCATTCTCGAAATCGATCCGGACGCTGACGCAGATCCTGGTCATGGGCGCTGCTACCTGGCTTGTTCTTGAGGCCAATAGCAGCCCCGGCATCATCTTTGTCGCAAGCCTTCTGCTTGGCCGCGGGCTCGCGCCGGTCGAAGGGGCAATCGGCGCATGGCGGTCATTTGCCTTTGCCCGAAATGCCTTCAACCGGTTGAACCGAATGCTCATCGCCGTCCAGTCCGGCACCGATGCCCGCATCGTGCCGGTACCGGAATCGAGCGGCCTCGTACTCGACAATGTTGGCTACAAGCTGCCGTTCAAGGAAAAGAACCTGCTGGAGGGCGTGAATCTTCGCCTAGCACCCGGCGATTGTGTCGCCTTGATCGGTGCGTCGGGTTCCGGCAAATCCACCCTTGGCCGCATCATGGCCGGCGTCCTGCAGCCGACAAACGGTTGCGCGCTTCTCGGAGGCGTCGATATATCGGCGCTGCGGCTTTGCGGCGGGGCCGGGCATATCGGCTATCTTCCGCAGGATATCGAACTCTTTGGCGGTGCCATCAGGGACGTGATCGGGCGCCTTGACGGTGGCGACGCCAGCAAGGCCATCGAAGCGGCAAAACTTGTCGGGTTGCATGACACGATCATGCGGCTGCCGCAGGGTTACGATACTGATATCGGCGACGGCGGTGCCTTGCTGCTACGCGCGCAGCGCCAGCAACTTGGATTGGCGCGCGCTGCCTACGGCAATCCCTCATTGGTTGTGCTCGACGATCCGAACTCGAGTCTCGATTTTGACGGTGAGCGCGTATTGTTCAACGCCATCGAGCGGATGAAGGCGCGCCGGATGACTGTCGTCATCATCACTCACCGCATGGGGTTGCTGCCCGTGACCAACAAGATTGCGATCATGCGTAATGGGACGGTCGACGCCTTCGGCGACAGCGACCACATCTACGACACCTATCTCCAGCCGCCGTCACCGGCAGGGACACAAGGATAGAGCCATGGCCCTCGTTCAATCCGAGATTCCGTCACGTATGACCGGAGCACTGAGCGTGATGCGCCGGACCGCTCTAGCCGGCACGAGTCTCAAAAGGCTTCTCAGCTATTCGCCACAAGGCACGCAGGTCAATACCCTGTTGGCTGCGCCGTCACCTATGTCACGGCTCCGCAGGGTCGCCCTGGTCGGCAACCTCCTGATCGGGGTCTTCATCATCGGCTTCGGCACATGGTCGATTTTCGCACCGCTTAAAAGCGCGGCGATCGCATCCGGGCTGGTCGAGCCGGAGTCGAGCCGCAAGACCATCCAGCATCTGGAGGGCGGCATCGTACGCCAGATCCTCGTCAAGAACGGCGATGCGGTAAAGGCCGGGCAGGTGCTGTTCCAGCTTGACGACACCAAGTCGCGTTCAGAGCGCGACAGCCTCCAGGGCCAGCTCTGGGATGCCAAGGCGAGTCACGCCCGCCTGCTCGCGGAGCAAAAGAACCTCGACCGTGTCGTGTACCCCATCGATCTTGAAGAGGTTCGCCACAACAACCCATCGGTTGACGGCATCCTCAGCGGTCAACAGCGGATCTTCGAGACGCGCAAACAGGTCCTCCAATCCGAAATTGCGATCACGCAAAAGAAGATGGAGCAGGTGCAGGAGGAAATCACCGGGCTTACGGCGCAAAAGGCCGCGCTGACGGAACGCGTCGAGATCGCCCGCCAGGAACTTGAGACCGTAACGCCCCTCGCGATAAAGGGCCTCGAGCGCAAGAGCCGGCTACTGGTTCTTGGCCGGGAAAAAGCCGATCTCGATGGTCAGTTCGGCGAGGTCACCGCGCAGATTTCCCGCGCCTATCAGGTCATCAGCGAAAGCCAGGCATATCTTGTCAAGCTCGAAAGCGATCGCCTTAACGAGGTTTCGCAAGGCATGCGCGACACCGAAACGCAGATTTTGCAGCTGAGCGAACGCCTGCGTGCCATCGACGATCAATTGACGCGGACCTCGATCCGCGCGCCGGAAGACGGCACGATAATGGATTTGCGTGTCCATACGACGGGTGGCGTCATCGGTGAGGGGCAACCCCTTGTCGATCTCGTCCCGCGGGAAGACAAGCTTGTCGTCTCGGCGCGGGTGCGGCCGGAAGACATCAATGTCGTCCATCCGGGCTTGCAGGCGCAGGTTCACCTGCTTCCCTACAATCAACGCCGCGTCCCGCTACTCAAGGGTATCGTCGAATACGTTTCGGCCGACCGTCTTGTCGACAAGCAGACGAGCCAACCCTATTACGCCGCGACCATCCGGGTGACCGACGAACGGCTGGCTAAGATGCGCGATGTGGAGCTCGTTCCGGGCATGCCTGCCCAGGCCCTGATCGAGACCGGCGAAAACAGCGTTGCATTCTATGCGCTGCGTCCCCTCATCGACAGCTTCCACCGCGCGTTCCGCGAAGACTGATATGGGCGTGGGACGGATCAATTCGGGCGGAACACCATGCCGGGTTGTTCCGCCGCATCCGCTTCGCCGGCGACGGCCATCGAAGGATCGTATCGATGGGTAAGAGAAAGTTCGACGACGATCAAATCACAGGCATTCTGAAAGAACACCAGGCGGGAACGACGGTGGCCGAGGTTTGCCACCGGCACGGTATCAGTGAGCCGACATTCTATCGCTGGCAGTCATTGCAGTTCAAGAATGTCGGGTTCGACGCCAGAAGACTGAAAGCATTGGAAGAAGAAAACCAGAAGCTCAAGAAACTGCTCGCCGAGACCATGCTGGCCGCGGCGACGCTGAGCGAAATGCTGGAGAAGACCTCACGCGGAAATGCCTAGAAGTGATTCTATCAGAGCCTCAGTTAGCTCTGACGTCCTGGTCTGCCATCGCCCTTTGACCAAGGCGGGCAACGACTTCCGTGCGATTTTGGACCTGCAACTTGCGCATGATGTGCTGCAGATGCATTTTGACCGTGTGGCCCGACAGGTTGAGTTTGCCAGCGATCACCTTGTTGGGGTGTCCGCACTGCAATTCTGCGAGCACGTCCGCCTCGCGCGGCGTGAAATCGGCTATCGTCAGATAATCGGTATTGACGCTGATCACCTTGCGGGGCTCGTCCGCAGGCCCGCTGGGCGCAATGATTGCGCGACTGCGCGACGGCGAGGCAACCAGCGGATGCGGGTAAAACACGCCGCCCGCCAATACAAGGCGCATGCCTGCGAGCGCAACATCGAGCGGAATGGATGTCGTGAAATAGCCACGTATGCCCATTTCGAGCGCCTGCGAAGCCACGAACGTATCGTCAGTATTTGATAGAAGTGCGATCGAGGCTTCGGGGAAACGTTCCCTGATTGCGTCGAGATCGTCGTTGAGGCTGGTACTGTCCAGTGTCCGGCCGGCAAGGTCGAGTGCGATAAGCCGCACGTCCATTCCCAGAGCACTATCGAGAGTCTCTATTGAGACCATATCGATAAAGTCCCAGCCAGCGAGCTCATGTTCGAGAAGTCTGACTATTGTCGTCCTTGCCAGTGTATGTTGCTCTATGACGATTACAGTCGGCGCATTACGCGCCTTACGGCGTTTTGTGTCAGAGTTAATGGACACTTGCAGCCCCCCTTGGATTTTTTGCAATCCATTTGCAACACATATTATTCCCGTTCGTGCGTCATGTCATGATAAAAAGGGGATTAACTCCAATCTGGACATAGGTATGCCTCCATAGGGCTATATCCTTTGGCTGATATCCAATGGTGCGGGGCGCTTTGCCGGTTGTTGCTTCAGTGCCAGCTTCTGTTATTGCGTGCGCCGTGAAGGCTCGCCTGATTGCTGGTTCGCAGGCCGCAATCGTAATAGCCCGAAGCGCATGAGCGCTCTGTCCGCCACATCGCGTTATAACGCGCGCGCCAATCGCCTTTGGCACTGCTGCAGCCCATAAGCAGGCAAGCTGTAATGAGTGCGGCGATGGCTCTTGCGACTGTCATGCATTTCTCCTTGCCCTGGAATGAGCTTGTCTCGGGTGGCACGGAACGTGGTAACGCGCTGCATACAGCCTATGCAACTTATAATCGTAAAGACAGGCGTTCCGGCTAACAAAGTCTTGGGCTCTCGATGACGCATATGTTATCTTAGATATAAAATCTCTATTCAGGGGTGGGACGTGTCGCCGGCCGTTACCCGAAAACAATGCTGATAGAACCCGTTACCGCTTGCAACTGCGAGCGTGTTGCGCGCGACGGAGTTTCGCTGTCCGGGCGACACGCGGGCGAGCGCCATGTCGTGAGATGCCTCATGGCGGCATGAGAGGGAAAGGTTAAGGCGTCTCGCGTCCAGCGAGACTAACCGGCACGGGAGGGCCGGCGCATGGGAGTGGAACAGCATTTTCTTTCGGAAGATGAACGCGGCTTTGCGGGATTCTTTCCCGAGCATGCCAAGCTCGAGCAGATCGCAACCGGTCTTGTCTGGGCCGAGGGGCCGGTGTGGCTGAATGATATCCAGGAACTGCGCTTCTCAGATATCCCCAACAACCGGATGATGACATGGTCAGAAACAAAGGGCGTGCGGGTTTTCAGGCAACCTTCGCAACGTGCCAATGGCCACACGCTGGACCGCGACGGCGCAATGGTATCCTGCGAGCACGGCGGGCGTTGTGTCAGTCGAACCGGCACGGATGGCGCGTATGAGGTTCTTGCAACTCACTGGCAGGGCAAGCGGCTGAATTCGCCGAACGACGTTGTGGTCAAGTCCGACGGCTCGATATGGTTCACCGACCCGCCCTATGGAATCATCTCGGATTACGAGGGCATCCGGGCCGACCGGGAGATCGATGGCAACAATGTCTATCGCATCGATCCTGATACCCGCGCCGTGGAACTCGTGGCCGACGATTTCGACAGGCCCAACGGACTTGCCTTTTCGCCCGACGAGAGCGTTCTTTACATCGCGGATTCAGGCCGGGCCGGCGGATTTGGTTTCGGCTTCGATGATACGCGCCCCCATCTTGTACGCGCATTGGATGTCGTGGACGGCCGCAAGCTTGGAAAAAGCCGGGTTGTCGCGGTTATCGACATAGTGCCGGACGGATTGCGTGTCGATACTGAGGGCCTTCTCTGGATATCCGCCGCGGACGGCGTCCATTGCTATACGCCGGCGGGCGAAAGGCTCGGCCGCGTTCTGGTCCCGGAGGTTGTCGCCAACCTGACGTTTGGCGGTCCATCCAAATCACGCCTTTTTATAACGGCGACGAGTTCGGTCTACGCGGTGGAGACCAGGAGACAGGGAGTACAGGCACCGTAATCGGCAGGCAACGACAATAAATCAACGGAGGAGGAGCAGAAATGAGCATGATTCTAAAGAGCATGATGATTTCGACAGCGGTCAGTCTGATGATGAGCGTATCCGCCTATGCTGCGGGCCCCGAGGTCGTAAAAGGCCCAAGCAAGGATGCCGAATGCTTCAAGCCGCAATCGTCCGAGACCAAGTTTTTCCAGTGGCCCAAGAAAGAAGGTCCCTATCGCATAGCCCTTGCCAATGGATTTATCGGCAATACCTGGCGCATCCAGATGATCCAAACCGCCAAAGCCTATGCCGCCTTGCCCGAAGTCAAAGCCAAGTTGAAGGAATTCAAGGTCGTATCGACCGGGGATGATGTCGCCGCACAGATTGCTGCCGTCGATAATTTCATCAACTCCGGCTACGATGCGATTGTTGTCAACGCGCAGAATCCGACCGCCTTCAAACCGGTAATCAAGCGCGCCAATACCGCCGGCGTCGTGCTCGTCGCATTCGACAACACGCTCGATACGGATGAAGCCGTCAATGTGAATGTCGATCAGAAGGGCCTCGGTGAACTGTGGGGCAATTGGCTGGTCAAGAACGTTCCAGGCAACAAGGGCAAGCTCCTTGAAGTGCGCGGGGTCACCGGTACATCGGTTGACCGCGACCGCCATGAGGGCATTCAGGAAGTCCTGAAGAAGTCCGGCGGTCAATGGGAAACGGTCGAAGTGGTCGGCCGCTGGGATGACGGCACGGCCCAGAAGGTCGTTGCCGATGCCATCGCCGTCCACAAGCATTTCGACGGTGTGTCGGTACAGGGCGGCTCGACGGGTACGGTCCGCGCCATGATTGACGCGAAGCATCCATTCGTGCCTGTTGGCGGCGAAACCGAGAATGGTTTCCGCAAACTATGCGCCGAACATTCGAAGGATGGTTTGAAATGCACCTCCGCCGGTACCGGGCCGGCCCAGGTCGCGGTTGCAATCAAGACGGCGATAGCCGCGCTCGAGGGCGAGGTCGTGCCGCAGTCGATCTCGCTGCCACTGTCGATTGTCGAGGACCCGAACTTCAAGGACGGCGACAGCTACTATGCGAAGGAGAGCGACAATTTCTTCGTCGGCAATTCCTTCCCGACCTGCGGGATCAACTTCTCGGCGCAGGAGATCATGGGCCAGACGAAGGCCGACCAGTAAGCGGCACCAACCGGGGCGCAAATTCGCGCCCCGGTATATTCGCGTCTTGGAGGAGGATGACGTGTCGCAACCCGCGCCCATTCTGGAAATGAAGCATGTCTCGAAAAGCTATGGTGGCATAGCGGCCTTGAGCGAGGTGGATTTCGTTGCCTATGCCGGCGAGATTCACGCCATTCTCGGTGAGAACGGCGCAGGGAAATCGACGCTGATAAAGATTGCCGCCGGTGTGACAGACCCGAGTGAAGGCGAACTCTATGTAGAAGGAAAGCGGGTCGATTTCCGCAACCCGACCGAGGCAATGGCGGCGGGCGTGGTTTGCGTCTTTCAGGAATTGTCGCTGCTTCCCGATATGACTGTCGCTGACAATCTTTCAATCGTTTCACCGCCGATGCGGGCGGGATTGATCGATGCGCGCGCGCAGCGCGAACGGGCGCGTGAACTTTTGGCGATGATCGGCTGCGACGACATCCACCCGCTCGAACTCGTCCGCAACCTTCCCCTGTCGCGCCGGCAGATGGTCGAGATTGCCAAGGCTTTGGCAAAACGGCCAAAGCTTTTGATCCTTGACGAGGCGACCTCGGCGCTTACCGCCGCAGACGTGGAACGTGTCTATGCGATTATCCGCAAACTGCGTTCTGAAGGCGTTGGCATCCTTTACGTGTCGCACCGCATGCATGAAATTACAGCGCTTGCCGATTGCGCGACGGTTTTCCGTAATGGACGCAAGATCGAGACGTTTGGCATCGGCGAGCGCTCGATGGACGCCATCGTCCAGATGATGATCGGCCGCGAACTCACCCACCACTATCCCGAGAAGCCCGCCGCCGATCTTTCGGCACCCGTGGCTCTGTCGGTTCGCAACCTTTCCTGGGCCGAGCAATTGAAGGACATCTCTCTCGACGTTCGCAAGGGCGAGATCGTCGGGCTGGGCGGACTCGATGGCCAAGGCCAGCGCTCGCTGCTATTTGCATTGTTTGGCGTTTTGAAGGGCGTATCGGGAACAGTTGAGGTTCTGGGCAAGCAGCAACGGCTGTCCGGTCCGCGCGCGGCCCTGCGGGCAGGGCTGCCGCTCGCCCTTATCCCCGAAGACAGGAAAACCGAAGGGCTGATGCTGCCGATGAACATTCGCGACAACATCAGCCTTGCTTCGCTGTCGCGGTTCCAAAAAGGGCTTCGCTTTGACCGCAGCGCAGAACATGCGGCGGTCGAGCAGATGATCAGGAGCCTGAAGATCAAGGTCAGCGATCTTGCGGCCGCCGTCAGCACGCTTTCCGGCGGCAACCAGCAAAAGGTCGTGCTGGCGAAATGGCTGATGACCGGGCCGGGGATCATTCTCTTGAATGATCCGACCCGCGGCATTGATGTTGGCACGAAGCAGGAAATCTACAAGCTGCTGCGCGATCTTGCCGATAGCGGTGTCGCAATCCTCTACTATTCGACCGATTATGCCGAGCTCATCGGCTGTTGCGACCGGGTGCTGGTGATGTATGGCGGCAGGATAGCGCGCGAACTTTTTGGTCGCGATCTAAATGAGCGAAATATCATCGAGACAGCGCTGAACGTGAATGGCAAGGAGCAGGCCGCATGAGCAATCTTCGCCATCATATCTCGCACAATGCCGGTCTCCTGGGTGCGATTGCCCTCTTCATTTTGATGTTCACCATATACACGTCGAATCATCCGGTCGGCCTGAACGCCGCTGTTGCCGCAACGGCCGCAAACAAGGCGGTGCTGCTCGCACTTGTGGCCATGGCCCAGACCCTGCCGGTGTTGACGCGCGGGCTCGATCTTTCTGTCGGGATGATATTCATCCTTGCCAATTGCCTGGCCTCGGCGATCGTGGTCGGCACATTGGGCGAGGGGCTGCTCGGTGCTGTGGCCGTCCTTGCCGTCGGGGCCGCGGCTGGCTTCCTCAATGGTGCCATCGTCGTCTGGGGCAGGCTTCAGCCTATCATCACCACCCTCGCCACCGGCGCGATTTACTACGGCATCGCGCTTTACATCAGGCCGGGCCCGGGCGGAGATGTGCAGTCTGACCTTGCGGATTTTGCGACCGGCCAGCTTTTCGGAGTGATTCCGACCGCCTTGGTTATTCTCCTGGCCGTTGTCGTGCTGGTCTGGTTGCCCTATCGCAGCTCGGTTCTCGGACGCGCGGCCTATGCCGTGGGTTCAAATGAGCAAGCGGCCTATATGTCCGGCGTGCCGGTCCAACGCGCCAAACTGCTTGCCTATACGCTCGCGGGTTTTCTCGCTGCACTTGGCGGCCTGATGCTGACCTTCAATACCTATTCGGGAGAGGCATCCGCACCGATAGCCGGCTCCTATACGCTGAACTCGATCGCTTCTGTTGTCATCGGCGGAACGTCGCTCTTTGGCGGATGGGGATCCGCCATCGGCTCCATTTTCGGGGCATTCGTGCTCCGCACAATCGAGGACCTGCTTTTTGTCTTCAATCTCGATCCGCTCTGGCAGCCATTGTTTCAGGGCGTCGTACTTCTTGCCGCTGTCAGCCTCGGCGCGATCCGCGTGCTGCGCATTCGCAACCGGCTGGAGCTTTTCGCATGAACGACCAGAAGCTTCAGGCCGGTACTGTGCCAATCCTCCGGTTTACGCTCGACCGCTCCGTCATCATTGCGTTCGGCTGCATCGTCTTGATGCTGCTTGGCGGCGCGCTCTATTCGCGCGAGTTTCTTTCTCCGGAGTATCTCCTACAGCAACTGCAGATCAGCGCGTTTCTTGGCATTATCGCCTCCGGCGCAATGATGGTCATTCTCATCGGTCACATCGATCTGTCGATACCCTGGACAGTCACGCTCGGAGCCATGATGGCGACGGCCGTCGCCGGCTGGTTCGGCGACATCGGCAATGTCGTCGCGATTCCGGTCGGCGTGCTTTGCGGCGCGCTTGTTGGCCTGCTCAACGGACTCGGCGTCGCCTATTTGCGATTGCCGTCGATGATCTTCACGTTGGGCATGAACGCGGTCGTCCAGGGCCTCATGGTGCTGCACACTGGCGGCTTCGCACCGCAGGATCATGCAACCGACGCAATGCACTTCATGGCGGTCGGGCGCTTGTTCTTCGGCTTTCCCAACGCGCTTTTCATCTGGATCATCGTTGGCGGGTTCACCACCTATCTTCTGACCCGAACCGCCTTCGGGCGCCGGGTCTATGCGGTCGGCAATCGCGAATCGGCGGCATATCTTTCGGGCGTGAACACCAATGGCGTCATCATCTGGTGTTTCGTGCTCTCGGGTGCCGCGGCAGCTTTTGCAGGTGTATTGTTGGCCGGCTATTCGACGAAGGCCTATCAGGCGATGGGTGACCCCTATCTCCTGCCGGCCATTGCGGCCGTTGTGCTTGGCGGAACAAATATCCTTGGCGGCAAGGGCAATTATCTCGGCACGATCGCCGGCGTTATCCTGATAACGCTGCTGCAATCGATCCTGGCTGTGATGCAAATGCCGGAGGCAGGTCGCCAGATCATTTACGGCGTCGTCATTCTTGTCATGTTGCTCGGTTACGGACGCGGCGAGATCGACCGGAAATAGTCAATGAAATAATATGACTAGCGGTCGTATTCCTCGACGAGGCTGTCGACCTTCGCCTCCCCATCGGCGAGAAGCTTGATGCAGTCACCGCGCTCTACCCGGGTTGCGGGTTTGATGGTGCCGTTCTTCAAACCGCTATCGAGATCTGCAACGTCCTGCATACTGTAGGTTGTGTTCGATTCAAGCCGTTCGATCCAGCGCCGGGTTGAGTCGCGCTTCGACCTGTATAGCGGATCGCCACATGCATAGGACAATCTGAGCAGGTCGAACTGTGCCTGCATAACGGCATCACCCTTGTCCACCTTGCCAGCAGTCAGGGCCAAGCCCAGCAATACCGTTATCAGCATGCGCACGTCCCCCGAGTCACGCGTTTTCACAGAACGCTAACCTAGGGGTAAAAGCCGAACAACCTAATCGGATGGGTGATGCGCGGCTACATCCAAAGTACTAAATGGGGATGGGTGACCAAATAGAGTGAGGCCCAGATTGCCACACAGCGTTTGATTGCCGTGGACGATACTGGGCCTCGATCGGGATACTGAAACGGGTTCAAATAACGCTCCCGACACTGGTATAACGCGGAAACCAGACATTGCTTGCGCATTTAGCAGCTATTTGGAAAAAAATGAGGCTCGACGATACGCCACTCATGTCGATGGCAATCGTCGAGCCTCCATGGGCCGGGGGAGGGCTTAGACCCACCCTGATACTTTCGATTTAGGCTGTCAAATCACATTCCGGTACAAATCACCGGAAATTGTCACTTCCGACCGTGACCGTGGCTCCACCGCTTGACCAGATAAACCAGTGTTCCGGTCCAGGCTACTGCCGTAAGCATCGCCAGGATGAGAGCAAAGTGACTGTTCATTGCTGCATAAGTCCTTCTTCAATGGAGCGGGCCGAATATCAGCAAACGTTCTCGGAGCCAACCCCTTTGTGAACGCGATCTTTCCGACTCACAAAATTGTCATGCCATGCAATCCACTAATCAAACGCATTTCAACTGCTTTGGTTCAATACGAACTGAATTCTACTGTAAGTAGATCTTATGGGGTACCGGCCTCCGGAACCATTCCTATTCCCCCGCATTCTCGTGTTATGCGTGATCAATCCTTTGAACATGTAATGATCAAATCACCGCGCTCCGGCACAATAATGAATGTGTCTTCGGTTAAGCAGGCTGCGGACCTGTTGAAACATTGCTGGACAAAACAATGCGGCCCCCTCTACGAAGAAGCAAAAGCCGTCTGTGCCAAGGCTTTGGAAGGTGAAGCAACCGCAAGAGCGGCTCGTTTCGCAGTCGTTGAAGCCGCCAAGGAAGTCGATGCGTTCGTGGAGGAAAAGACCGAAGCGTCAGCCGCCCACCGTTCGGCCAACGACAAGGTGAACGCCGCGGCCTTTTCGGTTGAGGACGAGGCGGCCCAGCCCCACCATCACGATCGGGCAAGGTGATTTAATCCAACAGGACGGCGAGGTGGACACCCGCCGGCTTTCGCACGCTTACCTCTCCCAGTTCCAGCGGAAATGCATCGCTGCATTGCACAATCGTCATTTGTTTAACATGCTCCGCTATGCAGGATCGGTTCTTTCTCAAGACTGGCGGTCCTCCCATGCCTTTGCCGATTCTCGCCTTAGCTATCGCCTCGTTCTGTATCGGTACCACCGAATTCGTGATCATGGGACTGTTGCCTGAGGTCGCTGCTGATCTCGGCGTTTCCATACCGCATGCAGGCCTGCTGGTGACAGGCTATGCGCTCGGCGTTGTCGTCGGTGCACCCATCATTGCCATCGCGACGGCTTTGCTGCCGCGCAAGCCCGTCCTCGTCGGACTTGCCATGCTGTTCGTCGTTGGCAATTTCCTCTGTGCCATCGCGCCAAACTACTGGATGCTGATGGTCGCGCGCGTCTTTACCGCCTTCGGTCATGGCGCATTTTTTGGTATTGGTTCGGTCGTTGCGGCAAATCTCGTTCCCCGGCACAAGCGCGCAAGCGCGATCGCGCTGCTCTTTGCCGGACTGACGCTTGCCAACATTCTCGGCGTACCGTTGGGGACTGCGCTTGGCGAAGCCTATGGCTGGCGTTCCACCTTCTTTGCGGTTGTCGCGATCGGCATCGCCGCCGTCATTGCCATCGCCTTCCTCGTCCCCGCAGCGAAGAATACGGACAAGGGCGCGGGCATCCTCAGCGAAATCAGGGTGCTCGGCAAGTTGCAGGTATGGCTTGCCATGCTGATATCGGCGCTTGCCTCGGGCAGCCTGTTTGCGGTCTTCACCTATATCAAGCCAATTCTGACCGACGTCTCTGGCCTCCCGGCCTCGTCGGTCACCTGGGTGCTGCTGCTCTTCGGTGCGGGAATTACGCTCGGTAATATCCTGGGCGGCAGGCTCGCCGACTGGAAGCTAATGCCGACGGTGATTGGCTCCCTGCTTGCACTCGTCTTCGTCTACATCGTCTTTGCCAGCGTCAGCACATACCAGTTTGCCGCGATCTCCGGCGTCTTCCTCTGGGGCCTGATCTTTTTCATCGCCATTCCGCCCCTGCAGATGCGCGTGGTGGAAACGGCTGGGGAGGCGCCTAATCTTGCGGCGACGCTCAACCAGAGCGCGTTCAATGTAGGCAATGCTGCGGGAGCGTGGATTGGCGGCGTCGCGCTGACATTCGGGGTCTCCTATCAGAACCTGCCCTATGTGGCTTCGCTGTTGGCTGCGACTGGACTTGCGGTGGCAACCTGGTCGATGCTGCTCGACAGGAAGCAGCACCGCCAAAAGGCCCTCAGCGAAGAAGGGCAGGGCCTCGGTCTCGAGACATTGGCAGGTGTTTGACACTCACCCTACCGGACCTGTTCGGTGCTGAGCCACGGGCGCTTGCGGCTTGTTGGCGCGCGCTTCAGAGATCGCGGCGTTAATGGGCTTAAATCGTTTATAGGACCGAATGTCGCAGTCAGATATCTCTCGTCCCGCAGGCCCGAAAGCCGGGGCCACATTAACATCATTCTAAAGAGGCATTCGCGGCCTATTTGGCGCGAAAACAAGGCAAAACATGCAGAAATTGACGATTTTGGAGCAAGTGGACACTGCGGAAGCTGGAACTTGCGAACAGATTTGCGGCCATCGTCGCACTTGCGCCCATGGCGCTAACGCGCTAACCCTCGCCGCATCGCACCATCTTCCGGGATAGTGTGATCTGTCGCGTATAAGTGGCAGTCATGTGCATAACATGGCATTCTTGTCAGCCTGAGTTCACAAGGCGGAAAAAGACGGATCATGAACGAGCTATTAAGTTCCTACCTGCCCATCGTTATCTTTATCGGGGTAGCGCTGGTAATCGGTCTGGCACTGTTGGTTGCGCCTTTTCTGGTCGCATACAGTGCGCCGGATCCGGAAAAACTGTCGGCCTACGAATGCGGTTTCAACGCGTTCGACGACGCCCGCATGAAGTTCGATGTGCGGTTCTATCTCGTTTCGATCCTGTTCATCATCTTCGATCTGGAAGTGGCCTTCCTGTTCCCGTGGGCGATATCCTTCGGCAAGATTGGCTGGTTCGGCTTCTGGTCCATGATGGTGTTTCTCGCCGTTCTGACGATCGGCTTTATCTATGAGTGGAAGAAGGGAGCGCTGGAATGGGATTGACCGACGGCACCACCACCCTCGTTGCACCAAAACCCAAGGGCATCCTCGATCCGAACACCGGCAAGCCCATAGGTTCGGATGATGCATTCTTCGGCGAAATCAACAATGAACTTGCCGACAAGGGCTTCCTCGTCACTTCGGCTGACGCGCTGGTTACCTGGGCGCGCACCGGATCGTTGATGTGGATGACCTTCGGCCTGGCGTGCTGCGCCGTAGAGATGATGCACACGTCGATGCCGCGGTATGACGGCGAGCGCTTCGGCTTTGCGCCGCGCGCTTCTCCGCGCCAGTCGGATGTCATGATCGTTGCGGGGACGCTTACCAACAAGATGGCGCCGGCGCTGCGCAAGGTCTACGACCAGATGCCTGAACCGCGCTATGTGATTTCGATGGGCTCGTGCGCCAATGGCGGCGGCTATTACCACTACTCTTATTCCGTAGTGCGCGGCTGCGACCGTGTCGTTCCCGTCGATATCTATGTGCCTGGCTGTCCGCCCACCGCGGAAGCGCTTCTTTACGGCGTTTTGCTCCTGCAAAAGAAGATCCGCCGCACCGGCACGATCGAGCGATAGGAGAGGGCGATGTTCGAGGAAGCTTTGGGTGAACTCTCCCGCCATCTAGGCGAACAGCCGTCACTGGGAATAAAGTCCGCCGAACTCGTCTATGGCGAGCTGACGATTGAGGTTGGCGGCGACAAGCTGATCGATACACTGACGTTCCTGCGTGACGACGTACAATGCCAGTTCATTTCGCTGATCGATATCAGCGGGGTGGATTATCCGTCACGCGAGCACCGCTTCGACGTTGTCTATCACCTCTTGTCCCCGCGCCAGAACCTGCGCATCCGGATCAAGGTCGCAACAGACGAGGATACACCGATCCCCTCGGCGACAACGGTCTATCCCGGTGCCGATTGGTATGAGCGCGAAACCTATGATCTTTACGGCGTGCTCTTTTCGGGTCATCCGGATCTTCGCCGTATCCTTACCGATTACGGCTTCGAGGGGCATCCGCTGCGCAAGGATTTCCCGCTGACCGGATTTGTAGAAGTGCGCTACGACGATGAGATCAAGCGGGTCGTTTACGAGCCTGTCGAACTTCGCCAGGAATTTCGCAATTTCGACTTCCAGTCGCCATGGGAAGGCACGGATTACGTGCTGCCGGGCGATGAGAAGGCGAAGACAAATTGAGCGTGTTGATGAGACTGTGTCTCCCATCTCGCGGAGCAAGCGATGACTGAACATAGCGTCCGTAACTTTAACATCAACTTCGGCCCGCAACATCCTGCGGCGCATGGCGTTTTGCGCCTCGTGCTTGAGCTTGACGGCGAGGTGGTCGAGCGCGTCGATCCGCATATCGGTCTCCTGCATCGCGGCACCGAAAAGTTGATGGAAGCCAAGACCTATTTGCAGGCCGTGCCCTATCTCGATCGGCTCGACTACGTGGCTCCGATGAACCAGGAGCATGCCTATGCGCTTGCCGTCGAGCGCCTGCTCGAGATCGAGGTGCCGAGGCGCGGTCAGCTTATCCGTGTGCTTTTTTCCGAGATAGGCCGCATTCTATCCCACCTTTTGAACGTGACGACGCAGGCCATGGACGTTGGCGCGCTGACGCCGCCGCTCTGGGGTTTTGAAGAACGCGAGAAGCTGATGGTGTTCTATGAGCGGGCTTGCGGCGCGCGCATGCACGCCGCCTATTTCCGGCCAGGCGGTGTTCATCAGGACCTCCCGGACAAACTCGTCGAAGATATCGGCAAATGGTGCGATCCGTTCCTTCAGACTGTAAAGAACCTCGACGATCTCATCACGCCAAACCGCATTTTCAAGCAGCGCAATGTCGATATCGGCGTGGTTACGCTCGAGGATGCGTGGGCATGGGGTTTCTCCGGTGTCATGGTCCGCGGTTCGGGCGCCGCCTGGGATCTGCGCAAGTCGCAGCCCTATGAATGTTACTCCGAGATGGAGTTCGATATTCCCATCGGCAAGAATGGCGATTGCTATGATCGTTATCTCATCCGCATGGAGGAGATGCGCCAGTCTGTGCGGATCATGCGCCAGTGCGTCGATCTCTTGCTCGGCAAGGAGCGTGTTGGGCCGGTATCGAACACCTCGGCCAAGATCGTACCGCCGAAGCGCGGCGAGATGAAGCGCTCGATGGAAGCGCTGATCCATCACTTCAAGCTCTACACGGAAGGCTATCACGTCCCCGCCGGGGAGGTTTATGCAGCCGTGGAAGCGCCCAAGGGCGAGTTCGGCGTTTTCCTCGTCTCGGACGGGTCCAACAAGCCGTACCGCGTGAAATTGCGCGCACCAGGCTTTGCCCATCTCCAGGCCATGGACTTCATGTGCCGTGGCCACATGCTCGCCGACGTATCGGCGGTGCTCGGCTCGCTCGATATCGTATTTGGTGAGGTTGATCGTTAATGTCCGTCCGTCGTCTTGCAGAAGATAATATCCAGCCAGCGGCATTCGCGTTCAATCGCCTAAACAGTGCCTGGGCCGAGAAAGCGATTGCCAAATATCCGAAGGGGCGTGAGCAGTCGGCTGTTATCCCCTTGCTGATGCGCGCGCAGGAGCAGGATGGCTGGGTTACGAAGGCAGCGATCGAACATGTCGCCGGCATGCTCGACATGCCGCTGATCCGTGTGCTCGAAGTCGCCACCTTCTATACGCAGTTCCAGTTGAAGCCGGTCGGAACGCGGGCGCACATTCAGGTCTGCGGCACGACGCCGTGCATGCTGCGGGGAGCGGACGAGCTCAAGCGCGTCTGCCAGCACAAGATTCACCACGAGCAGTTCCAGACCAACGAAGCCGGCACGCTGTCGTGGGAAGAGGTGGAGTGCCTTGGCGCCTGCGTCAATGCTCCTATGGTCATGGTGTTCAAGGACACCTATGAGGATCTGACCCCGGAACGCCTTGAGGAAATCATCGATGCCTTTGAGGCTGGAAACGGCGCCTCGGTCCCTGTAGGACCGCAGATTGACCGCATCTTCTCGGCACCGGAGGGCGGCCTCACATCGCTGACCGATGGAAATGGTGCCGCCACGCCGAAGAGCGCACCACAGGCTGCCTCGGATAGCGCATCCATACCGCCGTCGAACGCGGCAAAGCCCGTTACGCACGACGAAACGACCAATGCCGCGATCAAGTCGCCATCAAGGGTGAAGGCCACGAAGGCGGCCGAGGATGCGACGTCGAAGCCGGCAGCAAAGCCTGTTGCTGCACGCACCATTAAGAACCCTCCGATCGCGGAAGGTTCGCTCGGTGAGAAGCCTGACGTCCAGGGCGTAGATATCGCCGCAAAGCCTGTTTCGCTGGAAGACAAGAGCCGTCCGGCCGCAATCGAAAGACCGGCCGTCGTTGACGATCTGAAGCTGATTGCAGGCGTTGGCCCGAAGATTGAAGATATTTTGCATGAGCTGGGCATTTTTACATTCGCCCAGGTCGCTGCCTGGAAGAAGGCCGAGCGGGAGTGGGTCGACAACTACCTGAACTTCAAGGGCCGCATAGAGCGCGACGAATGGGTCAAGCAAGCCAAGGCTTTGGCCAAGGGCGGCGAAGCGGAATACATCAAGGTTTTCGGCAAGAAGCCGAGATGATCAATTTGGCGGCTGCCTTGAGCGCCCGCCTGGAATGGACGAAGAGAGTAGGACAGGTGCGAAATGCTCGCTGACAAAGACCGCATCTTCACCAATATTTACGGCCACAAGGACAAGTCCTTGAAGGGCGCGATGAGCCGTGGCAATTGGGACGGCACCAAGCAGATCCTCGAAAAGGGTCGCGACTGGATCATCAACGAGATGAAGGCATCGGGACTTCGTGGTCGTGGTGGCGCGGGCTTTCCGACCGGGTTGAAATGGTCGTTCATGCCCAAGGAAAGCGACGGACGTCCGCATTACCTCGTCGTCAATGCCGACGAGTCCGAGCCCGGTACATGCAAGGACCGCGATATCATGCGGCACGATCCGCATACGCTGATCGAAGGCTGCCTGATTGCCGGTTTCGCCATGGGCGCCAATACCTGCTACATCTACGTGCGCGGCGAATATATCCGCGAGCGCGAGGCGCTGCAGGCGGCAATCGACGAATGCTACGATGCCGGCCTTCTCGGCAAGAACAACAAGAATGGCTGGGACTACGATATCTTCGTCCATCATGGCGCCGGCGCCTATATTTGCGGCGAGGAAACAGCGCTTCTCGAGAGCCTCGAAGGCAAGAAGGGCCAGCCGCGGCTGAAACCGCCGTTCCCGGCGAATATGGGCCTCTATGGCTGCCCGACCACCGTCAACAATGTCGAATCGATCGCTGTTGCGCCGACGATCCTGCGTCGCGGCGCGGCGTGGTTCTCCGGTATCGGCCGCCCGAACAATGTCGGCACCAAGCTCTTCATGCTTTCCGGTCACGTGAACAAGCCATGCACCGTCGAAGAAGCCATGGGCATCACCTTCCGCGAGCTTGTCGACAAGCATGGCGGCGGTATCCGCGGCGGCTGGGACAATCTTCTGGCGGTTATCCCCGGCGGTGCTTCCTGCCCGGTGGTTCCCGCAGCAGATATTATCGATTGTCCGATGGATTTCGACGGGCTGCGTGCCGTCAAGTCGTCGTTCGGAACGGCAGCTGCGATCGTCATGGATAAGTCCACCGACATTGTCCGCGCCATTGCCCGTATTTCCTATTTCTTCAAGCATGAAAGCTGCGGCCAGTGCACGCCTTGCCGCGAAGGCACGGGCTGGATGTGGCGCGTAATGGAGCGCATGGTTACCGGCAACGCGCAAAAGCGCGAGATTGAGATGCTGCTCGACGTTACCAAGCAGATCGAGGGTCATACGATCTGTGCGCTTGGCGATGCCGCGGCATGGCCGGTTCAGGGCCTCATCCGCAGTTTCCGCCCTGAAATTGAGCGCCGCATCGACGAGTTTTCCCGCAATGCCTCGCCGAGCCCTGTGCTCGAAGCGGCGGAATAGGTGGAAAGGCCGATGGCAGACAACGCAAAACATCGCATCGACACATGGACGGCCCTGATGCCGAACCACACGGTTGCGGCAGTCAACCTGTTGACGCCGTCGCTGGGCGCGGCCGCCGCCGCATCCGCAATCGGTCTTGGCATTGCTAGCCAGATGTGGGGTTTCTGGGCCGGTGCTTTTGCCGGGGCGTTTGATATGAACTTGAAGAAGGCGGAAGCCGGTGCTCCGCGCGTTGCAGCGGACGTCGATGATCTGAAGACGATCATTCGCGGCAAGACTGCCACGGCACCCGCGAAGCGGCTTCCGGCACCCGTAGAGCCTGAGGTTGTTCCGGTTGAAACTGCAATTGCCGCGACATTGGCTCCGGCCGTGACGACTGGGGCCGACGATCTGAAGCGGATCGCGGGCATAGGGCCGAAGCTCGAGCAGGTCTTGAACGGCATGGGAATAAGCACCTATGCGCAGATTGCCGAGTGGACGGCGGACGAGATCGCGAAGGTCGATGACGAACTCAAATTCGGGGGGCGCATTGTGCGCGACGATTGGGTTGGCCAGGCAAATCGATTGATGGGGAAACCCTGAAACAAGGTGCGCGCCGGTTGTTACCCGGCACGTTGAGAATTAAGGGCATTTCGGCAACTGCGGAAATGCCGGACTGGAATGCGGTATGTTCCGCGAGGTTGGACGGACGATGGCAAAGATCAAAGTCGACGGTAAGGAAATAGAGGTACCGGATCACTATACGCTTCTGCAGGCAGCGGAAACGGCGGGTGCCGAGGTTCCGCGCTTCTGCTTCCACGAGCGTTTGTCGATTGCCGGCAATTGCCGCATGTGCCTGATCGAAGTGAAGGGCGGACCGCCGAAGCCGGCAGCATCCTGCGCCATGGGCGTGCGCGATCTGCGCCCCGGTCCCAATGGCGAGACACCGGAAATCTTCACCAATACCCCGATGGTCAAGAAGGCCCGCGAGGGCGTGATGGAATTCCTGCTCATCAACCATCCGCTCGATTGCCCGATCTGCGATCAGGGCGGCGAATGCGATCTGCAGGACCAGGCTATGGCCTTTGGCGTGGATTCCTCGCGTTATCGCGAGAACAAGCGCGCCGTCGAGGACAAATATATCGGTCCTCTCGTCAAGACGATCATGACGCGCTGCATCCATTGCACCCGCTGCGTCCGCTTTACGACGGAAGTTGCCGGCATTTCCGAACTCGGCCTGATCGGCCGCGGCGAAGATGCCGAGATCACCACCTATCTCGAACGGGCGATGACCTCCGAACTCCAGGGCAACGTCATCGACCTTTGCCCGGTCGGTGCGCTGACCTCGAAGCCCTATGCATTCCAGGCTCGCCCCTGGGAGTTGAACAAGACGGAATCCATCGATGTGATGGATGCAGTCGGCTCGGCGATCCGCGTCGATACCCGTGGCCGCGAGGTGATGCGCATCCTGCCGCGCGTCAATGAGCAGGTGAACGAGGAATGGATTTCCGACAAGACGCGCTTCATCTGGGATGGCCTGCGCACGCAGCGCCTCGACCGTCCGTATATCCGGAAGGACGGCCGCCTCGTTGCCGCGACCTGGCCGGAGGCCTTCGACGCGATCAGGGCCGCCGTTGCCAAGACTGACGGCAGCAAGATCGGCGCGATTGCCGGCGATCTCGCCAGTGTCGAGGAGATGTACGCGTTGAAGGCGCTGATGGCGTCGCTTGGCTCGGCCAATATCGACGCACGCCAGGACGGCTCGGCGCTAGATACGTCGGGCGGTCGCTCTTCCTACATATTCAATCCGACCATCGACGGGATCGAGCAGGCTGATGCGATCCTCATCATCGGATCAAATCCGCGTTTCGAGGCATCGCTGCTCAACGCTCGTATCCGCAAGCGTTGGCGTGCCGCTGGAACGCCGATCGGCCTGATCGGCGAACAGGTAGACCTGCGCTATAAGTACGAATACCTTGGCGCCGGCGCCGAGACGCTCGCCGATCTTGCGGCGGGATCGATGAATTTCCTGTCGGTTCTGACGGCAGCCAAGAACCCGATGATCATCGTCGGGCAGGGTGCTCTGTCGCGCGCGGACGGCCAGTCGGTATTGGGACTTGCCGCAAAGATCGCCGCTGAAGCCGGAGCCCTACGGGACGACTGGAACGGATTTGGCGTGGTGCATACCGCTGCGAGTCGTGTCGGCGCGCTCGACATCGGCTTCGTGCCGGGTGAGGGCGGCAAGACGGTAGCCGAGATGCAGGGCGCGATGGATGTTCTGTTCCTGCTCGGCGCCGACGAACTCGACTGGTCCGGCAAGGACAAGGCATTCACGGTGTACATCGGCACGCATGGTGATCAGGGTGCGCACAATGCCGACGTAATTCTGCCCGGCGCGACCTATACGGAAAAGTCGGGCACCTATGTGAACACAGAGGGCCGCGTGCAAATGACGAACCGCGCCGGCTTTGCGCCTGGCAATGCCAAGGAAGACTGGGCAATCCTGCGCGCTCTATCCGACACACTCGGCAAGAAATTGCCGTTCGACTCGCTCGCGGCCTTGCGCTCCGGCCTCTATGCGGAGTATCCGCATCTCGCTTCGGTCGACTCGATCGAAGCCGGCAATCCTGCCGATGTCGAGAAGCTGGCGAGTGCAATCGGCGCAGTCGAGAAGACGGCCTTCATCTCGCCGGTCAAGGATTTCTACTTGACCAACCCGATCGCACGCGCTTCTGCCGTCATGGCCGAGTGCTCGGCGCTCGCCAAGGGCGGCTTCAAGCAGGCGGCCGAGTAGGCGGGAAAGAGACTGATATGGAAGAGATTTTCGCAACCTACATCCTGCCGCTGCTGATCATCCTCGGCAAATCACTGCTGTTGCTCGTGGTGATGCTGCTGATCATCGCCTATCTGCTTCTAGCGGATCGCAAGGTCTGGGCGGCCGTGCAGTTGCGGCGCGGCCCCAACGTCGTGGGGCCGTTTGGTTTGCTGCAGTCCTTCGCCGACCTTTTGAAGTTCGTCGTCAAGGAACCGATCATCCCCTCCGGCGCCAACAAGGGCATTTTCCTGCTGGCGCCGCTCGTATCGTCGGTCCTTGCCATGGCGGCCTGGGCTGTCATTCCGGTCAATGAGGGCTGGGCGGTCGCCAACGTCAATGTCGGCATCCTTTACGTCCTCGCCATTTCGTCGCTCGAAGTCTACGGCGTCATCATGGCGGGCTGGGCATCCAACTCGAAATATCCGTTTCTCGGCGCACTGCGCTCGGCCGCGCAGATGGTCTCCTACGAAGTGTCGATCGGCTTCGTGATCGTCACCGTCCTCCTTTGCGTGGGTTCGCTCAATCTGACCGACATTGTCATGTCGCAGACGACCGGCCTCGGCACGATGATCGGTCTGCCGAATACGTTCCTCGACTGGCATTGGCTCGGCCTATTCCCGATGTTCATCATCTTCTTCATTTCGGCCCTGGCGGAGACCAACCGTCCGCCGTTCGATCTGGTCGAAGCTGAATCGGAACTCGTCGCCGGCCACATGATCGAATATTCGTCCACGGCGTTCCTGCTGTTCTTCCTCGGCGAATATGTCGCCATCACCCTGATGTGCGCGCTGACGACGATCCTCTTCCTCGGCGGCTGGCTGCCACCCGTCGATGTGTGGTTCCTGAACTGGGTGCCCGGCGTCATCTGGTTCCTGCTGAAGCTGTTCCTCTGCTTTTTCATGTTCGCCATGGTGAAGGCTTTCGTTCCGCGCTACCGCTATGACCAGTTGATGCGCCTTGGCTGGAAGGTATTCCTGCCGATCTCGATCTTCATGGTCGTCGCCACCGCGGCCTTCCTCAAAATCACCGGCCTGACGCCTTAAGGAGAACGAGCATGGCACAACTGGCACAAGCTGCTAAATCGCTCCTGCTTCTGGAATTCGTCGGGGCATTCTTCCTGTCGATGCGACAGTTCTTTGCGCCCAAGGCGACGCTGAACTATCCGTACGAAAAGGGACCGGTCAGCCCGCGTTTTCGCGGTGAGCACGCGCTGCGCCGTTATCCAAACGGCGAAGAACGCTGCATTGCCTGCAAGCTGTGCGAGGCGATTTGCCCGGCACAAGCGATCACGATCGAGGCTGGTCCGCGCCGCAATGACGGCACGCGCCGTACGGTTCGTTATGACATCGACATGGTGAAGTGCATCTACTGCGGCTTCTGCCAAGAAGCATGTCCTGTCGACGCGATCGTCGAGGGGCCAAATTTCGAGTTCGCCACGGAAACACGCGAAGAACTCTACTACGACAAGGAACGTCTGCTTGCCAACGGCGATCGTTGGGAGCGGGAGCTGGCGCGCAACATCGCGATGGATGCGCCCTATCGCTGAATATGAACTGCGCGCATGTGTCTTGGCCGTTGATCTTCAACCGGCAGGGAACATGCGCTAAGAGGCTTGAAAAATTGAAAGATCATTTGGCCGGAACGGCAAACGATCCGTTTGAATTGGCAGTGTTATCTGCCGGGTTTAATGGCAGGACGACCTGCCGGAATGGAAATCGGGGGAACCCATGCTGACAGGTATCGCGGCGGCGTTTTTCTATCTCTTCGCCTTCATCACTGTAGCCAGTGGTTTCATGGTTATTGCGGCGCGCAATCCCGTGCATTCCGTGCTGTTCCTGATCCTCGCCTTCTTCAATGCGGCCGGTCTCTTCCTGCTGACCGGCGCCGAATTCCTGGCGATGATCCTTCTCGTCGTTTATGTCGGCGCTGTGGCAGTGCTCTTCCTTTTCGTCGTCATGATGCTGGATGTGGACTTTGCCGAACTGAAGAGCGGAGCGCTGCAATATGCGCCGATCGGCGCACTGGTCGGGCTCATCCTGGCCGCTGAGCTGATCATCGTTCTGGGCGGTTCGATTTTCGCGCCGACCCTGACCGCATCCCCGGTCCAGCCGGCGCCGGATCTTGCGACCCGCACCAACACCGCCGCGCTCGGCGACATTCTTTATACGGACTACGTCTATTTCTTCCAGATTGCCGGGCTGGTGCTTCTGGTCGCGATGATCGGCGCCATTGTTCTGACGCTGCGGCACAAGCCGAACATTAAGCGCCAGAACATCGCGCAGCAGGTGGCTCGCACGCCTGCAACGGCCATCGAGGTCAAGCAGGTCGAAACCGGCAAGGGTATCTGACAGGAGCGTCATGATGGAAATTGGTATCGCACATTATCTGACTGTCTCTGCCCTGCTGTTCACGCTCGGGATCTTCGGCATCTTCCTCAACAAGAAGAACATTATCGTCATCCTGATGTCGGTCGAATTGATCCTGCTTGCGGTCAATCTGAATTTCGTGGCGTTTTCCGCCGCTCTGCACGATCTGGTCGGCCAGGTCTTTGCGCTGTTTGTCCTGACCGTCGCCGCCGCCGAGGCAGCCATCGGTCTTGCTATTCTCGTCGTGTTCTACCGCAATCGTGGATCGATTGACGTAGAAGACGTCAACATGATGAAAGGTTGACGGGGGCATGCTGTATCTGGCGATTGTCTTCCTTCCGCTGCTCGGCTTCCTGATCGCTGGGCTTTTCGGCTCCGCTATCGGCGCGAAGGCGAGCGAATATGTCACGACCGGCTTTCTGATCGTCTGCGCCATCCTTTCATGGATCGCATTCGGCTCGGTCGCCCTTGGGCATACCGAGGCGTTCAAAATTCCTGTGGCACATTGGGTCGAGTCTGGTTCGCTGAGCTTCGACTGGTCGCTGCGCATCGACACGCTGACGGCGGTCATGCTCGTCGTCGTCAATACGGTCTCGGCGCTGGTTCATACCTATTCGATCGGCTACATGCACCATGACCCCGATCGCCCGCGCTTCTTCGCCTATCTCTCGCTCTTCACCTTTGCCATGCTGATGCTGGTGACGGGCGACAATCTCGTCCAGATGTTCTTCGGTTGGGAAGGCGTCGGTCTTGCCTCGTACCTGCTGATCGGGTTCTGGTACAAGAAGCCATCCGCCAACGCGGCCGCCATGAAGGCGTTCATCGTCAACCGCGTCGGCGACTTCGGTTTCCTTCTCGGTATCTTCTCCTTGTTCGTTCTGTTCGATACCGTCCAGTTCGACACGCTGTTCGCGTCAGCCGCGCAGTATCTCCCGGCAGAAGGCGCCGCAACTGACGGCAGCCAGGTCGTTCTCAACTTCCTTGGCTATACGCTTGATAAGCAAGCCGCAATCACGGTTGCCGCGCTCCTGCTCTTCATGGGTGCAATGGGCAAGTCGGCGCAGTTCCTGCTGCACACCTGGTTGCCGGACGCCATGGAAGGCCCGACGCCGGTTTCAGCGCTCATCCATGCCGCAACGATGGTCACCGCCGGCGTTTTCATGGTCGCGCGTCTGTCGCCCATCTTTGAACTGTCGCACACGGCGCTGATGTTCGTCACCTTCATCGGCGCAACGACCGCGTTCTTCGCGGCTACGGTTGGCCTCGTTCAGAACGACATCAAGCGCGTGATCGCCTATTCGACCTGTTCGCAGCTCGGCTACATGTTCGTGGCGCTCGGCGTCGGCGCCTATGGCGCAGGCATATTCCACCTGTTCACGCACGCCTTCTTCAAGGCCCTGCTGTTCCTCGGCGCGGGCTCGGTCATCCATGCCGTTTCGAACGAGCAGGACATGCGCCACATGGGCGGACTGCGCAAGCTCATCCCGACAACCTACTGGATGATGATCATCGGCACCGTTGCCCTGACCGGTCTCGGCATTCCTGGCACGCTGATCGGCACGGCCGGCTTCTTCTCGAAGGACATGATCATCGAGTCGGCCTTCGCCTCGCACAATCCGGTGGCGAATTATGCCTACATTCTTCTTGTCATCGCCGCTGTCTTCACCAGCTTCTATTCCTGGCGCCTGATTTTCATGACGTTCCATGGCAAGCCGCGCGCCAGCCACGATGTCATGCATCACGTCCATGAATCGCCCTATGTGATGCTGGTGCCGCTCTTCATTCTTGCGGCAGGTGCACTCTTTGCCGGCGTGATGTTCCACGAGCACTTCTTCGGCCACGAATATGCCGAGTTCTGGAAAGGTGCGCTGTACACGGCTCCGGGCAACGAGATTCTCGAGGAACACCACCACGTGCCGTTCATCGTGCAGCTGTCGCCATTCATCGCGATGGTCGTTGGCTTCCTCGTCTCGTGGCAGTTCTATATCCGCTCGCCGGAAACACCCAAGCGCCTCGCTGCCCAGCATCCTGGCCTTTATCAGTTCCTGCTCAACAAGTGGTATTTCGACGAGCTATACGATTTCCTCTTCGTGCGCCCGGCGAAAGCCCTCGGCCGGTTCCTGTGGAAACAGGGCGATGGCTGGCTGATCGACGGCCACGGCCCCGATGGAATTTCGGCGCGCGTCGTTGACGTGACCAATCGCGTCGTGCGGCTGCAGACGGGTTACCTTTATCACTATGCGTTCGCGATGCTCATTGGGGTCGCCGCACTCGTCACCTGGATGATGCTCGGGAGCAACTTCTAATGACCGACTGGCCAATTCTCTCGACCGTTACCTTTCTGCCGTTGGTCGGTGTTCTGCTCATCCTCTTCATCCGTGATGACAGCGACTCAGCGCGGACGAACATCCGCAATGTGACGCTGTGGACGACGATCATTACGTTCCTGCTGTCGCTGCCGATCTGGTACTATTTCGACAATAGCCAGTCGGGCTTCCAGTTCGTCGAAAAGACGGCGTGGCTCGACTCGGGTATCTCGTACCACATGGGCGTCGACGGCATTTCCATGCTGTTCGTCATCCTGACGACATTCCTGATGCCGCTTTGTATCCTTGCAAGCTGGGATGCCATCCAGAACCGCGTCAAGGAATACATGATCGCATTCCTCGTGCTGGAAACGCTGATGATCGGCGTCTTCTGTGCGCTTGATATCGTGCTTTTCTACGTGTTCTTCGAAGCCGTTCTCGTGCCAATGTTCATCATCATCGGCGTTTGGGGTGGCAAGCGGCGCGTTTATGCAAGCTTCAAGTTCTTCCTTTATACGCTGCTTGGCTCGGTGCTGATGCTGCTTGCCATCATGGCGATGTACTGGCAGGCCGGCACGACGGATATTCCGACCCTCCTCGCCTACAAGTTCCCGGCATCCATGCAAACCTGGCTGTGGCTGGCATTCTTCGCTTCCTTCGCCGTCAAGATGCCGATGTGGCCGGTCCATACCTGGCTTCCCGATGCGCACGTCGAAGCGCCGACCGCGGCTTCCGCGATCCTTGCCGGCATTCTGTTGAAGCTCGGCGGCTACGGTTTCATCCGCTTTTCGCTGCCGATGTTCCCGCTCGCCTCCGCCGATTTCGCGCCGCTGATCTATACGCTCTCGGTTGTCGCCATTATCTACACGTCGCTCGTCGCCCTGATGCAGGAAGACGTGAAGAAGCTCATTGCCTATTCCTCGGTCGCGCATATGGGCTATGTGACCATGGGCATCTTCGCGGCCAACGAGCAGGGCATCCAGGGTGCATTGTTCCAGATGCTGTCGCACGGGCTCGTGTCGAGCGCGCTGTTCCTTTGCGTCGGCATTGTCTATGACCGCACCCATACCCGCGAGATTGCGGCCTATGGCGGCCTCGTCAACAACATGCCGAAATATGCCGTCGTCTTCATGATCTTCACCATGGCGAATGTCGGCCTGCCGGGTACGTCCGGGTTCGTTGGTGAATTTCTGACGCTTCTTGGCGTCTTCCGCGTCAACACGTGGGTGGCGATGTTCGCGGCAAGCGGTGTTATTTTCTCTGCGGCCTATGCGCTCTGGCTTTATCGCCGCGTCATCTTCGGCGTGCTCGACAAGGACAGCCTGAAATCGCTGCTCGACATGACGACGCGTGAGAAAGCCGTGGTCTATCCGCTGGTCATTCTGACGATCTTCTATGGCGTCTACCCCATGCCGATCTTCGATGCGACGGCAAGCTCCGTGCACGCCCTCATCAATCAATACAATAATGCGCTGTCCTCGGCCGCCACACTGGCGCTGAAATAGCAGGAAGAGGCCTAACCGACATGATTGCCAACTTGACGCTTATGGCTCCTGAACTGCTCATCGCGGGCGGCGCGCTCGTGCTGTTGATGATCGGCGCGTTTTCCGGCGAGCGGGCAAACGGGCTGGTTGGCGGCCTTGCCGTTGCACTGCTTCTCGCCGCACTCGCGCTTGTCGTCATATTCCCGCAGGACGGCCATGTATTTGGACGCGCCTTTGTCAGCGATCCTTTCTCTCGCTTCATGAAGGTATTGACGCTTGTCGGTTCAGTGGTGACGCTGGTGATGTCGGCGGGCTTTGCCAAGGAGCAGAAGTTCGACAAGTTCGAGTTCCCGATCCTCGTCCTTTTGGCGACGCTCGGCATGCTGCTGATGATTTCGGCCAATGATACGCTCTCGCTCTATCTTGGCCTCGAACTGCAGTCCCTCGCGCTCTACGTCGTCGCCGCCATCAATCGCGACAACGTCCGATCGACCGAAGCGGGCCTCAAATATTTCGTGCTCGGCGCTTTGTCGTCCGGCATGCTTCTCTACGGCATTTCGCTGGTCTATGGCTTTACCGGACATACCGGCTTTGAAGCGATCGCGCAGGCGCTCAGCGGCGGCGAACGTCAGCTCGGCGTCGTCTTTGGCCTCGTTTTCATCCTGGCCGGCCTTGCCTTCAAGATCTCGGCCGTCCCGTTCCATATGTGGACCCCCGACGTTTACGAGGGTGCACCGACACCGGTGACAGCTTTCTTCGCCTCAGCGCCCAAGATGGCGGCGATGGCACTTCTGACCCGCGTCGTCAGCGAAACGTTCCAGCCAATCACCCACGATTGGCAGCAGGTCGTCGTTTTCATTGCCATCGCGTCGATGGTGCTCGGTGCATTTGCCGCTATCGGCCAGCGTAACATCAAGCGCCTGATGGCCTATTCATCGATCAGTCACATGGGTTACGCGCTCGTTGGGCTCGCTGCCGGGACTGTTGTCGGCGTGCGCGGCGTCGCCATCTACATGCTCATTTATCTCGTCACCACGCTTGGTACCTTCGCCTTCATCCTGGCGATGCGGCGCAAGGACGGCAATGTCGAGCAGATCAGCGATTTGTCCGGGCTCTCGCGCACCAATCCAATCATGGCGACGATCCTGACGATCCTGATGTTCTCGCTCGCAGGCATTCCGCCGCTCGCCGGCTTCTGGGGCAAGTGGTACACCTTCCTTGCTGCGATGCAGGCGAACCTCTATGCGCTGGCGATCATCGGCATCGTCGCCTCGGTCGTGGGTGCATTCTATTATCTGCGCATCATCAAGATCATGTGGTTCGATGAACCGGCAGGTGCTTTCGTGCCCATGGCCGGCGAGTTGCGCCTTGTTCTTGGCGTTTCCGGCCTGCTGGTCCTGTTCTATGTCTTCGTCGGCGGACCGGTCAGCACCTATGCGGAAGCCGCAGCGAAAACCTTCTTCTGACGACTATGGGCTTTTCCCTATCGCCCCTGGCCCAGCAGAACTTCTATCGCCTTGAAGCCTTCGAGACGATCGGATCAACCAATGCCGTGGCGTTGGAGCGGGCACTTGCGGGCGACCCGGGAAAGCTCTGGATCGTTTCCAAGCAGCAGGAAAGCGGGCGCGGACGGCGCGGGCGCGCCTGGGCGACATCGCACGGCAACCTAGCGGCCTCGCTGCTGCTAACCGGTGCATTCGACCTGAAGGCTGCGGCGACGCTCGGTTTCGTCGCGGGCCTTGCATTGGCCGACGCGCTCGACGCGGTCTGCCCATCGACTGCCTTCTCGGTTGGCCTCGACGGCGCCGGCAATCGCGCTCCTGCCAATGCACCGCTGCGTGTCGAGTTGAAATGGCCGAACGATTTGCTTGCAGGCGGGGCAAAACTCGCCGGCATCCTGCTCGAGTCCACCCAGCTTGCGGCCAATCGTTTCGCGATTGTCATCGGTATCGGTGTCAACGTCGTGGCATATCCGGAAGACGTGCCGTATCCGGCAACGTCGCTTGCCCGCCTTGGGGCTGATTGCAATGCCGAAACACTGTTTCTGGCGCTATCCGACGCCTGGCAGGAAAACAGCTGGGTTTGGAACGAGGGACGGGGGCTTGCCGAAGTTCGCAAGCGCTGGCTGGCACGCGCGGCTGGCCTCGGCAGCGAGGTCGCTGTGCGAGTCGACGGAGCGGTCCTGCGTGGTATATTCGAAACCATTGACGAAGATTGCCGTTTCGTCATTCGCGACAGCGAGGGCGAGCGTATAAAGATCGCCGCTGGTGATGTGCATTTTGGTGCGGTGGCGTCCGCAAGGGCTGAATAGAATTCGGCTATTAGGAGTATAGATGGCGAATTCCGATCAAGCTGAGCTTGTTTTCCTTCCACTCGGCGGTGTCGGTGAGATCGGAATGAACTTGGCCATGTACGGTTACGGCCCGGCGCATAAGCGCGAATGGGTGGTGGTGGATATGGGCGTCAGCTTTGCCGGCCCCGAACTTCCCGGCGCCGATCTCATTCTGCCCGACATCCGGTTCCTGCAGGCCGAACGCCAGAACCTCAAGGGCATCGTCATCACCCACGCCCATGAAGATCACTACGGGGCGCTGCTCGATCTGTGGCCGCTCCTCAACGTCCCGGTTTACGGCACCCCCTTCACCGCCGGACTGCTTGAGGCCAAGCGTCATGCGGAGCCCGGCGCGCCGGACATCCCGGTAACGATTTATCGCGCCGGCGAGACATTCAATGTCGGTCCATTCGAGTTCGAGGCGCTGGCGGTCACGCATTCGATCCCCGAGCCGGTATCGCTCGCGATCAGGACACCGCTTGGCACGATCATCCACACTGGCGACTGGAAGATGGATCCGGAGCCATCAATGGGGCCGCTGATCAATGAAGCGCGCTTCCGCGCCATCGGCGATGAAGGCGTTCTCGCCATGATGTGCGATTCGACGAATGCGTTGCGCGAAGGCGAGTCGCCTTCCGAGCGCGAGGTGGGTGAGAGCCTGCGCAATATTATCGAGAACGCGCGCGGCCGCGTCGCCATCACCACCTTTTCGTCGAATGTCGGCCGTATCCGCTCGATCGCCTTGGCCGCACGCGATGCGGGAAGGCAGGTTCTGGTGCTCGGCCGTTCGATGAAGCGCATGATCGATGTCGCCAGTGAGCTCGGATATCTCGACGACGTCCCTGAATTCCTGTCGGAAGACGATTACGGCTTCATTCCGCGCGAGAACATGGTGATTATCCTTACCGGCAGCCAGGGCGAACCGCGCGCCGCGCTCGCCAAGCTCGCCCGCGATGAAATGCGCAGCGTCGCGCTTTCGGCCGGCGATCTGGTGATCTATTCGTCCCGCACGATCCCCGGCAATGAAAAACCGATCATCGAGACCAAGAACCTTTTGATAGAGCAGGGCATCCAGATCATTTCGGATGACGACCAGCTCGTGCATGTTTCCGGGCATCCCCGTCGCAACGAGTTGCGGCGGATGTATGAGTGGGTGCGTCCGCGCATCCTCGTGCCGGTGCATGGCGAGGCGGCGCATCTCGTCGCCCAAGGTTCGCTCGCTGCCATGGCTGGCATCCCGGAAGTGCCGCAGGTGCGCAATGGCGACATCTTGAGGCTCGCACCGGGCAGGGCCGAGATCATCGACAAGGCGCCGTTCGGCCGGCTGGTCAAAGATGGCAATCTCATTGGCGACGAGGAAGAGGTGGGCATTGTAGAACGCCGCAAGCTCGCCTATGTCGGGCACGTTGCGGTGTCTATGCTGCTCGACGACAACTACAACATCATTGAAGATCCGGAGATCGTGCCTGTGGGCCTGCCGGAAAGCGACGACGAGGGCGAACTGCTCGAGGACTTGCTCTACGATGCGGCAGTAAGCGCCGTGCAAAGCATTCCCCGTGAAAAGCGCAGGGATCTGGCGATGGTGCGCGAAGCGGTGCGCCGCGCCGTGCGGGCGGCAACAAACGAGGTATGGGGCAAGAAGCCGGTGGTTACCGTCTTCGTGACCCGCCCATAGGACAATCCTTATGCTGGGCCGTCTCAACCATATCGCCATCGCGGTGCCTGATCTGGCAGCAGCGTCGGCGACCTATCGCAACACGCTGGGCGCCAGGCCAACCGAGCCGCAGGTGCTCCCGGAACACGGCGTGACGGTGGTCTTCATCGATGTCGGCAACACGAAGATTGAACTTTTGGAGCCGCTCGGGGCTGATTCACCGATTGCTGCCTTCCTCGCCAAAAATCCCTCCGGAGGCATGCATCACGTCTGCTACGAAGTGGCCGATATCATTGCCGCCCGCGATCATTTAAAAAGTGAGGGCGCCCGCATCCTTGGCGATGGAGAGCCGAAGATCGGCGCGCATGGCAAACCTGTTCTCTTCCTCCACCCGAAGGATTTCAACGGGACATTGATCGAACTGGAGCAAGAATAATGCCTATCGCGACGGCCATGGCAGTCTATTTCATCCTGTGGTGGCTGACATTGTTCACCATGCTGCCGATCGGCCTGCGCACGCAAGGCGACGAGGATGACGTGACGCTGGGTACGCCAGCCAGCGCCCCGCACAAGCATCGCATGGGCAGGGTCTTTCTTCTGACGACGATCATTTCGGCGGTGCTCTTCGCAACCTTCTACGTCGTGAACCAGGAATATGGCTTTGGCGTAGACAGTTTTCCGGTCTGGTTCCCGCAGGCAAAATAAAAATTCACGCTATCAGCTTCAGTTTTGCTGGATAGAAACGCCACTTTCGCCAATTTTGAGCTCGACCGCAGGCTTGGTCTCTTCGCGATAAATGTAGATTCCCAATCCGATGACGGCAACGAGAAGTGCTCCGACGATCAGGTAAAGGCCATTGCGATTATTCAAGATCATTTCCTTTTGGTTGTGATGGAGAGACTAACTAGAGAAGTAAGAGGGCTTTGAATATTAGCCGTTGGTCTGATCCAGCGCGTGCGGCGCCGGTGTTCCGGGTTCATTGCTTCCTCTTAGGGGAAAGACTGCCAGCAGGCCGGCAAGAATGAGTAATGTCAGAAGCGCTGCAATGAACAGGGTCTGCAAGTTCATAACGGTCTCCAGTTTGCCCTATCAACCAGCGCGGCGGCGAAAAGTTCCGCGATGAGCCGGCCTTTTGCGCTTCTTCAGGATTGTTCCCGAGGAAAAGGATATTGACTCGTCGACCCTGTCGCCTGAATTGCCGCCTCAAATTTCGCCTCGCACCGATCTCCGGGAATGGCCGATAAACGTGAACTGGCTAAGAACTTTGATTGGGCGTCGCGCGATCTTTCGAACAGCGGCAGCTCGAAATTGAATCGGCCGAAGAGGTAGGTTAACAGAGCCGAAAATGCAGCAACAAAAAGCGGCTGATTAGAATTCGATTTCAGAACAGCAAGCAAGTACTTGAATCTGCGCTTAAGGACAAAAAAAATGCAAGGCTTTCACCTTGCATTTTAAGATCGCGTCCGACCTGATCCACTTGCGTGGCGGCTGCGTGTTATCGCGCCACAGGTCACATCCTCCCAAGACTTTGACCGCGTAGGAAAGCAGAATTTTTCTTACTTTCTCCTTATGCCGAAAAAAATAGCGGACTGCCTGCGAAATGTCACGAAAAATATTCGTTGCCATCACATTTTGCTTACATTTCCAGCAGGATCATGAATCTTCGATAAATCAGTAGCTTCTTCGCGCCTGCTTACGGGTTTCCAATCAGATGCGAAGCAGTTAAGTAAACTTTGCTGCTGGCTTGTCTTCTTTCGAACTACGAGAAACGCAGCTTGATTTTGACGGGTGCATGATTCCCTCCCAAAAATCGAACACGATTTATGGTGTTATGCGCTACCTTGCACTTGGTTTTGCCTGATTCTTAAAGCACTCAGGCTGTATTCAATTTGGTGATCTTCAATGCGGCTTTCCCGGTACTTTTTGCCCATCCTCAAAGAAAACCCCAAGGAGGCGGAAATCGTCTCCCACCGGCTCATGTTGCGCGCCGGGCTGATTCGACAGGAGTCAGCCGGTATCTACGCATGGCTGCCTGCGGGTTTGAGAATTCTCAACAAGGTGAGCAATATCATCCGCGAGGAGCAGAACAGGTCCGGAGCTATCGAGCTCCTGATGCCGACCCTTCAATCGGCCGATCTGTGGCGTGAAAGCGGTCGCTATGACGCCTATGGCGACGAGATGCTACGCATCAAGGATCGCGGCGAACGCGATATGCTTTACGGGCCGACAAATGAGGAAATGATCACAGAGATCTTCCGCGCCTATGTGAAGTCTTACAAGGACTTGCCGCTCAATCTTTATCACATCCAGTGGAAATTCCGCGACGAGCGCCGTCCGCGTTTCGGCGTCATGCGCTCGCGCGAGTTCCTGATGAAGGACGCCTATTCGTTCGACCTTAACTTCGAGGCAGCGAAGGCCGCGTATAACCGCATGTTCGTCGCCTATTTGCGCACGTTCTCGCGCCTCGGTATCCAGGTCATACCCATGCGTGCCGATACGGGTCCCATCGGCGGTGAACTCAGCCACGAATTCATCATCCTTGCCGATACCGGCGAAAGCCAGGTCTTCTGCGATCGGGCTTATCTCGACCTGCCTGTACCGGGCCCCGACACGAATTTCGACAATGACGATGAAATCGCCGATATCGTAAAGCGCTGGACGACGCCTTATGCGGCGACCGACGAGATGCATGATGAGGCCGCTTGGGCCAAGGTCGGAGCGTCCGACCAGTTGGCCGCTCGCGGTATCGAGGTCGGCCACATCTTCCACTTCGGCACGAAATACTCCGAACCGATGGGCGCCAAGGTCAGCGGCCCCGATGGAAAGGATCATCTCGTATCGATGGGTTCCTATGGGATTGGCCCTTCGCGCGTCGTCGCTGCCATCATTGAAGCGTCGCACGACGAGAACGGCATCATCTGGCCGAAATCCGTAGCGCCGTTTGGCGCCGGCATCGTCAACATGAAGCCCGGCGACGCGGCTTGCGATGCGGTTTCTGCCAAGATTTACGAAGCTCTGACCAATGCCGGGCTCGATCCGCTGCTTGACGATACGGACGACCGTCCGGGCGCCAAGTTTGCGACCATGGACCTGATCGGCCTGCCGACGCAGATTATCGTCGGCCCGCGCGGCGTCGCTGCTGGCGAAGTCGAAATCAAGGATCGCGCAACGGGCGCCCGCGAGACGCTCAGCGTCGAATCGGCGATCAACAAGCTTGCAGGACCCCATGACTGAACAGACTGCGATGACCGGTTCCAAGCCGTTCTCCGCCTATGAGCGGATGATCGCCTGGCGTTATCTTCGGGCGCGGCGCAAGGAAACCTTCATTTCGGTGATTGCCGGGTTTTCGTTCACCGGGATAATGCTGGGCGTTGCGACGCTCATCATTGTCATGGCCGTGATGAACGGTTTTCGCAGCGAACTCCTGACCCGAATCCTCGGTATCAACGGCCATCTGATCATGCAGCCGATCGACCGGCCGCTCGATGATTACGATGCGGTGATCAAGCGTGTTGACGGCGTCTCCGGCGTATCCTTCGCCATACCCGTTGTTGAGGGACAGGTGCTTGCCAAGGGCACTGTCGGCGCTGGCACGGGCGCTCTCGTGCGTGGCTTGCGCGAGGAGGACATCGCCAAGCTCAAGCTCGTTGCGACGAATGTGCGGCAGGGGACCTTCGAGGGGTTCAATACGGCAGGCGGCATCGCCATTGGCACGCGCATGGCCGAGAATCTCGGCCTCGGCCTTGGTGACCGCCTCACATTGATTTCTCCCGAGGGCGATGTGACCCCGCTCGGCATGGCGCCGCGTGTCAAATCCTATCCGGTCACCGCCATCTTCGAGATCGGCATGTCGGAATACGATGCTTCGATCGTCATCATGCCGCTCGAGGAAGCGCAGCTCTATTTCAACCAGGAAGGCAAGGTTCAGTCGCTCGAAATCTTCGCTGACAATCCCGACAATATCGATGCGCTCAAGAAGCCGGTCGAGGATGCTGCGCAGCGGGCGCTGATGCTGACCGACTGGCGTCAACGCAACCAGACCTTCTTCTCCGCGCTTCAAGTCGAGCGCAACGTAATGTTCATGATCCTGACGCTGATCGTGCTCGTCGCCGCACTCAACATCATCTCCGGCCTGATCATGCTGGTGAAGGACAAGGGACACGACATCGCCATTCTCAGAACGATGGGAGCGACGCGCAATTCGATCTTGCGCATCTTCCTGATGACTGGTGCCGCCATCGGTGTGACCGGCACGCTCGCAGGTGTCGTCCTTGGCGTCGTCGTTTGCCTGAACGTCGAGCGGATTAGGGAATTCTTCTCCTGGCTGTCCGGAACCACCCTGTTCAATCCGGAACTCTATTTTCTCAGCACGCTTCCGGCCAAGATGGACTTCAACGAGACGTTTTCGGTCATTCTCATGGCGCTGGTTCTATCATTCCTTGCAACCCTTTTTCCCGCATGGCGCGCAGCCAAGCTCGATCCAGTTGAAGCCCTGAGGTACGAATAAATGGCAGCCGGTCCCATTCTTCAACTGACGGGCGTCGGCCGTCGGTACAATGAGATCGACCGCGAATTGGTGATCCTCAACGACGCAAATTTCGCGCTGGGCAAGGGCGAGATGGTGGCGCTTGTCGCACCTTCGGGCGCCGGCAAGTCGACCCTGCTTCACACGGCCGGCCTACTGGAGCGGCCCGACAGTGGCGACGTGATTCTTTCCGGAAGGTCATGCGGCACGCTTTCTGATGAAGAACGTACGGCAATCCGCCGCAACGACATCGGCTTCGTCTACCAGTTTCATCATCTCCTGCCGGAATTTTCCGCACTTGAAAACGTGATGATGCCGCAGATGATTCGTGGCATGAAGCCGGGCATAGCGGCTGAGCGGGCGCAGCAGCTCCTCGATTACATGAAGGTCGGGGCGAGGGCTTCGCACCGGCCAAGCGAACTATCGGGCGGCGAACAGCAGCGTGTGGCGATCGCACGTGCGGTCGCTAACGCGCCGCTGGTACTCCTGGCTGACGAGCCAACCGGCAATCTCGATCCTGTTACCTCGTCCTATGTGTTTGAAGCTCTGGAGGCGCTCGTTCGCCAATCCGGGCTTTCGGCGATGATCGCGACTCACAATTTCGATCTCGCGCGCCGCATGGACCGGCGCGTGACCCTTAAGGACGGCAAGATCACCGATCTTTGATCCCGCAGCGATTTTCGGAGCCTGACCGTCGCGTCCACAATGAAGCGCGCGGCCAGATAATTCTGTTCAAATGCGCTTCGCCGCGGACATCGTTCATCTTCTCTTAAGATTTTGCAAACCATAGCGCCAACCCGCGCTTAGTTCGCTTGACTTCGGAACAAAAATAGAACAAAACATATACATAGAGACAACGAAGAAGGGTTTTACCGATGAGCGAACTTTTCCAGGACGTCATGTCGTTCGTTACTGTCAGCCTTTTCATTGCTACTTTCGCCATGTGGGTCAGCGTTATCTGAAATCTGAGATCGCGCGGCAGAGCGTCAGCCCGCGCGATCTTGCTCTATCCACTGTTGCGGTCGGGCAAGACCCCCAATACGGGTGGACACCGTGTGGCGCTTGTTCGACTATGCCCCAGCGGTGAATCAGTTCTCCGTTCAATATCCGGAGACGACAATTGGCAGACGGGCAGGGCAATAGCGGCGGCAAGGCAAATGCACAGGCGCTGCGATTCGTCCACCTGAGGGTACACTCCGCCTATTCGCTGCTCGAAGGCGCATTGCAGGTTCCCAAGGTCATCGACCTTGCGGTTGCCAGCAAGTTTCCGGCGCTGGCAATCACCGATACAAACAACCTCTTCGGCGCACTCGAGTTTGCGCAGAAGGGTTCGAAAGCAGGGTTGCAACCGATCATCGGATGCCAGCTCGACATTGCGTTCCATGACCAGGCCGAAGAAAGCCGCAGCGCCAATCGGCGTGAAGCGCTTGGCCTTGCCCCGCTCGTACTGATCGCCGCCACCGAGGCGGGCTATGCCAACCTCGTTCGCCTCGTCAGCCGTGCCTACCTTGAATCACCCGCGGGCGATCCAATTCACATCGCGGCGGAATGGCTCTCCGGCAGAACCGACGGCATTATTGCGTTGACGGGCGGACCGGAGGGGCCGATCGCCAAAGCGATCAAGGATGACCGCAGTGACCGGGCCCGCCAGCGCCTGAGCCTGTTGCGGTCGCAGTTCGGCGATAGGCTCTACGTCGAATTACAGCGACATGCGGGGTACGATCGTGCTCTGGAGGCAGCGCAGGTTGAACTGGCCTATGAGCTGGAATTGCCGCTTGTAGCGACGAACGATGTGTTCTTTTCAAAGAGCGAAGACTACGAGGCGCACGATGCGTTGCTTGCCATTGCCTCGGGTTCGCTCCTTTCCATCGACGACCGGCGCCGCCTCACGTCGGACCACTATCTGAAAAGCGAAGCGGAGATGGTGGCGCTCTTCGCCGATCTGCCGGAGGCAATCGAAAACAGTGTCGAGATAGCGCTGCGTTGTTCCTATTATCCCAAGAACCGCGCCCCGATCCTGCCGCGCTTTACCGGCGAAAGCGATGATCCCGATGCTGCCCTCCAGGCGGAGGCCGATGAACTCGCCCGGCAGGCGCGGGAAGGGCTTGCCCAGCGTATCCAGCAACAGGGTCTGGCCGAGGGCCATTCGCCACAGCAATATGCAGAACGGCTCGAATACGAGATCTCGATCATCACCCGGATGAAATATCCGGGATACTTTCTCATCGTTTCTGACTTCATCAAATGGGCAAAGGCCCATGACATTCCGGTTGGGCCGGGTCGCGGCTCGGGTGCGGGTTCGCTCGTCGCCTATGCGCTGACGATCACCGACGTCGATCCGTTGCGCTTCTCACTGCTGTTCGAGCGCTTTCTCAATCCCGATCGTGTATCGATGCCCGACTTTGACATCGATTTCTGCCAGGAGAGGCGCGATGAAGTCATCCGCTATGTCCAGGGCAAGTATGGCCGCGATCAGGTGGCGCAGATCATCACGTTCGGAACCCTACAGGCCCGCGCCGTGCTGCGCGATGTCGGGCGCGTTCTCGAAATGCCCTATGGCCAGGTCGACCGCCTGACCAAGATGGTTCCGGCCAACCCCGCCAACCCGGTTACGCTGTCGAAAGCTATCGAGGATGAGCCGCGTCTTCGCGAAGAGCGCGACAAGGAACCGGTGGTCGAGCGTCTGCTCGATATTTCGCTCAAGCTCGAAGGCCTTTATCGCCACGCCTCTACCCACGCAGCCGGCATCGTAATCGGCGACCGGCCGCTGTCGGAACTCGTGCCGATGTACCGCGATCCGCGTTCGGACATGCCGGTCACCCAGTTCAACATGAAGATGGTGGAAGAAGCGGGTCTGGTGAAGTTCGACTTCCTCGGCCTGAAGACGCTGACCGTGCTGCAAACCGCGGTCAACCTCGTCAAGCGTCGCGGGATCGCGGTCGACCTTTCCAATCTGCCGCTCGATGACAAACAGACCTACGAGATGCTCTCGCGCGGCGAGACGGTCGGCGTGTTCCAGGTGGAAAGTACCGGCATGCGCAAGGCGCTGATCGGTATGCGGCCGGACCGGATCGAAGATATCATCGCGCTTGTCGCGCTCTATCGCCCGGGCCCGATGGAGAACATCCCGACCTATAACGCCCGCAAGAACGGCGACGAGGAGATGGCGTCTATCCATCCGAAGATCGACCATCTCGTCAAGGAAACGCAGGGCGTCATCATCTACCAGGAACAGGTGATGCAGATCGCGCAGGAAATGTCCGGCTATACGCTGGGTGAAGCCGATCTTTTGCGCCGCGCCATGGGCAAGAAGATTCGCGCTGAAATGGATATGCAGCGCGTGCGCTTCGTCGATGGCGCGGTCGAGCGCGGCGTAACCAAGCCGCAGGCCAATTTCATCTTCGATCTTCTCGCGAAATTTGCCGATTACGGCTTCAACAAGTCGCATGCGGCGGCCTATGCGATCGTGTCGTTCCAGACCGCCTATATGAAGGCGCATTATCCGGTCGAATTCCTCGCCGCGTCGATGACCTACGACATGTCGAACACCGACAAGCTCAATGACTTCCGGCGAGAAGCTGTTCGGCTGGGTATCGAAGTGGTGACGCCCTCGGTCAATACGTCCTATCGCCTGTTCGAAGTTGGCGAGAACCGGATCTATTATTCACTCGCGGCCATCAAAGGCGTCGGCGAGGCGGCCGTCGACCATATCGTCGAAAAACGTGGCGCGACGCCCTATGCCAGCCTCGAGGATTTCTGCGAGCGCATCGACCCGCGCGTCGTCAACCGGCGCGTTTTCGAAAGTCTGATCAATGCCGGCGCATTCGATTGTTTTGGCCGCGAGCGCCCCGCGATGATCGCCGGGCTCGACCGCATCATCGGCCATGCGCAGCGCACCCAGGAAGACAGCCTGAGCGGGCAGGCGGATATTTTCGGCGGCATGGCCTCGGGCGCGCAAACGCTGCAACTGCCTGCGGCAGCGCCCTGGCTTTCGGCGGAAAAACTGCGGCGCGAATACGAGGCGGCAGGGTTCTACCTTTCCGCCCATCCCCTCGACGAATACAGGCCCATTCTCGAAAAGCTGCGCGTGCAGACCTGGCTCGAGTTTCAGGCGGCGGTCAAGCGCGGCGCCAATGCGGGGCGGCTGGCGGGCACGATTACTGCCAAGCAGGAGCGCAAGACGAAGACCGGCAACAAGATGGGAATCATCCAGTTCTCCGATTCTTCCGGCCAGTTCGAAGCCGTGCTCTTTTCCGAAGCGCTGTCGCAATATCGAGATTTGCTCGAGCCCGGCAAGTCGGTCGTGGTGACTGTCGGTGCGGAGGACCGTCCGGAAGGGATCAGCCTGCGCATCCAGACTGCGCAGTCGCTGGAGGATGAGGCAACGCGCATGCAGAAGGCGTTGCGGCTTTACATGCGCTCCAGCGCGCCGCTGACCTCGATTGCGCCTTATCTTGCGCCGCAGAATGACGGCCAGGTCGTCAGTCTCGTACTGATCAAGGAAAACGGCGCGACCGAAGTCGAGATCGAGCTTCCCAATCGCTACCGGGTCGGACCGCAAGTTGCGAGCGCCATGAAGGCTATACCGGGCATTGTCGAAGTCGAGATGGGGTAGGACTGCTCACTCCAGTTCCTCGGGCGAAGCCTTGGGCGGTGTCCTGATCTTGCCGAACGTATAGCCGGTTTCGACGGCATTGTTGCCGAACTTGCCCCGCAGCTTGTCGATGGCGCCCTCGGCCACGGCGCGCTTCGTAGCTTGCACGTCGACCAGATCCTTCGGGTCGGCTCGTCCGTCATCGCTGAGATCGCTGACGCCTATGCCGATCAGGCGAAACCTCGTGCCATCGATTTCTTTTTCAAGGAGCGAGCAGCCGGTGCGAAAGATGCGATCGGCAAGCTGCGTCGGATCAGCGAGCTGCCGATTGCGGGTGCGCAACTTGAAGTCGCGTGTCTTCAGCTTGAGCACGACCGTGCGACCCGCAATGTCGGCCGCTTTCAAACGGCGCGAGACTTTTTCGGATAGCGAGCGCAGGATCGCCACAAGCTCGTCCCTGGACCCGATGTCTTCGTTGAAGGTCGTTTCCGCCGACACGCTTTTGCTCTCACCATTCGGCTCGACGCGCCGCGTGTCGAGGCCGCGCGAGAGCCGGTGGAGCCGTTGGCCCATCGTGCCGTATGCCGCCATGAGCGGGCCGAGCTCCATTGTCTGCAACTGACCGATCATGCGTATGCCATCCTTCTCCAACGTCGCAGCAAAGGCCTTGCCGACGCCCCAGATCATCGTCACGGGCTTGTCGGCAAGAAAGTCCTTCGCTTCGGCCTCGCCGATGATCGAGAACCCGCGCGGCTTGTCGAAGTCGGAAGCGATCTTTGCGAGGAACTTGCAGTAGGAGAGGCCGACGGAGACAGAGAGCCCGATTTCCCGTTCGACGCGGTTTGAAAACTTCGCCATCACCCGGACCGGCGGATCGTGATGCAGCCGTTCTGTGCCGGCAAGATCGAGAAACGCTTCGTCGATCGATAGCGGCTCCACCATCGGTGTCAGATCGCGCATCATCTGGCGTATCTCTCGGCCGACGCGGACGTATTTCTCCATGTCGGGTGGAATGACGACCGCGTTCGGACATGCCTCCAGTGCCTTGAACATTGGCATTGCCGACTTCACGCCATGGATGCGCGCAACATAGCAAGCTGTTGAAACAACGCCACGTTTGCCTCCGCCGATAATAACGGGTTTGTCGCGAAGCTCGGGATTGTCACGTTTTTCCACCGCGGCATAAAACGCATCGCAGTCAACATGGGCGATGCTCAGCCTGTACAGCTCTGGATGACGCAGCAGGCGCGGACTGCCGCAAACGTCGCAGCGGCGGCCTTCCGCGCGTTGGGCGGCCATACAGTCACGGCAAAAGCCATATCGCGGATCGTTGAGGGAGGCCATGATGCTCGGAACATAAAAGGAACATCGCCAGCTTACCGAAGCGGCTGAGTCCACGCAATATCACGCTGCCGATTATGAACCGGTTACATCTCCTGGGTGCGTCCACCGGGAAGCAGACGCAGCGCCGCCTGAAAGCTCGCGGGGTCGGTTCCGGTCGTCTCGCAGAATTTCATCAGTGTGGGCTCGTGACCAAGATAGAATTGCAAAACGCCGGCGAGAAAACCCGGCTCGCCTGCCGCGGTGCGGATTTGGTCGGCGCTAATACCGGTCAGCGCAAGGAAGCGCGAAAGCAACTCGCTATCTTGCGCCAGAAATACCAGGGCGTCGATCGCGAATTGCTGCGCGTCGTCAAGAGAGAGCTGATTTTTCATCCGGATACGTTCCTCAATGCCGCACGTGGCGGTTTATTTTTCTGCTGCACCTGCAACCACATGCGGTTGAATATGAGCAAAAGAAGATGTTGAATAAATCCTTGGTTAAACATGATCGACAGCATATCTGGATTGGTGCGCGGAGTTACCTTTTCATCAATCATCCGCCGATATCAAATGTATCCTTGGAGCGGAGTTGCTGCTGATCTTTGTCTCATGGAATTCGGCAGGTGGCATGCGCCTTCGAGCATGGTCAACAGGAATTTGCCAATGGTGAAGAAAGTCATGATCGTCGAGGATAATGAGCTGAACATGAAGCTCTTTCGCGATCTCATCGAAGCCAGCGGCTATGAGACCATCCGTACGCGCAACGGTCTGGAAGCGCTCGACCTTGCGCGCGAGCATCGGCCCGATCTCATTCTCATGGACATACAGCTGCCGGAAGTTTCCGGTCTTGAAGTCACCAAATGGCTCAAGGCCGACGATGATCTCCACGTCATCCCGATTATCGCTGTCACCGCCTTCGCCATGAAGGGGGATGAAGAGCGCATCCGGCAGGGCGGTTGCGAAGCATATATCTCGAAGCCGATCTCGGTGCCGAAGTTCATCGAAACCATAAAATCTTATCTTGGCGACGCGTAACCGTCAGTTCGGAGTAGTGAAATATGACGGCCCGCATTCTTGTCGTTGACGATGTACCCGCAAATGTGAAGCTGCTGGAAGCGCGGCTGACCGCGGAATACTACGAAGTCGTGACCGCTACCGACGGCTATGCTGCGCTCGATATTTGCGAGACCAGCAACGTCGACGTCATCCTGCTTGATATCATGATGCCTGGCATGGACGGCTTCGAAGTCTGCCGCAGGCTGAAATCGAGTCCAGCGACTGCCCACATTCCGATCGTGCTCGTCACCGCGCTCGACGGCGAGAAGGATCGTATCACCGGCCTCGACCTCGGCGCGGATGACTTTCTGACCAAACCGGTGAACGACCTGCAACTCCTCGCGCGGGTGAAAAGCCTGGTGAGGCTGAAGAACCTGACCGACGAACTGCGGCTTCGGGTGGCGACGACACGCGATGTCGGGCTCGAATCGATTCTGCGCTTTCCGGGCAAGGACGGCGGCAACAAGAAAGCGCGCGTACTGCTCATCGACGAGCGGCTGGAAAGCGCCGAGCGCATCCAGTCGATCCTTGGGGTGACCGCGGTGGTCGATGTGCAAATCGACCCGCAAACCGGTTTCTTCGATGCGATACAGGGCAACTATGATTGCCTGGTCATCTCGTCCAATCTCTCCGATTTCGATCCGCTGCGCATCTGTGCCCAGTTGCGTTCCCTCGACAATACGCGCTCGCTGCCGATTATCCTTATCGCCAGACCGGGGGAGGAAACCTTGATCCGCAGGGCGCTGGAGCTTGGCGTCAATGACTACGTAATGCGTCCGCTTCACCCCAACGAACTTTTGGCGCGGCTGCGGACGCAGTTGCGGCGCAAGGCCTATCATGACGGTCTTCGCGCGAGCGTCGTCAAGACATACGAAATGGCGGTGACCGATAGCCTGACCGGCTTGCACAACAGGCTTTATCTTGAAACGCATCTGGCAACGCTGTTCAAGCGCGCGGTGGAGCGGCGTCGGCCGCTGTCGGTGCTCATGACCGATATCGACCGCTTCAAGCTGATCAACGACACGCACGGCCATGATGGCGGCGATGAGGTGTTGCGCGAGTTCGCCAAGCGCCTGCGCCGCAATGTTCGCGGCAGCGACCTTGCCAGCCGTTATGGCGGCGAGGAGTTCTTTATCGTCATGCCGGACACGGATACGTCAATTGCCGCCGTTGTCGCCGAGCGTATCCGGCGCGAAGTCGCCTCCACACCGTTTCCCGTCAATAAGAATGCGATCAGCGTGCCGGTGACGATCAGTGTCGGCATCGCCAGCGTGCTGCCGACCGGTGACAGCGTCTCAGCGCTCCTCAAGCGCGCTGACGATGCGCTTTACGATGCCAAGGCCGCCGGCCGCAACCGCGTCGTCTCAGCCGCCGCCTAGTACGCCTCTATCCGAACAAGAACACCCAGTTGCAAACAAAAATGCCGCCCTGGAGGCGGCATTTTGATGATCTGGATGACCCAAGATTACTTGATCTTGGTTTCCTTGAATTCAACGTGCTTGCGCGCAACCGGGTCGTACTTGCGGAAGGACATCTTTTCCGTCTTCGTACGGCTGTTCTTGCTCGTGACGTAGAAGAAACCGGTGTCAGCGGTCGACAGAAGCTTGATCTTGATATTCGCAGCCTTAGCCATTTCAGTTTACCTGTTCTGATTGTTGAGGACCGCTATTCAAATCCAGCAGCGTGGCTATAAGCGGAAATTCGGCCGGACACTTAACCGAATGGCGCCGAAAGTCAAGCCCACTCGATTGGCTCACGGCATTCTTCACCCAAATCGACCCGACACGCGCGGTTGTCGTCATCATCGAAAAGCGTCCGCTGTTCGAGTGCATGCTCGGACGCATATGCGTGCCGGGTGGCAGCTTTTCAAATGACGAAATGGCGAAATTCCATTAAAGGTAGCTGCTTGACACACGCTTAAGTTGAAACTGGCAATTGCAACTGGCCCGGCGCGCGATTCGCGGGTTCGGATCCTCCCATCTGGACCATTGTTTAGTGGAGAATTTCACCGATGAAAGTTTCACTTCTGACCGTCGCCATGATTCTTGCGATACCCGGTCTCGGATTGGCACAGAGCAATTGCGGCGATCTGACCAATCAGACCGAAATGAACGTGTGCGCCGGGAAAGCTTATGCAAAATCCGACGCCGAATTGAACAAGCTCTATAAGGAGATCGAGGCGCGGCTCAAAGACGACACGGACACGACAAAGCTTCTGGTTTCAGCGCAGAAGGCATGGGTGGCCTTCCGCGATGCCGAATGCAATTTCTCGAGTTCACGCGTATCTGCCGGTACCGTATATCCGTTTGTCTCCAGCTCGTGCCTCGACGGCATGACACAAATGCGCATCGAGAGCCTGAAGGGCTATCTCAAATGTACGGATGGCGATCTGGATTGTCCGGTGCCGGCGGCAAACTGACGGGGTTGGGGGCGGGGTGAGCGTGGCTGAAACGCAATGCCGTCACCTTTGTTACTCGCGCACTACCAGTCTCCGGTGCCAGACTGGCTCATGACCGCATCGATTGCCGCGTGAAATAGGCGCGGCATTGCCAGGATCAGGAGGAATTAACATCATGGCTTCATCTATCAAAGGCGGCAGCGCCAGCGGCACGACCGGAATGCATACGCCATCAGTCGTATCGCCCCAGGAGTGGGAAGCAGCGCGTGAAAAGCTGCTCGTCAAGGAGAAGGATCACACAAGGGCACGCGACGCCCTCGCTGCCGAGCGCCGCCGCATGCCATGGATGTCAGTCGACAAGGAATATGCTTTCGAAGGACCTGAGGGCAAGGTCAGCCTGCGCGACCTGTTCGATGGTCGCCGGCAGCTGATCGTCTATCGCGCCTTTTTCGAACCCGGCGTCTTTGGCTGGCCGGAACATGCCTGCCGAGGCTGCTCGATGGTGGCCGACCAGGTTGCGCATGTCGCCCACCTCAATGCCCGCGACACGACGCTTGTATTCGTTTCGCGTGCGCCCCAGGCAGATATCGCACGCCTGAAGGAGCGAATGGGCTGGGAGATGATACCCTGGGTCACGGTCACCGACGCGTTCGATGCGGATTTTGGCGTCGACGAATGGCACGGAACGAACGTCTTCTACCGTGACGGCGATCGCATCTTCCGAACATATTTCATCAACAATCGCGGCGACGAGCAGATGGGGGGTACCTGGAACTACCTCGACATCACGCCGCTTGGCCGGCAGGAAGTCTGGGAGGATTCGCCCCAGGGCTATCCGCAGACGCCCACCTATAAATGGTGGAACTGGCACGATGCCTATGTGCCGGACGCCCCGCCTGACAAGAAATGGGTCGAAGTCTCGGACGCCGGCGAGGCGGCGTTCCGCAACCAGGAATGAAAGTGGTGATACAAATCTGGTCGCCGGGATTCAGTCCCGGCGAGCCAGAAGCCTCGATCCGACAAGAAGCGCGTAGAAGGCAAAGAAGACGGCGAGGGTGATCGAAAAGCCTTTGGGCCCGAGGACATCCATGCCGGCGCCAACCGCCTGCGGTCCGACCAGCATGCCGACCGCATAGCAGAAAACGAACGCTGCATTGGCAGAGGCGAGTTCACGGCCGGTCAGTTGCGATCCGAGATGCGCGAGCCCGACCGTGTAGAGGCCGGCGACCACGCCGCCCCAGACGAAAAGCAGGGCGGCGACGATATACCAGTTGCTCGAAATGAACGGCAGAATGCACATGCCGGCAAGCCCGATCAGGGCGCAGCCAAGCAGGATCTTGCGGCGATCGTTGACGTGATCGCTGAGAAGACCGATCGGAATTTGCAAAAGAACGTTGCCCAGCCCGATCGTCGTGAGCAGCAGCGCAGCATTGGCTTCGCTATAGCCTATGCGCGAGCCAAACACCGGGAATAGGGCGAAGCCTCCCGTTTCGACCGCGCCGAACACGAAGACCGCTGCCGTTGCAGTCGGGACCGCCCAGATGAATGGCGCAAAGGGCACATGTTCTTCTTCCTTGAAGTCCGGGCTGTCGTTCCATGCGAGAAGCACGGGCAGTATCGCGAACAGAATGATGCCGAAGCCCACCGCGAAAGGCATGATTCCCGTGCTGCCGATGCGCGAAAACAGCCAGGGTCCAAGCGCAAATCCCATCGAAAGTACGGTGGCATAGATGCCGAGTACCAGACCGCGCTTCTCGGGCGGGGCCGCCGCATTGATCCAGTATTCGGACAGGATGAACAGCATCGTCAAGGCGAAGTGCAGGAAGACACGCAGCACCATCCACATCCAGAAGTCGGTGAAGAAATGAAATCCGACAAAGGAGAAGGCGCCGATAAGAAGCATTCCGATCAGGGTTGGTACGACACCGAGGCGGGCTGCGATCGGAGCCGCGAAGGGCGCGGCGACGATAGACGCAATGCCGGCGACGGCCGCATTCAGGCCGATCATGGTTGCCGAATGACCGCGACTTTCCAGAATGACGCTGAGGAGCGGAATACCAAGACCAATGGCAACGCCAACGGCGCTGATGGTAGCAATGGCAGCGACGAGTGCGCGCCAGTGGGTCTGAACCTTCACCTGTTCAGCCGTCTGCATTGAATCCATGAATCAAAAGACCTCTCGGACGAATCGTCCATATTTCATGCGGTATTGAATAAGGGCATTGCCGGGCGTCAGCGACGGATTCTCGCCGAGGAGAGTCTCCGCCTCCTTGATGATCAACCGGGTAATTTCGGGAATGTCGAGTTGCCTTGCCTGCGCGAAGGGAAGCCAGCATAGCTCCTCGAGTTCCTGAGACGGACCGGTCGGCTCGGGGAGCGTATCGGCGACGGCGTCGCGAAAAGCAAGGAAGAATCGCGTATCGAACCGGCGCGAGCCGCCGGGGGGCGTGGTGGCCCTCGCAAAATATCGAAGGAGGGACAGGTCCGGGATGATCCGGCGCTCCGAGAATGCCGCCCAGTCTGGATGCTTGATCAAAGACGGATCGTCATGCCGGCGCCCGAGGAGAAGACCGGCCTCTTCATAGGTTTCGCGGATCGCCGCAAGGGCGAGAGCCCGGCAGCGCTGGAGGCTGGGCCTGCTGCCCATGCCACCGAGAAGCTTCGCCTGATCGGCCTCCGCAAGTTCCGAAAACGCAGATACCCGCCCATCGAACACTTCGGTGCGGCCGCCGGGAAACACGAATTTTCCTGGCATGAAGACGTGCCGCATGTGGCGCTTGCCCATGAGGATCCGCAACTCTGGACCGGAACGGTCGACGAGCAAAAGCGAGGCAGCATCGCGGGGCCTTATGCGGGCCGCGCGCCGCTTGTCAGCGGCCGTGGCTTCGTGGTTCTGGCTGTTCACCGCCATGAGCTCACTGGTCCGATGGTTCCAGATCGTCGGTCTCGCCGCCGAAGCCATGCATGTAATTTGCCCACTGAAGGCCGATGATCGCACCCTTGATCGGCTGAAGCAGGGCAATCGACATGATGATGGTCAAGGGCACCCAGATCGCCAGGTGCACCCAGTTGGACAGGATAAAGAGGGTTTCGACTGCGAGGAACCCGCCGAGGACGACGTGTCCGACAATCGTGATGGTGATATAGGCGGGAAAGTCGTCGGCGCGCTGGTGGGTAAAGTCTTCGCCGCACACCGAGCAATTGTCGACGGACTTGACGAATGCCCGGAAGAGCTTCCCTTCGCCGCAATTGGGGCAACGGCAGCGAAAGCCCCGCCACATTGCCTGTCCCACGGGACGAGCGGGCCGCGTCTCGCCAGTGCCTGCGCCAAACGTCTGTATTGTCGTCATCCTCTGCCTCTTCGCCCTCCGCGGGAGACGGTGGATGGGCGCTTCTGGTTTCCGCGCACGAAGCGCTTTGCCTTGTGATGCGAGCGTACCCCGCTTGGTACGGGGTGGGGCTCGGAGAGCATTTCGAACCGCAATGCGCCCGCTACGGGCAATGCTTCTACCAGCCGGACTTCGACGACATCGCCAAGTCTGAAGCCTTTTCCGCTTCGTTCGCCAGAGAGGGCATGGTTGGTTTCGTCGTAAAGATAGTAATCATCACCCAAAGTTGAAATGGGAATAAAGCCGTCGGCACCATATGTCGCAAGCGAAACGAAGAGCCCCGACTTTGTTACGCCTTGCACGCGCCCCTCGAAACTCGCGCCGACCTTGTCAGCAAGATAGTGCGCGATGAGGCGATCGACCGTGTCGCGCTCAGCGGCCATGGCGCGCCGCTCCGCCGTCGATATAAGCGCGGCAATTTCCGCAAGATCGGCTTCTTCCTTCGGCGTGATGCCGTCCGAACCGAGACCGAGCGCCGCGATCAGGGCCCGGTGCACGATCAAATCGGCATAGCGGCGGATCGGGGACGTAAAGTGCGCATAACGATGCAGATTGAGACCGAAATGCCCAATGTTCTCAGGATTGTATTCAGCCTGCGACTGGGATCTGAGCACCACCTGATTGACCAGTTCCTGGCTTTCGCTGCCTTCCACCCGTTTCAATATGTTGTTGAACTGGTTCGGGCGCAGCTCCGCACCGCGCGCCAGAGAAATATCGAGCGTGCGCAGAAATTCCCGCAGCGTCTCCTGCTTTGCCAGCGACGGCGCATCATGAATGCGGAAAATCAGCGGCTGCTTCTTGCGCTCGAGTGTTTCCGCGGCGGCCACGTTGGCCTGGATCATGAATTCTTCGATGAGCTTGTGTGCGTCGAGCCGCGGCGGCACGACGACATTGTCGACCTTCCCCTCCGGCGTCAGCAGAATCTTCTTTTCCGGAAGGTCGAGTTCGAGCGGCTCGCGCGCATCCCTGCCGCGCTTCAGGACGCCATAAGCGTCCCAAAGTGGTCGCAGGATGGTGTCGAGGATCGGCTGCGTCTTCTCATCCGGGGAACCGTCTATCGCGGCCTGGGCCTGCGGATAGGCAAGCCGCGCATGCGAGCGCATCATGATGCGGTGGAAACTGTGCGATACCTTCTTGCCTTGTGCGCTGAAAATCATCCGGACGGCGAGGGCAGGGCGATCGACCAGTTCCTTGAGCGAGCAAAGATCATTTGAGATGCGCTCGGGCAGCATGGGCACCACCCGGTCGGGGAAATAGACCGAGTTGCCGCGCTTCAGCGCTTCACGGTCGAGCGCGGAGCCCGGCGTCACATAGGCGGCGACGTCGGCTATCGCGACGGTAACGATATAGCCATCGGGGTTCTTCTCGTCGGTGTCGGGCTCGGCATAGACCGCATCGTCGTGGTCCTTGGCGTCGGCCGGGTCGATCGTCACCAGCGGAACAGCGCGCCAGTCCTCGCGATGCTGCATTGTCGCGGGTTTGGCCTTCTCTGCTTCGGCGATGACGCTGTCTGGAAATACGTGCGGTATCTCGTGCTCGTGGATCGCTATCATCGACAGCGCTTTTTCACTGGCCACTGACCCGATGACTTGCGTGATCCGGCCTAATGCGAGCCCATACCGACTGACCTTCAGGACCTCGACTTCAACAAGGTCGTTCGGCTTGGCATTGTTCAGCTGGTCTGGATCGATGGAGAGCTCTACTTGGCGACGCTCGACGGGCTCGAGCCGCCATTCGCCATTGTCGAGCTTGCGCAGGACGCCGAGCACTGCATCCTTGCGATGCTCGATCCGCTTGATGACGCGCGCCGTATAGGCATGGCCCGACGCATCGGCGCCATGAAAGATGCGCGCAAGGACCCGATCGCCGACACCAGGAGCGGGGCCCTTCTGGTTCCGCGAGGCGCGAATGAAGACAACCGGCGGGCGATCATTATGATTGGGGTCCCATTCCGCGGGCCTGGCAATGAGCCCACCGTCGCTATCCCGCCCGGTGATATCAAGAACGGCCACATTGGGAAGGCTGCCGGGTAGAGCGAGACGCTTGGCACGCTTTTCGACGAGGCCGTCGTCGGCAAGATCGCGGAGAATGTCCTTCAGGACAATCCGCGCTTCGCCCTTGAGGTTGAATGCCTTGGCAATATCGCGCTTGCCGGCAAGGTCCGGATTTTCCTTGATAAAGGCAAGAATCTCATCCCGGCTCGGCAAGAAGGATTCGCGCTTGGCGTCTGCGGAACTGGCAGGCCGCTTTTTTCCGCTGGGTGGAGAGATACGGCGTGCCAATTCAGCTTCCTAACTTGCCTTTTTCGCCGCAACCTTCTTGGCTGCCGGCTTCTTGGCAGTCTTCTTGGCGGTGGGTTCCTTCTTGGCGGCAGCCTTGCGCGCCGGCGCCTTCTTGCCGCCCTTGGAGCCCGCTTTTTCCGCAATCATGGCAAGCGCTTCTTCGACCGTAACGACAGCCGGATCCTTGCCCTTAGGCAATGTCGCATTGACCTTGCCCCAATTGACGTAAGGGCCATATTTCCCGTCGCGCACCGTGATCGGACCGCCGTCAGGATGATCACCGAGCTGCTTGAGCGCTGCGGGCGTTCCCCTGCTGCGACCCGGACCCTTCGCCTGCTTTTCAGCAAGAACAGTCACGGCGCGGTTGAGCCCGATAGAGAACACATCCTCGGCGCTTTCAAGATTGGCATAGGTGCCGTCATGGGCGATATACGGGCCGTACCGCCCGATGCCGGCCGAAATCATCTTTGCCGTTTCGGGGTGCTGCCCGACATCACGCGGCAGCGACAACAGAGCCAGCGCTTTTTCGTGGTCTATCGTTTCGAGCGTCCAGCCCTTGGGCAGGCTGGCGCGCTTGGCTTCCTTGCCGTCGCCGCGCTGGATATAGGGTCCGAAGCGGCCGCTGCGTGCTGTGATGTCCTCGCCGGTGTAGGGATCCTTGCCGAGAAGCTTTGGCTCGTCGCCGCTATTGCCGTTCTCGTTTGCCGCCTCGCTGCCGCCGAGCTGGCGCGTAAACTTGCACTCGGGATAATTCGAGCAACCGACGAAGGCTCCGTACTTACCAAGCTTCAGCGAAAGATTGCCCGTTCCGCACACCTGGCAGATGCGCGGATCGCTGCCGTCTTCACGCGGCGGGAAGACGAGCGGGCCGAGTTCCTCATTGAGCGCGTCGAGAACGTTGGTGACCCGCAGTTCTTTGATACCATCGACGGAGCCGAAGAAATCGGTCCAGAAATCGCGCAGGACATCTTTCCACTTGAGCTTGCCGTCGGAGATTTCATCGAGCTTTTCCTCAAGGTCCGCCGTGAAATCATATTCGACATAGCGCTTGAAGAAGCTTTCGAGGAAGGCGATTACCAGCCGGCCCTTGGCCTCGGGGATGAGCTTGCGCTTCTCGACCGCAATATATTCGCGGTCGCGCAGTGTCGTTATCGTTGCCGCATAAGTGGATGGGCGGCCTATGCCGAGCTCGGTCATCTTCTTGATGAGCGTTGCTTCCGAATAGCGCGGCGGTGGTTCGGTCGAGTGTTGGCTGGCTTCGATCTTCTCGCGGGCGAGGGCTTCGCCGGCCCTGATCTCGGGCAGGCGGGCGCTGTCTTCGTCGACATCCTCTTCCTCGCGGTGATCGACATAGGCTCCGAGGAAACCGTCAAAACGGACGACCGAACCCGTTGCACGCAATTGCGCGAGGCGGGAGCCGTTCCGCGCCTCGATGTCGACGGTCGTACGCTCGATGTCGGCCGATTGCATCTGGCTCGCGATAGCGCGCTTCCAGATCAATTCATAAAGCCGCGCCTGATCATCGTCGAGGAACTTGCGCATGTCCTTGGGGTGGCGATTGAAGTCGGTCGGGCGGATGGCTTCATGAGCCTCCTGCGCATTTTTCGCCTTGGTTGAATAGTAACGCGGCTTCTCCGGCACATACTTGTCGCCAAAAACACGGCCGATGGTCTTGCGTGCCGCCTGCACCGCTTCCGGATCCATCTGAACGCCGTCAGTACGCATATAAGTAATGAGACCGGCAGTTTCCCCGCCAAGGTCCATGCCTTCGTAAAGACGCTGGGCGATCTGCATCGTGCGTGAGGAGGAAAAGCCCAATTGGCCGGATGCTGCCTGCTGCAAAGTGGAGGTGGTGAAGGGCGGTCCGGGACTGCGCTTTATCGGCTTTGCTTCAACGGCGGTCGCCTTAAACGAAGCGCCTTCGAGCATGGCGCGAATCTCACCGGCCTGTTCGCCGTTCTTGATGTCGAGCTTGCCGAGCTTCTTGTCGTCGATCGCCACAAGGCGCGCTTCGAAGAGGTCGTTGCGCGGTGTCTTCAAGTGCGCTGCGATTGTCCAGTATTCTTCGCGCACAAACCGTTCGATCTCAGCCTCGCGATCCGCGACGAGCCGCAGGGTGACCGATTGGACACGTCCCGCCGAACGGGCGCCGGGCAGCTTGCGCCAAAGCACGGGCGAGAGGGTGAAGCCAAACAGATAGTCGAGCGCACGGCGGGCGAGATAGGCATCGACCAGCGGCATATCGATATCGCGCGGGTTCGCAATGGCCTCGAGCACCGAATCCTTGGTAACCGCGTTGAACGCAACGCGTTTTACCGCCTTTGTACCGATTGCCTTCTTTTGCTGCAGCACCTCGAGCACATGCCAGGAGATCGCCTCACCCTCGCGGTCAGGGTCGGTCGCAAGAAAGAGCGTGTCGCTCTCCTTCAATGCCTTGATGATATCGCTCAGCCGCTTTGACGATTCGGAGCTTACTTCCCAGGACATCGAGAAATCGTTATCGGGGAGGACCGAGCCGTCCTTGGCAGGCAGATCGCGCACGTGGCCGAACGAGGCCAGGACCTTGTAGCCGGGGCCAAGATATTTGGTGATTGATTTGGCCTTTGTAGGCGATTCGACGACGACGAGATTCATTACGGATTCGAGCTTTCTGCCCTTGTCTGATTAAAGAAGTGCCGGTTTCGCACCGGTACAGAAGTCTGTGAAATGAACAGGCTTCTGCGCAACGTCAAGGTCTGGGCTTCAAAAATCGACAATTGCAACCACGGGTTGCTCAACGAGCTAATACAATTAATGGTATTGTCGTTTGCGGTGCAAGAGCCCCGGAGATTTTTGGCCGGTTATTTGATGTGTACGTGTGCAAAGTATAAAAAACAAGGACTTAAGTAGCTATACATTAAGCGATTTCTGGTCAAATATAGCGCCATTTCAGCATGGGTATTTTCAAGGATGTAATTATGAGCGAAAGCAAAATCAATCCAGTCGAGAACGTCAGATTTATTCAGCAGATGCTCGGTGAGCTCCGCACGATGGCCCAAAACACCCGGTTGGACATGTTGGCCTACCTCATCGAGATCGCCTACATTGAGGGCAGCGACCAGCTGCGCCGCCACACGGGGTCGGACTCAGGAATAAACCAGCGAAACATATCCGCCTGAGTGGCGTTGCAAACGTCCGGCAAGATCGAGCTCAAGCAGAATCAGCATGATCAGGGAAGGATGCAGTCCACTCGCGCGGATCAATTCATCTATCTCGGTCGGAACAGGCCCAAGCAGATTGACCACGCGGTCGCGGTCGCTTTCATCAGGTGGGTTGAGCGAAGGGAAATCGATTTCCGGCGCAAGGAAGGCGGGCGGGTCGGCGATCGGTCGATCGACAAGCGGTGTGAGGCCGTCGATCACATCCTGCGTGCAGGTGGTCACCGTCGCGCCATTCTTCAGAAGATCGTTGGTGCCCTTGGCCCTCGGATCGAAAGGGGAGCCAGGAACGGCGAAAACGTGCCGTCCCAGTTCGCCGGCAAGCCGGGCGCTGATGAGCGAACCGGATCGTTCTGCAGCTTCCACCACGACGAGCCCCAGGGATAGCGCGGCAATGATTCTGTTGCGCCGTGGAAAATCCCGCGCACGCGGCTCCCAGCCGAAGGGCATCTCGCTGATGGCAGCGCCGTGTCGACTGGATATCGCTGCGTAAAGGTCAAGATTTTCCGGCGGGTAGGGCATGTCCAGTCCACCTGCCATGACCGCGACGGTTCCATGGTCGAGGCTTGCTTCATGGGCGGCGGTATCGATGCCGCGCGCCAGGCCGGAGATCACGGCAAAACCGGCTTGTCCAAGGTCTCGCGCAAGCATGCGGGCAAATTTGAGACCCACCAGCGAGGCGTTGCGAGCGCCAACGATAGCAACCGGAGGAAGCCGGAAAACGTCCGGATTACCCTTGATTGCCACGAGGGGAGCGGATTATCGCATTGCCGCAGGTAGCGCGGATAGTCGGGTTCGCCGATCCCGACGAAGCGCGCACCGGTTTTAGCTGCGGCTTCCATTTCGCGCATGGCATCCTCGACCGGGGCGATGCGAATCGGGCGGTGTCCTCCACCGCGCCGAACGAGTTCGGGAAGCACTTCCAGTGCGGCAGCGGCTGATCCGCAATGGGCTATGAGATCGCGAAAGGTCGCGGGGCCGACATTGTCGCTTCGGAGCAAACGAAGCCAGGCCAGCCGCTGGCTGTCAGAAAGGCGAATGCCTTTCGCGGCGTCGTTCACCCTTTGGATCCGATCTTGCCTTCAGTCCCAGAGATGAGACGCTGGATATTCGCGCGGTGCTTGATGAAGACGATGACGGTAAGGATCAGAAACAGCACGGCTATCTGGTGCAAGCCTATAATATAAAGTGCGATCGGGACAATCGCGGCCGCGACAAGAGCGGCGAGTGACGAATAGCGCGTGGTATAGGCTACGCCCAGCCAGACTGCGGCAAAGATCAATGCACCCTGCCAGAACAATCCGAGTAGAACTCCCAGATATGTGGCGACGCCCTTGCCGCCTTTGAACTTCAGCCAGACTGGAAAAATATGGCCGAGGAACGCACCGAGGCCCGCTGCGATTGCCGCCTCCGGACTGACGATCCCGGCGATCAGCACGGCGGCTGTTCCCTTCAACATGTCCAGGAGCAGAGTGGCCGCTGCCAGCTTCTTGTTACCCGTGCGCAGCACGTTCGTGGCGCCGATATTGCCCGAACCAATGCTGCGGACATCTCCGAGCCCTGCCATGCGCGTCAAAATCAGGCCAAACGGGATGGAACCCAGCAGATAGCCGAAGGCCAGTGCAAAGAGAAGAAGCGGAACGCCTGCTGGTCCGCCTGAAAAATCCGACATGCAACGCCCCCCTGGCGGCTTCTAGATGGAGAAGACTGATTTGCCTGCAACGAATGTCTGAATGACGCGCCCCTGGAACCGTGCTCCTTCGAAGCAACTGTTCTTGGAGCGTGACCGCAGATCTTCTTCCTTCACAACCCACGGCTCGTCAAGATCGACTATGGTCACATCTGCTTTGGCGCCGGTCCGCAACGAGCCGGCCTCGATGCCGAATATCCGGGCTGGCGCGCTCGACAGCGCTTCGACGATGCGCAGAAGCGGTACATCGCCGTTGTGATGCAGCCGCAGCGCCGCACCGAGCAGCGTTTCAAGTCCGATCGCACCGGCGGCGGCATCGGCAAAGGGCAGGCGCTTGGTATCGACATCCTGCGGATCGTGGGCCGACACGATAATGTCGATCACGCCTTCGCGCAGCGCCTCCACCATCGCAAGCCGGTCCTCCTCGAGCCGCAGCGGCGGTTGCAGGCGGAAGAAGGTGCGGAATTCGCCGACATCGTTCTCGTTCAGCGACAGGTGGTTAATCGAAACGCCGGAGGTCACGTTGAGACCGTCCTGCTTGGCCTTGGCGATGACCTCGGCCGACATGGCGGTCGAGATCTGTGCCGCATGATAAGCGCCTTGGGTAAGGGCGGCGAGTCGCATGTCACGCTCGAGCGGGATAAACTCCGCTTCGCGCGGTGTGCCGGAAAGGCCGAGCCAACTGGCGAACAGGCCCTCGTTCATCACCCCGTTGACGCCGAGGTACGGATCCTGGGCTTCGTGTGCGAGGACGACACCAAAATCGCGCGCATAGGTAAGTGCCCGTCGCATCAACTGCGTATTGGCGATGGAGTGTCGACCCTCGCTGATCGCGACGGCTCCGGCTTCGCGGAGCAATCCGATCTCGGTCATCTCCTCGCCGTTGAGACCCTTGGTGACTGCCGCGGCCGGATAGACGTTGACGACCGCTGTGTCGCGCGCGGTACGCAGCACGAATTCGACGAGGGCGACATTGTCGATGACCGGGTCGGTATCGGGCATCATGATCATGGAGGTGACGCCGCCGGCGGCGGCCGCATGACTGGCGGACGCAATCGTTTCGCGATGTTCCGCCCCCGGTTCCCCAATGAACACGCGGGAATCGACGAGGCCGGGGAGGACAGATTTGCCCTTGCAGTCGATTACCGTTGCGCCTTCGGGCGTGCCCTGGTTACGAGCATCTGCACCGCTCGCGACAATCCTGTCGCCGTCGATGATCAGGGTTCCGATTTCGTCGAGGCCGCGCGAGGGATCGACTATGCGGGCGTTCTGCAGAACTGTCGTGCTCATCCTGCAACTCCCTCCGCATTGCGGCGCGGGTCGAGCAGCGCTTCCATCACAGCCATGCGCACGGCGACGCCCATTTCCACCTGTTCCTGAATGACGCTTTGTGAGCCGTCGGCAACGTCCGAAGCGATCTCGACACCGCGATTCATCGGGCCGGGATGCATGACCAGCGCATCGGGCTTGGCATATTTAAGTTTCTCGCGGTCAAGTCCGTGATAGCGGAAATATTCGCGCACCGATGGAACGAATGATCCGGCCATGCGCTCGCGCTGGAGCCGCAGCATCATGACCACGTCGGCGTCTTTCAGGCCGTCTTGCATGTTGTGGAACACCTCCGCGCCCATGTGGGCAATGCCGGAAGGAAGCAATGTGGAGGGTGCAACCACGCGAACGCGGGCGCCCAAGGCATTGAGTAGGATGATATTCGAGCGGGCGACGCGCGAATGCAGGACATCGCCGCAGATCGCGACTGTCAGCCGCTCGACTTTCCCCTTGGCACGGCGGATCGTCAGCGCATCGAGCAGCGCTTGGGTCGGATGTTCATGCGCCCCATCGCCGGCATTGACCACCGAGCAACCGACCTTCTGCGCCAAAAGGGCAGCGGCCCCGGCGGAAGAGTGGCGGATGATCAGGATATCGGGCCGCATCGCATTGAGCGTCATCGCCGTGTCGATCAGCGTCTCGCCCTTTTTGACCGATGAGTTGCCGACCGACATGTTCATGACGTCGGCCCCGAGACGCTTGCCCGCAAGCTCGAACGACGATTGCGTTCGTGTCGAGGCTTCGAAGAAGAGGTTGATTTGGGTCCGACCGCGCAGAACGCTCTTCTTTTTCTCGGACTGCCGTGAAACCGCAATCTCACTTTCGGCGAGATCGAGAAGCTGCGTTATGTCCTGCGGTGAAAGACCCTTGATGCCAAGCAGATGGCGATGGGCGAAAGGAGGTGGGAGCGTTTCCAATGTCATAGCAAGTCCCCCCTATAGGCCCGATGCCCCGCTGCTGCAAGCATTGGACTACGCATATCCTTTGTGATCGCCAACATGGCTGTGAACAATGGAGCATAAGGTGGCGGGGTCGGCAACGGGCGTCAATTGCTGCTGTTGTCGAAGAGGCGTACAATCACCTCTGCCAGTGACGACGCGGATACAATGAGGGGGCAGCATGTCAGATGGCATTATCCCCACACGCGCCGCCATGGAAGGCGGCGGATACTATAATCGCCATTCGGCGATGCAGGCTGCCGGCAATGCGGCGGCCCTGGCACTGTGGCAATCGGCGGCGAATTCGGTTGCCTTCGGCGACGAACCGCTCGTCATCGTCGATTACGGCTCTTCTCAGGGCAAGAACTCGATGGATCCTGTAGCGATCGCGATCCAGACGCTGCGGGCACGCGCCGGTGACGAGCGTTCCATCGAGGTGATCCACACGGATTTGCCCTCGAATGACTTCACATCGCTGTTCAATGCCCTCGAAAGCGATCCGCAGAGCTACATGACGGGATCGACGGGAATATTCCCCTCCGCGATCGGGCGCAGTTACTATGAGCCCCTCTTTACTCCGGGGCGGGTGCACCTTGGGTGGAATTCCTGGACCATGCAGTGGATGAGCCAACACCCCATCGACATTCCCGACCACATTTTTGCCCTTCACAGCAAATTTGAGGACGTTCACAAGGCACTACTCCTTCAACAAGGCCGCGACTGGCGGCTGTTCCTGCAGCGCCGGGCCTGCGAATTGCGCCAGGATGGCAGGCTTCTATGCCTTTTCCCAGGGCGGCCGGAAGACAGGGTTGGCTGGGAGTGGCTGACCAGCGAGTTGTGGCACGCCTTGCTCTCCATGAAGCACGATGGACTTCTTTCGGAAGACGATCTTCTGCATATCAACATTCCGACGGCCCCGCGCAAACTTGCCGATATCCGGGCGCCCTTTGCAACGGGAGATGGCGCGTTTGCCGGCCTGCGGATCGAACACTCGGAAATACTGCCCGGCCCGGACTTGCATTGGGATGCGTTCGACCGCACCGGCGATCCACTACCGCTTGCGCGCGGTTGGACCGGCATGATGCGGGCTTTTTCGGGTCCAACCGTGGCGGCCTCACTCAGCGCCAAACCGAACCGGGCAGCGCTGGTTGATGAGCTTTACAGCAGAATGGAAACAAGCCTTGCGTCGAACCCGCGGCGGCATGAACACTTCGTCGCCGTCGTGCTTTTGCATAAGGTCGGTTGAGACGACTGGTTTTCTCGCACGCGGCCGATATCGACTAACGCCGGACACATCATATATTGAGTGAGTTAACCGCTTGTCAGATTCTTGGCACGATAAAGTGTCTGCGCGCACCCGCATGCCGATTGAAACCCGAGCGTGCGACTACCAAAGCAAGTCAGGACCCGCTACTTGAAAACCCATGATGTTCTCAACCAGACACCGCCGATGAGCGGCCTTAACGCCTACCTCGGCGATCCCTTGCTGATGCAAATCACCAAGCGTTTCCCGCAGGAGGTGCGCAAGGAACTGGAACAGAACGGGCGCTTCGTACTTTCAAGCGATGCGCAGGATTTGGCGAGGCTGGCGAATGCGGAAACGCCGAAGCTGCGCACCCATGACCGTCAGGGCCGGCGCATCGACGTTGTCGATTACCATCCTGCCTATCATGCCTTGATGCGCCGGTCGGTGTCGCAGGGCCTGCATTCCTCGATATGGGAAGACGGAAAGACGGAATCAGGCGTACGCCATCAAGCGCGCGCCTCGCGCTTCTACCTTACGGCCCAACTCGAGTGTGGCCATCTATGTCCGCTGACAATGACGAGCGCTTCGCTCGCGGCCCTGATGGCATCGCCAACGCTCTATCGCGAGTGGTCGCCGCTGATCCTGCCTCGCAAATATGATTCCAGCAACAAATCGCCGGCAAAGAAGGCGGGTCTCACGCTCGGTATGGGGATGACCGAGAAGCAGGGCGGCACCGACGTTCAGGCCAACACAACGCGCGCCGAGCCGGACGGAAGCGGCTTTTATCGGATCACTGGCCATAAATGGTTCATGTCGGCGCCGATGTCCGATGCCTTCCTCGTCCTCGCACAGGTCCGCGAAGGACTTTCATGCTTTCTCGTGCCGCGCATCCTTCCGGACGGAAGTTCGAACGGGTTCCGCTTTCAACGGCTGAAAGACAAGCTCGGCAATCGCTCGAATGCCTCGTCGGAAGTCGAATTCGAAAGTGCCCTTGGGCAGATGATCGGCAATCCGGGAGAGGGGGTCAAAACGATCATCGACATGGTGACGCTGACGCGGCTTGATTGCGCCGTCGCTTCGGCAGGACTGATGCGTGCCGGACTTGCGGAAGCGGTGCACCATGCGCGCCACCGCGTTGCGTTCGAGACGACGCTCATCGAGAAACCGCTCATGCTGCGCGTACTCGCCGATATGGCTCTCGATGTCGCGGCTGCCACGGCGCTTGCAATGCGCCTGGCGCGGGCATTCGATAATGCTGCCAAGGATCGCAGCGAAGCCGCCTTTGCCCGCGTCATGACCCCTGTGGTCAAATACTGGGTGGCAAAGATTGCCCCCGCGATGCTCTATGAGACGATGGAGTGCCTCGGCGGCAATGGTTACATCGAGGAAGGCAATCTCGCACGCTACTATCGCGAGGCCCCGGTCAATGCGATCTGGGAGGGCTCGGGCAATGTCATGGCACTCGATGTTGTTCGCGTTCTTAAGCGGGGTCCGCAGCTTTTCGATGAAGTGCTGAACTGGATCGGGGCTCAACTCGGACGGGGCGGGCAGGGCACGGTCGAAGTGCTGCGCGCAGCCATGCGCGTCACCGAGAACGATGAAGGTGCGGCCCGTATTCTGACCGAGCAGCTTGCACTGGCGGCGGCCGGTGCGGAACTGCGCTATCTCCATTCAGAAGATATAGCTGACGCCTTTATCGAAACACGGCTCGGCGGCCAGTGGCGCACGACCTACGGCATGCTCGACGCGCGCCACAACGCCAAGAACATCGTGAATTCACTTTATCCGGGCGCGGCCTGATTCTCAGGGCGCCGCCGCAGAACCTTTGACCGCGCAGTGCACGCACCGCGTGCAGCATCTTCATTGTCAAAAAATCGGATTGCCCGCACAAAAGTGCATCGGGAGCGCGCACGGGGGCTCGCTAATAGCTTCAATTTGAATTAAATTTTTGTAAATTAACCTTAACAAACAGTTTACATTGCGGTTCACTTCTTAAACGATAACACTGTCGTTCGAAATTGCACTGCAAATTCGTAGGGTTAAGATAAAGTGATTATGAGCTTCCCTTGGAGGAGTTACTGAATGCGCAGCTTCCTGATTTTCTGGGCGGGACCGCTGAGTTTCCTTTGGGGATGGTATTTCCTGTCGTATTACAATCTCAGTATGGGCATGTATTTTTTCAGCCGTGAGATGCATGACCTGGTGTTTCAGATTTACGGGGAGGCGCTTGGCATAGCGCCGGAAAGCATTCCACCCCTGGTTGCGCGTGCTTGTATTATCGATACCGGTCTGGTCCTTGGCCTCATCGCCTTCCGCCGTCGCCGCAAGATCATTGCCTGGGTAAAGGAATGGCGCGCAGCGCGGGCTGGCTACGGGAAGGAACTTCCGTCAATATCGGTTTCCTGACGCAGCGCTCGCAGGCGGTCCAAAGCGCCTTGCAAGATAAAGGATGCAGCGGCTGAATCGATGCGGTCGGCCCGCTTCTGGCGCGATACATCCATTCCGATCAGAACGCGCTCGGCCGCAACCGTCGACAGACGCTCGTCCCAATAGACAAATGGAAGTTCCGTCAGCTTCTCCATATTGCGAACGAAGGCGCGGGTCGCCTGCGCCCGCGGTCCTTCGCTGCCGTCCATGTTTACCGGCAGCCCGATGATAATGGCGCCGACATTGTCGGCATTGAGCGCTTTCAACAAATCCTGAGCGTCGTGTGTGAACTTGCTGCGTTTCAATACAGGACGTGGGTTGGCAAACGAGAAACCGCGATCTGAAATCGCGATTCCGATCGTCTTGGTCCCAAGGTCAAGACCGGCAAGCGTCTTGCCCTCCGCCACGCGCGTCTCAAGTTCTTCAATTGCCAATACCGTCAATTTGATTGCTTCCTGCACTTGCAATGCGGATCGATCGACCGCTTTAATCCGGCACACCTGACACATACCGCTTCTACAGCAGCGTGGCGAGCATCCAATGAATGAAGGGATAAAGACATGAAAATTACCTGGCTTGGCCATTCGGCTTTCCGGCTCGAAACCACAAAGAACACGATTCTGATCGATCCGTTCCTGAACGGGAACCCCGGCGCCAAGGGCGTGGACATCAAGGAAGCAACCAGGGGCGTCGACCACATTATCCTGACGCACGGCCATGGCGATCACGTGGGCGACACGATCGCGCTGGCCAAGGAAACCGGTGCGCTCGTCACTGGCAACGCCGACCTTGTGTCGTGGCTCGCTTCAAAGGGCGTCGCCCGCGTCGATCCCACCAATACGGGCGGTACGGTTTCCTATGACGGCTTTACCGTCACATATGTCAACGCACTGCATTCGTCGGCGCAGTTGACCGAAGACGGCGTGTCGCACTCGCTCGGCAGCGCGAACGGCGTGGTGCTGCATTTCGATGCCGACCCGACGCTTTATCACATGGGCGATACCGATATCTTCTCGGACATGGCGCTGATCAACGAACTGCACAATCCGCAGATCGGCATTTTGCCGGTTGGCGACCGTTTCACCATGGGTGGTGCGGTGGCGGCCCTTGCAGCGCGGCGCTATTTCAAGTTCGAACAGGCTATTCCCTGTCATTACGGCTCATTTCCTATAATCGACCAGACCCCGGAGAATTTCGTGGCCGGAATGGAAGGTGCAGAAACCAATGTCGTTGTTCCGACAACAAATCAGCAATTTACCATTTGAATTGAAGTTGCTAGATCAACGCTGGCTCGTATCGAGGCCTGGAGAAAAGACGTGCGCAGACTGCTTCTTGCTTCCCTCTTGATGACATCGGCATGGCCGGCATTCGCTCAAACCGTCGATGCGGATGGCGCAAAGGCACTCGCCGATACCCTGGCGAAATATTTCGGCCGGACCGCGATCGAGGGCAAGATCGTGAACGTTGCGCCCGAGGGGGATAGCTACCGTGTCACCTTGAGCACGGCAGAGCTTCTCAAGGCAATTCCCGGTGGCGGCGGCTATATGGAGGGTGATTTCGGCAACTATGCTCTGCTCGCCCGACCGCTGGCCGATGGCACATGGAACATGTCTGCTGCAACCCTTCCTGCCGGTTCGATCAAGATGACAACGCCCACTGGACCGGAGGCGCTGCAATGGTCGTTCGAGAATGCTGCATTGAGCGGTGTTTTTGATCCGAAACTCGGCACGTTCAGCAAGTCCGATTTCTCCTACGACTCGTTCAAGATGACATCGACCAGTGCGGTCCAGGACATAGAAGCAAGTGCAGGTCCCGCGAAAGGCCATACGACCGGGATGGCAAATCCTGCCGGTGGTGTCGATGTCAGCAATACTCAGACGGCGAGCAACTTCGTCGAATCGATCTTGATGAAATCTCCGCCTGCGCCAGCATCAGATGATGGCGCTGCTGCAACGGCGCCGGAGCCGGCCGCTCCCGAACAGCCGTTGAAGGCGGTTGTGAGGAGCGGGGATGTGTCGTTCTCGGCGGATGCCAAGGGCGCGCGCAATCTCGAAATTCTGGACCTATGGGCATTCTTCGTGGCCCATTCCGACGTGAAGACGCTGACCGACCCGCAGCAGGCGGAACTCAAGGGCAAGCTCCTTGCAGCACTACCGCTCTGGGAGAAGTTGGCCGGTTCATATCGGTTCGGTGGGCTCGATATCGATACGCCGCTCGGCAAGTTCACAGCGAAGACTATCGCTCAGGAGATGGATTTCGACGGTATCAGCAAGGACGGTGGCTATCACTTTGCACTTCGAACCAACGGCCTCACCTATCCGGCCTTGCCTATACCGGATTGGGGCCTGCCGTTCCTGCCAACCGATGTCGAACTCGCCTTTGGTGCGGAAAGCATTGATCTGGACACGCTGGTAAAGGCCGCCGTGGCGGATATGGATCTGCGCCGTGACGAGCCGTTTTCGGATGCATTTCAATCAAATGCCGCTGCGGCCTTTGTGACCAATCCGCCCAAGGTGGTTATCGACAAGAGCACGGTTCGGACGGCCGAAAGTGAAATCACCGTTGAGGGGGAAGTGTCCTTTGCCGGCATGAAGCCGACAAGCCGCACCACCTGGGAAATGGCCGGATTCGATGCCGCGCTCGATCGGCTGAATAAGGCGGCCGAGCATGAGCCAGAGGTCAAGAATTACGTCGTCTTTGCCAAGCTTGCGAAGGATTTCGGCACGCAACTGCCGAACGGGCATATCCAGTGGATCGTCGATCAACAGGCGGATGGGTCGGTCAGCGTCAACGGCAATGCGGTCAAGGGACCCGATCCGGTCGCAACACCCGACGATGATGACGCGCTCGATGGAACGATGCTCGATGACAATATCATCGATCCGGATGCCGGGAGCGATAGCGATAACGCGGATGCTCCGAAGCAATAGGCCCGTTTCACTGCGTCTTGTCCGTTGCGCTCGGGCGCGACGGACACTATAGCTCTGGAAGAAAAACCCGAACTTTAGGAAGTCCCATGTCTGTCGACGTATCCACCGTCAAGCGCGTCGCGCATCTCGCCCGGATTGCCGTGAGCGAAGCCGATGTCGAGCGCATGACCGGCCAGCTGAACGCCATTCTCGGCTTCGTGGAACAACTTGATGAGGTTAACGTCGACGGCGTCGAGCCGATGACGTCGGTAACGCCCATCGCGATGAAGAAGCGTCGCGACGAGGTCGATGATGGTGGCAAGGCTGCCGATATCGTCGCCAACGCGCCGATCCACGAGGAAAATTTCTTCGTCGTTCCGAAGGTCGTGGAGTAAGACCAATGGCCATCTCCATAGCCATCGAAACTCCATTGCAGGATGATGTAAGGTCGCTTGTTGCCGATCTTAATGCGCATCTGTTGCCACTTTCTCCGGTCGAGTTTCAGTTCAAGATGACCGTCGAGGAAATGGCGGGCGCCGATACGACCGTTTTCGTCGCGCGCGATGAATCGGGCTTTGCCATCGGGTGCGGCGCGCTTAAAGAGCATGCAGACGGGCTTGGTGAGATCAAGCGCATGTTTACCCACCCGACCGTTCGCGGCCAGCGCGTGGGATCGGCTTTGCTCGAGGCGATTACGGCCGTTGCGGTGGAAAGGGGCGTCACGCACCTCGTGCTTGAGACTGGCGTCGGGCCGGGCTTCGACGCGGCGTGGCGGCTCTACCAGCGCGCGGGGTTCACCCGTTGCGGCGTCGTGCTCGACTATCCGGATTCCGAACACAGTGCATTTTACGAGAAGCGGCTGGCGCTGACGCCGGCCCAATAGACAGGACCAGTCTCTGATATGACCGATTTGACCGCTCTCACCATTGCCGAGGCGCGCGACCAGTTGAAGGCGAAGGCGATCACCGCCACGGAACTCACTGGCGCCTATATTCAGGCGATCGAGAACGCGAACGATGCCCTGAACATCTATGTCGCTCAGACGCCGGAAAAGGCGCTGGAAATGGCCAAGGCATCGGACGCGCGGCTCGCGGCCGGGCAGGCTGGGGCGCTTGAAGGCATTCCGCTCGGCATCAAGGACCTGTTCGGCACGGAAGGCGTGCACACCCAGGCAGGCTCGCACATTCTCGACGGCTTCAAGCCGCACTATGAATCGACGGTCACGGCGAATCTCTGGGCTGACGGCGCCGTCATGCTCGGCAAGCTTAACATGGACGAGTTCGCCATGGGCTCGTCGAACGAGACCTCCTATTACGGCCCCGTGAAGAACCCGTGGCGCGCCAGTGGCTCGAATCTGGACCTCGTACCCGGTGGATCGTCCGGCGGTTCGGCTGCAGCCGTTGCGGCCCACCTCTGCGCCGGCGCGACGGCGACCGACACTGGCGGTTCCATCCGCCAGCCCGCGGCCTTTACCGGCACCGTCGGCATCAAGCCGACCTATGGCCGCTGCTCGCGCTGGGGCATCGTTGCCTTCGCCTCCTCGCTGGACCAGGCCGGGCCGATCGCACGGGACGTGCGCGATGCTGCGATTCTGCTGAAGTCCATGGCTTCGGTCGATCCGAAGGACACGACTTCGGTCGATATCGCGGTTCCGGATTACGAAGCCGCCATCGGCAAGCCGCTCGCCGGCATCAAGATCGGCATTCCGAAGGAATACCGCGTCGATGGCATGCCGGAGGAGATCGAAAAGCTCTGGCAGCAGGGCATTGCCTGGCTGAAGGATGCGGGCGCTTCGATCGTCGACATATCCTTGCCGCACACGAAATATGCGCTCCCGGCCTACTACATCGTTGCGCCGGCGGAGGCTTCGTCGAACCTCGCCCGTTATGACGGCGTACGCTACGGCCTGCGGGTGCCGGGCAAGGACATCGTCGATATGTATGAGAAGACGCGCGCCACCGGCTTTGGTGAAGAGGTGAAGCGCCGCGTGATGATTGGCACCTACGTGCTGTCGGCCGGCTATTACGACGCCTACTACCTGAAGGCGCAAAAGGTGCGGACGCTGATCAAGAAGGATTTCGAGGACGCCTTCCATGCGGGCGTCCATGCGATCCTGACGCCGGCAACGCCATCGGCGGCATTTGGCATCGCCGATCAGGATATGGCGGCCGATCCGGTGAAAATGTACCTCAACGACATCTTCACCGTCACGGTGAACATGGCCGGCCTGCCGGGCATCGCCATACCCGCGGGTCTCGACGCCAAGGGTCTACCGCTTGGATTGCAGCTCATTGGGCGGCCGTTCGATGAGGAAACGCTGTTTCAGGCGGGCTACGTCATCGAGCAGGCAGCCGGAAAATTCACCGCTCCGAAATGGTGGTAATCAGGCGCGCAACAGAAGCCGACATCGCGGCAATTGCCGCAGTCGGCTCCCGCGCCTGGGCATCCAACATATTCTCGTTCGAGCCTGAATTGCCGGGCATGCGTTCGCATGTCGAACGGGCGTTTCAGTCCTTTGCCGAAAATTCGTATCAGCACGTGACGGTTGCCGAAGTCGATGCAACCATCGTCGGATGGGGTGCTCGCGAAAAGGATAATGACTATATTTCCGACCTTTGGGTCGAACCCGCAGTTCAGGGGCAGGGCATTGGCTCGCAACTCTTGCGGGTTCTCAAGATGGCGATAGCAGATGCTGGATATACGAAAGCCCGCATCAGCACGCATGCCCGCAATTCCGGCGCCATTCGGCTTTACCGGCGCGAAGGTTTCGCGATCATCGAACGGGGCCTTGAATGGTCGACCAGCCTTGAGCGCGAAATCGAGAAGGTGCACATGCTGGCGGAGCTCGGCTGATGTTCTTCGCTGCCTCGAAAATCTTCTGGTTCTTTGCGCAGCCGCTCAACTTCTCGATCCTGCTGGCGGGACTGGCGTTCCTGGCAATTCTCCTGTCTCGCAGGCGCCTTGCACTGGCAGCGGCTGGCCTGTCGTTTCTTATTCTCGGTATCGGCGCCTGGACATCGGTCGGCGCACTGATGATGCATCCGCTTGAAGATCGCTTCCAGCGGCCTGTGACCATGCCGGACAAGATCGACGGCATTATCGTCCTCGGCGGTGGCTTCGAGGCCGGAATTAATCTCGTCCGTGGCGGCTATGAGCTCAATGGCAGCGGCGATCGCTTCGTCGAGGCGGCCATTCTCGCGCGGCGTTTTCCAGAGGCGAAGGTGGTCGTCACCGGTGGTGCGGGCGACCTGATCCTCGACGGGGAAGCGGACGGCGTGACGGCGCCGCGCCTGCTGACTGCTCTTGGGGTCGCGCCGGAGCGCCTTCTGCTCGAATCCAAGTCGCGCAACACCTACGAGAATGCGGTGTTCACCAAAGCCATGGTTGACGCGAAGCCCGGCCAAACCTGGCTGCTGGTTACATCGGCGTTCCATATGCCCCGTTCGATGGGCCTCTTTCGCAAAGCTGGCTTCAATGTCCTGCCGTGGCCGTCCGATTACCGAACTTCGGGCACGGAGCACCTTGGCATCGCACAGGACAATGCCCAGGATTCTCTGCAGAATCTCTCTATGGCGCTGCGGGAATGGATTGGTCTCGCTGTCTATCGGCTGACCGGACGTATCGACCAACTGGTACCTTCGCCATGAAGGTGGATGTCCTTGTCATCGGCGCCGGGGCTGCGGGCATGATGTGCGCCATCGAAGCGGGAAAACGCGGACGTTCGGTGCTGATCGTCGATCACGCTCCCGCGCCCGGCGAAAAAATCCGGATATCGGGGGGCGGGCGCTGCAACTTCACCAATCTCAATGCCGCGCCGCAGAATTACATCAGCAAGAACCCCCACTTCTGCATATCGGCCCTGCGCCGGTACACGCAGCGGGATTTTATAGCCCTCGTCGATCGTTACGCCATTGCCTGGCATGAAAAGACGCTGGGGCAGCTGTTTTGTGATGGCTCGTCCAGGCAGATCATCGACTTGCTCGTCACGGAAATGAAGCGTGCGGGCGTGGAAATGCGTTTACGCACAACGGCAAGTTCAATCGAACCGATCTCCGACGGCTACAGCATCGACCTCGATGGGCAGAAGGTCAGGTGTGCATCGCTTGTTGTCGCTTGCGGTGGAAAATCCATTCCGAAAATGGGTGCGACTGGATTTGGCTACGATATCGCCCGCCAGTTCGGTATCTCTGTCACGGAGACCCGGCCGGCGCTGGTCCCGCTGACCTTCGACGAGAGGACGCTTGCACCGATCAAGCCCCTCTCTGGCGTTTCGGTCGATGCGGTGGTTACGCATGGACGCACCAGTTTTGCCGAGGCGATGCTCTTTACGCATCGCGGCCTCAGCGGTCCGGCGATCCTGCAGATTTCGTCCTTTTGGCGGGAAGGCGATACGATCTCCGTGGCGATGCTGCCTGGCACCAAGGTCTTCGAGGCCTTGCGCGGCGCGCGCTCGCGCAATGGCAAACAAGCCCTGCAGACTGCGCTGGCGGAGCTTCTGCCGAAGCGACTTGCGCAGCTGATTGCGGAAAACAGCAAGATCGATACGCACCTTGCCGACCTTTCGGACAAGCAACTCCTGGCCGTCGAAAAGGCCGTCAACGATTGGCAGGTCAAGCCGGCCGGTTCGGAAGGCTATCGCACGGCGGAGGTCACGCTCGGGGGTGTCGATACGGACTATCTCGACCAGAAAACGATGGAGGCAAAGTCCCATCGGGGACTTTATTTCATCGGTGAGGTTGTCGATGTAACCGGTTGGCTCGGCGGCTATAATTTCCAATGGGCCTGGTCGTCAGGCCGGGCGGCGGGTCAGGTTGCATAAACCTGTATAAGCTGAAATTCTGATGATGACTATTTCGCCTGAGGGAGGCAATCATGACCATTCATGCAAGCTGCCATTGCGGCGCCATCAAATTCGAGGTCAGTGAAGTGCCGGCCTCCGTAACCGCCTGCACGTGTACCTTCTGTACCAAGCGCGGGGCGCTGTGGGCCTATTACACGCCGGATCAGGTCAAGCTCTCGGTGACGCCCGAAGCGGATGCCGTCTACTCGCGCAGAGGCTTCAGCAAACACCATCATTGCCTCGTATGCGGTTGCGGCACGTTCTCGGTACTGCCGACCTGGGTCGACTTCAAGCCGGATTTCGAACATCCGCGCACCAGCGTCAATGTTCGGCTGTTCGACGATTTCGATATCACCTCACTGCCGGTCAAAACCGTTGACGGGAGAAATCTCTGGTAAGTCGTTGCCTCCGGTCGAGAATCCTGCTTCCCTGACCCGGGGCGATGTTTTAGTCGAACAGGGAGGTAGGCCATGTGGATCAATCTGACCGACGTTAATGGCGACCACGTTACCGTCAATTTCAATCACGTTGTTTCATTCAATCCCTATGGTACCGGAACGCATATTGTAACGATCACGGCCGGGCTAACCTTCTTCGTCAAGGAAACTACTGACGAGATTCAGAAGAAGGTTGGAATTACCGCAAGCTGAACGGTTCCTGAACGACTTCTTCTGTGACAGACAGCATCTTATTCTGATCGCCTAATTTCCACGCCGCCCCGACCCCGTTGGCGCAATTTTATTACGTACGCGGCCATTTTTGCGCAATGAAAAGGATGCTTATTCATCGGCGGGGAAACTATTCGCAATCTACTGGTTTTATTCAAATATAGGTCAAAATTCGATACAAAGAGTGATTTGTTAAATCGGTTTAGATCCCCTATTTATGTAGCATGCAGCGGACAAATGCGTCTGCTGAGGGAAGAGTACTCTGTTTGACGGGGTAGTTCGAAGTGGAGATGTTGCGGAATGATAACAATAACTAAAGACACATCATCATTGCCAGATACAAATGTACTGAAGATTGCAAACATTGCAAAAGCCAAGCCGACCCTGATCAAGGCGACCAAGAAATTGAGCCAGCCTGGCGAAAGCCGGACGATTTCGCAGATATTGCGCGAGTCCAGCGGCGGTTTTAGCTTCCGCCGTTAAGTTTCCTGCGCTTGCATATTTGGAAGAAGCACGATTACAGCGGAATATTATCGTGCTTCTTCCATGGATTTTCCAAATTCTTGTTGCGCAGCATGCGCAGCGCCCTTGCGACCCGCTTTCGCGTGGAATGGGGCATGATCACTTCATCGACATAACCGCGTTCCGCGGCAACGAATGGTGACAGGAACCTGTCTTCATAACGCTTCGTATGTGCGGCGATCTTCTCGGCGTCGCCGATATCCTTGCGATAGATGATCTCGACCGCGCCCTTGGCACCCATTACGGCGATCTGGGCTGAGGGCCAGGCGTAGTTGATGTCGCCGCGCAGGTGCTTCGACGCCATCACGTCATAGGCGCCGCCATAGGCCTTACGCGTAATGATGGTGATCTTCGGGACGGTCGCCTCGGCATAGGCGAAGAGCAGCTTCGCCCCGTGCTTGATCAACCCGCCATATTCCTGCGCGGTGCCGGGCAGGAACCCCGGCACATCGACGAATGTGACGATCGGGATATTGAAGCAGTCGCAAAAGCGCACGAACCGCGCTGCCTTACGCGAGGCATCGCTGTCGAGGACGCCAGCAAGCACCATTGGCTGGTTGCCGACAATTCCCACAGTCCGGCCTTCGACGCGGCCAAAGCCGACGACGATATTCTTGGCGAAGCTTTCCTGGATCTCGAAGAAATCGGCTTCGTCGACGGTCTTTCGGATCAGCTCCTTGATGTCATAGGGCTTGTTGGCATTGTCCGGGACCAGCCGGTCGAGCGAGTGGTCCGGCTCGTCGGTTGACTGGAAACATTCGATCTCGGGAAGCGTGGCCGTGTTCGAGGCAGGCAGGAAATCGATCAGCCGGCGCATTTGCAACAGCGCTACCACATCGTTGTCGTATGCGCCGTCGGCGATCGAGGATTTCGTCGTATGGATCGAGGCGCCGCCGAGCTGTTCTGCGGTAACGGTCTCGTTGGTAACGGTCTTCACCACATCAGGCCCGGTCACGAACATGTAAGAAGTATCGCGCACCATGAAGATGAAATCGGTCATCGCCGGCGAATAGACATCGCCGCCCGCGCAGGGGCCCATGATCACCGAGATCTGGGGAATGACGCCGGATGCGAGCACATTGCGCTGAAAAATCTCGGCATAGCCGCCGAGCGCCGCGACGCCCTCCTGAATACGCGCGCCGCCCGCATCGTAAAGGCCGACCACAGGGGCGCGGGTGCGCAGCGCCATATCCTGGATTTTCTGGACCTTCTCCGCGTGAGCCTCGGAAAGCGAACCGCCGAAAACAGTGAAGTCCTTGGCAAAGACGAAGACCGTCCGGCCGTTGATGGTTCCCCAGCCGGTGACGACGCCATCACCCGCAAATTTGGTTTCTTCCATGCCGAAATCCGTCGAGCGATGCTCGACGAACATGTCGAATTCTTCGAATGACCCTTCGTCGAGAAAGATGTCGATGCGCTCGCGCGCCGTCAACTTGCCACGTTTGTGCTGCGCTTCGATCCGTGCCGCACCGCCACCCTCCCGGGCAATTTTCCTGCGGCGTTCAAGCTCGATCAGCACGTCCTTCATGGCATCCTCCTCACTTTCTTCGATCTGATATCAGGTGAGGAGGGCGCTTGGAAGCTGTTTGTATTTGCGGCACTATCGAGCCGCGGAACGCCCGGAACATCGTGCGCTCCATTGGCCTGACGCATTGACTGCTCAGGACTTTGAAAGTCCCGGCTTACCAGACGCCGGTATTCGGCATAGAGGCCCAGGGCTCCTGCTTGGGAAGGTCGGGGCCCTTCTGAATGATTTCGATCGAGATGCCGTCGGGCGAGCGCACGAATGCCATATGCCCGTCGCGCGGCGGCCGGTTGATCACGACACCTTTGTCGGCGAGCTTCTGGCAGGTCTCGTAGATATTGTCGACGACGTAGGCAAGGTGGCCGAAATTGCGCCCGCCGGCGTATTCCTCAGGGTCCCAATTATAGGTGAGTTCGAGTTCAGGCGCGCGTTCGGCGGCCGATCGTCCCTTGTCTTCCGGTGCGGCGAGAAAGATCAAGGTATAGCGTCCCTTCTCGTTTTCCATGCGGCGAACTTCCTCAAGTCCGAACTTGTTGCAGTAGAAATCCAGCGATTCATCGATATCGCGGACACGGACCATGGTGTGAAGATAACGCATCTTTAGCCTCGGACTTTCTTTCAGGTGGATCGGATAGGCGCTGCAACCATACTCGTAACTTTGGTTGAGGGCCGGGGATGTTTCGTAACACTTACTATTTAGCTCGACAAATTTGTGGCGGTTCGAGCAAGGGTTGTAGATAATGCTCAACAGTTTTGCCTGTGGTTTTCAGTAAAAACAGGCAGATCATACTTGCTCTCTGGCCGCGGTCAGGTGCTATTCTTGAAGAAGAGAATCAGTGGTTTCTTGCAGGAGAGGAGGGGCTCGCTTCATGTCTGACAGACCAGTATCAGCCCGGCAATCCCAAGATAGTGAAAGTTTGAGTGACGGATTGGACCTTGTCGAGGTTTCGGGCGCGATAAAGTGGTTTGATGTTGCCAAGGGCTACGGCTTCATTGTTCCCGATAATAGCGAGCTTCCAGACATACTCCTCCATGTGACCTGCCTGCGTCGCGACGGTTTCCAGACCGCGCTCGAGGGCGCCCGCGTCGTTTGCGAAGTCAAGCAGGGCGAGCGCGGCATGCAGTGCTTTCACGTCAAATCCATGGATAACTCAACCGCGGTCCACCCGACGGAACTGCCGCCAGTCCGCACGCATGTGACGGTGACGCCATCGAGCGGGCTCGAGCGCGTTCTCGTCAAGTGGTTCAACCGCACCAAGGGCTTCGGATTCCTGACCCGCGGCGAAGGAACCGAAGACATCTTCATTCACATGGAAACGCTGCGCCACTTTGGCCTGACCGAACTGCGGCCGGGGCAGGTGGTTCTGATCCGCTTCGGCCATGGCGAGAAGGGCCTGATGGCTTCCGAGATTCACCCGGATATTGGCACGCAGTTGCCTGCTTCCCACTGACGCCAGCCATGTCGCGCCCGGCATCGTTTCTCGTCAGCCTGCTCTTTCTCGTATTTGCAGTCTTTCCGGCCCTGGCCCTCGATCAGGGGCCAATGCATCTTCCAATCGACGCCAAGCCGCTGACGATCAACACGGCGCGCGGTGACGTGCCGTTTCGCGTCGAAGTCGCCGATACGGACGAGGAGCGCGAGCGCGGCCTGATGTTCCGAACGGATCTTAAGGACGACAGCGCCATGCTCTTCGTCTTCGACGAATCCCAGCTCGTTACAATGTGGATGGAAAACACGCCGTCTGCGCTCGACATGCTGTTTCTCGACGACAATGGTCGCATCTCGGCGATCCGCGAACATGCGGTGCCTTTTTCGCGTGACATCATATCTTCGGGCGGCCCGGTTCGCTTCGTCGTCGAGGTGAAGGCTGGCACCGTAAAGCGACTTGGCTTGACAATTGGGGACAAGGTGCGGCATCCCGCTATAAAAGCCATAGGTCACTGACGGACCCAGCCAATGCAATTCTTCGAAAATGACGGACTGAAGCTCGCCTTTGTGGACGAGGGCGAGGGCGAACCGATCCTGCTGATTCACGGCTTCGCTTCATCCTCGTTCTACAATTGGGTGCAGCCCGGCTGGATCCAGACCCTCACTGCAGCGGGCTACCGGGCGATTGCCATCGACAATCGCGGCCACGGCAATTCCGACAAGCCGCACGACCGGTCGCTCTATACGCCCACCTTGATGGCAGGCGACGCCGCAGCGCTGCTCGACCATCTCGATATTCCGCAAGCCCATGTCATGGGCTATTCGATGGGTGCGCGCATCAGCGCCTTTCTGGCGCTCAATCACCCGGAACGCGTCCATGACCTGATTTTCGGGGGACTTGGCATCGGCATGGTCGAGGGTGCGGGTGACTGGTCGCCCATTGCGGAAGCACTGCTGGCCGACGATCCAGATTCCGTCAGCCATCCGCGCGGCAAAATGTTCCGCATGTTCGCCGACAAGACCCAGAGCGACAAGGTCGCGCTGGCTGCCTGCGTGATCACCTCCAAGGAAGAGATCAGCGAAGCGAACATGGCGCGGATAACGCAGCCGACACTCGTGGCTGTCGGGACCAAGGATGATATCGGCGGAGACCCGCATCGCCTCGCGGCGCTCATGCCCCGGGGCGAAGCCATCGATATACCGAACCGCGACCATATGCTCGCTGTTGGCGACAAGGTCTTCAAGCAGGCGGCCATCGAATTTCTCAAACGGAATCCGCTGTAATCTCCAGGCTTGCAACCCGGAACCCTCAGGATCACTGATCGATTCTTGCGAGAGCGCCCCGTATGGAGTATGGGAACGCTATCATTTTGAGGATTGTCGGTTCAGTCAAATCGATCAAGGCTTCAATTTTTCTTGGCCGCCGGGTCTGGAAATTGGCGTGTCAAGGAAACACTTTTGCCTTATGCTTCACCAACGAGCATAAAAATTGTCCGAATGCTGGAGTTAGGAAATGCCATCAAGCAGTCCGATAAAGATGACCGGTTCAGTACAGCAGATGGACCCGATCTGGCATGCAATCCGGGCGGAAGCGGAAGAGACCGTCCGTAACGAGCCGCTGCTTTCCACGTTCCTCTATTCGACGATCTTGAATCACCAGTCGCTCGAAGAAGCGGTTATCCACCGTATATCGCAGCGTCTCGACCATCCCGATATGGAATCGGAGCTGCTGCGCCAGACCTTTACCGCCATGTTCGAGGCCAATCCGGCGTGGTCGCAGGTGCTGCGCGTCGATATCCAGGCCGTCTATGACCGTGACCCTGCTTGCACGCGCTTTATCGAGCCTGTGCTCTATTTCAAGGGCTTCCAGGCCATCCAGACGCATCGCCTCGCCCATTGGCTGTGGAAGCAAGGGCGCATCGATTTTGCCCTTTATCTGCAAAGCCGCTCGTCGTCGGTGTTTCAGACCGATATTCATCCGATGGTGCCGATGGGCCAGGGCGTGTTCTTCGATCATGCAACCGGCATTGTCGTCGGCATGACGGCCGTGATCGAGGATAATGTCTCCATCCTGCAAAACGTGACGCTAGGCGGTACGGGCAAGGAGTCGGGCGACCGCCATCCGAAGATTCGCAACGGCGTGCTGATCGGCGCCGGCGCCAAGATTCTCGGCAATATCGAGATTGGTCATTGCTCAAAGGTTGCCGCGGGTTCAGTGGTCCTGAAGCCGGTTCCGCATAATGTCACCGTCGCAGGCGTGCCCGCACGCGTTGTCGGCGAGACCGGTTGCGCCGAGCCTTCGCGCGCCATGGACCAGCTCATTACCAACTTCGACTAGGCGGAAACACAGGTCTCCACGCGGCACGTGGCAGCAATCAGCCCTTTACACGGCTGACTTCTGCGTGCCAAAAGCGCTCAAGCAAATACGACAGGAGACCCCAGTGAAACCCGACGAACTGAAAAAACTCGACAGCTATTTCAAGCGGACGTTCCGGAACATGGACCTCACTGTCAAGGCACGCCCGCGCAAGGACGATTCCGCCGAGCTCTACATCGGCGAAGAATTTCTCGGCCTCATTTACAAGGATGAGGACGAAGGCGAGCTCTCCTACAATTTTTCCATGGCAATTCTGGAGATGGATCTCTGATCCATCCAACGTTCGGTGAGGAGCATCCATGCCGATATTCAACCTGGATGGACACGAACCTCAGTTCGAGCGCCGCAGTTCCAACTGGATCGCGCCGGACGCCACGATCATCGGCAAGGTGTTTCTCGGCGAGGACGCTAGCATCTGGTTCGGCGTGGTTTTGCGCGGCGACAACGAACTCATCCACGTCGGGCGCCGTTCCAATGTTCAGGAACACGTCGTCATGCACACCGACATGGGCTTTCCGCTGACAATCGGCGAGGGTTGTACGATCGGGCATCGCGCCATGCTCCATGGCTGCACCATTGGCGACAATTCGCTGATAGGCATCGGAGCAATCGTCCTGAATGGCGCGAAGATTGGCAAGAATTCACTCGTCGGCGCTGGCGCGCTTGTCACCGAACGCAAGGAATTTCCCGATAACTCGCTGATTGTTGGTTCGCCCGCCAAAGTGATCCGCACTCTGGACGATGCCGCGATAGAAGGTTTGAGGCTGTCGGCCCTTCACTATGTGGAAAACGGCAAGCGGTTCATGCGCGGCATGGAGATCGCCTGACACAAGAAAACCGGCTCCGCTGAAGGAGCCGGTTTTCTGCGTCCAGGTGTTGGTTATTGCTCGATGCTGCCGACCAGTACCTGGCGGTCGTCGTTGATCGAAACCCATGCGCCTGTATTGTTCGTGGCCTGGCGCTTCAGGTAGTCATAGCTCGTTTCACTCCAGGCCTTGATGCGCGGCTCCAAATTGTCAAGTACATAGTCGCCGCGATCGGTTCGGACCGTCAGCACCGCATGGCCTTCGCCGTTCATCTGCCGCACGACGGTGATGAGGAGATCGCTCAGCGGGACGCCAGCTTCATTGATGAGCTTGCGCTTCAAAAGAACGTAATCCTCGCAATCGCCCTTGGTTGTCGGGTAGGACCAGACCTCGGCCTTTCCCCACATATCCATGTCCGTCGCAGGTTCGATCTTGGCGTTGACGCTGCTGTTGACCTGCACGAGCAGGGTCCATGTCTTCGACGTCAGCGCAACGGGTTGCTGATTGCTGCTCTTGATGTTGCACTCATTCTTATAGGTCTGGCAAAATTCGTAATGCCCGATCGGCTGCGATGTGCGTGAGCCGGTCTTCATGAACGGCGCATTGGAACTGACTGGATCTGCGCTAGCTGCCAGGCAGGAAGCCAACAGCGCTACTCCAACCAAGATTGTCTTTTTTATCATACCGTCGTCTCCCCGGTTGAGACGACAATGACAGAGAGAGTTTGATCGACCGGAAATGCATGTGAGTAAATATGAATCAAATCGGTAGCAAAAAATAAACGAATTTGACTATAACCATGTATTAAGTTTTATTATTGTTTTATTTAAAGTAGATTATAAATGAAATTTCGAAAGTATAATAAAATTAAACATCGGTTACTGTGAGAAGAGCGTGATTGAAAATCGATTAATATGTTCGGGAAGGGGCTTTGGCCGGCGTCGTGAACAGGCCGCAATCTCGCCAATCATGTTCACCGATGATGAACCATATCGATAGAATTGTTTGCAGGGCAGGTCGAAATGACCGTTGTGCACACGCGAGAATGCACATCCCTATTAGCCGTCAGATTGAGGAAATGAATTCAGTGCTCGAGCGCCAAGCCAATCGTATCACGGCTCTGCACCGTGGCAAATTCGATGGCGATGCCTTCTTCGAAATGCCGGACCACCCGGCCACGCATCGTCCCGAGCACGACCTCGCTGTTGAGGGCAGGGCGTATGCGAATTTCCACGGCAGCGCCGGAGATCGAGAGGTCGATGATGCGGCAGGGGTACTGGCGCCCGTCGGCCATGGAAAGCGTGCTGATTGGATTGCGGGGCGCAACACGCTGATGGCGGCGGTCTTCCGGCATGTCGAGTTCATGCTTGTTGGTAAGCCAGGTCAACTGCGCCGCGATTTTGTTCTTCTTGCGGTCGGACGCCACAAGGGAAATCAGAAAGCCGCCACGCACCGCGCGCTCGACCGTACCTTCAATCCGGCCGATGTGATCGATGTAGGCGATGACGCGCTCGCCATTATGCGCCATGACATCCGTGGTGAGGATGGCATTGCCGGGTGACATTTCCTCGATCTGGCAGGCGTGCTCGGTCCGGTCTTCGAGCATGAAGCGGCCATAAAGCTGCACCTTCACACTGAAGAATTTGCCCGTGGCGGCAGGGCTATGGCTCGGAACGTCACGGTGAAGTTGCATAAAGGTGTCCAGATGGCGGAATCTAGGAGGCGGGTGGTGCTCATAGACTAGGACACAAGTCTTAATGCCAAGGTAACAACAACTGGTGGTTGCTCATAAATTGCTAACCTCGCCCATTAACGGAGCGAACCGCGAAAGTAGAAATTGCTACGACTTGATCCTGCCGCCTTCGATGACGCGTAGATGCCCGACCTTTCGACTAACCAACGCGCGCGAGGCGGAAGGCGGGACAGCTGCCTCCGGCGCTATGCCCAAATCAGTCTCGAGCCGGGTTTGGCGCGGGTCCACAAGGGAGACCGTTTGGATGTGATTTTCAACTATTGCATCGGATTCAAGCCAGAATGGCCGGCCGACGATTGTGATTATTCCCATCAGATGACGTTCGTTTGCCTCGCTGGCGAGCGGCAGAAGGACGAACTTGAACAAGGTCTTGCGGCCACGTGCGCTGCGGCCCTCGCAGTCGATCTGAACTGCCGTCTTGCTGGTCATGCAATTCTTGACGAGGCGCAGGATGCTGTTTCTATCTTTGGGCTGCCATAGTGACGCGAAGGGCTGGCGGCCGAGTTCCTTGCCGTAAATTGCACAAATGCGGGTGCCAGCCAGCCGAAAACGGGGTTCGCCCGAATCACTCGACTGCAGGATGAACGTGTCTGGAAGCCGCGCGCCGAGGGCAGCCGGGACAATTTCCCGTCGCTCAGGAGCCGCGCGCGGTCCGCGCAGCCTGTCCCAATAGGCGAAAAGCCTGCCAATATCGTCGTGCCGCATGAGATCAATTTTCCGGACGCCGAAGCGATTCTGCTTCTGTCCGCCCGACTCTGACAGGCGCCTTTCAAAGGTGCTACCTGGGAAGTGGCAAGGTCCACTGCGGCTGGCAATTAACGTTAACAATTGGTTTCGATTGAGCGCTGGCTCCGTCTGTGAGACAAAGACCCCATTGGAGATTGCAGATACGAATGCTCATGAAACTTACGGCCGCTCGCTTCCAGCTGAGCGGCCCTTTCTTTTGGTGCTTGCCTTGGCGATGCGCTGGGAACCGGATAGCTTGCCCCGGCAACAATAACGAGGCGGTGCATGAGCGAGCGAGGGTACATCCGAAAAAACACCAGCGGCCGCGAGCCCGTTTTCAATATTCCTGGCATCATTCTCGCTATCATGGGCTTGTGCGCGCTCGTCTATATCGCCGAGGCATATGTCCTTGATGAGCAGCAGGCCGACACTCTCCTGTTGAATTTTGCGTTCATCCCCGCACGCTTCTCGCAATATGGCGGGTTCTATTCTCCCTCGGCCTGGCTGACGATGGTCACCTATTCATTCATGCATGGCAGCTTCGCCCATATTGCGCTCAACATGATCTGGCTTGCCGCATTCGGCTCGCCGTTGGCGGCCCGCATAGGGCCCTTGCGCACGACATTGTTCTGGATTGCCACGGCCGTTGCGGCCGTCCTGACCCATTTTGCCGTCTATCCCGCCAGCATGACGCCGCTCGTCGGTGCTTCAGGTGCGGTTTCGGGAATGATGGGCGCGGCGGCCCGCTTCGGTTTTCGCCGGTCGGGCTCACGCAATTCCGCGGCATTCGTCGGCGATATCCTGCCCATCAGCGTCGCCCTGCGCATGCGCTCGGTCATTGTGTTCCTGGGCGTCTGGTTCGTTACGAACATAGTCACGGGCCTGCTTTCCGTTGGGGTGGACAATTCTGCGACAATCGCATGGGAAGCGCATATTGGCGGCTTTGTGGTGGGTTTTTTCGGCATATCCCTGTTTGACAGGCCTGATCGTGGTCGTACGGACGTAGATCTGTTGGTATAATTGCTCAGTAGTTGCAATAAGCGCGACTTACGCGCACGATGAACCTAGACCATCGGATGTAATTGGGGGATTTTCGGCGGTCGAATGTCGATTGTGCAAGGAGGATGTACATGACAGTCAAAATGATACTCGAACGCAAGGGTTACGACGTCTTCAACACGAATCCGGAGACCACCCTCGGCCAAGCGGTCGCCATGCTTGCCCAACACAAGATTGGTGCGATTGTCGTCTGCAATGACAAGAGAGCGATAAAGGGCATTCTTTCCGAGCGCGACGTGGTGCGGGCCATTGCCGCGGAAGGCGCCGATGCACTGGCGAAGCCCATTTCGGAGATCATGACCATCAAGGTCAGCGTGTGCAGCGAACGCCACACGGTCAATCAGGTCATGGAGATGATGACGCGCGGACGCTTCCGCCACCTTCCGGTCGAGAAAGACGGGCAGTTGCACGGGCTTGTGTCGATTGGTGACGTCGTGAAGCTTCGTATCGAAGAGGTCGAGCGCGAATCCGAAGAGATTCGCAGCTACATCGCAACGGCTTGAGAAGGCTTAGAACACCAGCTTCTGCATGCGCTCGAGTTCACCGAGGCGCGCCATGGTCTCTTCATAGCCGAGTTTGATCGCTTCGTCAGCGCGATGAAACTCGGCGAGGCCGACATGGCCGATTTTCGGCAGGAGCGCGATATCAGGTGGATCGCCCGCCATACGCGCCCGCGAGATGCGGTCCTGGATGATGTTGAATGCCTCCATCATCACGCCGGTAATTCCGAGCCGCTTGGAAGCTGGACGGCTTGCGGCAATTTCACCGTCGCCCCGTGCCGAAATCGGACCTTCTGCCGCGTGCTTGATGACGGCGGCGCGTCCGAACTGATCGTAGTGCAGGTTGACCGCGACGACGAGCGGTTGCTCATGCGCGCGGCACACCGATACCGGCACCGGATTGACCAATGCGCCATCAACCAGGGTGCGGCCATTGCAATCGACCGGCTCGAATACGCCGGGAAGGGCATAGGAGGCGCGCATCGCCGTAATCAGACTTCCGCGTGTCAGCCAGATTTCGTGGCCAGTGTTGATTTCGGTACAGACGGCGATGAAGGGCTTGCTGAGTTCTTCGATCGAAAGCTCTTCGAGGTGGTCGCGTAGCCGCCTGTCGAGTTTCATGCCGCCGAACAGGCCATTGCCCCGGAACCGCAGGTCGAGCAGGCTGAAAATGCCGCGCTTGGTCAAGCTGCGGGCAAAATCCTCGAGCTGGTCGAGCTTGCCGGCGAGATAGCAGCCGCCCACGAGAGCGCCGATAGAAGTTCCGGCAATCATGGAAATCTCGATGCCTGCCTCGTCGAGCGCGCGCAATACACCGATATGCGCCCAGCCGCGCGCCGCGCCGCCGCCCAGCGCCAGGGCAATGGGTGTCTTCCGCTCGCGCGGCTGCTTGGGTGCGATCAACTGCACGCCCGGGCTATCACTGATGCCGATTGATTCTGCTGCGCGCAACCGGCGCGATGCCCATTCGAGCATGGCACACACTCCTGACGTCGTACTGGCTCATTATCCCTCTGCATTGGTATCCAAAGGATAAATATTGCGGAATTGTGACCCCTTAGCCAACCAAGGAAATAGGATTACAAAGATCGATAATGGCGGTTACGAGGCATAGAGGATATCGCGGCCATATTGGCCCTATGGCTAAGTAAGCTCTACTTTGTCTCTAACTGCATTACCAATGCGGATGTTCCATTTGCGGTCACCACCTGACGATAGAAGCAGGAACGACGACCCGTATGGCAGGTCGGGCCATCGCCTGCCACCCGGACCTTGAGCCAAAGCGCGTCCTGGTCGCAGTCGGTGTGCATCTCGACGACGGTCTGCAGATTTCCCGATGTTTCGCCCTTTTTCCAGAGCGTGCCGCGTGAACGCGACCAATAATGGGCAATACCTGTCTCAAGGGTAAGGCGCAACGCCTCAGCATTCATATGCGCAACCATCAACAGCTGGCCATCGCCTATATCGGTAACGATGGCGGTGATAAGTCCGGACGCATCGAAGCGCGGTGCGAACACCGCGCCCTCTTCGTTCTGATGTCTGTCAGCGAGCGATTCCAAGAAGTCACTCATAAACGTGTTCGGACTAACGGCCTTTGACGAGTGTCATGAACCGGACTTGTTCGTTGACATCGGACTTGTAGGTGCCGGTGAAGGTTGTCGTGGTCGTCGTCGAACCGGACTTGCGGATTCCGCGCATCGACATGCACATGTGTTCAGCTTCGATCATGACGGCAACGCCACGCGGCTGCAGCGAATTCTGAATGGCATTGGCAATCTGTGCGGTCATGCTCTCCTGCGTCTGCAGGCGGTGTGCATAAATATCAACGACGCGCGCGATCTTGGAGAGGCCAACGACCTTCTCGCCGTCGGGCAGGTAGGCAACGTGGGCCTTGCCGACGATCGGCACCATATGGTGCTCGCAATGCGAGAAGAACGGGATGTCCTGAATGAGGACAATATCCTCGTAGCCGGCGATTTCCTCGAACGTGCGACCCAGCACCTCGGCCGGATCCTGCCCATAACCGGAAAACAGTTCCTTGTAGGATTTGGCGACACGTTCCGGCGTGTCCAGCAATCCTTCGCGGTCGGGATTGTCGCCGGCCCACAGCAGTAGCGTACGCACTGCGTCTTCAGCTTCCTGTTGAGTGGGGCGTTTCGAATTGTCCTGCTTGGCCGTTGCCGACTGCAAGTTCTTAATTACCGCATCCATCGCGATCTCCCGTAGCCGCCCTCAAAGGAGCGACGAGTTAAACGGCAATACACGATAGTCGTTCTGGCGAACGGACGGTGTATTGAAGCTAGCATTGACGGATTTGCCAACGCCACCAGCATGTTATCGAAAGAGAGAATTTAATCTATTCGACTTTGTGCTGGCCTACTCACATACTATATAGAGATCGAGTATGGAATTCATAGGGTAAAACGATACGGATTGACGCAATTGCGATGAACACTGTGTCGAGGACAGGCATCCATCATGATCAATGACGTTTATAACGGGCGGATTCTAGAGTTCGCCGGGAATATTCAACGGGTTGGCCGCCTTGCAAATCCCGATGCCACCGCCACGGCACATTCGAAACTGTGTGGCTCGACGGTTATCGTTGATTTGAAGATGAAGGATGGCGTTGTCTCCGATTTTGCCCATGACGTTCGTGCCTGCGCCCTGGGCCAGGCCTCGTCTTCGATCATGGCGCGACATGTTATCGGAGCGACGGCGCAGGAATTGCGCGACGTCCGCGATACGATGTTCAGGATGCTCAAGGAAAACGGAGTACCCCCTGAGGGCCGCTTCGAGGACCTGAAGTTTCTTGAACCCGTGCGCGACTACAAGGCGCGCCACAACTCCACCATGCTGACATTCGACGCGGTCGTCGATTGCATCAACCAGATCGAAAAGAAGACCGCAGAGGCTGCGGCCTGACCAGCGCCATGTGCGACGAAAAGCTGCGCGATCATACTCGACCTTCATCCCGCTATAGCAGGAACTGGAACGGACCCTGGCGAAAAACGCCCGGCCGGCTGCTCGGAACCGGTTTGGTGCGGCTTTACCAGCTCACACTGTCCGGCTTCATCGGGAATTCCTGCCGCCACCTGCCGACCTGTTCGGAATACGCCTACGAGTCGATTGCGCGCCATGGACTGTGGTCGGGCAGCTGGATGGGGCTCTTCCGGCTCATGCGCTGCGGACCAGGCGGAACCCATGGCCTCGATCCCGTCCCGACAACGCTCGAAAGCCGCTATGTCTGGTACATGCCCTGGCGCTACTGGGCGATCGCTTCACGCAAAAGCTGAGGGGTACTTTACGCCAGCCGAAACAGGCTTTAGAAGTCCGCTCGCCGGCAGGAAGTCCGGTTGTTCAACACCACCCGCAATCGTTGGCGGGACTGGATAGGAGTGGTTATATGTCCGAGGCAGTTGCAAAGACTGTGTCACTGCGTTTCCCCGATGGCTCCCAGCGCGATTACGACGCTCATCTGACCGGGGCGGAACTTGCAGAATCGATTTCCAAATCACTGGCCAAGAAGGCGGTCGCTTATGCGGTCGACGGCGTCGTGCGCGATCTTTCCGATCCGCTGCAAAAGGGCGGTGCGGTCGAGATCCTGACGCGCGACGATCCGCGTTCGCTCGAACTTATCCGGCATGATTGTGCCCACGTCCTTGCCGAAGCTGTCCAGGAATTGTTTCCCGGGACCCAGGTCACCATCGGCCCCGTCATCGAAAACGGATTCTACTACGACTTCGCCAAGAACGAGCCGTTCACGCCCGACGACCTGCCGGTGATCGAGAAGAAGATGCGGGAGATCATTGCCCGCAACAAGCCGTTCACCAAGGAAGTCTGGTCGCGCGAGAAGGCCCGCAAGGTTTTTGCCGAGAAGGGCGAGGCCTACAAGGTCGAGCTCGTGGATGCCATTCCCGAGGGCCAGGACCTGAAGATCTATGCGCAGGGCGATTGGTACGATCTCTGCCGCGGCCCGCACATGGCTTCGACAGGCCAGATCGGCAATTCGTTCAAGCTGATGAAGGTGGCGGGCGCCTACTGGCGCGGCGACAGCAACAATCCGATGCTGAGCCGCATCTATGGAACGGCCTTTGCCAACGACACCGATCTCAACGCCTATCTCCACATGCTTGAGGAGGCCGAAAAACGCGACCACCGCCGTCTCGGCCGTGAAATGGACCTGTTCCATTTCCAGGAAGAGGGCCCGGGTGTCGTATTCTGGCATCCGAAGGGCTGGCGCATGTTCCAGAACCTCGTCAGCTATATGCGCCGCCGTCTAGACAGCCACGGCTACAGCGAAGTCAACGCTCCGCAGGTGCTCGACAAATCGCTGTGGGAGACGTCGGGTCACTGGGGTTGGTACCGCGACAACATGTTCAAGGTCACGGTTGCCGGCGATGAAACGGACGATGAGCGCGTTTTTGCGCTGAAGCCGATGAACTGCCCGGGTCACGTGCAGATTTTCAAGCATGGCTTGAAATCTTACCGCGATCTGCCGGTAAAACTTGCGGAATTCGGCAATGTGCATCGCTACGAACCTTCCGGAGCGCTGCATGGCTTGATGCGCGTTCGCGGCTTTACTCAGGATGATGCCCACATTTTCTGCACCGACGAGCAGATGGAGGCCGAGTGCCTGCGCATCAACGACCTGATCCTGACGACCTACGCCGATTTCGGCTTCGAGGGCATTACGGTGAAGCTCTCGACGCGTCCGGACAAGCGCGTTGGGTCTGATGAGCTTTGGGACCGCGCCGAAGCGGTGATGAGCAAGGTGCTCAACACGATCGAGGCGCAGTCGGGCGGCAAGATCAAGACGGCGATCAATCCGGGCGAGGGCGCTTTCTACGGCCCCAAGTTCGAATACGTGTTGCGCGATGCCATCGGCCGCGACTGGCAATGCGGAACGACGCAGGTCGATTTCAACCTGCCGGAGCGCTTCGGCGCTTTCTATATCGACTCGACTTCCGAGAAGAAGCAGCCGGTAATGATTCACCGCGCCATCTGCGGTTCCATGGAACGGTTCCTCGGCATCCTGATCGAGAACTATTCCGGACACATGCCGCTGTGGTTTGCGCCAATACAGGTCGTGGTGGCGACGATCACCTCCGAAGCGGACGATTATGGTGCACAGGTCGCCAAGGAGTTGAAGGCGGCCGGCCTGCAGGTCATCACCGACTTCCGCAACGAGAAGATCAACTACAAGGTGCGCGAGCATTCCTTGCAGAAAGTTCCGGTCATTCTCGTCTGCGGTATGCGGGAAGCGGAAGAGCGTTCGGTCAATATGCGTCGCCTCGGCTCACAGAGCCAGGTATCGCTGACACTGGATGAAGCCATCGCGCAACTGACCGCCGAAGCAACACCGCCTGACCTGCCGCGACTTGCCGCGCAATAGGCTAAAAGTCGACATATGACAGCGCGGTGACGTTCATCGCGCTGTCACATGATTGCGAGAAAATTGTTCAAATTTGTTTCAGCCAAAGGTCTAACGTGCACTTTCCCGAACTTTCCTATGCCAATGACACCCAGTCGCGCCTGACCCAGTGGCTGATCCGGGCCATCGAGGGCATATCGGGCCGCAACTACTATGCGGGCCTGTATGATATCTGGCGCCGGGACATCGTGCCTGCCGGCATCGATGTCTTCTGCCGCATGATGGATCTGATCAATGTCCGGCTGGACGTTCAGGACCAGTGGCCGCCGCGCGATCTGCCGGATACGCCGCTCGTCATGATTGCCAATCACCCATATGGCATTGGCGATGGTATCGCGGCTCTTGCACTCGCCGAGCAGCTTGGCCGGCCGTTTCGGGTGCTCATCAACAACGATCTTCTGAAGGTGCCGGAAATACGCCCCTACGCCTTGCCGGTCTGTTTCGATGAAACCAAGGAAGCCATGGCAATGAACATGGCGACCCGCCATGAGGCGGTGCGGCTTTTAAAGGAGGGCGTGACGATCGTCGTCTTTCCGGCCGGCGGCGTTGCAACTGCGCCCAAGGGTTTCGGGCGAGCCGAAGACCTGCCGTGGAAGATATTTCCCGCCAAGCTCGTGCAGCAGGCCAAGGCGTCGGTGATACCGGTCTATTTCGGCGGTCAGAACGGCCGCGTCTTCCACCTTGCCAGCAAGGTCTCGATGACGCTGCGCATTTCGCTTCTCATTCGTGAATTCCGGCGCCTATCGGGAAAATCCATCGAAGCGCACGTCGGCAGGATTATCGGCTGGGATGAATTGAAGGGCCTCGAGGATCGCAAGCAGATGCTCGAATACCTCTACAACGCCGTTTTCTCACTTGATCCCAAGTTCCGCCCGGCAACAAGCGCGCTCTAATCCAAGGGCTCTTCGCCATCTGCGGGTTGGCTGGCGCTGGTGGCGGTCGCTGCGCCTTCCGACGCGACGACTTCAACATCCTGGTTGCGGCCGGCGACGACCTTGAAGTCGCGCTGATAGATCTTGTCCTTATTCTTGGCGATGATGACATAGTCGCCCTCAGCCAGGACGATTGACGCAAACGCGCCGACGCTTTCCCTGACGATATCGCCAGACGTGGTGAGCACGGACCAGGCCGTATCGGCCAACGCCTCGCCGCCTTGCTCGCGCACAAGCTTGAGCGTCAGCTGCGCCGCCCTATGCTCGACATTCGCCTCGGTAATCTTGCCGGCCTCGACACGGATATCGGCGCGGATCACGGCATTGGCGGTGCCATAGTTGGAAACGATCTGGTAGGTGCCCGTGTTGAGACGCACCACCGTGTCGGGCTTCACATCGGGAATGATGAGCGCGCGCTCGCCGTTTGAATCTTCGTGGTCTTCGTAGATGGAGAAACGCAGCTGATCCGGCGGGATGCGACCGCCACCGGAAAGGACGGCATTGAGTTTGACGCCGCCGGCGTCAAGGATCATCGTCTCCGAGCGCTTGGCGCGGGTCATGGTGATGCGCTTGGTTGCGCCAGCGCGCCCAAACGCAACATGGACGAGATAGCTGCCGGGTGCGAGGTTGAAAGAAGTCGTGCCGCCCTTGGCCGTCGCAAGCAAGGCGAGCTTGCCGTCAGCGCCGGGCTCGGGAGCGAAGACGCGCCACACCAATCCGCGGCTGATAGCGCCGCCATCGTCGGAAAGCTTGGCCGACAGCATGAGTTCGGGTTCGTTTGCCAGCGGGTTGTTGGCCGGAGCCTTGGGATTGGCATATTCGCGCAGGTTGGGAATCGTTGGAAGTTCAACCGTCGGCGTCTGCGGCAGTTCCGGTGCCAATGCCTGGGCCAGTGCGCCTGGAACATTGATCGCCAAACCGGCAAACAGGATCGCGATGCGGACATGTCCGCATTTGAAAGCTTTCCGCCCCACCGGGGAATTATTGGCTGCACCCATGTGATGGTTTGATCCGAAGCCGATGGCAATTTCAAGGCTTTTTCGCTATGCCGCACCTTTACTTGGCCCGAGAAACCCCCACATTGTCGGCGCATCGCAAAAGCAGGATCATTATGGATACATCTGTGCCCCACTCCGTCATCGAATTCTTGTCGACGCGCAGCTCGACGCCCATTTCAGCGATCGGGCTTCCGGCTCCTTCCGATGGCGAAATCGAAACGATGATCCGCATAGCTTCGCGGGTACCCGACCATGGGCGCCTGACACCCTGGCGCTTCATCGTCTATCGTGGCGAGGCGCGCGAACGGATCGGTACCTATCTTGCGGCGCTGGCCGAGGAACGGGAGGGGCCGCTCACCGAACAGCGGCGCGAGCAGGAACTGAAACGCTTTGCCCGGGCGCCGCTGGTCATCGGCGTGATCTTCTCTCCGGTCGATCATCACATTCCTGAGTGGGAACAGTTTCTTTCCTCCGGCGCCGCCGCCATGAACCTTTCGCTGGCGGCCAATGCGCTCGGCTACGCCACGAACTGGATCAGCAACTGGTATGCTTCAGACGAGAAGGGCCGGGCCTTGCTGGGGCTGGCGCCGCATGAGCGAGTCGCCGGCTTCGTTCATATCGGGACCTGCGCCCAGAAGGTTCCGGAGCGTCCGCGGCCCGACATAAAGGATATTCTTTCTGAGTATTCCGGTCCCTGGGAAGGCTGAGACGGAAAGTGTCAGGCTGCTGACCGGGCCCGGGCCAGGAGGCGCTCAGCGCGTTTGAGATGCGGCCGGTCAAACATCAACCCGTCAATGCCGATAACCCCTGCCGACGGTTCGGCGGCGAAGGCATCGACGATCTTCTGCGCCTGGGCGACAGCGTCGGCCGATGGCGTAAAGACCCGGTTGATGATGGGCACCTGCGCCGGGTGGATCGCGAGCTTTGCCGTAAAGCCGTCGCGCTCCGCCTCGGTGCATTCGCGTTCAAGGCCGGCATCGTCGCGGTAATTGATATAGACCGTGTCGATAGCGGCGACGTCTGCGGCCGACGCGCCGAGGATGGTCACGGCGCGGGCGAGGCGAAACACGTCCGTATAGGCTCCGGTCTCGTTGCGCGGCGATCGCGCGCCGATTGCCGCCGATAGGTCTTCAGCGCCCCAGCTGAGCCCCGCCAGACGGCCGGAACAGCCCGGGTAACTGGCGGCCGAAAGCGTCCCGATGGCAGTTTCGGTTATGAGCGCAAGGATCTTCGTAGCCCCTTCTTTTGATCCACTGGTGGCTTCATGCACATTGAGCTTGGCGGAAAGCCGCGTTACGTCCTTGCCGCTATTGGATTTCGGCAGAAGGATGCCTTCAGGCATGGCGGGCATCACCGCCGCGAGATCATCATCGGCAAGCCCGCTTCTAAGGTCGTTGATCCGTACGAAAAGCCGGGGCGCGTTTTCGGTCCGATGCGCTCGCAGGAATGCCGAGGCGATGTCGCGTGCCGCTTCCTTGCGGGCCGTGCCGACCGAATCCTCAAAATCGATGAGCAGGACGTCGGCGCCGCTTCCCAAGCCCTTTTCCAGCTTCTTTTCCGAGTCGCCGGGTACGAACAGAAGTGAACGCATCAGGCCGCACCCTTCGATTTCATCATCGCCTGCCGCGTACATTTGGCGACGAGAATACCGTGCTGGTTGAAGGCCCTGTGCTCGAATTCGACGATGCCGCGGTCGGGCTTGGATTTCGACCGGCGGACCGAGATGACCTGCGTTTCGACGCGCACGGTATCGCCATGAAAGAGCGGAGAGGGGAATGTCACGTCGGTCATGCCGAGATTGGCAATGGTCGTGCCGACCGTCGTATCATTCACCGATATGCCGATCATCAGCCCCAGCGTGAACAGCGAATTCACCAGCGGCTTTCCCCACTCTGTCTTCGAAGCGTAATCGAAATCGATATGGAGTGGCTGCGGGTTGAGCGTCATGACCGAGAAAAGCATGTTGTCGCTCTCTGTGACCGTCTTGCGCAGCGCATGCTGGAACACATGCCCGATCTCAAACTCTTCCAGATAAAGCCCGGCCATACGGGACCTCCATAAATTCAATCATACGGACGACGAGCCGCAGGGATGCGACCATAGTCGGCATTGTTTTCTTCGCCGGTATAATTAATGTGTGGAGCTTTAACACATCATTCATTTGAATATATACTTATCGCTAGGATCATATGAAACACCATATATTGATTGCAGGAACGGGTCGGGCTGGTACTAGTCTGCTCGTAAAATACTTTGACGCCTTGGGGATGAACACGCACCTCAAAACCTCAAAAGATCACCTGTTTTGGGATTACGATGCTGAAGCCGGTCTTGAGGATCTGATATATGGGGGCCGAGAAGATTTGCCCTATGTCGTTAAGACGCCCTGGCTGTACGAGTTCATAGATGCTGTCCTGGACCGTAATGAAATTGCGATTGATGCTGTTGTTATTCCCGTCAGAGACCTGACTGAGGCGGCAAGCAGTCGAATCATACTCGAGCTGCAGAGCATTCATCGCAACCATGTATGGTTCACTGATCAGCCGGAAACGTGGACTGCTTGGTCGTCGACACCGGGAGGAGCGGTATATTCGCTGCATCCAATGGACCAGGCCCGCCTATTGGCTACCGGATTTCATCACCTGATCGAACGGCTTACGAAAGCGTCTATTCCAATCTACTTCGTGGCATTTCCCAAGTTTACCAGCGATCCGCAATATCTGTTCAATGCGCTTAAGGGTTGCCTGCCTGAAACGGTTGATCTTGCGGCCGCTGTTCAAGCACATGAAAAGGTGGTGGATCGCGACAAGGTGCGTGTTTCAACAGAACTTTCACCGGACGCCCTTGCGCATGCCGCCCGCCAATCTCCCATGCAGGAAGTGGATCTAAAGGCGCTGGACAATGCCGCCCTGCGCCGTGAACTTATAAAAGTAAGACGTGCGCTTGCGCAGCAAACTCAAGAACGCGAGGCAGCGCAAAGAGAAATCCAATTATTGATTGAGGTGCGAACCCTCAATGAGGGCCAAAGGTCAAAAATCGATAGCCTGCAGAGCGAGATCGACAGTTTGATCACCTCTCACCAAGACCTCATCGGAGAAATGCAGCGCGGTCACCAAAGTGAACTTGATGCACTTAGAATTGAACTCAGCAATGTCCAAACCAGCCACCGAACGGATATCGAGGACATGAACCTTCGCTGGCAGGCGGATAGAGCTGAACTGATCGCCTCTCATCACGATGTCATCGAAAAAATAAGCGACTCGCATCAAAGTGAACTTGACGCACTTGGAACCGAACTCAGCGACGTTCAAACCAGGCACCGAACGGAAATCGAGGAAATAAACCTTCGGTGGCAGGCGGAGATAGCTGATGTGCAAATGGATGCAGACGTTGCACTCCAGGCCCAAATTGCCGAGAATATTGAAAAGTCGCGCAGGATCGCGGAACTGGGTTCACGAAATGATGCGCTGGATTTCACGCTCGCTGCGATGGAAGGCAGCCGATCTTGGATCGTCACAAGACCGTTGCGTCTAGCAGCTGGCCTGGCTCGAAAGTTTTCCGCCCTTAGCTGACCGGCTTTTGAACACACTACGACCAAGCCGATTTCGCGGCCTGCGACCAGGAAAAATCACGCACCTTAGTGGGATTCATGAGCGACAGTCGGAAACAGGTGGTCGTAGAGTTCCTTGGTAAGATGCGAGATGCCTTTGGGACCAACATGATCTACATCGGCGATTTCAGACGGATCGAGCGGAATATCATTCATGTAAATCGTGGCTTCGCCGGTGGCTTTTTCGACAACGTGCTTGATAGATATTCGGTGAATTGGAGCGGTCTCGATCAAGAAGATGGGTAATTTTTCATTGCTTCTGACAATCTGGGCCAGATGACGCAAAAATGCGACAGACTTGGGTTCATACTCGCGGCCCGTGTAATCCAGGCGCTCGATCTGTTCGTTCCAACCCTCTGACGGCTGTTTCGCCAGAATGACGCCATCGCCGTTTTGGAATCCAAACACATACCGTTTATCCGTGCCGCGAATATATGTAACCTTACGGACATCCTCACAATAATCGTGATCGAAGCGCTCATTCAGCAGCGCAACGACCGGGTTTTCCTGGGAGCATGGAAAAAAGTAAATCTGTGAATTGGGATCGACCTTTTCTGAAAACATGCCGTTGATTGGCAATATTTGCAGCCAATTTCGGAAAGACCATACACCCAGACAACTCGGCTTTTCCCTTAAGTAGAATTGTACGTCGGTCCAGGTCAGCTTGCTTGGGCATTCGGGAGGCAAAAACAGCGTCTCTGCTGGAATGCTGATGACGACGGTCGAACGGGCGGAACGGCTTGCCTGCGCGACCATGTATGGAAAATCCCACGGCATGGCTCCCGCGACACCGTAGTTGAAGGTGGGATGACCTCGCTCGGCAAAATATTGCGTGTCGATGTGATTCATGACCCGGGAACTTCCGACCAGTACGATTTCTGGCGCCGGGCCCGACTGCATCAGCTGGGCTTTCCACGCCTTATGGTCCTGCCAATAGCCGTTCTGAGCCATCTGCCGCATGACGAGAGGGGTGCCGATATTGATGAAACACACAATTGCCAAACCAATAAAAGATATGAAAAACCAAGATAAAAACAGGCGTTTCCGAGTACGCATTTTGACCCAATGTATCTATTAGAAATTGAAGTAGTTGAAAGGCAATCCGGCGTCTAACAGGATCTTGATGAGGCTAAGTCCAAATATAAGACCCATGCATGCGATCCATGAGATGCGAGGCGCCGCAAATGCGCGGCCGCGAAACAGCACCGGTCCCGTGCGTCGAAATTGGCGTTTGCGCAAAAGATTTGTTGAATCGTTTACGGGGCGGAAGTTTGCGAGGAGCTGGGTCGAGTTAGGAGTAAACAGGCAAATCGACCAACAAATGGCGATCGTAGCTACGGCAACGACTACATCGGTGCGGTAACCTGCCTCGAACTGAAGCTGAGGCAAAAACATTGATGTTGCTTCGAGAATTGTAGGGCTGACGGGTGATGGCAGCTCGATGGCCCGCGGCGCTGCCGAAAAACCAGCCATTGCGGTTACCATCCCAAACGTTCCATTCAAAGTCTTGGCCTGGAAGAAACATCCGAGCAAAATCAATATGAACTGAGTTTCGGCCCATCCGAGCAGTTTGTGGGCCCACTTCTTACGGTGCACCGGCGTGGTTCGCAGATATAAGCGAAAACCATGTTGAATAGTGACTAGAACACCGTGGAAAAGTCCCCAGGCGAAAAAGTTCCAGGACGGGCTGTGCCACATACCGGCGGCTATCATGGTGAAGGGCAACACTGCCAAATGTCTTCGAATAACGAGTCGCTTTCCCGCCAAGGGCCTGAACAGGTGGGTGCGAAAGAACTGAGTGAGGGTAATATGCCAACGGTGCCAGAAATCGTCGAGACTGGCTGCTTTATAGGGTGAATAGAAGTTCATGGGGAGCTTGATGCCCACCATCAATGCAATACCGCAGGCCATGTCAGAATAGCCGGAGAAATCAAAGTAAACATTCAAGAATCCTGCGATCGCACCTGTCCAGGCAGTAAGGCAATCGAGAGGTACTCCGCTATCTGCCAAGTGGAACGCATTGCCTGCATAGAGGCCAAGCGTATCCGCCAAAAGTACCTTCTTAGCGAGGCCTATTATGAAGAGACTGCTTCCGGCAAAGAGATTGGCGCGCTTGAAACGAAAGACTCTGGGAGAGTTCAACTGCGCAATCATATCGCCATGTTGCACCAGCGGTCCAGCGACCATGTGTGGGAAGAAGCAGATGACAAAGGCGTAGTTCGCTACGCTTGCTGGCGCGCCACTTTTATAGACGCTGACGAGATATGCGATTTGTTGAAACGTGAAAAAGGACAGTCCCAAGGGCAGACCGTGTGCCGCTCCCGGTCCGATCTTGAACCACGAGAGCAGTCCTAAATTGGTCAGGATACCCACACTTGTCAAAATGAGCCGGAGACGGGCCTTCGCATGAAAAATCGCCTGAGCGAAAAAAAAGTTAAAAACCAGTGAGATCAAGAGCACGGGCAGATCGGATATATTCCAAATCGCGTAAAATCCGAAAGAAGCGAATATCAGGAAATACTGGGGAGGCAAACTACCTGAACGTCTAAGCGTATAAGTTGCAAACACTACAATCAGAAGAAGAAAAATGAACTGTATGGTATTGAAAGGCATTGATAAAACCAAATATTTTCTTTGAAAAGGGTGCATATACAAGATTAAGTTTCTAAAGACAATTGAATAGTTGATGGCTGGCTGTGCAAATATTAATTTTTTATTACAATCGACAGTAAATGGATCGTAAACTTTTTCCCTTTAGAGTTGTGCCCAATCAGGGGACTCGGGGGCGAAGACAGAATGTCCGTTCAGCATTATGTGAAGATGATCGACAATGCCTCGGTGGCGCAGCGTTGCCATGCGGCGGCTGCCTTGGCGCATATCTATTTGCAGCCGGACCTCGAATTTGACGAACGGCGCTCCACCGAAGCGGTGTTGACACTCCTGCTCGATGATCCTTCGCCCAAAGTGCGGCTTGCTCTTGCTGAAGCTTTTTCGACGAGCGCTCATGCGCCGGCTCACATCGTTGCCAGCCTCGCACGTGACCAGATCGAGGTCGCAACCTATATTCTTGGCCGTTCCGTATTGTTGAGTGACGCCGACCTCATCGATTCCGTGGCCGGCGGCAGCAGCGAAGCGCAGCGCCTCGTGGCGGCGCGCGCAAAGGTGTCCTATCCGGTGAGCGCTGCCATTATCGAGATCGGCGAGGTCGAAGCGGTCGCAGCGTTGCTCGCCAATAGCCAGGCGCAGATCGCCGATATAAGTTTTCGCAGACTTGTCGAGCGCCTCGGCCATGTCGCGGAAATCAGGACGCTCCTGATCGATGACAACCGCCTTCCTGCCGATTGCAGGCATGCACTCGCAGTTCGTATCGCCGAAGCCCTGTGTCAGATGGATATGGTCATGGCTCTCATGGGAGAGCGCCGCGCTAAGCGCATCACCCGGGATGCCTGCGTGCGGGCATCCGTCAGCCTCGTCGCGGCAACGCGCATCGATGAATATCCGGCGCTCATCGAGCATCTGCAATTGCGCGGTGACCTGACCACAGCCTTCGTCATTCGGATTGTCGCGGCTGGAAAGATCGATTTCTTTGCCGCCGTTCTCGTTGCGCTCTCGGGCTACAGTCTTGCGCGCGTGCGCAGCCTCATCATCGACGGCCGGCCGGCCGCGCTCGGCGCTTTGCTCAGCGCAGCGGGACTGCCGGTCAGCACGCATCTCCCGCTAAAGGTGGCGCTCGAGGGCTGGCGTAACGTTGCCAACGGCAGACAGGACGCTGGTTCGCCTGAAATCATCCGTCGCATGATCGAGCATCTGGAGCCAATGGGGCGAGACAAGAGCACGATTCCCGCCGCCGCGAATGACGATATGCTGTCCTTGCTCAAACGCATCCACCTCGATGCCATCCGGGAAAATGCGCGCGAACAGGTGCTCGCCATCACCGCCGCGTAGGACGTGAATTGAGCATCAGCTGCATTTGATTGCAAAATCGCGGTCGCCTGCGAACGAATAGGCGGGCGGTCGTAACCCGAATTGAAGCAATGTTGCTTTTTTGGTCGAGCGTGCCGGGCCTTTGCACCGCATCTGATGCGCAGATGCCCAACCTTTTCAATATGATGGGATCGCATATTGAAGCAGAGCATGATGCCATGCTCGAAGGTTGCTGTTTTAAGACAGTATTACTGACCTAATAATTCATGGTAGACTGTGACGAAAATGTCAGTGGTTGGGAGGCGATGGCATGTCGAATGACGGTCCCCTTGGAGAATTTGGTCCTTTAAGCTTGCATGTGCCGGAGCCGGCCGTGCGGCATGGCGGCGAGCCGGACTTCTCGAACGTCAATATTCCGGAGGCCGGCTCGGTCAGGCGGCCGGAGGTGGACGCCAATCCCGAGGATTTCCGCGATCTCGCCTTTTCGATCATCCGGGTACTGACCCGCGATGGCGAGGCGGTCGGTCCGTGGGCCGGCATGCTGACCGACGAGCAACTCGTCGAGGGCTTGCGCCACATGATGACGCTGCGCACCTTCGATGCCCGCATGCAGATAGCGCAGCGGCAGGGCAAGACGTCTTTTTACATGCAGCATCTTGGTGAAGAAGCGGTAAGCTGTGCCTTTCGCAAGGCGCTTGCGCCGGGCGACATGAATTTCCCGACCTATCGCCAGGCAGGCCTGCTCATCGCGGACGACTATCCCATGGTCGAGATGATGTGCCAGATCTACTCGAACGAGCGTGATCCGCTGAAGGGGCGCCAGCTGCCGATCATGTATTCGTCGAAAGAGCATGGGTTCTTCTCGATCTCGGGCAACCTTGCGACGCAATATATCCAGGCGGTCGGCTGGGCCATGGCGTCTGCCATCAAGAACGATAGCAAGATTGCGGCAGCCTGGATCGGCGACGGCTCGACGGCCGAGTCGGATTTCCATGCCTCGCTGGTTTTCGCGTCGACCTACAAGGCGCCAGTCGTCCTCAACATCGTCAACAATCAGTGGGCAATTTCCACCTTCCAGGGTATTGCGCGCGGCGGATCCGGCACATTTGCCGCACGCGGCCTTGGGTTCGGCATCCCGGCGCTGCGCGTCGATGGCAATGACTATCTCGCGGTCTATGCGGTGGCGAAATGGGCGATCGAACGGGCGCGGCGCAATCTCGGTCCGACGCTTGTCGAATACGTTACCTATCGCGTCGGCGCTCACTCGACCTCGGATGATCCTTCCGCCTATCGACCCAAAACGGAATCCGATGCCTGGCCTCTCGGCGATCCGGTCATGCGATTGAAGAATCACCTGATTTTGCGCGGCGCGTGGACTGAAGAGCGTCACAAGCAGACGGAAGCCGAAATCCTTGACACGGTAATTGCCGCACAGAAGGAAGCTGAAGGCCACGGTACGTTGCATGCAGGCGGCAAGCCTTCGGCGCGCGATATGTTCGAGGGCGTTTACGAAACCATGCCGCCGCATCTGCGTCGTCAGCGCCAGCAGGCAGGAGTCTGATCCATGGCCCGCAAAACGATGATCGAAGCCATCCGCGACGCGATGGATATCACCATGGAGCGCGACGATGACGTCGTGGTGTTCGGCGAGGATGTCGGCTTCTTCGGCGGTGTCTTCCGCTGTACGCAAGGGCTGCAGGCGAAGTACGGCAAGACACGCTGCTTCGATGCGCCGATCAGCGAGGCTGGCATCGTAGGCGCTGCGATCGGCATGGCCGCCTATGGCTTGAAGCCCTGCGTCGAAATTCAGTTCGCCGATTACGTCTATCCGGCATATGACCAGATCGTCTCCGAAGCGGCGCGCTTGCGCTACCGGTCCAATGGCGGCTTTACCTGCCCCATCGTTATCCGCATGCCGACCGGCGGCGGCATCTTTGGCGGGCAGACGCATAGCCAAAGTCCGGAAGCTCTTTTCACCCATGTATCCGGGCTGAAGGTGGTGGTCCCCTCCAACCCGCACGATGCGAAGGGACTCCTTATCTCCGCGATCGAGGATCCGGATCCGGTGATCTTCCTCGAACCGAAACGCCTCTATAACGGACCGTTTGACGGGCATCACGATCGTCCCGTCACGCCGTGGTCCAAGCATGATCTCGGCGACGTGCCGGACGGTCATTATACTGTACCGCTTGGCAAGGCTATCAAGCGGCGCGAGGGCAAGCAGATGACGATCCTTGCCTACGGTACAATGGTCTATGTCGCTGAAGCTGCCGCCGAAGAGCATGGCATCGACGCCGAAATCATCGATCTTCGGACGCTGCTGCCGCTCGACCTCGAAACGATCGTCGAATCGGTCAGCAAGACGGGGCGCTGTGTCATAATTCACGAAGCGACCCTGACTTCCGGCTTTGGGGCCGAACTTGCAGCTCTGGTGCAGGAACACTGCTTCTACAAGCTGGAAGCGCCGGTTGCCCGCGTGGCAGGCTGGGATACGCCCTATCCGCATGCGCAGGAATGGGACTATTTCCCGGGGCCAGCGCGTGTCGGTCGCGCCCTTGTAGAAACGCTGGAAGGATAGGAGCAGAAGATGGGTGAATATGTCATCAAGCTGCCGGATGTCGGGGAAGGCGTTGCGGAGGCCGAACTCGTCGAATGGAACGTGAAGATCGGTGATCTCGTGCGTGAGGATACGGTGCTTGCCGCCGTCATGACCGATAAGGCAACCGTCGAAATCCCTTCGCCCGTGGATGGCGAAATCCTCTGGCTCGGCGGTGAAATCGGCGAGGTGATAGCCATCGGTTCGCCGCTGGTGCGACTCAAGATTGAAGGTGAAGGTCATGCACCTGAGCCGGCCAAGCCCGCCAAGAGCGACGCTGCAGCCCCGCCGCCGGAAAAAAAGTCCGAACCGGCGAAGGCAGAGGTAGAAAAGCCAAAGGCCAAGCCGGCGGCAGTCGACGAGACACCCCGCGTCACGGCCCCGCCCGTCAGCGGAGTTGCGCCGCGCGGTGAAGGCGAAAAGCCGCTCGCTTCGCCTGCAATCCGGCTGCGCGCCAGGGAAGCCGGTGTCGATCTGCGGCAGGTAAGCGGTACCGGGCCTGCCGGACGCATCACCCATGAGGATTTGGAGGCATTCTTCGCCCGTGGCTCGCAGCGCCCCGGCGTTGCCGCGCTCGCTCCGGACAATTCGATCAAGGAGATCAAGGTTGTCGGTCTTCGGCGCAAGATTGCCGAGAAAATGGCGATCGCCAAGTCTCATATCCCGCACATTACCTATGTCGAGGAGATCGACGTCACTGCGCTCGAGGAACTGCGCGCGACGCTCAATGCCAAGAAGCGCGCCGAGCAGTCGAAGCTCACGATCCTTCCCTTCCTGATGCGGGCAATGGTCAAGGCCATTGCCGACCAACCAAACCTCAATGCGCTATATGACGACGAGGCCAACATCATCAACCAGTATGGCGGCGTGCACATTGGCATTGCGGCGCAGACCCCGAACGGACTGGTGGTGCCGGTGGTGAAGCATGCCGAGGCGCGCACGCTCTGGGACTGCGCGGCTGAGGTCAATCTGCTTGCGGATGCTGCAAAGACGGGTTCTGCCACGCGTGAACAACTGACCGGCTCGACGATCACCATAACGTCGCTTGGCAGCATGGGCGGCGTGGTGACGACCCCGGTGATCAACTATCCGGAGGTCGCGATCATCGGCGTCAACAAGATCATGGTGCGTCCGGTCTGGGACGGGACCAATTTCATTCCGCGCAAGATGATGAACCTGTCATCCAGTTTCGACCATCGCGTCATCGACGGCTGGGATGCCGCAGTTTTTATCCAGCGGATCAAGACGCTGCTCGAAACGCCTGCGCTGATCTTCGTGGAGGGCTGACCTATGAAGGACATTTCCTGCAAATTGCTGGTGATCGGGGCAGGGCCGGGCGGTTATGTCTGCGCCATTCGCGCCGGCCAGCTTAACGTCGATACCGTGATCGTAGAAGCGGTCAAGGTGGGTGGAACGTGCCTGCTCGTCGGCTGCATACCATCGAAAGCCTTGATCCACGCAGCCGAAGAGTTTGCCAAGGTCGCGCATTTTGCCGCCGGACAAACCCCGCTCGGCATTTCGCTGAAAGAACCATCCATCGATTTCTCGAAGACCATTACCTGGAAGGACGGCATCGTCAGTCGCCTCAACAATGGCGTCGCTGGGCTTTTGAAGAAGGCCAACGTCAAGATTGTTACCGGCAAGGCAAAGTTCCGTGACGGCAAGACGGTCGAAGTCGAGACCTTGACCGGGCAGCAGATCATTCGCGCTGAAAATATCGTAATCGCCACCGGATCGGCGCCCGTGGAGATTCCGTCATTGCCGTTTGGCGAAAACATCATTTCCTCGGCCGAAGCCCTCGCCCTGCGCGATGTGCCCGAGAAGCTTGTTGTGGTCGGCGGCGGTTACATCGGGCTTGAGCTCGGCACGGCCTATGCAAAACTTGGCTCGAAGGTCACTGTCGTTGAGGCATTGCCAAAAATCCTGCCGCAATATGATGCGGAACTGACACGGCCGGTATCGCGCAGCCTTTCGGAACTTGGCGTCATGGTGGTAACCGGCGCCAAGGCCAAGGGCATGAGCGCCAAGGGCGATGCGCTCCTGATCGAAACCGCCGACGGCAATGACGACAAGATCCCGGCTGACAAGGTTCTGGTGACTGTCGGCCGCAAGCCGGTGACCTCGGGTTGGGGGCTTGAGGAGATCGACATCGATATGGACGGGCGCTTCGTCCGCATCGATGACAAATGCCGTACGTCGATGCGTGGCATCTATGCAATCGGCGACGTGACCGGCGAGCCGATGCTCGCACACCGCGCCATGGCGCAAGGCGAAATGGTGGCCGAGATCGTTGCCGGCGAAAATCGCAGCTGGGACAAGCGGGCCATTGCCGCAGTCTGCTTCACCGATCCGGAGATCGTTTCGGTCGGCCTTTCGCCGGACGAAGCAAAGGCGGCCGGTCACGAGGTCAAGGTGGGACTGTTTCCCTTCGCTGCTAATGGTCGCGCCATGACGCAGGAAGGCGAGGAAGGGTTCGTGCGCGTAGTGGCGGCCGCAGGCAATCACCTGATCCTTGGCATCCAGGCGGTTGGCAAGGGCGTGTCGGAGCTTTCGGCAGCGTTTGCGCTGGCGCTCGAAATGGGCGCTCGCCTCGAAGACATCACTGGTACGATCCATGCCCACCCGACGCTGAGCGAGGGCTTCCACGAAGCCTGCCTGAAGGCACTCGGGCATGCATTGCATATCTAAACAGGAGCCCGCTCGCTCGAAGGATCGCAGGTTTTTCCGGTAACCTGCGACGCTAGATAGGCCCTATCCGGCGCGTCAGCGCCGGATGAAGTTCTTCAGGCTTAACGGGCGAGCGTTACTTGCCGGCGGCGGTGTCGGCGTCCTTGCGGGCAAGCCATGCCTCGAGCGACGCTTCTTCTGCATCGTCGATAGCAGCGGCGGCGACTTCGCGGGCAGCAAGCGCATATTCTTCGGCCAATACGGCGCGATCCTCGAGGCGGTCGATTTCGAGCTGCGTCTTCCATTCGGAAATCTGCTCGTCCGTCGCCGCCTTTTTGGCATCGAGCCAGTTCTTGATCCGGGAGTTTGCTGCTGCAACCGAGGCCTTGCCCTCGTCTATACGGCCTTTCACTTCATCGAGACGAGCCCGCACATCCTGCTCAGCATCGTCAACTTTGCCGTCAATTTTAGCTTTGAGATTATCCAGATTGTCGCTGGCAGCGGTCAGCTTGAGACGGAGGCTTTCGGTGAATTGATCAATCTTCTGGCCCATGGCAATTTCCTTAAATAAAGTTGTGATCGATTAAGTTGTTGCTCGGCGAATATGAGCTCCGAGACGCTGAATATTGCATTGTTATAAAATAGATATGTGACAAGCATCGAAGATGCATCGCAGCACATGAGGGCCCGCGACGCGTGCCAAAAAGAGTAGAACCAGATCAGTTCAGCTCAGCTCAGCTCAGCTCAAATATCGAGTTCTTCGACGAATGCCGCGCGATCCTGAATGAAGCGGAACCGGGCGTCTGGGCGCGTCCCCATGAGATCGTCCACGGCAAGCTTGGTCTCGTTGATCCATTCCTCGTCGATCTGGACCCGAAGCAGCGTACGCTTGCGCCGGTCCATCGTCGTTTCCTTGAGCTGGTCGGCGCGCATTTCGCCGAGGCCCTTGAACCGGCCGATCTCGACCTTGCCCTTGCCGGTAAACTCGGTCTTCAGGAGTTCGTCCTTGTGGGCATCATTGCGGGCATAGGCGACCTTGCCGCCCTGCGCGATGCGATAGAGCGGCGGCACGCCGAGAAACAGGTGGCCGTTGCGGATGAGATCCGGCATTTCCTGATAGAAGAAGGTGATCAGCAGCGATGCGATGTGCGCACCGTCGACATCGGCGTCAGTCATGATGATGACGCGGTCATAGCGCAGATCCTCGTCGCGATATTTCGATCGCGTGCCACAGCCCAGCGCCAGGATAAGATCGCTGATCTGCTGGTTGGCGGTCATCTTCTCGCGGCCGGCGCTGACGACATTGAGGATCTTGCCGCGCAGGGGCAGCACAGCCTGCGTCGCGCGATCACGCGCCTGCTTCGCGGATCCGCCAGCGGAATCACCTTCGACGATGAAAAGTTCAGCGCCGATCGCTCCTGTCTGGCTGCAATCGGCAAGTTTGCCGGGAAGCCGCAGCTTCTTGACCGCCGACTTGCGGTTGACCTCTTTTTCCTGCCGGCGCTTGACCCGCTCGTCGGCGCGGTCGATCACCCAGTCGAGAAGCTTGGACGCCTCTTGCGGCGAGGCGGCAAGCCAATGGTCGAACGGGTCGCGAATGGCATTCTCGACGATGCGCTGAGCTTCGACCGTCGCGAGCTTATCCTTGGTCTGACCGACAAATTCCGGCTCCCGGATGAATACGGAGAGCATTGCGGCAGAGGAGATCATCACATCGTCGGTGGTTATGATCGAGGCGCGCTTGTTGCCGGCAAGCTCCGCATAGGCCTTCAGGCCGCGGGTGAGGGCGATGCGCAAGCCCGCCTCATGGGTGCCGCCTTCGCCCGTCGGAATGGTGTTGCAATAGGAGTGGACGAAGCCGTCGCCGCCGTGCCAGGTCACAGCCCATTCGAGCGCGCCGTGTCCTCCGGACTTTTCAGTCTTTCCCGCAAACATTTCACGAGTGACCTGAAATTCCTTGCCAAGCGAGTTGCTGAGGTAATCCTTGAGGCCTCCCGGAAAATGAAAAACCGCCTTGTCCGGCGTCGGGTCCTTCGGATCGAGCAATGAAGGCGCGCAGTTCCAGCGAATTTCAACACCGCCGAAAAGATAGGCCTTTGAGCGCGCCATTTTATAGATGCGCGCCGGATCGAATTTGGCGCCTTGTCCAAAAATCTCGGCGTCGGGGTGAAACGTCACCTTGGTGCCACGGCGATTCTGAACGTCGCCAACCTCTTCGATCCGGCCGAGCGGTTTGCCGCGCGAAAATCGCTGGCGATAGAGCTTGCGATTGCGTGCTACTTCGACTTCGAGATGATCGGAGAGCGCGTTGACGACCGAGACGCCGACGCCATGCAAACCGCCCGAGGTCTCGTAGACCTTGGAGTCGAACTTGCCGCCCGAATGCAGCGTCGTCATGATCACTTCGAGGGCTGACTTGTCCTTGAACTTGGGGTGCGGGTCGACAGGGATGCCGCGGCCGTTGTCCGTTACCGACAGATAGCCGTGTTCGTCGAGCTCGATGTCGATGAAGTTGGCGTGGCCCGCCACCGCCTCGTCCATCGCATTGTCTATGACCTCGGCAAAGAGATGATGCAGCGCCCGCTCGTCCGTGCCGCCAATATACATGCCGGGACGCCGACGTACCGGTTCCAGCCCTTCGAGAACCTCGATGTCGGCAGCGCTGTAACTATTGTCTGCGGCTTGCTTCTGCGGCAGTTTCGCGCTCGGCACTGATCGCTCGGATGACGCAGGCACGCTCGTTTCCGGACGCGACTGTACCGCCGCCTGGCGTTCGCGTGCTGTCTTTACGACGGCAGAAAATAGATCGTTGCTGTCATCCATAGTCTTAATCGGCCAATTCTATCGCAATTCGAATCACCTGCAATCCTTGCATGCCCCGAGGGGAAAGGCGATGGGAGTTCGCTGTCTGTTCTGGTGTTCACCCACAGGACTATGCCATGCGCGCGGGCGTATCAAGCAACTTTCAGCCTCCAACTCACCTTTTCGGATCCAGCCCGCGTCAGGATGTCCAAGAACCATCATGTGCTGGGCACTCCAGCAATTGATTTTTTCTGCGGAGCCGATATGCCAGCAGTCATCTCGCCGCCTGCTTCATCCGGAAAGGCAAAGCCAATGGAAAACACGACCTCGCAACAGTTGAGGGGCGTTTCAGCAATGGCCGCAGCCATGTTTTTCCTGCCGATGATGGATGCGATCGCAAAATGGCTTTCGACCGTCGACAGCATGCCGCCGGCGACTGTAACCCTGTCGCGCTTCGTCGTCCAAACCCTGTTGACCCTGTTGATTATCGTCGCGCTCAGCGGCGCTCGTTCGCTGAAACCGGCAAAGCTCTGGGGCAATATGTTTCGTGGCGTTTTGATGGGCATCGGCAGCCTCTGCTTCTTCGCAGCGGTGAAATACATGCCGCTTGCCGATGCAATGGCCGTCTTTTTCGTCGAACCGCTGATGTTGACCCTCCTTTCAGCACTGATCCTCAAGGAAGAGGTCGGCTGGCGCCGGCGCAGCGCTGTCGCGATTGGGTTTGTCGGCACCCTGATCGTCATCCAGCCGAGCTGGGAACTCTTCGGATGGGTGTCGCTGCTGCCGCTCGCCACCGCGACGCTTTTTGCCTTCTACCTGATATTGAACCGCCGCTATGGCGATGCCGACACGCCGCTCGTCATGCAGCTCTACGCCGGCATCGGCGGCACGATCACCGTTATTATTGCACTGGTGCTCGGCCAAATCTTCGGCGTGAGCGACATGACGCTTGGCCGGCCGACGGCCGGGCTCTCATGGCTGCTTCTTTTCGCGATCGGCGCGATTGCAACCGGCGGGCACCTGCTCGTCGTGCACGCATCGCGTCTTGCGCCGGCGTCGCTGCTTGCGCCATTTCAATATCTCGAAATCGTCATGGCCGTGATCATCGGGCTTGTCGTCTTCAACGAATTTCCGTCCGCCTCGAAGTGGCTGGGCATTGCGATCATTATCGGTTCTGGCGCCTATGTGGTCTGGCGCGAGGGCAAGAAGCGCAACGCAACCGGAGCGACTGCCGAAGAACCTGTTGAGCAAGTGCGCGATTGGCAATAGAAACAGGAACATGCTCCGGGGAGGACTTACGTGTTCAAGAAAATCCTGATCGCCAATCGTGGCGAGATCGCCTGCCGCGTCATCAAGACCGCACGCAAGATGGGTATTGCCACTGTAGCTGTCTATTCGGACGCCGATCGCGATGCGGTGCATGTGGAAATGGCCGACGAGGCAGTGCATATCGGCCCTTCGGCCGCATCTGAAAGCTATCTTGTCGCCGACACGATCATTGCGGCTTGCAAGGCAACCGGCGCCGAAGCCGTGCATCCGGGCTATGGGTTCCTTTCCGAGCGCGCTTCCTTCTGCGAAGCGCTGGAAAAGCAGGGCATTATTTTCATCGGGCCGAAGCCCAGGGCGATCATCGCCATGGGCGACAAGATCGAGTCGAAGAAATTCGCCAACGAGGCGAAGGTCAGCACTGTCCCGGGCTTCCTCGACATCATCAAGGATGCCTCGCATGCGGAGAAGATCGCCGGCGAGATCGGCTATCCGGTGATGATCAAGGCTTCAGCAGGCGGCGGCGGCAAGGGCATGCGCATCGCCTGGGACAAGTCCGAGGTGCGCGATGGTTTTGAGCGGGCGACCTCCGAGGCGCGCAATTCCTTTGGTGATGATCGCGTCTTTATCGAGAAATTCGTCGTCGATCCGCGCCATATCGAGATCCAGGTGCTGGCCGATGCGCATGGCAACTGCATCTATCTCGGCGAACGCGAATGCTCCGTGCAGCGGCGCAACCAGAAGGTGGTGGAGGAGGCGCCGTCGCCCTTCCTTGACGAGGCGACCCGCAAGGCCATGGGCGAACAGGCGGTGGCGTTGGCAAAGGCGGTCGACTACCAGAGCGCCGGGACCGTCGAATTCATCGTTGACAAGGACCGCAACTTCTATTTCCTCGAAATGAACACGCGCCTGCAGGTGGAGCATCCCGTCACCGAGCTCATCACCGGAATCGATCTTGTCGAGCAGATGATCCGCATTGCCGCTGGTGAAAGGCTTGGTCTTCAGCAGGCCGATGTCAAACTCAACGGCTGGGCGGTGGAGAGCCGCCTTTACGCCGAAGACCCCTATCGCAACTTCCTGCCCTCGATCGGCCGGCTCACGCGCTACCGGCCGCCAAGCGAAGGTCCTTTGGGCAAGGCGATCATCCGCAACGATACGGGCGTCACCGAAGGTTCGGAAATCTCCATGTTCTACGATCCGATGGTCGCCAAACTTTGCACATGGGCGCCGACCCGACTTGAGGCCATCGACGCAATGGCCGATGCTCTCGATGCGTTCGTCGTCGACGGCATCGAGCATAATATTCCATTTCTCGCCGCGCTGATGCAGCATCCCCGCTGGCGCGAGGGCCGACTTTCCACCGGGTTCATAGCCGAAGAATTCCCCGATGGCTTCAAACCGGTGGTCCCGGCGGACGAGGATCGTGATGTCCTTGCCTGCGTGGCGCTTGCCATTGAACTCGTGCGCAAGGAGCGCCTCGACCGCCTCAACGACCGCCTGCGGCCGCACACAGGCAAAATTCGGGCCGATTGGGAAGTCCGCATCGGCGACGACTACGTCCTTGTCCATATCGACGCCTGCACGGCCCATCCGCCATCAAAAATGGAATTCAGGCTGCATGGCGAGAAAGTGGTTACGGTTCGCGCCAACTGGCAGCCCGGCGATGCGGTCTGGGACGGCTGTATCGGCGAGCGTTCTGTCAAGGCGCAGCTTCGCCCGGTGCTGAATGGCATGCGTATTGGCTGGAAGGGCATGTCGGTTACCGCCCACGCCATGCAAAATCACGTCGCCGCACTCGAGAAGCTGATGCCGGTGAAGGTGCCGCCTGACACCTCAAAGCTGCTGCTTTGCCCGATGCCCGGCCTGATAGTGTCGATCAATGTGACAGTGGGGCAGGAGGTGAAGGCCGGCGAAACGCTCGCGATCGTCGAGGCGATGAAGATGGAGAACGTCTTGCGTGCCGATCGCGACCATATTGTTTCGGCGATCAACGCCAGGGTCGGCGACAGTCTCGCCGTTGATGCCGTCATCATGGAATTCGCGTAAAGGCCGGCTAGGCCGCCGCGACCTTCACGACTGTTCCAAACACATCTTCGAAGGCGTCCAGCAAGGCGCGATCGACATCGTGCATGTCGACCGGCAGGCCCAGATCGACGAGGCTGGTAACGCCGTGCCCGCGCACGCCGCAAGGAACTATCCCGTCGAAATGTGCGAGATCCGTTTCGACATTGATCGAAATGCCGTGAAAACTCACCCATTTGCGCAGGCGAATGCCAATGGCGGCGATCTTGTCTTCGGCGGGCGAACCATCGGGCAGGGGCGGGCGCTCCGGCCGGGTAACCCATACGCCGACGCGATCCTCGCGCCGCTCGCCGCGAACATTGAATGAGGCGAGCGTGGTGATGATCCACTGTTCGAGAGCAGTCACGAAGGCGCGTATGTCTTCACGGCGTCGCTTCAGATCGAGCATGACGTAGGCAACGCGCTGGCCGGGGCCGTGATAGGTATATTCGCCGCCACGTCCGGTGGCGTGGACCGGAAAGCGATCGGCGACGAGTAGGTCGGCCGCCTTGGCACTGGTGCCGGCTGTGTAGAGCGGCGGATGCTCGACGAGCCAGACAAGCTCTCGCGCCCCGCCGTCGCGAATAGCCGCCACGCGCTCGTCCATGAAGCTGAGGGCGGTGTCATAGTCTGTCAGCCCATCGGTAATGAGCCATTCAACGGGTGACGATTCGCCCTCGGGCAGGAAATCGGGGACCAGGTCGTCGCGAATGGTTCTCATGGTATGAATGTCGGTCCGGTTGTATCTGCCTGCGCCAGAATCGTAGACGGCTTAGCCGGTGTGGCTTCGTTTCAACGATTGCGTTGGGTGTGCCGCATATGGACCTTTTCGGGCGGAATTTCCAGTCTTACGCGACTGCGCGAAGGTTTATGCCGGCTTTCTAAAAAACAATCGGATTATCGGTAGATAGGGCTTGTTTCACTGAAACCTATTTGCTACATGCCGCGAGCCGACTGGTTCGGCTTCTACCACAGAGTGCGGTCGTGGCGGAATTGGTAGACGCGCAGCGTTGAGGTCGCTGTGTCGCAAGACGTGGAAGTTCGAGTCTTCTCGACCGCACCATTTTCTCTCATATATCTGAATCTAAAGCAGAATATGGCGGCTTCGGCCGCCATATTGCTTTCCAAACTCTGCATTATCGATTTACGGCGCCGTCACGGTAAGGTCTTTCACAAAGCCCAGGAAGTCTCGGGTCCTTGTTCCTTGTTTATTCTCTTTGCGTTCCACAATCTGGGCGATCACCAGCCTTTTGCTCGGCACAAAGGCAATGAATTGCCCGGCAAATCCTGCCGTGTAGGCGCCGTCCTTACCCCAAGGTCCGGATGACAACTGCCACCACATGTATCCGTAGCCTCTGTCGCCTCTGTTTGTACGCGATAGGCCGCGGGTGGAGACATCGATCCAATCTTTTGGCACGATCTGCTTTCCGTTCCACTTACCATAGTCAAGGAACAGTTGGCCAAAACGGGCTGCGTCACGTGCTGTCACGCTAAGGGGCTCTTTTCACCGAAGCGACGTTCACCTTACGCGCAACGTCGCCTAGCTGAAAAGAATCCTTCCATTGAAGGATAACCAACGCCGTTGGGTTTTGATCATCCAGATAGGTTCGAACAACGTCGTCAAACAACCGTGGCGAAGGAGGGGTAGCCTCTCCCGCCTCGGCATACATAACAGAGGCCGAATAGGAGGCTACGGCAAACGCTAAGCAAGCTCCACGGTTAAAATTAAGTAAGCAAGCCTTCCCCAGGTGCTTCGCAAAAGCCGCTTTTAGTAGCCACGCTGCGGGCCGGCTTTTCGGGCGCTTGGATTCGCGACAGCAGGATCACGTTTGGCGCAACTGCTCACTCTAGCCAATCGCACAGGCCTTATCCCCAATTAGAACATAAGCCTTCAGGGGCGGTTGGTACCCCGCACGTACGTAGCCGTACCAGCCAGTATAGTTGGATTTTATATTTGGGATCGCTGCGGGCACGTCAAGGCGTACCCATCCACTGAAGCCGTAACCGACGACGTTGCCTGTCTGATCGGTAACGACGAGACGCTGAGTACTAATATTGTGGCCCGGCGTCTCGACCCAGCCATTTATTCGAAGGGCGCCAGGCACACCGACAACGGGTTCGTTACCGTCCAGATTGCCTTGGCATCCGGGGGTAGTTGGCAACATCAATGGCTTATTTATCCACTCGACCCAAGGATCAGAAAACACTCCGAGGCGTTCACTGCGTACGGCTGTTACAAGCGCCGGGAATTCATCTTGCCACGGAAATGCAAGGACCATCACGGACTTGTCGTCTACCCCAGACAGGAGCGCGGCAGCAGGCAATTTTCGGTAGTTTGCCCATTCGCGATCCCGTCTGGCGATGTGGACTTGTTGGAATGCTGAAGTAACGACGAGGGCTGCCACAAAAATCAAAATGGTTATTCGTGTAAGCGTCGAAAGCGCCCACATTAAATGAGTCAGCAGAAGTAACGTTGCCGCCAAAAAGAAAGTTGCGCCCATGCCGTAGCGGCCATCAGTAGCCGATCCAACGCCAAGACCTACCCGCCCCATTGCCGTCGCAACAGCCGAAATAACCACGAATCCGCCTATCGCTAATAAAATTAGCGATGGTTTGTCATCGCGCCGATATATGATTATACGCAACGCCAGTATGCTGAACAATGCGGCTGCGAGGAATCCGCAGACGAGCGGCAACCAAGGATCGACGCCTGGACCGCCCATCCGCAGAGGGTCCGGACCACTCGCGAACAGGAAGTTCAGTAAAAGCGCGGCAGGTGATCCCACATAGACCAACGTGTATTTGACTAGCTCAATCGCATGGTCGATCATGCCGCCTCGGAATTCGGGAAGTGTTGAAGGCTTGAGCCCCCAATAATGAAGACACAACAAAGCGGCGGTTGCGACGATCGCGAACCCCAACAGGCGAACGTTCCGACAAAAGGCAGCGAGGACCGCAATAGGTATGAAGGTCAACGCTCCATTGGCAAGCGATAGGGCGGCGCCGAGCCCAAGCATAAAAGAAACGAAGTAAGGATGGCTACCTCGCCTCTCGATCAAAACGATATAGGCGCACATGACAAATAAGTATACTAGAGGCCAGCATATCATGAAGCCCCACTCCAGTATTCCTCGCTGCTGCATACTGAGAAAAAGGCCGCAGAACAATAGTGAAAGCGCTGTCTGCTCTAATAACCGTGCTCGAAACAAACGAGATGCAATATACCCGAATAAGAATCCATTTAGTGCGATGATGACGTGGGTGGCCGCTATCAAAAATGTCTGCCGGCCCGAGTTAAGGTAAGTGTCGATTAGATAAAACAACTTGGGTATTGCGATACGATGTTCATTGTGGTGCTCGAATAATTGGGACCAGAGTTGTTGTGACGTAATGTTTTCCCAGCTATCCGCGAAAGTGACGGGAGAATAAGTTAATACCAAATATCGAAATGTCACTGCTTCCATAAAAATAACAAACAGCAGACACGCCAAGAGAGCTGTAATGCTGAAGATGCGTTGATTGATTATGGCGCCTGCTGTCGCTGTCATATTTGTAGTCTTCTGCAATCGTCCGTCACAACAATATGGTTTGTTGATCAAAATCAAGCCATCAATAGGCAATCCACTGAAACTAGTCGTTATTCGCCAGATTTCTCTGCAGCGAGCGGGGAATGCCTATGGCGCACTGAGTCTCGCCCAACTAGTCGACACATTTCTTCCCAGCTTCCGACTTATTTTCCAAATCGCGCGCAATTCCCTTTCGAGAGGTTGCCACTCATCCTTCGTTCGTTTCCGCCGTCCGTCACGCCACAGTTAAATCGAGCTCACGATGGGGTAACTGATTTACAATGCAACAAGCTTCGTCTAGCGATGGTGCGAATCAGAAACAGGGGTGCGTGCGAAAAGATGGTGCTAAGAACCGCAAAAAGAGCAGCAATCGTCTTTAGGGCTAAGGGTGCCCGCGGTTTTCTCGCGCAGTTGCTCAGACATCTTGCGTCGCGCATTGAAAATGGCCGCAATCCGTTTAGAGGGCTATTCCATTCGGTTAAGTCGCCTTCTGATAAGAAGATGCGGAATATAGGAGGCTTGGATCAGATCGGGGCAGTGATCGCGCGCCCCATTACGGACGACACAAATCCAGTCACCCATGTCGGACAAGGAAAGATCGCCGGAAGTATAATCTTCGACAGGGTGGCGGTTGTGGTCCATATCTTTTACCCTGAATTGGCGGAGAATATTTTCCAGCATTTGAAGAATATTCCCGTGCCTTTTGGACTATTTATTACAACTGACACTGAGGATAAAAAACAAAGTATTGATCGGGCAGTTTCGGGTTCTGGACTACAAGCGATCGAGGTCGAGATAAGGATCGTGCCCAACCGCGGCCGTGATGTCGCCCCAAAATACATTGCCTTCAAAGACGTGTATCGACGATATCCTGCCTTTCTCCATCTTCATTCAAAACAGTCACTTCATGCTGCAGGCGCTTATGCGACCTGGCGCGACTACCTTCTCGGTAATCTTATTGGATCGAGGGCAATCGCAACTGACAATCTAATCCTTCTCTCGTCGGAAAATACTGGTGCTGTCTATCCGGAGCATGCGGCCTTCATCAAAGATGTAATCAACTGGGGATATGACTTCCCGCTCGCAAAGGAGCTGGTGGCAAAAGTCGGGATAGAACTGGATGTGTACGGCACGCTCGAGTTTCCCTCGGGATCAATGTACTGGGGAAGGTCTGATGCAATCCGGCCACTGCTGGACCTTAACCTGAAATACACGGACTTTCCTGAAGAAGCTGGTCAAGTGGATGGCACACTCGCCCATGCAATCGAACGAGCCCTCCTGCTCTTTATCGAGAGGTCGGGTCACACTTGGGCAAGGGTAACGACGGATAAGTCTGTGCCGTTAAAGGATGACCGAGACTCCAAGGTATTTTTGCCGCTCATTAGTTCGGAAAGCCATTTCCCTAGTATAACGCAGACCACTCATCTGGAGACTTTGCGCCTAACCGTCACCCCGAAATACGAAGGTCGAGAACGTCTCAATTTGCTTGTGCCAACGATTTCGCCTGCGCACATATTCGGCGGCATCGATACAGCCTTAAAGATCTTCTTGGAGATCTCTAAGGTAACAGACTCAAACACGGACATTCGTGTTGTCGTGACAGAAAGCCAAGTCGATCGGGACGATGACGGCTTTGTGCTACCTGAGGCCTTGAAAGACTTCGATGTTCAGAAGCTTGGCGATGAAAGCCGGGGGAGCAGAGTGGTCGTTGATGCGACGGACCGGCTCTACAACCACTTGGAGTTGTCTGAGCGAGATATCTTCGTGGCTACGGCCTGGTGGACCGCTGTCAATGCCTACCGCCTCCAGGACTTTCAAAAGGCGTTCTTCGGTAAAGCTCCCAGAGTGATCTACCTCATCCAAGACTACGAACCTGGCTTTTACGGATGGTCGACGAAGTATGCACTAGCCGATGCCACATATCGGAGAGATGACGATACTGTTGCGATTTTCAATTCGGAAGAACTCGCCACTTACATGGAAAAATATTACCGCCACCGGAAAAAGGCGGTAATCCCATACCGACCAAATGCCAAGATCGATGCCAATCTCAGAAACGACGCCGTGAGAGAGAAGATCATTCTTTTTTATTCGCGACCATCAGCGGTCAGAAACTGCTTTGAAGCCGGAATTGACGGCCTTCATCTTTGGCGTCGCAGAAATCCAACGCAGGCGGCAGCGTGGAAAATCTATTGTATCGGCGAGGCCTTCGAAAAGCATCGGGCCGGCCATCTTTACGATATCACCATTACGGGCAAAATGACTCTATCGGACTATGCCGATCTCCTGAGCAAGGCTTCGGTCGGACTTTCCCTCATGATATCTCCGCATCCTAGTTATCCGCCGCTTGAAATGGCTTATGCTGGGATCAGAACCATCACAAACTCCTACGAGTGCAAGAACCTTTCTGAGCGCAGCGATCTGATCACCAGCATCGATAGGGTAACGCCCGAGGAGATTGCAGAGGCAATTGAGGCCCAAGTTAATATTGCCGAACAACGAATGGTCGGTCGACCCTCCGCGATCAAGAATTCCATACAGGACTTGAAGACCGGAATTCCACATTTCGAGGCGCGAAATGTCTTGGCGATGGTGGATGAACCCGCTAAGACCTAAATGGTTCCGCAGCCGTCTATGCGAGGTGCATTATGGCGGTGAACTGCATATCGTTGCGAGGCGTAGGATTTAGCTCAGTAAGTTTGAGGCGAATTTCGTACTGATCGAAGAGCGCAGTCACGATGTCCTTAAACTTTCAGGCGTAAATTGCCAGCGATGCACGTCAACGTATCCACCATTGGCCCGATTGAATTCTTCAATCGCCATTTGAGCTTTTACCGGGATTGCCTGAACATATCCGTGGTCGATATGATCGTTGGCCCAATGACGAGCGGCGTCATTGTGGGTTGTAAGAGCTCGGTGCTCAATTACCTTTATGAGCGGATGACGTGTCTGTCCTTTGCTAGTGAGAACAGAGTCGACACTTGACGTGTCGATGAAATGATCAAAACAATACCGCTTGTCCGGCACGATCAAATAGTACTTTCCTTTGGGCTTCAGCAAACGCTCAACCTGATTGAAGTGTCTAATTAAATCTGGCTGATGCTCGATGCAATGACAGCTTACTACCGCCGAGTACTTTCGGTTTACCATTTCCAGATTACCATCATCAGACACGTAGGAAATCTCGGGCACTGATGCTGGGTCGTAACCAACTTCCTTTGCGCGAGCGACAAGCTGCTCTGTTGTCATCACGTCGAAATACTCGACGTTCGATCCACGGACTGTCGGATTGTTAAATGGACCAATCTCCAGGACACTATCCTCAAGCTTCGATATGACCGCAAAACTTGGCCGAGTATCAAGTATAGGCTTTTCGCGACTCATCCCATGTTCCCCCCGTCTTCGATTTTGGCTCTCGTTGGACTCTACGAAGCAGCCCAGAGTAGTAAGCAGTTGAACCTTCGTCAATTAGATGCTGTTTATCCAGATAGGTCCGAATGACCTCAAACCCGCAACCCTGCGGAGCGAAGCAGAGTCAGCCTCTCGGCTTCAGCACACATGGCAGAGGCCCAATAGGAGGCTACGGCAAATGCCAAGCAAGCTCCAAGGCCAAAATTAAGCATGAGAGTGAGCCTTACAAGTTGCTTCGCAGAAGCTGCGATGTAGCCGGCCTTCACTTAGCCCGCGTCACCTTGGATGGGAAATGATACTAAAGTATAAAACTCATCTTTTATATTAAATTATTATTTCGACGCTTATAATTGCGCTACCCTTGGCTGTAAGCGCATTCAAATCAAAGTTGCGGCGAATACAGGGCCCAGATACGACTTTCGTATAATTGACCGTGCCATAACTCTTGCTTACCAAGCCAGTGGTGAGTTGGCCTTAATTGATTGCGTGACGATGCGACGTCTCTTGAAACTTTCTTTTTATAGCCATCCGGCTTGCACGGGTCCTCTTCTCCGCGAACAGGTTTTACATGGTTGAGATCAAATGTTTCAAAAACACACGGCCGGTCTGTATCAACAGGAGCGCCGGGAACTCGAGATTGCCCTGAATGCGTATGAGCGGGCGGAGCCTCGCCTGAGCTTTTATGCCGGAATTGTAGAACACATCATCCGTTCGTTGGGTCCGCGCACGGTGCTGGATGCTGGTTGCGCGGCCGGTATGATTGTCCAGTCGTTCTGGGATCGCGGTATCCGCGCGGAAGGCATCGACATCGTAGAACGCGCGATAAAGAATGTTCGCCCGGACATGCGTGAACATTGCCGCATCGGCTCGCTGACCGAGCGCCTCAGCTCAAAGTACGATCTGATCGTATGCCTTGACGTTCTGGATCAGATTCCGACGGAAGAAGTATCGTTGGCTATCGCAGACTTGGCTGCCTCTACTGAAACCGTGCTCTTTTCATCATCTCCTCATGGCCTCGATATACCGCACATCAATGTGCGACCCTCGCTCTCATGGATGCGATTGTTTGGCGAACACGGGCTTCGACCCGATCTCGTCTATGACGCCTCCTATATTTCGCCGCACGCTATTTTGTTTCGTCGAGGAGAACCGGTCGAAGACGATTTACTGACCCTCATGAGCGAGCACCTTCGCCTCCGACATTTGATTGGTCAGGAAAAGCAGGCGATGCACGATGAAAAAAACAGGCGTTCTGAGGCCGAACGGGAGGCGAAAAAGCTTAGGGATGAATTGCGGACGGCCCAGGAGCGTGCACGGGACTTGGAGGGCTCTTACCAACAAAGAATTCAGCAACTGGAAGAGACGAATCTAAAGCAAATTGTCGACATTGACAGTGGAATTGTCGATGAGCGAATGAGGCTGGCGAGCGAGATCGCTCTAATGAAAGCACAGAATCAGCGCTTTCGCGACGCCTGCATGCTTGAACTTTCTCAAGCGGGGGAGCTTTATGACCGGCTGAACGCAATTGAGACGAGCACGTCATGGCTTGCAACTATGCCGGCCCGACGGGCGGCGTCTCACCTGCCCGAACCAATTCGCGCTGGTGTGCGGCGTCTGGTGCGACGCAAGCATGTGAAAGCAAAGCCGCACAGAAATCAGATATCCATCGTTGAACGGCCAGGACACGCACTGCTGTCCCAGCTAACCGATGCACCTGCATCGGAGATATCGTTTGGGCCAAACCATATTGAGACGCAGGTCGAGATAATCTTGCCGCAGGGCAATCAAATCGCGATCGAAGTGGCGATCCCTCAGACGCTCGCCAGACCATCGGCCCGCTCGCTCATTTCGCAGCAGTTCCCCGACCTTGCACCTCTGCCCGTATTCCGCGATCGAGCTACCGCGCCGACCTTGACCATTCTGACCGATAGCGTGGAGTCCAATAGCCTGTTCGGCGGCGTTGGCACGTCCCTGATCGTCGGTGCTCTGGTTGCAAAGCGCCTTAGCGCGCGCTTGCGGCTCGTTACCCGGACCGCGGCCCCCGATCCGTCCGTTATGGGCAGCATACTGCAGGCGCACGGTATCGGATTTGATGGCGACACTGATTATGTGCACATGCCCATAGGTACGGACACCCCGCTTCCGCTCGGTACCAATGATCTAATCCTGACAATATCCTGGTGGGGCACGCGATCGGTGCTCGGATCGGTTCATCCAAGACAGATCCTCTATTTGCTTCAGGAGGATGAACGGATGTTCTATTGCCACGGCGATCTGAGGCTTCGCTGTGCCGAGACCTTGGCTGAACCCGAGCTGCGCGTACTGGTGAATACGAGCGTACTTTTCGACCATCTCGCGGGTGGCAAGGATCCGGTGCCGACCATAGGACAGCGCGGCTACTCGTTTGAACCTGCGTTTCCGGCAATTCCACGGCCGAGGGCGACTGCGCCGCGGCTCGGAAAAAAGAACTTCTTCTTTTACGCTCGTCCCAACCATGCTCGCAATCTCTATTGGCGCGGCCTCGAAGTGGTCGAAACCATTCTGCGCAAAGGCTTGTTGTCGCCAAGCGATTGGAACATTCATTTTGTGGGTCATGAATTGCCCGAAATGGAATTGCCCGCAGGCGTCAAGCCTCAAGTCTGGTCGAAGCTTCCCTGGTCCAAATATGCGGAACTCGTATCGGATATGGATCTCGGCCTCTCATTGATGGATACGCCACATCCATCCTATCCGCCTTTGGATTTGGCGGCAGCGGGCGCAATCGTGGTCACCAACACTTGCGGTCCCAAGACGTCACTGGAACACTGGTCGCGTAACATTATATCCGTGCCGCCAACGGTCTCTGATCTTGTAGCGGGTGTGCGCCAGGGATTGGATCGCGTTGACGATCGCGAGAAACGGCTCGAAAATTGCTGGTCCGACAACATTCCAAGGGATTGGGAGAAGACGCTTGGTCCAATCTTGGACAGGCTGTTGGGCTCGGAGAGACGATAAGTGTTCCTGAATATTCCTTCAGCCATTGAATATAAAGACCCTTGGGCAACCAGTTACGAAGCTCGCCTTTCTCAACTGGTCGCTCAGGATCGCCGGATTGCATATTTCTACGAGCAACCGGACTCGAGCACTTTTCGATATCGGGCGCTCAATCCCGGCTTGAGTCTGGCGGGTGACCCCAAAGGCGGGACGTCGAGCGCATGGTTTGATCTTCGTGACCTTGCTGTGGACAGCAAGTTCGTCGACGAAGCGGATGCTTTGGTAATCTGCAGGGTACGTTACAGTGCGCCTGTGGCTCGGATGATCGCCAGAGCGCGGGCAAGAAACATCCCGGTATTTTTCGATTGCGACGATCTGGTCTTTGACCCCGCACGCGTGCATCTGCTGGTTGATTCTCTGAATGTAGAACAGCAGAACGATCATACATGGGATAGCTGGTTTGCTTATGTTGGCAGGCTAGGCGCCACGCTTGAATTGTGCGACGGAATTATCACGACGAACGAATATTTGGCCGAACGTGCCCGGGAATATAACCAGAGACTTCATACCGCAATCATGCCGAATTACTTGCACCCGGAGCAACAGAAATGGTCCCTGCGGTTTGGTGAGGCCAAGCGTGCGTCCAAGCGGCAACGTGACGAGCGGATCCACATCGGATATTTCAGTGGTTCGCCAAGTCACACGCGGGATTTCGCCGTTGCGATGCCCGCAATTCGTCGGCTACTGGCCAGCGACCCCAGAATTGTGCTTCGGATCGTCGGATTCGGCGTTTTCGGTGCGGAGTTCGACCAGTTTCGCGATCGAATAGAATATTACCCGTTGCAGGATTTCCTAAATCTGCAGCGTCTTATCGCTGAGGTAGAGATAAATATATCTCCGCTCAAGGAAAATCAGTTCACAAATTGCAAGTCAGAGTTGAAGTTTTTCGAAGCGGCGGCATGCGGGACGTTGACATTGGCCAGCCCCACCTATGCCTTCAAGAAAAGCATCGTTCACGGCGTGACAGGATTTCTGGTGCCATCCTTCCGTTGGGATGACGCCTTGGAGGAAGCGGTAGCGATGGTAGACGATGCAGCCGCCTATGATGCGATTTCCACCGCCGCCTCGGATTACGTGGTGGACACGTACGGCTGGGATCGCCAGGCAGATAAAATAGAGAACGCAGTATTTGGCGGTTGATCATCATCCGTTGCGTGTCAGTTGAACTGCAACATTTCTTGTCCGAAGCGCGGCGTGTTGTATAAATAGGCACAGCACTCATGCACCGCCACCCACCCTCTTCATCGCGCTTTGTTTCTCCGTCATATTCGGACTTGGTCCACCACCGCGTGGCTGAGGCCTCGACGCACGAGTTGTGGATAATCGCGACAACAGCCCGAAGATGACGGCAGTGGTGATGCGGGAAAATGCGCAGCGGTGGTGCTGAAGATGACGGCAGTGGTGGGGGAGATGGTAACGTAGCGGGGGGCTGCGGCACACGATTACGCTCTCCGCGCCACCTAATTATACAAACGTATAAAGTTCTTGCCTTCGTCCGATTGTTGGTCAGAATGGGCCCAAGGCTAAGTTCTCGGAGGAAAGTTTTCATGCTCGACAAACGCAACTTTTATATCGATGGCGAATGGGTCAAGCCGCTTGAACCAAACGATCTGGAAGTGATCAATCCGGCGACCGAACAGCCGATTGCGGTTATTTCCATGGGCACGGCCGCCGATATCGACCGCGCGGTGGCTGCGGCAAAGAAGGCGTTTCAGACCTATAGCCAGACGTCGGCGGACGAGCGCATTGCGCTGCTCGAAAAGCTGCTCGCTATCTACAAGCGCCGCTACGACGAGGTGGCCAGAACGATCACCCTTGAACTCGGCGCTCCTATCACGATGAGCACGCAGCAGCAGGCGGACGTTGGCGTCGGCCATCTTCAGGGCTTCATTGATGCGCTGAAGAATCTCCACATGCGCGAGGAACTGCCCAATGGCGACCTGTTGGTGCGCGAGCCCATCGGCGTCTGCGGCTTGATCACGCCGTGGAACTGGCCGATCAACCAGATTGCGCTCAAGGTCATCCCGGCGCTCGCAACGGGCAGCACTTGCGTGCTGAAGCCGAGCGAATTCACGCCGCTCAACGCCATGCTCTACGCCGAAATGATCGACGAGGCAGGCTTCCCGGCGGGCACCTTCAATCTCGTCAATGGCGATGGTGTGACTGTGGGAGCGGCTCTCTCCAGGCACAAGGACGTCGACATGATGTCCTTTACGGGATCGACCCGCGCCGGCATCGCCGTCAGCAAGGATGCGGCGGAAACGGTGAAGCGCGTGACCCTCGAACTTGGCGGCAAATCGCCGAACATCGTTTTTGAGGATGCGGATCTCGAGGATCGGGTCGCTGGCAGCGTGCTTGAATGCTTCAATAATAGCGGCCAGTCCTGCGATGCCCCGACGCGCATGCTGGTCCAGCGCTCGGTCTACGACCGGGCAGTGAAGATTGCCGAAGAAACCGGAAAGCAGGCGCGCGTCGGCAATCCGGAGGAGGAGGGTGAACATATCGGCCCGCTCGTCAGCCATGTCCAGTATGGAAGGGTGCAGAACCTCATCGCGGCGGGAATCGCCGAGGGCGCGCGCGTCGTCGTCGGTGGCGCAGGCAAGCCGGAAGGCTACGAGACCGGCTATTTCGTGCGTCCCACTATCTTTGCCGATGTCAGCAACACCATGCGTATTGCGCGCGAAGAGGTGTTCGGCCCCGTACTGGCGCTGATACCCTTCGACACGGAGGAGGAGGCCATCGCCATTGCCAATGATACGCCCTACGGTCTTGCCGCTTACGTGCAGACCGGCGACGCCAAGCGTGCCGAGCGTGTCGCTGCAAGGCTCAAGGCCGGCATGGTTCATATCAACGGCGGACCGCATCGCTACGGCAGTCCGTTCGGCGGCTACAAGCAGTCCGGCAATGGCCGCGAGGGTGGCAGGTTCGGCCTCGAGGACTTCCTTGAAGTGAAGACGATCCACCGTCCATAAGACGGAAGAGGGGCTGACGGCTGCAAGCCGTCAGCCAACCAGTTTTTCATCGATTTCAATCAGGTACGGGCTATTGCTCGCCTTGCCTCGCAAAAGCGAAGCCGGGAGTTCACCGATATCGCTGAGACGCTCGGCCGGTACGCCATAGGCTTCGGCAATCTTGATATAGTCCGGAGCGGAAGGGCGGACGCCAACGGGGTCGATATTCACCTCGACCATTGCGCGCTCGATCTCCTGATACCCCTGATTGTTCCAGACGATGAAGATCATCGGCACTTGTTCATCGACGGCTGCGCCGATTTCACCGAGCACGAACTGGAAGCCGCCATCGCCGACGATGCAGACCGTCGAGGTCTCGGGCTTGCCAAGGGCTGCGCCAATGGCCGCAGGCGGCCCGAAGCCGAGCGCGCCGAAACCTGTGGCGGCGTTGAACCAGCCGCCGACGCGGTCGTGATCGTAATAGAGGTTGCCGGAGTAAATCGTTTGCGTAGAATCGCCGACGATGAGCGAATTGGGCAGCGTATCGCGCAACGTATTGAGGAAACGCACCTGACCCTGGATGCGCGCGCCGACATCGGCCCAGGCCGCGTCGCGCACGCGCTTTGCGCGTTCTTCGCCGCCTCGGCCGTTTCTGCGGTCCGGCAGGGCTGCAGAAAGCGACCCGACGGTTTCCTTCGCGGCCGCTTCGATCGGCATGAATGCGGGCCAGCGATCGAGCTGTCCGGCATCGATGTCGATGCGCACGAAGCGCTTCAATTCCGGGAAGCCGCCGTCGGCATACATGTCATAGTCGGTCGGTCCCATTTCCGTGCCAATGGCGATGACGAGATCGCTGTCGGCTAGGAGCTCGCGCACCGCCTTGAGGCTCGGGCTTGCCGGGATGAGCAGCGGATGCTTGTGCATGATGCCACGACCGTTCGTGGTGGCGACTACAGGCGCATCGAGTTTCTCGGCGAGAACCTTCAGGCCGTCCGCCGCAGACTTTGCGCCGCCGCCAACGAGAATGACGGGCCGTTCCGCTGACAGGCAGTGGCGGACCAACTCGGCTATGGTTTCGGTCGATGCGTGCGGCACCGGCGCATCGGAAGGCTCGCGCTGCGCGCCTTCAAGCGGGAGCGCCATGACGTCGAGCGGAATTTCAATATGAACGGGGCCCGGACGGCGAGACGCAAAAAGAGCAAAGGCGCGGGCAAGCACGATGGGCAGTTCGTCGGGCTTCTCGATCCGGTGCGAGAACATTGCAACCGTCTGCAGCATGGCGCGCTGGTTCGGAAGTTCGTGCAGGAAACCCATGCCCTTGCCAAGCGAGTCGCGCTGGTTCACGCCGGAGATGACCAGCATCGGAATGGAATCGGCACGCGCCTGTCCCATGGCAGTGATCGTATTGGTAATGCCCGGTCCGGTGATGACGAATGCGACGCCCGGCTTGCCCGTCGCGCGTGCGTAGCCATCCGCCATGAACCCGGCACCTTGTTCATGGCGCGGGGTAATGTGGCGTATCTTCGAACCGGCAAGGCCGCGATAAAGCTCGATGGTGTGGACGCCCGGGATACCAAAGACGGTATCGACGTCGTAGGATTCGAGCAAATGAACGAGAGCTTCACCAACCGTGGTCATGCGGATTTCCGTTTCTGAAGGCGTGATGCGAGCCGGACGATGCCGGCACAGGCTGCGTCGATCTTTTCGTCGGCGACACTGAGGCTGAGGCGAAGATAACCGGCAAGGTTTTCGCCGAACGATTCGCCCGGCATGACCGCGACGAGTTCTTCTTCGAGGAGCCGCATCGCAAATTCATCGCCGCTGAGACCAGTGGCGCGGATATCGGCAAGAATGAACATTCCGGCCTGTGGGATCTTGCAGTCGATGCCGGCAACGCCATCGAGGCGGTTGGCGATCGAACGCGCCCGGCGAAGATAGCTTTCACGCATCGTCGATGCGGCGGCCGAAGGCTGGCCGAGCGCATAAGCGGTCATATCTGCGATGAAGGGCTGGCCGCCAAACAGCATCGATTCGGAAAGCGGCAGCAGGCGGCGGGTAAAGTCCTTCGGCCCGACGCACCAGCCGCTGCGGAAGCCCGGCGCCGCATGCGACTTGGAAATGGAGGAGACCGCGACAGTGCGGTCCGCAAGTTCCGGCTGATCGAGCGGCGAAGCAAAGGTACCGTCGAATATGAGCTGCTCGTAGACCTCGTCGGAGACAATCCAGAGATTATGTTTCCGGCAGACCTCGCCGATTTCAGCGATTTCCTTGGCGCTGAGTACCGCCCCCGTCGGGTTGTGCGGCGTATTCAACAGCAACACCTTGGTGCGCGGCGTAATGACCTTTTCCAGGTCGGCCGCCTGCATGCGAAAACCCTTTTCCGGACGCAGCGGCACGGAGACGCGCATTGCGCCGGTTGCACGTACGACGCCGTCATAGGTCGCATAGAGCGGATCGCCCGTTATGATCTCGTCGCCTTCTTCGGCAATGCCAAGCATGACGAGGGAGAGGGCGGTCTGGGTGCCGGGAAAGCACATGATGTGCTCGGCATCGATCGGACGACCGGTACGGGCGGTATATTTGGCCGAAAGCGCGGCCAGAACTGCGGGTTCACCCCGGCCATTGGAATAGCCGGTGCGTCCCGCGCGCATCGAGCGTTCTGCGACGTCAATCATATCGTTTGGCGTCGGGATGTCCGGCTCGCCGATCGTGAGCTCGATGACGTCTTCGCCGGCATGCTTCATTTCGCGGGCGCGCATGTGCACCGCCCACTTGTCCGAGCCAAGCCCCGCGAGACGATTCGTAACAGACGCATAGCGCATCATGGCGCGCCTCCTTCAGCTTTGAGAGAAATTCCAAGTACGGCTTCGATAGCGCTTATGCCGGTTTCGGCCAACTCGCCATCGGAGAAAATATCGCCGGCCAGGCAGCCTTCGAGCCACAGCCCGTCGATGATCGCATTGATGGCAATGGCGTGGCTGCGGGTGTGGCGCGATTCGGCCGGTGCGCGTGCCGACAGCAGTGCATCGCGTATCAGGATTTCGAGTTCGTCGCGGAAGCCGAGATAGCCGTCGCGATGTGCCGCTGCCATGGCCGGATCCGCGTGGACGAGCGCAATGAAACCCGCCCAGAGCGAAAGATTGTGCGGGTCCATGATCGGCTGGCCGAGATTGGCCGTCACGAAGGCGTAGAGCCGGGCGCGGGGATCGTCATTCGCGCTTCTGAGAGCGTCGCTCGCCTGCACGGTCATGCGTTGCATGACGGCCCGGTAGGCAGCGCCGATCAGTTCATCCTTGGTCGGAAAATAATAGCGGATTAGCCCGGCGGTGACGCCGGCGCGTTGCGCAATTTCCCGTACCGTCGCACCGGCAAGGCCGCGTTCAGCCACGCATTCCAGCGTTGCCGCGATGAGATCCTCGCGGCGCTTGTCCTCGCCCTCGCGGCGAAAGCTCTTGCGGGTGGCGGTTTCAGCGTTCATTGGCGCCAGACAGGGCGCGTGAGGCAGGTCGGGCCGCCTTCGCAGGCGATGCAGAGCGCATCGGCCTCGAAGGTTGTGACTGTGCAGCCTGCTGTTTCCATAGCGGCCTTCGTGCCCTCGAAGCCTGCAACGGCAATGACCTCATAGGGTGCTGTCGGCAGTACGTTGAGGTTGAGACCATTGCTTGCTGCAAATTCTGCTTCAGGAGCGGCAACCAGGCGAATGCCGCGCTCTTTCAACAGTTGGTAAAACGCTGCCGGCAACAGCGGCATGTGTACAAGCGCAAGGTCTTCGGCGAGCGGGGATATAATCGACATAAGGTGCAGGCAGGCTTCTTCTCCATGCCAGAGCGGCAGGTCGAAGCCGAGGACCGTGACGCCAAGCGGCCTGAGAATATTCGCGAGCTGCTCGATCCCCACCTGATTGGTACGGACCCCGCGTCCAACCGCCAGGGTCTTTTCGTCGACCCAGACGCAATCGCCGCCCTCGACGGTGCCGGGCGCCTCGATGCGGCCGAGGACCGGCACGTCCATCTGCCGATAGGTCTCTCGGTGCAAGTCCGTTTCCTCAAGGCGCAGGGGCTTTCCCATGCGCAGGATAACGGCGCCCTTGTCGGTTACCAGCGAGGGATCGTGGGTGAAGATCGAATCGGACAGGCCGTCATTGCCGTCGCGTATCCACGTGATCTCCGCGCCCGAACGGGCAACGAGATCGGCAAACACGCGATGCTGCTCGGAAGCCTTGCGTGGATCGAATTGCGGCCCATAGTGCCAGACGTCGCGTTCGGCCCCTGCCATGACGTGGTCCGGCTTGCGCATGATGACGCGCTTCAAGGGGAGGGCCATGGACTGGGAACCGAATGCTTGCATCTGCGCTGCTCTCAAAAAATTGTTTCTCGGAGTATTTATACGCTTGCATAAATAGAGCGCAAGTGGTGTGATGCAGCCAAAGAGGGCAATTTAGACCCTGTCAGATAATGAGGCGGATCAAAGGCTGTCATGAAAAGACGTGCAAGCCCAATACGAGCAGGTATCCCGGAATGATGGCGATGGAAGCGGCAACCGTTTCGACGGATCCACTTCAACGGGCGACAGGCGAACAAGCTGAAGCCATTCATATCGAGAAGCTTCATAAGCGCTTCGGAGCGCTCGAAGTTCTGAAGGGCGTTTCCCTGACGGCGCGGGATGGCGATGTGGTCGCCATGATCGGCGGCAGTGGCTCCGGTAAATCCACATTCCTGCGTTGCATCAACTTTCTCGAAAATCCCACCAGCGGCATCATTCGCATCAATGGCGAAGACGTAAAAATGGTGAGTGACGGCCATGGCGGCCTGCATCCCGCCAACCGGCGCCAGATCGAGCGCATCCGCAGCCGTCTCGGCATGGTGTTCCAGAATTTCAACCTCTGGCAGCACATGACGCTCATCCAGAATGTCATCGAAGTTCCCGTCCATGTGCTCGGCATGAAGCGCGACGAGGCCATGGTCATCGGCGAGCAACTGCTCGAGCGCGTCGGCCTGTCGGCCAAGCGCGACGTTTATCCTGCCTATCTCTCCGGTGGCCAGCAACAGCGCGGCGCAATTGCGCGGGCGCTTGCAATCCAGCCGCGCGTCATGCTGTTTGACGAGCCCACCTCCGCGCTTGATCCGGAACTCGTCGGCGAGGTGTTGCGGGTGATCGGCGATCTCGCCGAGGAAGGCCGGACCATGCTTCTCGTCACGCACGAGATGAAATTCGCACGCGAGGTCGCGAGCCACGTCATCTATCTGCACAACGGCATCATCGAGGAAGAGGGTCCGCCGGAAGCATTGTTCGGATCGCCAAAATCTGAACGTTTGAAGCAGTTTATCCGGACTGTTTCATAAAATAAGCAAGCAACAGGAAACAATCCTGGGGAACATTGAAAGAATGGAGATGAGAATGAAGTCGTTTTTGAAAACAACGGTAGCCGCCGTTGTCCTGGTCGTCGCTGGTATGGGCGCTGCAAGCGCCGAGCAGGTGAAAGTCGGCATCGCTGCCGAGCCCTATCCGCCATTCACGTCGCCCGACGCATCGGGCAAATGGAACGGCTGGGAAGTCGATATCATCAACGCGCTGTGCGAGCAGGCCAAGCTTGATTGCGTCATTACGCCTGTCGCTTGGGACGGCATCATTCCTGCCTTGACCACGAAGAAAATCGACATGATCGCCAGTTCCATGTCGATTACCGACGAGCGGTTGAAGACGATCGATTTTTCCGACAAGTACTACAACACCCCGACTGTCATCATGGGCGCCAAGGGCGTCGAGATGCAGCCGACGCCGGAAGGCCTGAAGGGCAAGATCATCGGCGTTCAGGTGTCGACGGTGCACCAGGCCTACGCCAAGAAGTACTTCGCTTCGACTGCAGCCGAAATCAAGGAATACCAGACGCAGGATGAGGCGAACCAGGATCTTGCCGCAGGCCGCATCGATGCGACGCAGGCCGACTCGCTCGCGCTCGAAACCTTCGTTGCGACCGATGCAGGCAAGGCGTGCTGCGAGATCAAGGGCAAGGTAGCCGATGATCTGGAGATCCTCGGCCCCGGTGTCGGCGTCGGCCTGCGCAAGGGCGATACCGAGCTGAAGGACAAGATCAACGCTGCCATCAAGGCGATCCGCTCAGATGGTAAGTATGACGAGATCTCGAAGAAGTATTTCAACTTCGATATTTATGGCGGCTAAGCTGTCCGGCCGGAGCGGGACAGCCCGTTCCGGCCAATTTGTTCAAAACTCTATCCGATACTGAATCGAGGACGGCTTGGCCGACGCATCGATCCTTCCCGCCGCCATATCCGGCATGTTCGGGCTCCTATCGCCAAATCCACCTGGGTGGGGCGGCAATCTGCTTCGCGGGCTCTTTCACTCCCTGCAGATCGCACTCGGTTCGTTCGGCATTGGGCTGATCATCGGAACGCTCGGCGCATACGGCAAGCTCTATGGCGGCCCGATTGTCCGCGACATTGCCGCCATCTACACCACGATGGTGCGGGCAATACCCGAACTGGTGTTGATCCTGCTGCTCTATTATGCCGGAACGGACCTCATCAATCGCCTGTTCGAGGCCATCGGTTACAGCCGTGTCGATATTAGCGGCCTTGTCGCCGGTATTGTCGTCCTCGGTTTTGTCCAGGGCGCCTATGCAACCGAGGTCTTGCGCGGCGCAATTAAATCCATTCCGCAGGGCGAGATCGAAGCGGCGAGGGCCTATGGCATGTCGCCGAGCCTGATGATGCGGCGCATCACGTTGCCAGCTATGCTGCCGCATGCGCTCCCGGGACTAGCCAACCTCTGGCTGATCGCCACGAAGGACACATCGCTTCTGGCCGTCGTCGGTTTCGCCGAGCTTACGCTCGAAACGCGCCAGGCGGCGGGGGCGACCAAGGCCTATTTCCTCTTCTACATGGCAGCCGGCGCGCTCTATCTGTTCATCACGCTGTTTTCAAACGCCATCATCGGCCGGGTTGAAATCTGGGCCCGACGCGGCATGCCCTCCGTCAAGGAGGCGCATTGATGTCCGAAACGCCTATTGAGGTCCCGATCGAGACATTTCCGATCCACAAGGAAACAGACGGGATCCGCATCGCAAGCCTGCTGCAGCCCCATCGCATCGTCATGATGCTGATCGGTTTGGCGTTGATTGCGTCAGCCGTTTTCTTCATGCGCTGGGATTGGCTGCAAAACTACGGCGACCTTATCGCTCAGGGCCTGTGGCGGACGATCTGGATCCTGATCGTCACGGTTATCCTGGGCTTCCTGCTGGCGGTGCCGCTGGGACTCGCCCAGGCGTCCGGGCCGGCGATTCTCGCTATTCCGGCCAAGATGTTTTGCACCGTCATCCGCGGCACGCCGCTGCTGCTGCAACTCTGGCTGCTCTATTACGGCCTCGGTTCGCTCTTCCCGCAATATCCGTGGATACGCGGATCGGAACTCTGGCCCTACTTGCGGCAGGCTTGGCCCTATGCGGTGCTGGCGCTGACCTTGTCCTACGCGGGCTATGAGGGCGAGGTAATGCGGGGTGCATTCGCCAGCGTTCCCAAGGGACAATTGGAAGCCGCACGCGCCTTTGGCATGCCGCGCTTCACGATCTTCAGGCGCATATGGCTGCCGCAGGCGATCCATCGGGCGCTGCCGACGCTTGCCGGCGAGGCCGTGCTCCAGCTCAAGTCGACGCCGCTCGTTGCGACGATCACCGTCGTCGATCTTTACGCGGTCGCTTCGCGTGTCAGGCAGGATACGTTCCTGACCTACGAGCCGTTGCTCCTCCTTGCCGCGGGATATCTCGTGATCACCGGCATTATCGTGATGCTCTTCAGGCGCGTTGAAAGAATGATCCCCTCGAAGCTCGGATGAAAAACTCGGGTGTGGCGCAAATTGTGTGAGTTATGTCGCAGCTGTTTTATGCCTGCTGGCGAGCAGATGCGCATAGTGTGGGCAAAGGAACACCTCGCAAAGACGAGAAAATGGGATTCTGGCTTTCGCCGGGCGTCACGCCTTCGGCGGGCATTGTCTGTTTTCAACTCTGCGCGAGATGAAAGGCGATAATGCGGACAGTCGAAACGTTTCCTCATAATGTCATCGAGCATGCCGATATGGGCATCGTCCTGGCTGATGGTTGCCGGCTTTCGGCGCGGGTGTGGATGCCGGAAAATGCCAACGATAGCCCGGTTCCCGCCATTCTCGAATTCCTGCCCTATCGCAAGCGGGACGGAACGACGGCGCGCGACAATCTCACCCATCCGTATTTTGCCGGCCACGGCTATGCCTGCCTGCGTGTCGACATGCGCGGCAATGGCGATTCCGAAGGGCTCATGGAGGATGAGTATTCCGAACAGGAACTTGCCGACGCGTGCGAGGTGATCGACTGGATCGCCGCGCAGCCATGGTCGACCGGCAAGGTTGGCATGATGGGCATATCCTGGGGCGGCTTCAATTCGTTGCAGGTAGCAGCGCTCCAGCCCGAGCCGCTCAACGCCATCATCACGTTGTGCTCGACCGACGATCGCTTCGCCGACGATATCCATTACAAGGGCGGCCTGCTGCTCAATGAGAATCTCGGCTGGGGCGCAACAATGCTTGCCTATTCCTCGCGCCCGCCAGACCCGGCGCATGCCGGTGCAAAATGGCGGGAGATGTGGCTGGAACGTCTGCACAACGAGCCGTTCCTGCCGGCTGTATGGCTCAAGCACCAGACGCGCGATGACTATTGGCGGCGTGGCTCCGTCTGCGAGGAGTTTTCGGCGATCAAGGCCGCGACCTTGGCGATCGGCGGCTGGGGCGATGCCTATAAGAACGCCGTGCCGCGCTTGATGGAAGGTATAACCGGGCCGGTCAAAGGCATCATCGGTCCATGGGTACACAAATACCCGCACTTTGCCGTGCCGGAACCGCGCATCGGCTTCCTGCAGGAGGCGTTGCGCTGGTGGGATCGCTGGCTCAAGGATATCGACACCGGCGTCGAGAACGATCCGACGTACCGTGGCTACCTGATGGATTCGGTTCGACCGAAAAGCTGGTACACGGAACGCAGCGGCTATTGGATTGCCGAAAATGAGTGGCCATCGCAACGTATCGGCAGCAAGGTGCTTCACCTTGCGGGCGACCGGTCACTGGCGTCGGAAGCGAGCGAAAACTTCTCGCATCTGGTCGCGTCGCCGCAAGATTGCGGCATGATGAGCGGCGAATATTGTGCGATCTGGCTCGGACCGGAAATGCCCGGCGACCAGCGCCGCGACGACGCGTTTTCGCTTTGCTATGACACGTCCCTCGGCGAGGCAATCGACATTGTCGGAGCGCCGGAAATCACGCTTACGCTTTCGAGCAACAAGCCGGTGGCCATGGTTGCGGTGCGGTTGTGTGACGTCCATGCGGATGGCGCATCGACCCGCATCACCTATGGCGTCTTCAATCTCTGTCATCGCCATGGCCATGACAATGCCGAGCCACTGGTGCCCGGCGAGCAAGTGACAATTACCTTCAAGCTCGACGATATTGCCTATAGGGTCCCGGCCGGGCACACACTGCGCGTGGCTGTTTCGACGTCTTATTGGCCGCTTGTCTGGCCGTCGCCATCCCATGTCAGCCTCAGCATCCACGCTGGCAGCGTGGAAATTCCCTCGCGCCCGCTTGCGACAGGCGACGAATGGACTTTCCCCGAGCCGCAGGGCGCATCGCCATGGCAAATTGAAACATTGCGGGAAGGTGGCAATAGCCGGACGATCGAGCACGATCAGGTAAGCGGCAAGATCACGTTGCTGATCGAGGATGATTTTGGCGAGGCGCGGGACAAGGATCATGGGCTGATCCATGGCGGAGTAGCGCGCGAGCGCTGGGAAATCCATCCTGACGATCCGCTTTCGGCCTATGGCGCTACTCATTGGACCGAGATTTCCGGACGCGACAATTGGCGCACGCGCACCGAGACCTACACGACGATGCGATCGGACCAACACAATTTCTACCTGACGGGGCGTATCGAGGCCTACGAAAACGACAATGTCGTCTTCGAGCACGACTTCGCCGAAACGATCAAACGAAGCTTCATTTGAATATCAGATGAGCCGGGGAGGACTATTTAGCAATCAACAGTTGTAATCCACGGGTATCAAGTCACATTATCACAAAAACCAATCCGGGCGCGTTGCGCCGGAGCAAGAAGGGGAACTGGTATGTCTAAAGAACTCGAATATCTCAGCCGCAAGGTCGCACGCGGTCACATCTCCCGCCGCGACTTCCTCGGCCGGGCCGCCGCACTTGGTGTTACGACCGTATTTGCCAACTCGCTTCTGTCCAGCGCTGCACTTGCCGAAGGGCCTGTGAAGGGCGGCACGCTCAAGGCGGGCATGCAGGGCGGTGCATCCACAGACAGTCTTGACCCTGCGACCTGGCAAAGCCAGGTGCCCTACAAGTTCGGCCGCCAGTGGGGCGAGCAGCTTGTCGAGATTCAGCCCGATGGCAAGCTTGAGCCGAAACTCGCCGAAGAGTGGGGCTCATCGGACGACGCGAAGGTATGGACCTTCAAGATCCGCAAGGGTGTCCAATTCCACGACGGCAAGGAAATGACGCCGGACGACGTTGTCGCCACCATGGAACGCCACTCGGACGCGAACTCCAAGTCGGGCGCCCTTGGTATCATGGGCGGCATCGAGAACGTGAAGAAGGACGGCGATACCGTTGTTTTCACATTGAAAGAAGCCAATGCCGACCTGCCGTTCCTGATGGACGACTATCACCTGATGATCCAGCCGAACGGCGGCAAGGACAAGCCCACCGCAGGTATCGGGACGGGACCATACAAGGTCGTCACCGATCAGCCGGGCGTACGTCATATTGGCGAAAAGTTCCCCAACTACTGGAACGGCGACAAGCGCGGCCATGCCGACCAGATCGAAATCATCGTTATCAACGATGCGACCGCCCGTACCGCGGCTCTTCAGTCCGGACAGGTTCACATGATCAACCGCGTCGAGCCGAAGATTGTCGATCTCGTGAAGCGCGTCCCCGGCGTGACCATCCAGAACGTGGCCGGCAAGGGACACTACGTGTTCATTGCACATTGCAACACGGCGCCCTTCGATAATGTCGACCTGCGTCTTGCGCTGAAATACGCCATGAACCGCGAAGAGATGGTGCAGAAGATTCTGCGCGGCTACGGCTCCGTCGGCAATGACTTCCCGATCAACAAGGCCTATCCGCTGTTCTCCGACGATATCGAGCAGCGCACCTACGATCCGGACAAGGCCGCGTTCCACTTCAAGAAGTCCGGCCATGACGGCACCGTTCTCCTGCGCACATCTGATGTCGCCTTCCCGGGCGCTGTCGATGCGGCACAGCTCTATCAGCAGAGCGCTGCAAAGGCCGGCATCAAGATCGAAGTCAAGCGCGAGCCTGGCGACGGCTACTGGTCGGAAGTTTGGAACAAGCAGCCCTTCTCGGAATCCTATTGGGGCGGACGTCCGACGCAGGACCAGATGTATTCCACGGCCTACTATTCGAAGGCCGACTGGAACGACACGCGCTTCTTCAATCCCAAGTTCGACCAGATGCTGATCACCGCGCGCGGCGAACTCGATGAGGGCAAGCGCAAGCAGATGTACCGCGACATGGCCATCATCGTTCGCGATGAAGGCGGTGTGATCGTGCCGATGTTTAACGACTTCATTGACGCGACCAGCGCCAAGGTCGGCGGCTGGGTGCCGGACGGCAATCAGGAGATGAGCGGCGGCTATGCTCTGTCGCGCTGCTGGCTGAACGCCTGATCGGCGCCGGGCGGATGAGTGCACCTGTCCTGAAACTGGTGGCCCAGCGCATTGCGATGGGCCTTCTGCTCCTGCTTGCGGTCTCGGTGCTCATCTTTGCCGGCACGCAAATCCTGCCGGGCGACGTGGCCCAATCCATCCTCGGCCAATCGGCTACGCCGCAGGCGCTTGAAAACCTGCGGCGTGACATGGGTCTGAACGACCCTGCCTATATCCGCTATTTGCGCTGGCTCGGCGGGATTTTGACCGGCGATCTCGGGACGGCACTTTCCAGCGGACAGGATATCGCGACGTCGCTGAAGGAGCGGCTATGGAATACCCTGTTCCTGGCATTCGGGGCGGCGGTAGTCTCCATTCCGCTCGCCATCATGCTCGGGCTCTTGGCGGTACGCTACCGCAACGGCTTCGTCGACAAGCTGATCTCCGGCCTCGGTCTCGCTTCGACCTCGCTGCCGGAGTTCTTCACAGGCTACCTGCTCATATATTTTGTTGCTGTGCGGCTGCAGTGGTTTCCGAGCGTATCGACCGTCTATGAAGGCATGCCGCTCGGCGAGCGGCTGAGCGCGATTGCATTGCCGGTGACGGTGCTAACGCTCGTCGTTCTCGCGCATATGATGCGCATGACGCGTGCAGCAATCCTCAACGTCATGCAGTCTGCCTATATAGAAACGGCCGAACTGAAGGGGCTTTCGCCGCTTCAGATCATTACCCGGCATGCGTTTCCCAATGCGATTGCGCCGATTGTCAATGTCGTGATGCTCAACCTCGCATTTCTCGTGGTCGGCGTCGTCGTGGTCGAGGTGATCTTTGTTTATCCGGGGATGGGCCAGTATCTTGTCGACCACGTGGCTAAGCGCGACGTTCCGGTCGTGCAGGCATGCGGGCTGGTTTTCGCGGCCGTCTACATAAGTTTGAACATCATTGCTGACATCGTGGCGATTGTTTCCAATCCCCGCCTCCGGCATCCGAAGTAGGGGCGCGCCATGCTGAACGTCAAAGCTATTCCCATCAGCGCATGGATCGGCCTCATCATCACCGCCGTGTTCCTGTTTGCGGCTATATTCGCGCCATGGGTCGCTCCATATCCCGTCGGCGAGACGGTAGGTGACGTATGGGAGCCCTCGTCGGCCAAGTATCTGCTCGGTACCGATAATCTCGGCCGTGACCTCCTGTCGCGCATGATCTACGGTGCACGCATTACTATCTTCATCGCTGCCATGGCGACGGCCCTTTCCTTTATTCTCGGGTCGGTGCTGGGGTTCGCCGCCGCCGTCGTCGGCGGATGGTTCGACCAACTCATGTCACGCTTTGTCGATCTGATCATGGCAATCCCGACGCTGATCTTTGCGCTCGTCGTGCTTTCGGTCCTGCCTGCCAATGTGGTCACGCTCATTTTCGTCATGGGCCTGCTCGACGCCACCCGCGTCTATCGATTGGCGCGGGCCGTCGCGGTGGATATCAACGTTATGGACTTTGTCGAGGCCGCAAAGCTGCGCGGTGAGGGGCGGGTATGGATCATCTTTCGTGAAATCCTGCCCAATGCGCTCACCCCGCTTATCGCTGAACTCGGGCTGCGCTTTATCTTTGCCGTGCTTTTCCTGTCGGCGCTTTCATTCCTCGGCCTCGGCGTGCAACCGCCGGATGCCGACTGGGGCGGCATGGTCAAGGAAAACAAGGAAGGCATCGTCTTCGGTGTGCCGGCTGCGCTTATTCCTGCAGCAGCGATTGCCGTTCTCGCGATCTCGGTCAACCTCGTTGCCGATTGGATATTGAACCGGACGACAAGTCTGAAGGGAGGTCGCAATGGCTAAGGCACAGAGGAAGGACAAGACCGGTCTCCTGCTCGATATCCAGAACCTGCGCATCGAGGCAACCAGCTACCCACCCGGTGAGCCGCCGCGCAACGTCGTCATCGTTGATGACGTGTCGGTCAAGCTCGAGCGCGGCAAGGTGCTCGGCCTTATCGGCGAGTCCGGCGCCGGCAAATCCACCATTGGCCTGTCAAGCATGTGCTATGGCCGGGGAGGCGTGCGCATTACTGGCGGGCAAGTGGTCCTCAACGGGCGTGATCTTGTCAAAGGCGGCCCGCGCCTGTTGCGCCAGGTCCGGGGCAAGGAGGTCTGTTATGTCGCACAGTCAGCTGCCGCCTCGTTCAATCCCGCCCGCAAGCTTATGGACCAGGTCATAGAAGCTGCTCTCCTGCACCGCATTTGTTCGAGGGCAGAAGCCGAGAAGCGTGCGATTGGCTTGTTCAAGAAGCTTGGACTGCCGAATCCCGAGACCTTCGGTCAGCGCTTTCCCCATCAGGTATCCGGCGGCCAGCTGCAACGCGCAATGACTGCCATGGCATTGTGCTCGGAGCCCGACCTCATCGTCTTCGATGAACCGACGACGGCGCTGGACGTGACCACCCAGATCGACGTGCTGGCATCGATCAAGGAGGCCATCCACGACACCAATGTCGCTGCGCTCTATATCACCCATGACCTTGCGGTCGTGGCGCAGGTCGCCGACGACATCATGGTGCTGCGCCACGGCAAGCTTGTCGAATATGGCGATACACGCCAGATCATCAAGGAGCCGCGCCAGCAATACACCAACCAGCTTGTTTCCGTGCATCACATTCCGCATGAGCAGAAGAACCCGAACGATGCGCCGGTGCTGGCGGTCAACAACATTACCGCGGCCTATGGGGGCGGACTGGTCAAGGTGCTCAAGAACGTTACCGTCGACGTCCATCTTGGCCAGACGCTGGCCGTCGTCGGCGAGTCCGGTTCCGGCAAGTCGACGCTGGCGCGCGCCATCACCGGCCTATTGCCGCCGATGGAAGGGAGCATCACGTTCAACGGGCGCACGCTGTCGCCGCGCCTTGCCAACCGCACGCGCAACGATCTGCGCGAGTTGCAGATGATCTACCAGATGGCGGATGTCGCGATGAACCCGCGCCAGACCATCGGCACGATCATCGGCCGTCCGCTCGAATTCTATTTCGGCATGAGAGGCAAGCAACGCGACGCTCGTGTTCGCGAACTGCTCGACAAGATCGAGATGGGGACGGGTTTTGCCGATCGCTACCCGGCCGAACTGTCAGGCGGACAGAAGCAGCGCGTCTGCATTGCACGCGCGCTTGCCGCCAAGCCCAAGCTCATCATCTGCGACGAGGTGACGAGCGCGCTCGATCCGCTGGTGGCGGACGGCATCCTCAAGCTTCTGCTCGATCTGCAGAAGGACGAGAACGTCGCCTATATCTTCATCACCCACGATCTTGCCGTGGTCAAATCCATCGCCGATGCGATCGCAGTCATGTATCGCGGCGAAGTGGTGCGCTACGGTCCGAAGACTGAGGTGCTGAAGCCGCCTTTCGACGCCTATACGGATCTGCTGCTGTCGTCGGTTCCGGAAATGGAGCTTGGCTGGCTCGAAGGCGCCATGAAGAACCGGCGCATGGCGAGCGCCGGGAATTAGAAGAAATCAAAGTTGGCCGGGCCAGCGGCCTTTCCCGAGCAGATGCACGGCAGTGACGATCCGCCGGAAGCTTGACCGCGCCCGCTCGACGCTATGGCGCGCGCGAAGATAAGCGTGGATCAGGCCCGGCTCATTGTTCCAGATCGCCTTGCCGCCCGCTGCGAGAATCTTGTCGCGGTAGTGCCGGCCATCGTCCGAGAGCGGATCGCATTCGGCGGAAATGACAATTGTCGGCGGCAACCCGCCAAAATCCGGATCGTTGAGGGGCGAGAAACGCGGATCAGTGGACCAGTTGAAGCCGCCGCCACGAATATTGGCGTAGTAGACGGTATCACGGGTCGACAGCATCGGCGCTTCGGCGTGAGTGAGATACGAGCCCTGATCGGTCGCGCCACCGAGCCCCGGATAGATGAGAACCTGGCCGATCGGTGCGCGGTCATGGCTGCGGACGTGATGGATGACTGCGGCTGCCAGATTGCCGCCGGCGCTGTCTCCGCAAATGACGATTGGAAGATCGGAGGTTTCAGCCACGTGCTCGAAGGCTGCGAGGCAGTCGCGGAAGGCCGTGGGATGCAGGTGCTCGGGTGCAAGGCGATAATCGACGGAGATGATGCGAAAGCCCGTAGCATCACAAATCTCGGCGCAGACGTCATCATGGCTGTCGAGCCCACCCACGACGAAGCCGCCACCGTGGAAATAGAGGCAGACCGCTTCGGGCTTTGAGCCGCTTTTGTCATAGACACGAACCGGTATCCGGTGGTCCCGTGCATGGATGAATGCATCCATCGATGACACTGCCTCTGGATAGCCGGCAAAGAATGCGCGGCACATCGTGTTATAGACGCCGCGCTGCTCTTCGATAGTCAGGTCTATCGCGTCCGGGGGATAGAAACTGTTCGTCCTGTCGATAAACGCCCAGGTCTCTTTATCGATCAGGACGGAATAGTCTGTGCTCATCTACCCTTCCAGACAGGTTCACGCTTCTCGGCAAAGGCCTTGAATCCTTCCTGTCCGTCTTCCGAGGCATAAAGGATATCGACCGTGCGGAACTTCCGCTTGGTGATCATATTCATTGCCTGCTGGAATGTCATGTTCTCTGCTTCGCGCGCGACTTCCTTGATCGCGGCGAAAACGAGCGGCGGACCGCTTTCGAGGAGGCGGGCGATCTCCCAGACACGCTCCATCAGCTTGTCCTTGGGCAGAACCTCATTGACGAGACCCCAGCGATGCGCCTCGGCGACATCCATCCAGCGACCGGTCAGAAGCAGGTCCATCGCGACGTGATAGGGAATGCGCTTGGGCAATTTGACCGTCGCGGCGTCGGCAAGGGTGCCGGCGCGAATTTCGGGCAGGGCGAAGCTCGAATGATCGGATGCGAGGATCATGTCGCAGGAAAGCGCGAGTTCAAAACCACCGCCGACGGCCATGCCGTTGACCGCGGCGATGACGGGCTTGTTCAGATCGCGCAATTCCTGCAGACCGCCGAAACCGCCGACACCATAGTCGCCGTCGACGGCGTCACCGCCTGCAGCTGCCTTCAGGTCCCAGCCGGCGCAGAAAAACTTGTCTCCGGCGGTCTGGACGATGGCGACGCGCAATTCGGGATCGTCGCGGAATTCTCTGAACGTTTCGCCCATAAGGCGGCTCGTGATCAGATCGATCGCATTCGCCTTCGGCCGGTCGAGCGTGACCTCGAGAATGCCGCCCTCGCGCCTTGTCCTTATAACGTCGTTCAATTCAGCTCTCCCTTTGTGACCAGCAGCGCATCGGCAATCCACGCGCCGTCTCCCTTGCCGCAGACGAGCAGCGGATTGATATCCAGCTCGGATATGCGTCCTGCATTCCTGACGGCAAACGTGGCAATTGCCGCTATGGTATCAATCGCGGCATCAAGATCGGCCGGCTTCCTGCCGCGATAGCCGTCGAGTAGCGGGAACATGCGGAGCGAACGCAGTGCCGCCTCGATATCTTCACGGCTCGATGGCAGCAGCAAAGTTGCCGTATCCTGCAGAAGTTCGACGAGAACGCCGCCGGTTCCAAGCGTCATCACCGGGCCGAACTGAGGATCGTCGACTATGCCGACAATGAGTTCGGCGACAGCACCCGTTACCATGCGCTCCACGTAAAGTCCTGTTCCGAGGCCGGCAAGGTCATTCGCCGCGCTTCGAACTTCATCGCTGCTTTTAAGGTTCAGGCGCACCGCATTGTGCTCGGACTTGTGGGCGATGCCGAGCGCCTTCAAGGCAACCGGATAGCCGAGACCGTTGGCGATAAGGACTGCCTCATCGGCTGTCTGGCAGCGGCGACCTTCCGGTACGGGGAGTTCCAGCCTGCGCAACAGCGCCTTGGCGTCCGCCTCATCGGGAGAGGCGGGTTCGTAAGCGTTTGAACCGCGGGGTGCTGCGACGGGTGCGGAAGCGCTACGCTTCCAGGCACGGCCGATGAACGCGGCGGCCTCGGCGGCGTCGAACGCTTCGGTGATGCCGCAAAGAGGCGCGATCCCGCTTTCCATCAGCCCGGCCATATACTCTTCCGGGATGTTTTCGGGCAAGGACGCTACAATCGCTCCCTTGGCGCGATTGGTCTTGAGCGCACTTTCGAAGCCGCGCACCGTCGACCACCAATCCACGTCCGAGCAGCGATCCTTGCGCGGAAAATCAAGAACGAGGCAGCTTAAGGCGAAGCCGCCGGAAACCATGGCGGTGAAGGTCTCCGTCAGGGCCGGTTCGTTGTTCCAGATGAAAGTATGATAGTCGAGCGGGTTCGCCACGGCGACGAGTGGCCCGAGCGTTGCCTTGACGCGCGCCCTGTGTTCCGGCGTTAGCGCCGGAAATTCCACCGAGCGGCCCTCGGCGCTGTCTGCCATCACCGATGCCTCGCCGCCTGAACAACTCATCGAGCACAGCGTGTTGCCATCGAGAGGGCCATGGACGTGGAGGAACTTCAACGTTTCGAGGAACGAGGCGATTGAGTTGACGCGGGCTATGCCGAGCCGCTTCAGGAACGCGTCGGATGCAGCGTCCGACCCTGCTAGCGATGCGGTGTGCGAGACCGTCGCCGCGCGTGCCTGCGCTGAGCGGCCGACCTTCATGGCGACAATCGGCTTGCCGAGTTCACGCGCCCGTTTTGCCAGAGCCTCAAATTTCGGCGCAGACTGGAATGCTTCGATATGCAGACCGAGCGCAGTCACGCGGTCGTCTTCGAGAAGTGCGATCGCCATGTCGGGAAGGCCGGTCTGCGCCTGGTTGCCCGCGGTCATGACGTGGGCGATCGGCAATCCGCGGTTCTGCATCGTCATGTTGATGGCGATGTTGGACGATTGCGTGATGATCGCAACGCCGCGCTCGTCGGCAGCAAGCCGGCGTCCGCCGTGCTGGTCCGGCCACAGCAGGGCGCCGTCGCAATAATTGATGAGGCCGTAGCAGTTCGGCCCGATGATCGGCATGTCGCCTGCCGCTTCAACGAGTTCCTCTTGCAAGCGGGCGCCATCGGCATCGTCGGCGCCGGCTTCAAGGAAGCCCGAGGCATAGCAGACCGCGACGCCGGCGCCGGCATCGCGCAACTGCCGCACGATATCGAGCGTGACAAAACGGTTGACGCCGACAAAGGCGGCATCGGGACTTCCGGGGAGATCGGCCACCGAGCGATAGACCTTGAGGCCGAGGATCTCGTCATGCTTGGGATGGACCGGCCAAATCTCGCCGGTAAACCCCATTTTCTGTGATTGCTTGATGACTTCGATGGCCTGGAGGCCACCGAAGACAGCAATGGATTTTGGCCGAAGCAGTCGGTCGAGCTTATGCGATGCCATGAAATGCTCCGTTATGCGCCATGCGGGCGGAGCAGGGCACGCGAGATGATGTGCCGCTGGATCTCGGACGTGCCCTCCCAGATGCGTTCAACACGGGCATCGCGCCAGATGCGTTCGAGCGGCAGGTCATCCATAAGGCCCATGCCGCCGTGAATCTGGATCGCCTCGTCGGCGACGAAGGCCAACGTTTCGGTCGCCTTCAGCTTGGCCATGGCCATGTCCTGGTCAGTCACCGTGCCTTGGTCGAATTTCCAGCCGGCCTCGAAGGTGAGAAGTTCCGCCGCCTTGAGCTCCGTCGCCATATCGGCGAGCTTGAACGAAACGCCCTGGAACTTGCCGATCTGCTGGCCGAACTGTTGGCGCTGGGCAGCATATTCAATGGCGTGGCCGAGCGCACGTTCAGCGCGGCCAAGGCACGTCGCCGCAACCTGCAAGCGGGTTGCGCCAAGCCAGGTGTTGGCGACCTCGAAGCCTTTGTGGACTTCGCCGAGGATCGCTTCCTGCGGCAGGCGGCAATCGTCGAATTCAACGATGGCATTGGTATAACCGCGATGCGAGACATTACGGTAGCCTTCGCGGATCGTCATGCCGGGGTGGCCCTTGTCCACGAAGAAGGCGGTGATTTTCTTCTTTTTGCCGCGCGGCGTCTCTTCTTCGCCTGATGCAACAAAGAGTATGACGAAATCGGCTTCGAGCGCGTGGCTGATGAAATGTTTGGTGCCGTTGACGACCCAGTCGCCGCCCTTTTCGACAGCGGTCGCCTTCATGCCGCGCAAGTCCGAGCCCGCGCCGGGTTCGGTCATGGCCAGGCAGTCGGACTTTTCGCCGCGAATGCAGGGGTAGAGGTATTTCTCTTTCTGCGCATCGGTGCCTGCAAGCAGGATATTCGACGGGCGCCCGACGCAGGTCCAGTGCAGCGCATAATTGGCGCGGCCGAGTTCCTTTTCGTAGAGCAGCCAGGTGACGGTATCGAGCCCCGCGCCGCCGACTTCGGCTGGCATGTTGGCTGCATAAAGTCCGGCTTCCATCGCCTTCTGCTTGAGCTCGTCAGCGAGTTCCTTGCGCAACACGCCCGTGCGTTCCACCTCCGCTTCGTGCGGGTAGAGTTCGTTCTCGACAAAGGCGCGCGTCGTTTCGACGATCAGCCTTTGCTCCTCCGAAAGACCGAAATCCATGTGCGTTAGTCCTTCTTTTTCTTGGGCTTGTTGGCTTTGGCCTTCTCGGCGGCCTTGGAGGTCGCCGGCTTCTGGGCGAGCTTCGAGAGGCGCTTCGTATAGTCCTTGTAGAGGGCGCCCGCGCCCCAGCCCTTGCCCTTGTTCTGACGCGACAGCGCTTCCATGATCGCCACGAGATTGTCGTCGCGGATGCGTTCGAGTTCGCGGATCGAAAGGCCGTGCGCCTGCTCATCCGACTGGTTGGCGATCTTGTCCACCAGTTCTTCGGTTAGTTCGGGCACGTCCATCAGCTTGGTCCACGGCCAGGACAGGCATGGACCGAACTGGGCGATGAAGTGGCGCATGCCCGCTTCGCCGCCGGCGACGCGATAGACCTGGAACATGCCCATCTGCGCCCAGCGAATGCCGAATGAATAGCGCATGATATCGTCGAGTTCCTCGACGGTGGTAATGTCGTCCTTGATGAGCCAAAGCGACTCGCGCCAGACCGCCTCGAGCAGGCGATCGCCGACGAAAGCCTCGATCTCCTTGCGAATGACCACAGGCTTCATACCGATGGAGGCATAGAGTTCGCGCGCTCTTTCGACAGCGTCCGGCGAGGTCTGCTTGCCGCCGACGATTTCGACGAGCGGCAGCAGATAGACCGGGTTATAGGGATGGCCGACGACAAGACGCTCTGGGTGCTTCATCGCGGTCTGCATGTCGGACGGGAGAATGCCCGAGGTGGATGAACCGACAATAGCATCCGTCGCGGCATGCTTGTCGATCTCGGCAAGTACCTTGTGCTTCAGTTCGAGCCGTTCGGGAACGCTTTCCTGAATGAAGTCAGCGCCGTCGACGGCTTCCTGTATGGACTTGGCGAATGTCAGCTTTCCTTCTTTCGGCAAGCCGTCCGGCACCATGGTCTTATATGCGCGGCGAGAATTCTTCATCACCTCGCTGACTTTGCGCTCAGCCTCGGGATCCGGATCGTAGATCGAAACGTCGATGCCGTTGAGAAGAAGGCGCGCCACCCAGCCCGCACCAATTACGCCGCCGCCAACCGCCGCAGCCTTGCGAATTCCAGCCATTCTATCACCAGCCCTTTGTGAGTTTCATGCGCTCGCGGACGTCGTTCGGTCCGAGAATCTTTGCGCCGATGCCTTCGGCAACCTTTACTGCCCGCTCGACCAGCGGGCCGTTGGTGGCAAGCACGCCCTTGTCGAGCCAGATATTGTCTTCAAGACCGACACGGATATTGCCGCCGGCAAGCATGGCCATCGCCGCATAGGGCATCTGGTTGCGGCCGATCGAGAAAGCGGAGAAGGTCCAGTTTTTGGGCAGATTGTTGGTGAGGGCCAAAAGCGTATTGATATCGTCGGGCGCACCCCAGGGAATGCCCATGCAGAGCTGGACCATGACCGGATCTTCGAGCAGCTTCTGGTCATAGAGCCACTTGGCGAGAAGCAGGTGGCCGGTATCGAAGATTTCGACTTCGGGGCGAACGCCGAGTGCCGTTATCTGCGCCGCCATTGCCTTCAGCATCGCCGGCGTATTGGTCATGACGTAGTCGCCTTCGCCGAAGTTCATCGTGCCGCAGTCGAGCGTGCAGATTTCCGGACGAAGCTTGGCGACGTGTTCGAGGCGCTCGGTCGCGCCCGCCATGTCGGTGCCGATCGCAGAGGGCGGCATTGGCTGCTCGACACTGCCGAGCGTCAGGTCGCCCCCCATGCCGGCGGTCAGGTTCAAGACCATGTCGACGCCCGACGCCTTGATGTGCTCGACGACCTCGGTATAGAGCGCGACATCGCGAGAACCCTTGCCGGTCTTCGGATCGCGCACATGAATATGCGCGATTGCAGCGCCGGCATTGGCTGCGGCAATGCACTCGTCGGCGATCTGGCGCGGCGTTACCGGCACCTTGTCGGAACGACCTGTCGTATCGCCCGCGCCGGTCACGGCACAGGTGATGAATACTTCGCGATTGGGGGTAAGTCCCATAGCTCTGCTCCCATATTTTTCGTTGCCGTGATCATGCCCCGATTGCCATGCGATGCTTTGCGATATACGAATTGAAATTGATGAAAAGCGAAACTTCGCCAGTCTTTTTGCCCGACACCAAACCGCTGGATGTGACCGTCCTCGTTTTCAGCGGCGCTTCGCTCATGTGTGTTGCATCGACAATCGATCCGATGCGCGCGGCCAACCGCGTCTCCGGGAGCATACTCTTCAAATGGCGAATCGTCTCGCTGGACGGCGAGCCGGCCATGATGACGTGCGGCTTGCCGATCGCGGTTTCTGGTTCATTCGATGCTTCCGTAAAGGGCGATATGTTATTGGTTATCGGTGGTTTTGGCACTTCAGACATCGCGCGCACGACCTTTACCGCCAACCTGCGGCGCGCCGTCCATCACTATCAGATGATCGGCGGCATCGAGGCCGGGTCCTGGCTGCTTGGCCGTGCCGGTCTTCTCGGCGGGCGCAAGGCAACCACCCACTGGGAGGACATGGAGGAGTTTACGTCGGAGTTCCCGGAATCCGACATCAGGCCCGACCGCTATGTCATCGACGGTCCTGTCTTCACCAGTGGCGGCGCCTCGCCGACCTTCGACCTGATGCTGCATTTGATTCGCTCGCGCTATGGCATGTCGGTCGCCCTCGATGTCGCCAGCGTCTTCATCTATGACGAGGCGCATACGTCGAGCGATGCGCAGCCGCTGGTTTCGCTTGGCCGGCTCGACGACGTTCACCCTAAGCTTGCGGGCGCGATCCGCCTCATGGAAGCTCATATCGATGCGCCCCTGACAGTCGGCGCCATCGCCCGGCGTTGTGGGCTCAGCGCGCGCAGCCTTGAGAAAATCTTCGCAAAAGCGGTCGGCGAGGGGCCCGGACGATACTATCTGCGCTTGCGGCTCAAGGTGGCGCGGCGGCTGATTACCGACACGAAATCGCCGCTGGCGGATATCGCTGCGCGGACGGGATTTTCCTCGGCTGCTGCATTCACACGGACATTCAGGAGTTTCGAGGGGAAGCCGCCAAGCGCTTTCCGGCCGAACCATTGATGAGGGAACCGCCATGGCTCGTCGCTTTTGGCACAGCGGAAGGCGAGGCATCCATGTTTCAAATCCAGCGATCGACAGGCGTCGGCTCGCCAAGAACGAGGACCATAACATGCTAGCAACCAATCGAGACGCTGAACTCTATCATTCGGCGCCGATCCCGATCGAGAAGGATTGGATCGACTATAACGGCCATCTCAACATGGCTTATTACAATGTCGTCTTTGACAGGGGCGGCGACGAATTCCTTTCGGAGCTCGGTTTTGGCCCGACATACGCGGCCGAGCGGAAGCTGACGATCTACACGGCCGAGGTGCACATCTGCTACGTGCAGGAGCTCCACCTTGACGATGTCGTGACCGTCACCAACCAGCTCATCGATTATGACAGCAAGCGACTGCACACCTATCTCGAAATCGTCCATAAGGATGGCTGGGTAGCGGCAACGTGCGAGGTGCTCTCGCTGCATGTCGACATGAGCGGGCCGAAAGTGACGCCGTTTCCGGAAGACGTGCTGCCCAAGCTTGAGTTTTATATGAAGGAGCACGCCCAGCTGCCGGCGCCGGATCGCGTCGGCCGGGCGATCGGCGTCAAGAAGAAATAGGTTCGCCGCCGAATTGTTCGACGAGCCAGCGTTCGAATTGTCGGATTCTGGCCTCGCCGACCCGCTCCTTGCGGCAGATCATGTACCATGCGCCGGGCTGCGGCACTCTCAATCCGAATGGCGCGACGAGGCGCCCGGCCTTGAGGTCGTCGGCGACCAGGAAATCCGGTGCAACGCACACGCCCTGGCCGTCGAGGGCCGATTGCAAGGCGGCGAGGTAGGTGTCGAACTTCAGTGTGACAGCGCGGCCCGTATCAGCGATGTTCGCGGCCTCAAGCCATGTCCCCCAATCTTCCGGCGACGTATAGAGTGCGAGGCGCGGCACATTGCTCAATGCCTTGGCGTCGCCCCCACCCATGCGTGCCGCCACTTGCGGATTGCAGACCGGAAACATCTCCGCCTTGGCCAGCAAGCGGTAGTGCAGATTGAGCCGCTCCGGCCGCGTCGTATGGATGATGCCGATATCGGAACTGTCGATATTGAGCTCCCAATCGAGCTGGCTGGTGCCGATGCGGATGGCGAGATTGGAATTGACCTTGCGGAAATCGGAAAGGCGCGGGATGAGCCAGCGTATTGCGAAGGTCGAGTAGGTTTCGATCGCAAGATCGTCCGTCGTGCCGAGCCGATTGATCAGCGCGCTGCCACGCGCGATCTTCTCGAAGGCATCGCGCATGTAGGGGTAGTAGAGCGTGCCGGCGTCGGTAAGCGAAACGCCCCGCGGCAGCCGCTCGAAAAGCTTGACCCCGAGGATCGTCTCGAGTTCCGAGATGCGGTGACTTATCGCCGACTGCGTGACCCCAAGTTCATCGCCTGCCAGACGGAAGCTTAGCAGCCGCGCCGATGCCTCGAATGCCCGCAAGGAGCCGAGCGGGGGTATCCGGGGTTTGGACATCATGGCGGAGAAACCTTGTCGAAATCAGATGCGTGAGAATAATTCATGTCTTTATGAGCAACCATCGCTTGAATGCCGCTCAATGCGGAATCATTCTAAACTGCGACGCACCTGAGAAACAATAAGCGTCTAGGAACAATCTTTTTCGGAGAATGAAATGGCGGCGGAACAGGCTTTTGCAGAACTTGCACCGGCTCTGGACAAGATTGATCGTCTGGTTGCCGATCATCGGCCAGGGCATGGCCTCGTGCGCGCCTTCTACATGGATCCGGACGTCTATGTGCGTGATATGGAGAGGGTCTTTCGGCGTCATTGGCATTGCATCGGCCATGCCAGCATCATCCCGAACCCGGGTGATTTCGAATTGTTCAAGATCGACGCCGAAGCGATCATCGTTTCGCGCACGGAAGATGGTTCGATCCATGCGTTCCTGAATGTCTGCCGCCATCGCGGGGCGGAGGTCTGCACCAAGCAGAAGGGCAACGCCCGCTTCTTCGTCTGCCCCTATCATGCCTGGACCTATGCCAATGACGGCAGCCTTCGCGCCGCGCGCCTGATGCCGCGCGACTTCGACCGGACGGCGCACGGCCTCAAGAAACTGCATGTGCGCGTTGCGGATGGCCTGATTTTCATCTGCTTTGCCGACGAACCCCTGGACTTCTCGATAATCGAGCAATCGCTGCGCACCACCTGCGGTCAATATGGCTGGGGCGACGCCAAGGTGGCGTATCGCGAAACCTATGCCGTCGATGCCAACTGGAAGCTTGCAGTCGAGAACTACGTGGAATGCTATCACTGCGGTCCGGCCCATCCGGAATACTCGCAGACCCATGCGCTGGAACAGCCGGCGGAGAAGATCGTCGAACTCAATGCCAAGATGGAGCAGCGTACCTGCGCGCTCGGCATCGACATTGCGACTGGCGACAACTGGCAGAATTCCGCGCAGGGCAAGGAAGCGATCCACACGTTCCGCTATGCGCTCTACGACGGCGTCAAGAGCGGCAGCGAAGACGGATCGCCCGTTGCGCCGCTCATGGGCCGTTTCACCGAGTTCGATGGCGGTGTGACCTCTATTCACCTCGGCGGCACGAGCTTCCTCGTCTGCTATCCCGATCACGGCATGATTTATCGCTTCATCCCGAAGACGGTCGATACCTGCGAGATGGAGTTGATCTGGCTGGTGCGCGGCGATGCCGAGGAAGGCAAGGACTACGATCTCGAAAAGCTGACCTGGCTGTGGAAAGTGACGACGGCAGAGGACAAGACGATCATCGAACATACGGCGCGGGGCGTGCGGTCGAACTATTTCGTGCCGGGCCCGATCGCGCCAATGGAATATAACGAGTTGCGGTACATCCAGTGGTACCTCGATGAAATCGGCCGGGCCTGAACCCGGCCAAGAAAATGGCATGAGACCACGGGAGAATTTACATGTCTGAGTTTCCAACGTCGGCGCGCGTCGTCATCATCGGTGGCGGAGCGGTCGGCGTTTCCGCGCTTTATCACCTCGCCAAGGCCGGCTGGACCGATTGCGTCCTGCTGGAAAAGAATGAATTGACGTCGGGTTCGACATGGCATGCCGCCGGCAACGTTCCAACCTTCTCGGCTTCGTGGTCGGTCATGAACATGCAGCGCTATTCGGCGCAGCTTTATCGCAATCTGGCCGCCGAAGTCGATTATCCCATGAACTATCATGTGACCGGCTCGCTGCGCCTTGCCCATAGCAAGGAGCGCATGCGCGAGTTCGAACGCGTCAAAAGCATGGGCCGCTATCAGGGCATGGATATCGACGTGCTCGGCGTCGATGAGATCAACGGGCGCTATCCGTTCATCGCGACGCACGAACTTGCCGGAGCGCTCTACGATCCGAACGACGGTGACATCGACCCCGCGCAGCTGACGCAAGCGCTTGCCAAGGGTGCGCGCGACATGGGCGCGAAGATCATCCGCTTCTGCCCCGTCACGGGCGCGCGCCGCGACAACGACGAGTGGCTGATCTCGACGCCGCAGGGTGAGATCCGCTGCGAATATGTCGTCAATGCCGCCGGCTACCGCGCGCAGGAAATCGGCAAGCTGTTTGGCCGTGACGTGCCTATGATGGTCATGAGCCATCAATATCTGCTATTCGACGAAATTCCCGAGATCGCCGCCTGGACACGCGAGAACGGCCACAAGCTACCGCTGCTGCGCGACGTCGATTCGTCCTATTATCTGCGCCAGGAAAAGAACGGCATGAATCTCGGGCCCTATGAGCGAAACTGCCGTGCGCATTGGGCGACCCCGGATGATCCGATGCCTGACGATTTCTCGTTCCAGCTCTTTCCGGACGATCTTGAACGTCTCGACTGGTATCTGAACGATGCCATTGCCCGGGTGCCGATCCTCGGCACCGCCGGCCTTTCCAAGATCATCAATGGCCCCATCCCCTATGCGCCGGATGGCAATCCGCTGATCGGGCCGATGCCGGGCGTTCCCAATGCCTTCGAGGCCTGCGTCTTCACCTTCGGCATCGCCCAGGCAGGCGGCGCCGGCAAGGTGCTTGCCGAATGGGTGACGGAAGGCGCCACCGAGTGGGACATGTGGTCATGCGATCCGCGCCGCTTCACCGGTTTCACCGATCCCGATTATTGCATTGCCAAGGGACTCGAAGTCTATGGCCACGAATATGCGATCCATTTTCCGCGCCACACCTGGCCGGCGGGCCGCAACAAGAAGCTCTCGCCGCTCCATGACCGCATTGCCAAGCTCGGCGGTCAATTCGGGGCGTACAACGGCTGGGAACGCGCGAACTGGTATGCGAGGCCCGGTGACGACACATCCGAGGAGGCGACCCAGACCTTCTCGCGCAATGGACCTTGGCACGAGCGTATTCGCGAGGAATGCCACGCGGTGCGCGATGCAGTCGGAATTCTCGATCTGCCGGGGTTCACGCGTTTTCGCGTGAGCGGCGAGGGCGCGCGTGAATGGCTCGCGACGCTCACAACCGGTATCGTCCCCAGGCCCGGCCGGATCGGCCTTGCCTATTTCGCCGACGACAAGGGCCGCGTCGTCACGGAAATGTCGATCATGGCGATCGACGAAAATCTCTTCTTCCTCATCACGGCGGCCGTTGCGGAGTGGCATGATCGCGACTGGCTGGTCAAACACCTGCCCGCGGGGAGCGCGATCAGCATCGACAATGTGACCGAGCAGTTCTCCTGCCAGATCGTCACCGGTCCGAAGGCGCGGGACCTCTTCAAGGCTGTGTGCGACGCCGAACTCGACCGACCCTGGCTGACGCATCAGTCGGCGCAGATTGCCGGACGGTACTGCCAGCTTGTGCGCGTGTCGTTCGCTGGGGAACTCGGCTGGGAAGTCCATACGAAAGTTGCGGACACCGCCGCGATCTTCGACGCGATCTGGGAGGCTGGGCAGAAATACGGGATCAAGCCGTTCGGCATGTTCGCGCTCGACTCGCTACGGCTCGAGAAAGGTTATCGCGCCTGGAAAGGCGACCTTTCGACGGACTATACGCCGCTGCAAAGCGGGCTCGAACGATTTGTCAAATGGGAAAAGCCCAACTTCCTCGGCAAGGCTGCGCTTGAGAGCGAAAAGCAGCGCGGTGTGGACAAACGCTTTGTCACGTTGACCGTCGATGCCGGTGATTGCGACGCGCCCTATATGTCGACCCTTTGGCACAATGGCAATATTGTCGGCGAGACGACGTCCGGCGGTTGGGGCCACCGCATCGACAAGTCGATCGCGCTCGGCATGCTCAAGACCGAACTGACCGAGCCTGGCACCGAGATCGAAGTCGAAATCTTCGGCGAGCGACGCAAGGCCATTGTGCATCCTGACCAGCCCCTGTGGGATCCCAAGAACGAAAGAATCCGCGCATGAGTTCGCTTCCCACCAAGGCACGGGCCGTCATCATCGGCGGCGGCGTATCGGGCTGCTCGGTTGCCTATCATCTGGCGAAACTCGGCTGGACCGACATCGTTCTCCTCGAACGCAAGCAGTTGACCTCAGGCACGACATGGCATGCAGCCGGTCTGATCGGTCAGTTGCGTGCATCGCAGAACATGACACGCCTCGCAAAGTACTCGGCCGACCTCTATGTTAGGCTGGAAGCCGAAACTGAGGTCGCGACCGGCATGCGGCAGGTCGGCTCGATCACGGTCGCGCTCACCGAGGAGCGCAAGCACGAGATTTACCGGCAAGCATCGCTGGCTCGCGCCTTTGATGTGGACGTGCGTGAGATTTCTCCGAGAGAAGTCAAGGAGATGTATCCGCATCTTAATGTCGAGGATGTCGTCGGAGCAGTGCACCTGCCGCTCGACGGCCAGTGCGATCCGGCCAATATCGCCATGGCGCTTGCCAAGGGCGCACGTCAGCGCGGCGCGAGGATCGTAGAGAACGTGAAGGTGACCAACGTTCTGAAGAAGAATGGCCGTGTCGCTGGTGTTTCCTGGTCGAAGGGGGATGAGCAGGGCACGATTGAAACCGATGTCGTCATCAACTGCGCCGGCATGTGGGCACGCGATCTTGCCGCCACGTCAGGTGTGACTGTACCGCTCCACGCCTGCGAGCACTTTTATCTGGTGACGGAAGCGATTGAAGGACTTGGTCGGCTGCCGGTGCTGCGCGTTCCCGATGAATGCGCCTATTACAAGGAAGACGCCGGCAAGATGATGCTTGGCGCGTTCGAGCCGGTCGCCAAGCCGTGGGGCATGAACGGCATCTCCGAAGATTTCTGCTTCGATCAATTGCCCGAGGATTTCGAACATTTCGAACCCATCCTCGAAATGGGCGTCAACCGCATGCCCATGCTCGGGACGGCGGGCATCCATACGTTCTTCAACGGTCCGGAAAGTTTCACCCCCGACGATCGTTACTATCTGGGCGAAGCACCGGAACTTGGCGGCTATTGGGTTGCCGCGGGCTATAATTCCATTGGCATCGTGTCATCGGGCGGGGCTGGCATGGCGCTGGCGCAGTGGATCCACGACGGCGAGGCGCCCTTCGACCTTTGGGAGGTCGATATCCGCCGGGCGCAGCCGTTCCAGAAGAACCGGCGATACCTGAAGGAGCGTGTCTCCGAAACGCTTGGGCTGCTCTACGCCGACCATTTTCCGTACCGGCAGATGGCAACGTCGCGCAACGTTCGACGCTCGCCGATCCATGAGCATCTGAAGCAGCGCGGCGCCGTTTTTGGCGAGGTTGCCGGCTGGGAGCGGGCCAACTGGTTTGCCCGCGAAGGCCAGGAACCGGAATATCGCTATTCCTGGAAGCGGCAGAACTGGTTCGACAACCAGCGTGACGAGCATCTCGCCGTGCGCAATGGCGTCGGCCTCTTCGATATGACGTCGTTCGGCAAGATCAGGATCGAGGGACGCGATGCCCTGGCTTTCCTGCAAAGGCTCTGTGCCAACCAGCTCGATGTAGAGCCGGGCCGTATTGTCTACACCCAGATGCTGAATAATCGCGGCGGCATCGAGAGCGACCTTACGATTACACGGCTTTCGGAAACCGCGTTCTTCGCCGTTGTGCCGGGCGCAACCCTGCAGCGCGATCTCGCATGGATGCGCAAGCATCTTGGCGATGAGTTCGTCGTCATAACCGACGTGACGGCAGCCGAATCGGTGCTTTGCCTCATGGGGCCAAAGGCACGCGAACTGATCACGAAAATCAGCCCGAATGACTTTTCCAACGAGGCCAATCCTTTCGGTACGGCGCGCGAAATCGAGATCGGCATGGGATTGGCGCGGGCGCACCGCGTGACTTACGTCGGTGAACTCGGTTGGGAACTTTATGTTTCGACGGATCAGACGGCGCATGTCTTCGAAGCCATCGAAGAGGCCGGCGTAGATCTCGGTCTGAAGCTCTGCGGCCTCCACACGCTCGATTCCTGCCGCATCGAGAAAGCGTTCCGGCATTTCGGCCATGACATAACCGACGAGGATCATGTTCTCGAGGCTGGCCTGGGCTTTGCCGTCAAGGCTGACAAGGGCGATTTCATCGGCCGGGAGGCTGTGCTTCGCAAGAAGGACAAGGGCCTTAATCGCCGCTTGGTCCAGTTCAGGCTGAGCGATCCCGAACCGTTGCTGTTCCACAATGAAGCCATTGTTCGCGACGGTAATATTGTCGGAACGATAACGTCCGGCAATTATGGCCACCATCTCGGCGGTGCGATCGGGCTTGGTTACGTTCCAAGTGAAGGTGAGAGCCCGGACGAGGTCTTGGCTTCCGCATATGAGATCGAGATTGCTGGCGAGCGCGTAAAGGCGGAGGCTTCGCTGAAGCCGATGTACGATCCGAAGGCTGAGCGCGTCCGAATGTAGACTGAGAAGAGAGGTGCGTAGTTGCATCAACCACGCACCTCGCAGCCATCAATTCATGCTGGTGAGAACGGCGTCGAACTGTTCGAGTGCCCAGTCGACCTGGTCGCGCTTGATGACGAGCGGCGGCGCGATGCGGATGGTGTGGCCGTGCGTATCCTTGGCGAGGATGCCGCGTTCCTTGAGCTCGTAGCAAAAGCGATTGGCGCCGCCTGCTTCCGGATTGAGCTCGATCGCGAGCATAAGGCCGCGACCACGCACTTCCTGCACGATATTGCTGCGAATGCCCTTGAGCTGTTCGAGGAAGTATTCTCCCTCCTTGCGGGAGTTTTCGATCATGTTCTCTTCCGTGAGGACGCGTAGCGCCGCCCGGGCAATGGCGCAGGCGAGCGGATTGCCGCCGAACGTGCTGCCATGTTGTCCCGGCTTGAGGACGCCGAGTACATCGCTGTTCGACAGGACAGCCGAGACCGGATAGAAGCCGCCGGAAAGCGCCTTGCCGATCAGCGTCACATCTGCCTCTATGCCCTCGTGCTCCTCGGCGAGCAATGCGCCGGTGCGGCCGAGGCCCGTCTGGATTTCGTCGAGGATGAGCGTGACATTATTGTCGGTGCAGAGTTCCCGCACCTTGGTGAAATAGCCTTTTGGCGGGATGAGGACGCCGGCTTCGCCCTGGATCGGCTCGACCAGGAAGCCGACCGTATTGGGGCTGAGCGCTGCAGTGAAAGCGTCGATATCGCCGAAGGGTACGACCTTGAAGCCCGGGGCGAAGGGACCGAAATTGTCGCGGGCGGAAGGATCGGTGCTGAAGCCGACGATCCCCATGGTGCGGCCGTGGAAATTGTCGGAGCAGACGATGATCTCGGCGGCATTCTCCGGCACGCCCTTGACCTCGTAGCCCCACTTGCGCACGGCCTTGATCGCGGTTTCGACAGCTTCCGCGCCACTGTTCATCGGCAGAATCTTATGCGAGCCGGTAAGGGCCGCAAGTTCTTCATAAAACAATGCCAATTGATCGTTGCGGAAGGCGCGGGACGTCAGTGTCAGTTTCGACGCCTGCTCGGTCATCGCCTTGAGGATCTTCGGATGGCAATGCCCCTGGTTGACAGCCGAATAGGCGGAGAGGCAATCGAGATAGCGATTGCCCTCGATGTCCCAGACGTAAACGCCTTCACCGCGTTCCAGCACCACGTCAAGCGGCTTGTAGTTATGGGCCCCAAGACGGGATTCTGTTGAAATCAGATCAGCGGCTGTGTGCAGCAAAATGTCCTCCTAATGCCAAAATCAAATGCTGAGCGCGCCGGCGCTCTGGTCAGCAAGGTTTGGCTTGTCAAAGATCTGCCGGCCGAACAGGCTGGCAACGAGATCGACGAGCAGCAGCGCGCTTCGGCCGCGCTCGTCGAGGAATGGGTTGAGTTCGACCACGTCGAGAGAGCCGACGACGCCGGAATCGTGCAGAAGTTCCATGACCAGATGCGCTTCGCGGAACGTGGCGCCACCCGGCACGGTGGTGCCGACGCCCGGAGCAAGGGACGGGTCAATGAAGTCGACGTCGAAGCTGACATGCAGGATGCCATTGGCCTTCTGCACACGCTCGATGATGCGGCGCATCAGCTTGGCGACCCCGAATTCATCGATGCGGCGCATGTCGACGACATCGATTCCGCGTTCGCGCAGCAGGACACGCTCCGTTGCATCAATCGAGCGTATGCCGAAAAGGTGCAAATTCTCTGGCTTGACGAAACCGCGCGGCTCTTCGCCGAAAACGCCTTCGAGGCCAGGTTCGCCGCAAAGCAGTGCCGCCGACATGCCATGCATGTTGCCGGAAGGCGAGGTGGCGGGCGTATTGAAATCGGAATGGGCGTCCAGCCACAACACGAAAAGTTCGCGGCCATGCTCCTCGCAGTAGCGGGCAACGCCGCTCACCGAGCCCATGGAAAGGCTGTGATCGCCGCCGAGAATGATCGGGAATGTGCCCTTGGTCAGTGCGTCATAGGTTTCGCTGCTGAGCATGCGCGACCAAGCGGCAATGCGCTCGATATGGTGGGCGAGGCCATCAACGGCTTGAACCACGGGCAAGACCGGAGGCAGTTGCAGATCGCCGCGGTCCTCAACCGGATGACCGAATTCCTCGAGCGTGCGGACGAGTCCGGCAGTGCGCAATGCCGCCGGTCCCATGAGGGCCCCAAGGCGACCCGCGCCTTCCTCGATTGGCGCACCGATGATCGTCAGCTTCTGCTTGTGCGTGTCCTCAAAATTGCTGCGCATGTTCATAAACAACCGCCACTTTCGCGTTTGGATGGTCTCGTTCCGAAATTGAAAGAGAATATTATGTCCTGCAGTGATTTTGGCATTTCGGCGCGGTGACAAATAGACGGCATGTTGATAGAAATGCGCAGGTAATTGAGCATTTTGCTCAAGCACTTTATGCAGAGTGAGAGCCGAATGGACGACGTAGATCGCAAATTGCTGTCGCTGCTGCGCGATGATTGCCGCTTGCCGGTCTCATCGATGGCAACCGTGCTCGGCATATCGCGCGCTACTGTCCGCACGCGCATCGACAAACTGACCACCGATGGGACGATTCAGGGCTTTACCGTCACGCTCAAGGCCGGCGCCGGCATTTATGGCGTGCGCGCCGTGGCGATGATCGAGGTAGCGGGACAGGGCGCCGAGAAGGTGATCCGCCGCTTGCAGGGCTTTCCGGAGATTCGCGCCTTGCACACAACGAACGGCCGGTGGGATATCGTCGCTGAAATCGAGGTGGAGACGCTGGAGGCATTCGACCGCACGCTTCGCGACATCCGTCATATTGACGGAATCACCTCGACGGAGACAAGTATTCTTTTATCGACCCGCAAGAGCGGATAATCTCAAAGGCTGAAGGGAGATCGGCGCTTGCACGTTCGTGAGATTCCATGGCTCGAACCTGTCGAAGCCGCCGAGCGGCTGCGGCCGTTGGGGGGCTTGAGCTTTCTCGACAGCGCCATGCGCCATGACCAGCTGGGCCGCTATTCCTACGTGGCTGCCGATCCGTTCGCCAGACTGATCGTTGCCGGGGGCGAGGTCAGCTGGAACGGCGAAAGGGTCGAGGGCGAGCCGCTCACGGCGATTGCGGACTATATCGGGCGTTACCGGATGGAGGTCCAAGCTGGGCTGCCGCCGTTTCAAGGCGGTGCGATCGGCTATTTTTCCTACGAGTTCGGCCGGCTGCTCGAACGCTTGCCTCAGCCCGGAACACCGCCACAAGGCGGGATGCCGGACGCCGCCTGGCTGTTTTACGATGTCGTGCTCGCCTTCGATCATGCGGAACAGCGGGTTTGGCTTGTTTCCTCGGGTTTTCCCGAAATGGACAGGGCGGCCCGGGAGCGGCGAAGCCAGGAGCGCTCGGACCATTTTATCGAGGCGATCAGTCGTTCCGAGCCGCAGCCATCAGTAGAGATGACCGCGCAGCGCATAGCAAGAACGTCGTGGCGGTCCAACTTTGAACGCGCCGCCTATATGCAGGCAGTCGCCCGGGTCGTTGAGTACATCCTCGACGGGGATATTTTCCAGGCCAACATCGCCCAGCGCTTCACCGCCGAGCTGCCAAAGGGATTCGATCGGTGGCATTTCTACAAGGCGCTGCGCAAGCGCAATGCCGCGACCTTTGCCGCCTATCTCGACCATGGCGAGATTGTCGTTGCCTCGAGTTCGCCGGAGCGCTTCCTTGTCGCCCGCGGCGACCTGGTTGAGACGAGGCCGATCAAAGGGACAATGCCGCGTTCGGCTGATCCGAATGAAGACAAGGCACTGGCGGAGACTCTTCTGAAGTCGGAGAAGGACCGCGCCGAGAATTTGATGATTGTCGACTTGATGCGTAATGACCTTTCCCGCGTTTGCCGGCCGCATTCCGTGCTGACGCCTGTGTTATGCGGCCTCGAAACCTACGCCAGCGTGCATCATCTCGTCTCGGTCGTGACCGGCCGGTTGCAGGAGGACAAGGGCCTTATGGACCTTGTTCGCGCCGCCTTTCCCGGTGGGTCGATTACCGGTGCTCCCAAGCTCAGGGCGATGGAGATTATCACAGAGATCGAAGGTGAGGCGCGCGGTGTCTATTGCGGCTCGATCGGTTTCATTGGCTTCAACGGCAATTTCGACACCAATATCGGCATCCGTACGGTCTCGTTTCAAAACGGCATGGCGGTATTCCAGGCGGGCGGCGGGATCACTGCGCTGTCGGATCCCGCATCCGAGTACCAGGAGACGCTGGACAAGGCAGCGCGCATCTTCACCGTGTTCGATGAGGGCGGGCCGGAATGATCCTCATTATCGACAATTACGATTCCTTCGTCTTTACCGTCGCGCGCTACTTCACCGAGCTTGGCGTCGAAACGCAGGTGGTGCGCAACGATGCGATTTCGGTTGCGGACGTCAAGCGGCTGGACCCGGAGGCAATCGTCCTGTCGCCCGGACCGTGTGGCCCACGGGAGGCGGGGCAATCCATGGCGATCATCGAGGCGCTGAGCGGCGCCGCGCCGATGCTTGGCATCTGCCTTGGCCACCAGTGCATGGGCGAAGTTTTTGGTGGCCATGTGGTGCGGGCGCGTGAGCCCATGCACGGCCGCGCCTCGGCGATCAACCATGACGGCCTGCGCGTGTTCAAGGGACTGCCAAGCCCCTTCCGCGCCGGGCGGTATCATTCGCTGATCGTTCAGGACCTTCCGGGGGATGGCGACCTTCGCATTACCGCGCGCTCCGAGGCTGGTGAAATCATGGGCCTTGCCCATGCCACTCACCCGACATACGGCGTTCAGTTTCATCCGGAGTCGGTACTCACGGAATATGGCCATGCCATGCTCGGAAACTTCCTGCGGCTGGCGCGCGCATTCAATGGAGGCGACAGGACGACATAGGCACGGAGGGCGACGCTATTTTCGCCTCTTTGTTCGATATTCCTGTTGGCCGTACCGGCAATCGTCCTTTACAACTGCAATCAATAAGCGTTGGCGATCGCCGACCGCACATCAACGCACAATCCGCATTTTACAGGCAGGAGACAGACCATGCTGCGCAAGACCGATTTCTATTTAGATGGCAAATGGATAGCTCCAACGGTCGCCAAAGAGCTGGAGGTTATAAACCCGGCCGACGAACAGGCTTTCGCCGTGATTTCGCTCGGCTCGGCCGCCGATGTGGACAAGGCGGTCACCGCTGCGCGCAAGGCATTCGCCAAATGGAGCGTGACCAGCCCCGAAGAGCGCCTTGAATGGCTGCAGCGCCTGCTTGCCGCCTATCAGGAACGCATCGACGACATGGCCAAGGCCATTTCGTCAGAAATGGGCGCGCCGATCAAGATGGCGCTCGACGAGCAGGCGGCTTCCGGCACCGCGCACATCAAGGCCTTCATCCGCGCCTTGAAGAACTTCGAATTCGAGCGTCCGCTCGACGCCCACAACCCGTCGTCGCGCATCGTTTACGAGCCGATTGGCGTGTGCGGCCTCATCACGCCGTGGAACTGGCCGATGAACCAGGTTGTGCTCAAGGTTGTTCCGGCGCTTGCTGCCGGCTGCACGGTCATTCTCAAACCGTCCGAACTCGCGCCGATTTCCTCGGTCATCTTCGCGGAAATCATCGATGCTTCGGGTCTTCCGGCCGGTGTATTCAACCTCGTCAACGGCGACGGCCCGACCGTCGGCGAGGCCATGTCGCGCCATCCCGGCATCGACATGATGTCGTTCACCGGATCGACGCGCGCTGGTGTCGCCGTCACCAAGGCAGCCGCGGATACGGTCAAGCGCGTTTCGCTCGAACTTGGCGGCAAGTCTCCGAACATCGTCTTTGCCGATTCGGACGTCGAGGCCGCCGTGAAACGTGGCGTGGCGCATGTGTTCAACAATACCGGGCAGTCCTGCAATGCGCCGACGCGCATGCTCGTTGAGCGTTCGGTCTACGACACGGCGACACAGGTTGCCGCCGAGACAGCCAAGGCCACCAAGGTCGGCGATCCGTCAGAGAATGGCGACCACATGGGGCCGCTCGTTTCCGAAATGCAGTTCAACAAGGTGCAGGGTCTGATCGAACAGGGCATCAAGGAAGGCGCGCGACTGATTGCAGGCGGTACGGGGCGTCCCGAGGGCTTTAACCGTGGCTACTACGTGCGCCCGACAGTCTTTGCCGACGTCAACAATAACATGACGATCGCGCGCGAGGAGATATTCGGACCTGTACTCGCCATGATTCCATTCGACACGGAAGAGGAGGCCGTCGAGATCGCCAACGATACGCCGTATGGCCTCGCCGCTTATATCCAGTCGGGTGATCCGGAACGAATCAAGCGCGTGTCGAAGCGGCTTCGGGCAGGCATGGTCCGCATAAATGGCGCTTCCCATGCGGCCGATGCACCGTTCGGCGGCTACAAGCAGTCGGGAATTGGCCGCGAGGGCGGCCATTGGGGCCTTGAAGACTTCCTCGAAGTGAAGGCCATTAGTGGCTGGGAAGACACCGCCGCCTGAAAATAAGCGCAAAGCATGCCCGCTAGTTTCCTTTGGGCATGCTTTGCTCTAACTGACAATAGACGGCGTTGGTCGCCCGTCGGGTTTGACTTGTCAGAAAACGGGTGCGGACAGAATGGATGATCTAGAGACCCTACCGGAGGCCGCGTCCGACAATGATGAATCCGACATCTACGGCGATGACGGTGCGGTAAAGACATCCTATCTCGCCCGTGTCGGCGCTGCGATCGCCGATCGCGACGTCCTGTTCCTGCGCTCGCATGTCGGCAAGCTGCATCAATCCGAACTCGGCCACGTTCTAGAAGCGCTGCATTCGGAGCAGCGCGCCGCGCTCGTCGAACTACTCGGTGACGAATTCGACTTCGCCTCGCTGACCGAGGTCGACGAAGCGGTGCGCATGGAGATCGTCGATGCCCTGCCCAACGAGCAGATCGCCGAGGCTGTCCAGGAACTCGACTCCGACGATGCCGTCTACATTCTCGAAGATCTCGACCAGGAAGATCGCGACGAGATTCTGGCGCAGCTTCCATTTACTGAGCGCGTCAGGCTGCGCCGTTCGCTCGGCTATCCCGAGGAAACGGCCGGTCGCCGCATGCAGACCGAGTTCGTCGCCGTTCCGCCATTCTGGACCGTTGGGCAGACGATCGACTACATGCGCGACAATGACGATTTGCCGGAATCCTTTTCGCAGGTTTTCGTCATAGATCCGATGTTCCGGCTGCTCGGCGCCATCGATCTTGACCGCATCCTGCGCACAAGGCGCGACGTCAAGGTCGAAGAGATCATGCACGAGACGCGCCATGCCATTCCGGCCACGATGGACCAGGAAGAGGCTGCGCAGATCTTCGAACAATATGACCTGCTTTCTGCGGCGGTCGTGGATGAGAATGAGCGCCTTGTCGGCGTTCTCACCATCGAGAACATTGTCGACGTTATCCAGGAGGAAGCAGAGGAGGATATCCTGCGCCTCGGCGGCGTCGGCGATGAAGAGCTTTCGGATTCCGTCGTATCGACATCGCGTTCGCGCGTGCCCTGGCTTGTCGTCAATCTTTTTACAGCAATCCTGTCGGCTTCCGTCATCGGGCTCTTCGATGCTACGATCCAGCAAATGGTCGCGCTCGCCGTGCTCATGCCGATCGTCGCGTCGATGGGCGGCAATGCCGGGACGCAGACGATGACCGTGACCGTGCGCGCTCTCGCGACGCGCGATATGGATATCTATAATGCCGGGCGTATCATCCGACGCGAGGCCTCGGTCGGGCTCATCAATGGCGTGGTCTTCGCCATTTTGATCGGACTTGTCGCCGGGTTCTGGTTCGGCCACGCCAATCTCGGCGGCATCATTGCGGCGGCGATGATCATCAATATGCTCGCCGCTGCACTTGGCGGAATACTGATTCCGTTGCTCCTGCACCGTTTCGGCGCAGACCCCGCCATTGCCTCTGCGGTGTTCGTCACGACCGTGACCGACGTTGTCGGGTTTTCATCATTCCTTGGCCTAGCCACCTGGTGGTTTGGCTTTAAGTAACAGCAACTTACCTGATTTTGCACTTAAGTTCACAACCCTATACAATCGTCCAATTGACTTTTACGTAATTGCGTGGGCAAAACATTCAATCGATAGTGGGGGAACTAGCAATAGTGTCGGGTATGCGCGAATATTATTCCATCACCGAATTGACACGCGAGTTCGGCGTATCGACACGGACGCTGCGCTTCTACGAGGACGAGGGACTGATTCATCCGATCAGGCGCGGCCGCACGCGGCTCTTTCGTCCATCGGACCGGCATCTCCTAAAGCAGATCCTGCGCGGCAAACGGCTCGGCTTCTCGATCGCGGAAATTCATGAAATCGTCCAGATGTACCGCGAACCCCCGGGGGAGATGGGACAATTGCATCTGCTGATGAAGCGGGTCGAGGAAAAGCGTGGGGATCTTCGCCAGAAGCGCCGCGATATCGAGGAGACGTTGACCGAGCTCGATCAGGTTGAGGAAGCCTGTATCGAGCGTCTCGCTGAACTCGGTGTCAACACCTAGCCACCTCATTGTGGCATGTTGAGCTGGGTGCACAGCCCGGCAATATCCTGCATCTCCGGATCGTTCTGATCCCGCCTTCCTGCGAACGCGTCGTCGAAAATATTGCGCGCCTTGCTCTCGTTGATAACGCAGGAGCAGAACTTTTCGCAGAACGCCGCTTCGTTGTCGATCGAGCAACTCTGCACGCAGGCATTTCCGAAGATTTCCTCGGGCGTTGCCACCGCTGGCGGGAACACATGCGAGATCAGGAATACGCAGCTGATCAGCAGCGGTTGATGGATCAGATAGAATGCGAGGCTGTGACGGCCAATGAATTGCAGCGTCCGGTTCAGCCAGGCCGGAGCGATATCACCGGCAAGCAGTTTCATAGCACCCGTCCGCTGCATCACCTTGGCAAGTGCCATCCCGAAAAGGACCGCGCCGAACCAGGGGAAAATCGGCACATAGTCATTGGAACGGATCAATACTTCCGAAAGCCCAAGCGGCCAGAACACGGGCGGATCGAACGCCGGCGAAACGAAGTAAAATGGCAATGCCACGACTGCCACCGCCGCAAGCGCGACGATGATCGCCGGAAGCCTCAGGAAAAGCAGTCCAAGTAGGCTCGCCGCCGCTATTTCATGCAGGATCCCGAAGAAAACGAAGCTTTCGGGCGTCATGTACCAGGTGACAAGGGTGATCGCCGCTGCCGCCAGGACAACCTGCGCTAACCGCACGAGGAACGACCGCCACCTTATACCGCGCCCATGGGCAAGAACGAGGCTGAAGCCGACGAGCATCAGGAAAGTCGAGGCAATGATCCGCGCGTAGAGCTTCCAGGCTCCCTGGCCGGTCGTTCCCGGTTCGAGATAACCGAAGAATTCGAAATCCCAGCCGGTGTGATAAGTGGCCATGGCGATAAGCGCGATGCCGCGCAGCACGTCGAGCCTGCCAAGACGCGGCTTTGCGGGCGAAATCGAACTGAGGTTGTCGGTCATGCGGAGAATGCTCGTATGTGGTGTGCTATCCCGCGCACGCTATGCGACATGGCCGGCAAAATCCATTGCATTTCACATTGATCAATCAGGGGTTTTTATTACTTGTTTCAACGGTTTCCATGAAACGGACATAATATGTCGCTCCATCGACGGCCAATGACGGCGCAACGATCGAAACTCGCTGCAACGATCGAATCAATCCCTCCGAAGTCCCTCCGGTGATCAGCCAAGTCCGCTACCCTATCTGGATTACCACGGCCAAGCGTCCGACGGCGCGGGTCTTTGCGATCCTGTTCGGCGTTGAATCGATGGCGCGCGCCATCATCACCAGCGTCGTGCCGATCCAGACCTATGACCTGATGCAGAGCGAGCGCGGCGTCAGTATCCTTTATACCTGCATGTCGCTGTTCGGATTGATCTCGACCCTGTCGATCCCATTGCTGATCGTCCGTATCCCACGCCGCTGGGTCTATACGGCCGGGGTTACATCACTGATCATCGGTTGCATGGCCTTTGCCCTCGACACCTTGCCGGGGCAGGCGGCGGGCCTGTTCCTGCGCACCTTCGGTGCGGGAACCCTGTCGATCACGCTCAGCCTCTACATCATGGACCATATCAAGAAGGGCGAACTCGTCCGCGCCGAGTCGGTGCGCATGGCAACGGCGACGATCGCCTGGACCGGCGGGCCGTTTCTCGGTGTGTTCCTCTATACCCACGTGGGCATGGTTGCGCCGTTCGTGCTGTCGATCGGCTTCTCACTCGTGCTGCTGGCCTTGTTCTGGTACTTCCGGCTCAGCGACAACCCGGCGCTGCAAAGAGGGCCGAGCCGTCCTGCAAACCCCATTGCCAATGTGCGCCGCTTCGTCGTGCAGCCGCGCCTGCGTCTGGCGTGGCTTATCGCGTTCTCCCGCTCCTGCTATTGGAGCACGTTCTTCGTTTACGGGCCGATCCTCATGGTAGCGACGGGGCAGGGAACGCTGGCCGGCGGTCTTCTCGTCTCGCTCGGCAACCTCTTCCTGTTCGGCTCGATCCTCTGGGGCAAGGTCGGCATGTCCAAGGGCCTTATGCGGACGATCTCCGCGGTCTTCATGCTCCTCGCGGTCTCCCTGATCGGGGCAGGCCTCGCCGGTGAGAAATTCCCAATGATTGCCGCCATCATGCTGCTTGTCGGCGCGTTTTTCTGCGTCGCGATCGATACGCTCGGCTCAGCGACCTTCATCCGCGCCGTCCATCCGCATGAGCGCGCGCAGATGACCGCGGTCTACCGGACCTATCTCGATTTTTCCGAGATATTGCCGGCCTTCACCTATTCGATCATCCTGACGTTCTTCCACCTCGGCGCGATCTTCATCGCGCTCGCCGGGCTCATGGTATTCACATCCTTCTTCGTTTGGCGCTACCTGCCGCGAAGCCTATAGCTCGCTCACGTTGTTGCGCATCAAGACGTCGCGCGCCGTCGAGAAGAATTGCCGCCGCAGCAGCACAATGGCGACGAATGTCGTGGTCGCCATGAACAGCAGCGGATGCAGGAACCATCCGAGATAGCCGATAGAAAAGAAGATGCCGCGCAGGCCGCTGTTGAAGTGCTGGCCGGCCTGAATATTGATACCCGCCGCGCGGTTGATGCTGGCAAGGACGAGCGGATCGTCGGGACCCTTGTCTCGCGCCATGGGCACACCGCCGATGAGTATCGAGCAGTAGTTGAACAGGCGATACGACCAGGCGAACTTGAAGAAGGCGTAGGCGAAAAGGACGAGAAGCCCGAGAATTTTGGTCTCGAACAATTGCTGGGTCGTCTCGTTGAGAAAAGGAATCTCGTGAAACAGCGTCAATACGCGGCCTGAAGAATTCAGCAGCCCGAAGCAGCCGCCGATCGCAAGGATGGATGTGGAGGCGAAAAAACCGGTGCCTTGCTGCAGGCCGATCATGATGCTGGTGTCGATCATGCGCAACTCGCGCGTCGCCATTGTCGCCATCCACTGGCGTCGCGCTTCGTTCATCTCGTAGGTGAGGGATTTCCTGCCGCCAAAGCCCTTCGCGGTCGTATAGGAATAGACCATCCAGACAACGAAGAAATAGATGAGCGCCACGGCGTCGAGCCAATAGGATGTGTTTTGGGCAGGTTCCATTTCAGTCCTCTGTGACGCGCGGCGGCAATCGCGAATGTACGGAAATTCCAGCGCTTGGCAAAGCGGCCGGAGGGTATTTTTGGAACGGCCGCAAACCAGGCGATACGGCGTTTTTCTTTGACTTTTGCAACAGCGCGCCTATGTCGTAGAAACACAACGCAAGGTCGGAAGCTGGCTTTGACGTTTGCCGGCAACCGGCCATTATCAACGGAAGCGATCCAGCTCGGGGTAAGTAACCGCATGTTCCTGTCGGTTTTCGATCTTTATAAAATCGGCATTGGTCCTTCGAGCTCCCACACGATGGGTCCGATGACAGCAGGCGGGCTGTTTCTTGAAGAACTAAAGAGCGGCCAGTGGCCACGGCCGAGCGGCGTCAAGGTCGATCATTTGCGCGTTCACCTGCATGGCTCGCTGGCATTTACCGGCGTCGGCCATGCGACCGACCGCGCCGTCATCCTCGGCCTCTGCGGCTACCTTCCGGCCACTGTCGATCCGGACGCAATGGATACGATGCTTGAGACGGTGAGCCGCACGAAGGGCATCTCGCCGGAGGGGCATCCCTCCTACCGCTTCGACCCCGCGACCGACCTGATCATGGACCGGCGCACCCCGCTTCCAGGACACGCGAACGGCATGGCCTTCGAGGCATATGACGCCGACGAGCGGCTGCTTCTGCGCCGTATCTTTTATTCTATCGGTGGCGGTTTCGTCGTCACGGAGGAAGAACTGGAAGCCGCGAAGACCCGCTCCGCGCCAAAGGCTGAAGCGGCCGTCCCGTTTCCGTTTATCAACGCCGCGCAGATGCTGAGCATGGCCAAGGCGAGCGGACTTTCGATCGCTGAAATGAAGCGGCAAAACGAAGAAACCTTCATGAGCCGCGAGGAACTCGACGCAGGTCTCGACCGCGTCTGGTCGGCCATGCGCTCATGCATCGATCGCGGGCTCGCGCAGGAGGGCATCATGCCCGGAGGCCTCAAGGTCAAGCGCCGCGCCCGCTATCTGCACGACCGGTTGCAGGAGGAATGGCGGCAGAACCGGATCAATCCGCTCCTCGCCAATGACTGGCTCTCGGTCTACGCCATGGCGGTAAATGAGGAAAACGCGGCTGGCGGCCGTGTCGTGACCGCGCCGACCAATGGCGCCGCCGGGGTAGTTCCCGCAGTGCTGCGCTATTATCTCCATTTCCACGAGGATGCGGATGCCGACGGCATTCGTGACTTCCTGTTGACCTCCGCCGCCATTGGCGGTGTCATCAAGCACAACGCCTCGATCTCCGGCGCCGAAGTCGGCTGCCAGGGCGAGGTGGGTTCGGCATCCGCCATGGCCGCCGCTGGCCTTGCCGCGGTGCTCGGCGGCTCGCCGGAGCAGATCGAGAACGCCGCGGAGATTGCGCTGGAGCATCACCTTGGCATGACCTGCGATCCCGTGGCCGGGCTTGTGCAGGTGCCCTGTATCGAGCGCAACGCGCTTGGCGCGGTCAAGGCCGTTACCGCCGCTTCATTGGCCGTCAAGGGCGACGGTACGCATTTCGTGCCGCTCGACGCGTGCATCGAGACGATGCGCCAGACCGGCATGGACATGAACGAGCGCTACAAGGAAACCAGCCTCGGCGGGCTTGCCGTCAACGTCGTCGAGTGCTGACGCCCCTCCATTTTTCAGAATATCTGTATTAAGTCCCCCCAGCGCCTTCAGCGCGGCTAATACCGTACACTCCCTCCAATAGGTGCGGATTTCTTGAAAACAGTTTCATCAAATCGGCTAAAGTCAGGTCTTGAAAAGGTTGTCATAGTCTTCGTCCCGCCCGGCGAGGAGGAAAAGCCGGGCATCAAAGGTATTGGGAGGACTTTACCTTGGAAGCAAACACAATCGGACGGCCGCTGGATCAGCGGCCAGAGGATCGAAACCTTGGACTCGGCGCCAATCTCGCCTATGGCCTGCAACATGTTCTAACGATGTATGGCGGCATTATTGCCGTGCCGCTGATCGTCGGCCAGGCCGCAGGCCTTGCGCCTGACCAGATCGGTCTCCTGATTGCCGCCTCGCTCTTTGCCGGCGGCCTTGCAACCATACTACAAACGATGGGAATCCCCTTCTTCGGATGCCAGCTGCCGCTGGTGCAGGGCGTCTCGTTTTCGGGCGTTGCCACCATGGTCGCCATCGTCAGCGGCGGGGGCGGCATGGACGCGGTGCTCGGCGCCGTCATGGCGGCATCGCTGGTCGGCCTGCTGATCACACCCATATTCTCGCGCATCACGCGCTTCTTCCCCCCGCTCGTCACCGGTATCGTCATCACGACGATCGGCCTCACACTGATGCCGGTTGCCGTGCGCTGGGCCATGGGCGGCAACAGCAATTCCCCCGAGTTCGGCAGCGTCGGCAATATTCAGCTTGCTGCGATAACGCTCGTCGTGGTCCTGCTGCTCAGCAAGCTCGGCAGCGCCACGATCTCGCGCCTCTCGATCCTGCTTGCCATCATTATCGGCACCGCCATAGCGCTGGCGCTGGGCATGACCGACTTCTCCAAAGTGGCTGAAGGGCCGATCGTCGCGATACCGACCCCGTTCCATTTCGGCTTCCCGACCTTTCACCTGGCGGCGATCATCTCGATGTTCATTGTCATCATGGTGACGCTGGTTGAAACCTCGGCCGATATTCTGGCGGTCGGTGAGATCATCGAAACCAAGGTCGACTCGAAGCGCCTCGGTGATGGCCTGCGGGCGGACATGCTCTCGAGCCTTATCGCGCCGATCTTTGGCTCATTCACGCAAAGTGCCTTTGCCCAGAACGTCGGGCTTGTGGCAGTCACGGGCGTCAAGAGCCGCTATGTCGTGGCGACGGGCGGTCTGGTGCTCGTAACCCTCGGCCTCCTGCCGATCATGGGTCGGGTCGTCGCCGCCGTACCGAGCGCGGTTCTCGGCGGGGCAGGGATCGTGCTCTTCGGTACTGTTGCCGCAAGCGGCATCCGTACCCTTTCCAAAGTCAACTATACCAACAACATGAACCTCATCATTGTAGCGACCTCGATTGGCTTCGGCATGATCCCGATTGCCGCACCGAACTTCTACGATCACTTTCCCGCCTGGTTCGCGACCATCTTCCACTCGGGGATCAGTTCCGCCGCCCTGATGGCGATTGTGTTGAACCTGGTTTTCAATCATCTCACGGCGGGTAATTCGGACCAGCAGTCCGTATTCGTCGCCGGAACCGAGCGGACCTTGCGCTACCAGGACATCGCGCAATTGCATGACGGCGATTACTTCCTCAACGGCAAGCTTTACGATGCCAACGGCGTGGAAGTGCCGGTCGTGGCTCCGGATAATCATTCGGCGCCGTCGAAGCGGCAGTTCGAACCGGCACCTGCGGCCGTCGCCGGAAGTAGTCACTGATCGCCAAGGAGCCGGGCGCAAAGCCCGGCCACCGCCTCATGAACCGTGGCCCTGTGGAGAAGCCGAGGCAATGGTTGACCTTGGCCGATGAAAGCGTAAATGCTTCTCACATGGCTCTCAATCTCGTCAAACTTTGCGTCGGCTGCAGTGCAATTGAAGAACTCGCGGCCTGGATCGATTTCCGCCTTGACGAACGCCGGCAGGCGGGACTCTCCATCGAGCAGTTTCATACAACCCGGATGGTGCCCAAGCGCATCGACGAACTTCTCGACGGCGGCTCGCTCTATTGGGTGATCAAGGGCAATATCCAGTGCCGCCAGCGACTAACCGACATCCGCACGTTTACGGACGATCAAGGCATTTCGCGTTGCCATCTGGTCCTCGAGCCGCGCATCGTCCCAACTGAATGGCAGCCGCGCCGTGCGTTTCAGGGATGGCGGTATCTCTCCAGCGAAGATGTCCCCATGGATGAAGGACAGGGCAAGTCCGGCCGTGCGAAACTCCCACCGGAACTGCGCAACGAACTCGCCTCGCTGGGCCTGCTCTAAATCTGTTTCGATCAGGAGAGGCGCAGCCGAACCGGACTCACGCCGTTACGGCCGTCCGAGTGAATGCGCAGGCGCACCGGCGGCATCGCCGCGCGGCGGGTGCGTGCAGCCTGACAAAGCAGCACATTGACGAGATCCATCGTCTTGAATGCCGCATTCCCGTGGCGAAGATCGGCGATCCGCAAGGCAGCTTGCTGCAAGGCGTGCATGCCGAACAGTGATGATTTCGATTCCTTGGCAGTCAGGCCCGCCGGGTCATGTATTTCCGTGGTGCTGGACATTCGCAAAACCCTCTACACTGTACAATCTGGGTCTGTCGGGTTGATGCCTTACGATTGTGGTGCAATTGCAAAGCAGTTGAAATTCTGACGCTTCAGTGCGGCACAGGCATTGTTGGCCGCCTTGGCGTTGGTAATGCCGGCAAAGCGCGCACGATGATAAGTCTGCGCACCCTTCTGGAATTTTTCCGTGTAGGGCGAGAGCGAGGCGATCGGACCGCCAACCTGGGCTGCGGCCTTGGCAAGCATTGCCTTGGCTTCTTCGGAGCTGCCGACCGAAGCAATCTGCACCATCCATCCGCCCGCCGACGGCGCGGAAGCGGTGGTTACTGGATCGACTTCGGAAACATCGCCTTCGCCGATCTCGGCCTTTGGCTGAGGCGCCGGAACCTGGAGAACGCGCGCTGCCACCGATGGAACCGGCTTCGGATCGGCATAGGCCGTGATGACTTCAGCCGATTGGGTGGTCGCCACCTCTTCGCGCCGGGCCGGCACTGGGACGGGCGCGGTATCGGGCAGATCGACAGCCGCGACTTCGACCTTGCTGTTGCGACGCGAGGCGATCAGGTTGCCGCCGTCGCGGCGTGAGGCGCTGGGAAGATACTTGTCGATGAGCTGTGCCATCTGCGCGTCGCGGGCCCCGCCGCTCGTGCCGCCCATGACGACCGCGACAAGCTTCTTGCCGTCGACATTGACGGAACTGACGAGGTTGAAACCCGAAGCGCGCGTGTAACCGGTCTTGATTCCGTCGACACCACGTACTTTTCCGAGCAAGCGGTTGTGCCCAACAATGCGTCGTCCGTTGTAGGTGAAGCTGCGTGTGGAGAAATAGTCGTAATATTGGGGGAAATGCTCGCGCAGCGCGATGCCGAGGAGGGCGAGGTCGCGGGCGGAAGAACGTTGCTGCGGATCAGGCAGGCCGTTCGCATTGCGGAACTGCGTGTTGCGCATGCCGAGCTGGCGCGCCTTGTTGGTCATCATCACGGCGAACCGCTGCTCGGATCCGCCGAGATACTCGCCGATGGCGGTTGCCGAGTCGTTGGCTGACTTGGTGATCAGCGACAGGATGGCGGCCTCGGCGCTGATCGTCTGCCCGGGGCGAAAGCCGACTTTCGTCGGCGGCTGACCGGCGGCGTAGGCGGAAACCGGGATGGGTGTCGATTTGGAGACTTTGCCTGCAGCCATTGCGTCGAACAGCATGTAGAGCGTCATCATCTTCGTCAGCGAGGCCGGGAAGCGCTGGGCGTCAGGGTTGGACGAATAAAGCGTCTTGCCGGTGTTGGCATCGACAACGATGGCTGCCGCCTTGGTTTCAGCCGACGCTGCCGAGGTGCCGGCAGCGCTGATGCCGGAGATCATCGAGAGAGCCAGGAATGCATGAGCCACTTTTTTGATTAGTTTATTTGTTTGGCGGGCCGGATGGAGCACAATCAACACCTGTTCGATATGCGGGTGGGTTCTCTTTGATCTGACGCATCAGATTGATTTCGTGAACTTTATCCGCATCAGCGTTACCAAAATGTTTATGGTAACCGCCGCGTTGACGATTTCCCCCGCCTTTATCGAAAAATTTACTCGAATGCTGCAGTGCAGCAAAAAATTGACTTTTTGTGCATTGCACACTAAATGAAGCGCAACAATAACCCATTTAAAGGATGCATCATGGCCACCCCGTTTGAAGCACTGAATGAATCCAGTAAGGAATTCATCAACAGCACGATGAAGAGCGTAAACGCGCTCAGCCAGGGTCTGCAGGCAATTGCAACCGAAGCTGCGGACTATTCGAAGCGTTCGTTCAACGACGGCTCGATCCTCCTGGAAAAGCTCGCCTCGACGAAATCGGCAGAGCAGGCGTTCGCTGCGCAGAGCCTGTTTTCGAAGAAGGCCTATGAGGGCTTCGTCTCCCAAGCCGCGAAGTTTGGTGAGCTTTATGCCGATCTCGCGAAAGAGGCTTACCACCCGTTCGAGTTGGCTGTCGCCAAGGTCGGCAAATAAACCTGAACTTGCTGCTGACACTGTTTAAAAGTCCGGTTGCCCACGCAACCGGACTTTTTTTGTTCCGCTGGGCCAAATGGCCCTTTGCAACGGCAACTTGATATTGCAAGCTTCAGGAGAGGGCTTAAAATCTGCTTGGTGCGACCTACATAGAATGCATGAAGCGACAAATAGCTATCAGGAATGCGGGTGTCTGAAGAGATGATGCGGTTATCACCCATTATGCAAGATGAAGAAAAGGGTGGCGGCAATGGTCCCGGACGTGGCACGGCTGTCATTACCCGGACTAAACCAAAGCTGAAAAAACCCAGCCTTTATCGCGTGTTGCTTCTCAATGACGATTACACTCCAATGGAGTTCGTCATTCATGTTCTGGAGCGTTTTTTCCAGAAGAACAGAGAGGATGCCACACGCATTATGCTCCATGTGCACAATCATGGAGTCGGAGAATGTGGTGTCTTTACCTATGAGGTCGCGGAGTCCAAGATGACCCAAGTCATGGACTATGCGCGGCAAAACCAACATCCGCTGCAATGCGTGATGGAGAAAAAGTGAGGTTTCATGCCATCTTTCTCACCTAGTCTCGAGCGGGCCCTCCATCAGGCGCTGACAATCGCGAACGAGCATCATCATGAATATGCAACGCTGGAGCATCTGCTCCTTGCGCTCATCGATGATCAAGACGCGAGTAGTGTCATGCGCGCCTGCAATGTCGATCTCGCTCAACTGACGCGTACGGTGACCGATTATGTCGATCATGAGCTCGACAACCTCGTGACGGGTTATGACGAGGACTCCAAGCCAACCGCTGCTTTTCAACGCGTCATCCAGCGTGCCGTCATCCATGTTCAGTCTTCGAACCGCGAGGAAGTGACCGGGGCAAACGTCCTGGTTGCGATCTTTGCCGAACGCGAAAGCCATGCGGCGTTTTTCCTGCAGGAACAGCAGATGACGCGCTACGACGCGGTCAACTATATTTCGCACGGAATATCCAAGCGCCCCGGCGCATCCGAGCCGCGCACGCCCCTTGGGACCGAAAGCAACAACGAAGAACATCACGCTTCGGAATCCGATGAGGGCACCAAGAAGAAGCAGGACGCCCTAACGGCCTACTGCAACAATCTCAACGAACGGGCAAAAGCTGGAAAGATCGATCCGCTGATCGGCCGCGACCAGGAAATCAGCCGTACGATCCAGATTTTGTGCCGCCGCTCAAAGAACAACCCGCTCTATGTGGGTGATCCCGGCGTCGGCAAGACGGCCATTGCCGAGGGTCTTGCGAAGCGCATCGTCGAAGGTAAGGTCCCGACCGTCCTCAAGGATGCGACGGTCTTTTCGCTCGACATGGGCACCTTGCTTGCCGGAACCCGCTATCGCGGTGATTTCGAGGAACGCCTCAAGCAGGTCATCAAGGAGCTCGAAGAGTATCCGGGCGCCATCCTGTTTATCGACGAAATCCACACGATCATCGGCGCCGGCGCTACGTCGGGCGGTGCAATGGATGCATCCAACCTGTTGAAGCCTGCGCTTTCTTCGGGGGCGATTCGCTGCATAGGATCAACCACTTACAAGGAGTTCCGCCAGTTCTTCGAAAAGGATAGAGCGCTCGTTCGCCGTTTCCAGAAGATCGACGTCAACGAACCTTCGATCCCCGATGCGATCGAGATCATGAAAGGTCTGCGGCCGTATTTCGAGGATTTCCACAAGGTCAAATACACCGTGGAAGCGATCAAGTCCGCCGTCGAACTTTCTGCGCGCTATATCAACGACCGTAAATTGCCCGATAAGGCGATCGACGTGATCGATGAAACGGGCGCCAGCCAGATGCTGCTGCCCGAATCGAAGCGCAAGAAGTCAATCGGCGTAAAGGAGATCGAAGCGACTATCGCGACGATGGCCCGCATTCCGCCGAAGTCCGTATCGAAGGACGATGAAGCAGTCCTGTCCAATCTCGAGGCTGAATTGAAGCGTGTCGTCTACGGCCAGGATCTGGCCATCGAAGCGCTGTCATCGTCGATCAAGCTTGCAAGGGCAGGCCTGCGCGAACCGGAAAAGCCGATCGGCTCGTACCTGTTCTCCGGCCCGACCGGCGTCGGCAAGACCGAAGTTGCCAAGCAGTTGGCGCATTCGCTCGGCGTCGAACTCCTGCGCTTCGACATGTCGGAATATATGGAACGCCACACCGTATCCCGGTTGCTCGGCGCGCCTCCCGGCTATGTCGGCTTCGATCAGGGCGGCCTTTTGACCGATGGCGTCGATCAGCATCCGCATTGCGTGCTGCTGCTCGATGAAATCGAGAAGGCGCATCCGGATCTGTTCAACATCCTGTTGCAGGTCATGGATCACGGCAAGCTGACCGACCACAACGGCAAGCAGATCGACTTCCGCAACGTGATTTTGATCATGACCACCAATGCCGGTGCCTCGGATATGGCGCGCGCTGCGATCGGTTTCGGGTCTTCGCGGCGCGAAGGCGACGACATGGAAGCGATCAATCGGCTGTTCACGCCGGAATTCCGCAATCGTCTCGATGCGATCATTCCGTTTGGACCGCTGCCGGTTCCGGTCATTCATCAGGTCGTGCAGAAGTTCGTCATTCAGCTTGAGGCGCAACTTGCGGATCGCGGCGTAACCTTCGATCTGCAGCAGGATGCAATCGCCTGGCTGGCCGAGAAGGGCTACGATGACCGTATGGGTGCGCGGCCGCTGGCGCGCGTCATCCAGGAGCACATCAAGAAGCCGCTCGCTGACGAGGTACTGTTCGGCAAGCTGAAGAAGGGTGGCACGGTTCGCGTCTCGGTTGCCGAGAAGCCCGATGGTTCACGTGGCCTCGTCCTCGACTATGTCGCTGACGAAGTCGTCGTGAAGCCAAAGAAGGAAATTCCGGTCGAGAAGAAGCCGGTTGCAAAGCGCAAGCCCGCGCCGAAGAAGCCAGCGCTCGAAAAGGCCGGTGCCGGTCTCGCAACGAGCGAGCCGCACGTGCTGCGCAAGGCGTCGGTGCCGAAAGTCCCACGCAAGAAATGATGAAAAGGCCGCCTTCGGGCGGCCTTTTTCTTGCCCGCTGTGCTGCTTGCCTTTATCGCTGGACCCATGGCTGATTCCGCATTGCCCTCTCATCTGCCGGAACGAGAAGAAGATCCGGGGAGCCACCTCAAATGGTTTCTCTCCGGCGCGGCGATGATACGCACCATTCCTGCACTGATCCTGATGACGGCGCATGTGGGATTTGCCGGCCTTGCCAGCCAGAGCGGAGTGACGGTTGGGGAAGCCATGTTCATGGTTGCGGCGATCTGGGCGCTGCCCGCCAATATCGTGCTTATCGGCGCAATCGGTGCCGGCTATTCGATCCTCGGCGCCGCAGTCGCGGTCGCGCTCTCCTCGATCAGATTTGTTCCCATGGTCGCCGCGTTCGTTCCCGAAATGCGCGGGCCGAAAACGCGCAAGATCGTGCTTCTGTTTCTCTCTCACTTCATCGCAGTAACTGCCTGGGTGCTGGGAATGGAGCATCTGCGCAGCGTGCCGGTCAAAATGCGCACAACCTATTTCGCCGGCCTTGGCATGACGCTGACCACAGCCAATACGCTTGTTGTCGGTCTTGTTTACTATCTTTCGACCGATTTTCCCCCGCTCGTATTCGCCGCGCTATTTTTCCTCACGCCAATGTATTTTCTGGCCTCGCTCTGGGGTTCGGCCCGTGACCGTACGGTGCATGTCGCCATGATTTCGGGTCTGCTGCTGTTTCCGCTGATCCACCATATTGCGCCGGCCTATGACCTGCTTCTCACGGGTGTTGCCGGCGGTGCGGCTACGATGGCCTACCTCCACTGGACAAAAGCGCGGGGCAGGGCGTCATGACCTGGGACAGCATCTCCGCCTGGTGGTGGCCCTACCTCTTCATACTGCTCGCCGGCTGGCTTCCTACCGATATCTGGCGGTGGATCGGCGTACTTATCGGCGGAAGGGTTCGCGAAGACTCAGAAGCCCTCGTCATTGTGCGGGCGGTGGCAACCGCCCTTGTCGCAGGCGTTATCGCTCAACTGATCCTCTACCCGAGCGGTTCGCTTGCTGAATCGTCGGTGTTTTTGCGGATAGGTGCGGCGGCAGCGGGTTTCTTTGCCTATCTCAGCCTTGGCCGGCGTGTGATCGTCGGCGTTATCGTTGCCGAGATTATCCTGGTTGCCGGACTTGTCCTCGCGTAAGCGCAGCGTTGATTCAGCGATCCTTAATTGGACCGGGTTAAAATCCCTAAAAAAGACAGGGGTGAGCGATGGTTCTCTATCCGGCCGAGAAAATCGTCGGTGGCATTATTGCTATGCTGCTTATGATCAACATTATACTTGCCAGCGCGAAGGGCGTCACCGTTGATTGGCTTGGCTATGCCGTTGGCGGCAGCATGGGGCTCGCCGCCATCGCGATCGGACAATTTTATCGGCTCTACCGCCACGACGAGAAAATCGCGGTTCCCACCACGGCAACGGGTTTCTACCTGCTCTTCTCGCTCGTCGGGTCGGTGTTCAATTATCTGCTGCTGCCGGTGGGAGAGAGTTACGACCGGCTCCTGATCGAGTGGGATCGCGCTCTTGGATTTTACTGGCCGGATTTCGTCCAGGCCGTCGTGGAGGTTCCCTACCTTCCAACTATATTGCGCGTGATATACGGCAGTTCGCTCATCCAGATCACGTGCGTCATTCTCCTTGTCGGCTTTTTTGGATCCAAACGGTCGTTGCACCTCTTCCTGCTTACGGGCACCTTGTCGGCACTTTTGACCATTCTGGTGTGGCGCATAGTTCCCAGTGCTGGCGCCGCCGCCTACTACACGTTGCCGCCTGAATTGGAGGCACGTCTCGGCGCCATCGTCGATCATGCCTACGGAGTGGAACTTCTGCGGTTATATCGCGAGGGAGCTGCCTATATCTCGCCGCAGGATACTCGGGGCCTGATCGGCTTTCCGTCGTTCCATACCGTGATGGGCTGTCTTTCCGTTTACTTTACGATGGGTTTTCGCAAGATATTTCCGGTTATCGCGATCATCAATATTTTGATGGTCCCTGCCATCATCGTTCATGGCGGACACAACATCGTCGATCTGTTTGGCGGCGTCGCGATTTTCACCCTTGCGCTCCTTGCGGCGCGCACAATTCTTGGCCTTGGTCGGTCCGAAGTGAAGGCACAACTGGCCGCGGAGTCGCATTAGAATTACACCGGCTGGATGTTCAGGTGCCTCAACTGCCCTGCGCGAGCGCCTGCCGAATCTTCTCCGCGTTTGCCGCGAGAACGCCCTGATCTTCCATCTGCCCCGTATGGGGTTTCAGGGGAATGCCTTCAAACCGCGGAATGACGTGGAAGTGCAGGTGGAATACCGTTTGGCCCGAGGCCGGCTCATTGAACTGCATAACCGTGACGCCATCCGCGTCGAAGGCCTTTTTCACCGCCCGAACAAGTTTCTGGGTGGTCGTGACCACCGCAGCCAACGGTTCGGCTTCAACGTCGAGCAGGTTGCGGCACGGAGCCTTGGTGATGGCCAGGCAATGGCCGTTGCCCTGTGGCATGACATCCATGAATGCATAGGTGTCCGCATCCTCGTACAATTTATGCGATGGAATTTCACCCCGCAGGATTTTGGCGAACACGTTGTTGTCGTCGTAGGGCTCTGTCATCACGCACCTGTATCGCTGGGAAACCGGCCGCGATGTTTGCCAAGGCGGGCGCGCTAGTCAAGCGGTTAAGCAATGCTCGTCAGTGATCGGAGTTCTTGAACGGCGCGTGCTCGCTCAGTGCCTCGTTGAGGAGCGCGACTTCACTGCGCTCATGGCGAAGGAAATCACTCACCGCGCGCCGCAGCCCTTCATTGGCAAGGTAATGGACAGAGTGGGTGGTAACCGGCAGGTAGCCGCGGGCAAGCTTGTGCTCGCCCTGCGCACCGGCCTCGACGACACTCAGCTTACGTTCGATGGCGAAGTCGATGGCCTGATGGTAGCAGACTTCGAAATGCAGGAACCGATGATCCTCGATGCAGCCCCAATGCCGACCGAAGAGCCGGTCGGATCCGATGAAGTTGATAGCGCCGGCAATATATCTGCCCGCCCGTTTTGCCATCACCAGCATAATGTCTTGCGGCATGCGCTCGCCGATCAAGGCGTAGAATTCGCGGTTGAGATAGGGGCGTCCCCATTTGCGGCTGCCAGTATCCATATAGAACGCAAAGAAATCGTCCCAAACCTCATCGGTGATATCGTCGCCCGTCAAACGCTCGATGGTGATATCGTCGGCAACGGCTTCGCGGCGCTCGCGTTTCAATGCCTTGCGTTTGCGAGAGGCGAGGGTTTCTAGAAAAGCGTCGTAGCTTTCATAACCCTCGTTGAAGAAATGGAACTGCTGGTCGGTGCGATGCAGGAAACCGGCTTCCGTGAAGGCGCCGAGATCGTTATCGTTGACAAAGGTTGAGTGAGCCGACGAAACACCCATCTGGTTGGCCAATTGGCGAAGGCCATTGGCGAGAGCGGTTCGCACGGCCGCCTGGTCCCAGTCGCGATTTACCAGTAGCCGAGGACCGGTCACCGGCGTGAAGGGGACGCTCGCCTGCAGCTTCGGATAGTAACGACCACCGGCGCGTTCAAAAGCGTCGGCCCAGCCGTGATCGAATACATATTCGCCCTGGCTGTGGCCCTTCAGATAGCACGGGATCGCGCCGATCAGATTGCCGCTGTCGTCATCGAGGCGCAGGAATTGCGGCAACCAGCCGGCCCGGCGCGCGACGCAACCCGAATCTTCGAGCGCCGACAAGAAGGCATGCGAGAGAAAGGGGTTGTAGCCGGCCATGGTGCGATCAGCGCCGATCAGCTTTGCCCATTCCTCGCGCGTGAATGCGCCAACGCCCTCGCAAGCGCGCAAGGTAAAATCGCCTCGATGAGAATCATGCATCGTTGGGTTGGTTCCTGGCTTAGCCTAAGCTTACGGGCCGGCGACGCGCCGACCCGTGCAACCGCTTAAGCTAAAGCTAGGCATTTCATCCTGCGATGCAAGGGGCAGGGCGCATGCTATGCGGCGTGCGGGTCGAAACCCTCGAAGGTGATCTGATCAACAAAGGCATCGCTCGTTGCCTTGTCCGCGAGGCTCCTTGCCGTCCAGGAAATCACCGGCAGTCCGAGCTTGCCGCGAACGAACTTGACGAAGCGATTGTCGAGATGGTGCACGTTGTAGGATACGAAATCGATGTCATGAGCGAGCATGGAAAAATGCGCCTCGAGATCGGCGTCGCGCAATCCTTCAGCAGTCAGGCCGGCGGGTATGCCGGGCGCATCCGTGCCGAAGAGCCGGATCAGATGATGGTCGAACGACATGATCGCAGCTTTTCCCGCATAGCCGGCAAGGTCACTTGCAACCGCCTTGACGAGGCCGTCGTCTCGCCCCGGAATGCCCTTGAGTTCGATGACGATCGGAACCCGCCCGTCGATCAGCTCCAACGCTTCGACGAGCGTCGGAACATGATCGTCCGTGCCGCCGACCCGCAGGGCCCTCGCCGCCTCGACAGTCACTTCGTCGATATTGCCTTGTCGGCCGATCAGCCGATCCAGCGTTCCGTCGTGAAAGACGATGGCCTTGCCGTCGGCGGAAAGGTGCACGTCGCATTCGATGGCGTACCCCGCGCTCGCGGCCGCTTCGAATGCGGAGAGCGTATTCTCCCAGCGGGTTTTGTTGAGATCATGCAAACCGCGATGGGCGATCGGCACATCCTTGAGCCAGTCAGCCGATGTCATGATCAGCGGACCTCGATGATGGCTTCGACTTCAACGGGCGCGTTCAGGGGCAGGGCGGCTGTCCCCACCGCCGAGCGGGCATGGCGGCCCGCATCGCCGAGGACGGCAACCAGCAGATCCGAGGCGCCGTTGGCGACGAGGTGCTGTTCGGTGAAATTCGGCGTCGAAGCCACGAACACGGTGATTTTCACGATGCGCGCGATCTTATCGAGATCACCCAGTGCGGCCTTGGCCTGCGCGAGAATATTGATGGCGCAAGCCCGTGCCGCCTCCTGGCCCTCGGCAACGGCAAGCTGCGCTCCGAGAAGCCCGGTGTGGATGAGTTTGCCGCCGGATAGCGGCAATTGTCCGGAGGTCAGCAGCAGAGTTCCCGTCTGTGCGAAGGGCACGTAGTTTGCTGCGGGCGCTGCGGCGACCGGCAATTCTATGCCGAGTTCCTTCAGGCGGGATTCGATGGTGCTGGTCATGATATCTTCATCCTTATCAAGCGGAATCGTAATGAATGTGACGCAAGGTGCGATTTTTGCCTCGCTTCCGCCAAGAGTTTTTTTAATATGCGCGTTCTAATATGGAGAATCTTGTCTATGCGCGTCTTGTCCGCTCTCGTTTTCAGCCTCGGTGCCCTTGGTCTGACCCACTCAACCATGGCTTTGGCTGCCGGAACGGCGGCCCTTGTTCCACATCGCGCCATCTATGATCTGAAACTGGACAGTGCTCAGGATAGCAGCGGCATTACCGGACTGACCGGCCGTATGGTCTACGAGTTCAACGGTTCGGATTGCGAAGGCTATACCACGAACTTTCGTTTTGTGACCCGCGTCGACATGGAAGAGCAGCCGCAGCGCGTCACCGACCAGCAGACGACGACCTATGAATCCGGCGACGGCGGCAAGTTCCGCTTCGTCAACAAGACATTCGTCGATCAGAGCCTCACCAAGGAGGTGCGCGGCAATGCTTCTCTCATGAAGGACAAGACTGAAATTTCGCTGACCAAACCCGAGGCGCTCAAGCAGGATCTGGAATTGTCGCAGTTCCCGACCCGGCACATGCAGGAACTGATCGAAAAGGCGCTTGCCGGTGAAGTCTTCTACCAGACGAAGCTCTTCGACGGTTCCGAGGATGCCAACAAGGTCATGGCGACGACCGTCGTGATCGGCAAATCATCGCTCTCGGATGGCGAGGACGAGACCAAGCACATGGGCCCTCTTGCCAAGGAAAACACCTGGCCGGTCTCGATCGCCTATTTCGACGAAAGTGAAAAAGCTGAAGGCCTGCCGAGCTACCGTATCAACTTCAAGATGTACCGGAACGGCGTAACCCGTGACCTGAAAATGGATTACGGTGATTTCTCCATGACCGGAAAGCTTGTCAATCTGCAGCTTTTCGACACGCCAAAGTGCAAGAAATAGTCCTGCTTGCCGCATAAGATCGCCTGATGCGGCGGCTTTTATCGCCGACGCACTTGCGTTTGCCGCAATTATCGACTAACAGCCGCAGCATTCCACACACGGGATTTGGGTTGATATCGGGAGAAATCCGATATGGCCTCCGGTGGCGGGTCTCCCGCCTCTTTCCTGTGGAGGTTAAACCGGAAAAGGAAAATAAAGATGGCATTGCCTGATTTCAGCATGCGTCAGCTCCTTGAAGCTGGCGTTCACTTCGGCCACCAGACACATCGCTGGAACCCGAAAATGGCACCATACATTTATGGTGACCGCAACAATATTCACATTCTCGATCTCGCCCAGACCGTTCCGCTGCTGCATACGGCCCTGAAGAAGGTTTCCGACACGGTAGCCCGTGGCGGCCGCGTTCTCTTCGTCGGCACCAAGCGTCAGGCTTCGGACATCATTGCCGACGCCGCGACCCGCTCGGCCCAGTATTACGTCAACGCACGCTGGCTCGGCGGCATGATGACCAACTGGAAGACGATCTCGAACTCGATCCAGCGTCTGCGCAAGCTCGACGAACTTCTCGCTGGCGACGCCCAGGGCTTCACCAAGAAGGAGCGCCTGAACCTCGATCGCGAGCGCGAGAAGCTCAACCGCGCCCTCGGCGGTATCAAGAACATGGGTTCGACCCCGGACCTCATCTTCATCATCGATACCAACAAGGAAGCCATCGCGATCCAGGAAGCCAAGCGTCTTGGTATTCCGGTCGTTGCCGTGATCGATTCCAATTGCGATCCGGACCAGATCGACTTCCCGATCCCGGGCAATGACGACGCATCCCGCGCGATCTCGCTTTATTGCGACCTCATCGCCAAGGCTGCGCTCGATGGTATCGCCCGTCAGCAGGGTTCTCTCGGTGTCGATCTTGGCGCCCAGGAAGAGGCTCCGGCCGAACCGGCTCTTGAGGCCGCTCCTGTACAGGAAGGTGAAGCCTCCGCTTGAGGCTTCATACACCCGTCTTATCGGGTGATTAAAAATGATTCGATTGGCGCATGACGCGCCGCAAAGTTGGCATGCTGGTTTCACCAGTGTGCCTTCGCTTTGAGAAGAGGCGATCTAATGAGCATTTCTGCATCACAGGTAAAAGAACTCCGCGAACTCACCGGCGCCGGCATGATGGACTGCAAGGCAGCCCTTGCCGAGACCAATGGCGACATGGAAGCTGCCGTTGACTGGCTGCGCAAGAAGGGCATCTCCAAGGCCGACAAGAAGGCTGGCCGCACGGCCGCCGAAGGCCTCGTTGGCGTAGCTTCGAACGGCGCCAAGTCGGTTGTCGTCGAAGTCAACTCGGAGACCGACTTCGTTGCCCGCAACGACGCTTTCCAGGACATCGTCCGCAACGTCGCAAGCGTAGCGCTGACGACCGACGGTACGACCGCCGCTGTTGGCGCCGCGACTTATCCGTCGACCGGCAAGTCGGTCGTCGACTCGATCAAGGACGCCGTCGGCACGATCGGTGAGAACCTTTCGTTCCGCCGTTCCGCTGCTCTGAGCGTCAGCCAGGGCGTCGTAGCGACGTACATTCACAACGCCGTCTCCGACGGTCTCGGCAAGCTCGGCGTTCTCGTTGCCATCGAGACGGCCGGCAATGCGGAAGCAGCACAGGCATTCGGCCGCCAGGTCGCCATGCATGTTGCCGCCACCAACCCGCTCGCCCTGACCGCATCGGAAGTCGATCCGGTCGCCGTCGAACGCGAAAAGGCGATCTTCGCCGATCAGGCCCGCCAGTCGGGCAAGCCGGAAAACATCGTCGAGAAGATGGTCGACGGCCGTATGCGCAAGTTCTACGAGGAAGTCGTGCTTCTCTCGCAGGCTTTCGTGATCAATCCCGACCTGACGGTCGAGGCGGCGCTCAAGGAAGCCGAGAAGTCGATCGGCGCTCCGGCCAAGATCACGGCCTTTGTCCGTTTCGCTCTTGGCGAAGGCATTGAAAAGGAAGAAAGCGACTTCGCAGCAGAAGTCGCCGCAGCTGTGAAGAAGTAATCTTACGCAACTGAATTCAAAGGGCATCGCGTGACAACGCGATGCCCTTCGTGTATCCGAACTCTGCTAAAAACTTGCAACAACTCCAAGGAGGTCCCATGGCTGGCACGGCTGTCTACAAACGCGTTCTGCTGAAGGCCTCCGGGGAAGCTCTGATGGGCGACCAGGGGTTTGGAATTGATGTGGCAGTGGCCGATCGCATTGCCAGCGACATTGCCGAAGCGCGCGCACTGGGCGTGCAGGTCGGCGTCGTCATCGGCGGCGGCAATATCTTCCGCGGCGTGGCTGTTGCCTCAAAGGGAGGCGACCGCGTTACCGGCGACCACATGGGCATGCTGGCAACCGTCATCAACTCGCTCGCATTGCGCACATCCCTGGCGAAGCTTGGGATCGATACCGTGGTTCTATCGGCGGTGGCAATGCCAGAACTGTGCGAGACCTTTTCCCAACGTCAGGCCACGGCCTATATGGACATGGGGAAAGTCGTGATTTTTGCCGGCGGCACGGGCAATCCCTTTTTCACCACGGATTCGGCCGCGGCGCTCCGCGCTGCGGAAATCGGCGCCGATGCATTGTTCAAGGGCACCCAGGTCGACGGAATTTACTCCGCCGATCCGAAGAAGGATCCGCACGCGGTTCGGTTTGACCACCTTACCCACAAAGATGTGCTTGATCGCGGCCTTGCAGTGATGGATACCACTGCTGTTGCTCTTGCACGCGAGAACAATATCCCAATAATCGTCTATTCAATCCACGAGAAGGGTGGATTTGCGGAAATCCTGCAGGGTAGAGGACGCGCAACCGTCGTATCGGACTAGTTGATCGTATCTGCCGGGCCTTTCGCCGAGAATAAGGAGCAGTGACTATGAGTGACGCACTCGATCTAAATGACCTGAAACGCCGCATGGACGGAGCCATCCAGGCCTTGAGGCATGATCTTAACGGTCTGCGCACCGGTCGTGCCTCCGCAAGTCTTCTCGAACCGATCACCGTCGATGCCTATGGCTCGATGATGCCGCTGAACCAGGTTGCCAACATCACGGTGCCGGAATCGCGCATGTTGTCGGTGTCGGTGTGGGACAAATCCATGGTCGGCAAGGTGGAGCGCGCAATTCGCGATGCAGGGCTCGGTCTCAATCCGATCACCGACGGCAACAATCTTCGTATTCCACTGCCGGAGCTCAATGAGCAGCGCCGCAAGGAACTGGTCAAGATCGCCCATCAGTATGTCGAGCATTCCAAGGTTGCAGCGCGCCACGTCCGCCGCGACGGCATGGACGAGTTGAAGAAGCTCGAAAAGGATGGCGCGATCAGCCAGGACGACAATCGCGTCCTGTCGGAAAAAGTCCAGAAGCTGACCGACGAGACCATTGCCGAAATGGATAAGGTCGTTGCAGCCAAAGAAGCGGAAATCATGCAGGTCTAATATCTCGCAAGAGATGTGCTCGATCCGCTAACTGGAGGTCAATGCCTATGTCCATCCCACGCCACATTGCCATCATCATGGATGGAAATGGCCGTTGGGCAAAGGCGAGGGGCCTGCCCCGCACCGCAGGCCACAAGGCTGGCGTCGAGACGCTGCGTGAAACCATCCGGGCTGCCGGCAAGATGGGCATCCCGTTCATGACGCTGTTTGCCTTCTCGTCGGAAAACTGGTCGCGGCCGCGTTCCGAGGTTTCCGACCTGATGGGCTTGCTAAAGCTGTTCATCAGGCGCGATCTGGCCGATCTGCACCGTGAGAACGTCCGAGTGCGCATCATCGGCGAACGCGAAGGGCTTGGGAAAGACATTCGCGCGCTCCTGACCGAAGCCGAGACTCTGACCGACGCAAATACCGGTCTCACGCTCGTCATCGCCTTCAATTATGGCTCGCGCAACGAGATTGCCCGTGCGGTTCAACGGTTGGTTGCCGACGTCTCTGCCGGGGTTCTTGCCGCCGATGCGGTGACCCCGGAGGCGATCACAGCGCGCCTGGATACGGCCGGCATCCCGGATCCCGACGTGATTATCCGCACGAGCGGCGAAATGCGCCTTTCGAATTTTCTGCTCTGGCAGGCCGCCTATTCCGAGTTCGTCTTCCTTTCCTGCTATTGGCCGGATTTCCGACCGTCGAATCTCGCCGAAGCGATTGAGACATTCCAGATGCGCGAACGGCGCTTTGGTGGTGTGACAGCCCAGGACATCGCTCTGTGACCTTCTTCGGAAGCGGCCTTTCCAATCTGCAAAAACGCATCATGAGCGCGATTGTCCTGATCGTCATCGCCGTGGCGATGACCTGGATGGGCGGATTCGCCTTCGGTCTCCTGGCCTCGGCAATCGGCATCAGCGTATTCTATGAATGGCAGCTCATCATCACGAACCGCTCCACTCCTTTGACGCGGGGGCTGGCATGGGGTTGCCTCCTGCTGCTCGTGGTCGTGCTGCTTTTTGCCCAGGATACGTTCGTGATGATGGCCATCCTGTTCGGCGGTGCCTTCATCATCGCCGCGGTCGGTCGACGGGAGACCGGCTACTGGCCGGCGGCTGGTCTCCTCTATGCGGGGCTGCCTTGCATCGCGCTTACCTTGCTGCGCGGCGATACGGGGGATGGCTTTGCCGCCATTCTTTTCCTGTTTGCGGTGGTCTGGGCGACCGACATATTTGCCTATTTCAACGGGAAGGCGCTCGGCGGTCCCAAACTTGCCCCGCGGTTTTCACCGAACAAGACCTGGGCGGGTGCCATTGGTGGTGCGGCTGCCGGTGTCGCTGCCGGCGTCGCCTGCGCGGCATTCATCGGTCCTGCCGGCGGAGTGCCCATTCCGCTCATCGCGCTGCTCCTGTCCGTGGTCGCCCAGATCGGCGATCTTGGGGAATCGTGGATGAAGCGAAAGTTCGGCGTCAAGGATTCGAGCCGCCTCATACCCGGTCACGGTGGCGTGATGGACCGGGTCGACGGGCTTGTCGCTGCGGCAGCATTACTATACGTCATCGGGGCAGTTCTGGTGTCGCCGGAAACGCCATACGACATACTTTTCTAGACGGCTGAGCTTTGAGGCCCGATACGGGCCGTGCCAATGTGTTGCAGCCCGGAGGATACATAGACGGACATGCTGCACACCCTTTTTGGCACACAAAGCGTACTGATCGGCACGATCCTGCCATTCCTGATAGTTTTGACTGTCGTCGTCTTCGTCCATGAAATGGGGCACTATCTGGTCGGTCGTTGGTGCGGTATCGGCGTCAAGGCTTTCTCTGTCGGCTTCGGACCGGAGCTCATCGGATTCAACGACCGCAAGGGAACGCGCTGGAAACTCTGCGCCATTCCCCTCGGCGGTTATGTCAAATTCGCCGGTGACGAAGGTGTAACGAGTTCGCTCGCGGCGCCTGCCGCTGCGATGAGCGCCGAGGAGCGCGCCGTTTCCTTCCATACGCAGCCCGTATGGAAGCGTGCTGCGACTGTCTTTGCCGGACCGGCGTTCAATATCCTGCTCACCATCGCGATCTTCTCCGTCTTCTTCGCCCTCTACGGCAAGATGGTAGCCGATCCGATGGTTGCGGAAGTGCGACCTGGAGGTCCGGCAGCCGTTGCAGGATTTCAGCCGGGCGACCGGTTTGTAAGCGTCGATGGCGACAAGGTTGAAACCTTTGCCGATGTTCAGCGCATCGTTTCCTCGCGCGGCGGCGATTCGCTTGATTTCGTCGTCGAACGCAACGGACAGGATGTAAAGCTGACGGCGACGCCCGAATTGACTGAACAAAAGGACCCGCTTGGGAACACTGTCAAAATCGCAGTGATCGGCGTCGTCAACAGTCAGGAACTCGGCAACTTCCGGCGCATTGAGTACGGCCCGGTCGAATCAGTTGTGCAGGCTGTGCGGGAAAGCGGGTTCATCATGGCCCGCACCGGGCAGTTCTTCGGCCGATTCTTCGCCGGACGCGAGGATAAATGCCAGCTCGGTGGCCCCGTAAAGATCGCGACAATGGCGGGGCAGGCGGCTAGCCAGGGAGTGGACTGGCTTATACAGCTGACAGCGATGCTGTCGATCGGAATTGGCCTCCTCAATCTTTTCCCGTTGCCGCCGCTCGATGGCGGGCATCTCGTCTTTTACGCCGCAGAGGCAGTCATCGGCAGGCCCGTGAAACCGGCAGTTCAGGAGCTGTTCTTCCGCTTTGGCTTCTTTCTCGTGCTTGGTTTCATGGGATTCGTCATCTTTAACGATCTCTTCGCCTGCCGGTGACAAAGATTAAACATTGATGAAAATTAGAGGCTTGGGCTGGCAAATGGACATGATCTGTTTACTATAAGCCCTTATTGGCGTGGCAGGGATGCCACGCTTTCGCGTGAAGTAAACAGATTTTAACCGTAAGCCTTGCGTGTATGTAAAAACCGGTTATGACGGTGTGCGAGTAAGTGCTTAGTCCGGGATCTCGCCCGGGGACAACGAGAAAACGAAGGTTCATAAGGCCTATGGCGGCAAGTTCAAGATTTGTTGGTGCAGCGTCGGCGCTCGCCATATCAGCGGCGCTGGTAAGTTCTGGTGCGATCGTGACCACGGTTGCAGGCGTAACAGTCGCGCAGGCAGCAACAGTTAGCCGCATTGAAGTGCGTGGTAATGCTCGTGTCGACGCCCAGACGGTGCGCGACAATCTCGGCATTACCCCCGGCAAGCCTTTCACCAATGCCGATATCGATGAGGCCACCAAGCGTCTGTTTGCTACCGGCCTGTTCAGCGATGTGCGCATCAGCCAGGCAGGCGGCGCGCTTATCGTGCAGGTGTCCGAGCATCAGGTTGTCAACCAGGTGATCTTCCAGGGCAACAAGAAGATCAAGGACCCGCAGCTGCAGAATGCCGTTCAGTTGAAGCCGCGCGCTTCGTTCGATCAGGCAACGCTTGATGCTGATGTGGAAGCCGTCCGCGCGGCCTATCGCAATGTCGGCCGCAGCGACGCGACCGTCAACGCCCGCACGATGGATCTCGGCGAAGGCCGCGTTAATGTCGTTTTTGAGATCAACGAAGGCGATCGCACCAAGATCACTGCAATCAATTTTGTCGGCAACCAGGCATTCGGCGACCGTCGCCTCAGCGACGTGATCTCGACCAAGCGTTCCAATCCGCTATCCTGGCTGACCCGCAACGACGTCTATAGTGAAGACCGCCTGCGCGCCGACGAAGAAGCGCTGCGCCGCTTCTACTACAACCGCGGCTATGCGGATTTCCGCGTCGTGTCCTCGACTGCCGATCTTGATCCGGCGACGAACGACTATACCATCACCATCACGGTTGAAGAGGGTGAGAAATACACATTCGGCCCGATCCAGATCGAAAGCTCGGTTGAAGGTGTCGATACCTCGCAGCTCAATGGTCTCGTAAAGACGCGCGAAGGCGATACCTACAGCGCCAAAGACGTCGAAGATTCGATCATCAAGGTTTCGGAACGCGTTGCCGGTCAGGGCTACGCCTTCGCCAAGGTTGAACCGCGCGGCGACCGCAACTTCGAGAATCATACGATTTCTGTTACCTACGCCATCGATCAGGGCCCGCGCGCCTATGTCGAGCGCATCGAAATCCGCGGCAACGAAAAGACGCGGGACTTCGTCATTCGCCGCGAATTCGATGTCAGCGAAGGCGATGCCTTCAATCAGGTTCTCATCCAGCGCGCCAAGCGCCGGCTCGAAGCCCTTGATTTCTTCACCACCGTCAACATCTCGACTGCTCCCGGTTCGCAGCCGGACCAGGTGATCCTTGTTGTGGACGTCGTCGAGAAATCGACCGGCGAATTCTCGATCGGTGGTGGCTATACGACCGGCGGCGAAAATCCCGGCCCGACGGTGGAAGGCTCGATCACCGAGCGCAACTTCCTTGGCCGCGGCCAGTATATCCGCATTGCTGCCGGTGCCGGTCTCGACAACAACCGTTCCTACTCGCTGTCGTTCACCGAGCCATACTTCCTCGGTCAGCGCATTGCGGCAGGTTTCGACATCTACAAGCGTCAGTCCGGCGTCAGCGACAAGTATGAAACCGATGTGACCGGTGGCACGATCCGTTTCGGTCTGCCGATCTCGGAGGCACTTGTTGCAGGCGTTGCCTATAACCTGTCGCGCGAAGAATACACGATCGACGACGAAGCGATGATCCCGGGCACGAACATCCCGGATCCGACCGAAATCTCGCAGGCGTTCATCGATGCGGCTGAAGAGAGCCCGTGGATCAAGTCCTCCGTAAGCTGGTCGTTGACCTACAACACCATCGACGACACCAAGAACCCGCATGACGGTATCTATGCGAAGTTCAATCAGGAATATGCGGGTCTCGGGGGCGACGCGAACTTCCTGAAGTCGACCTTCAAGGGCCAGTACTACAAGACCTTGTCTGACGAGATGGACATTGTCGGCCTCCTCGGTGTCGGTGCTGGCTATATTGCCGGCTTCGGCGACGAAGATCTGCGCGTGTTCGACTTGTTCAAGAACAATTCGGAAATGATCCGCGGCTTCAAATATGCCGGTATCGGTCCTCGCGATACCACCGTTACCGATTCGAAGGGCAGCTTCCTCGGCGGCACGACTTACTTCAATGCTTCGGCGGAAGCGCAGTTCCCGATGCCCGTGATACCGGAAAGCCTCGGCATCCGTGGCGCGGTCTTCGCGGATGCGGCAACGCTCTATGGTAACGACCTTCCGGAAGCGCAGGGTACCACTGGTTCCGAATGGCGCGCATCGCTTGGCGCAAGCATCATGTGGGCCTCGCCCTTCGGCCCGCTGCGCTTCGACTATGCGGTCCCGGTCAAGAAGGTTGACGGCGATCAGGAGCAGAACTTCAACTTCGGCATGTCGAGCAAATTCTGATAGATTGCTGACCTCCCGGGGACAAACTTCCCCGGGGGAGAAAGTTAGTCGATGGCCGATCCGATCTTTTATGAGCCACTCAAGAATGTGACTATTGGTCAGATCGCTGGTCTGACCAATGGCGTACTTGTGGATGGCTCATTAGCCAATCGCCTTGTGAAGCGTTTGGCTTCCATCACGGAATCTGGGCCTGATGCGCTTGTTTTCGTCGAAAGCAAGAAACATGCGCACAATCTCGCGGGATTGAAGGCGGCGGGAATCCTTTGCACCGATGAGATCAAGGGCAGTGTCCCAAAGAACGTCGCCGTCATTGTGACGCGGCATCCCCAACAGGATTTTGCTGCGATTGGCCGTGCGCTCTACCCGAATGCCGTCACAGCGCATTTGTGGAGTGGCCAGACAGGTATCTCCGAGCATGCAATCGTCGATCCGTCCGCTGAAATCGAAGACAATGTAACGATCGAGCCCGGCGCGATTATCGGCAGCAATGTATCGATCGGGTCGGGCACGGTGATTGCGGCGAACGTTGTCATCGGCAATGGCTGCAAGATCGGCCGCGATTGCTACGTGGCACCAAATTCGTCCATCCAGTACGCGTTTCTTGGCAATCGCGTGCTGCTGCATCCTGGCGTGCGTATCGGACAGGATGGCTTCGGCTATGTCGCTGGCAGGGCAGGGCTGGAAAAGATGCCGCAGCTTGGCCGCGTCATTATCCAGGACAATGTGGAGATTGGCGCGAATACCACGGTAGACCGGGGGGCACTGGCGGATACGGTCATCGGAGAAGGCACTAAAATCGACAACCTCGTGCAGATTGCTCACAATGTACGCATCGGGCGTCATTGTGTTATAGCCGCACAATGTGGCATTTCCGGCAGCGTTGAACTCGGCGATATGACGAGGCTCGGAGGAAGCGTCGGCATTGCTGATCACGTCAACATTGGATCGCGCGTCGAGATTGCGGCGGCGAGCGGCGTGATGAATGATATTCCGGATGGCGAAAGATGGGCCGGCGCGCCCGCCCAGCCATTCAAGCAGTGGTTTCGTGAAATCGCCAGCGTTCGTGCGATGACGAGGACCAAGAAGGAGAGCGGTTCAGATGAGTGACAATGTGAAGGTGGACAGTCTCGGCGTTGCCGACATCCAGAAGGTTCTTGCGAACCTGCCGCATCGTTATCCATTTCTGCTGATCGATCGCATCGTCGATATCGATCGTGACGTTTCGGCCACCGGTATCAAGAATGTATCGATCAACGAACCACATTTTGCCGGACACTTTCCTGAACTGCCGATCATGCCTGGTGTTTTGATCATCGAAGCCATGGCGCAGACAGCCGGCGCAATCGTGCTGTTTCATAATGGCAGCGGCAAGCCGGGCAAGGTCTTCTTCATGACCATCGACAATGCCAAGTTCAGAAAGCCGGTCGTTCCGGGCGACCAGTTGAAACTGCGCGTCACCAAGCTCAAGCAGCGGGGCAACATCCATAAATATGGATGCATTGCCGAGGTTGATGGTTTCAAGGTAGCGGAAGCCGAAGTCGCCGCGATGGTGAGTTTCCCTGATGAAGATGAGACCGGCGCCTGATGTCCTTGTCCATTATTCACCCGACCTCGATCATCGAGCCGGGCGCAGTCATTGGTGAGAGGGTTTCGATCGGCCCGTTCTGCCATGTGGGTCCCGATGCCGTTATCGGCGATGATGTCGAACTCCTGAGCCACGTGGTCATCATGGGACCGACGACGCTGGGGAATGGCGCGAAGGTCTATCCGAACGCCGTACTCGGCGGCGAGCCGCAGAACACCAAGCATAAGGGTGGTCGCACGACCCTCGTCATCGGCAAGAACTGCGTCATCCGCGAAGGCGTCACCATGCACCGCGGCACGGACGGAAGCCGCGGCATAACCACGGTCGGCGATAACTGCATGTTCCTGGCCTATGCGCATGTCGCGCATGATTGCATCATCGGCGACAACGTGACCTTTTCCAACAATGTCATGATCGGCGGCCATGTCACCATCGGCAATAATGTGATTATCGGCGGCGGCGCCGGCATTCATCAGTTTGTGCGCGTTGGCCACCATGCCTTCATTGGCGGGCTTGCGGCGCTGGCAAGTGATCTCGTGCCCTATGGAATGGCAATCGGCAACCACGCCTATCTTGGTGGACTGAACATCATTGGCATGAAGCGGTCTGGCATGGCCCGTCCGGAGATTCACAAGCTCCGTCACGCCGTGCGCATGCTATTCGATCGTACGAAGTCGATCAGGGCGAGGGCAGACGATGTTCGCGCTGCCTATCCGGATTCGCCGGCTGTCGCGGACCTGATCGATTTCATCACCACTGATACCAAGCGCGCTTACTGCACGCCGCCGCTCGATTCCGCTATCGAGATCAGTGACAGTGACGACAACAGTTAAAGCGCCTCCTGCGATTTCAGGCAGGACAGCCATCGTCGCGGGCAACGGACAACTGCCTCTGGCCGTGGCGGAGAGCCTGCGAAAGCAGGGCGCCGATCCGTTGATGATCGCCATCAAGGGCGAGGCGGAGCCATCGATCTATCAGGGAAAACACGCCGAGATTTCCATCGTCGAACTCGGTGGGCTCGTCAGGATCCTGAAGGCCGAAGGCATCACGAACGTGGTACTGGCGGGCGGCGTTCGTCACCGCCCGGAGTTTCGCCACGCCCTGCGCCCGGGCAACGGCAACCTTGTGGCCCTCTACCGCTTCCTGCGCGCGTTCCGGCTTGGTGATGACGGGCTTCTGCGCGCCGTTATCGCCACCATCGAATCCTATGGATTTCGGGTTGTGGGCGCCCATGAGATCGTCCCTGATATTCTAACGCCTGAGCCATCGACGCTTACGCACAAACAGCCGGATCAGGACAGCATCGCCAATATGCAGGCCGCTCGGCGGGCTGCTGCCGCCATCGGTGCGCTCGATATCGGCCAGGGGGCCGTTGCGGTGGGTGGCCGCGTGGTTGCGCTCGAGGGGGTCGAAGGCACCGACGCAATGCTGCAGCGCGTCGCTGAGTTGCGTCTGGCGAAGCGCATACACAGCACGGGCGGCGTGCTCGTCAAATGCGCCAAGCCGCAACAGGAGGTGCGGGCGGATCTTCCGGCGATCGGCATCAGCACCATTGAGAATGCCGCAAAGGCTGGCCTCAAGGGCATCGCCATCGAGAGCGGGCGTACATTGATCCTCGGCTACGAGGAAACGATAAAGGCCGCCAACGAGGCCGGCCTGTTTGTCGAGACCTTTGTCCAGGAGACGCGCACCGATGGCAGTTGAAAAACCGCTGCGCCTCGCGATCGTCACGGGCGAAGAATCCGGTGATCTGCTCGGTGCCGATCTCGTCGAGGCGCTGCGTCGCAGCTTCCCCGGCGACGTGACGCTGACAGGCGTTGGCGGCGAGCATCTTGCCGCGCTTGGCCTCGACAGCCTGTTCGACCAGCATGAAATCGCCCTTGTGGGTCTGAGTGCCATCGTCAAGAAGCTGCCGCAACTCATCCGGCGCATATCTCAACTTGCCAATGCGATTGTCGCCGCCAAACCCGATTGCCTGGTGATCATTGACAGCCCCGACTTCACTCATCGTGTAGCGCGCAAGGTGAGGGCGGCCGACCCTTCGATCCCTATCGTCAACTACATAAGCCCCTCAGTCTGGGCCTGGCGACCGGAACGGGCCAAGGCGATGCGATCCTATATCGACCATGTGCTTGCAATCCTGCCTTTCGAAGTGGAGGCCTTGAAGGATCTTGACGGTCCGCCTGCGACCTATGTCGGCCATCGGCTCGTTTCGCACGCGCCGCTTCTTGAAGCTGCCCGGCAGAACCGCTCGCGCGAAGCGCAGCTTGGCGAACGCACCGAAAAGAATCTCGTTGTCTTGCCGGGATCGCGCCGGTCCGAGGTAACGAGCCTTGCGGAGCCGTTTGGAGAAGCCATCGAACTTCTCGCCAAACGCGGCAACCAGATCAAGGTAACGCTGCCCACTCTGCCGAAGATCGAGCCACTGGTCAGGGAGCTTACAGCGGGCTGGAAAATCCAGCCGGACATAGTCGTCGGCGAGGCGCAGCGTCTGCATGCTTTTGCGGCCGCCGATGCCGCGCTTGCGGCGTCCGGCACCGTGTCGCTTGAGCTTGCGCTCGCCCGCATCCCGACCGTTCTCTCTTACCGGCCGGACTGGCTCGCGCGCACCTTTCTGGCACCGCGCATTACCATCTGGAGCGCGGCTCTGCCGAACATCATCGCAGATGCACCGGTCGTGCCGGAATACTTTAACGTGTTCGTTCGCGCTGGATCTCTGGCCCGCCAGCTCGAACAATTGCTGGTTCCCGGCCATCGCCGCAGCGCCCAGCTCGAAAGTTTCGACAAGATTGCCAGCCTGATGCAGACTGAGCGCCCGTCCGGTGAAATCGCAGCGCAAAAAGTGCTCGAGCTGGCAAAGCGCGATTAAAAATCCGGCCAGCAAAAAAAGGGCGCCAAACGGCGCCCTTTATTCATTACGGCTGCAGGCAGATTACTTGCGATTCTCGACGCTTACATAGTCTCGCTGTGTCGCACCGGTGTAGAGCTGGCGCGGACGACCGATCTTCTGGTGCGGATCCTCGATCATTTCCTTCCACTGGGCGATCCAGCCAACCGTACGTGCCACAGCGAAGAGCACGGTGAACATGGTGGTGGGGAAGCCGAGAGCCTTCAATGTGATACCCGAATAGAAGTCGACATTCGGATAAAGCTTTTTTTCGATGAAATATTCATCCGTTAGCGCGATTTTCTCGAGCTCCATGGCAACGTCGAGCAGCGGATCGTCCTTAATGCCGAGTTCGCCAAGCACTTCCTTGGTGGTCTGCTGCATGATCTTCGCGCGCGGATCGTAGTTCTTGTAGACCCGGTGGCCAAATCCCATAAGGCGGAACGGATCGTTCTTGTCCTTGGCGCGGGCGATAAACTCCGGAATGCGGTCGACCGAGCCGATTTCGCCGAGCATGTTGAGTGCGGCTTCGTTGGCGCCGCCATGGGCAGGACCCCACAGGCAGGCGATGCCTGCTGCGATACACGCAAACGGGTTTGCGCCGGAAGAGCCTGCGAGGCGCACGGTTGACGTCGACGCGTTTTGCTCATGATCCGCATGAAGAATGAAGATCCGGTCCATCGCGCGTGCAAGCACTGGATTTGGCACATAGTCTTCACAGGGCACGGCAAAGCACATGTGCAGGAAGTTCGTCGCGAAATCGAGGTTGTTGCGCGGATAAACGAATGGCTGGCCGATGTGGTACTTGTAGGCCATGGCAGCGAGGGTCGGGATCTTGGCGATCATGCGGATCGAGGCGACCATGCGCTGATGCGGATCGGAAATATCGGTCGAGTCGTGGTAGAACGCGGACAGCGCGCCGACGCAGCCGACCATGACCGCCATGGGATGCGCGTCGCGGCGGAAACCACTGAAGAAACGCGACATCTGCTCGTGCACCATCGTGTGATGCGTCACGCGGTAATCGAAATCGGCCTTCTGGCTCTTCGTCGGCAGTTCGCCGTAGAGCAGCAGATAGCAGGCTTCGAGAAAATCGCCATGCTCGGCCAGTTGCTCGATAGGATAGCCGCGGTGCAGCAGGATGCCTTCATCGCCGTCGATATAGGTTATCTGCGACTCGCAGGACGCCGTGGACGTGAAACCGGGATCATAGGTAAAGGCGCCCGTGTTCTTGTAGAGTGTCCCAATGTCCACGACATCCGGTCCAATGGTCCCCTTGCGCACGGGCATTGAGAACTGGTGACCATTTAGATCGATGTTGACGTTGTTTTCAGACATTGCCGTTCCTTTCTTGCTTCAGCTTGCGCTGATCCAGCGCAAAAGCACTTGCCTCAAGCGAGGCCGTAGATCGTGAATTCCTCAGGCACGACACCGTACTCAAACGGCGCGATGTTGCAATGCAAAAATGCGCCTGGAGGACGCACTTCTCATCCTTTTACCTGGTCCTTGATCCGGCCGAGGGATTCGTCCCTCCCGAGCACCTCAAGCACGTCAAAAACACCCGGAGACGTTGCTCTTCCTGTCAATGCGGCACGCAGCGGCTGTGCCACTTTGCCGAGTTTGAGCCCGGTTTTTTCGGCATAGACCCGCACTGCGGCATCGAGCGCGGACGCCGTCCAGTCATCGACCGCAGCAAGCTCGGGCAACACGCCGGCCAGCACGCCCAAACCTTCGTCATTCAGCAGTGCCGCTGCCTTGTCGTCGAGCGTCAGCGGACGATCAACGAAAAGATATTTCGCGCTATCGGCGAGTTCGACAAGCGTCTTTGCGCGCTCCTTGAGGCCGGGCATGGCCGCCACGAGTTGCTGCCTCGTCGTATCGTTGAGCCGGGCGAGAATTGCTTCGCCGCCCTCGATCTCGGGCAGGATGGCGATCATGGCCTCGACCAACGCGGCATCGTCCGTGATGCGCATATAATGGCCGTTAATTGCCTCGAGCTTCTGGAAATCGAAGCGGGAGGCACCGCGATTAATGTCCGATATCTCGAACCACTCGATCATCTGTGCGTCCGACATGATCTCGTCGTCGCCGTGGCTCCAGCCCAGGCGAACGAGATAATTGCGCAGTGCGGCGGGCAGGTAGCCCATTGCGCGATACGCCTCAACCCCGAGCGCACCGTGGCGCTTCGAAAGCTTGGCGCCATCCGCGCCGTGAATGAGTGGAATATGGCCCATAACCGGTACATCCCAACCCATGGCGTTATAAATAACGGTCTGACGCGCTGCGTTGGTCAGGTGGTCGTCACCGCGAATGATATGCGTAACGCCCATGTCGTGGTCGTCAACGACCACTGCATGCATATAGGTAGGCGTGCCATCTGAGCGCAAGATGATGAAATCGTCGAGATCCTTGTTGGGGAAACGCACGTCGCCCTGCACCTGATCGTGCACGACAGTCTCGCCTTCCTGCGGCGCCTTGACCCGAATGACCGGCTTGATGCCCTCAGGTGCTTCCTTGGGATCGCGGTCGCGCCAGCGTCCGTCATAACGCGGCGGCCGGCCTTCGGCGCGGGCTTTCTCGCGCATTTCTTCAAGTTCGGCCGGCGATGCGTAGCAATAATAGGCTTTGCCCTTGGCAACGAGTTCCTCGGCGACCTCGCGATGGCGACCGGCGCGGGCGTATTGGGACACAGCCTCGCCATCCCAATCGAGGCCGAGCCAGGTCAAACCGTCGAGGATGGCGGTCACTGCCGCATCTGACGAACGTTCGCGATCCGTGTCCTCGATCCGCAGCAGCATCTTGCCGCCCGTATGCTTTGCATAGAGCCAGTTGAACAGTGCCGTGCGGGCACCGCCAATGTGGAGGTAGCCGGTAGGGGATGGGGCAAAACGTGTAACGACAGGGGACGACATGGGAGCTCCAGGGACGCGTCGCGCTATCAGACGAACGTCCAATCGAATTGATCTGGCGTTCATGTAGCATAGCACCGCTGAGGTGCAAGCGTATTGGTGCTTGGGGGCAAATGGAGGAGCCGCAGACCAGATCAAAAATCGATGAGCGGCTATTCTTTTTCAGTGCTCACGACACTGGTAACGCCGTTGCGACCTATCCAGGGACAGAAACGGGCGTTCTGGGGCGGGGGACTGAACTCTCTGCGGGTAAGCGACTTATGGCGATTGCCATGGCGGCGACGAGGCGCGCCTTCGTCGCAGCGCCGACGCTTTTTAGCCAGGAAATCGAGCGCGGCACCCTGTTCCTGTTTCTCCCGGTGTGTTGCGGCATCGGCGCCATCATCTATTTCGGCGCATCGGCGGAGCCGAGGCTGAGCGCCATTTTGTTCGGGCTGACCCTGCTTGTCGGGCTGATGCAGCTCGCACACGCTCGTCCGAGGACCAGACTGGCGCTCGCCTTTGCGGTTGCCGTTGTCGCGGGAATGGTCGCCGGCAAGCTCGAAACCATGCGTGCGGACACGAGGATGCTGGGGTCGGAGATTACCACCCGTTTGACCGGGCGCGTCGTGACCATGGCCCGAGACGCAAGAGGCGGGTGGCGCGTCACCCTCGACATCGTCGCAAGCGAGCGGCCGACACTCCGCTATTCGCCGCAACGGGTTGTCGTGTCGGCGCGATCCGTGCCGGCCGGAACGATAATCGGCACAGGACTGCAGGGCCTCGTCCACCTGCGGCCGCAGCAAGGTCCGGTACGGCCCGGCAATTACGATTTTGCATTCAATAATTACTATAAGGGCATAGGCGCAAATGGTTTTTTCCTTGGCAAACCTCAACTCGCCGCCGCAGTGCCAGCCGACGAGGCGCATACTTCTCAAGCCTGGCAAACGGTCGCCAATATCCGCCAACAACTTACCCAGCGCGTGCTTTCCCGTATCAAGGGGGAACCCGGCGATATTGCAGCTTCGCTGATCACCGGCCAGCGCGACGGCATCAGCGAGGCGACCAACGACGCAATGCGACTGAGCGGGCTTTCGCATATTCTTTCGATTTCCGGATTTCACATGGCGCTGGTCGCCGGCATCATCGTCGGCTCGCTGCGCGCGAGCATGGCCCTCTTCCCCGGCTTTGCAGCCCGCTTTCCGATGAAAAAACTGGCGGCATTCGTCGCCCTTGCCGGTTCCGGTTTCTATCTCCTGCTCTCTGGCGCTGACGTAGCGGCACAGCGCAGTTTTGTGATGCTGGCGGTGATGCTCATTGCCATGATGGCCGATCGCGCGGCAATCTCCATGCGCAATCTCGCCATCGGCGCTTTGATCACGATAGCGCTGCTTCCGCATGAAATTCTCGGACCGAGTTTCCAGATGTCATATTCGGCGACGGGCGCGCTCATTGCATATTACGGATGGAGATCGCGCCGGAAGAACAGGTCAAACCGGACGAAAGGCGAGGGATTGCTTCTGCGTTTGCCGATGATGGCGGCAAGCCATGTCGGCGCCATCGCCATGACTTCGTTGGTTGCCGGGACGGCGAGCTCGATCTTCGCCGCCTACCATTTCAACAACACAGCGCCGCTTGGGCTTGTGGGCAACGCGCTGGCGCTGCCCGTTGTCTCGATCTTTGTGATGCCGTTTGCGGTGCTTGCTGTTCTTGCGATGCCATTTGATCTCGATTGGCTGCCGTTTGCGGTCATGGAACGCGGCATCGAATGGGTCATTGCGATCGCGAAGATGGTCAGCGCGCATTCGCCAAGCGGCAATTTCGGATCAATGCCGCAAACGAGCCTGCTTTTGATGACCGCGGGACTGGTCCTGCTCATGTTGCTGACAACACGGCTGCGGCTCGTCGGATTCGCCGTGATGGCCCTGGCGATAGCACCGCTCCTCTCGGCACGTCCGCCGGATATCGTGATTGCCGAAGAGGGCAAACTCGTTGCCTTAAGTGCCCCTGATGACGCACTGACAGTGAACCGCGCGACCGCAAGCCGGTTCACCCTCGATAACTGGCAGCAGGGGTACGGCGCAAGTCAAGTGCTCACGCCGGCAAAGAATGGTGCACCGCCGACCGACGGGCAGTTTGAGTGCGCCGACGGCGTGTGCCTCGCACGAGAAACCGGCGGCCTCATCGTCGCCTATACGGATGATCCGACCAAAAAATCAACGGCTTGTGCCGAGGGCGATATCGTCGTCCTTGCCTTCACCGGTCCCGCTGCAACCTGCGACTCGGGGGACGTTCTTGTAATTACCGCGCAGGAGTTGGCGTTACGCGGCTCCGCAGAAATAAGGCTCGGTGAAAGCAATGCCGATCCACCGTCCGGACTTGGTGCGGCTGCACTTGCTGAAGAACAACTGCGGGCACGCCTACAGTCTGCGCAAATTATCTACGCCGTGGGCTCCCCGCAGCGCCCATGGAACGCCTATCGGGTCTTTTCCCGCACGGCCCGCAATCTTGCGGAGCAAAAACTGCAACGGCGTGCTGCAAAGACCAAGCCACCGGCAGACGATCAGGAAGACCCGATACATCAGTAACGGCGGATCAAACCGACCAGCTTGCCCTGCACGCGCACCCGATCCGGCCCGAATATGCGCGTCTCATAGGCCGGATTGGCGGCCTCGAGAGCAATCGACGCCCCTTTGCGCCGAAAGCGCTTCAAGGTTGCCTCTTCGTCATCGACGAGCGCAACCACGATTTCACCGGGATTGGCGGTGTCGCCGCGTCGGATGACGACTGTATCGCCGTCGAAGATGCCCGCCTCGATCATGGAATCGCCCTTGACCTCCAGCGCGTAGTGCTCGCCGCTGCCGATCATGTCTGGCGGCAGGCCGATCATATGCGTCTGGTTCTGGATGGCGGATATTGGCACACCGGCCGCGATCCGGCCCATGACGGGTATGTTGATGATCGTCGGCGCGCCGTCGTCATCCGAAGCGCGCGGCTGCGGGCGGGGCGGGGTGACATTGCGGCCGAGGCTGCCCTCGATCACGCTTGGCGAAAATTTCTTTTGCGCATTGAGGCCAGGCGCAATCGAATCCGGCAAGCGCAGAACTTCCAGTGCCCGCGCGCGGTTAGCAAGCCGGCGAATGAACCCACGTTCCTCGAGCGCTGTTATCAGCCGATGTATGCCTGATTTGGACGCAAGGTCCAATGCATCCTTCATCTCGTCAAAGGATGGAGGGATGCCGGTTTCCTTCAGGCGCTCATGGATAAAGAGCAGAAGTTCGTGTTGTTTACGCGTGAGCATCGGCGATCCTTCGAAACGGAATCGGAAAAACAAAACCAGAACAAACACTATCTGTTCCAGTTGTGTTCCACAAGTATTAATATGTCGTGTAGAAGGAGTGCGCCGATATCGAAATCGCGGAAATGACTCATTGCCGGTACCACAGCGACGCAAATGATGACGATGTGTCAGTACTTACCGACGACGTTGAAGAAGACACCGCGGTCGTTGAGCGTCAGGTCGCGCAGATCGTCGGAGAAATTGCCGAAATTGTAGCCGACACCGACCTTGAAGTTCTCGCCGACGTGGCGATAAACGGCGGTGAGCACACCAAGATCCGTCGTATCCGCTTCGGCCATATACATGACGCGCCCTTCAAGCAAGGCGTCCCATTTCTTGACGATATGAAAATCGGTTCGAACAATGCCGAGATGCGCTGAGGAAGTCTGCCAATCGGAGAATTCGTCGAGATCATCCTGAAGCCGCTCGCGCACTTCGCCGTAGCGGAAGCCGTATTTCGCGCCGACTGAGAGCCATGGAACGAGATCGTAGGTGAAATCGGCGGAAAGAATGTTGCTGCGCTGTGCCGGCCCATATTCGTCGCCGGTCACCGCGCTGACCTGATCCTCGCCCGGAAGATCGTAAAGCCAGGTATATTTGAAAAGGGCGTTCAGCCGGTCGTTCGTGACCGGACGATAGGCATAACCGAGCGAGGCTTCGACATAGTCGCCATCCCTGAACGAACCATCACCGTTCGAGTCCGAGAGAACTGAATCGATATTGGCGAGCAGCCGCCAGTTGTCGTTCGTTTTCCAGCTGAATCCCGTGGCGAAGAGGTAGGTGTTGAGATCGCGGGTATCATCGTCGGAATCTTCGAAACGAGTCTCACCGCGAATGCGCGCGGCAATGCGATCCTCATCCTTGTAGCCGACCGACAGGGAGATCGCCTTGCGGTCGAAATCGGAACGTTCGAGATTTGTGGAGGGATCGATCGTATCGTCTTCGACTGTGCCGATCTCGAGCCCGCCATCGACCGTCCATTTGGCATCGGGCGTATAGACGACACCGTAGGTTTGGGCGAGCGAATTGCGCCTTCCGAACAGGTCATAATTGTTTTCAGCATAGGTCGACCAATAATCGTCGAGCTTGCGCCGCGCACCGATGACGATCGCGCCGTAATCAGTCCCATCGAGATCGTAGGTACGGTCGAGGTCAAAGGCACGGTCGGGGTCGAGGCGGTAGCCGAGATAGTAACTATCCTCCGCTGTCGGCTCATAGGTGACGGCGGCGAGGGCGCCGAGCCGGATGTTCTTCAGCGTCACATTGCCGGTGTTTTTGACGGTGAAGCTATAGGTGATGGTCGAGCCGACCGTATTGCCGGATGGCGGTCCAGTCTTCTTTTCCAGCACCAGCCCCGGCGCGGCCACAATCGGCGTCGTCACGGCGCCGTCGCTGCTGATATCGCTGCCTGACGGCAGCGTACCGGTGACGGTGGCAGCATTGTCGACCTTGCCGGCATCGATGTCGGCCTGCTTCAGCGTATAGAGTGCGGTAAAAGTCTTGTCGTCGAAAGCCCCGGGGGCAAGCTCGGCAATGGGATCGCCGCTGACCAAGGCATCGACAAGCTTGTCGGTGAGCCGGATATTCTTCAGCGTCACATTGCCGGTGTTCTTGACGGTGAAGCTATAGGCGATGGTGGAACCGGCGGTTGTGCCGGATGGCGATGCGACCTTCTTCTCCAGCACCAGCCCCGGCGCTGCCGTGATCGGCGTCGTCACGCCCCCGTCGCTGCTGATGTCGCCGCCCGACGGCAGCGTGGCGGTGACGGTGGCGGCATTGTCGACCTTGCCGGCATCGATATCGGCCTGTTTCAGCGTATAGAGCGCGGTGAAGGTCTTGTCGTCGAAGGTCGGCTTGGTGATTGTCACGTTGCCGGTATTGGTGACTTTATAGCTATAGCTCACCTTGTCGCCGACCGCCTTGAAAGGGTCGCCGGTTGTGATCGACTTTTCGAGCTTTAGCGCCGGAGCCTGTGTGGCTGCCGTCGTTACGACCACTTCGTTTGATTTGACGACGCCGTCGGTTGCCTGCGCCTTATTTGTGACGCTGCCAGTATCGAGATCGGCCTGAAGGACGCTGTAGTCGGCGGTGCAAGTCAATATTCCGCCGGGCGCAAGCCTGCCGTCGGCCACGCTCCCCTTCACCGTCAGCGGGCTGGGCAGACTCGGACAGGTGACATTACCGATCTTGTTGTCGCTGATGCTGATCGGCTTGGTGATCGTCAAATTGCCGGTATTGGTGACCTTATAGCTATAGCTCACCTTGTCGCCGACCGCCTTGAAAGGGTCGCCGGTCGTGATTGTCTTTTCGAGCTTCAGCGCAGAAGCCTGCGTGGCCGTGGCCGTCGCGAACACTTCGGGCGACTTGGTGGCGCCGTCGGTAGCCTGCGCTTTATTGGTGACGCTGCCAGTATCGAGATCTATCTGGGTTACGCTGTAGTCGGCGGCACAGGTCAGTATATCGCCGGGCTTGAGTGCGGCGTCGGTCGGGGCGGAGCAGGCGAATTTTCCGATCTTGTTGTCGCTGATGCTGATCGGCTTGGTGATCGTCACATTGCCGGTATTTGTGACCTTGTAACTATAGCCCACCTTGTCGCCGACCGCCTTGAAAGGGTCGCCGGTCGTGATTGTCTTTTCAAGTTTCAGCGCGGGAGCCTGTGTGGCTGCCGCCGTTACGAGCACTTCGTTTGATTTTATGACGCCGTCGGTTGCCTGCGCCTTGTTGGTGACGCTGCCACCATCGAGATCGTCCTGAGTCACAAGGTATTCTGCCGTACAGACGATCTTTACGCCCGGCGCAAGCTTGCCATCGACCACACTCCCCTTCGGCGTCGGCGGGCTGGGCAGATTCGGGCATGTGACATTACCGATCTTGTCGTCGGTGACGCTGATCGGTTTAGTGATCGTCACGTTGCCGGTATTGCTGACCGTATAGTCGTAAGTGATTTTTTCACCCACGGCAGCATAAGTTTTCAGCCCGCCAGCCACCTTTTTCTCTAACGTCAGCCCCTGTTTCTGCTCTGCCAATGCGGTTCCGGTTACCGGGACAGAGGGAGGAACGCCTTGGCTGGTGGCCGACGCTATATTGACGATCTTGCCGGCGTCGAGGTCCTCCTGTTTGACAGTATATTCGGCGGTACAGGTCAGCGTGGCTTTTGCAGCCAACCCGCCCGCCGGCAGCGGATTGCACTTCACCGTATATTTGTCATCCGTGATTAGAATGGGTTTGGTGATCGCCAAATTGCCGATATTGGTCACGGTGTATGTGTAGACGATCTTGGCGCCGACGGCCGCGTAGGGGTTGGGCGTGATCTTTATGTCCAAACCCAGTGCAGGAGCGCGGTAAGCCGTGGCTGACACTCGGGCGGATTCGATCTTCCCGATTGCGGCGTGCGCGATATTGGTTATCTTGTTCGCGTCAAGATCGGCCTGCTTTACGGAATACGTGGCCGAGCATACCAGCGACGCGTTTGGTAAAAGTCCACCAGCCGGGAGGGATGGACACGTCATGGCAGGGATTTTGTCGTCGTAAATCCCTATTGGATCTGTAATCGGTATATTGCCGGAATTGGTGACGGTGTAGCTATAGGTGATCCTCTCATTAAGCTTGGTGAAGAAGTTGCCGAATGTGACCGACTTCACCAATGTCAGGGCGTAAGTATAGGGGGCGTTCTTGAACGTGCAGGTAATATCGTCCCCGACTGCGGGGGTGATATCGAAGCTGGTCAGCGTTTTTCCCGATGGAAGGGCAGTCCCGGACGCCGCATTTGCATTCACGCATTCATATGACTCAACGAGATAGGGTGTTTCCGCGGCGCCGGAAGCCGACTCCATCACAGTATACTTTGAACCGCCCACGACATTTGCTGTCGCAAAGCCGGTTACCGTCGTACCGGTGCCCGTCGTCGTGGTGGCCGCCAGGGCGACCTTGCTGGCGTCAGCGACAAACAGCTTGAATTGATCGGTTGGGTTGACCCGTTTGCCCGTCAGTTGCTTCTTGACCGTAATACGCGCGTCGTCATCCAGTATTGTATACTTCGTGGTGGTCGTCGATTTGCCGCCGCACGTCGTCGTACTCGCGAGCGTGTAAGCGGCGCTATTTGCCTCGATTGTAAGAATAATCGTTTCGTTCGACTCGATATCGCTGTCGTTTGTGACCTTGATACCGCTTGCAACGCCGTTGGTTCCGTCATAGTCACCGGCGGGGATATCGACTGTAAACTTGTCTGTCCCGTTAGGCGTTGTGAAGTCTTTTCCGAGTGTTGCCGTACCGCTGACGCTGACCGTCAATGTCAGTGGTTTGGTCAAAGTACCGGCGAGACGTAGCGTCGGGAGATTTGCTGAACCGATGCTTTCCGCACCGCTGCTCTCACCGGGCTGCAACTCGACATATGGCGTCAACTCTATTTGAACGTCGTCGAGAAAGTTTCCGTTACTGCCCGAGTCGCTCGATCTGAACCCCAGAGTCTGCAAGCCGGATTCACCCGTATATGTGAAAGTGCCGCTGCGTTTTTTCCAGCCATCCGCCTTTTTCGCGATATCTGACACAATTTCTGTGGCGTTGGTGGCCAGCCCGGCCGGATTTGATGTCGGAGAAATGTTGAAAGATATAGTCTCCTCGCCGGCGAGGCGCGCGCGGTGCGCGAAGCGCCAGTTGAAAGTTTCTCCGTTAACGAGACAAACGGTCTGGTACAGTCGCGAGGACTCATCGGCGTTCAGTTCGACAAACTGGTTCCCTTCCGACGAAGTAAAGCCACTATACCCCGATCGCCAAATCTCTATGAAGCCACCACTTCCTCCTAGGAGACTTCCGAAGGGCTTCACCGACGGACAGGTCCCCTGTGGTTTCCCTGTCGTTGTGTGGGATGTACTCCAGCCGGGAACGAGACTTTCTCGGATGGTCGCATAGCAAACTATGACTCCGATCACGGGCTCTTCGAAGCCTTGATTGATGATGCTGCGCTGCACCTGGGCCTGCGCCACGCCTTGCAGCCCCCATGCCAGGAGTCCCGCAAGGATCATTGTTAGAAAATATTTTGACAAATTGGCCCAAAAGCAGGCAATTTTCATCAATACGATCAATGTAAAATACCTTGAGCAATAAATTATAGGCCGTGAAATATAAACTTACGTCACGAAGAAAACTTATGATAAGCGCCCGAACAAAGGCACTAAAAACCTCTCAATAGTTATTCAAATGGCCCGTAGTGGCGGGAAGTTACTCAACAAAATTACTAAATGTGTACAACCAATGGTTGCATTACTTAAATAGACAACCGAATCAACTTAAAAATCTTAACAAACTAAGTTTGCTTGGTCCATAGATCCCAAGGCATGCACCTATTCAACAACCTTAAAGCGTTGCCCTAGCGCAACATCAAGACTTCGCAGGGCGACCCCGCGGGCGCGGCCGGCGCAAAGGGCTTGCGCACGATCAGGCCATTTGCCTCGACGAAGAACTTCAGCATCGAGGAATCCTGCAGCGCGAAGGGCGTGGCGACGAGCGTGCCGTCCGGCTGCCGTATGACGCGAGCCCGCACATAGTCCTGTCGCTGGTCGTTCATCGCCATGTCTGTCCCGAGTTCGGCGCTGCGCATATCCGGCTCGTGTGCAAGACCGCTGAACGCGCGGATAAGCGGCACGAGGAAGATATGCGCGCAGATGAGACTGGATACGGGATTGCCGGGAAGCCCGAGAATCCGGGTACCGTCAAGACGGCCGAACATCAACGGCTTGCCGGGCCGCAGCGCGATCTTCCAGAAATCGAGGACCATGCCGCGCGCAGCGAGCGCGGGCTGGACGAGATCATGATCGCCGACGGATGCGCCGCCGAGGGTCACGACAACATCAGCGTCGGCGGCCGTGGCGCGGTCGAAAGCTGCGCTCAGGGCTTCGGCGCGGTCTTCGGCAATACCAAGATCGATGGCGAGGCCGCCCGCCTGGCGTACGATTTCCGCAAGGCCGAAACTGTTCGATGCGACGATCTGGTCAGGTCGCATATCTTCGCCGGGAGCAACCAGTTCGTCGCCCGTCGCAAGGATTGCGATGCGGGGCCGGCGCACGACCGGGACAGCCGGATGATTGCCCGATGCGGCAAGAGCCAGCGCGCCCGCATCGAGCACACGTCCTGCCTCAAGCAGCACGTCATCTTCATTGAAGTCCAACCCGGCCTTGCGGATATTCTTGCCCTGTTCGATAGGCTCGGCGATCTCGATGCGCTCGCCATGCGCAACGGTGTTTTCCTGGATGACGACGCTGTCCGCGCCGTCGGGAAGCGGGGCTCCCGTGAAAATCCGCACTGTCTCACCTGGGCCGACGGTGCCGGCAAAAGCATGCCCGGCGGCGGATTGACCGATCAATTGCAAGGTCGCAGGCACGGTCGTGACATCCGCGGCGCGCACGGCGTAACCGTCCATCGCCGAGGCAGCAAAGGGCGGCTGCTGGCGCTTGGCGTGAAGATCTTCGGCGAGGACGCGGCCGCCTGCGTCCGCAAGGGGAACGATTTCGAAATCGAGCGTATCGACACCGGCCAGGATCCGCGCCAGCGCTTCGTTGACGGGGAGGAGGGCTGCCATGTCAGTTCCCGTTGATTGGATCGGCCGACCAGTCGCCGGACTTGCCGCCGGTCTTCCGCAACAGCCGAATATCCTGAATAATCATGGCTTTGTCGGCGGCCTTCGCCATGTCGTATATTGTGAGGCAGGCAACAGAGACCGCTGTCAGCGCCTCCATTTCAACGCCGGTCTTGCCCACGAGCTTTACCGTTGCAGAGACTCTTAGGCCGGGCAACGCTTCATCCGCCTCAATATCGACCGTGATCTTGCTCAGAAGCAACGGATGACAGAGCGGAATGAGGTCATGCGTCTTCTTCGCCGCCATGATCCCGGCGATGCGCGCCGTGCCGATCACATCGCCCTTGGCGGCATTGCCAGCTCGGATAAGCGCCAATGTCTCAGGCAGCATTTTGACGCAACCTTCAGCAGTAGCCACGCGTTCGGTTTCGCCTTTGTCGCCCACATCGACCATATGGGCCGCGCCCGTTTCGTCGAGATGGCTAAGCCTGGTCATGCCGTGTCGTTCTGTTGCGAAGCCGCGCCGTTCAGGAGGAGCCGCGTCGCCGCCGCGACATCGTCCTTTCGCATCAGGCTTTCACCGACGAGGAACGTTCCGATGTTGGAGCGGGAAAGCCGCTCGCAATCCGCATGCGTAAAGATCCCGCTCTCGCTGACAAGCAGCTTGTCCGCTGGAACCATACCGGCCAGTCGCTCGGAAGTGGCAATGTCGACGTCGAACGTACGCAGGTCGCGGTTATTGATGCCAAGGAGTGGGGAGGTGAGTTTCAGCGCCCGTTCCATCTCGGCCTCGTCGTGAACCTCAACCAGTACGTCCATGCCGAGCGCCAGCGCCGTTTCCTCAAGCGCCTTGGCGAGATCGTCGGAAACACTTGCCATGATGATGAGGATGCAATCCGCGCCCCAGCTGCGCGCCTCGTACACCTGATAGGTGTCGAACAGGAAATCCTTGCGCAGTGCAGGCAGTCTGGTAGCGGCGCGCGCTGCGACCAGATATTCCGGTGCACCCTGAAAGGATGGCTGGTCCGTGAGAACGGAGAGACAGGCGGCGCCGCCTTCTTCATAGGCCTTGGCGAGCGCGGGTGGATCGAAATCCGGCCGGATCAGCCCCTTGGAAGGGCTCGCCTTCTTGATTTCGGCAATTAGGCCGAATTGGCCCGCATCGCGCTTTTTGCGCAGAGCAGCAAGGAAGCCACGTGGCGCATCCTCGTCGCGCGCCCGCGCCTGCAGTTCATCGAGCGGTGTCCGCGCCTTGGCGGCCGCGATCTCTTCGCGCTTATAGGCCTCGATCTTGCGAAGAATATCAGCCATGGTCAGATCGCCCCGTTATTGGATACGTGAACCAGCTTCTTTAGCACATTTCGTGCCGCGCCGCTGTCGATCGATTGGCCAGCAATGGCAATGCCGGCTTTCAGATCCGGCACCGCGCCGGCAATCACCAGCGCCGCGCCGGCATTGAACAGCGTAATATCGCGGTACGCACCATGGGCGCCATCGAGGACGGAGAGCAAGGATACGGCGTTTTCATCCGCAGAGCCGCCCTTCAGATCCTGGGGATCGACGAGACGCAGACCGAAGGACTCCGGATCAATCTCGAATTGGCGAATGACGCCGTTTTCCAGCGCGGCGACTTTCGTGACCCCTGCAGTGGTTATTTCGTCAAGTCCATCCCCGTGGACGACCCAGACGGATTCAGATCCGAGCGCCTTGAGCACATGCGCGACCGGCTCGACCCATTCCGGGGAAAACACGCCGACGAGCTGGCGCTTGACGCCGGCGGGATTCGTCAATGGCCCAAGCAGGTTGAAAACCGTCCGTGTGCCAAGTTCGACGCGCGCCGGCCCGACATGTTTCATGGCCGGATGATGCATCGGCGCAAACATGAAGCCGATACCTGCCTGCTCGATGCAATCGCTGATCAGTTCCGGCCCGATCTCGATATTGATGCCGAGCGCCGCGAGGGTGTCGGCAGCGCCGGAACGCGAGGACAGCGCCCGATTGCCATGCTTGGCAACAGGAACGCCAGCACCGGCGGTAACGAAGGCGGCGCAAGTCGACACATTATAGGAGCCCGACTGATCGCCGCCCGTTCCGACGATATCGATGGCGTTAGCCGGTGCAGTCACCGTCAGCATTTTCGAGCGCATGGCAGAAACGGCGCCGGTGATCTCGTCGATATTTTCGCCGCGCACACGCAGCGCCATCAACAGGCCACCAATCTGCGCCGGCGTTGCCTGTCCGGACATCATGATATCGAAGGCCTCGACCGCTTCCTCGCGGGTAAGAGCCCTGCCTGCTGCCGCAATGCCGATGAAGCGCTTTAGTTCAGCCATTCTCTTTCTCGCGGCTCAGCGGGCCAGGGCCCTGTCGATGACGGACTGGTTGACGGAAACAGGATAGACAGTCTGCAACTGCGAAACCAGTTGGTCGAGCAGATCATCGGCAAGACGATTGCCGATGGCATTCTTCTCGACCGTGGTGATCGCATCTGGTCCGACATTTGCCGGCTCGATCGATTCCGTCACCTTGAAGATCAGCTTCGAGCCATCGGTCGCCGATTCCGTCACGCCGACCACGCGTTCCGGGCCGTCGAATACCGAGGCAACGCCACCTTGACCGAGATCCGCATCCTTGCTTTCGCGCGTGATGCCACGCTTGGTGTCCTTGGTGAACTTGAACTCGGACGCAATCACATCCAGCGAAGTGCCATCGGCGACGCGCTTGCGTAGCTCTTCCGCCTTGGCATTGAGCTGCTTTTCGATTTCCGCTTTCTTCCAGTTGGCGATGACGCGGGCCTCCACCTCGTCTAGCGGGCGCTCGCGCGCGGGCGTTACGCTGGTCACGTCATACCAGAGATAGCCATTGGTGCCGAGATTGAACGGTTCGTTGTCGAAGCCGACATCGGCCTGGAAGACAGCCGCAAGCTGGTTTTCGTCGAAGGGAAGATCGGCGAGCTGCTTTTCGTCCATGCCCCGACCAGCCTGGTCGACCGCATCGATGGTGACGACCTTGAGATTTTCCTTGGCTGCGGCCTCCGCCATGCTCTGCCCGTCGGCGCGCGCATTCTCGTAGGCGTCGTGCACGTCGCCGATGGTCGATGCCGCCTGGGCGAGAGCGAGGTTCTCACGAATGTCGTTTTCGACTTCCGAAAGCGGCTTGATGACCTCCGGCGTCGACGCGGTAACGCGAACGATCACCGGTCCGAAAGTGCCCTTGAGCACGTCGCTGATGCCATTTGGCTGCAGCGCAAAGATGGCATCCGCGATCGAGCGGTCGGGGAGGGCTGGCTTCGGGAACGTCCCGAGCCGCACGTCATCCATGGTCTTGCCTTCCGTTTTTACCACGTCCTCAAAGCTCGTTCCGGCTGCGATCTTGTCGTGCGCCGCCTTTGCCGCTTCCTCATTGGCGAAGGTAAGCTGTTCGATCGTCCGGGTTTCCGGGGTGGTGTAGCGGGCAATGTTCTTGTCGTATTCCGCCTTGATTTCTTCGGGCGCGACGGTTGCCGCGTTGGCGATGTCCTTCGGCTCGAGCTTTACATAGGTGATCTTGCGATACTGCGGTGCGCCATAGGCTTCCTTGTTCGCTTCGAAATAGGTCTTCAGCACGTCATCGCTCGGATCGGCGACGTCCTTGATGAAGTCGGCCGGCATGGCGACATAGTCGATGGTGCGCGATTCCCCCTTGTACATGGCGAGGGCCTTCAGCAGCGCATCGGGCGCCTTGATGCCGTCGGCGACGGCCTCGACGATCTGTTGGCGGCGCGCGACCTGGGCGCGATTGTCGAGGTAGCTCTGCGGGTTCATGCCGGCATTGCGCAACACGGCATTGAACTGCGCCTGGTTGAACCGACCATCAGGGCCATGGAAGGCAGGATCTTCTGCCGCAAGCTGGGCGAGGCGGTCCTTGGAGAGGCCGAGGGACATGGTGCGTGCCTGTTCGTCGAGAACGACGCCTGCAACGAGCTGTCCCTGGACCTGGTGCCCTATGCCGATGGCGTCAGCCTGTTCGCGCGTCAGCCTCTGCCCGAACTGCTGCGAGAGCGCAGCAAGCTGGCGGTCATAGGCGAGGCGGTAGTCTACCGGAGAGACCTCGGAATGGCCTGCGCGGATTGCCGCGCCGCCCCCGATTGCACCAAGGATCGTATTGGATACACCCCATCCGGCAAAGCTGATGACGAGAAGGCCCATGAGCACCTTGACCACCCAGGTCTGTGCAACATTGCGGAGAGAGTCGAGCATGAAAAATCACCGTGTCAGTCAAGAAGCATAATTTAATCCACGCGGGAATAGCGTGATGCAGGGCATGTGTCGATTGCTTTATCAATTGAATTTGCTAGTCAGGCAATCAAATCACTGAGAAAATCGACCAAACAAACGTCCAAGGAACACCCAATGACCCCTGATGTGCGTCCGCTCGTTGCTGGAAACTGGAAAATGAACGGTACGGCAGAGTCGCTCGACGAACTGCGTACGATTGTCAACAGGCCGAATTCCGCCATAGGCGAGAAGATCGACGCGCTGATCTGTGTGCCGGCTACGCTCGTCTTCCGGGCAGCCCAGCTGGTAGAAGGCGAGGCGCTGGCGATTGGCGGCCAGGACTGTCATTTCAAGAAATCCGGCGCGCATACCGGCGATATCGCAGCGAATATGTTGCTTGATGCCGGCGCGACCCATGTCATTGTCGGACATTCCGAACGCCGCACAGATCACGCGGAGACCGACGAGATCGTCAATGCCAAGGCAAAGGCGGGCTGGGAAGCCGGCCTGACGACCATCATCTGTATCGGTGAAACCGAAGCGCAGCGCCGCGCGGGTTCGACGCTCGAAATCATAGCGACGCAGCTCGCAGGGTCGATTCCGGCAGACGCGCGGTCCGACAATACGATTATTGCCTATGAACCCGTATGGGCCATCGGTACCGGACTGACACCCACGCCCGACGACGTCAAAGACGTACACGGCTCGATCCGCGCGGCTCTTGCCAAGCGCTTTGGCAAGGACGGAACGAAGATGCGGATCCTTTATGGCGGGTCGGTCAAGCCCTCAAACGCAGTCGAATTGCTGGGCATCGACAATGTCGACGGCGCTTTGGTCGGCGGCGCAAGCTTGAAAGCGGTGGACTTCCTCGCCATCTGTGAGGCATATCACGCCCTCTGATCGGCTCGGACATGCTATTGAACCAGGAAATCTGTCTGTGGACGGGCTTGGTTTATTGAAGGATACGGTGTAAAGAGCCGCGTCCGATTTCTAGAAAGCAGAAAATACCCCATGCAAACCGTCGTTATCGTCATTCATCTTCTGATTGTACTTGCCCTTGTCGGTGTCGTGCTTATGCAACGCTCGGAAGGCGGCGGTCTCGGGATCGGTGGCGGCTCGGGTTTCATGACAGCGCGCGGCGCTGCCAATGCCCTGACCCGGGCGACGGCAATTCTCGCAGCGGGGTTCTTCATCACTTCGCTGGCGCTCGGCATCATGGCGCGCTACGGCGAAAACCCGACCGACATTCTGAACCGTATTCCACAGACGACGGGCACGCAGCCGGCCGGCCAGCAGGGCCAGCAGCCGCCGACGAGCGGCGGTATCCTCAACCAGCTGGGCGGTCCTTCGTCGAAGCCCGCAACGGCGCCGACGGATGCGCCCGCTGCTCCCGGAGCGACTGCGCCGGTAACGCCCGAATCGCCGGCTCCGGCTAATACAGCCCCGGCTGCACCTGCTCCGGCACAGCCGGCAAACCCGGTCCCGAATTCGCAGTAATCGGGCACCGTTTGAACGTCTTTCGCGGCGAGCGCAATAAAGTGTTGCGCTTCCGCAACCGTTGTGTGTGAAGAATCGTCGGACGTAGTTCTTCACAGCGATTTGCATTGAGAAGAAGCCGGTCTTCGGTTATCGCCATAAAAGTTGGCCTCGGGGGCCTCGCAAACGCCGTGATGGCGTTGTGCAATCTACGCGGGATTTCAAATATGCTTTCACGTCGCTCCTTACTCATTGGCATGTCAGTCCTGGCCTTGACCGGCCCGGCATCGGCCGAACCATTTCTGAAGCGGATCCTCAATCCGTTTACCGGCGATGCGCCGCAACCGGTCGCGCCGGAAGCTGTCGTAAATCCAGATGCCGCTGGTGCTGCAGCGCCGATTGAAGTCGCTGAAGTGCGCAAGCCCGCCACGGGCAAGGCAAAGAACAAATACGGCATCGATCCCAAGTACATGCCGCAGGATGTGCCCTTTACCGGCTACAAGACCGGCACGATCGTCATCGATCCGAAGGACAAGTTCCTCTACCTGATCGAATCGCCGTTTACGGCGCGCCGCTATGGCATCGCTGTCGGCAAGGAAGGTCTGGAATTCAAGGGCACCGCCCAGATCCAGACCAAGCGCGAGTGGCCGCGCTGGATCCCGACCAAGGAAATGATCGAACGCGAGCCGGCCCACTATGCCAAGTATGAGAATGGCATGGATGGCGGCCCCGGCAACCCGCTTGGTGCACGCGCCCTCTACCTGTCGCAGGGCGGCCGCGATACGCATGTGCGAATCCATGGCACGATACAGCCCTGGACCATCGGAAGTTCGGCTTCGAACGGCTGTTTCCGCATGGTCAACGATCATGTCATCGACCTCTACAACCGCGTGAGCGTCGGCACTCAAGTTATCGTGCTGTAAAGACTTTTATCTAACTCACGGAAACGGCCAGACCTCGCGTCTGGCCGTTTTGTTTGGAATAAACAATCTTTGGAACGGGAAAATTGGCAGGCCCGCCAATTTTTTTGTGGCCAAATCACTCGCAAAGGACTAACGAGATAAGCCCATGGCCCGATATGTTTTCATCACTGGCGGCGTGGTTTCTTCCCTCGGAAAAGGCATCGCTGCTGCCGCTTTGGCGGCGCTTCTGCAGGCTCGTGGATACCGTGTGCGGATCCGCAAGCTCGACCCTTATCTCAACGTCGACCCCGGTACGATGTCGCCTTATCAGCACGGCGAAGTGTTCGTAACCGACGATGGCGCGGAGACCGACCTTGATCTTGGTCATTATGAGCGGTTTACCGGGCGTCCTGCCAACAAGCAGGACAACATCACCACCGGACGGATCTATCGCAACATCATCGAAAAGGAACGCCGCGGCGATTATCTCGGCGCGACGGTTCAGGTAATTCCGCATGTCACCGACGAGATCAAAAATTTTGTTGTCGAAGGCAATGAAGACTATGATTTCGTGCTTTGCGAGATCGGCGGCACGGTAGGCGATATTGAAGCCATGCCGTTCCTCGAAGCGATCCGCCAGCTTGGCAACGATCTGCCGCGCGGTTCGGCTGTCTATATCCACTTGACGCTGATGCCCTATATCCCGGCTGCCGGTGAACTCAAGACCAAGCCTACGCAGCATTCGGTCAAGGAGTTGCGCTCGATCGGCATTGCGCCCGACATCCTGCTTATCCGCGCTGACCGGGAAATTCCCGAATCCGAGCGTCGCAAGCTGTCATTGTTCTGTAATGTCCGCGCTTCGGCGGTTATTCAGGCGCTCGATGTCGAGACCATTTATGACGTGCCGATGGCCTATCACAAGGAAGGCCTCGATTCCGAGGTGCTGGCGGCCTTTGGTATCGATCCTGCCCCGAAACCGCGGATGGAGCGCTGGGACGAAGTCAGCCAGCGCATTCACAATCCGGAAGGCGAAGTCACCATTGCCATCGTCGGCAAGTATACGGGCCTCAAGGACGCTTACAAATCGCTGATCGAGGCACTGCACCATGGCGGCATGGCCAACAAGGTGAAGGTGAATCTCGACTGGATCGAATCCGAGATTTTCGAACAGGAAGATCCGGCGCCCTATCTGCAGAAGGTTCACGGCATTCTCGTTCCCGGCGGTTTCGGCGAGCGCGGTTCGGAAGGCAAGATCCTCGCGGCAAAATTCGCACGCGAACGGAAGGTGCCTTATTTCGGCATCTGCTTCGGCATGCAGATGGCTGTGCTGGAAGCTGCGCGGTCATTGGCCGGCGTCGAACATGCGTCGTCCACCGAATTCGGCCCGACCAAGGAGCCGGTTGTCGGTCTGATGACCGAGTGGCTGAAGGGCAATATGCTCGAGAAACGCACGAAGGCCGGCGATCTGGGCGGTACGATGCGCCTCGGCGCCTATGAAGCGCTGTTGAAATCCGGCACGCGCATCGCCGACATTTACGGTTCGACCGATATTTCCGAGCGCCATCGCCATCGCTACGAGGTCAATATCGACTACAAGCAGAAGCTTGAGGATTGCGGTCTGGTGTTCTCCGGCATGTCGCCGGATGGTGTCCTGCCGGAGACGATCGAATATGCCGATCATCCCTGGTTTATCGGCGTCCAGTACCATCCGGAATTGAAGTCGCGCCCCTTCGAGCCACACCCACTGTTTGCGTCGTTCATCAACGCTGCCATGGCTCAAAGCCGGCTGGTTTGACCGGTGGAGGGGTATGACGTTGCATTGCTTTGAGGCATACCCATCACCATGACAACGCAGTCGCCGCGCACGCCCCATCCGGTCGACCACCTCGTGCTGCCGACTGCGGATCTCGATGTGGCGCGCGCTCGCCTGGGCAAGCTCGGCTTTACCGTGGCTCCGGTCGGCAAACACCCGTTCGGGACGGAGAATGTCTGCGTTTTCCTGGGCGACGATACGTTTCTCGAATTCCTTGCCATCGGCCAGCGGGAAGTCTGTGAGGCCGAGGCCAGGGCAGGCAACGTCTTTGTTGCGCGCGATCAAGCCTATCGATTCCGTTGTGGCAATGAAGGCTTTTCGGCCCTCGTCATGGGAACGAGGAACGCAGAGAGCGATCACTTGGCTTTCGTGGAGGCTGGCATATCCGCAGGCGCAGTCCTGAACTTCTCACGCCCGTTCGTTACCCCGGACGGCAAGGAGGACAGGGCAAGCTTCAGGTTGGCATTTGCCGCGGACCTGCGTGCGCCGGATGCGTTTTTCTTCACCTGCGAGCGCGTGAATACGCCAAATGCCGATCGCAGCCAGTTGCAGGCCCATGCGAACGGTGCCGTCAGCCTGCGCGAGGTAATCCTTTCTGAGGTAAATCCGACCGATTTCCAGTATCTCCTGCAGGAAGTCGTCAACCAGCGCGACGTCAATGCGCACTCGTTCGGCATGGATTTGGCCGCTGCAAATGCCAACGTCAGCGTGCTCTCGCCGCAAGGATTGCATTCGTTCTTCGGCCTTGAAGCACCGGGCGCCGGGCGCGGCTTGCGCCTTCAGACCTTCGTCGTTGGCGTTCGCGATCTCGTCGCCGTTGAATCGCTCCTTCGCAGCAACGATATACCCTTCGAACCGCGCGGCTCTCGCCTGATCGTGCACAAGGCACCAGGGCAGGGCGCCGCCATCGCATTTGAGGCAGTCTGATGACCCCGAACTCGACCGTTAAAGCTGGCAATGTGGCGTTTTCGAACGCGTCGCAGTTTTCACTCATTGCCGGCCCGTGCCAGATGGAGAGCCGCCAGCATGCTTTCGACATGGCGGGGACCCTCAAGGAGATCACAGGCAAGCTCGGTATCGGCCTTGTTTACAAGTCGAGCTTCGACAAGGCCAACCGCACGTCGCTGACCGGCAAGCGTGGTTTTGGCCTCGAAAACTCCCTGCCGGTCTTTGCCGACATCCGTAAGGAGTTCGGCCTGCCGACATTGACCGACGTGCACACCGAAGAGCAATGCGCGATCCTCGGTGAAGTGGTGGACGTTCTGCAGATACCGGCCTTTCTTTGCCGCCAGACCGATCTTTTGATCGCGGCCGCAAAGACCGGCAAGGTCGTCAACATAAAGAAGGGCCAGTTTCTGGCCCCATGGGACATGAAGAATGTCGCGGCAAAGGTTACCGAGAGCGGAAATCCCAACGTCATGCTGACCGAGCGTGGCGTTTCCTTTGGCTATAACACGCTTGTCTCCGACATGCGCTCGTTGCCAATCATGGCCGGTCTCGGCGCTCCCGTCATATTCGATGCCACGCACTCGGTGCAGCAGCCGGGCGGGCAAGGCGGATCTACAGGTGGCCAGCGCGAATTTGTAGAGACGCTGGCGCGTGCCGCAGTGGCCGTTGGCGTCGCCGGTGTCTTCATCGAGACCCATCAGGATCCGGATAACGCGCCCTCGGACGGCCCCAATATGGTGCCGATCAACCAGATGCCGAGACTTCTCGAAACACTGCTTGAATTCGATCGCATTGCCAAAAGGGCATAGGTAGAAGCGGAAGTTCCGTCCCGAGAAATTAACTTTTTATGCAACCCTCACGCGGGGTTGCTCATTACTCCTCCATGGCAGCTTCAAACAAGGAGGAAGAAATATGCCGACCAAATCCGGACATACTACAGCAATTCGCGCCACCCGTGTGATTGGCACGAACGTCTATAACGAAGCCAACGACAAGATCGGCGAGATCGAAGATGTGATGCTGGACAAGACGTCCGATGGCATCATGTTTGCGGTCATCGGTTTTGGAGGGTTCTTGGGAATGGGTGAAAAATACCATGCCGTTCCGTGGAAACTCCTGAACTACGACGAAAGCACCGGCGGCTATGTTGTCCCATTTACCAAGGAACAGTTGACGCAGGCTCCGGCGCACACCATTTCGGAACTCTCCGAGAACGACGGTCGCCGCGTTCGCGACAACGCATTTTCTTATTACAAGGTCGACAGGGCGGCGTAATTCGCCCTGAGGCCAGCGCGAAAGGGTCGCCACCGGCGGCCCTTTTGTCTTTTTAGGCGACATTTCGTCCCGCTGGGGATTTTCCTTGTCATCTTCATTCGCTATCAGTGGCCCAGCCCAACGCTGCTCTGAGCTCATTGAAAGGGAATTCCATGACTGCAATTGTAGATATCATTGGCCGCGAAATTCTGGATAGTCGCGGAAATCCGACTGTTGAAGTCGATGTCATTCTCGAAGACGGGTCCAAGGGTCGTGCAGCCGTTCCCTCCGGCGCTTCCACCGGGGCGCACGAAGCAGTGGAACTGCGCGATGGTGGCAGTCGCTATCTCGGCAAGGGCGTCCAGAAGGCCGTGGATGCGGTCAACGGCGAACTCTTCGACGCTATCGGCGGTCTCGAGGCAGAGAACCAGATCCACATCGACCAGACCATGATCGATCTGGACGGCACGCCGAACAAGAGCCGTCTTGGCGCCAATGCCATCCTCGGCGTCTCGCTTGCCGTCGCCAAAGCCGCGGCGGAGGCATCCGGCCTGCCGCTCTACCGTTATCTCGGCGGCCCGTCGGCTCATGTGCTTCCCGTGCCGATGATGAACATCATCAACGGCGGCGCCCATGCCGACAATCCGATCGACTTCCAGGAGTTCATGATCCTGCCGGTCGGAGCATCGTCGCTCGCCGAAGCCGTGCGCTATGGTTCGGAAGTGTTCCACACGCTGAAGAAGCGCCTGAAGGATGCCGGCCACAACACCAATGTCGGTGATGAAGGCGGCTTTGCGCCCAATCTCAAGACGGCCCAGGCCGCGCTCGACTTCATCGTCGAATCGATCGAGAAGGCCGGCTACAAGCCGGGCGAGGAAATCGCCATCGGTCTGGATTGCGCTTCGACCGAATTCTTCAAGGACGGCAACTACGTTTACGAAGGCGAGAAAAAGTCGCGCGATCCGAAAACACAGGCGAAGTATCTCGCCAAGCTCGTCGGCGACTATCCGATCATCACGATCGAAGATGGCATGGCCGAGGATGACTGGGAGGGCTGGAAATATCTGACCGACCTCGTCGGCAACAAGTGCCAGCTCGTCGGCGACGACCTGTTTGTGACCAACTCGGCACGTCTGCGTGATGGCATCAAGATGGGTGTCGCCAACTCGATCCTCGTCAAGGTCAACCAGATCGGCACTCTGTCCGAGACATTCGATGCGGTCGATACGGCGCACCGCGCGGGCTACACCTCCGTCATGTCGCACCGTTCCGGCGAAACCGAAGACTCGACAATTGCCGATCTTGCTGTCGCCACCAACTGCGGACAGATCAAGACCGGTTCGCTGGCACGCTCCGATCGGGTCGCGAAATACAACCAGCTCATCCGCATCGAGGAAGAACTCGGACCGCAGGCGCGCTATGCCGGCCGCGGCATCTTCCGCAACGCCTGACAGCAAACTGGCAAGGCAACAAAAAATGGCGGACCTTGTGTCCGCCATTTTGCTTTTAAAGACTGGCGGTAAGACCCTGTTAAGCAAAACATCGTCTTATTGATTGCCAGAGATTGGGCATTGTCGCCTGATTCCGCAGCATTCGGGCCGGCTTCCATGTGGACAAAACAAAGACGAAAAACGCGACGGGGACGGTTGATCGTTCCGTTCCTGTCAGCGCTATTCTTCAGCTATTTCGGATTTCACGCCTACCACGGTGAATACGGTCTCTATTCGACCATCAAGCTGCAGGAGCAGACCAAGCTCCTGCAAGCTCAACTGGAGGCGGTGACCGCTTCGCGCACGGAGCTTGAACGACAGGTCCAACTTATGCATGATGGCACGATTGAGAAGGATATGTTGGACGAACAGGCTCGCAAGGCATTGAACATGTCCCGCCCGGACGAAGTCACCATAATGCGTGGCTCCGGCGATTTGGCTATTAACTGATTTCTAGTTAATAGCCGTTTTATGCTGTATTTTTAACAGCTTATTTGCATAGCACTTATTCAATTCTGCATATTGTAACTTCTGCCCCTGCTGCTATTCTCTTGCGACCAAGTCACAGGGAGTGAGATATGGCTACGAGGGCGAAAAAAAGCCCTGCGCGTTCTGCGCAGACCTCTGCTGTTAAAGCACCAAAACCCATCCAGTTCACCAAGGAGCAAGAACTCGAAGCCTATCGCCAGATGCTGCTGATCCGCCGTTTCGAGGAAAAGGCCGGTCAGCTTTATGGCATGGGCTTCATCGGCGGTTTCTGTCACCTGTACATCGGCCAGGAGGCTGTTGTCACGGGCATGCAGATGGCCCTGAAGGAAGGTGACCAGGTCATCACCGGTTACCGCGATCACGGCCATATGCTTGCTTGCGGCATGAGTGCCCGCGGTGTCATGGCCGAATTGACCGGACGGCGCGGCGGCCTTTCCAAGGGCAAGGGCGGCTCGATGCATATGTTTTCCAAGGAGAAACATTTCTACGGCGGCCACGGCATCGTCGGCGCCCAGGTTTCGCTGGGTACGGGTCTCGCCTTCGCCAATCGCTATCGCGACAATGGCAATGTCTCACTCGCCTATTTCGGCGACGGTGCGGCCAACCAGGGCCAGGTCTATGAAAGCTTCAACATGGCCTCGCTGTGGAAGCTGCCTGTTATCTATATCATCGAGAACAATCGCTACGCCATGGGCACCGCCGTATCGCGCGCCTCGGCTGAAACGGATTTCTCCAAGCGCGGTGTTTCGTTCAATATTCCGGGCATCCAAGTCGACGGCATGGATGTGCGCGCCGTCAACGCGGCTGCCGAGGAAGCAGCGGCCTTCGCGCGTTCGGGCAAGGGCCCGATCATTCTCGAGATGCAGACCTACCGGTATCGCGGCCACTCCATGTCGGATCCGGCAAAATACCGGTCGAAGGACGAAGTGCAGAAGATGCGCTCCGAGCACGATCCAATCGAGCAGGTGAAGAACCGGTTGATCGGCAATAACTGGTCCAGCGAGGACGATCTGAAGAAGATCGACAAGGACGTTCGCGACATCGTGGCCGACGCCGCCGATTTCGCACAGTCCGATCCAGAGCCGGATCCGTCCGAGCTTTACACCGATATTCTGCTCTAAGGGGAGGCGCGACCAATGCCTGTAGATATTCTTATGCCCGCGCTCTCGCCGACAATGGAAGAGGGCAAACTATCCAAGTGGTTGAAAAAGGAAGGCGACAAGGTCACTTCCGGTGATGTGCTTGCCGAGATCGAGACCGACAAGGCGACGATGGAAGTCGAGGCCGTCGATGAAGGCACGATCGGCAAGATCGTCGTTCCGGAAGGCACCGACAACGTAAAGGTCAACTCTGTCATCGCCGTGTTGCTGGGCGATGGCGAGAGCGCCGATACCGCCAGCGCGCCGAAGGCCGCGCCGGAGGCGCCGCAAGCAGCCGAAGCTCCAAAGGCAGAGGCAGCGGCTGAACAGGCTCCCGCCTCGGTTCCTGCTGCTCCCAAGTCCGAAGTTGCGGCCGACCCCGACATTCCGGCCGGCACCGAAATGGTTTCGACCACGGTGCGCGAAGCATTGCGCGACGCGATGGCTGAAGAAATGCGCCGCGACCCGAATGTCTTCATCATGGGTGAGGAAGTTGCCGAATACCAGGGCGCCTACAAGATCACCCAGGGCCTGCTCGACGAATTCGGCCCGCGCCGCGTTGTTGACACGCCGATCACCGAGCATGGCTTTGCCGGCGTAGGCGTTGGCGCGGCAATGACCGGGCTTCGTCCGATCGTCGAATTCATGACCTTCAACTTCGCCATGCAGGCGATCGACCAGATCATCAATTCGGCGGCAAAGACGCTCTATATGTCGGGCGGCCAGATGGGTGCGCCGATGGTTTTTCGCGGACCGAGCGGCGCCGCCGCCCGTGTCGCTGCCCAGCACTCGCAGTGCTACGCCGCGTGGTACAGCCACATTCCGGGCCTCAAGGTCGTGATGCCCTATACGGCCGCAGACGCCAAGGGTCTGCTCAAGGCGGCGATCCGCGATCCCAATCCGGTGATTTTCCTGGAGAACGAGATCCTCTACGGCCATTCGTTCGACGTGCCCAAGCTTGACGATTTCGTCCTGCCGATCGGCAAGGCCCGCATTCACAAGAAGGGCAATGACGTTACGCTCGTCTCGTTCGGCATCGGCATGAACTACACCGTCAAGGCCGCCGAGGAACTTGCCAAGCTCGGCATCGACGCCGAGATCATCGATCTGCGCACGATCCGCCCGATGGATATGCCGACGGTAATCGAATCGGTGAAGAAGACCGGGCGTTGCGTCACGATCGAGGAAGGCTATCCGCAATCCTCCGTCGGCACGGAAATTGCCACACGCGTCATGCAGCAGGCCTTCGACTATCTCGATGCGCCAGTTCTCACCGTCGCCGGCAAGGACGTGCCCATGCCCTATGCGGCAAACCTTGAAAAGCTGGCGCTGCCAAGCGTCAAGGAAATCATCGATGCCGTCAAAGCTGTGACCTACACGGCTTAAGGGGAGGAAACCGATATGCCGATCAATATCACCATGCCGGCGCTCTCTCCCACGATGGAAGAGGGCAACCTCGCCAAATGGCTCGTCAAGGAAGGCGACAAGGTTGGTCCCGGCGATGTCATCGCCGAGATCGAGACCGACAAGGCGACGATGGAAGTCGAGGCGGTCGATGAGGGTACAGTCGCCAAGATCGTCGTTCCCGCCGGTACCGAAGGCGTAAAGGTCAATGCGCTCATCGCCATCCTTGCGGGTGAGGGCGAGGACGCCGCCGCAGCCGCAAAGGCCGATGGTGCAGCGCCCAAGGCGGAAGCGCCAAAGGAAGAGAAGAAGCCGGAGGCCGCGCCTGCTCCAAAGGTGGACGCCGCTCCTGCACCGGCCGCAGCGCCTGCCGCATCAGCCGCACCTGCCGCATCTGGTGCACCTGCCAAGTCGGGTGACCGGCCCTTCTCGTCGCCGCTTGCACGGCGCATCGCCAAGGAAGCAGGCATCGATCTGTCCGGCGTCACCGGCTCCGGCCCGCATGGGCGTGTGGTCAAGAAGGACGTGGAAGCTGCCATCTCGGGCGGCGGCGCCAAGCCCTCGGCGGCGGCTCCGGCTTCCGCTGCAGCCCCGGCACCAGCAGCGGCCAAGCCAATGTCCGACGATGCCGTGCTCAAGCTCTTCGAGCAAGGCTCTTACGAGCTCGTGCCGCATGACGGCATGCGCAAGACCATTGCCAAACGCCTGCTCGAGGCCAAGACGACGGTCCCGCATTTCTACCTGACCATCGACTGCGAACTCGACGCGCTGCTTGCGCTTCGTGCGCAGATCAACACGGCTTCGCCGATGATCAAGACCGAAAAGGGCGACGTTCCCGCCTACAAGCTTTCGGTCAATGATATGATCATCAAGGCCATGGCGTTGGCGCTGCGCGACGTTCCCGAAGCGAATGTTTCGTGGACCGACGCGAACATGGTCAAGCACAAGCATTCCGACGTTGGCGTTGCCGTGTCGATCCCGGGCGGGCTGATCACCCCGATCATTCGCAAGGCCGAGCAGAAGACGCTCTCGACGATTTCCAACGAAATGAAGGATCTCGCCAAGCGCGCCCGCGACCGCAAGCTGAAGCCCGAAGAATATCAGGGCGGCACCACGGCGGTGTCCAATCTCGGCATGTTCGGCGTCAAGGATTTCGCCGCGATCATCAACCCGCCGCACGCAACCATTCTTGCGGTTGGAGCGGGCGAGGAGCGGGCGGTCGTTCGCAAGGGCGAAATCAAGATCGCGACGATCATGTCGGTGACCTTGTCTACCGACCATCGCGCGGTTGACGGTGCGCTTGGAGCCGAACTCGCACAAGCCTTCAAGCGGCACATCGAAAATCCGATGGGCATGCTGGTCTGAGCAACGCGATGAAAACCGTCCTCTGCTATGGCGATTCGTTGACCTGGGGCTATCGCCCCGACGGCTCGGGTCGCCATGCACGCAAGGACCGGTGGCCGGAGGTCTTGCAGGCTGAACTTGGCGAAGCTGTGCACGTGATCAGCGATGGCCTGAACGGGCGAACGACGGCGTTCGACGATCACCTTTCGGGTTTTGAACGCAACGCGGCGAAGACGCTGACGACGGCGCTTGGCACGCATTTTCCGCTCGATCTGGTCATCATCATGCTCGGCACCAACGACATGAAGCATATACTCTGCCGCAACGCCTACGGCGCCAAGCGGGGGATGCAGCGGCTGATCGAGATCGTTCGCACGACGCCCTATCAGTTCGACACCAAGGCGCCGGCTGTTCTAATCATGTCGCCGCCACCGTTCGGTGCCAACGAATGGAGCGAATTCACGCTGATCTTCGAGGGCGGTGCTGAACAGTCGCACCTGCTTGCGGAATTCTACCGTGACGCGGCGGAATTTGCCCGTTGCGCGTTCTTCGATGCCGGCTCGGTCGCCGCAACGTCGAGCATTGATGGCATTCATCTTGATGCCGAAAACACTAGGGCGATCGGAAAAGCCGTCGCTCCCATCGTTCGAGACATACTCGATCTCTAATCCAGGAGGACCAAGGTCTTGGCCAATAATTACGACGTGATCATCATTGGTTCTGGCCCCGGCGGCTATGTCACCGCGATCCGCTCCGCGCAGCTCGGATTCAAAACCGCCATCGTCGAGCGCGAGCATCTTGGCGGCATCTGCCTGAATTGGGGATGCATACCGACCAAGGCTCTGCTGCGCTCGGCGGAGATTCTCCACTACGGCCAGCATCCCAAGGATTATGGGCTGACGATCGAAGGCAAGATCTCGGCCGACATCAAGGCCGTCGTTCAGCGTTCGCGCGGCGTCTCTGCGCGTCTTAACGGCGGCGTCGGCTTCCTGATGAAGAAGAACAAGGTGGACGTGATCTGGGGCGAAGCGAAACTCTCAAAGCCCGGCGAAATCGTGGTCTCAAAGTCTTCGAAGAAGCCTATGGAGCCGCAGAATCCGGTGCCCAAGAACACGCTTGGCGAAGGTACTTATTCGGCTAAGCACATCATAATTGCCACCGGCGCACGCCCGCGTGCATTGCCCGGCATCGAGCCGGACGGCAAGCTGATCTGGACCTATTTCGAAGCCATGGTGCCGCCGGAAATGCCGAAATCCCTGGTCGTTATGGGATCTGGAGCCATCGGGATCGAGTTCGCCTCGTTCTACCGGACCATGGGCGCGGACGTGACTGTGGTCGAGCTTCTGCCGACCGTCATGCCGGTCGAGGATGCCGAGATCTCCGCCTTCGCCCGCAAGCAGTTCGAAAAGCAGGGCATGAAGATCATCACCGATGCCAAGGTGACCAAGGTCGAAAAGGCAGCCAATTCCATCACCGCCCATGTCGAAACCAAGGACGGCAAGGTCGAGAAGATCACAGCTGAACGGCTGATTTCCGCCGTTGGTGTCCAGGGTAACATCGAGAATCTCGGCTTGGAGGCGCTTGGCATCAAGACGGATCGCGGCTGCATCGTAACCGACGGCTACGGCAAGACCAATGTACCCGGTGTTTATGCGATCGGCGATGTTGCCGGCCCGCCCATGCTCGCGCACAAGGCCGAGCACGAGGGCGTTATCTGCGTCGAGAAGATCGCCAATGTTCCGGGCGTCCATGCGCTCGAGAAGGACAAGATCCCGGGCTGCACTTACTGCCAGCCGCAAGTGGCGTCGGTGGGGCTGACGGAAGCGAAAGCCAAGGAAGGCGGGCGCGAAATCCGCGTTGGACGTTTCCAGTTCGCCGCGAACGGCAAGGCGATAGCGCTCGGCGAAGACCAGGGGTTGGTGAAGACGATCTTCGACAAGAAGACCGGCCAGCTGATCGGCGCCCACATGGTCGGCGCGGAGGTGACGGAACTCATTCAGGGCTTCGTCATCGCCATGAACCTCGAGACCACGGAAGAAGAGCTGATGCACACCATATTCCCGCATCCGACTCTCTCCGAGATGATGAAGGAAAGTGTACTCGACGCCTATGGTCGTGTGCTGAACGCCTAAAGGAACGATGAGCGATTGAACATCAGCGACAGCAGGCACTGGACCAGTCTCGCATGGGCGGTCCTCAAATGGTCGACCATTATCGGCCTGCTGGTCGGCTTCGTGCCGTCTGCCTTGAGTCTTTTGTCGGGTAACACCATATCGGTGAGTGGAACGGCAATCGGCGGGTGGACTGGTGTCTGGGTTGTCACGCTTGCGTGCGGCTTGGGCGGGTTTCTTTTCGGTGCTATATGGGCTCTGGTGCTGCGCGCCGTTGCCATCGCATCCGGGCGCTAGCGGGAGAAGAATATGGATCAGCCAGTCGGTATCATGGGCATGCCCGGTGTAGGGTTCTTTGGAATGCTGGTCATCGGCTTCATTGCCGGTTATATCGCCGAAAAGGCGATGAACCGCGATCACGGATTGCTCACCAACATTCTTGTCGGTATTGCCGGTTCTTTCGTCGGCGGCACGCTGGCCAGCCTTCTGAATTTCCAGTTCTACGGATTTCTGGGAAATCTGATCGTCGCCACCGTCGGGGCAATTCTCATTCTGTGGATTTTTGGCAAGGCCAGGACCGCGAACTAGGAAGACAAAATGGTAACGGTACTCGACACGATCGACCAGAAGCGGCGCCTTCGCCACCCGGAGAAAGCGCATCGCCCGGATTCGGAGGTTTTGAAAAAGCCCGACTGGATCAGGGTCAAGGCGCCCGTGTCGAAGGGATATTCGGAGACGCGCGATATTGTTCGCTCGCACAACCTGGTTACGGTTTGCGAAGAAGCCGGCTGCCCGAACATCGGCGAATGCTGGGACAAGAAACACGCGACGTTCATGATCATGGGCGAGATCTGCACCCGCGCCTGCGCGTTCTGCAATGTCGCCACGGGCCTGCCGACCGCGCTCGATGTGCACGAACCCGAGAACGTGGGCAAGGCAGTCAAGAAGATGGGGCTTTCTCACGTCGTCATCACGTCGGTGGATCGTGACGATCTGCCGGACGGCGGCGCCCAGCATTTTGCCGACGTGATCCATGCGATCCGCCGCATTTCGCCTGGAACGACCATCGAAATCCTCACGCCCGATTTCCTGCGCAAGGAGGGAGCGCTCGAGATCGTTGTCGCTGCCCGTCCCGATGTGTTCAACCACAACCTCGAAACCGTGCCGTCCAATTATCTGAAGGTTCGGCCGGGTGCGCGTTATTTCCACTCCATCCGGCTGTTGCAACGGGTCAAGGAACTCGACCCGACCATCTTCACCAAGTCGGGCATCATGGTCGGGCTTGGCGAGGAGCGTAACGAGGTCCTGCAGCTTATGGACGACCTGCGCAGCGCCGACGTCGATTTCATGACGATTGGCCAGTATCTTCAGCCGACGCGCAAGCACCATCCGGTGCTGAATTATGTGACGCCGGACGAATTCAAGTCCTATGCCACGATCGCGAAGACCAAGGGTTTTCTCGTTGTTGCATCGAGCCCATTGACCCGCTCGTCGCATCATGCCGGCGAAGATTTTGCACGATTGAGGGCTGCACGCGAGGCGATGCACGCAAATCGCAGCTGATGCCGAAATTCGAGACGAGCCGTCCTGTCGTCCATCGCGCCGAGGAGATGTTCGATCTCGTCGCGGACGTGGAGACCTATCCGCAGTTTCTGCCCATGTGCGAGAGCCTCAAGGTGCGCTCACGCAAGGAAAGCCACGGCAAGACCCTGCTCATTGCCGACATGACGGTGGGTTACAAGCTCATCCGTGAGACGTTCACAAGCCAGGTTCTCCTCAAACCGCAGGAAAAGGTGATCCTCACCAAATATATTGACGGACCGTTCCGCTACCTCGACAACCGCTGGCAGTTCATTCCGGCGGAAAACCCCGAACATTCCGTCGTCAAATTCTACATCGACTACGAATTCAAGAGCCGGACGCTCGGTTTCGTCATGGGATCCATGTTCGATATCGCCTTCCGAAAATTCACGGAAGCATTTGAAAAGCGTGCCGATGCGATCTATGGCAGGAATGTATAGTCGCCTGAGTGCATGAAGGTAATCTGCTATGCAGCACGAAGATCCGGAATATCAAGTTCAAATCGGCACACCCTCGGTAGAGGATTATCGCAGGCTGCGCGACATTGCCGGCCTGAGCTCGAAGAGCCAGGAGGCGGCGGAGCGCGGCCTTCCGAACACCGTTTATGCGGCAACCGTTCAATATCAGTCGAACGCGGTCGCCATGGGTCGAATAATCGGCGATGGCGGATGTTTCTTTCAGGTCGTGGACATTGCCGTCGATCCCGCGCATCAGGGCAAGGGCCTTGGCAAGATCATTGTTTCGCGGCTTGTTGATTACCTGCAGGCGGAAGCCCCGGACGGTGCCTATGTCAGCCTTATCGCTGATGGTCCCGCAAAATATCTTTACGCGAAGTTCGGGTTCAGGCCGGTAATGCCCGAGTCGATCGGCATGGCCATCGAGATCAGGCGCCCGTCCGAATACGAAATGTAGAGCGTTTCTTGCCAGGCAAAAAACGCTCAGTCGCCTAGAGCCTTAAGGACCATGTCCAGCGCGGTGTTCACGGCTGCGAGCCGGATCGAAGCGCGTCCGCCATCGGCAAAAACGTGCCGCTCCGCTATTGGCGGCCTTCCCTTGAGTGCAAGGCCGAACCAGACCAGCCCGACCGGCTTTTCCGCTGATCCTCCACCCGGACCCGCGACTCCCGTTACGGCAACCGCGATGCCGGCGCTGGAATGGGCGAGGGCGCCTTCCGCCATGGTGAGCGCCACTTCTTGCGACACTGCGCCGTGCGCCGCGATTACACCTGCAGGCACGCCGACCATGTCCTGCTTGGCCTCGTTCGAATAAGTCACGAAACCGCGGTCGACAACGTCCGAAGAGCCGGCAATGTCGGTCAGGGCAGCAGCGATCATGCCGCCCGTGCAGGATTCTGCCGTGGCTAGCAGAATGCCCTTGCGGCGGCAGGCTTCGAGCACTGCAATTGCCTTTGCCTCGGCAATCAGTCCGCTCATTCCGGCAAACCTCCCGGATAGACGACTGAAGCCGTCGCTATGGCGGCGATACCCTCCTGCCTGCCGATGAAGCCAAGTTTTTCATTGGTCGTCGCCTTGATCGAAATGCGATCCGGCGAAATGCCAAGCATAGTCGAGAGTGCCGCTGTCATCGCCTCGCGATGAGGGCCCACTTTCGGTGCCTCGCAGATGAGGGTGATATCGGCATTGGCGATCCTGCCGCCTGCTTCCCTGACGATCTTGACGGCATGCTCGACGAAGATGTGCGAGGCCGCACCCTTCCATTGTGGATCCGACGGCGGAAAGTGCGTTCCAATGTCGCCGGCACCACGTGTGGCCAGCAGAGCGTCGGTTAGCGCGTGCAGGGCGACGTCGGCATCCGAATGACCCGAAAGCTTGCGGTCATGGGCGATAAATACGCCTGCAAGCGTTACGCCGTTTCCCGGCTCGAATGCGTGCACGTCGTACCCGTTGCCGGTGCGTACATCTGGAAAGGCAGAATGCTGCTTGGTCAAGCGTTCGTCGGCCATTTCGATATCCTTCGCCCAGGTCAACTTTGTATTGTCGGCCGATCCTTCCACGATCCGGACGGGCAGGCCATGCCATTCGGCAATTGCGGAATCATCGGTAAAATCCGACCGTCCGACGGCAAAGGCGGCGTCGTGGGCGGCAAGGATCGGAAGAAACGGGAAGGCCTGCGGGGTCTGCGCGGCGTAGAGACCGGCGCGCGGCACGGTGGCACTGACCATCGCATCATTGCCCGCAGCTTTGAGTGTGTCCGAAACGGCAAGGACCGGCAGAACGCCGATATGCGGTGTCAGATTGAAGACAACCCGTTCCAGCAGATCAGCCGAAATGAACGGACGAACGCCGTCGTGAATGAGGACATGATCCGGGGAAATATCCTTGAGAGCCAAAAGTCCAAGGCGTGTCGACTCCTGACGCGTCGGGCCGCCGGTGACGGCAACGACACGTCCGGCCCGATCGCCGAGCGCCTGCGTGAACAGCGCGTCGTCTTCCTTGTGAATGACGACGATGACGTCATCGATCAGCGGGCATTCGAGAAACGCATGCAATGTATGCGCAAGAACAGCCTCGCCGCCGATCTTGCGATACTGCTTCGGTCCTTCAACGCTTTGGCCGGCACGTTCTCCGCGCCCGGCCGCGACGATGACGGCTGCGACCCGCGCCTGCTTGTTTTCAGTCTTTCCCGCCACATGTCTCTCCGTAATGCCAACTCCGTTACCCTTTGCAACGGCGAAAGGCCAGAGAATTGAATCGCCACAATGTCAAAATAGGAGCAACAAACGCCGCACTTTGCCTTGCGAAGAGGCACGATCCTGTCTAAAGCATAGGCTATTATGAAACTGCATACGAAACAGGCAAAATCGCGGGTTGAATTGGCGCACTCACTGCACGTTGGCGGGGTCGTTCTGCGCAATCGCGTGTTCCTTGCGCCGATGTCCGGCGTGTCGGATCTGCCGTTTCGCCAGCTCGCCTGGCAGGCGGGGGCCGGCATGGTTGTTTCCGAGATGGTCGCAAGCGCCGAGCTCTGCACCCGCGAGCGCGGCAATTTGCTGCGTCTAAAGGGCGACGGGCTCGGGACTCATGTCGTGCAGATCGCCGGACGTGAGGCAAGGTGGATGGCAGAGGCAGCGCGGATCGCTGAAGGCGAGGGTGCGCATATCGTCGACATCAATATGGGCTGTCCGGCAAGAAAGGTCACAGGCGGTCTTTCAGGATCCGCGCTGATGCGCGATCTCGACCACGCCATGACATTGATCGAGGCGACGATCGGCGCCGTCCGCGTTCCCGTGACCCTGAAGATGCGCCTTGGCTGGGACGATGCAACGATCAACGCGCCGGAACTCGCGGCAAGGGCCGAGCAGGCCGGCGTCAAGATGGTGACCGTCCACGGGCGCACGCGCTGCCAGTTCTATGAGGGCAGGGCGGATTGGCCTGCCATTCGCGCGGTCAAGGAAGCGATATCGATACCGCTTGTGGCCAATGGCGATGTCCTGAATCGTGACGATGCGGAGGCGATTCTCGCAGCATCCAGAGCCGATGCCGTCATGGTAGGGCGCGGATCCTACGGTCAACCATGGCTCCCAGGCAGTATCGTCAATGGAAAGGGTGCGGAGAGCGATATGATCGCCGACTATGCCGTTGCGCATTATGAGGCGATGCTCGCCCACTACGGCGAGACCACCGGCAGCCGGCATGCGCGCAAGCATCTTGGCTGGTATCTCGACCGCCATGGCCTTGACGTCACCGCGAGTGAACGCGGTGCGATCATGACGGAAACCAATCCCGGTCACGTGTCGCGCCTTTTATATGCTGCGCTTTCGCGCGGTGGCTCCACAGATATGAAGAAAGTTGCCTGATGACCTCAGCAGACAAGTCGGTGCTCGATGACAAGCTGGCCGGCATCGTGCTCAATTCGATCCGCCATCCGGTGATCATGCTCGATGAAGCCGGGTACATTTCCTATGCCAATGCCGACGCCGAGGCTTTTTTTCGTTCCAGTGCAAGCATTCTCAGCCGCAATACGCTGGACATGCTGTTGCCCTTCGGCAGCCCGCTTCTCGCGCTGGTCAAGCAGGTCCGCGAGAACCCGTCGCCGGTCAATGAATACCGCGTCGACGTTTCCTCGCCGCGCCTCGGACAGGACCGCATTGTCGATCTCTACGTGACTCCGGTCAGTGAAGCGCCCGGGTCGATCGTGATCCTGTTCAAGGAACGCTCCATGGCGGAGAAGCTCGACCGGCAGATGACCCACCGCGGCGCCGCGCGATCCGTCACCGGGCTTGCATCGATGCTGGCGCATGAGATCAAGAACCCATTGTCCGGTATTCGCGGTGCGGCTCAGTTGCTGGAAACGGGGCTGAACGATGATGACCGCGCGCTGACACGCCTCATTACCGATGAAACCGACCGGATAGTCTCGCTTGTCGACCGGATGGAAGTGTTCTCCGACGAGCGGCCAATCGAGCGCGAGGCCGTCAATATTCACGTTGTCCTTGATCACGTGAAGGCGATTGCCAAAAACGGGTTCGCCAGCCACATCAAGTTCCACGAGGACTATGATCCCTCGCTGCCTTATGTCTTTGCCAATCGCGACCAGCTCGTTCAGATTTTCCTCAACCTCGTCAAGAATGCTGCGGAGTCGATCGGCCCCAATGAGCCGGGCGAGATTACCCTCTCGACTGCGTTCCGTCCCGGTATTCGTCTTTCGGTCCCGGGCATGCGCAACCGTGTCTCGCTGCCGCTCGAATTCACGGTGCAGGATACGGGGCCTGGCGTTTCGCCCGATATCATGCCGCATCTCTTTGACCCGTTCGTGACGACCAAGCCCAATGGCTCCGGCCTTGGCCTTGCGCTGGTCGCCAAGATCGTCGGCGACCACGGCGGCGTTATCGAATGCGATTCGGTGCCGCGCAAGACGACGTTTCGCATTCTTATGCCTGCATGGGACAGCGGCTCTGCCGACGGAACGCATGCAGATGAAAATCCTTATTCCAATAAAGCAGGATCCTGATCATGAGTTTGGGCAGCATTCTCGTTGCAGATGACGACGCGGCGATCAGGACGGTCCTCAATCAGGCGCTTTCGCGGGCAGGTTACGATGTTCGCATCACCTCCAACGCGGCGACGCTGTGGCGGTGGATATCCGCTGGCGATGGCGACCTCGTCATCACCGATGTGGTGATGCCGGACGAAAACGCCTTCGATCTCCTGCCGCGCATCAAGAAATCGCGCCCCGATCTTCCCGTCATCGTCATGAGTGCGCAAAACACGTTCATGACGGCTATCCGCGCCTCGGAGGCGGGTGCTTACGAATATCTGCCGAAGCCGTTCGATCTCACCGAACTCGTCAGCATTGTCGGCCGCGCGCTGGCTGAACCGAAAAAGAAGCCCGAAAAATGGCATGGCGAAGAGCAGCCCGATACGATGCCGCTCGTCGGTCGCTCGCCCGCGATGCAGGATATCTACCGCGTCCTAGCCCGCATGATGCAGACCGACCTGACCGTCATGATCTCGGGCGAGTCCGGTACGGGCAAGGAGCTTGTCGCGCGCGCGCTGCATGAGTATGGCCGGCGCCGCAAGGGGCCCTTCGTTGCGATCAATATGGCAGCTATTCCGCGCGACCTGATCGAATCCGAACTGTTTGGTCACGAGCGCGGCGCCTTTACCGGCGCACAGAACCGGTCAAGCGGCCGCTTCGAGCAGGCCGATGGCGGCACGCTGTTCCTCGATGAGATCGGCGACATGCCAATGGAGGCGCAGACCCGGCTCTTGCGTGTTCTGCAACAGGGCGAATACATGACGGTGGGCGGCCGCACGCCGATCAAGACCGATGTGCGCATCGTTGCTGCAACCAACAAGGATCTCAGGACCCTGATCAATCAGGGACTCTTCCGCGAAGATCTCTACTATCGGCTCAACGTCGTGCCGCTGCGCCTGCCGCCACTGCGCGAGCGTGGAGAGGACATTCCCGATCTCGTACGCCACTTCTTCAAGCTGGCGGCGAAGGATGGCCTGCCCGAAAAGCGGATCACCGCCGACGGTCTAGACCTGATGCGTCGCTATCCCTGGGCAGGAAACGTACGCGAACTCGAAAACCTCGTACGCCGTCTCGCCGCCCTTTATCCGCAGGACGAAATCAATGCGGATGTGATCGAATCCGAGCTGAAGGCTGATCTTCGGCCGGCAGAATCGGCTCCAACGGCGATTGCGAATGAAGAATTGACCATCAGCCAGGCGGTCGAACTCAACATGCAGCGCTATTTCATGTCCTACGGCGACAAGCTTCCGCCTGCCGGCCTCTACCAGCGCGTGCTGGAGGAAATGGAATATCCGCTGATCCTTTCCTGCTTGACGGCGACGCATGGCAACCAGATAAAGGCGGCCGAGCTGCTGGGTCTCAATCGCAACACGCTGCGCAAGAAAATTCGCGAACTCGGCGTCAATATCTACAAGAGCAGCAAGAGCGACCGCTGAGAACAGAAAAACCCGGAAAGCTAAAATTGTAGAGAGTGGAATAGACCGTTCTTAACAGGACTGTGCGCATAGTAACCATCGAAAATCCCGTAATCATTGCTGCCGCAAGAAGGCAGCGGGCGGAATATGGAGGTCCTATCGTGTTCAGCTTTGCGGAACGTTTGATTCTGTTCAATCAGTACGAGATCCTGAAGAAACTCGACCCTGACAAGTCGAGCCTTTATGGCCGGCACCAGGAAGTGGTCGAACGCGGTTTCGAGGATCTTTACCAGGAACTTGGCATAACCGAGGAAACTGTCAGTGCCGCAGCGGCGCAGGAGATGAACGACATACTCGGGCTTTTCCGGGCGATCCGCGGGTCGAGCGTCGCAGCCGGCAACACCAATCCGGACAAGAGCAAGTTTGTCGGATTTGGCGCAGCCCAGCCGCACGAACAGTTTGCCTATGCGGACTTCCTTGCCAAGATTCTCAATTTCCCGCAGGAAATATCGCGAAGCGCCGACAATCAGCCTGAGGCGCAACTCGACCAATACCGGAAGATGCTAAGGCGCTGGGACGAAATCGGCAGAAAGCGCGAGCTAACCGCCGATCAGATAGAGCATCTCGTCGCCTGACGTTCAGGTTAGCTCAACGCGCCGATATAGTTGAGCTTACCGACCTGAAGACCGTTGTGGCGCAGGATGTCATAGGCGGTCGTCACGTGAAAATAGAAGTTCGGCAGCGCGAACTTCTGCACATACTCTTCGCCGCTCAAGGTCACCTTGAGCTGGCCGGCGCTGAGAACCACGTCCTTGGTCTCCGCGCCATCGAGCGCACCGGCATCCACGCTTTCAAGAAAAGCCACGGTCTTGGCAATACGCTCGCGCAAGTCCGCAAGGCTCGCCTCTTCATCGGCGAATTTCGGAATCTCAAGTGTCGTCAACCGGCCGATCGTCGCCTTAGCCGTGTCGCTCGCCCGCTGGATCTGTCCGGCAAGCGAGAGCATGTCCGGTGCGAGGCGCGCGTTGACGAGCACGGTAGGATTGATCTTCTTCTCCTCGGCGTATGCTTCGGCTTTTTCGATCAGACTGGCGAGAACTGCGAAACCGCGCAGATAGGCCGGGACCGAGATCGTGTACATATTAAGTGCCATGGGGCGCTCCTTGAGGCATTGGCAGACGTGGCGACATTGCTTGCTGCCAAACGCAAATACGCCGATGGATTTCGATTTCAAGAGCACTTTACGGCAATGCCCTAAAACGTCCGCATATAGTTATCGTGGCGAACCTTGGTGTCGCTGGTCGCGTGGACGATACGGTTCCGGCCCTGGTTCTTGGCTGCATAAAGGCATGTATCGGCCGCGATGAGGGCCGTCTCCAGAGATTGACCAGGCTCGTGGATGGCGATGCCAACACTGACCGTTACCTCCAGATCCTTGATCTGCAGTAGCTGAGATATGTTGCGGACGCCGGTCAATATTTTCTGTGACAGCCAGTCCGCGCGACCAAAATCCGCGTCCTTCAGGAATACCGCGAACTCCTCGCCGCCGAAGCGGGCTGCAAAATCACCCTTGCTGATGACTGTCTGCATCAAATGCCCGATTTCGCGCAGGACCCGGTCGCCGACCGCGTGTCCATGGCGATCGTTGATGGTTTTGAAGTAGTCGGCATCGATGTAGAGCAGGGCGCCTGCACTCAGGTTCTGTGCGGAGCCTTCGATCAGACGCTCGACTTGCAGGTAGAATTCGTTGCGGTTCGCAAGACCGGTAAGGTCATCCATGCGGGCAGCAAGATCGCGTTCGATCGCTATCTGCTTCAACCGAAAATTCAGGCCGATGAGAAACGCTCCAAGCGGAACGCTGACAATCACGACAATGAACGTGGTTACGACAAGCACCGTCGAAAGGCGGTCGAGCCCGATCGCGAGGAAAAAGACTGCGGCAAGAATATCCGCCGATATAACGGCCATACCAACCATAATCGCGATCTGCTTGACCGGAGAATAGTCGCCAAATTTGGTCATCCAGAGATCGTAGGTAGTCATAGCAATTCGCCGCACGCTTAGGACCAAAGGACAGTACAGCGCAAAGCTATGAAAAATATTCTTTGCTAATGCTGCAAATTTTAATTGCCCTGGCATTTCCTCGAAACGTGGGGCGAGGGCCCCACGCGCCACATCTCGTTCAAGGCGCAGATCAAAGCTCCATAAAGGATTTAAAGCCGCCGTAGATCATGCGCTTGCCGTCAAAAGGCATGTTGTCCATGTCGCCCTTGAGGCGCGGGTCCGCCATGACCTTGGCATTGATTTCATCCCGCTTTTCACGGGATTCATAGGTAATCCAAGAAAATACGACCGTTTCATCATCTTTGGCCTGAACGGCACGGGGGAAGGAGGTGAGTTCCCCGTACGGCACGTCGTCGGCCAGGCATTCAACATAGGAAAGCGCGCCATATTCCATCCAGACATCGCCCGCTTTACGGGCCAGTTCCTTGTATTCTTCGATACTGTCCTTGGGCACTGCGACCAGGAAACCGTCAACATAAGGCATGTCTTCCTCCGGTGAGTTTGAACATTGCTAGCGATACGAGACTACACGTTGAGTTGGCGTTTGCGAAACACGCGTGGAAATTTTTCAAATCGGACATGCCGAGGCCCGCCTGCGCAATTCGTGTTTTGGATTGACAAGCCTACATGAAAAAAGGTCCATGACGATGGGAAACCGAAGCAGTGAGAAGCTTCGATTTCCGAGAAGAACAGAATGCCCCAACGCGAGTGAAAACCATGTCCGCCATCAATCTCGCCATCGTAGGCGTTGGCAAGATCGTCAACGACCAACATCTTCCATCAATCGCCAGGAATCCCGATTTCAAGCTGGTCGCGACGGCAAGCCGCAACGGCACCGTTGAGGGTATCGACGCCTATAAGACGATCGACGCCATGCTTGAGGCGGTGCCGGCGATCGACGCCGTATCGCTGTGCATGCCACCACAATTTCGCTACGAGGCTGCGCACAAGGCACTCGCCGCGGGAAAGCATGTGTTCCTTGAAAAGCCGCCTGGCGCCACACTCTCGGAAGTTGCCGACCTTGAAGCCACGGCTGCGGCGAAGCGCCTGTCTTTATTTGCAAGCTGGCATTCGCGCTATGCTCCGGCCGTAGAAGCGGCCAAGGCATTCCTTGCTGCAACCAGGATCACGAGCGTTCAGGTAAACTGGAAAGAGGATGTGCGCCATTGGCACCCCAACCAGGCATGGATCTGGCAGGCGGGTGGACTTGGCGTTTTCGACCCCGGAATCAATGCGCTGTCGATCGTGACCCATATTCTCCCACGCGCGGCATTTCTGACCAGCGCCACGCTTGAATTTCCTGAGAATTGCGACGCACCCATCGCTGCCGACCTGCAGTTCAAGGATGCCGACAATCTGCCGGTCCACGCGGTTTTCGATTGGCGGCAGACCGGAAAACAGACGTGGGACATCATCGCCGAGACCGAGGCTGGCACAATGGTGCTCTCGGAAGGCGGCGCGAAGCTTTCCATCGATGGCGAGCTCACATTCGCCGAGCCTGAACAGGAATATGCGCAGCTCTACCGACGCTTTGCCGAAATCATCAAGGCTGGGCAATCGGATGTCGATCTATCGCCGCTGCGGCACGTGGCCGACGCGTTCCTGCTCGGCAAAAGGAAGATTGTCGAGGCTTTCTACGACTAAATAGCTGGCGACCGACTGCGCCTCTAAAAAGCAATCGCCGCAATAGGCCTGCGACATCCAATTCCCAGCACACGTTCGATCCGCCGGGAATTTCAAATCAAGCGCTCAAACTGTAGCTGAAATTTTGGCGATCCATTTGCGTACAGTGTCGGGTGCATCGACTGTGAACTGTGCCTTGCTATCCCCCGTTCCCACCTTGACGGAACGTCCACCGACCTCGTTGACATAGCCAAACATCGCCTCATCGGTGATGTCATCGCCGATCGCAATGGGCAGTCGACCCTGAAACGGTGGGCGGGCCATCAGCCGTATGAGTGCTTCGCCCTTGCTCGTGCCGCTCGGGCGAATTTCGACGACCATCTTTCCGTCCTGCCGGACCCAGTTCGGACCAAGCTCGGTCAGAAGATCCGAAACCCGCTGGTCCACTTCGCCATGCGCTGCTTCGGCCTGCCTGTAATGGACAGCGAGGCTGATCCCCTTGTCCTCAATGATGATACCTGGCCACGTCCGCACGAGGTCATCGAGTTCCCGGCGCGCATCGTCCAGATCGGCATCATTGACGGGAGTGCGCTCTACGGACCCATCGAGCGTGCTTCTGAGTTCTGCGCCGTGCAATCCTGCCGCTGCAAACCTGCAAGGTGTAAACAGCGCGTCGATTGAAGCGATTGAGCGGCCGCTGACCAGTGCCAATGCTCCGCCCAGCCGGGCCGCCAACTGGCCGATTTCATGTGGGAGAGCAGGAGGAACCTCGACACTATCGGGCGTCGCAGCAATGTCGATCAACGTTCCATCGACATCAAGGAAGAGTGCCCACGAGCCGATTTTTGCCGGAAGGACCTCGCTGACATCGTTCATCACTCATTCCTTCGCTGAAGCATCTCATTCGAATTTTTGGCTGTTCTCACCAAACCGATTAGTTCCCGGATCGTTCCATCGCGAAATATTTCGGGAACCAATCGTGGGGCGAGAAGTTAGCCCTACTCTCATGAAACTGGGGTATTGATATGGAACGCCTTGTTGTTGTCTCAAATCGGACAGCCGATCTGGGAGGCAAAACACTGAGCGGGGGGCTTGCAGTCGGAATTGTCGATGCGCTGAAAAGCAGCGGCGGGATGTGGATGGGCTGGAACGGCGATATCGTAGACAAGTCCCGCTCAATGGATGCGCGGGTCGAAACCTACGATAATGTCGCCTCCCTAACCATGCCTCTGACGAAAGAGCAACATAACAACTACTATCTCGGCTTTGCCAACAAGGTCCTGTGGCCAACATTCCACTATCGGCTCGACCTCATGGATTACCGAACCGAGTTTGCGCGCTCCTATGCCCGGGTGAACGGCAAGTTTGCCGACATTCTCCATCCCCATCTGCGCGACGACGATCTCGTCTGGGTGCATGACTACCATCTTATTCCCCTGGCTTCCGAACTTCGCGCCAAGGGTTGCAATCATAAGATTGGCTTTTTCTTGCACATCCCATTTCCCCCCTCGGATATTTTTTCAGCGATCCCGCGGCACCAATGGCTTCGTGAATGCCTGCTGCAGTTCGACTTGATCGGATTTCAGACGCAGAACGATGCAGACAATTTTTGCCGCTATCTGAAAGGAAATTCCGACGTCAAGTTCCTTAGCCCCGACAGGATCAGGTGGCACGACCGAACAATCAAGATCGGTCACTTTCCGATCGGTATAGACGTCGATCAGTTTGCTGCCATGGCGCAGGAGACTGACGAGGAGATCCAGCTCGAGCGGAAGCGGCGCACTCTGCTCAAGCGCTTCCAGGTCATTTCGGCCGATCGCCTCGACTACTCCAAAGGACTGCCGCAGCGCATGAAGGCGTTTCGAAAATTCCTCGATACATCGCCAGAATATCGCGGACATGCCGAATATTTGCAGGTGGCCTCACCCTCTCGCGAGGACGTCACTGCGTATTCCGACATTCGCGGGGAACTCGAACAGCTTTCCGGGGCGGTGAACGGCAAGCATGCCGATATCAATTGGGCCCCGATCCAATATATCAATCAGAGCATATCACGGGAGCGGCTGGCGCTCCTGTTCCGCTGCAGCCTGATCGGGCTTATCACGCCGCTTCGCGACGGCATGAACCTCGTCGCCAAGGAATATATTGCAGCCCAGGACGACGACGATCCCGGTATCCTCATTCTGTCGCGGTTTGCGGGCGCGGCCGAAGAACTCGGCGACGCACTCATCGTCAACCCCTATGATGTTAACGAGGTTGCGCAAGCCATCAAGAAGGCGGCGACGATGCCTATGGATGAGCGCAAAGCCCGTCATCGCAACCTCTTCAGTCAGATTTCGACCAACAATGCCGATCTTTGGCAGCGCCGCTACGTTGCGGCGCTGCGGTCGGTCGAGCCCAATGTTCTACGCGCGCAACTTTCGTCACACGCGAAATGGCGCAAAGAGCCCGGCATGGGGACTATGAGCAACAGCCGGCATTGATTTGCGAGAGCTGTCGAGCGAAAGCATGTACACACCCAATTCAGCATATAGGATCCAACTTCGCCGCGGTACGACCTTCAGGCACGCCGCAGACGCGGTCAGCTATATGAGCGAGCTGGGCGTGGATGCCCTCAGCATGTCCTCGCCGTTCCAAAGCGTGCAAGTGGGCGAGCATGGTCTGGCCACCGTCAGCCCTGCGGTTCTGGATGTGGAATTGGGTGCAGAGAGCGGGTTTGCCGAACTGAATTCCCGCCTCGCCGCAGCCGGCTTGGCGCTGATCATCGATCTTAACCCCAGCCGGATGCCGGCATCGTCCGAAAACTCATGGTGGTTCGATGTCCTCGAATGGGGAAGCAGGGCGACCTATGCCGGCCACTTTGACGTAGACTGGGCATCGCCGGTCCTGTTGCCAGTCCTTGAACGGCCGCTGGGTGAGGAGATTGAGGCCCGCCTTCTCACGATTTGCTTCAGTCGGCGCCTGGCAAGTATCGGCGTTGCCTATGGAGGCGCCTTCTACCCTTTCGAACCGTCTTCTTACGCCGCCGTGCTTGATCGCAATGAAACCGCACTGGCGGCCGAGCTCATCGGGGTGGCGGACCAAGCCACCCCAAAATCATCCACTAAGTTTCACAGAGAAATCGCCTGTATTCTAGAGAAGGCTGAGACCGCCGCGCTAATCGAGCTGGCTGCACATCTCAACAATGTTGCCGGTGACGCTGGGTGGCGCGATGCGATCTTGGATTTGCAAAATTGGCGGTTGGTGGAAAACGAAGCACCGGAGGCGCGAAACGCAGGCGATTCGAGCCGGACGGTCGGACTGCGCCACGAAGAACCCGATGTGTTCAAGGATTTTCACCGTGAGCCGCTTTCATTGCTGCAAAGGACGCAGGTGAGGGGTTTCAGGGTGAACGACATCGATATGTTGGCTGACCCGGAGTCCTATACGAGGCTTTTGCGTCAACGGGCTGGTGAAGATGCGTTCCTTATTGCCGACAAGATAGTTCTCAAGGGCGAAAGCGCCATCTCGGAATGGCACGTAAACGGTACGGCAGGCCATGAATTTATCGGGACGGTCACAGATCTTTTGATCGACCCGCAAGGCCTGTCGACTTTGCAACGCCATTGGTCGAAGCTTGATCCAACGACTGAATTTGCTGGCGACCAAAACCACGTCAAGGCAAACATTCTGCACGCAGCCTTTGCCGATGATCTCGCCCACCTGGTGCAACTTTTGACGGAATTGCAGCCACCAAGCGACGACCAGACGATGCTTGGCCGCGCCGTTGTCGACCTTGCTACGGCGCTCCCGGTCTTTCGCGCATATTCCAAGAATGGAAGGATATCGCCGTTCTATGCGCGGGCGCTACGTTCCACGGCTGCCCAGCTTTCGAAAAGGGAGGGCCACACCCCTGAAGAGAACGATGTTTTGAGCTTTGTGCTGGGGGTCATGCAATCGCCGGAAAAAACCGTGAATGCCCCGATTGCCGAGACATTTTCCGGACGCTTTCAGCAGCTGGCGGCAGCGGTGGCGGCGAATTCATTGGAGAACTCCCACCAATATACGCGGGGACCTATCGCTCTCGACGAGCTTATCCTGAAATCAAAAGCGAAACCCGATCCCGTAGGTTCCTTCCATCACGCGATGCACGAGAAAGCGAGAACCGAGCCTTCTGGCATGCTGGCGACCTCTTACAGCTATGCCACGAAGTTTGGTGAGGATGCACGAATGAGGCTTCTCGCGCTCTCCGAAGCGCCTGAACGGTGGGCATCCGCCGTCGAGCGCTGGCGACAGGGCCAGGTCGGCAACCTCGTCACGATTGAGAATGCCGTTGTCCCGGACGCCAAGGCTGAGTGGCTGCTTTATCAGACGCTTGCCGCCATCTGGCCTGCCTCCTTGCTCGTGCACGACAAGGTTGGTCTCGGCATGGTTCGCGATGAGCTCGTGGCATTCATGGCGAGCGCTATTCGCGAATCCGATGGGTTGTCGCTCTGGACGGGTACGGACAAGCCCTATGGCGAGGCTGTAACACACTATATCGACCGTCTTTTCGCCGACGCGGAATTCCTGGGAGATTTTGTCGAAACGGCAAGGCCATTCTGGCTTGCAGGTGCCCTGAACGGCCTTTCGCAAACCGTCTTGAAACTTACCGTACCGGGTGTTCCGGTCATACGCGCTGGCTCCGAAACCTGGGACATTTCGCCGACCGGTCAATTCGGCTCGCACCTTGTCGACTTCATTGAGCTGAAAAAGGCATTGGCCAGCGCCAGCCAGACGCAACTGAATGTCCTGCTCGAAGACTGGCATTCCGGCGCGGTGAAGCTGCGTTTGGTGCAAACCTATTTGCAGCTGCGCCAGCAACGACCCGACCTATTCTTGCGCGGCCAGTATATCCCGCTGCATGTTAACGGCGATCTGGCGGACCACGTCGTCGCATTCTATCGGGAATTTGAAGGGCAATATTTAATCGTTGCGGTTCCGCGACTGTGTTTTGCCATGCTGAAACATTTCAGCAGTCCCTTCCTCCCGCTATCTGACTGGGAAGAGACGTCGCTGCCGCTTCCAGAGCAATTACGTGGCGTAACCTTCCGGCACTTGATGACCGGGAATCAGACTAAGTTGGGCGCCAACTACTCGTTGGCCGAGGGATTTCGCGAGTTTCCAATCCTGACTTTGGTGTCTGACGACAACATATTCGAGCCTGTGGAAACCTGATTTCAAACCGAAACTTTGCACGATGTCGCGGGAGAGCGTTGCATTTCCGCCACAATGTGTTGCATGACTGCCACGTGGTTGGAATCACATAACAATGCTCTTATCGAATTCGGTCAATCTGTTTCAGACGTCAGGGACTGGCGCTGCACGTAGTGGCAGCAACCAGCGGTTTTACTCGCGTGCAGGTATTGCAACCGTCATCCTGGCCCTGCTGACCACTGGCGTTACCTTCCTAATCCTGACCGATATGACGCCGATTCATCCGAACAGCGAGGTCACGCTGCTGCTCACCAGCATCAATGCCGTGTTGATCCTGGCATTGATGATCCTTATTGGCCGTGAAATCTACCGAATTGCCCAAGCGCGCAGCCGCGGAAAGGCTGCCTCCCGACTGCATGTGCGGCTGGTCGTGCTCTTTTCGCTGGTGGCGGCCGTGCCAGCCATGATCGTTGCCATCGTCGCGTCCGTCACGCTCGATCTTGGCCTCGACCGCTGGTTTGAAATCCGAACCACATCGATTGTCAATTCATCCATAAGCCTCGCCAACTCGTATATCCAGGAAAGTGCTCGCAATCTGCAGGGTACGACGCTGGAAATGGTGAACGACCTCGACGGGATGCGTACGCTCTATAACCTCGACCGCACCGGGTTTACCCGCCTGATGACGCAGCAGGCGCTCGGACGCGGCTTGATCGGCGCAGCGCTCATTCGCCCGAATGGCGATATTGCGGTCCGTGCCGACATCAAGACCGAGGTGACTATTCCTGCGGTGGCCAGATCGGTGCTCGACACCGCCGCCGATGGCAAACCCGTTCTCATTCCGCCTGAACAGACCAATCTCCTGAGCGCTGTCATCAAGCTGCGGGAAATTCCGGGCCTTTTCCTTTATGCGGTAAGGCCCGTCGATGCCGATATTTTGAGTTCCAGCCGCCTTATGGAGCAGCGGGCCGAGGATGCGCAGAAGAACGACGGCAAAGGCATCACAACGCAGATTCTGTTTGCGCTTCTCTATTTCGGCCTGACGCTGACGCTGCTCCTGTCCGCGATCTGGACGGGTATCGCTGTTGCCGATCGCCTTGTACGGCCGATCCGATTGCTGATTGGCGCGGCGGACAATGTCGCGACAGGCAATCTCGATGTTTCGGTGCCGGTGCGCCGCTCCGATGGCGACGTGGGTTCCTTGTCGCAAACCTTCAATACAATGGTCGAGCAGTTGAATACCCAGCGCAGCGAGCTCGTCACCGCCAAGGATCAGATCGACGAACGCCGGCGCTTTTCCGAGGCCGTGCTTTCAGGCGTGACAGCGGGCGTAATCAGCGTCAACGGCGATGGCGTCATCGGCATTGTCAACAGATCCGCTGAGGCGATGTTCGAACTCGACGCCGTCGATACGGTTGGGAAGAACCTTACCGCGCTCGTTCCCGAAATCGGCCTTGTCTTCGAGGTCGCGCACGCCACCGGCCGCTCGGTCTACAGGGAACAGGTCAGCATGTCGCGGCGCGGGAGTGCCCGCACGTTCAACGTGCAGATTACTCTCGAAGATGCGGAAGCGCTCGAGCATTCCTATGTCGTCACCGTCGATGACATCACCGATCTCGTCGAGGCACAGCGTTCTTCGGCCTGGGCCGATGTCGCCCGGCGCATCGCCCATGAAATCAAGAACCCCCTGACGCCCATTCAGCTATCGGCCGAGCGCCTGCGCCGCCGGTTCGGCAAGGTCATCACCGAGGATCGCGAAGTCTTCGATCAATGCACGGAAACGATCATCCGCCAGGTCGGCGATATCGGCCGCATGGTCGATGAGTTCTCGTCGTTCGCCCGCATGCCGAAGCCGGAAATCAAGACGATGGATCTGCGCGAAGCTTTGCGTGAAGCCTCCTTTCTCGTCGAGGTCAGCCGCAGCGATGTTCGCTTCGAACGTCATTTCGGCGATGAGCCGCTGTCCGGTGAGTTCGACGGGCGGCTGCTTGGGCAAGCCTTCGGAAACGTTATCAAGAACGCTGCCGAATCCATTGATTCTGCAATAAAAGATGGCATAACTGATGGTCATATTCTGATACGTGCCAAGCGCCAGGACCAGCAACTGATCGTCGAGATCCTCGACAATGGCAAAGGCCTCCCGCGCGAGCATCGCCAGCGCCTGCTCGAGCCGTACATGACCACTCGGCAAAAGGGGACCGGGCTTGGTCTTGCTATCGTCAAGAAGATTGTCGAGGACCACGGCGGCCAGATCGAACTCCATGACGCGCCGGACGATTTCTACGCTGGGCGAGGCGCCATGATCCGCATGATTTTTCCTACCGCAAAGGCTTCGACCGAGGCCGCAAATAATAAGCAGGTGAATTGAGATGGCATCTGACATCCTTGTCGTCGATGATGAGATCGACATCCGCGAACTAGTTGCAGGGATACTTGGCGACGAGGGCTATGAAACCCGCGTTGCCTCCGACGCCGATAGTGCCTTGACTGCAATCGACGACCGAATTCCCCGCCTGATCTTCCTGGATATCTGGATGCAGGGAAGCCGTCTCGACGGCCTCGCGCTGCTCGACGAGATCAAGCAGCGCCACCCGGAGATCCCGGTGGTGATGATTTCGGGGCATGGCAATATCGAGACAGCCGTATCTGCGATCCGTCGCGGCGCCTATGACTTCATCGAGAAGCCGTTCAAGGCGGACCGGCTGATCCTCGTCGCCGAGCGGGCGCTCGAAACCTCAAAGCTGCGGCGCGAAGTTTCGGATCTGCGCAAGCGGTCCAGCGAGAGCTTCGAACTGCTCGGATCGTCGCTGCCGATGAACCATCTGCGCCAGACCATCGAGCGTGTCGCGCCGACGAACAGTCGCATCATGATCACGGGTCCATCGGGCGCGGGCAAGGAATTGACGGCACGCGCTATACACGCGCTGTCCATCCGGTCCAAGGGACCATTCGTCAATCTCAATGCTGCGACGATCACGCCGGAGCGAATGGAAATCGAGCTGTTCGGGACGGAATCCGATGGCGGTGAGCGCAAGGTCGGCGCGCTGGAAGAGGCCCACGGCGGCATCCTCTACCTCAACGAAATTGCCGACATGCCGCGCGAAACGCAGAACAAAATCCTGCGCGTCCTTGTCGATCAGCAGTTTGAACGGGTAGGGGGAACGAAGCGGATAAAGGTCGATGTCCGCATTATCTCGTCCACCGCCCAAAACCTCGAGGCGATGATTGCCGAAGGGCGTTTCCGCGAAGATCTGTTCCATCGGCTCGCGGTTGTTCCCGTCATCGTGCCGCCGCTAGCAGACAGGCGCGACGATATCCCGGCTCTCGTCGAGTTTTTCATGACCCAGATCGCCGACCAGGCCGGCATCAAGCCTCGCAAGATCGGCCCCGACGCCATGGCCGTGCTGCAGTCGCACTCCTGGCCCGGCAATATTCGCCAGTTGCGCAACAACATCGAGCGCCTGATCATCCTTGCCCGGGGCGACGATCCCGAAGCGGTGATCACTGCTGACCTCCTGCCGGCAGAGATTGGCGATACCTTGCCCAAAGCGCCGACCGAGTCCGATCAGCACATCATGGCGCTGCCGCTGCGCGAAGCGCGGGAACGCTTCGAGAAGGAATACCTCGTCGCCCAGATCAACCGTTTCGGCGGAAACATCTCGCGCACCGCCGAGTTCGTTGGTATGGAACGCTCAGCACTGCACCGGAAGCTGAAATCCCTCGGGGTCTAATCGCAAAATGCGCGTCATCATCTGCGGCGCTGGACAGGTAGGCTACGGCATTGCCGAGAGGCTCGCGGCCGAGGGCAATGACGTATCCGTTATCGATATGTCATCCGATCTCATCGAGATTGTCGGTGACACGCTCGACGTTCGCGGGTTCGTTGGCCATGGCGCACATCCCGACATGCTTGAAAAGGCCGGGGCGGATCAGGCCGACATGATCATAGCGGTAACGCTGTTTGATGAAGTCAACATCGTCGCCTGCGAAGTCGCCCACGCGCTCTTCAATGTCCCTACCAAGATCGCGCGTATCCGCGCTCAATCCTATCTGCAGTCGCACTACCAGGACCTTTTCTCACGCGAACACATGCCGATTGACGTCATCATTTCGCCTGAACTCGAAGTCGGGGAAATGGTCCTGCGCCGTATCGCGCTGCCGGGCGTCACCGACGTCGTCCGCCTCTGCGATGACAAGGTCGCGGTGCTGGCCATCGAATGCCTGGAGGATTGCCCGGTCGTCCATACCCAGCTGGCGCAGTTGACCAGCATGTTTCCCGATCTCAATGCCACGGTGATGGCAGTGGTCCATGATGGCAAGCTGGCGGTAGCGCATTCAAGCGACCAATTGATGCCCGGCGATGTCGCCTATGTCGCGACACCTTCAGCGCAGATTGCGCGCACGCTGGCCCTGTTCGGCCATGAGGAACCTGAAGCGACGCGCATTGTCATCGCGGGCGGCGGCAATATCGGCCTCTACGTGGCCCAGACCATCGAGGAACGCCAGCCACGGACGAAGGTCAAGGTAATCGAATCAAGCCTCCGCCGGGCCAATTCGATCGCCGACGATCTGCATCGCTCCCTCGTCCTCCACGGCAGTGCCCTCGATCAGAAGCTATTGCGGGAGGCCGAAATCGAGGATGCGGATCTCATCGTTGCGCTGACGAATGACGACCAGGTCAACATGCTGGCCAGTGTCATGGCCAAGCGTCTCGGGTGCAAATCCAACCTCGTCCTCATCAATAATCCCGACTATCTCGATATTGCGAAATCGCTCGGCATCGACGCGCAAATCAGCCCGCGCAGCGTCACGATCTCGCGCGTGCTCCAGCATGTGCGGCGCGGCCGCATTCGTGCAGTGCACAGCATCGAAAATGGCAAAGCCGAGATCATCGAAGCTGAAGCGCTTGAAACGTCGCCGCTGGTTGGCGCGACGCTCAGCGAGCTTGATCTGCCTGACGGACTGCGCATCGGAGAGATCTATCGTAATGGTGAACTCATCAAGCCGCAGGGCAGTACCCGGATAAAGCCGCGTGACCGCGTCGTTCTCTTCGCCACGGCGGAGACGGTCAAACAGGTCGAACAGATGTTCCGCGTCAGCCTCGAATTCTTCTGACCCCAGAAAGGCAGATCTCATGAAACTTCAGCTCTTTCGCAACGCCACGCTCAAGCTCGACTATGCCGGCTCGATCATCCTGATCGACCCGGACTTTGGGCCAAAGCACAGCAGGCCGTCATTCACCGGGCGCTCTACGAACCCGATGGTGGAACTGCCGGCATCGACGGACGAGATTTTGGAAGGTGTCGATTTTGTCCTCGTGTCGCATCTTCATGCCGACCATTTCGACAAGGTCGCGCAGGACCGCGTACCGAAGCACCTGCCGCTTATTTGCCAGCCGGGCGACGAGGACACGATCAGGTCGTTCGGATTTCTCGACGTAACACCGCTCTACGATGACCTGACCATCAACGGCATCTATGTGAAGCGCCGCGAAGGGAATCACGGATCGGGCCCGGTTCTCGAAAAGATGGGAAAGGTGATGGGCTTTACCATCGAAGGCGAGGGCGAGCCGTCAATCTATTGGGCGGGCGATACGATTCTCTATCCTCCTGTGCGCGAGACCATCGAGACGGCTGAGCCAGATATCATCATCACCCATTCCTGCGGCGCCAAATGGGACGACGTATTCATCGTCATGGACGCTGAACAGACCAGCGACGTGTGCGAAATCGCGGCTCCCCATACCAGGGTCATTGCCGTTCACATGGAAGCGCTCGACCACGCGACAACATCGCGGGAAGAGCTTCGGGCCTATGCGAACAGCCGGTCGGTTGATAAGCATAGACTCATCATCCCCGACGATGGAGAAATCCTCCATCTGACAGCCCCCACTTCGTGAGACCATCCATGCCAAACACATTCGCATTCGTCGGAACGCAAAATCGCAACGGCCAGGGCACCGGGATCAGCGTCTATCGCTTTGACAGCGCGACTGGAGAACTGACCCTCGCCAGCGAATATCTCGCCATCGACAATCCGGGCTATCTGGCCATCGACGAGAAGCGCAAGCGTCTCTACGCCGCCGTCGAGATCCCCGCCTGGAACGAGAACATGGCCGTCGCCTTCGATATCGACCCTGAGACGGGAGCACTTTCCTACATCAACATGCAGCCGACGCTCGGCAACACGACGTGCCATCTCGGCTTCGATCAGCAGGGGGAGACCATCTTTGCCTCCAACTACACTGTGGCCAATCTTGGCGAGCAACCCGGCAATGCGGTCGCGGCCTTCGCCCTGCGGGAAGACGGTGGGCTGGAGCCGGCCTTTGCCGCCGCTGCACACGAGGGCAAGCACGCCATCATTGCCACCGACAAGCGCCAGCATGGCCATTGTGCCGTGGCAAGCCCTGACAACCGGTACGTCTTCGTCTGCGATCTCGGCCTCGATCGGATCGTCGCCTATAATCTGCCGAAGATAGGCGAGGCGATGACACTCGCCTCGGCGCCGTTCGTTCAGTTCCCGGACGGTGCGGGCCCGCGCCATCTGACGTTTCATCCAAACGGCAAGGTTGCATACGTGATCAACGAGCTGAACTGCACCGTCAGCGCATTGGACTACGATCCAACCGATGGCGAGCTTTCGATCCTTCAGACGCTGCCTAGCCTCCCGGACGATTTCACCGATACGAACACCTGTGCGGAAATTGCGATCAGCAGCGATGGCAAGTTCCTGTACGGATCCAATCGCGGCCACAACAGCATCGTCAGTTATGCCGTTGCACCTTCCGGAGAGCTGTCGCTGATCGGCTGGACGCCGTCGCAGGGTATCGGCCCGCGCAACTTTACGATCGATCCGAGCGGTGCGTTCATGCTTGTCGCCAACCAGAAGGGCGGGGGCATCGCCATCTTCCAGCGCGATGTTGCGACGGGTGCGCTTTCCGATACCGGCAAGCGGGTCGACCTGCCCAACCCGATGCGCATCGTCTTCGGCACGTTCGGTTGAGGTTGCAAGCAGATGTCACGCATTGCCTATGTCAATGGCCAGTATGTCCAGCATTCGGAAGCGGGAATTCATATCGAGGACCGCGGTTATCAGTTCGCTGACGGCGTCTATGAAGTCTGCGAGATTGCGCGCGGCAATATCATGGACATGACCCGCCATCTCGATCGCCTCAATCGTTCGCTCTCGGAACTGCGCATCGCCTGGCCGATGGACCGCAAGGCGCTGATCGTCGTGATCAAGGAGGTGGTAAGGCGCAACCGCGTTTATAACGGGCTCGTCTACCTCCAGGTCACGCGCGGCGTCGCCAGACGCGATCATGTGTTTCCCGCTGCCGGCACGCCTTCATCCATCGTCGTCACCGCAAAGCGCACCGATCCTAAAGCCTCGGCGGCGCGGGCGGCCAAGGGAATCAAGGTGATAACCGTGCCCGAAAATCGCTGGGAGCGCGTGGACATCAAGTCGATCGGTCTATTGCCCAACGTGCTTGCGCGCCAACAGGCGAAGGAGGAGGGTGCCCAGGAAGCCTGGTTCATCGATCCCGACGGTACGGTCAAGGAGGGCGCGGCAACCAATGCCTGGATTGTCACCAAGGACGGTACGCTTGTGACCCGGCCGGCCGAAAATGGCATCTTGCGTGGCATTACCCGCACAACCATCTTTGATGTGGCGAAAAAGCTGGGGCTGAAGATCGAGGAGCGGGGGTTTTCAGTGGACGAAGCCAAGAAAGCCAAGGAGGTTTTCATGACGGCTGCGACCACTGTTATCATGCCAATCGTTGCGATTGACGGCGAATCGGTGGCAAATGGCCATCCTGGAGAGACTACACTTTCCTTACGGGAAGCGTTTTTTGACGTTGCGGAAAGAACGCCAGCCTGTTAACCGGAGAGTGAGGGGACTAACAGACGCACTTTTTCACCTCCCGTAGGAGTCGATTCATTTCCACTCCTGCTGCCGAATGTTGTATGAGACGCTTTGCTGATCGCATAAAAGGACAAGAACAATGGCTGAACGATCGCAGAATCTTCAGGATCTTTTTCTGAATTCAGTCAGAAAACAAAAGATTTCTCTGACAATTTTCCTCATCAATGGCGTGAAACTGACCGGTATTGTCACTTCTTTTGACAACTTCTGCGTGCTTTTACGCCGCGACGGCCATTCGCAGCTCGTCTACAAACATGCGATCTCGACCATAATGCCGAGCCAGCCCGTGCAAATGTTCGAAGTTGAAGAGAGCGACTGAAACCAATTTGACCAAAGAAACCCGGCGTAACGCAAAGAAGTCCAGCCCGATTACCAACAACGGTGAAACGGCCAGGGAACTAACGCGCGCTATCGTGATCGTGCCGATCCTTCCGCAGCGCTTTGCCGATGGCGGCAAGGATGCGGGCAATCACAGCAGTTTCCAGCATGAATTCCAGCGCAGCGACGAAGCCCGTCTCGAAGAGGCTGAGGGACTAGCGCGCGCCATCGATCTCGACATCGTCCATTCCGATATCGTCCAGGTTCCCAACCCGCGACCGGCGACCTTGCTCGGAACGGGCAGGGTGGAATCGATCGGCGAACTCGTGGAAGCATCCCATGCGGAACTCGTCATCGTCGATCATCCTTTGACGCCTGTACAACAACGCAATCTCGAAAAGGCATGGAATGCCAAGGTCCTCGACCGGACCGGGCTCATCCTCGAAATCTTCGGGCGCCGGGCGCAGACGAAGGAGGGCGCGCTGCAGGTCGAACTTGCGCATCTGACCTACCAGAAGGGCCGGCTCGTGCGCAGTTGGACCCACTTGGAACGCCAGCGCGGTGGCGGCGGCTTTCTCGGCGGTCCCGGTGAAACCCAGATCGAGGCCGACAGGCGTGCCTTGCAGGAAAAGATCCTGCGCATCAAGCGTGAACTCGAAACCGTTGTCCGCACGCGCACGTTGCACCGTGCCAAACGCAAGAAGGTGCCGCATCCGGTCGTGGCGCTAGTCGGCTATACCAATGCAGGCAAATCGACCTTGTTCAACCGGCTCACCGGAGCAGGGGTCGTCGCCGAGGACATGCTCTTCGCCACGCTCGATCCAACGCTGCGCCGCATCCGCCTCGAACACGGCGAGACGATCATCCTTTCCGATACGGTAGGTTTCATCTCGAACCTGCCGACACATCTGGTAGCCGCCTTCCGCGCCACGCTCGAAGAGGTAGTGGAGGCGGACCTTATCCTGCATGTGCGTGACATCTCCGACCCCGACACCGCCGCTCAGGCTGAAGACGTTCATGCGATCATGGAAAGTCTTGGCATTGAACGCGGCGACTCCAAGCGCATCATCGAGGTTTGGAACAAGATCGATCTCCTTGATGAGGCTGGCCGCGAGACAGCATTGCGCCAGAGCGCCGCGGTTTCCGGAAGCGAGCATCCGATCCCGATTTCGGCGATCACAGGCGAGGGCGTGGACGCCCTGCTACAGGAGATCGAGGGCCGCATCTCCGGGACGCTTTCCCGGGTCAAAGTCACGCTGAAGCATGACCAGATGCGCCTGATGGACTGGATTTACCAGCATTCGAGCAATGTAAAGCGCAAGGACCTCGACGACGGATCGATCGCGCTGACAATGGACATGACGGTGGCCTCAAACGAGATGCTCGAGGAAAAGCTTGGCCGCAATGCGCGGTAGGGCGCTTACTTTTCGCTCTTTGCCTGCTGCCATAGCGCTTCCATCTCTTCGAGCGTAGCCGCGCCAAGCGATTGATCCTGTTCGGCGAGCTTGCGCTCAATGTAGTGAAAGCGTTTGCGAAACTTCTCGTTCGTCCCGCGCAACGCGCTCTCCGGCTCGAGTTTGAGATGGCGGCCGAGATTGACGATGGCAAAGAGAAGATCGCCGTATTCCTCCTCGGTATCCTTATGCTCGCCGCTGGCGATCGCTTGCTTCAGCTCGCCGATTTCCTCTTCGATCTTGTCAAGGATGGGCGCCGCTTCCGACCAGTCAAAACCGACCTTCGCGGCGCGCTGCTGCAGCTTCAGCGCACGCATCAGCGCGGGGAAGCCGTGCGGAATATCGTCGAGAAAACCCTCCTTTTCGGCAAGGCTAAGATTGAGAGCCGCGCGGCGCTCGCGCCGCTCCGCCTTTTCCTCGGCCTTTATCTTGTCCCACATGCCCTTGGCCATGCCGGCGCCACGCGCCGCTTCCTCGCCGAACACATGCGGATGCCGCCGGATCATCTTGTGCGTGATCGCCTGAACCACGTCGCCGAAATCGAATGCCTGCATTTCCTCGGCCATGCGGGCATGGAAGACAACCTGCAGTAGAAGATCGCCGAGTTCCTCGCGCAGATCGTCGATATCGTCGCGTTCGATGGCATCGATCACCTCGAAAGCTTCTTCGAGCGTATAGGGCGCGATCGATTTGAAATCCTGCTCAAGATCCCAGGGGCAGCCGGTGACGGGCGTGCGCAGGGCCTGCATGATATCGAGGAGGCGGGAGATATCGCGTGATGGTTTCATGGACAGAGCATAGGCCACGTCAGTGCTGCCGAACATGACGGATTGGATCGCAAGCGAATTTTGTCCACAACATCTGGATAAGGACGCACCGAAGTCTACGTCGCAGAGAGAGCGGGGCCGCAAAAGGTGATTTCGTAGGTGACGACCACATTCTAAAGCGCTTTTCGCCAGGCGATCCACGCACCCCAAAACAAGCTTGAAAAGAATCCTTCCGGTCGTTCAAAACCCGCATTAGCAAGCAGGTTGAACACGTCATCTTCCGATGCAGGTGGGTCGGCGCCCTGCAGGATCTTGCCAAGCTTCACCTTGACGTCCTCGCTGGTCGCACCGTGCATCCGCCAGCGTTCTCCCCATGCGGCAAGCAAGTGCGGTTTCTTGGCATAAACATAGCGGTTGCACGCAAGGATTAGAGGCGCACCCGGCGCGATCCGATTTGCGATATCCTTCAGTATGGCGTTCTTTGCGTCATCACCGGGCAGGTGATGCAACACCCCGAGCATCATGGCGGCATCAAACGTTGCATCTGTCGACAGCCCGTCCAATGTGCCCAGATGCAGTTCGGCTCTGTCGCTTAGGCCTTGCTCCTCAAGGCGCTGTGCAGTGCGCGCAAGCATCGGTTCCGAAGGGTCAATGCCAACGAACCGCCAGGTGGGTTCGATTCTGGAAACTGCGGTTATTTCCTGAGCAGTGCCACCCACGCCCACGATGAGAATGCGTCGGTTGCCTCCAGGTCCGAGTGCTGCAGCCAACATGCAGGCGGCAAGTTCATGGCATGCCTCATAGCCAGCCAGGGCTATACGGCTCTGGGTTTCATATTCATCCGCTCGCGAGCTATCGAACTTCTGGGCAGACTGTAGTTCACGATCGCTTTTCATCTTCAGTACTTTTCTCCGGACTTCATATGCCTTGAATTGCGGGGCACTGCATCCTCTGAAAAAGAGGAGGGTTTTTGTACGTGTCGCAATTGAAAATAGAATGTGCCGTCCTAAGTATAAAAGTCACATAAGATAGATTATGGAACTAACATATAGATATAGTCAGCTAGCAATATCCGCAATTTGGGCCTTTGCAGCCCTTACCAAAGCCTTGGGATCGCTGGGAAACACAAAATTGGTGCCGCCTGCCGCCGCCCAGACAACATCGTACTGCATCAAATGCTCGTCGGCATAAGCCGCTATGTCGATGAGGTGGCCAATGGGCGCAACGCCGCCAATGGCAAAGCCGGTTTCCTTGCGCACGTGCTTTGGATCAGCACGGTGCAATGCTTCGCCAGTCAAACGTGCGGCCTTGCCGAGATCGAGTTGCCGCGGACCGGACACCAGAAACAGATACAGCTTCGCGCTCTCAGCGCCTTCAAAGATGAGCGACTTGACGATCTGACCGACGGTCACGCCGCATTGCACAGCCGCGTCTTCGGCCGTATGGGTCGAATCCGGCATCTCGCGAATCTCGATATCGAAGCCGGCGGCATGGGCTGCCTGGCGAACACGTTCGACGCTCTTGCTCATAGGTTGACCTCGAATGTCAGTCCATCGAACGCGGGTTCGACATGATCGGGCGTTTCGCGCATGACCGTCTCGTAGTCGAGCGGCACGTGCATGTGGGTCAGGATTGCTCGACGCGGCTTGAGCTTATCGATCCATTCAATTGATTCTTCTAAGGAAAAATGGCTTGGATGCGGGCGGTACTGCAGCGCGTCTATCACCAGCGTATCGAGGCCAGCCAAGGCAGAGGCCGTCGCCGCAGGAAAGGCGCTCACGTCGGAGCAATAGGCAATTTCGGCAATGCGAAAGCCGAGCGAAACAATGTCTCCATGGATCTGCGGCAATGGCAGGAAGCGTATCGGTCCGCCCGCGCCTTCGATCGCGAAACTCTCGTCATGGATAATCTCGTGCGGCCGCAATATCGGCGGATAGCTCGATCCTTCGGGTGTCTTGAAGCAATATCCGAAGGCGTCATAGAGCCTCTTCAGGGTTGGCGCGTCCGCATAGATATCGAAGAGATCGCGGCGATCGATGACAAAGGTGCGCAGGTCGTCAAGCCCGTGAATATGGTCCGCGTGAGGATGTGTGTAAACGACAGCGTCGAGCTTGCCCGAACCGAAATCGATCATCTGCGAGCGGAAATCCGGGCCGGTGTCGATGATAACGGTGGTGACACCACCATGCTCGGCAATGCGCTCGACCAGCATCGAGGCGCGGCGGCGATGGTTCTTCGGATTGCCCGGATCGCATTTGCCCCAGTCGCCATTGATGCGCGGCACGCCCGGCGAAGAGCCGCAGCCGAGAATCGTGAAGCGCAAGCGGTCAGGCATCGGCGGGCCTTGGCATCTTGGTGAAGAGCCGGAACACGTTTTCAGTCGTCAGGCGGGCGATCTCTTCCTCGCTTACGCTGATGGTATCCGCAAGGACAGCTGCTGTGTGGCGCACGAAACTCGGCTCGTTGCGCTTGCCGCGATGCGGCACTGGCGCAAGATAGGGCGCGTCGGTCTCAACCAGCAGGCGATCACGCGGGACATTACGGGCTATGTCACGTATCTCGGGCGAATTCTTGAAGGTAAGTATGCCTGAGAAGGAAACGTAACCGCCAAGATCCACACCAACCCTGGCAAGTTCTGCGCCAGAGGAAAAGCAGTGCAGGATGAAAGGGAAGGTCCCCTTCCCCGATTCTTCCTTGAGGATCGAAATCATATCCTCATCGGCGTTGCGCGCGTGGATGACCAGTGGAAGCTGTGTGACGCGCGCCGCTTGAATGTGCGTGCGCAGTCCCTGCGCCTGCGCTTGCGGTGGCGCATAGTCATAGTGGTAGTCGAGCCCCGCTTCGCCGATCGCCACCACCTTCCGATGCTCTGCCAGGCGGATCAGCTCGTCGGCTGTTACGTCGAGTTCCTCATGCGCATTGTTCGGATGCGTGCCAACCGAAGCATAGACGCTGTCATAGCGTTCGGCGATGGCAAGGATCGTGTCGAAGCGCCGGACACGCGTGCCGATCGTCACCAGGCGCTTGATACCGTGATCAAGCGCCCGCTGGACGATGGCATTCCGTTCTTCCTCGAAATCGGCAAAGTCGAGATGGCAGTGACTGTCGACAAGCATCGTCATGCGCTGTCCGCTCAGGCTTCTTTGTCGGCTTCGACGTAGCGCGGAAAGATCGGCTGCGGTGCCGGCAAGTCAGCTCCCGCAACGAGCTCGCCGCCAGTCAGATCGGCGAAGTTGCGCTTGTCGGCCGGGATCGCCAGGATGTCGAGCAACTTCGCTGCGGACCCTGGAATGAACGGCAGACACAGAATGCCGACGCGCCGGATGACTTCAGCTGTCACATACAGAACTGTTTCCATGCGCGCTGGATCGGTCTTCTTGAGCGCCCATGGCTCCTGCCCGGCAAAGTAGCGGTTTGCCTCAGCCACGACAGCGAAGATTGCGCCAAGCGCGAGATGCAGCGCCTGCGTAGACACTGCCTTTCGCGCCGTGTCGAGCGCTGTCAAAGCCTGGTTCAGGATCGCCTGATCCGCGTCGTTGAACGCACCGGGCTGCGGCACCTTGGCGCCGCAATTCTTCGCGATCATCGACAGCGAACGCTGCGCGAGATTGCCGAGATCGTTGGCAAGGTCGGCATTGGTCCGGTTGACGATTGCTTCATGGCTGTAATTGCCGTCCTGCCCGAACGGGATTTCGCGCAAAAGGAAATAGCGCAGCTGGTCGAGCCCATAATGTTCGACGAGCGAGATCGGATCGATGACATTGCCGACCGATTTCGACATCTTCTCGCCGCGGTTGAAGACGAAGCCGTGTCCATAGACCCGTTTCGGCAGCTCGATCCTGGCAGAAAGCAGAAACGCCGGCCAGTAGACGGCGTGGAAACGAATGATGTCCTTGCCGATGACGTGAACGTCTGCCGGCCAATAGCGCCAGCGCTCGGCATTCGTATCCGGGTAGCCGGCCGCAGTAATGTAATTGGTGAGTGCATCGACCCACACATACATGACGTGCTTTTCGTCGCCGGGAACCGGGATTCCCCAATCGAAGGTGGTGCGCGAGACCGACAGGTCCTTCAATCCCGACTTGACGAAGGAAATCACCTCGTTGCGGCGTTCCTCCGGTCCGATAAAACCAGGATTGTCGGCGTAGAGCTGAAGCAGGCGATCTTGATAGGCGGACAGGCGGAAGAAATAACTCTCTTCCTCCAGCCACTCGACAGGCGTTCCCTGCGGGCCATAGCGCACATCGTCCGCACGCACTTCCGTCTCTTCCTCCTGATAATAGGCCTCGTCGCGCACGGAATACCAGCCAGCATAAGAATCCTTGTAGATGTCCCCCGCGTCTACCATCTTCTTCCAGATAGCCTGCGATGAAGCGTAGTGCCGCTCCTCGGTGGTGCGAATAAAATCATCATAGGAAGCATTGAGAAGCGTTCCCATGTCACGGAAAAGCTTTGCATTTCTATCGGCCAATTCACGCGGGGAAATCCCCTCCTTGCGTGCCGTCTGCAGCATCTTGATGCCATGTTCGTCGGTGCCGCTGAGGAAGAGAACATCCTTGCCATCGTGGCGATTGAAACGGGCAATCGCGTCCGTCGCAATCAGCTCATAGGCATGGCCGATATGCGGGCTCCCGTTCGGGTAGGAAATGGCAGTGGTTATATAGAATTTTTCGCGGCTCATGCTGACCTGATTTTCGTCTTTGTCTCGGAAGCTTGGGAGGCTTTGACATAACTCATGTCCGCCGCGATTGCCAGACCACCGAAGCCCTATCTGGCGTCTGCAAGAGCGCGATGCATTCGCTCGAGGAAGATCAGCACAGTCTGCTTGCGGTCGAGATTGTAGGCGGCGGCATCCCTCGCCTCGTTCTGCATCTCGTTCCAAAGGTTGGACCACCGGCTCGCCCGTGCGGTCTCGCCCTGCTCTGCCGCCAGACGTGCCTTGAGCGCGATCCGGTCGAAGAGACCTTCCAGAAAGAGATCGTATTGGATTTCAGCTTCGCGGGCCGATAGCGCCGAGGCCAGCGTATGCGCCTTTGGCACATCGAATACTGCCTTGGCGAGAACGCCTTCCACGGCCTCCGCAATTTCAAGGCCGCCGAACGCCAGAAGCAACGCCGCCTTGCGCACGCTGCCATCGGCTTGCGCGACGAGCGCCTCGATATCGCCGGTTTGCGCGGAATCGAGCTTGATTGCGCTTAGCGCCGATATCAGATCGTTCCGCTCCAGCGGCTCAAATCGCAGCGACTGGCAGCGTGATCGGATCGTCGGCAGGAGACTGCCGGATGAATGCGATATCAGAACGAAGAGCGTGCGCTGCGGCGGCTCTTCAAGCGTTTTCAACAAGGCATTGGCGGCATTGCGATTCATGTCGTCTGCGGGATCGACGATGACAATGCGCCAGGAACCGTCATGCGATGTCCGGTTGAGGAAATGCGTGACCCTTCTGATCTCGTCGATTGTGATGCCGGTCTTGAACTTGCCCGTCTTGGCATCGACCGGCCGCGTGATGTGCAGGAGCGCAAGGTGCGTGCCGCTCGCAATCTGCCGGTAGGGTGCAACCGTGAAGTCCGGCACGGCAAGTGCCGGCGGCGCATCGTGAGCTTGCGGGTGGCTGAGCATGTGCCCGGCAAGATGGAAGGCAAGCGTTGCCTTGCCGACGCCCTGCGGCCCCTCGAGGAGAAGAGCGTGGTGCATGTGGCCGGATTGATAGGCCTGTGCCAGAAACGATCTAATCCCCTTATGTCCGAACAGGGCAGGATTGGCCGACGGCGACGGGACACCGTCGATTGTGTCATGGGTAGCTGGAACGTCGAGGATAGCGTCGGTCATCGCGCGACCTCGGCAGTTCGAACAGCTTTCATGCCACGGCTTACCTTGAGGTCGTCGACCAGCTCGGCGATCTGGCGAGCGATCTCGCCTGCCGGCCGGTCGCCGGCGAGCACCTTGCAGCGCTCGGGTTCGGCCTCGGCAATTGCGAGATAGGCATCGCGCCGCTTGGCATGCATTTCGACCGTTTCCTTCTCGAAGCGGTCGGCAGTGCCCTCGCCGCGTCGGTCGTTGGCGCGCTGGAGACCGATCTCCGCCGGCAGGTCGAGAATGATCGTAAGATCTGGCACCAGCCCGTTGATTGCCACCTTCTCGATGGCGCGCATGAGATCAGGGTCGAGGTCGCCCGTCACACCCTGATAGACCCGGCTCGAATCGATATAGCGGTCGCAGAGCACCATCCGGCCCGACCGGAGCGCCGGACGCATGACCTGCTCCACATGATCATTGCGGGCAGCAGCGAAAAGCAGCGCTTCCATCGCCGGCCCGAATGGCTCCGCCGCACCGCTCAAGATGACGTGACGCAGTGCCTCGGCGCCGGGTGAGCCGCCGGGCTCGCGCGTCGCCAGCACGTCATCGCCGCTAGCGCGTAGATGTTCGGCAAGCCGCGCAATCTGGGTTGATTTGCCAGCGCCCTCGCCGCCTTCGAATGTAATGAATAGTCCTTGCACGCCGCCGCCGTCTTTCGATGCAGAGTCATATTAAAGATGGTTCTAGCGCCCGCAAATTAAAAGGTCGAGGCGTGTTCAGAACTTGAGTTGCCTCGTCCAGCCCGTCGTCAGCTCCAGCATCGCATCAATGCTGCGCTTCTTCAGATCGCCGGTCTCTACGGCCTCAGCCGTAAAGACGGGCGTTTCCTGGACAAGCTCGTCGCCAATCCAGATGCGTAACACGCCTGCCTCTTCCCCCGTCTTTATGGGCGCCACAAGCGGTCCCTTGTAGACAACATGCGCCTTCAGCCGGTCGCGATTGGCAACAGGAACCAGCAGGCTGATTTTTTCGGTTGCTTTCAGCGCTACGCTGGACTTCGTGCCGCCAAAGACACTCGCTTCCCCGATCGTTTCGCCCGCAGCAAAGATATCGATTTCCTCGAACGCCTGATACGCCCACTCGAAGATGCGCTTTGCCTCTTCGGCCCGCTCCTTGTCGCTGGCAAGCCCGCTCAAGGCAACGACATAACGCCGGTCGCCGTGCTCCGTGGCGCCGACAATGCCGTATCCCGACTGTTCGGTGTAGCCGGTGCCCATGCCGTCCGCACCTATATCAAGGCGGAGCAGCGGGTTGCGATTGCGCTGGAAGATATTGTTCCAGGTAAAATTGTCCTGCGCATAGGTATGATAGAATTCGGGATAGCTGCGCTTTATGTGGCGGGCAAGTGCGACAAGGTCCGTCAGCGAAACGCGCTGCTTCGGATCCGGCAACCCCGTGGAGTTGACGAAAGTGGAACTGTTGAGCCCCAGTTCCTTCGCCCGTGCATTCATCATGTCCGCAAATTTTTCCTCCGAGCCGGCAATGCCTTCGGCAAGGATAATGCAGCCATCATTGGCTGACTGAACGATAACGCCCTGTATGAGATCGCCAACGCTGACCGCCGATTTGAGCTTGGCGAACATGGTCGACCCACCCGATGGTGCACCACCCGTGCGCCAAGCGTGTTCGCTCACCGTATATTGCGTCGAAAGGTTGATCCTCCCCGCCTGCAACTCGTGGAATACGACTTCCATCGTCATCAGTTTGACGAGCGCTGCAGGCTCGATAAGAGTCTCCGGCATTTTGGAATAGAGCACCGTACCGGTCTGGTCTTCGACCATCAGGGCCTGCTTGGCCTTGGTGTCGAAAAGCTGCTCCTGCGCATCGGCAGCGAAGCCTGCGAGCATTACCACTGCAATGCCAAGAACGAGAGAACGGATGGGCGCTTTCAACGCGACGACCAGGCGTCGGCAATCAATTCCCGTCATCGCGAACGACAAATGCATCGCCTGCCCCCGCCGCCCAGGCGGCCTTGAGCAACCGGTCGGTATTCTTCCCGGAATCGGCACGGGCAATGAGCTCTATCCTGCGCCCTTCAGGGCTGGCGACTTCGGCCATCTCGACTTTGCCGAACGCCGACAAGGCCGCGACCATCCGTCCGGCCGCGCTCTTGCTGGCAAACAGGCCGATCTCGACATATTCGCCGGATGGTCTGCTGACGATCGCCCCGTTCATGCTCTTCCATGAAGAGGAAATCGCCGACGAGGAGAGAATGCCTGCAGTCGCCTCGATCGGCGCATTGGCGCTTTCAATACGCTCACTGGCATAGGAACTGACGAATGGCGATCCCGCCTTGCCGCCCTTCAGCGAGCCGATAAGGATCGTCGGCTTGTCGTCGATATAGGGCCCGACCAAGGGCAAGACCGGGTCGATATCGATACTGAAGTTCATGGCTGCCGCCATCGGCACAGGCTGTGGCTGGCCCCCGTCGATCCGCGCCGCCTGTTGCTCAAGCGAGAATGCCTGATTGCCAAGGCTGGCCACTTGGACGCCGGCAGGCTGTTGCGGCTGCATGCCGGGTATCGGCATTGGAGCGCGCCGCGTGGGCGTGCCGCCATTCATGGCGATCATCACCCCGGATGCCGGCTGGCCGTAAGGATCGACACCAGGCGCGTGATATGAAGCCATGAGGAAGCTGTCATCATTGCCTTCGAGCGGTGCACGGCCAACATACTCGACCTTGACGCTGGCGGTACCTGTATCGTGGTAGTCCAGCACCATCGCGGCCTTCTGCGAAAGATCGATGAGGCGGTCGGAATGATAGGGTCCGCGATCATTGACACGGACGATGACAGAACTGCCATTGGAAAGGTTGGTGACGCGCGCATAGCTGGGCAGCGGCATTGTCGGGTGCGCCGCCGTCAGCCGGGTCGTGTCGTAAATTTCGCCATTGGCGGTCAGGCGGCCATGAAACGCAGAGCCGTACCAGGATGCCTTGCCCTGGCGCCGATAGCCTCGCTCTTCCTTGGGATAGTACCACTTGCCGGCAACCTTGTAGGGCTGGCCGACGAGATTACGGCCGCCACCGCGCGGAATGTGGCGCAGATCCGTGACGACCCGCGGGCTCGCCTTCACGCCATAGGCGGATTCGGCAAAATATTCCTTGGGGTGCTGCTTGCGTGCGACTGTCACTTTAGGGGAAGCACAGGCGGTCATCAGAGCGCCCACGGCAACAACCCCCACAACTTGAAAAGCTTTGGCTTTTGACAATGTTGACCACCGGCCGCGCGGACCGTCCCCAGGAATGGTAATGTATCGATAGCAGATCAGAACGTTGACGCAAACCCCGACGCCCATCCGGGATGCACCAATATGAAATTGCCACTGATAGGTTGATAGGCCATTAACAGGCCCTATAGTGCGGCAAGCCTATCAAAAATATGGATATTTCCATGAGTCGCATATCTGCAATCGACTATGCCGCCGCTTCGCCCGAAACACGCGCCGAACACGACCGTGAGCTGCAATTGCGCGGGCGGATGACCAACATGAAGCGCATCATGCTGCATTCTCCGGTCGCCCACCGCATCTATGCCGAGTGGTTCACGTTGCGCGATTTGCTGCGGCCGGCCTTGAGCGACCGGGAAATCTGGCTCCTGTCGCTGGCGATTTCCGAAGCGAGCCAGGCGCGCGTTCCCGCCACCTTTTTTCGCCGCGCCTTGATCGAGTCCGGACTGGAGCCGGAAGCCGTGGTGCCGACGGCCCGAGAAGAAGCGCTGATCGATTTCGGAAGGGCCATCGTCGTAAACTCCAATGCAATAGCGGACGAATTGTGGAACAAGCTCGCGGCCAGCTATGATGAAGCCACGCTCGTCAACCTCGTCGCCTTTGCGGGGATCATGATTGCGACGACCATTTTCACCAATGTCGTCAATGTGGATCTAGATCCCGAGCTTGAGCGGTACGCCGCAACCGGCGATAGCGCGGCCTCCTGAAGATCAGTCGCGAAGGGTTGTTACGAATTGCGCGTCGCCACGCAGCGTATTGGAAACGGTGCAGATTTCCTCGGCTTTTTCGACGATCTGCCGCCGCGTGCCGGGGTCGAGATCGCCATCGATCTCGATGTCGATGTTAAACGACGCAACGCGGGATGGCTCGTCATGCGCCTTTTCGCCGGTGACGTGGACACGCACTCCCGCAAGCTTTTCCGAGACACCGAGCTTGCTTGCCGCAATGCGCGCGCTGAGCGCAATGCAAGCCGAGAGTGACGCGTAAAGCAGGTCGAGGGGATTGAACCCCGGCTGCGAGACCGAGGTGACGATGTTGATTTCGCCGCCCGTCTCGGACGTTACCACCGGCAGTTCCTTGCCCTTGAGCACTGCCGTGGCTCCGACGGCCCTGGTGCGAATCTTGAGTTCTGACATCTGCGGCTTCCTACTATGCTACCGTTGCGCTTCCTCTACTTTGTAGGCACGCTGTGGGACAAGTCTACGGCAAAAGATGCGGCGCAGCCGTTGACGCGGCAACGCGAAGAGCTATAAAAGCCGCGTCGATGCTTCGAGGCGAATTTTATATAGTTTCGCTCGCCTTGCTGAGGCTGGAAGAGTGGCCGAGTGGTTTAAGGCAACGGTCTTGAAAACCGTCGTGCGGGGAACCGTACCGTGAGTTCGAATCTCACCTCTTCCGCCATAACTCCTGTAAGTACTCGATTTTATTACATAAAATAAATCAAAAATATGATATGTATCTCATTCTTTAATTCATGGCCGAATTAGATAACGCCTTCAAATCCTTCTATTGCAAATGTACCGTGCTACCCAATGTTCGATTTTTGTTCACGTTAGCCTTTTCACATCTCCCTTCCTTAAATCGCGCTGTGCGACCCGCAGTAGCCGAATGGGTCGGCACTGATAATTTCTCAATCCTTCGCTGCCGGTTGTGCGCCCCAAGGACCTACATTTCGCAGCGAGATGCTAGGCAGACAACGCATGCGAACAATGGCGTAAACATTCTTTGTGAAGTTCGCGCGCACGGCGTTGACAACTTTGCGTTGAGGCAATCATTTTGCCCGAAGTAACGGGGACGGTACTTTGGGGGAATTACCGAAATGAAAGAATTCCTAGTCGATCAGTTTCGTTTTAGTGGCCGGATTTCGCGCTGGCCGTTTTTCTGGCGACAGTTGGTCTGGTTCTTGGCGTTTTTGATCGTCTGTACCCCCCTTGGATTTAAGCTTGGTGGGCAGGAGATTTCAGGGACACCGGCCTTAGTGATTGTCATAGTACTAGGAGCAGGTTGCTTGATAAGCATCAGCATGATTGTCGCGATAACGTCACTCTACGTTCGACGCCTGCACGATCTCGGCCATAGCGGCTGGTGGCTTTTTGTGCTTTTGATTTTTGGAAATGTCCTCAACTTCGCTGTAAAGGCGGTTGGCAATGCCATCTTTGCAGCGGTCGTCATCGGGGCCACGCAGCTTATTATAAGTGGTTACCTGTTCCTTAAACGGGGCACGGATGGCCCGAACGTCTTCGGTGGCCCCGACCATGAATTGCAATTCGGTCGGGTGGCCATCCAGCCTTGATCCATTTGCTATAATCCCGCAATCTCGCGAGGTACCCACCCCGATTGTTCGGCGAAGTAGTGACAGGATGTTCTACCAAAACGAGACAAAACGCCACTTTGAGTTGAACAACCTTGGTAAGGATGCGACCACCGAGGCGCTTCGAGTCGTATCTAAAGAAGAGGCAGCTCAGACCCGCCGGACGAATATGTACCTCGCACTGGTCCTGCTTGGCATAGTCTTAGGATGCGCTCTAGCGTGGTTATTGTGATCTCTACGATTCGAACAGCCCACTTTGAAAAATCACGAATTAGCTCGCTATACGTTGAGAAAAGTAGGGGCACATCGCAGACACGTTTCAGTGTCGAATTGGGCGCTCTCCAGTTTCAAGGGGAACTGCCGCATCCGGATCACCCTCCGCTCAAGCAAAGGTGAAGGCGATCGCATACCATTCCTGATTTTTGGGCTTATTCTCGTATCATGCAAATTTCAGGAGGCGGCGATGCGACTTTATATTGTTGCGTTCCTCGCATTGGCGTTGAGCGGGTGTATCACGAGCAATCCACAGAACGGCGGCGGGATTCCTCGGCATGCGTCATGGGCAGGACAAAACTGATCGCTACAAGCAAAGCTCAACATCAATACATGGCGTTAATACCTTGCTTGAAAACAAGAAACATCATTGTTCCTTGAACGCGCGGCTGAACTGATCGGCGAGCGGCTTGGCAAGAAATGACAGCGCCGTGCGCTCTTCCGTCGAAACGAAGACTTCGACCGGCATACCGGGCAGAAGCTTACCGTCGCCGAGTTTTTCCAGTTCATCTGCCGGAACGATGACGTCGGCAAGATAATAGACCTGGCCGGTTGCCGGATCGGTGCTTGTCGCCGCCGAGACATAGGCGATGCTGCCGAAGAGTTCGGGTGTCGTGCGCTGGTTGAAGGCAGAAAAACGCAATTTCGCCGGTTGGCCGACAAAAACCTGGTCGATATCGGTCGGCGCCAGCTTTGCCTCGATCTTCAGCGCGGCGTCTGCGGGCACCAGCGTCACCAGCTTTTCCGCCGGGGTGATAACCCCGCCAATCGTGTGAACGGCAAGCTCATTCACGGTGCCCGATAGCGGCGCGCGAATGTCCGTGCGCGCCAGACGGTCCTCAATGGCAATGCGGCGCTCGCGCAGTTCGGAAAGCTTTGGCTCGATCGAGGAAAGTTCGCGCTGCGCTTCGGTACGCGCAGTCTCGTCGATGGCGATGATCTGGATCTGGATTTCGCTCATCTTGGCCTTGGCACGGGCAATGCTGGCTTCGACCTCACCCTTTTCGCCGACGAGCTTGGCCATCTCGCGGTCGATGACATATTTGCGCGAGGTCTCGATCAGCCGCTTGTCCGTGAGGCCCTTGATCTTGTCGTGCTCGATCTTGACCAGGGCGATTTCATCGGTCTTGGAATCCCGCTGCGCTTCAAGGCCGGTCACCTCCTGGCCAAGCTGATCGATCCCGAGTTCCAGCTGTTCCTTCTGGCTCTTGCGATTTTGGCGGTTGCCTTCGAACAGGCGGTTCTCGCCGAAGAAGATATGGTGGTGTTCTTCGAGTCGGCTCGAGAGTTCAGGGGAAAGGATGATGGCATCGAGATTGTCGCGTTCTGCCATGAGCCTAACCTGACGGGCCGTTAGCTCGATGAGCTGTGTGCGCACAATCGACAATTCCGCCCGCGTCTCGGCATCGTCGAGGCGCAGCATCACCTGGCCCTTGGTGACGAAATCGCCCTCCTTGACGGCGATCTCGCTGATGATGCCGCCATCGCGGTGTTGCACCGACTTCATGTTGCGATCGACCTTGACCTGCCCCGGCGCAATTATGGCGCCGGTCAGTTGCGCCGTTGCCGCCCAGCCTCCAGCTCCCGCAAACAGCAGCAGGCCAAACAATGTGCCGGCAAATACCCGCGATCCTATCGGGAACGTCTGGTCTGGCGCTGCAGCCGATAGTGCACCAGTGCGATTGGTCTTTTTGTTCTTTCTTCCAAGCATGTGCCTGCCCCCGGTTATTTTGTTGCCGTGCTTTTCTTATGGATTTTCGACGATCATCAGCACGTGATGGCCGCTCAGGTTGATTGTCATCTCGAAGTGCTCGTCGCGGTTCATGTCGACCTCGATCAATGTCTGCGCGAGTTCGCCCGTGCCCTCGTGCCTGATCTTGATCGGCAAGGGCTCGTCCCCGGCCGTCTCGCCATAGATATCTTCAAAACGATCTTCCAGCCCGTCGATCACGTCTTCGAAGATCTCGTAGTTCGACGTCTCGATACGGTCGCCGACCATGAAGTCGATGATGCTATGAATCACTTCGGCGCTCGAGCTACCTTCAGGTATGTGGAACTGGAAGGTGTCGTTGCCATCGCCGCCGCGCAGGATCATGGCCTCGGGCCCGATGATCATTCGGTCATCGCCACTCCCGCCGTGCACCGTCTCGAAGCCGCTGATCGCGTCATGACCGATGTCAAACCCGGTCGCCTCGCCCGTCGCAAGGTTGACGAGCACAGCCTGTGCCGATGCCGAGTAGTCCAGCGTATCGGTACCCTCGCCTCCGGCATAGGTATCGTCGGCAGCATCGGCCGCTGCGACAATGCAATCATCGCCATGTCCGCCGTCAACCCGGTCTGTGCCCCCGCCATCGGCAAGCGTATCGTTGCCGCCATTGCCCAGAAGCGTCTCCTCGCCATCGCTGCCGGCAATGGTATCGTCGCCCGCCCCGGCACTGATTGTTTCGAAGTTGCTGATCGTATCGGTGCCGATCTCGGCGCCGGTGGCGTTTCCTGCTGCAAGATCGATGGCGACCGCCATGATCGCTGCAGAATAGTCGAGCGTATCGATACCGCTGCCACCATCATAATGATCATCCGCTGCATCGGTATCGCCGATGACGACATCATTGCCGGCATCGCCGCTGACCTCGTCTGCGCCGGAGGAACCAGCAAGCCGGTCATCTCCGCCGCCGCCGGAAAGCGTGTCGTCGTTGGCACTGCCGGAGATAGTGTCGTCGCCGGCGCCGCTCTTGACCGCCTCGATATTGCTGATTGCATCGTTGCCGATCTCGCCGCCCGAGGCTGCGCCTTCTGCAAGATCGACCTCGATAGCGCCCGTCACTGCCGAATAGTCGAGCGTGTCCTCGCCCTCGCCGCCGTCATAGCTGTCGTTCGCGCCGTCGGCATCGCCTATGATCGTGTCGCTGCCCGCCTCGCCGCGGACGCTATCGGCATCGGCGCCGCCGCCGAGGAGATCGTTGCCCTCGCCGCCGCGGATGCTGTCGAGACCCGCATTGCCCAAGACAATGTCGTTGCCGAGGCCGCCGTCAAGAATGTCATTGCCATCATCACCATTGATGCGGTCATTTCCCATATCCCCCGTAATGTTGTCATTGCCCAAACCGCCGAACATGAGGTCGTCGCCATCGCCGCCACTGATCGTGTCGTCGCCCTCTTCGCCAAAAATTGCATCGCGACCATCCTCGCCATAGAGTCGGTCATTGCCGGCCCCGCCCCAGATCGTGTCATCGCCGAGACCGCCAAGCACGATGTCGGCGCCCGCGCCCGCCATGACGATGTCGTTGCCGCTGCCGGCAACGATGTGGTCGTCGCCATCGCCGCCATTGACGGTGTCATTGCCACCCCGTGCATCGATGAGATCGCTGCCCGCGCGCGCGTCAATGTCGTCGGCACAGTCACCGCCGACAAGAATATCGTCGCCGGGGGTGCCGAAGATGGGCAGATTGCGCAGCACCGAGAATTGCGCCGTTTGCCACACCGAAAGATTACCGTCGGTGATCTCGTAAGTGAGCGTGACCGGGCCAAGTCCGCTCGCGGCAAAGGTCCAGCCATTGCCGGCTTGCGTCAGCGTCCCTGAGGAGATCGTCAAATTGCGGATCGAAAGCGGATCTCCATCGGGATCGGTGGCGCCGCGCAGGAGATCGGCAAGGCCGATCAGCGCCCCCGCACAGCCATAGACGTCGTAGAGCGTGACGGGACCGCTGGTGCGCGGCGCCCGGTTTGCCGGCTTGCCGTTTTCATCATCAGCATCGTCGCTCGCCGGCTCTTCGTTGTCGTCGTCCAAGTCTGGAAACGCATGCCGAAAGGCTTCGGGTGCCCAACCATGCCCACCGCCGCTGCTGGAGGCGATCCCGCGCGCCGGCTGTGCCATCCAGGCATTGTCGTTAGCGGCCTGGAATGATACCGAAATACCGCCGAACTGGCGCAGCAGCGCCGAACTCGGCAGGTTCAAGTCCTGGAGGCTGATGGGCGGCGTATCGGCAAGTTCAAAAGCACTCCCCCGCCGCGCCGATACCAGCGCCTCGCCAGAGCCGCTGTGTTTCCTTTCCTCCGGATATTCGTTATCGATCACAAGTTCGGGCCCGCGCGCCACAACCTGCTCCGGGGCAGACGTGCCGTCCGCGCCGGCCGGCTCCGGCGGTCTTTCCTCGCTATTGTCGGCATAGTCGCCGAGCCGCGGAAACGCGCTTTTCAAATAAACCGCAAGTCCGGTCAGGAATACGGTAAAGAACAGGGGCGCATGGGAGCGCCTGTCCGCGTTCTTCAGAACATAGCGTTCATGCGGGTTTTCATTCTCGGATGGGTTGGTCTTGGTGCCTTTTGCCTCGATGATCATGCCAGTACCCTCGATGTGACGCGCGGCGCATTCTGCGCTGCCGGTGCCTGACGGTTGCCCGGGTCCGCCGGGGCGGCTGATTTGAGAATCTCCTCCTTCGGGCCGAACGCCACCATCTTGCCGTTCTGGATGACGGCAACCAGATCGACGGCGGCAAGCGCGCTTGGCCGGTGGGCGATGACCACGGCAATACCGCCGCGCGCCCTGATCGCCTTGATGGTTTCGGTCAGGGCCATTTCGCCCTCACCGTCGAGGTTGGAATTGGGCTCGTCCATAACGACCAGGAACGGGTTCTTGTATAGCGCCCGAGCGAGGCCAATGCGCTGGCGCTGTCCGCCGGAAAGCGAGGCGCCTTGCGGCCCGAGCGCCGTGCGATAGCCGTCGGGCATGCGCACGATCATTTCATGGATCCCGGTGATTTGCGCCGCCTCGACGATGGCGCGGGCATCGGCGTCCTCTTCGAGCCGGGCGATGTTTTCCTCGACCGTCGCATCGAGCAGCGCCACATCCTGCGGCAGGTAGCCGATATACTGGCCGAGATTGTCGTCCGACCACTGTGTCAGGTCGGCATCGTCGAGCCGCACGCTGCCGCGCAGCGCCGGCCAGATGCCGGTCAGCGCTCGCGCCAGCGTCGTCTTGCCGCCGCCGCTCGGGCCGACTATTCCGAGTGCCTGCCCGGCCTTGATCTCGAAGCTCACCTCGCTCAGAAGCACGCGGCCGGAACCGGGAGCCGCAATGGTGATCTTCTCGACCTTCAGCGATGCCGTCGGCGCCGGCAATTGCATCGGCGCCTCGTTGCCCGCGAGCGCAACGACGGTTTCCTTCAGGCGATTGAAGGCATTGCGGGCCGCAACAAGACCCTTCCAGTTGCCGATGGCAAGATCGACCGGGGCTAGCGCCCGGGCCGAAGCCACAGAGGCAGCGATGATTGCGCCGGCCGAAAGTTCGCCCTGAATGGTCAGCCATGCCCCAAGGCCGAGGACCGCCGACTGCAGGACCATGCGCAAAACGCGCGAGACCGCGCCAAAGGTGCCGCTGATGTCGTTCGTGCGCGTCTGCAATTGCAGATGCTCCTGGTTCGCCGCGTTAAAGCGGCTGACGGCCCGCCCGGCAAAGCCCATCGCTTTCAGGATCTCGGCATTGCGCGCGTTGGAATCGGCAATGGCGTTCCTGGCAATCGCCGACTGGTGGGTCGAACTTGCCAGCCGCCGCGTCATCAGTTCGGTGATCACCGTCAGCACCGACAGGACGAAGGCGCCACCGAAGGTCAGCGCCCCGAGATAGGGATGCAGCATATAGACGAAGATGAGATAAAGCGGCATCCACGGCAGGTCGAACAGCGCCACCGGGCCCTGGCTGCCAAGAAAACTGCGCACCGTGTCGACGTCGCGGCCGCGTTCGAGCGCCTCCGCCGTCGAAAAGCCGAAACGCGGCATGTCGATGGCGACCTGATGCGCGAGCGGCGCGATCTTCGCATCGAGACGCGCTCCGACCCGCACCAGCACCTGCGAGCGGATAATGTCGAACAGACCCTGGAACAGGTAAAGGCCGATCGCCAGTGCCGACAGTGCGAGCAGCGTCGGGACGCTGCCGCTGGTCAATGCCCGGTCGTAGATCTGCAACATGTAGAACGAGCCGGTCAGGGCAAGGATATTGATGATCCCCGAGGTTGTGAACAGAAACGCGAAGATGCCGCGAAAACCCTCTGTGAGTTTCTCGGCATTCTTACGCTTCATCCCCGTTAAAGCTGGCTTGGAACGCATTGTTTTTCCCCACTTTTCTTATTTGAATGAGGCGACGGGCCCGCTATGCCTCCGGCCCGTCGCCCGCCCGGACTACAGATTGAAATCCGAGCTGGTGAGGTTGTGATTGCCCTTGATGCTAAGCCGCAGTTCCGCGCTGGCGTCGCCGTCGACGCTGCCTTGGACCACGGTGTAGTCACCATCCGCACGTGTCTCATGCGTGACAATCAGTTGCGCCGGGCCGCTGAGCGTCGCCGCGGAAACAAGCGTGAATGCCTGGTTTCCACTCGTTCCATTGTTGGCGTCGATACCGCTGACATCGATCTTGTCGCCGGTCTGGAACCCGACGATCGTGTCGCCGTCCGCATCCACCTCGGAGAGGAAGCGGAATGTATCGTTCCCCGCACCGCCGTCGATGATGTTGACGGCACTGCTCGCGGTGATCTTGTCCGCACCCGAGCCGGTCACGATGTTTTCGACGTTCCACAGCGTATCCGAACCGGATTGGCTGCTTGACGCGCTGCCGCGTCCCATGAAGCCCGAGCCCAGCTCCACGGTCAGGTTCGCGGTGATCGCCGCCATGTCGAGCGTATCGACACCGGCATCGCCGTAGTAGGTGTCGTCGCCGTCACCTGCTGCTGCCACGAACATGTCGTTGCCTTCACCGCCATATGCCGTGTCATTGCCCGCGCCGGCGTCGATCAGGTCATTGCCGGCATCGCCGAAGAGACGATCGTTTCCGGCATCGCCGTAGAGCATGTCGTTGCCTTCGCCGCCAAGGGCATCGTCGTTGCCGGAGCCGGCAAAGATCATATCGTTGCCGCCCTCGCCCATGACGAAGTCGTCGCCTTCATCGCCGCGGATGATATCGGCACCGGCCCCGCCCATCGCCACGTCGTTGCCGGCCCGGGCAAGGATCGTTTCGCCGTTTGCCGTTCCGTTCAGGACGTCGCCGTCGGCAGTGCCGATGATCGGTGCGCCCGTTGCCGGAGCTGTAGGTGGTGTCGGTACTTCTTCTTCATCGTCGATCGGGGCGCCAATCTGCGGCATGCCATCGGGGGCGGTAAACGTAATCGTCTGTTCACTGCTCGTCAGGGTAGTGACGCCATTTTCGATCGTCGTCGCATAGTCGGCGACGGTCTTTCCGTCGGGAAGCTCGATCACGTCCTGCGGCCGCAGATTGCCGATGATCGTATCGTTGCCGCCGTTGGAGCGGAAAACGATGCGATGTGCCGACGAGAGGGCCGAGATGTCGACCGTATCGTCACCGGCATTGCCATCGATGGTGATCGTGCTGAAGTTCAGGCTGGTGAACGGCGAATTGAAATTGCCGATGACCTGGATCGTGTCGCCTGCGCTCGGCCCTCCATCCGGCGCGTTTGGATTGTTGCCGTTGTTTGCTGTCGTATTGAGCGTGTTGACGGTGATCTCTTCGATATTGTCGAGCTCGGCAATGATCGTCGTCACACCCGCTGCCGTGCGGGTAATGATGATCTCACTATCGCCACCGGTCACCTGGATACCGGCCGCTATGGCCGCTGCCCGGGCGTAGATGATGAAGGTTTCGGCAGCGGTAGCCCGCCCGTTGATCACGAAGGTATCGGTTGCACCCTCTTCGCCGTTGACCATGTCGAAGCCATCGGTATCGCCCGCCGCATTCGCGTTCCAGATAATCGTATCGTTACCGGTGCCAGCGAGAATGATGTCGTTTCCGGTACCGCCGCTGACCGTGTCGCCGCCGTCCCCGGCATTGATGTGATCAGAGCCAGCACCGCCGGTGATCGTGTTGGCAGTGTTGTTGCCGACGATGATGTCATTTCCTGCAGTGCCCGTGATGCCGGCCGTGGTAACGCGGTTGATCGTCACCGTGGCCCCGTCCGTCAGTGCACCGTCGCTGCCGGTATAGGTGAAGGTGCCGCCGGCGGTGGCATTGTCCGAGAGGCTGATGATGCCCGCTCCCAATGTGGGGCCGGTTGCAAGGCCGTTGGCGCCGCCCGCTGCCGTGATGGTGACAGGCGAACCCTCAGGATCGCTATCGTTGGCGAGCAGAGCGGCCTGGGACACGGAGAACACGGTGTTCGCCGCCACATTGGTGATGACCGTGTCGTTATTGGCAACTGGGGCATCGTTGGTGGCCGTAACATTTACCGTCGTCGTGGCCACCGCGCTGTTGAGCAGGCCGTCATTGACGGTGACCTGCAGGGTGCGTGCGCCAACTGCCGGGTTTTCCGAGTTGTTGGAGTAACGCACCTGCTGGATCGCTGCCTGATAGGCGGCGAGCGAGGCGTTTCCGGTCAGGTTCAAAGTGATCTGCCCGGGGATGCTGTTATCAAGCGACGAGGTGATGCCAGCCGGCAATCCGCCCTGCACCGACAGGACGTCGCCTGCGCTGGCATTGGTCAGAACAACGCGGGCCGCAGCCATGGTCGCGCCGTCATCGGTGATCCGAGCGCCAACTGCGATCGCAACAGCAGCCCCATTCTCGGCATAGCTGGTGACGTAGTTGTTGCCGGGGGTACCGGGAGTGACCGTTGTGGTAGTCGTCGACGTGGCGATGTTGAAGTTGTTGATTCGAACCTCTTCGCCAGTCTGATTGATCGCGGTTGAGACGAACCGAATGGCCGAATTAGCACCCGCGCCAGTCAGGTTGAGATTCGCAGTGACCGTTCCAGCGCCCCCGCCGTCGCCCGAAGTGTTGGTGATCGTTTCGAGAACGGTGAAGGCTCCCGGCGCAAATGATCCAGTCGCGGAATATTGGACCTGAACCGACTCGCCGGCATCAATAGTATTACCGTTGTTGTTCCGGTCGTAGGTGAACGAGAGCGTTGCAGTTGTCAGACCGCTGAGATTGACCGTACGGGTGATGGATGCCCCATCGGACCCTGCACCGCCAATGAAGCGCAGTTCATTGGAATTCCCCGCATCAATCTGAATCTGGCCGCCAGTGACCACATTGCCGGTAGTTATATCGTTGGTCTCCACCCAGGGTGTCGCCCCCCAAGCCACCGTACCATTGCTGTTGTTATGCGCGGCGTTGTCGAACACATCACGATAGGCCTGCGCAGCGATTGCGGTCGTCGTGGTGGTGACATCGCCGTTGAGATCGAGCGTCGGCGCCAGCAGCGAGATATCCTGATCGGTGAAGTCCAGGACCTCGACATTGCGGATCGTGTCCGTGCCGTCGGTCGCCAGACCGCCGGTATGGGCCACCGTTACGGTGCCATTGGGATTAAAGGTAATGTCGTACTCGGCCCGTGCAGCGGAGAACACCGCGCGGTCGATATCGGCAACGCCGTCGCTGTCGGTGGTCTCGCCGAGCGCTTCCTGTGTCGTGCTGTTCCTGATCGTCCGCACGATGCCGAGTTGACCCGGGTTGATCGTCCCGTTGAACATGCTCGCAGCGAGCGTCGTCATACTGTTGTGCAGGGCGATCGGCGTACCGGTGTGTTCCGTATCGCCAACCGCGAAGACGCCGATCTGCACGTCGAGCCAGCTATCGCCGTCGATGATGTCATCCCCGGCCTGGCCGGTTAGGCGGTCGCTGCCATCGCCGCCGAGGATAATGTCGCCGGCGCTGTATTCGGTTACGCCAGCACCCAGCAGTTCTTGCAGGCCCCTGATCAACGCGATGCCTTCGGCGTCGAGGGCGCTGCCCTGATAGCCTTCAGTACCGCCCTGGAGAGCGGGAAGCCGCTCCGCAGCGAGTATGTTCGTGCCGGTCAGGACGTCGTTGAACCGTGTACCGGAGAGGCCTTCGACCGACTCGTATTCATCGAGCGCGGCATTCTGAGGCAGCGTAGGCGCTTCGTCGAATACGATCGGGATCGACAGATCCGCGTTCACGAAATTCGGATTGTCCTTGTACGTCGCCCAATCGAAGCCGGACATGCCGACCATCTTGCCGCGACCCGCGCTTCCGACGAAGATTTCGTTGCCGCCTTCGCCGATGAACTCATCAAAGCCACCATCGCCGAGGAACACGTCGTGTCCGTTGATCTCATCGTGCGAGAAGATTTCGTCGAAGTTGTCGCCGGGGGCGCCGTCGAAAGTCCCTGTCTCGATCCAGTCGTTGCCCTCATTGCCAAGAATGCGCTCGGCGTTCTTGTTGCCGTAGATGAAGTCGTCGCCGGTGCCGGCAAAGACCTCCGAACCCATGTCGGTACCGAGGAAGATGAAGTCCTGCCCGTCATTGCCCATGACAAGGTCGAGGCCCGGCCCGGCGTGTACGACGTCGTTACCCTTGCCCGCCTTGATATTGTCGTCGCCGCCGCTGTCGAGGATGATGTCGTCGCCATCGCCGCCATTGATGATGTCGTTGCCGAAACCACCTTCGAGCCGGTCGTTGCCGCCGTCACCGAAGAGCGTATCGTCGCCGATACCGGCAATTATCGTGTCGGCGCCGTCAGTACCACCCATGACGACGTGGTCGCCGCCAGTGTAGCGCAGGTAGTTGGTCTCCACGGCCGCTGTTCCCGGATCATCCCGGATAACGAGCTGTGTGAGGATCCCGTCACCCAGCGGATCGTCGGATACGAGCGTGCCATCACCATTCAGATCGTTGAACTGCCGGGTTTGGTCGACCTCAAGGATAAGGCCGGGCGTCGAGAACACGTCCGATGGAAGATGCGTTGCATCGGTATTGCGCATGATCATTGCGGCGAACGAATTGTTCTCCATTTCGCCGAACAAATGCAGACCGTCGAGGCGTTGCAGATAGTAGAACCGGTCGCCGTTCTGCAATTTTTCCATCTGCATTTCGAAGACGAAGTTGAATGTGGAGCCGAGCATGCCGCCGAAAGGCATGATCGCTTCGGCAAGGCCGCCGATCCACAGGTCGACGTTGTTGAGACCGCCGAGCGTGCTTCCCGGCTGATTTGCTGCGTAAGCACCGGTGGCATTCAGGAATGCGAGGCGGTCTGCGGGTACGACCAACCCATCGACGGATACGCCCGAGATGATCGTCAGCGCGGCGTCGCGTTTGCCTTCCAGCGTTGCCTGTGAGGTGATCAGCGAATGGGTGCCGTAGGCAGCGATGAAGTTGATGATGGAAGCTTCATGCTTCAGATGCCCGGCGAAATCCACCCAGCTCGCATAAGGCTTGAGCAACACATCCTGGTTGGTTGCCGCATAAAACTGCGCGCGGGCGGCGTTAAGCGAAGGAACACCCGTATCACGGCCGCGTGCCAGGTTGATCGTTGCCAGATCGAGCGGGAGGCCGAGGAGATTGTTGCGCAATGCACTCGTGACGAACTCGTCGATCTCGTTGCCGGCCTGCCGCGTCATTCCGCGAACGATCGCGCCTGCCGAGACATTGGCATCGACCGTGGTGTCGCCGCCGTTGTTTTCGAACTGCAGCGGGTTGAGGAAGCCCTCGATAAGGCCGATATGATCCGGATTGAAGTTGGGATCGAAGCGATCGATGGATTCTGTCAGCATCGAGTGGCCGAAGCGATAAACCACATGCGCAAACTCGGCGACGATGGACGGATCGATCGTGACGTCATAGCCATCCGGAACCAGGAATACGTTGATGTTCGGCTGGATCTTGCGGGCGAATTCTTCAAAGACGAGGTGCTGATATTGCATCTCGGTGCCGAATTTGGCGGCCTGGAACAGCCGTTCGCCATCCCAGATCAGGCCCGTCGCTGTTGCGGGAACCGAAGTGACATCGTTGACAAGCCATTCATTGAGGAATGCAACGGCCTCGGCCTGTGACGCGCCATCGTCCAGCATCGCATTGGCATCAGCAAGAACGACTTCCTTGGTGTGCTCGACGAGGCGGTTGTGTTCCGAATGGAAAACGTGGTGAACGGCGGTCAAGCCGATATTTTCATTGGCGCGGCCGTCGCCGGCGACGTAGTGCGCGTCCAAAAGTTCGTTGTCGTAGTCGCCGGGATCAAAGCCGGGATTGTTCAATCCGATCTCGATGTCGCCATCAGCGAGCCCGTCAGGCACCGCATTGTGGGCAATGTCGGCGAGGAAAGCGTGACCGGTCCGGATGGCTGTGTAGGGGGGTACATGGTTGGGATCGTCGACAAGGACGCCGAGCCCGCCATTGGCGGCAGGATTACCCTCGATCAGACCAGCCGATGTCACTATCTGCGGAAAGCCATTGGGGCCCCGAATGAACTCGCCATAGGGATCTGTGGCCAGCAAGGGAACGTTGCCGACATTGACGTCGAGAAGTTGAATGCCAAGCATCGAAGCCGCCTGAGCCTTTAGATCGGCCCAGGTGGCCATGCCGCCATTGCCGCCTTCGATGAGTTTGCCTGTCGAGACCGGGTCGCCGGCCGCGTTGAACTCATAATCTCTGAGGAAGACCTGATGCGACGGATGGGAAGTGTAGGTCTGGTTCTGGTCGACGAAGGAGGTCGTGGTGTTTACCGGGCGATCGGTATCGTCGGCAGTGCCCATGACGCCGTCATTGCCAGGACCGGCGAGCGTTGCGCGGGTAAGCACCATGAAGTTTGGCGGATTCGGATTCTCGGGCGTCGACTGGACGAAAAGCGGATCGTCTTCCATCAGGGGAATGAACACAGTGCCGTTGCCGCCCTTGGCGACAAGGTCGAGGCCATGATCGAAGAACTGGCCGAAGAGCGTGAACCAGGAATTGAACGGCGCCGACAGTCCCTCATCGGGAGCAGCGTTGGTGATGACGATGTTGACGCCGTCGAGTTCGACGCCATTGGCGTCGAGGAGCGTCATGAGCGCATCGTCCGCTGCCTCAAGTGCGGCTTGCGCGGCTGCAAGGTTGGCGGCGGTTTGTGCGGCGGCGTCCTGCAGGACCTGGTTGTTGGGACTCGCCGATGCGGCAGCCTGCGCCTCAGCGTTCAGACGCTCGGCCGTGCCGAGAGCATTGAACAGGGGCTTGAGCGGCTCATAAGCCGCGGTGATCTGGGCCGTAACGGTCATTTGCTGGGCGGCCGGAACAATACCGGCGCGCTGCAACGCCGTCAGGATCGCCGAGGGATTGCCGAGCGTCTGGTCGACGATCAAATTCGAAATCGTGCGGACATAAGGATCAAAGACATCGCCAGCGACAGCGGTCCCAGGCCCGTCATTATCCACCGTGGGATTGTATGAGACCGGAACCAGGGCTCCGCCGGGACCTGCAGGCACCATGATCGTCTTGAACTGCGTGCCGAGCGGCTCGGGGAACTCATTGTCGGCAGCGCCCCATTCCGGGTGCAGCGGGTTGTTGTAGGTTCCGTCGACCGTGCGAAGGCCCCAGGCGAGGTTGTAGGTGGGTATGGACCCGCCTTCCCCGAAGAGCGGCTTGGCAACATTGTTCGGATCGCCCGTGGTTATGCCTTGCCGGAATGCGGCGTCTGCCTCAGCAATCTTGATCTGCTTGAGGATGAAATCGAGATCCGAACGAATGTAGGTTACCATAATTGCCCTCCTGGACCGCTTTCTTGCGCGGTGTTTTGTTGCCGCGACTGCACATAGGCAGGCGCCATCCCCCTCCCGCGGCGTGTTTTTCTTGACCAGACCCGGATCTCCGGGACAAACTCACTAAAAACGTCGACACGAGTTTCGATAGTCGGATGATGTGGTGGGGGGAGCGAACTTGGTAGTTCGGAAGGTCCGGTCAATTACAAAGACCTTGGTCAAGAGGGTTTCGGGACTTTTGGCCTTATCGCCAACATGACCTATGACCTCAACCACGAGGGTGGGCGGTTCGGTATCGGCAAGCTCGTACGGTACTGGCAACGCCTTGATCTAAAATCGCAATTCCTCGTCGTAGCCGCGCTCATCCTCCTGGGATCCATGGCGATCCTTGGAGAATGGCTGAGTTCACAGATTGCGGCCAACCAGTTGCGGAGCCGGGCGGAATCGGGCGCCCTTTACATGGAGGGATTCCTTGCCCGCCACGTCGACGAGGAAAATGGCAGGCCGCTTGTCGTTCCGGAAAGGCAGAAGGAACTTGATGACCTTCTAATCGGCACGGATCTTGCGAAGCGAGTGGAAGGCTTCAGAATCTGGGACAAGGACGGAACTGTTGTCTACAGCACAGACAAGTCACTTATGGGAAAACGGCTGCCATCCGAGGATATTGAACGGGCGTTCGCCGGAACAGTCGTCGCTCAACTCGAAGAGCACCATGACGATCAGGGTATCGCCAACGAGCAAACGGCGCGTCCACTGATCGAAATCTACGCACCCATCTACCGACCCGGGAACCATGATGTGATAGCGGTTGGAGAGCTATACGAGGAAGCGGAGGATTTCATCGCGCAGCGATCGCGCGTCCAGCGCAGCACCTGGGCGCTGGTCGGCGCGACGACCTTGACGATCATGGGCCTGCTTTACCTGATCGTGCGGCGCGCCAGCGGCATTATCAATACGCAGCGTGAAACCTTGAAATCGCAGTTGGAGAACGCGCAAGCGCTTGCCGACCAGAACCGTGCACTGCGCAGAACTGCCGACAAGGCGCGCATGGATGCGTCAAAGTCCAATGAAACACTGCTCAACCGTATCGGCTCGGATCTGCACGATGGTCCCGTCCAGGTCTTGAGCCTGCTGATCCTGCGCCTCGGGCAAACGTCGGGCGCAGGTAACCAGCGGGATGAACTCGATCCATCGCGGCTCGCGAGCCAGGTGCTCAGTGAACTGCGGGAGCTTTCGACGGGTCTCGTGCTGCCGGAACTGGAAAACCTGTCCATCGAAGCAGCGCTCAAGCTCGCGGCCCAACGCCACGAATACGCGACAGGGTCGATTGTCGCGGCACATTACGAGAATCTGCCGGAAAAGGTCGCGCATCCGCTGAAAATATGTCTTTACAGGGTCGTGCAGGAAGGTCTCAACAATGCCTATCGCCATGCTGGAGCCCGCGGACAGCGGGTGGAAGTGAGCGCCGATGGCAGCGTCATCACCGTGACTGTCAGCGACAAGGGGCCGAGCCCCGACCAGCCGGTTGCTTCTGCCGGGCGACGGCACCCACTCGGACTTCAGGGAATTCGCAACCGGGTGGAGGCATTTGGCGGCACGGTGCGGATCGTGCATGAACCGGGTGCAGGCACCAACCTTATTGTCGCCGTTCCCCTCGAAAGCAACAGCGCCTAGGCATTGGAATCGCTTCGACTAATGACGCGAAACGGATTCGCGTTCGTCGCGGCTGGCAACTTCAAGTTTCTGCGCGGCGATCAGCACTTCAAGACGGTTTCGCGCATGCAGCTTCTGCATGAGGATCGTCATATAGTTCTTGACCGTCTTTTCGCCTATGCCGAGCCCGATCGCGATCTCACGATTGGTACGGCCCCTGAGCAGGAGGCTGACGATCTGTTCTTCACGGATGCTGAGCTTGATCGGTCCCGCAGCTCTCTTACGCAAGGAGGCGATGCGCAATGCTTCGATGACTTTGATTGCGAAAGCCGGCGTAATGTATGTTTCGCCCGAGTGGGCGGCACGCACGCCCTGAATGAGTTCATCGGCGCTGCTGCCCTTGAGAACGTAGCCCTTGGCCCCGGCATGGAGCGCCCGCACAGCATAGTCGCTGCCCGTCATCGCAGTAAACGCAACAACCTTCGTGCCTCCCGGATTTGCGCCGATCTCGCTGATGACTTCAAAGACATTCCCCGGCATGTAAAGGTCGAGAACCATGACATCGGGACGCAATTGCCGGCTGATCTGGAGCGCGTCATCGGCCGATGCGCCCTTGGCCACAACTGAAAATTCTGAGTTTGTTTCGAAGAGATTGACGACGCCTGCAAGCATGAGCGGATGGTCATCGACCAGCGCAACAGAAATTGGCACCATAGTGACTTCGCCCCCCTTTTGCCTTTGCGGCTTTGGGCGATATTAGGCACTTGTTCTTCGATTCTGTCCCGTACCCAATTAGGATTACGCATCGGATTGCTTATTTTATACAACCAGTGAATGGTTCGCGGAGTTCATCCAGATGGATAACTTTCATTTGTTGCCGAGGAATAAGATCATCGCCTCTAACAAATAGTGCTCGCAGTGTGGGCGCTGTCCGATCGGGGCAAGGATATGCGCATTCTCAATATCATTCAGTGCACTGAACTCGGTGGCATGGAGCAGGCTTCGCTGCGGCTGATGCAATGCCTTCAGGATCGCGGCCACGAGATTAAAGTCATATCGCTCAATCCGCTCGGTGCCCTCAAGGAGCATTTGGACAAGTCCGGCATCGAAGCGGTCGGGATGGAGTATCGGGGCGCCCTGGGTTGGCGCAGCCTGCCCACGCTTTACCGGATCCTGCGGCGCGAGCGGGCAGATGCCCTGATGATGACAGGAAGCAATCTCCTGGCAATGCTGGCGCTGGGCGGCATTGCGCGCGGTCGCCGCCTCCTCGCGATGCATTTCCACCATTCGGTGCGGCCCGATTGGCAATGGAAGCTTTTCTATGGTTTGGCAAAGCGTCGGTTCGATGCAATCAGCTACCCGTCGGATTTTGTACGGCTCGAGGCCGCAACCATCGTCCCGTCTGTCAAATCCATCACCCGCACGATCCGCAATCCGCTGGCGGTGCCGGAAAAGGCATCAGCGGAGGATAAGGCGGCCGCACGGCGACGGTACGGGTTGCCGCCACAAGCCAAAATAGTGGGCAATGCCGGCTGGCTTATCGATCGCAAGCGGTTTGACGTGTTCTTGCGAACAGCCGCGGTCGTTGCCGCAAAACAGCCGGACGTGCGTTTCGCCATCGCGGGTTCTGGCCCCGAGAAGGAGAAGCTGCAGACGCTGGCGCAGGAACTCGGTATCGCCGACCGGATCCATTGGCTCGGCTGGATTGCGGATATGCGCGACTTCTATCTCAGCCTGGATGTCCTGCTGTTCAATTCCGATTGGGATGCCTTCGGCAATACGCCGGTCGAGGCGATGACCTACGGCATCCCGGTCGTTGCTTCCGTGATGCACGGCGGTCTCGGCGAAGTGATTACCGACAGGCGCTACGGGTTCCTGATCGCCGAGCACGATCCCGAGCGGTTGGGTTCCGCGGTCATTGAGGCCATCGATCAGGCGGATGATGCCAACGCCGAGAACGGACGCTATCGGGCCGTGACGTTGAGCGATCCCGCGCGCATTGCAATCGAGGTCGAAAAAATCCTGCAAGGACAAATAGCGGAGCTTTCGGTATCTGAGCCCAGGCGGATCTTGTCGTCCTGAGAGAATGGCCAATATCTCGATGGGTTGCCAAGGCTTCCCCATACTCGTCGCCGCCTGCCTTGGTCGAAAATCAGCCCACTACAGGCGAACGGACGGGGCGTGAAGCCAGGCGGGGCGCATCGCGCAGCGCTTCATCCTTTTAGGGCGATTGTCAGCATGGCCGATCTGTTGGATGATTGGCGATCGAATAATAATGACGGGGGAAAAACCTCATGCGCCTGACAGCTTTCAATTGCTTCACCGTATTCACAATCGGCCTCAGCCTCGGCGTAACGCTGGGCTTGCTCCACATCTAGCTGACTTCGGCCCTGCAAGCGCAAATATTGGGGTCAAACGCGTCACCTTCTAGGCATTTCAGGCGAATCGGCTCAAAATCCGATCTCTGACATTGGCGTCTTGAAGGATGACCGGAATGAAACTGAGCTTCGAAGAGTTCGTAGAATCGCGTGATTACTGCGACGATCTTTTCGCTGTAGGCCTGTGCGATGGTGAAGGCTATGTCTATGCCGACGGTCTTTGCTGCATAGAAAAAAGTGGCGCGGTCTTCCTGCTCCACCATGGCGGGCGCACGCTACACGCTGCCGATATTGCAACGCTTGAGCGCGAACTCTACCGCCTGGTGCAGATGGCTGAAGCGGCCTGAGCGGCTGAGGTATCTGCACTCCCGTCCAGAAGACCCATTCATTCGAGCTAGAGATTTTGGCTGGATGGCTGTCCATCCGCAATAAGCGTAAACACTCCCCTACTGGTCACATTCTTTGGGGAGGGAATCGTGAAAAGCTATCTCATCTTCATCGTCCCGGTTTGCGGCTTCATTGTCAGCGCACCGATGCCGGGTGAATCGGCCAACAAGCCGCGATCAATCGCCGCCTGTAGCGCAGCGCTCCAGAAAAAGGGGCTCACACCGCCCGCTGCTTCCGCGGTCACCACCAATTTCGGCAAGGGCATGTGGATGACGATCCAGGGCAAGGCCAACGGCAACACGCCCTTCGTCTGCAAGACCCATCACAACAGCGTCATTTCTCTCACCATCGATGGATGATCACGACGGATGATCACGCCTTTCGCGGCGTTGTCTTTACCTGATGCCCGCTAATATCGGCGCCCGCGGAATTTGAGAACCGCATGTTCCAGACCGTTGCGGTAATGGAAATCGCCGTGACGATAACGAAGGCGACCGAGAAGTCGCCGAGTTCCGGCACATCGTGGTCGCGCGCAAGCATTGATCCGTGCAGCGCCAGCGCGCCGACACAAATGCCCAGCGACAGCATCAGCTGCTGGAACGTCGTATAGAAACTGGTCGCCGAACTCATCTGATCTCGTCCGATCTCGTCATAGGCGACCGTATTATAAGCCGTGAACTGAAACGACATGAAGAAGCCGCAGAAATAGAGAATGACGAAGATCAGCGGCAGCGGCCAATCCGGCCGGAACGCCGCGCACAGCGCGTAGCCGAATGTCGAGATTATGCCGTTGACGATGAGGCTGTTGCGGAAGCCGAACTGCCTCAGGATCTTTGGTGCAACCGCCTTCATCGTCATCGACCCGAGTGCCGTCGCGATGACGATCGCGCCGGCCGATGCGGCGGAGAGGTTGAAGCCAAGCTGCAACATCAGCGGCAGCAGGAACGGTTGCGCGCCCTGTGTAATACGGGTCAGCGATCCCGCGACCACCGAGGCGCTGAAGCTCGGAATGCGCATCAGCGAAAAATCGAGAATGGGCGACGGGTGCCGCCGTGCATGACGCAGATAGGCAACGCCGGCCATTGCGCCGACTGCGACCAGCGACGCCGCAAGGCCGACCTCGCCACTGCGGCTTGCCATTTCGAAGCCGAAAAGCAGGGAGCCGAGCGATATTCCGGAAAGGACTAGGCCGGTCCAGTCAAAGGGTCCCCGCGCTTCGCCCTTGAAGTCTTCTATGAACAGGCTGACGAGGATGAAGCCCAATATGCCAATCGGGACGTTGATGTAGAAAATCCAGCGCCAGTCGAGGTAGGTCACGATCAAGCCGCCAACAGGCGGACCGAGGATCGGGCCGATCAGGGCCGGTACCAGCAACCACGACATGGCCTGGACGAGATTCTTGCGCTCGACGCTGCGCATCAGCACCAGGCGGCCCACCGGCATCATCATGGCGCCGCCAAGGCCCTGCACCAGTCGCGCAAAGACGAGAAAAGTGAGATTCGGCGCGAAGGCGCATAGGACAGAACCCAGGATGAATACGCCGATAGCCGTGCGGAAAACGGTGCGGGATCCGAACCGGTCGGCAACCCGGCCGCTCGCCGGTATGAAGATGGCAAGGCTCAAAAGATAAGATGTGAGCGCGATGCTCATCGCCGGCGCGCTGACGCCGAAATCACGCGCCATTGTCGGCAGCGCCGTCGCAAGCACCGTAGCATCGAGTTGCTCCATGAACATGGCACTGGCAATGATCATCGCAATGATACGGAAGTTCGGCGCCGGTCTCTGGAGCGCGCCTTGGGAGGTCGCGGCAACATGACAAGTCTGATCCGACATTTTTAAGACAGCTCTTTCGATTGGGACCGATTGCTCCGCGACGGCTCAACGGCTTGGAAGACGCGCTGGGGCTCGCAGGAACGGAATTGATATATTAGCGCGCGGCTGCGAAGGCCATAGTGTTTTTTGAAATCCGCTCCAGGCTTCGGTAACAAAATCGTGCGCAGAGCACCGACGCTCAAACCAGATCGTCGGCGGACTCGTCTGTCCGCGCCGCGTCGAGCGCGCGCATGGCGGCAAAGAGCGCTTCCCGGTCCTGCTGATGTGCGTCGAACAACGCGACAAAGACGGGATTGGTGATCTCGTGCGGTCGGGGCGCCGCCTTGGCCCGCGCCAGGCTCGCGTCAGCAGCGCGTCTTGCCGCTTCGACATGTTTGCTCGCACGCTCGACGGCAGATACGACTTTTCGCGGTGCGCGTTCTTGCTCACGCGCTTTGTTTGAACGCATGTCGAGTCCTGCGAGCAATGATTGCACGAGCGGGGCGCTGGCAATATCGGAGGTCATGGGTTCAGCCGTTCTGCAGTTCATGTGTTTTCGTGAGGTTGAGGAGCTTGTGATCCTCCTTAATCTACAAGGTTGCGACAACGCCCGGAACGTATATCCGATCAAAATTCGCCACGAATGGAGCAAGCGATTCCCGCGAGCGGAGCGGTTCTGAAATCGAATTGCAAAGGGGTGCTTCGCCGAATACTGCGGGGGCACTTCGAATAAACCACCTCTCCAAGTGTTCTTTAGGTCGCACGTTCCCTTCCAGCGGAGACTGATCTCATGAGCAACATCTTCAACACACTCTACCGGCAGGCGCCTGCCGCCCTGCTTGGCGCCGGACTTGCGATCGCGATGCTTCCTGGCGCAAGCCTCGCCGCGGGAGGCGGAGGCAGCGACGATGCAGCAACGACGCCGACCTGCCCCAAGGGCAAGGTTTACGAAAAGAAGTCGAAGAAATGCGTCGACAAGACCACCAGCAATGTTCCGGACGAAGACCGCACCGAGTATGCCTATACGCTGGCCAAGGCCGGCCGCTACCAGGAAGCGCTCGACATGCTCGATACATTGAAGGATCCGAACACCAAGGAGGCGCTCAACTATCGCGGCTATGCGACACGCAAGCTCGGCCGTACCGATGAGGGCATCTCCTGGTACAAGAAGTCGGTCGCGCTCGATCCGAAATACGCGAAAGTTCGCGAATATCTCGGCGAAGCCTATGTCATCAAGGGCCAGATTGACCTCGCCAAGGAACAGTTGACGACGATCAAATCGATCTGCGGGACGAGTTGTGAAGAATATCGCGACCTGCACGAGGCAATCGAAAAGCCCTCTAAAATCTGATCCCGATCACGCACGGCTTTAGGAAAACAGCATGAGCGGCATGCCGGGTTCACCAAAGGAGCACAAAGTGCCTGTCGCTCATCTTCAACTTTATGCTTATAGTCGCCCGGACACGGGCGCATCATCGCTGCCCGACGTTCGCAAAGAACGAGCTGGCGCGGAGGCAATCATCGCGAGCGAACACGAAATCAGGGCGAGTTTGAGCCAGCACCTCGCTCGGCTCTGGCGCTATGGGATCGTGCTGTCACGTCAGCGCGACGTGGCCGACGACCTTGTGCAGGCAACGTGCGTGCGTGCACTCGAGCGGGCGAACCAGTTTACCAGCGGCACGCGCCTCGACCGCTGGTTGTTTTCCATCCTGCATTCAATCTGGCTGAACGAAGTGCGCTCGCGCCGCATTCGCATGGGCAACGGCTTCGTTGATGCGGACCTGACGCTGACATTCGACGGTGAACAGGATACCGAAACCCATGTCATGGCCAATCAGGTTTTGCGCAAGGTCAATGCCCTGCCCGAAGCGCAAAGAACGGCCGTGTTTCTTGCCTATGTCGAGGGCCTCTCCTACCGCGAAGTTGCCGATGTGCTGGATGTTCCGATTGGCACGGTCATGAGCCGCCTTGCTGCTGCTCGGGCGAAACTTGCCGAGAACATGGACGAGGACGCGGTTGCCAGACGGACGAAAGGGGGCAGTTGATGAGCGAACACAAGCACCCTGAAATGCCCTCCGACGAACTATTGGTTGCTTTCCTCGATGGCGAACTCACTGGCGAGGAACGGCGGCGTATCGGAGCCCTGGTCGAGAGCGATCCTGAGGTGGCTGCGCGCTATGAATTCCTTTCGCGCAGCGAGATGCCATTCTACGACGCGTTCGTTCCGCTGTTGGAAAACGCACCTGCTTCCGATTTAGAAGCGATACTTGCGCGCCTGCCCTCACCTAATGCTGCCGAGCCAAGGGGCCAAAACTGGACACGCCGTGGTTTGCTCGCTGCAGCAGTTGCATCTGTTTTTGTCGGCGTCGCGATCGACCGCGCCTATCTGCGCATCAAGGACGATCACGAGGAAGCAGACGGTTCGGAATGGCGCTCGGTCGTCGCCGAATACCTCAGTCTCTATACCGCCGATACGCTGGCGGATCTGGCAAACGATCCGGGAGTACAGACAGCGCAATTGCAGTTGATAAGCGACTGGCTTGGCCTTCAATTGCCTGCCTCCGCTTTGGCGCTTCCCGATATACCGCTCAAGCGCGCGCAGCTTCTGCAATATGACGGCAGGCCGCTTGGCCAGCTTGCGTTTCTTGATCCGGAGCACGGACCGCTTGCACTGTGCATCGTCAAGTCTGCACGCGGAGCCTCCGCGCCGCAGGTCGAAAAGCGCTATGGCATGAATGTGGTCTACTGGGCCGATGCCGCCCATGGCTATATGCTCGTCGGTCGCAATCCGGTCGATCAGTTGAGCGGGCTTGCCGAAAAGCTACGCACCGCCATCAGCGCCTGAGCGAAAATCAGCGTGGGTATTTTCTCGGCTTTCGGCTAGTCTACCGGGTCTGTGCCGTTGACCTTGGGAGGAACGTCATGAGCCCGGCTGCAGCCTTCGCGGGCGACGATTTGCGTTTGAGCCACGTGCGCGGCCCAAACGAGCCGCCGCTTCTCGACAAGACCATATCGCAGGCGCTCGATGATGCGGTAGAGCGCTGGGGGAATAACGATGCTCTCGTCGCCGTGCAACAGGGCGTTCGCCTGACATATCGTGAGCTCAAGGCAAGGGCGGACGCGTTTGCGGCCGGGCTGATCGCGCTTGGCATGGAGCCAGGCGAGAGGATCGGCATCTGGTCTCCCAACCGCGCCGAATGGACCGTGACGCAGTTTGCCGCCGCCCGAGCCGGCTTGATCCTCGTCAACATCAATCCGGCCTATCGCCTGTCGGAACTCGAATTCACGCTGAACAAGGTCGGCGTCAAGGCGCTAGTTGCCCCCGAGCGTTTCAAGACCAGCGAATATGCGGAAATGGTGGAAACGCTAGCACCGGAAATTCGTGCGGGACATGCGATCGTTTCAACGAAATTGCCGCATCTGCGGCACGTGATCAGTATCGGTGAAGGAAAGCGTCCGGGTTGGCTTGCCTTCGACGCCGTGCCCGCATTTGCAGAAAGAGAACACCACGAAGAACTGGAACGTCGGCACAGGGCCATCAGTTCGAAGGACGCCGTCAATATCCAATTCACCAGCGGAACCACAGGTCTGCCAAAGGGCGCAACGCTTTCCCACCGCAATATTCTCAATAACGGGTTCTTTGTCGGCCGCAGCGTGGGTCTTTGCCCCGGTGACCGCCTCTGCATACCGGTGCCGCTTTATCACTGCTTCGGCATGGTCATGGCCAATCTCGGCTGCGTCGCGCATGGTGCAACCATGGTCTACCCTTCCGAGGGGTTCGATGCGCTCGCCGTGCTGCAGGCGGTCGAGACGGAGCGTTGCACCGCGCTTTACGGCGTGCCGACGATGTTCATCGCCGAACTCGGCCACCCGGAATTCGAAAGGTTCGACCTCTCCTCCTTGCGCACCGGCTGCATGGCAGGCTCGCCCTGCCCGATCGAGATCATGAAGCAGGTAATCGAGCGCATGCACATGCGCGACGTCACGATCGCCTACGGCATGACCGAAACGAGCCCGGTCAGCTTTCAGAGTTCGGCCGAAGACCCGGTGTCGCGCCGCGTTTCGACGATCGGGCGTGTCCAGCCGCATCTTGAATGCAAGGTAATCGACACGGACGGCAACACCGTGTCGCGCGGCATCCCTGGCGAGCTTTGCACCCGGGGCTACTCGGTCATGATCGGTTATTGGGACGATGCGGAGAAAACCGCTGAGGCCATTGATGCGGATGGCTGGATGCACACCGGCGATCTCGCGACCATTGACGAAGAAGGTTATGGCAACATAGTCGGCCGTCAGAAGGACATGGTGGTTCGTGGCGGCGAGAATATCTATCCGCGCGAGGTCGAGGAATTTTTGTTCCGCCACGTAAAGGTGAAGGATGTGACCGTCGTCGGTGTTCCCGACCTGAAATACGGCGAGGAACTATGTGCCTGGATTATCCTGAAGGCCGGCGAGACGGGAACCGAGGAGGAAATCCGCATGTTCTGCCAAGGACAGATCGCGCATTACAAGGTGCCGCGCTACCTCCGTTTCGTTGAAGCGTTTCCGCTAACGGTGACCGGCAAGATCCAGAAATTCCTCATCCGCCGACAAATGGCGGATGAGCTCGGCGTCGAAGAACAAAAGACCGCTTGATCAATTGTCGATGAAGTCACGGACGGCCTTGTTGTAGCCTTCCGGATCCTGGACCATGGCGAAGTCGCTGGCATTGTCGAGAATGATCAGCTTCGCGCCGGGTATGGTCTTGGCCATGTAATCGGTATGCTCGCGAGTGATGGCCTCGTCATGATCGCCAAGCACGATGGCAATGGGCGTCTTGATCTTTTTCAGATCGTCGTCGGTCCAGTTCGGCTGGCTTGCCCACATGCCGCTGATCTGCTCGACAAAGGCGTCGTACTGGTCCGGCGTCGGCGAAATCTTCTTATAGACCTGCCCCGCGCGATCTATGTAGCCGGCAAACGTTTTGTTCTGCATGACATCCGGCTTCACACCGTCGACCTTCGTATTTGCCGCCTGGGCAAAGACCTTCGTCAGCTTCTCGGGATGCTTCATGGCAATGTCGATGCCGATGATACCGCCGTCGCTCCAGCCAACGATCGCCGCCTTGTCGACCTTGAGATAATCCAGAAGGGCGACGTAGTCGGAAGCCATGAGGTCGTAGCTATAGGGATCGGCGGTGCGCGTCGAGCGCCCGTGTCCGCGGCTTTCAGCGACGATGACCATGTGGTCCTTGGAAAGATCGGCCACTTGCGCACCCCAGATATCGGCATAGCCGAGGCCGCCATGAATCAGCAGGACCGGCGGTCCCTTGCCGTAAACGGCGTAATACATCTCGATTCCATTTACCGGGCCGTGCCGCTCTTGTCTGCCTTCGGCATCGGTTGCGGCTCGGGAAGCTGTTCCCACCGTTCCGCGGCGAAAACACTGGTGGCGAGAGCGAAAAGAACTGCAAGAGAGTAGATCAACGACTTGAAGTGCATGATTGTCCTCCTGATTGTCGCAACAATACTTCAGGTTGAAGATCAGCATGTTTATCATGCGCTTGCAATCACAGCGTGAAAAGCAAAAGGCGGCCCGTCAGAGCCGCCTTCCTCATTCTCACAGAATTTGATCTTATTTGGCGACGTGCCAAACGCCACCGACGCCTTCGCCGCTCATATCGCCGGCCTTCTTGTCCTTGGCAAACATGTAGAGCGGCTTGCCATCATAGGCCCACATTTCCTTGCCGTCAGCGTCCTTGACGAGCGACCACTCGCCTTCCGCCTTGGCACCGGTATCGGCGTGGAAAGCCGGCCAGTTCTTCAGGCATTTCGCATCACAGTTGGATTTGCCCTTTGCATCCTTGTCGAACGTATAAAGCGTCATGCCCTTGGGGGTTGTCATAACCTTCCCCATCTTCGTATCCATCATCTTCACCGGTTCTGCAGCGAAGACAGACAGGCTCGTGGCTGCAAGTATTCCCATTGCTACGAGTATAGTCCGCATTTTATGTACTCCCTCTTCAGGGTTGCCGGCAGAATGTCGGCAGAGCCCGTTTTCTTGGCGAACCAAGCCGCTCGCCTCTGTTCAAACAATGCGCCAAATTCTGATCGGAATTGAGGCAGTTGACGCGCGGGATGGGTCACCTGCTATAACGCCTTGCGACGGTCGGCCGTTCCTCCCACATGCCTTTGAACACGCGAAACGGCGCTATTATTCAGAGGGCCTTGCGAAATAGCAGCACCCTAGACGAGCCGGAAATGTCTTACCACTTTACCCGCAGGCCGATGTTGCCCTCGACAATCTCTTGATGGGGGCCATCGACGTCGAATGTGTAATCGGCAACGGCGAAGGCGCTGACATTCTTGGTGAAATCGTGGGTTACGCCAGCGCCAAGTTCGAGCGACGTTGATTCGAGCTCGGTATTGATCGCGTCCGTGCCGAACAGAACAGAATCCGTCCCGCTGAAATTGTGCCAGAGATTGGCCTTCAGATAGGGCTGGAACAGGCCAGAGGCGGTCTCGTATTTGCCCTGCAGGCGGAACCCGACGCGGCCGATATACCCATCGTCGGTGTCGAACGATACATCGGAAAAGGCATCGGACTGGTCGTCGAGCGACAAATGCTGCCAGATCAGTTGCGCTTCCGGCTCGATATTCCAGCTCTGCGTGAGCGCGAATGGATAGCCGCCCTCGAGCGAGGCCGTGATGCCCGTTCCGTCGATATCAACGCCAATATCGCGCGAAGATGTAGAATCTCCATTGAACCACGAGCCCATCAGCACCGCATCGACATACCAGCCGGACGGGCCAATATGGGTCCAATAGCCGCCAAAGCTGGTGGTATCGACATTCATCGAACCGACCTGGAGATTTTTCCAGCCGACGGCTTCGCCCTTTACGTCGGCGTCGAAGTTGGAATAGCCGAAGAACAGTCCGGCCATGTCATAATGTCCGCCATTGCTTTCATGGCCAAGGATATCGAGGCCGGCTTGAATACCGTAAAGATGTCCGTCGACAGAGGGATTGACAGTACCGTTCCAGCTTTGATCGGTCGATTGGCCAAAAGCCCTGCCCCAACCTGCGGAAAAATTCGAATTCGACGTAGCGATACTCTGATCGCCGCGCCGTTCGTGGAAAGTTCCGAGCGTGGCGAGCGCGGTTTCCCGCACTGCCGGCGGGACGACCGAATAGGTCGGAACCTCGATACGATAGAGCGGGATGGCCTCGGTTGGATCATCGGCAACGATGGGCGTTGCGCCTGGCGTGGGCGGTTCGACTCCCGGTGCCGGCGGCAGGATGATTTCCTCTCCCGGTTCTTCGACGGCGGGATCGGGATCGATCGGCGGCGCCGGTTCCGTGCCTGGAAGGATCGCCGAGCGCAAGTACCAGTTTTCACCCGATCCTGCCGAAACGCCACCTCTAAAGAGCGCATACTCAAAGGCGCCGGCAGCCACCCCATTGCTTAATCCGAACGCCGTCCCGGCCGTGGTCGCACCGTTGATCGCCTGCACGACCAGGATACCATCCTGCCGGGTCGCTGCACCCGTTCCGTTTAGGTTCGTGACCGCGAGCCCTGTCGTCCCGCTTGCTGCGCCGCCCGAAATAACAAGTTTGTCGGCGGGTGAAGTGTCGTCACCGAGGACCGTCTGCAGGCGAATGGCGCCGCCGCTGCCGGTATAATTGCCGATGACAGTGAACGTATCCGTTGCTCCGCTGGTGCCATTGGTAAGATCGATGACGCCGGCATTGGTGAGCGAAACAGGCCGGATACCATCGAAAGGCGCGATCGCTACATTGACGCCGTTGCCAGCAAGGAGCGTACTGCTGTCGTCTATCGAGAAACTGCCCGTGCCCGTGCCGCTGTCGCCAAGAATGAACGTGCTGTCGAGCGTGAATACTGAGCCCGCAGTTAGAGCCACATTTTCACAGTTCACATAGCGAGCGGATGTGGTCGCGGTGGTGTTCGCGAATGTGAGGCTGTCGGTGCCCGCACTGCCGTCAAGCAACGGCGTTGAAGAAAGCACAGCGTCGGTCAGGTTTTGCAGCGTTCCGGTGTCATTGCCGCCGCCGAGACTTATGGCACCGCCGATCGTGCCTGCTGAGGTCCAGGTGAACTGGTCATTTCCAGTCCCGGTCGTCAACGTGCTGCCGATCGATCCACCCGAAACGAAAACGCGGTTATCACCAATACCAAGGTCTACGAAGGTACCGATAGAACCGCCTGATAATATCAAAAGGTCGCGCCCCTGCGCGGCGATCACAAACCGGTCGATCGTGCCCCCCGACATGCGCATTTCATTGTTGGCCTGTTCGAGATTGACCTCCCCGATCTGCCCCCCCGTCATCGTGAAAAAGTCACCCGCAAAAAACTGCCCGATGATTCTTCCGCCAGAGACGACAGCCGTGTCGAGCTCGCTGCCTTGCTCGACGCGCTGAACGGTGCCCCGGTCATCTTGAACGTGTCGACGCCGGCGCCCTGGGTTATCGTTCCGTTGACGAAGCCTCCCCTCAGTTCGACGGTGTCATTGCCTGCACCAGTGTCGAGGTTGCCCTGTATGGTGCCCGATTCGATGAAGACCGAATCCGCGCCCGCGCCGAATACGACCGGACCGTTGATAAACCCCGTTCCGCGAACCGGCATGATGAGGGTGTTGTTGCCGCCCGTATCGATCAGTGGTCCGCCAACACCGCTGTCGCACGTATAAGTATTGTTGCCGGGATTTGGAATGAGGACACAAGCCGCCTGTGCCGATTGGCCCGCTAATAGAATGGTGGGAACTGAAATGATGGAGGGCCAGAGAAGTCGTGTGCGTACACCATGAAACTTCATGCTTCCCCTCACCTGACAGCAGTAGCTGGCATAGCTCGATTGCTATGCTGGCTCTTTGGAAGAACGCTCCAGACCCAACCTATATTTCACCGGCACACTCTACAACCGCAGGTTTCAGTTCGTGCTGCGCTGTGACAAATATGGCGCAATTGTGCGACGGCACATTCTTTGGGTCACGTTTTGGCCTCCATCGATTGATTTGACTGACACAGCATGTTTCGTTGTAATTGGAATGATCAGAATGCCGTTGAATGCTGGAGTACCGAAGATGGACCGCTACGAAACCTTCGCAACCTGGATTTTTATTGTCTTCGGGGCGCTGATCGTAGCCGGCCTGATGGCGTTCGCGATTGCGACCGGCGATAAGCCGGCCTTTCTGTTCGCACTTGCTTCGGGGTGCTCCGCCTTCTTCCTTGGCTTTGCTGTAATCTTCGATCAGCCGCGCCTTTACGGGCTTATTCTATTTGTATCGGTCGCGCTCATCGGCTGTTCGATAACCGCAATCGTTACTTGACGCCTCTCATTTCCGGGACTGCGGCGCGATCTGACGATAGGCGCCATGCCAGTAGAGCAGCGGTTCGGCATTTGCGCGCAGTGTGACCGCTCTTACCCTACCGATCAGAATGCCATGCGAATGCCGTTCGATCGCGTCATCAAGTTCGCAATCGAGCACCGTCAGGGCATGAGCGAGCGCCAAGGTGCCCGTCGAAAGTTCCAGCCACTCGGCATCCTTGTAGCGGTCGATCCCCTTTCGCCCGCCGCGTCCGGAAAAACTCTCGGCCACGTGGCGTTGATCGTGGGCGAGAACGTTCACGCAAAACGTGCCGTGGCGCTGCAGCACCGGCCAGGAGGACGAATCGCGATTGAGACTGACAATCACCGAAGCGGGATCGACCGCCAGTGATGAAACCGATGTTGCGGTAAATCCGGTTCGGTCGTTGCCGCGACCGACGGTTACGACGCTCACGGCACCGGCGAGATGCCGCATGGAATCCTTGAACAGGTCTGGTTCAACGGAAAGCTCGCGGCGGGCCGCGCCCGCTCCCGAATAAAATACGGACATACTTTCCTCATCATAGGTTGGTCGCGGATCCGCGAATGTAGGTCGTGCGGCAATTGCACCACACCAGGCACCCGGACAGCCAGCTTTTGCTTTGCGCCGGATACAACCATTTGGCGATTTTGTTTTGCCCATCCCGACACTTTGGAGAAATCCAATCTAGTCAGACGCTTTAGACGACTGTTGTGGTAGAGATATCCGCTTTTGGCTTGGAGGGTTCAGACGAAATTTAATCCTACCGAACAGGGGTTGGGCGCAAAACCCTACCGGAGGACAGCCTCAAATCGTAATCTCTATCGTGTTAATCGTGTAACCAATCCGTCAAGATAGCCATACGACCAAACGGAGAATCGGTCCTCATGGCCTCCATCGACTTCGCCCAGCGCACAACCCTGGGCCGGCCCCCTCGCCGGCTTGTCCGGGAAAGCGCGCCCGGTATCCTGCTTTTCGCAACGGCAGTCGCTTTCCACCTGGCGATCCTGTTCAACCTGTTGCCAGCCTGATCATCCGCTCGAATTTTCCTTCGCCTCATTAATTCATTCCCGATGTGACAATGTCTGCTACATGCCTGTTTGCGCCGATGACTTTCGGCGACCTTTCACTCTCCAACCGCATCGTCATGGCTCCGATGACGCGCCGCCGTGCGCTGCACGGCAAGATCCCCAGCGAACTCAACGCCCTTTATTACCGCCAGCGCGCCGGCGCCGGATTGATCGTTTCGGAATCGATCGAAGTCGATCCGTTCAGCACAATCGACGTTCCGACGAGACCGGGGCTCACCAATTCAGCCCAGGAGGCCGGCTGGCGCCTGGTGACCGATGCCGTTCACGCGGCCGGTGGAAAGATCTTTGCCCAATTGTCGCATATGGGACGCACGGCCCATCCTTCGCAATTGCTTGATGGCAGGCAACCGGTGGGACCATCGGCACTCGCCGCATCCGGGACTGTCTACACGTTGACAGGTCCCGAGCCTTACGCGACACCGCGCGCGCTCGAAATACCGGAAATAGGCACGATCGTCGCCGAGTTTGCGGCCGCTGCAAGACGGGCGCGCTCAGCAGGTTTCGACGGTATCGAGATCCATGGCGCCAATGGCTACCTGATCGATCAATTCTTGCGCGACGGCAGCAATATCCGGACCGATCGTTACGGCGGCTCGGTCAGTAACCGGACTCGCATTCTCATCGAGATCATCGCTGCAACCCAGATGCATTGGCCGGCCGCCCGCGTTGGCGTCCGTCTATCCCCGACAAACACCTACCAGGGAATGAGCGACAGCGATCCAACGGGGCATTTCGCCGGGATCGCCGCGTTGCTCGATCCGCTCGGACTGGCCTACCTTCACATCGTCGAGCCAATCGTGCAATCGTCCGGCCAACCGCGGACATTGCCAGGCATTCGCGATGCATTCGGCGGAACGCTTATTGTTGCCGGTGGCTATGGGCGCGCTGACGCAGAAAACGTACTCGCCTCTGGCGCGGCTGACCTCGTTGCCGTCGGCGAGGCCTTCATTGCCAACCCCGATCTTCCGGAACGGTGGCGACTGAGCGCCGATCTTAGTGCAGCAGACAAATCCACGTTCTACACGCCCGGTGAAGGAGGCTACACCGATTACCCGCCCTTGAGCGCAGTGACCGATTAGCAGATTTTTTAGAAAATTCGGAACCAAATTCCCAATCTAGCGTTTTGATTGTACTGGTTCCCCCAAACCAGCCCTTGGCTAACCCACAAGCCAACATGGCCCAATCCTCATGCCCCTTGAGGATTGGGCTTTCTGCATGTACCGTCCCCGGCACGAGTGGAGGTAGAGATGTCGATTGAAAATGCCAGACATGCGATCGAAGCCGCGATCCATAGCGGTGATTTCAAAGGCATGGGCGTTGCTGTCTTTAAGGCAATCAATGCCTTGGAAGAACGAATTAAACATCTGGAAGAAGAAGTAGAGCGCCTGAAACGTTCGTCGAAATAACGTTATCGGCATCTATTTCTTGAAATTCGCGATACTTGTGGTAGCATCTACGCAAGTTGAGTGTAGCGGTGCCTTGAGCCTGAGCCGCACTGAAACGATGCGCGATATTTTTATCCAGAATCCAGTTTGCTAGAGCCAAATCAAGCCTCAACCCGCGAAACCCCTACCGTCAAGGCAGGGGTTTTGCTTGTGTAGGAAGAGCTTGATCGAAGGCGCATTAACCTTGCCGTCCACCGCCGCTCTACCCAACGACCTGATACTTAATTCTCTTCTACGATGGCCTGAATATCTGTCGTCGAATGGTTTGTCAGGGTCTTGGGGATTTCGGCCACCACCCGGTCCGAGACTTCCTTGTGGAACTCCTGACGCATCTCTCCCAGCATAAGCGGAGGCGCGACGATGACGAGTTTCTCAAATTCACCCTTGTGAGCGTGGGCATAAAGCGTGTGAGCGATTTCCTTGGCAAAGCGTTTCTTGGCCATTTCATGCCAATCAGTGTCGTCGACGGCCGCACGGCCAAGGCCGGGTCCGCTGGAAAATCGCCCGGGCTTGTCGGTGCCCTGCTCGCGTGTAGCCGGATTGGGCTGGCTCAACTGGTGAATAATGCCAAGCTGAACATTGTTCATATCGTTCTTGTTGCGCAGAAAAAGTGCCTTTTCTCCGTCGGCAACCAGAACCCAGGTCTGGCGGTTCAAAATGACCTTCACCATCGCGGACTCCGACTGATATGTTGTCATCTGAAATTCCTTTTTACTGGAGTTTCGTGTGGTTGGAAATGTGCACAATGACCAAGCGAGTTCTTTAGCTGATGCCTGGTGGTGGTGCGGCGAGGACGTTGGTCAACGGGTTGCGGCAGCGGAAAGTTCCTGCTTTTTTTCCGAAAGTCTTTCCACTTGGCACCCCTAAGCATTTGAAAAGGAATGTAACGCAATGAAGATCGTCCTTTCGATCGCTTCCGTTCTCCTTGTGATCATGGGAGGTATCTGGGCGCTGCAGGGACTGAGCATCCTCGGCGGGAGCTTCATGGTGGGGCAGACGCGCTGGCTCTATATCGGTCTCTTGACAATGATCTTAGGAGGCGTCCTGTTTTTCGTCACGAGAAGGCGCTGACGTCAGAAAAGCCGTTGGTTAATGCAGCTCCATTGGCCTTGCGTCTGGATTTGTTGAATAACGGCTGTTAGCCTCGAAATGCATGGGAGAGATCAATTTTATGACTGCACTTACTATTATCGTCGAATTCGAAACCAATGACGGCTGCGAAGAGGAATTTACTGCGATTATTCGTGAACATGCCCGCAGGACCCTCGAAGAGGAAGCGGGTTGCTTGCGATTTGAAGTGATCAAGCCGATCGAACGCGACGGAACGCCGATCCCGAACAGGGTGATCGTCAACGAACTTTACGCAAACGAGGCGGCGGTTACGGCGCACGAGAACAATCCGCGCATGCCCAAGCTGCAGGCAATGAACGCACCGCTTCTCAAATCGCGCCGTTTGATACTGGCACAATCCCTCACTGCGCGGGCTGCCGAGGGGTTGAGGCCGCAAGAACTCAACGCCAGCAATGATGATTGAGTGGAAGCGCGCTCATTACCCGAAGGTCCAATTTCAGCCGCGTCCGAATTATGCGATCAGGGCGCGGACATTCTCGATTGCACGCGCTCTGACAACGCGTCGAAAGTACGAAACATGAAGAAACTGAGCCTGGCCCTCCTTTTGCCCTGCGCGTTCGCGGTAACCAATTGCGGCGCCATGCGCTGGATGAGCCAGCCGCCCGCTCACAATTCGAGTTGCGCCGGCTGGAACAAGATCCGCCTCAAGCCTGAAACCGCGGTCTATCTTGCCAAGAACGACTTTGCTGCCGGGATTGATATCGATTCTCACAATCTAAACGGCCAGAACAATGGCTGCTGGAAATAAGCGGACGGGGCTGCCCTTGTATATCGGCATCCACCTACCTATTTAAGTTCCAGAAATTCGCTTCTGCTTTTGACCACGGATGTACTGGCACTGGTATCGAGGCGAATTCGGAAAGGTCGGGAATTCCCGGCCTTTTTTGTTGCCTATCGCACACATGTTTACTGCAATCCGCGTCCTTCGGCGTATCCGATTGCCTTCGAGGGTGCGAACGGTCTATGAAGGTCTGGCTATCGGCCGCCGTCCAGTTTCGACGCCAGCGGGCCGTCTCGAGCTTGTATTGAGAGTGGGTTCCTTGAATGGACAATTTTGAGAAGTACGCTCTGGCCATCATGGTTGTGTTTGGCGCCCTGATTATCGGTGGCCTCATGGCTGTTCATATTGCCTGGGCCCACAAGGCAGGTTTTCTTTATGCCTTGGGCGCTGCGGTGGTGGCATGGTCCGCCGGTTTTGCGGTCCTGTTCGACAAGCCCCGTCTTTACGGATTGTTGCTGCTCGTCACGACCGCACTGATCACGGCCTCGGTCGTCGTACTCGTGCGGTAACGCGCCCGATTCTCGGTTCGCGCATAATATGAAACCGGGCTTCATATTATCGTTTACTTTATCAAGAATAATTCTAAACTGCGGCTCAGATTCAAAGTGCATGCCTGAATCCGTGACGCTGCCAGCTGTCGGTTTTATTCGATAGTTCAGCACCGGTCCCTGGCTCAGGTTGAAAGAGAAGTAATCCGATGCGCCTGACAAGACAGACGAATTATGCAATCCGCATTCTCATGTATTGTGCTGCCAACGAGGGCAATCTGAGCCGGATCGGCGAGATCGCACAAGCATACACAGTCTCAGAGCTCTTTCTTTTCAAGATCCTCCAGCCGCTGGTCGAGAACGGTTTTATCGAGACCGTACGCGGCCGCAATGGCGGCGTGAAGCTCGGCAAACCCGCGAAGGACATCACCCTCTTCGACGTGGTTCGGGTGACCGAAGAGAATTTCTCTATGGCGGAATGCTTCGACAATGATGGCGCCGACTGCCCATTGATCGACAGCTGTGGCCTGAATTCCGCGCTGCGCAAGGCGCTCAACGCTTTCTTCGAAGTCCTCGCACAATATACGATCGAAGATATCGTGGACAAGCGCGACGTGCGCGCACTCCTCGGTATCGACGTCATCGAGAAGCGACTGGCGGCGGCAAGCTAGCCGCGCGGTTTTTCATCCAGCATTGCGTCTTTACGCGGGAGCGCACCTGTCGTGCGCCCGAGCGACCGATTCTGCGTGAGCGCGACCCGGTATTGGGTTTTGCCGGGCATGCTGTGTCGGACCTTCAACAGTGAAGAAGCCTATAGTTAAGGCGCATGAGACGTTTTGACACATAACCGGATTTCGCCGGGAATTTGCGGTGCAAATGACCACTGGTGGTTTAACCTGATTGAATTGGTTAGGTTATTTGTCTAGTTTAGAACTATTCTAACTACTTGAAAACATGACATAATCTCACCACATAGATTTGACAGTTATCCCGATAGCCGGTTTTATGTACCAAGCGTTACGGTGACGCATGACCTTTGATGTTTGGGCCTTGAACCCTTGCGATTGGAGGAACCATTGTCTGGTTCGATAGTATCCCCCGTTTTCGGGACAGTATTTTCAGGTCTCTGCGTACAAAACGCTTTTATTTCAATAGCTTATTTAAGCTTTGATGCCAATTTGGTGTCGAAGGCCGGGACCCTTTCTTCTCAAGAATACGGCGTCGACCCGAAATGCTAGTTTGCCATTGCAACATCATTACCCAGAAGGAAGTCGAGAATACTATCATTGAACTTCTCGACGCCGATCCGTGGCAACTCGTTGTTCCTGCAAAGGTTTACCATGCCATGAAGAAGCGGGGACGCTGCTGTGGCTGCTTCCCAAACGTCGTTGAAACTATCATAAAGGTGACGGAAGAATATCACCTCCGCCATGGTTCGGATGATTCTGTTGCAGTTTCATTCATCGACCGTGTTCGGGAATTGCGTCACCAATACGGGAGTTCACGACATGAAGGGCGACATAAAGGTCATCGAGCGGCTTAACGAAGCTTTGTTCCTCGAACTGGGGGCCGTGAATCAATATTGGCTTCACTATCGCCTGCTTGACGATTGGGGCTACACCAAGCTCGCCAAGAAAGAGCGTGAAGAATCCATCGAGGAAATGCACCACGCGGACAAGATCATCCAGCGCATCATTTTCCTCGAAGGCCATCCCAACCTGCAGTCTATCGGCGCCCTGCGCATTGGCCAGAACATCAAGGAAGTGCTCGAAGCCGACCTTGCTGGCGAATATGATGCGGTCAAATCCTACAAGAAATCGCGCGAAATCTGCGATCAGCTCGGCGACTATGTCTCCAAGGAGCTTTTTGACGAACTCCTGAAGGATGAGGAAGGTCATGTCGACTTCCTCGAGACCCAGATCGATCTGTTGAACGCAATCGGCGTCGAGCGCTACGGCCAGCTCAATGCTGCTTCGGCCAACGACGTCGATTGATCAGAATTCTGCCGGACACAAAAAAGGGCGCCGGCGGCGCCCTTTTCTTTTTTCGTACAAAGCTCATTTCGGCAGCTGGTCATCCACGCCGGCAACGTAGAAATTCATGCTGAGAATGGTCTTGTCGTCGGCGGTTTCACCTGCCTTCAGCCATTCGCTGCCGTCCTGCTTCTTGATCGGGCCAGTGAACGGCTTCAGTTCACCGGATGTGATCTTCGCCTGGGTTTCCTCGGCCAGCTTCTTCACGTCGTCAGGCATATTGGTGTAGGGCGCCATGACGACGAGGCCCTCATGCATGCCTTCGAATACGTTGTGCGACTTCCAGGTGCCGTCGAGCACTGCCTTGGCGCGCTCGATGTAATATGGACCCCAATTATCGACGATCGACGTGAGCTGTGTTTCCGGACCGAACTTTATCATGTCCGATGCCTGGCCAAACGCCTTGATCTTCCGCTCCGACGCAACCTGCATTGGCGCGGTCGAGTCCGTGTGCTGGGTGATGATATCGACGCCCTGATCGACCAGCGCCTTGGCGGCATCAGCCTCCTTGGCCGGATCGAACCAGGAATTGGCCCAGATAACCTTGATCTTGAAGTTCGGATTGACCGACTGTGCGCCAAGCATGAAGGAATTGATGCCCTGCACGACTTCAGGAATTGGGAACGAGCCGATATAGCCGGCAACGCCCGTCTTCGACATTTTCGCGGCGATCACGCCTTGTACATATCGCCCCTCATAGAAGCGAGAATTGTAAACAGCGACATTCTCGGCGGTCTTGTAGCCGGTTGCGTGCTCGAATTTCACCTTGGGGAATTTCTGCGCGACCTTGTTCGTTGCATCCATGTAGCCGAACGATGTCGTGAAGATCAGCCGATTGCCGGCGCGTGCGAGGCGCTCGATGGCACGCTCGGCATCCGCACCTTCCGGTACGTTTTCGAGGAAGGTCGTCTCGACCTTGTCGCCGAGTTCCTTTTCCAGCTGCTTGCGGCCCTGGTCATGCTGGTAGGTCCATCCGAAATCACCGGGGGGGCCGATATAGATAAATCCGACTTTCAGTTTGTCCTCGGCGTGCGCCGCACCCGCCAATGCAAAGCTGGCGGCGACAGTCAGCGCCATCATCAATTTTTTCATTTAGGTTCACCTCTCTGTTAATGCGATATCGAGTTTCGTTTCCGGGGCCGCCCTAGCGGTCCGGTACGAAGGGTTTGCCGAGCGAAGTCGGGGTATTCATCAGCGTCAGCCGCTTGTTTCTGGAGATCAGCACGAGCACGATGATTGTCGCAAGGTAGGGCAGCGACGACATGAACTGGGAGGGTATTCCGATACCCAGCGCCTGCGCGTGCAACTGACCGATGCTCACCGCGCCAAAAAGATAGGCGCCCGCCAGAATCCGCCATGGCCGCCACGACGCAAACACAACGAGCGCAAGCGCGATCCAGCCCCGCCCCGCCGTCATGTTCTCCACCCATTGCGGCACATAAACCAGCGACAGCTGGCCGCCGGCGAGCCCCGCACAGGCGCCGCCGAAGAGAACCGCCAGGTAACGGATGCGGACAACGGGAACGCCAAGCGCATGCGCCGAGGTGTGGTTGTCGCCGACAGCACGCAATGTGAGGCCTGCGCGGGTCCTGAACAGGAACCAGACGACGGCGATCGTCAGAAGGATTGAGATATAGAAGATCGGATCCTGGCCGAAGAGAAACTTGCCGACATAGGGAATATCGGTCAGCCCGGGAATATAGAGCGATTCCATCTTGACCCCGGGCAGGCCGACAAAACTTTCGCCGATCATCGCCGATGCGCCCAGGCCGAGCAGGGTCAGTGCGAGACCGGTTGCGACCTGGTTGGTCACAAGGGTCAGCGTAAGAAACCCGAAGAGCAGCGAAAAGGCGGCGCCCGCCAAAATCGCCGCGCCCATGCCGAGCCAGGCGGATCCGGTCGTCTGGGCAACCGCAAAGCCGCAGACGGCGCCCATGATCATCATGCCCTCGACGCCGAGATTAAGTACGCCGGAGCGTTCGACGACAAGTTCGCCGAGGGCGGCGATGAGGAGCGGCGTCGCCGCAGTCGCAACCGTTAGAAGAATGGCTTCGAACATGGACATCTCAGGCGCCCTTTGCCACGGCGTCGCCGAGACGCGTTACGAACCTTATGCGGTAGTAGATCAGCGTGTCGCTGGCCAACACGAAGAAAAGGATGATGCCCTGGAAAATGCGGGCAGACTTTTCCGATATGCCGAGCGAGATCTGCGCCGCCTCGCCCCCGAGATAGGAAAGAGCCAGAACCAGTCCCGCGGCAACGATGCCGAGCGGATTGAGCCGTCCGAGGAAGGCGACGATGATCGCGGTGAAACCATATCCGGGCGTAATCGTCGTCCGCAACTGGCCGACGGCGCCGGAGACTTCAGCAATTCCGGCGAGGCCAGCAAGCGCACCGGATACAAGGAAGGCAAAGAAGGTAAGCCGGCCGGCGCTGAAACCTGCAAAGCGCCCTGCCCGCGAACTGCGGCCGAGCACCTTGATCTCGAAGCCGTTGAGCGTGCGCGACAGCATAAACCAGACGACGACAGCAGCGATGAGCGCAATGATGAAGCCCCAATGCGCGCGGCCCGAATCGGCCCAGATGGCCGGCAGGATAGCGCTGTCGTTAAACTGCACCGTCTCGGGAAAGTTGTAGCCTTGCGGGTTGCGCCAGGGACCGCGTACCAGCCAATCGAGGAAAAGCTGCGCGACATAGACGAGCATGAGGCTCGTCAGGATCTCGTTGGTATTGAAACGTACCTTGAGATAGGCCGGGATCGTCGCATATGCCATTCCACCCGCCATGCTGAATAGCAGCATCAACGGCAGGACGTACCAGCCTTGAAAATCCGGGAACATTACCGGAAGGATCGACCCCGCGATGCCGCCTGCGATCAGCTGACCTTCAGCGCCGATGTTCCAGTTGTTCGAGAGGAAGCAGACCGACAAGCCGACCGCAATCAGGATAAGCGGCGCGGCTTTCACCAATAATTCGTGGATTGACCAGATCTCGGTGAGCGGCTCGACGAAATAGGAATAGAGCGCGGCAAATGGATTCTTGCCAAGCAACGAGAAGAGAATTGCTCCGGCAATGACCGTGAGAAACAGAGCGATGAAAGGCGACAGCGCACTTAAAAGCGCCGAGTGTTGCGGGCGTCTGACGATTTCTATCCGCATCATGCTGCCCCTGCACTCGCCAGGGGTGCGGCGTGCTCGGCACCGCCCATCATCAAGCCGACGCGTTCACGGTTCATGGCTTCGATAGGCACGGATTCAGACAGGTGGCCATGCACCATCGCGGCGATGCGGTCCGAGATTTCGAAAAGCTCATCGAGGTCCTGGCTGATAACAATCACGGCCGAACCGCTCCTGGCAAGGTCGACGAGCGCCTGGCGGATATGCGCAGCCGCGCCAGCGTCCACGCCCCATGTCGGCTGGTTGACGATCATCACCGAAGGGTTGCGATCAAGCTCGCGGCCGATCAGGAACTTCTGCAGGTTTCCGCCAGAAAGCGCTGACGCATCGGGGTTTTCTGCGCTTTTGCGGACGTCCATGCGGCCGATGATGCGCTTTGCCGCCGAGGCAAGACTGGACTCTGCGACGAGCTTTAGCGCGCCGCCGGCAAGAAATACCTTACGATCCGTCGCATGGCGCGAAAGAAGAAGATTGTTGGTCAGCGACATATCTGGCACAGCACCATGGCCGAGGCGCTCTTCCGGCACGAAAGCGGCACCAATCTTGCGCCGGGCCGAAATGCCGATTCTGCCAGCATCCTTGCCGCGAAGCCGAATTATGTCCGGTCGCTCCTGCAGAACCTCTCCGGAAATTGCCTCGAACAGTTCGCCTTGCCCGTTTCCGGCGACACCTGCGATGCCGAGGATTTCGCCAGCCTGGACGGCAAGGCGGATATCGTGCAGCGAAACTGAAAAAGGACCGCGCGGCCGCTGCGACAATCCGTTGACCTCGACAAGCGGCAGGCTCTGTTCAGCAGATTTTTGCACCGGACTACGCTCGATGACGTGGATGTCGCTGCCTACCATCATCCGCGCCAGGGAAGCGGCAGTCTCAGCCCGGGGGTCGCATTGGCCAACAACTTTGCCGTGCCGAAGGACGGTTGCCCGATCGCATAGGCGCCGAACCTCCTCCAACCGGTGGCTGATATAAAGAATGGATTTTCCTTCAGAGCGAAGCCGTTCCAGTGTCACGAAAAGCAGGTCTGCTTCCTGTGGTGTCAGCACCGATGTCGGTTCGTCCAGGATAATAAGGTCAGGGTTTTGCAATAGGCAGCGAATGATCTCGATTCGTTGCCGCTCGCCGACGGAAAGATCGCCGACAAGCGTTTCTGGATCGACGGGCAAACCATAGGCATCGCCGATTTCGCGAGCGCGCGCGGCGATCGTATCGAGCGGTGTCTTTTCGTCGAGCGAAAGGGCGATGTTCTCTGCTGCAGTCAGCGCATCAAAGAGCGAAAAGTGCTGAAAAACCATGCCGATACCGAGCGATCTTCCCATGGCTGGATTGGTCACCGTGACAGCGTTTCCCTTCCAGGAAATACTGCCGGAACTTGGCTGCAATGCGCCAAACAGCATCTTCACCAGCGTCGATTTTCCAGCGCCGTTCTCGCCGAGCAGCGAATGAATTTCGCCGGCGCTAATTCTCAGGTCGATTTCATCGCAGGCTTTGAGTGTGCCGAAAATTTTGGTGAGCTTGTCAGCTTCCAGTAGCGGTGTTTCAGAGCCGTCTATTCTTTTTTGTGTCATCGTTCCCCGCGGCCAAGACCGTTCCTGATCCTATGCTACCCCGGCCAAACTTGGAAAGTACAAAACGAGTGGTTGCGGCCATTTGCGCACATTAATCGTGCACGAGCATCCGAGGCTTAAGGAATGAGCACGGTCGTGCCGGTCGTCTTGCGGGCTTCAAGGTCGCGATGAGCATTGGCGACATCCTTGAGCGCGTAGGTCTGGCCGACTTCAATACGGATGATGCCCTTGGCAACGAGGTCGAAAAGTTCGTTGGCACCGCTCTCGAGCGCCTCGCGCGCGGCGACGTAGACGAAGAGCGTCGGACGCGTAAGGTAGAGTGATCCCTTGCGCGAGAGAATGCCCAGATCGAATGGCGGCACTGGTCCGGATGACTGACCGAAGCACACGATCATCCCGCGGGGACGCAGGCAATCCAGCGAGCCTTCGAACGTGTCCTTGCCGACGGAGTCGTAGACCACATCGACGCCTTTGCCGCCCGTAAGCTCTTTCACTCGCTCGACAAAATTCTCACTGCGGTAATTGATGACATGGTCGTAGCCATGATCGAGGGCGAGCTTCACCTTCTCCTCTGAACCGGCGGTGCCGATGACCGTCGCGCCAAGATGTCTCGCCCATTGTCCGGCGATGAGACCGACCCCGCCGGCAGCCGCGTGAAAGAGGATTGTGTCACCTTTCTTCACCGGGAAAGTCTGGCGCAAAAGATACTGGGCCGTAAGGCCTTTCAGCATCATAGCTGCCGCTTGTTGCAGCGGAATTTCATCCGGGACTTTGACAAGGCGATCAGCCGGAATAAGCCGCTCATGCGCATAAGCACCGATCGGACTGGTGTAGGCGACGCGGTCGCCGGGCTTTAGCCATCCGGCACCTTCGCCGACGTCAAGCACAACGCCGGCGCCCTCGTGGCCAGGAATCAGCGGCAGCGGGGTCGGCGACGGATAGAGACCAGTTCGATAATAGACGTCGAGAAAGTTGAGGCCGATCGCTTCATTTCGGATACGTACCTCGCCCGGTCCGGGCGCCCCGACCGAAACATCTTCGTAAGTCAATGCTTCCGGCCCGCCGGTTTGATGAATACGAACAGCCTTGACCATTACGCTTTCTCCGTCCGCCCCAAATTGGGGAACAACTGCATTACGGCGCCGATGAAGAAAAGATAGATCCCCGTAACGGAAATGCCAATGCGCACCCAGAGCGGCGAATCAAGTTCTTGAAACAGCGAGAACGCCCCAAAGCCGCACCAGAGGAAAAATATCGTCAGATTGAGGTTGCGCAAACGCTGCACGCGCACCGGATGCAGGAAATAGATCGGCAGGAAAGAAACGATGGCAGCAACGAGAACGATTGCAAACGCCACCCATTCGCCGGGCCGCACGATGAACAAGGTGAAAACAATCATGTTCCAGACAACCGGGAACCCCTTGAAGAAGTTCTCCTTCGTCTTCATGCCTGTGTCAGCGTAGTAGATAGCGCTCGATACGACGATGATGGCCGCTGCAAGAAACGACAGGCCCTCGCCCATGAAGCCGCGCTGGTAGAGCGCGAAGGCGGGGATGAGCACATAGGTCATGTAGTCGATGATGTTGTCGAGGAGTTCTCCCGACCAATTGGGCAGGACGTACTTGACTTCCAGCTTGCGGGCGATCGGACCATCGATGCCGTCAACGAACAAGGCAAGTCCGAGCCACCAGAACATGGCGGTCCAGCTTTCCTCGCTGGCGGCGACGACGGAAAGAAACGCCAGAAACGAACCGGACGCCGTCAACAGATGGACCGAGAAAGCCTTTGCTTGCGGCGCCGTCACTTTCTTGGGCTTGACGCCCTTGGGCATGGTAGGTTTTTTCAAGGGTCCGCGCCAATCTGCTGCATCACAATTCAACGCCTGCCGTTATATCTTGGCAACGACGAACGATTTGCGATCAGCTTTTCTTGAAATTGGCTGAAAGCGCAAGCAATGAAACTCATATAAACTGTTGAAAGCCCCGCACGGGCCCGCAAACGGGAGACAGATATGACCAGCACCAGAACCGATCCGATCGTCATTGCCGGAGCTGGGCATGTCGGGCTGATTGCGGCGATCGCCACGGCCCGCTCGTTCGACAATGTCGTCAGCCTCGGCGTCGTGCCCGAGGCCTCCGACAAGCGCACCACGGCGCTGATGATGCCAGCCACCAAGTTCCTCGAAAAGATCGGCCTGTGGGAAGCGATCGAACCGCACGCAGCCCCGATTACCACGATGCGCATCCTCGACGGCACGCAGCGTCTGATCCGCAGCCCTGCCGTCACGTTCGAGGCCAGCGAGATCGATGAACCGGCATTTGGTTACAATATTCCCAATACGACGCTCACCTCGGTCCTTGCTGACGCACTCAAGCATTCAGGCGCGAGGCACATTGCCGCCTCGGCCAGCCACTACCACCCGAGCGACGACGCAATTATGGTGGAAGCCAATGATGGCTCGAGCATTACTGCGAACATTGTGATTGCGGCGGATGGCCGGTCCTCGCTTGCCCGCGAAGCGGCCGGCATTTCCGCCCGGACCTGGTCATACAACCAGACGGCCATCGTGCTGAGCTTCAGCCACACACGCGATCACCACGACATTTCGACGGAGTTTCACACCGAGCACGGACCGTTCACTCAGGTCCCGCTCCAGCGGAAACGGTCGAGCCTCGTATGGGTGACGACGCCGGCGCACGCGGTTGAACTGCTTGAACTCAGCCGCGACCAGCTCGCAATGCGGGTGGAAGAGCGCATGCAGTCCATGCTCGGCGCAGTGACCATTGATGTCGATCCGCAAAGCTGGCCGCTCTCCGGCCTCGTTCCGACATCTTTCGCTCGAAATCGCGTGTTTCTTGCTGGCGAATCCGCTCATGTTTTCCCGCCCATAGGCGCGCAAGGTCTCAATCTCGGTGTAAGGGACGTCGAGACCCTGCTCGAGACCTTCCCGACGGACGGGGCCGATCTCGGCTCGTCACGGGTCATCTCGACCTATAACCGCAAGCGCAGCCCTGACATCTTGGCGCGGACGGGTGCGGTCGATGCACTGAACAGATCGCTCTTGTCTGATTTCCTTCCAGTGCAGATGGTCCGCAGTGGGGGCCTGGAGTTGTTGCGGGTGTTTTCGCCCCTGCGCGGCTTCGTCATGCGTGAAGGGCTTCGTCCGGGCAGCGGCTTCCGCTTTACGCGCAAGCACACTGCCCCTGAACATTAGGCAAGAACGAAGTCGTAAAGCAGCTTCACATTGAGTACGGCGATCACGATCGCAATGATGACGGCAAAGGTGGTCAGCCAGCGCGGTGAGACCAAAGCGCCCATCTTGGCCTTGCTTGCCGTGAACATGACGAGCGGGAACACCGCAAATGACAGTTGCAGGCTGAGCACCACCTGGGTGAGTACGAGTAGCTTCGCCGTTCCGCTTTCGCCGTACCAGATCGTCACGATCGCAGCCGGGATGATCGCAATCGCGCGGGTGATGAGCCTGCGCAACCATGGTGCGAGCTTGATATGGAGAAAGCCCTCCATGACGATCTGACCTGCAAGCGTCGCTGTGACCGTGGAGTTGATGCCGCAGCACAAGAGCGCAATGCCGAACAGGGTTGGAGCAATTGCAAGACCGAGCAAGGGCGCAAGCAGGGAATGTGCTTCGCCAAGTTCCGCAACCTCCGTGCGGCCGGTCGTATGGAACGTCGCTGCGGCGAGGATCAGGATCGAAGCGTTGATGAGAAGCGCAAACATCAGCGCCGCGGTCGAATCGATCGTCGCGTATTTGAGCGCCTGCCGTTTCTCGGGCAGCGTATCGCCGTAGGCGCGCGTCTGCACGATACCCGAATGCAAGTAGAGATTGTGCGGCATCACCGTGGCGCCGAGGATACCCAGTGCCAGATACAGCATTTCCGGATTGGTCACGATTTCAGTCGTCGGCGCGAAGCCCTTGATCACCGCGCCCCATTCAGGATCGGCAAGAAAAATCTGGATGCCGAAGCAGACAGCAATCACGCCGAGCAGCGTTATGATCAACGCTTCCACCCAGCGGAAGCCCAATTTCTGCAGGTACAGGATAAGGAAAACATCAAGCGCGGTGATGAGGACGCCGATTTCGAGCGGAATACCGAAAATAAGATTGAGGCCGATCGCCGTGCCAATGACTTCCGCAATATCGGTTGCGATGATGGCGATTTCCGCAAGGAACCACAGCGTATAGGCAACGGGCTTTGGAAATGCATCCCGGCAAGCCTGCGCAAGGTCCCTGCCCGATCCGATCGCCAAACGCGCGCAGAGAGCCTGCAGAACGATCGCCATGATGTTGGAGATCAGCGCGACAACGAGCAGCGAATAGCCAAACTTGGAACCACCGGCGAGCGATGTCGCCCAATTGCCGGGATCCATGTAGCCGACCGCCACCAGATAGCCTGGTCCGACAAATGCGGCAGCACGCCGCCAGCCTGGGCCGGTCGAGCGCACGGCGACCGAACGATGAACGTCGGACAAAGATGCCTCGCCCCGGGCATGCCGCCATCCATCGGCCGCCGGGGTGTGCTGCGCTAGCTGATCCATAAATTCTCCGAAACGCAATTGCAAATCATTCGCAACTATATAAACAGATGGACGCCAGAGCCGCAAGGGGGTGGCCCACAAAACTTTAGAATTGATACAAACTAGCTAGCCGATTGCTTGCAGCGGCACGCATCGGGGACTAAAGGTGCGCCGTATGAGGGCTCACCGAACCAGCCCATGTGTCATGGCGTAGAGCCAAAGCGTCAATGTCACGATCGAAAACAGGGTGGTCGCGAGCACCGAACTCGACGCCCGCTCGACCCAGACGCCATATTGCTGAGCGATGACGAAGACATTCGTCGCGGTTGGCAGGGCCGCCATAAGCATTGCCGTATAGACCCATACCGGTGGGAAATCGCCGGCCAGGCGCAAGACGCAGTAAATCAATACGGGCTGGACGACGAGCTTCAGCGGAACGATCAGATAGAGTTCCTTCGGCACACGTCGCAAGGGACGCAGCGCCAGCGTCGCGCCCATGGCAAAGAGCGCGCAAGGCGCCGCCGCGCGGGCAAGAAAATCGATCATCCGGTCGACCGCCACAGGCGGCTCCAGTCCGGTGATGGCCGCTCCTACCCCGAAAATGGTGGCGATGATGAAAGGGTGGCCAAATATCTTCTTGAGCACCCCGGCGGCGAGATCGCGCGGCGAACGCTTGTCGTTGCCGGAAAGCGCCATCATCAACGGCGCCATCACAAAATGCAGCGTGTTGTCGAAGCAGAAGATGAGTGCGACCGGCACTGCTGCCGGTGCGCCGAAAGCAAGGATCGCCAGCGCCGGGCCCATGTAGCCAATATTACCGTACGCGGCCGCGAGCCCCTGAATGGTGCTCTCGTCAATGCGGCGTGTGCGCGCGAAAGCGACCGCGAACATTGCCATGAAGATGAGGAAAGTCGATGCGGTGCAGCCTATGATGAAGCCCCACTGCGTCAATTCGGCCACCGGAGTCTTCGACAAAATCTGGAAAAACAGCGCTGGAAGCGCCACATAGACGATGAACGTATTCATCCACCCGAGCGCATCGAGCGGCTGATGTTTTATCTTGGCCACGAAAAAGCCAAGAAAAATCAGCCCAAAGAACGGTAAGACCAGGTTGAATACATCAAGCATAAGCAGGCTTTGAGGTTTGCCGCGCCGGAAATAAGAGCAAGGACGCTTTAGGCTCGCGGGATTGGACAGAAACGGATATCTATCCTGAATGACGATGATAAAACAGATACGGCATGCCAAATTTCAGATCGGTCAGGTAGTCAGCCACCGCATTTTTGCGTTTCGTGGCGTGATTTTCGACGTTGATCCCGAGTTCAGCAACACCGAAGAATGGTATCAGTCCATTCCCGAAGAGATTAGGCCGCATCGCGACCAGCCCTTCTACCATCTCTTCGCCGAGAACTCCGAGACAGAATACGTGGCCTATGTTTCGGAGCAAAACCTCGTTGCCGATACGACCGGAACACCTTTGCGCCACCCGCAGATCAAGAACGTGTTCGAAAAGATCGAGGATGGCGTCTATCGGGTCAAGCGCCCGCATCTCAACTGAGGTCCCGACACCGAAGCCGGACAATAAAAAAGGGACGCGTCACCGCGTCCCTTTTTGTGCGTACTGGCTGATCAGTTGCCGGCTTTCGCCTTTTCCTGTTCGGCCTTCATCTTGTCTTCGAATTCCTTCTGGCGCTTCTGAACTTCGCTCTGCAGCGTCTTCTGGCGCTGTTCGAGTTCGTTCTGCTGCAGGCCGGGGCCGTCATAGGCCTGGCTGAAGCCGGTCAGAGCGACATTGATCGGGTTAGGCTTGTTCTGGAAGTTGACCGAGGTCAGCGTCAGCTGGTTACCCTTCTTGAAGGAGTTGAGCAGGTCATCCGACAAGGCGACTTCCGAAATGCAACGATCCGGGAAGCAGATCGCGTAGTCGATCTTCTGGGTCTTGCCGCCATTGATCTGGAGGCCGACGCCCGGAGGAATGAGACGGCCGGTCGGAACCGAGACCTGGAAGATCTTGCGGTTGATCTTGCCCTTGATCTCGATGAGGTTGACCGCGGTCAGGAGCTGGCCGCTATCGGCAGTCACGATGTTCTGGGTGTTGCAGATATCGTTTTCTTCCTGCTTGGAGCAGACCTTGAACCAACCTTGCGGCGCTCTCTGCTGCTGGGCTGCTGCTGGTACTGCCGCGGCGGCGAGCAATGCGATGGCACCAGCGAATGATGCGGTTGCCGCGATGGACTTCGGGTTGGACATGGTCAACTGGTTCCTTTCAGCGCACTTATCCTAAGTGTATCTCGATCATCTTTATTTGCTGGTCTGGCTTTGGTTGCCAAATGCGGCAAGAGAGTGACCCTTTGAATATCGAAGGCCGTGTTACACTGCATGTTCTCTCAAATCCAGCCACCTTTTGGACTAGTTGGGGATTCCCCTCGATGATTTACGGCCCACGCCGCAGAATCGTCGTCAAGTGGTAGTCTCTGTCACGAATCAGAATGAATTCCCGGCTTCCGGGAATGCTAGGTCGAGACGATGTTGAAGAAAACTACCCAGGCGCTGACTATACTTGCTACGATTTGTTGTACCACAAGCGGTGCATTTGCCGAACCGAGACATGGAATCGCCATGCACGGCGAACCTGCCCTGCCCGCGGACTACAAGCATTTCCCCTATGTCAATCCGCATGCGCCCAAGGAAGGCTCGATCACCTATGGTGTCGTCGGCACGTTTGACAGCCTCAACCCGTTCCTGGTCAAGAGCATGCGGACATACGCGCGTGGCCTGTTCAGCGACGGCGAGTTCGGCGATCTCGTCTATGAATCGCTCATGCAGCGCAACGCCGATGAGCCGTTCACCATGTATGGCCTGCTGGCCGAAAAAGTCGAAACCGACGATGAGCGGACCTGGGTCGAATTTACGCTGAATCCCAAAGCAAAATGGTCTGATGGCGAGCCGGTTACGCCCGACGACGTGATATTCACCTTCGACCTGCTGACAAAAAAGGGCCGCCCACCCTTCAGCGGCCGGATGAAGCTCATTTCGAAGATCGAGAAGATTGGCGAGCGCGGCATTCGCTTTACGTTCAACGACCAGGCCAACCGGGAATTTCCCCTGATCCTCTCGTTAATGCCAGTTCTTCCCAAACATGCCATCAACATCGACACCTTCGACAGTTCGCCTCTCTCGATACCCGTGGGCAGCGGACCCTATACGGTCTCACAGGTGCAGCCGGGTCAGCGCATCGTCTATAAGCGCAATCCGGATTATTGGGGGAAAGACATGCCGAGTCGCGTCGGCTTCAATAATTTCGACACGGTGACCGTTGAATATTTCCGCAACGACCAGGCGCAGTTCGAAGCCTTCAAGAAAGGTGTTTTCGATGTCTTCCTTGAGGGCGATCCCAACAAATGGGCAACTTCATATGACTTCCCGGCCATACGCGATGGCCGGGTTATCAAGGATACATTCGAAAAACACTCGCCTGCCAACATGTTCGGGTTCCTGTTCAATACGCGCCGCCCAAAATTTCAGGATCGAGCGGTTCGCCAGGCGCTGGCCCTGATGTTCGACTTCGAATGGGCGAACCGCAACCTCTATGCTGGGCGTTACCGGCGGCTCGGCAGCTATTGGCAAGGATCGGAACTTTCGGCGCTGGGACGTCCTGCCGATGCCATGGAGCGCGAGTGGCTTGCGCCCTTTGCCGATTCTCTCCAGCCGGACGTGATGGACGGTTCGTTCGTGCCGCCGCAAACGGACGGCACGGGGCGCGACCGCAAGGAAATGAAGCGTGCCTTCGATATCCTGACCGAGCGGGGCTACAGGATCGAGAACGAACGGATGCTCGATCCACACGGAACTCCCCTCACCTTCGAGATCATGACCCGATCCGTCGGCGAGGAACGCTTGGGTCTTGCCTATAAGCGCACCCTTGAGCGGCTCGGTATCGGCGTCACCATCAGGACCGTCGATGACGCCCAGTACCAGAAACGGCTGCAGACCTTCGATTATGACATGATACTCGGCGCCTATGCGAGTTCGCTGTCACCCGGCTATGAGCAATTTTACCGTTGGGGCAGCCAGTCGAAGGATGTCGAGGGCAGTTTCAATTATGCCGGCGTTGCCAATCCGGCCATCGACGCCCTCCTCGACAAGATGCTGGCGGTGCGCGGACAGGAAGAGTTTACCAGCACGGTCCGCGCTCTCGACAGGCTTTTGATCTCCGGCCATTATATGATTCCGATCTATTATCAGCCGGAGCAATGGGTTGCGCGGTGGTCGCACCTGCAACATCCCGAAAAGACCTCCCTCGTGGGAAACCAGCTGAACACGTGGTGGTCAGACAAACGATAGGTTGAAGATATGCCCGAAAAGAAATTCACCATCGACGTGGTGTCGGATGTCGTTTGCCCCTGGTGCTTCGTCGGGCGAAAGCGGCTCGAACAGGCGCTCGAGCTCAACCCCGACATCGATGTATCGGTGAACTGGCGGCCGTTCCAGCTTGATCCGACGATCCCGCCGCAAGGCAAGGACCGCAAGCGTTACATGCAGGAAAAGTTCGGCAGCTCGGACCGGATCTTCGAGATCCATCAACAGCTTACTGAACTCGGCAAGGAGGTCGGCATTGAGTTCGACTTCGATTCGATCGAGATAAGCCCCAATACGCTCGACGCGCACCGCCTGATCCGCTGGGCATCGCAGGCTCAGCCGAATGTCCAGGACACGCTCGTCGGCATCCTGTTTTCCTACTATTTCGAGCAAGGCAAGGATATTGGCGATGCCGAGGTTCTGCTTGAAGCCGCTGCAGAGGCTGGCATGGATGTTGCCATCGTCGCGAGCCTCCTGCCAACGGATGCCGATGCAGTTGGTGTGCGGCAGGAGATCGATACGGCAAACCAGATTGGCGTGCGCGGTGTTCCCTGCTTCATCCTCGACCAGAAATACGCGCTAATGGGTGCGCAATCGGCCGAGACGTTGGCCGACGCCATCCGCCAGACGGCGGACGGTTTCGAGCCTGGAAGCGGCGCCGCCTAGGCGGCGTCCGCCAGTTTCGCAAGTTGCGTCATGACCACCGCAGCGCCGTTCAGGCGCTTTTCCGCCGTCGGCCAGTCGCGAACGAGCACGATGCTCTGATCCGGCCTGATCTTCGCCATTGAGCCCTGCTCGCCGATCATCTTGACGAGCGCTGCGGGATTGTTGAACGTCTTGTTGCGGAACTGGATCACCACACCCTTCGGGCCGGCATCGAGCTTGTCGACATTGGCGCGGCGGCAGAGCGCCTTGATATAGACGATCTTCAGGAGGTGCTGCACTTCCTCGGGCAGTGGACCGAACCGGTCGATCAATTCTGCGCCAAACCCGTCAATATCCTGCAGTTCCTCGAGATCTGCGAGACGGCGATAAAGGCCGAGGCGCAACTGCAGGTCCGGCACATAGGCTTCGGGAATCATCACCGCCGTGCCAACGGATATCTGCGGCGACCAATGACTGTCTTCTATTTCGCCCGTTCCCTTGATCTCGGCGACCGCTTCTTCGAGCATCTGCTGGTAAAGCTCGAACCCGACCTCACGGATATGGCCCGATTGTTCCTCGCCCAGAAGATTGCCGGCGCCGCGGATATCCATGTCGTGGCTGGCAAGCTGGAATCCCGCGCCGAGCGTATCGAGCGACTGCAGTACCTTCAGGCGGCGCTCGGCCGTCTGCGTCAGCAATTTGTGCGCGGGCAGCGTGAACAGCGCATAGGCCCTTTGCTTCGAGCGACCGACGCGGCCACGCAACTGATAGAGCTGCGACAGGCCGAACATGTCGGCTCGGTGGATGATCATCGTATTGGCCGTCGGGATATCGAGACCGGACTCGACGATCGTCGTCGACAGGAGCACATCATACTGGCCGTCGTAGAAGGCGTTCATGATGTCGTCGAGTTCGCCCGGCGCCATCTGGCCGTGTGCGACGGCGACCTTCAGTTCCGGCACCTGCGCGTCAAGGAACTCCTTGATTTCGGCAAGATCCGATATGCGCGGGCATACATAGAAGCTCTGGCCCCCACGATAGCGCTCCCTCAGCAACGTTTCACGGATGACGAGCGGATCGAAGGGCGAAACGAAGGTGCGCACCGCCATGCGGTCGACAGGCGGCGTCGTGATAAGCGACAATTCGCGAACGCCGGTCAGCGCCAGCTGCAGCGTGCGCGGGATGGGTGTTGCCGAAAGGGTCAGCACATGCACGTCCGACTTCAGCTCCTTGAGCCGTTCCTTGTGTTTAACGCCGAAATGCTGCTCCTCGTCGATGATCAGCAGACCAAGGTTCTTGAAGGTGATACCCTGTCCGAGCAGCGCGTGGGTACCGACCGCGATATCGACCTTTCCCTCGGCGATGCCCTTCTTGTTCTCCGCAAGCTCCTTGGAGCCCACCAGTCGCGACGCCTGCGCCACATTGACGGGGAGCCCCTGAAACCGGTTGGAAAATGTCTTGAAGTGCTGGCGGGAAAGCAAAGTCGTCGGGACCACGACAGCCACTTGGACGCCGTTCAGCGCGGCTACGAATGCGGCCCGCAGCGCTACTTCCGTTTTGCCGAAGCCGACATCGCCGCATACCAGACGATCCATCGGCTTGCCGAGGGCCAGATCATCGATGACTGCATCGATGGCGCGATCCTGATCTTCAGTTTCATCATAGGGGAACCGGGCGGCAAATTCGCCGTAGAGCCCATCCGGCGGCGTGAGGACAGGTGCGCCCCGCATCTGCCGTTCCGCGGCGATCTTGATGAGATGGCCGGCAATGTCGAGCAACCGCTTCTTGAGTTTCGCCTTGCGCGCCTGCCACGCACCGCCGCCTAGTTTGTCGAGGATGGCGGTTGAGGATTCCGAGCCAAACCTCGACAACAGCTCGATATTTTCGACGGGAAGAAACAGCCGGTCATCGCCGGCATAGTGCAATTCCAGGCAGTCGTGCGGTGCGCCCGCGGCAGTGATGGTGCGCAAGCCGATAAACCGGCCGATGCCGTGATCTACGTGCACGACAATATCGCCGGCATTCAGCGCGGATACTTCGCTGATGAAGTCACGGTCGCGCTTGCGCCGCTTCGAATGTCGAATAAGCCGGTCGCCGAGAATGTCCTGTTCTGCAATTACGACGAGTTCGCCGGCGTCGAACCCGGTCTCCAGAGATAGCACGCCGGCGGTGATCTTGTCGCGCGACAGCGCCTTGACCGTCCGCAGCTCGTCGACAAGCTCGATCTTTTCGAGGCCATGTTCGTTAAGCACCTGGACGAGGCGATCGCGCGTGCCCTCGCTCCAGGCCGCAAGCAGCACCTTCTTGCCCGCCGCGCGCTCGTCCGCGATGTGTTTCACCACGCTGTCGAAGACATTGGTATCCTTGGCAGTCCGCTCCTCGACAAACGTCCGCCCACGATGGGCGCCGGCATGGACGATCGACCGGCCGCTGGCAAACGGCGCATCGAAGGGGGTGAAATCGATGCGCATGCCCGACGTTTGTGCCGCCACCTCCACCGCTTCCGGCGTCAGGTAGAGCAGGCCCGGCGCGACAGGCTTGTAGGGCACCGCATCGCCAGGCTCCTTGCCGTCCGATTGACGCCTGCGCGCTTCAAAATGGTCCAGGACCATCTTGTGGCGCTCGGCCATGGATTCATGCGCAAGATGATCGAAGACGACAGGCATGTCGCCGGTATGGTCGAACACGGTTTCCAGCTTGTCGTAGAACATGGGCAGCCAGTGTTCCATTCCGGCAAAACGGCGGCCCTCGGATATTGACTGGTAGAGTGCGTCATCACGCGAAGGCGCACCAAACGTCTGCACATATTGCGAGCGGAAATGGCTGATCACCTCGGGCGAGAGCGTGATTTCGCTCATCGGCTGCATGGTGAACTCGGTCTTCTGGCTCAGCGTCCGCTGCGTTGCCGGATCGAAAGCACGGATCGTCTCCAGCGTATCGCCAAAGAAATCGAGCCTCAACGGCGCTTCGGCGCCGGGCGCGAAGAGATCGAGAATGCCGCCCCGTACCGCGTATTCGCCGACGTCGCGAACCGTTGGTACGCGCTCGAACCCATTGTTTTCAAGGCGCTGCACGAGCGCGTTCATGTCGATTCTATTGCCGGGCCGGGCCATGAAGAGCTGCTGTGCAAGCACCTTGCGTGGTGGAAGCTTTTGCAGCATCGCATTGGCTGTGGCGAGGATGACACCGGGATGCTTGTGTTCACGCAATGCGGCAAGACCCGCAAGGGCCGCAAGGCGGCGTGCCGATGTATCAGCACCCGGAGAGACGCGGTCATAGGGCAAGCAGTCCCAGGCCGGCAATTGCAGCACCGGAAGTTCAGGCGCGACAAAACTCAGGACCTGTTCAAGATCGACAACGCGCTGGCCATCACGGGCGATAAAGAGCACCGGGCCGCCTGCCCCGGCCTCGGCGACGACCTTGGCCAGCGCAAATGCCTCATAGCCGTCGACGACACCGTCGACAACGACATGGCCCGCTGTACCGGGCTTCAATCCAAGCTTGGAAAACGCAGTCATTGAATTTTCAGAATTTCATCTCTTTGCGGGACGCGACGATCTTGTGGAAGATGTGCGTATCGAATTCGGCAGGAACATCGGCTTCGCCCGTGACCCATTTTAGAAGATCGCGATCCAAAGCTTCCATGAGTGCTTCATATTGGTCAAGTTCGCGTTCTGACAAGGTCTCGATATGGACGTCGGCGAATTGCCCAAGAATGAGGTCCATTTCGCGCATGCCCCTGTGCCACGACCGGAACAACAGCTTGCGCTGTCGCGGCGGCAGGTCGGCGGTGGTGCGACTGCTTCCTGTCATGATCGGCTCCGTGTTCAGACCAATGCGCGCATTTTGGCGAGGGTATAGCCGCATCCGGCGGCCGTGTCAGCCTTGCTCGTGCAATGTGCTGCCAATAATCCGGTACGGTCGCCCGTTCCGCGGGGCTTCACGTTCGATGAGAATGGATGATCCTCGGGATAAGGCCCCATGACAACGGACACGGAGCAACGAGACTGGTCTCCAAACTCGAAACATTCTAGACCTTTGCCATGCGCCCATCCCTGCTCGATCCCCTCTTTGCTTCGGTTCGCACACTTTCCGGCATCGGCCCGAAGGTAACCGGCTTGCTCGCAACCCTGCTCGGCACGCCGCCGGGTCAGGATCCGCGCGTCGCCAATCTTGTCTATCTTCCACCCCACAGCGTCATCGACCGGCGCCATCGGCCCGGCATAGCCCATGCGCCCGAGGGGGCCATCGTTACTCTTGAAGTGCGTATCGACCGCCACCTGCCGGCCGGGCGCAGCAACGCGCCTTACCGGGTTTACGCGCATGACGATACCGGGGAGATCGGGCTGACATTCTTTCACGCCAAGCAGGCGTGGCTCGAAAAGGCGATGCCTGTCGGTGAAACGGTGATCGTGTCGGGCAAGATGGAGTGGTTCAACGGACGGCCGACCATGGTCCATCCCGACCATATCACCCGCCTCGACGACGCCGCGTCGCTGCCGCTCGTTGAACCTGTCTATCCCTTGACCGCCGGGCTCTCGCCAAAAGTTCTGGCGCGCGGCGTAGAGGATGCCTTGACCAAAGTGCCGGAGCTGCCGGAATGGATCGACGCGCCGGTTCTTGCCGCCCACCAGCTTCCGTTACATCGCGAAGCGCTGCGGATCATGCACGGGCCGGCTGATCCGGCAGATATCGCGCTCGACAGCCCTGCCCGCCAGCGTCTTGCCTATGATGAGTTTCTTGCGGGCCAGCTCGCGCTCGCGCTTGTGCGGCTAAGAGCAAAGCGCCTTTCCGGCCGCAAGCTCGAGGGCAACGGCGAGATCAAAGCGCAGATCATTGCCGCATTGCCCTATTCGCTGACCAATAGCCAATCTGAGGCTATCAAGGAAATCATCGCGGACCTGCGACAGCCCGATCGCATGTTGCGCCTGTTGCAAGGCGATGTCGGTTCCGGCAAGACGGTCGTCGGCCTGCTGGCGATGGCGCATGCGGCGGAAGCCGGAGGCCAGTCGGCCCTGATGGTGCCGACCGAAGTCCTGGCGCGCCAGCATTACGCCACGATAGCGCCCCTCGCCGAGAAGGCCGGGCTGCGCGTTGCTCTTCTCACGGGGCGCGAAAAGGGCCGTGAACGCGAGGATGTTCTCGAAGGACTGCGTTCCGGGGCGATCAATATCGTTGTCGGCACGCATGCCCTCTTCCAGGAAAAAGTCTCGTACCGCGACCTTGTCCTCGTCATTGTCGACGAGCAGCACCGGTTTGGCGTTCATCAACGCCTGCTCCTCACCTCCAAGGGTGACGCGCCGGACATGCTGGTGATGACTGCAACCCCCATACCCCGCACCCTCGTCCTCACCGCGTTCGGCGATATGGACGTATCGAAACTCACGGAAAAGCCGGCGGGACGGCGGCCGATCACCACTGCGATCCTGCCGATGGACCGGTTGAGCGACCTTGTCGAGCGCATGCGGAGCGCCGTTGCCGACGGCCAGAAGATCTATTGGATCTGTCCGCTTGTCGAAGAATCGGAGATCGTCGACCTTGTCTCGGCCGAAGAGCGGTTCGAATCGCTGAAGCCCCTGCTTGGCAGCAAGATCGGCCTGGTGCACGGCCGGATGAGCGGTCCGGAAAAAGACGCTGCCATGCTGGCGTTCAAAAATGGCGTTACCCGGCTTCTCGTCGCCACAACGGTAATCGAGGTTGGCGTCGACGTGCCGGACGCCACCATCATTGTCATCGAGCATGCCGAGCGCTTCGGCCTTGCCCAGCTGCACCAGTTGCGTGGCCGGGTCGGCCGTGGCGACAAGCCTTCGACCTGCCTTCTGCTTTATAAGGGGCCGCTCGGCGAAGTGGCGCAGGCACGGCTCAAGATCATGCGCGAAACGGAAGACGGATTTCGCATTGCCGAGGAAGATCTGAAGCTGCGTGGTGAAGGCGAGCTTCTCGGCACGCGCCAATCCGGTACGCCCGGCTTCCGCCTCGCCAGCATCGAGGCGCATCAGGAGTTCCTGGAGATTGCCCGCAAGGATGCGCGCTATATTCTTGCGCGCGATCCCGAATTGCAGAGCGAGCGCGGCAAGGCGCTGCGCATACTGCTTTACCTTTTCGAGCGCGACGAGGCTGTCAGGCTTTTGCGCGCCGGCTAACTATTCGACCGTCACGGATTTTGCAAGGTTGCGTGGCTGGTCGACGTCGGTCCCCATGAACACCGCCGTATGATATGCCAGCATCTGGATCGGCAGCGCATAGATGATCGGGGCGATGATTTCCGGCATGTCCGGCAGCACGATCGTGTGCATCGTATTCAATGTGCTCGCCGCCGCGCCCTTCTCGTCGGTGATCAGGATGATCTTGCCGCCGCGCGCCGCGACCTCCTGCATGTTCGAAACCGTCTTCTCGAACCAATGGTCATACGGCGCAATGACGATGACCGGCATCGATTCGTCGATCAGTGCGATAGGCCCGTGCTTCAATTCACCCGCCGCATAGCCTTCTGCATGGATGTAGGAAATTTCCTTGAGCTTCAGCGCGCCTTCGAGCGCAAGCGGGTAGCTGGTGCCACGGCCAAGGTAAAGCACGTGCTTGACCTGGCTGAGGTCACGGCTGATCGTCTCCATCTGTTCTTCGAGGCGCAGCGCGTGATTGGCATAGCGCGGAATTTCCGAAAGCTCGCGCACGAGCTGGCGTTCTTCCTGCTCGTCGATCGTGCCGCGCATCTTGGCGGCGGCGACTGCGAGCGATGCCAGAACCGCCAATTGGCAGGTGAAAGCCTTGGTCGATGCGACGCCGACCTCAGGACCGGCGAGCGTCGGGAACACGGTGTTCGATTCGCGCGCCATCGTCGATTCGCGGACATTGACGATCGTGCCGATCTTCAGCCCCTGCTGCTTGCAGTAGCGCAGCGAGGCGAGCGTATCGGCGGTCTCGCCCGATTGCGAGACGAAGAGCGCAAGGCTGTCCTTCGACAGCGGCATCTCGCGATAGCGGAACTCGGAGGCGACATCGATATCGACCGGGAGCCGCGCAATGCGTTCGAACCAGTATTTGCCGATGAGTCCGGCATAAAATGCGGTACCGCAAGCAGATGCCGCAATGCGATCCACCTTGCTGAAATCGAGCGGCGTTGCATCGGTGCGAACGGTTCCCTTGGCGAAATCGAGATAATTGGCAAGGGTATGCGAAATGACCTCCGGCTGTTCATGGATTTCCTTTTCCATGAAATGGCGGTGATTGCCCTTGCTGACGAGGAAGGCGGTCCCCGCCGACTTCTGAACCGGGCGTTCGACCTCCATGCCCGTCTCATCGTAGATCACGACGCCTTCGCGCGTCAGGACGGCCCAATCGCCATCCTCAAGATAGGAGAGATTGTCGGTGAACGGGGCAAGCGCGATCGCGTCGGAGCCCAGGTACATTTCGCCGTCGCCATAACCGACCGCAAGCGGCGGGCCATTGCGGGCGGCAACGAGAAGGTTCTCCTCGCCCTTGAACATGATGGCGATGGCAAAGGCGCCGCGCAGCTGCGGCAAGGTCTGGCGCACTGCGTCAATGGGCGAAAGCCCGCGGTCGAGTGCGCGCGTCACCAGATGCGCGACGGTTTCCGTGTCGGTCTCGGTCTCGAACTTATAGCCGTCGGATTCGAGCATGGTCCGCAGTTCGGCAAAGTTCTCGATGATGCCGTTATGGATGACTGCGAGGCGCGGCGTTGTATGCGGGTGCGCATTGCGAACGGTCGGCGCACCATGGGTTGCCCAGCGGGTGTGTCCGAGGCCGATCGTGCCGGCGAGCGGTTGCTCTTTCAGGAGCTTGTCGAGATTGGCGAGCTTGCCCTCGGCGCGGCGGCGGTCGAGGACGCCATTGTTGAGGGTCGCGACACCGGCAGAATCATATCCGCGATATTCAAGCCGCTTCAGCGCGTCCACGAGCAGCGGCGCCACCTGCTCCCGGCCGATAATTCCAACGATCCCGCACATGCAAAACTCCGATGCCCCAAGCTTTTTTATGTTCCTGCCTTAGGGCGGAATCGCCCTGGCCGGAAGTCAATTTCCGTTGCGCAATCTTGCACGAACAATGGAATGCGATCTAGTCAGCCTTCTTGGCTAATTTCGCGGCGGCATAGCGGGCGCGCAGTTCGATCGCGCGTCCTTCCTTGATTTCCTGGCGCGCGCGCCCGAAAGCCAGGGCATCTGCCGGCACATTTGCCGTAATCACGCTGCCCGATGCGACATAAGCATTATCGCCGATCTTCACCGGTGCCACCAATGAGGTATTGGACCCGACGAAGACGTTGGCCCCGATCTCCGTCAAATGTTTATTGTAGCCGTCATAATTGCAGGTAATCGCCCCCGCGCCGATATTGGCCGCTGCGCCGATCGTCGCATCGCCGATGTAAGTCAGATGATTGACCTTGGCGCCGATGCCGACCACAGCGTTCTTCACCTCGACGAAATTGCCGACCTTGGATTTTTCCGCAAGATCGGCACCGGGGCGCAGCCGCGCGAAGGGACCGACATTGGCATTCGCGCCGATTTTCGCGCCCTCGAAATAGCAGAACGCATGGATAACCGCGCCCCGCGCAACCGTTACCCCGGGCCCGAAAACGATGTTGGGTTCAAGGATGGCGTCGGACTCGACCAGCGTATCGTGCGAGAAGAACACTGTTTCCGGGGCATGCATCGTGACGCCGGCCATCATCATGTCGCGGCGCTTGCGGTTCTGCCAGATGGCTTCGGCCTCCGCGAGTTCGGCACGCGTATTGATCCCGATGACATTGTCCGGAGAAATCTCGATGGCAACGACGTTCTGGCCGCCGGCATTGGCGATCTCGACCACATCGGTCAGATAATATTCGCCATTGGCATTGTTGTTAGTGATCCGGTCCAGCAGGCTGAGCGCACTCTTGCCGCGCAGCGCCATCAGCCCGCCATTGCACAGGCCGATCTGCTTTTCCTCGGCGCTCGCGTCCTTCTCCTCGCGAATCGCCACGAGACGGCCGTCCTTCTCGATGAGCCGGCCATAGCCGTTCGGTACAGCGGGACGGAAGCCCATGACGACGACATCGGCGCCGTCGGCAAGCCTGGCCCGCGCCTGCGCCAAAGCCGCAGTTTCGATGAGCGGCGTATCGCCGAAGACGACAAGCACATCATCGTAGCCGCGTGCAATCGCGTCGCGCGCTGCCAGAGCTGCATGGGCGGTGCCGAGCCGCTCGGTCTGCTCGTGCACGCTGACATGTGGCGCTATCGTGCGCACCGCAGCTTCCACCTTTTCGGCGCCCTTGCCAACGACGAGCGCAATGTCGCTGCCGCCAGCCCCCGTGACCGCCTTGGCCACATGTGCCACGATCGGCAGCCCCGCAATCATGTGCAGGACCTTCGGCAGCTCTGATTTCATGCGGGTGCCCTCGCCGGCAGCGAGAATGACGGTGAGGCAGGAACGTGATGTCATGTCGGACTTCCAGATCAGTTTTGGCCGGGCATTCTCATGCCTGATCCGGCACGGGCCCTATCGCCATTTGAATGAACATTTGAAGCACCTTTAGCCGAGTTGGCCAAGGATGGGAAATGTTTCAAGCAGCCAGAATGAGAAAGTCTGCAGTCCTCCGGTCAGGAACAGAATGCCCGTGGCGACGAGAAGCCCGCCCATCACCTTTTCCACCTTGCCGAGATGCATGCGAAAGCGGGCGAGAAACCGCATGAACAGGCCCGAAAACAGCGCGGCGACGATGAAGGGAATGCCGAGGCCGAGCGAGTAGACGGCAAGCAGAATTGCGCCGTCGGCGACCGTATCGCGCGCGCCGGCAAGGGCGAGGATCGGCCCCAGCACCGGACCGATGCAAGGTGTCCAGCCGAAGGCAAAAGCGAGGCCCATGACATAGGCCGAAAGCGGATTGGCGGGCTTGCCCTGCGTCTGGAAGCGCGCTTCGCGCGAAAGGAAAGCAAGCTTGAAGACACCGAGGAAATTCAGGCCCATCAGGATGATGACGATGCCGGCGGCGATGGCGATCTCCTGCTGCCACATGCGCAAAAAGCCGCCGATCGTCGAAGCGCCGGCTCCGAGCAGTACGAACACTGTGGTAAAGCCGAGGACGAAGGCCAGCGAAGACATGAGCAGCGCCTGCCGCACCGGCGAGAGGCGCGCCTGCGGCGAATCGGAACGGAAATCTTCGACCGTCACGCCCGCCATGTAGCAAAGATAGGGCGGGACGAGTGGCAGCACGCAAGGCGAAAGGAATGACAGGGCGCCGGCGCCGACGGCCGTCAGGTAGGAAACATCAAGCGCCATGCGCGCTCCTTGAAAATGGCATCTCGTTGGGCGCGGATTATGCCGAATCCCCTGCGAAGGCCAATCACCTTTTCGCCAGTTGGGCCATGATTGGCGAACCGTCGCGGTTTCGCTCGCGGGTTCAAAGATCACAGCACGCCGGAAAAGCACCGAATCCCGCAAAAACAAGGCTTTTTTCCGCAAATTATCTGCATGTTAGTTGTTGACCGATCGCCGTCTCGCCCCTATGTTCCGCCGCACTTCCCGAGGCGATTGAACGCGCCTCGTTTTGGGAGCGCGTAGCTCAGCCGGTAGAGCAACTGACTTTTAATCAGTAGGTCCAGGGTTCGAATCCCTGCGCGCTCACCAAAAACCCCAAAGAAAACAACTGTTTAACTAAACCAAGAAGCGGCGGTTTTTGGCATTTTTCATATTGGGGGAGCTATGGGGGAGAATCGCCCGTCTCCCGAAATTCACCGCTTCTCAACCCTTTCCTACTACGGTTGTGGCATGAAAGAATCGAGACGCGAACGAATTAAACTGACGGCCAACTACGGGAACGGCATTGCGCTGGCATTTATCGTCGTCGGCGGCTTGGCGCCAATGTTTGCCACTGCCAGCGGGTCTCCCGCATCTGGCTTCCCGTACAAGACGTTCGTCTTCTTCCTCCTGTGTGCGATGTTCAGCTTCCTCATCCATCAGAAAGCCAAGGACATTTTGAACCACCTTGACGAAGACTAACCCCTGAGCGGTGACGGTATCAACGTGGGGAATTTCCCCGCGTCCTTCCAATTTACGTTAGTCGTCGGCGTGGGTAGCGAGTGTTTGGATAACTTTGTCAAGTTTTGGCAGAATTGCCATTTCTTGTAAAACTATCGAAATGGATTGGTCGGTCATACCTTCGCTTTCAGCTATCCCCTGAGCGGCGACGGCCCGATCTTCTGCTCGTAAAGGTCGCCGATGCGGCAGACAGTCCGGTAGTCGGGTTGTCGCGCCTCGCCGATGGCCATGCGCCATATGGTGACGCGGTAAAGCCGGGTTGCGTCGGCGATCGCTGTGCGGTCCATGCCGGTGGCCGATAAATCCGCTATCATCACTTCGAGTATCGGGGCAATCGGCTTCGGTTTCGGCATGAAGCGTATTTACCCCCAGCCATGTGCGAGCGGCAAGCAACCAAGTTTTACTACAAAACGGAAGTTTCCGTTTCGTGGTAAATCTGTCTCAACCATGATCTTCACTGACTTTTAGAACTAAACGGAACTTTCCGTTTTCTTCTAAATCTGTCTCAACATGAGCTTCGCCGACTTTTGCCACGAAACGGAAACTTCCGTTTTGTAGCAAACTGTCCATTTGTGGACACTTTACCCCAGCGCCCGCTCAACTTTCAGCAGCCGATCGCCCGCCAACTTTCCTCCACTCGGCCAGGCGATGCCTGGGAGGCTATACTTTGGTATCGGCAACACCAAGGTTTAGTAGCGGTGCGGTCTCCTCGGCCGTAGGGTATTCGACGCGACTTAACCTCATTAAGGAACCTTGAAATGGACCTGCTTGCACTGGCAAAGGGCATCGCCGATCGGGTGGAAGAGGAAGCGTCCACCGCCAAGGTGCCCGTGACCGTCACCGTCATCGACGTTCATGGAAACTCGGTCCTCCAGCACAGGATGAATGGCGCGCTAGCCTTCTCGATGTTGATCTCCCACCGCAAGGCGTATACGGCGGCTCTCACACAGGAACGAACATCAGACCTGTTCGAACTCGTACAGCCTGGAAGGGAGCTGTTCCATCTGATGTCGCAGGATAGCTTCTGCGCCATGGGTGGGGGAGCGCCCCTTATCCATGACGGCGTGGTTGTCGGCGGCGTCGGAATAAGTGGCGGGACCGTCGCCCAAGACGTTGGGATACTCGAGGCGGCACTTCAGCCTAGAAGGCACGAGCTTCAGAAATCGCTCTAAGGAAGCCTTCACCGCTCCAACTCCGACTCCTTGCATACGATTACAGATGCTCGACCGGGCTGTGACCGTATTGTCCAAACTCCGCGCAGGCAACCATCTCGAATTCCTTGCATTCCCAAAAACGAACATCCGTCTTCCAGCGTAACCGGATATTGAAGAGGCCGCGGACAAGCATACGCGGCCTCTTTTTCGCTTCTCAGTGGCCCGCGCTAGGCGACGGCCGCGCGGCTTGCACGGTGGTGAGAAGCTTGACAAGCGCCTGCGCTCCCGCGGTGGAAGATGCCGGGTTCTGGCCGGTGATCAACCTGCCGTCGGTGATAGCGAAGCTTTCCCAGTTCGCCTTCTTCTCATAGAGACCGCCGAGACGTTTGAGCTCGTCCTCAACGAGGAAAGGAACGACCTTCGTCAGTTGCACTTCTTCCTCCTCGCCGTTGGTAAAGCCTGTCACCCGCTTCCCTTTGACGATCGGCGCGCCTTTGTACGTGACGCGGTGAAGCACGGCCGGCGCGTGGCAGACTGCCGCCACCGGCTTCCCTGAGTTGTAGAAGGACTCGATCAGCTTGATGGAGTCCGGATTGTCGACGAGGTCCCACATGGGTCCATGGCCGCCCGGATAAAAGACGGCATCAAAATCTTCGGAACGGACTTCGCTCAGCTGTCTGGTGCTCGCAAATACCTTCTGCGCAGCCTCGTCGGCCTTGAAACGCGTCATGGCCGGCGTCTGATTTTCCGGCAGATCGCTCTTCGGATCGATCGGAGGTTGACCGCCTTTGGGGGACGCGAGCGTCAAGTCGACGCCTGCATCACGGAAGACGTAGTAGGGTGCGGCGCCTTCCTCCAGCCAGAAGCCAGTCTTACGTCCCGTGCTTCCGAGGGTGTCATGCGAGGTAAATACCATGAGGATCTTCATGCTTAGGCTCCTTCCACTTGTCTGGATTCGCAGCCGGTCGGCTGCACGACCGGAAGCATGTCGCGGATCGGCTGGCTTTGCATGTGCACGTTAGTATCGCCGATACCTTAGTGTTGGTAGACCAGACCAGGACGTCTGTGCCTATCGGAGCTCGCCCGTCAGGAACTGAGCGTTAGCCATGCCGAACGACCAGTCTTCATCCGAGTTGATATGCAACGAGACCATAACGTCGGATGGCGGTACGTTGCAGCGAGCCTGAAGCGCGCTCGTTGGGCTTGAATAGAAAGCAACCTCGGCATCTCGTGGCCTCGGGCGGCTGGTGATTTCGAGCAGTAGAATTTCTCGGTCCAGGTGATATCGAGCCCAGTGTCGAGCGCGCGAATATGCGACGCCTCGTGCTCTTGAAGTATCTGGTACCGATCTCTCAGCGGAACCCCGAAAGACGCCACGACGACGTCGTGGATGGTTTCAAGCAATACAGCGACCTCCTGCGGAGAACGACCTTTCACGACATGGATTTTGACGAGGGGCATTGGCGTTTCCAAAGTTACCGAACACGGCTCACGAGAACTATCCTCTTTGAACAATCAAAGCTATTGCACGATGGTATCCCGACGCCTCACGGTCGCGGTAACGATAGCCGAAGCTCATTGGGATCGGTCGGTGGCGAAAAACACATGCCGCCGGTGACCGGCGGCCTGCATCTTTCATTGGAGTCACTTGAGGGTCAGGCTTTTCCTGCGGCCTTCTTCTTTCGGTATTGGACGGTTGGTAGGCCGCCCCAGCCCCAGTTGTCCAAGTCGACTTCCTCGATCACCACGTAAGTCGACTCCAGCGGCTTGTTGAGGACGTCGAGCATGACCTGGCTGACGCCGGCGATGATTGCCGCTTTCTCCTCGGACGTTACCGAGGAGCGATCTGGGGTTGTGCCTTCACGGGTTACTTGTACGATGACAATGGGCATTTCCAATTCTCCTTGTTCGATGGCCTAATTGATTGGCTAGGCGGCCATTGTAGCGAGGTGCTTCTCGAGTTCGTCGACATGAGCGTACCCGGCGCCGACCTTGCTGAGAGTTCCACCCTTGTTCAAGAACAAGGTCGGAAAGCTTGAAACACCCATTCCCCGCACCGTTGCGAAGTCCGTCGCTGCTTCTTCCATCGTGCTGCGCTTATTCCATTCTGCCAGGAATTCTTCCGAGCTGACGGGATGACCGAGTTCGGCGAGCGCGCGAGAACCCGTCTCAGCCAGAACAGCTCCGTCCGTCGTGTCGAGCGCGTCGACATAGAAGGCATGCTGGAATTCGCGGAAGACGCTCAGAAGATCAGCTTCGGGCTTGAGGATGCGGGCGGTCACCACGGCACGGCACACGGGTTCCGTGTCATAGACAAAGCCTTTCCTGGCGAGAAGGCCTTCTCGGTTGAAGGGTACGCCGCTGGCCTCCTCGACCTTGCCCCAGTGGTGCAGTCTGAACTGCTTTCCGGCGTCGTCGAGAACGTCGGTCGCGCCAGCGCGTAGTCCACCGAGGATGATCTTCAGGGATAGGTCCGGACGCCGCTCAAGCAGCAGCCCCAACTGTTTGCCGAATCCATAGCACCACGAGCACATCGGATCGGCCGCTAGTACAAGTTCCATTGTCTTTCCTTTCACTCGCATGCAAAGCGCGCGGCGTATCCACGCCACGAGCCCGCGCGATGTTTGAGACCTACCAGCGGCCGGCGTTCTGGCCGCCGTCGACATGGAGGATCTCACCAGTGACGAAGCTTGCGCCCTCGAGGTAGATCACGGCGTCGACGATGTCGCTGATCTCGCCCATGTGGCCGACGGGATGCAGCCCGGAGAGGAACTCGTGGGTCTCGGGAGCATGCATCGGGGTCTTGATGATGCCGGGTGACACGGCGTTCACCCGGACGCCCGTCTTGGCGAACTCGATCGCCAGTTCCTTAGTGACGGCGTTCAGGCCGCCCTTCGTAAGCGAAGCAAGGGCCGTGGGGACGGTCGACACCGGCTGGTTCACAAGGCTGGTCGTGATGCTGACGATATGGCCGGAACCCTGCTTGAGCATCTCCCTCGCAGCCCGCTGCGTGATGTGGAAGAAGCCCGAAACGTTCACACTGAAGTTCAGGTCGTAATCTTCCTGAGTGAAGTCGACGAACGGCTTGGCAGTGAACACGCCCGCGTTGTTCACCAACGTGTCGATCCGACCGAAACGGTCGATCGCCTCGCGGACGACGCGCTCTGCGGTCTCGGCGTTGGAGATGTCGCCCGCCACGGCATGTACGCCGTCGTCGGACCCTTGCTTGATTGAACGCGAGGTGGCGACGACTCGGTAGTTCCGCGCGCGGTAGGCGCGTACCAGACCTTCACCAATGCCCTGCGATGCACCGGTGACGACGGCGACCTTCTGCTGATTGCTCATGATATTACATCCTTTCAATTGCAGCGGTCCTTATCCGGGCCGCCCTACGCCCTCGGCGTCGGTGCTACTGATTTAGATGCTCTCGATCATCGGGAGAATTGCTGGACAGCGGCATTCAGTCCGCCGTTTTTCGGGATAATCGTGGGTTTTGGCTGACGTTGTCTCCGACGAGCCCGCATTCAGCTCGGACGTACGATACTAAAGTGTTGGGCACACCTTCGGACAATATCGGTCCGAAATCGACGCGGTAGTCTACGGTAACAACAACAGGAGCCGACCATGACCGACGCCACGCTGCATTCGAAACCTCCGGCTAGTACAACAGCCACAAGCCCGACCAGCATGAATCTCGAACTCCTCGTGATCCCGGTCTCCGACGTGGATCGTGCTAGAAGATTTTACGAAAGCCTCGGCTGGCACCTCGACATAGACCACGCTACGGGCGACGACTATCGCATCGTTCAGTTGACCCCGGCTGGCTCCGGAGGCTCGGTGATGTTCGGTCAGAACATCACGACGGCGTCGCCGGGCTCCGCGCAGGGCATGCACCTCGTGGTGTCCGACGTTGTTGCCGCGCGCGACGACCTCGTACGACGCGGCGTGAAGGTTAGCGAACCCTTTCACGACGTCGGCGGGATCTTCCATCACTCCAGCGGCGAGGGAATTGCCAAGGGACCGAATCCCGAAAGGAAGAGCTACGCCTCATATGTCACGTTCGAAGATCCCGATGGCAACGGATGGACGTTGCAGGAGGTGACAGCGCGTCTACCTGGTAGCCGTACCGACAGGAGCTTCACGACGCAGCTTCACGAGGCGGTATGGGGATCTGCCAGGTGAATGGTCCGCATCCGGCTCGGCATGCCGTCACCCACCACAGATCGGGCAGGTCTGAAAGCGGTTTAAGCGGATCCACCGTTCTTTCCGGTGGACGCTTGACTGCACTTGGTTCGTCGTCTCCACTACACTTCCAAGAGACGACGAAGTGGAGATAGTTAGTTTTGCGTCGATAACCCTCTATCGATCGATCAGTCGCGATCGTCGTAAGTCGGGTGACCACGTTTCGCATGAACGGCCTTGCGATGAACGCCGAGAGATGAAACAGCTCTCCTGGGGTGCGCGGGGTCACCACGTCGACGCTGGAATGCCTTACTTGCGCGGAATGGAAGTCACTGTCTGAGAGGTGCCAGCATGAGATCTTCCCACAAAACAGGCGACTATCCCGATCTCCTCGCAGGCGCGTTGATGATCGGGCTGGGAGGACTTGGGCTCTGGGCGGCTCGCGACTTGACCTTCGGCACTGCTGCCCGGATGGGAGCTGGCTATCTGCCCGACGTTACGTGCGGTTTTCTGATCCTGATCGGGGCGGTCGTGGTTGGAAAGGCACTGTCGAAGAACTTGCTGACAACTGGCCATTGGAACGTCAAACCACTTCTCGTCCTCTCCATCGCCGTCGTTGGGTTCGCCATCCTGGCCGAGAACTTCGGCTTCGTGATTTCGTCGGCGTGGCTCCTCGTGACCGCCAGCCTTGCCGATCGGGAGTCACGATGGAGGGAAGTCGTAACCTCGACGTTGATCCTCACCGTTGCGGGCGCCCTTGTCTTCGTCTGGGGCCTCGGCGTGAAGTTGTCGATCTTACCGTTTTAACTCGCCGCGGGGATCTCGCACGTGGATGTTTTTCATTTCCTGATACTCGGCTTTTCCGAGGCGTTGTCCCCTTCGAACCTGCTATTCTGTTTTGTGGGAGCCATGCTTGGAACGATCATCGGGATTCTGCCCGGCATCGGGCCGACGGCGACGATGGCGATCCTCCTGCCGCTCACGACCTCCCTGCCCCCACTCGCCGCCATCGTAATGCTCTCTGCGATTTACTACGGCTCTCAATATAGCGGATCGACGACGGCAATTCTGATCAACCTCCCTGGCGAGCCGTCTTCGGCGGCAACAACTATCGAAGGATACCAGATGGCCCGCCAGGGACGCGCCGGCGCGGCGCTCGCGATCTCGGCGTTGGGATCCTTCTTCGCGGGAACGACGTCAGCTCTCGCACTGGCGGTAGCAGCGCCCGCGCTTTCTACCGTCGCTCTCTCGTTCGGCCCCCCGGAATATGTGTGGTTGTGTGTCCTCGGCTTGCTGGCCGCAATGGTGCTGGCTCGCGGCTCGCTCCTCAAGGCCAGTGGCATGGTCTGCGTCGGCCTCCTGCTGGCAATGGTCGGCACCGTTGCAGATGGCGGCGCGCGCCTGACCTTGGGGATTCCTTCCCTCGCGAATGGCATCGACTTTGTGGTGGTGACCGTCGGCCTCTTCGGCGTCGCGGAGATAGCCAGCAATCTGGGCGGCAGATCCGAAGTCAAAGTCGCGCGAGCCGTCGTTGGTCCCCTCTGGCCGACAAGGCAAGAACTCCAGGATAGCTTGGGGGCAATGGTCCGGGGCACCGTGCTGGGAACGGTGCTAGGCGTCCTACCCGGCGGAGGAGCGACGCTCGGTGCCTTCAGCTCTTATTCGGTCGAAAAAAAGATTTCGAAAACTCCTGAGCAATTTGGGCAGGGGGCGATCGCCGGGGTGGCAGGTCCAGAATCCGCGAACAATGCTGCCTCGCAGTCCGCATTCATCCCGCTCCTGACGCTCGGCATCCCGTCCAATTCTGTGATGGCTATGATACTCGCCGCGATGACGATGCATGGCGTTTCGCCCGAACCATCTATCATAGAGGCCCAACCGGATATCTTCTGGGGACTGGTGGCATCCATGTGGGTCGGCAACATCTTGCTGCTTGTGATCAACCTGCCGCTCGTCGGTCTCTGGGTCCGGTTGTTCAAGATGCCCTACAGACTGCTCTATCCGGCGATCCTGCTGTTCTGCTGCATCGGGGTCTATAGCCTCAATAGTCGGGCATCCGACGTCGTCATGGTGATGGTCTTCGCTGCGATCGGGTACGTCCTGAAGATGGCGCGATGCGAGACGGGACCCTTGCTTCTCGGTCTCGTTCTCGGGCCCCTCTTCGAGCGTAGCCTACGGCAGGCCCTGCAATCCTCCAATGGAAATCCAATGGTGTTCGTGGAGCGCCCCATCAGCGTGGCCCTTTTGGTCATTACGGCTGCAATTCTGCTCGCGATCTCAGTTCCGGCCGCAGTCAGTATGCGTAGACGGCCGAAGGCCACAAGTGCGGACTGGCATGCCGGCGGTGGGGACCCGACACCTTAGTATACTCGACCTACCGGACCAATATGACGCAATCTCACGGCATTTAGTTCTGGGCGTCCGACGAGGGAGATTTTGGGATGCTTGCGCTCGTTTCTAATTTTGATGCTAGAACACTCTCCATGCCGCTAACCACGCCAACAGTGTTCATCGTGGACGACGACCCTTCGGTGCGAGAGTCGCTGGAAGCACTGGTGGAGTATGCAGGCTGGCGTTGCGAGACGTTCGAGACCGCCCATGAGTTTCTATCGACGCCGCCAGCCGCCGGACCTAGCTGCCTTTTGCTCGACGTCGGGCTCCCCGATCTGAACGGACTGGAGCTGCAGCAAAGGATCGGGGCTATTCGCTCCGACATGCCGATAATCTTCATCACCGGGAATGGCGACATTCCGGTGACGGTGAAGGCGATGAAAGCAGGTGCGGTCGAGTTCCTCGTCAAGCCATTGAGCCAGGAGGCTCTTCTCACCGCAATGCGAAGCGCGCTCGACCGTAGTCAGGAACAGCGCGAACTCGATGCTGCCGACGCTATCCTTAAGACCCGTTATAAAACGCTCACCCCGCGAGAGCGAGAGGTCATGGCGCTGGTCTCGGCGGGGATGCTGAACAAACAGGTGGGGTTGCAACTCGGCATAACGGAAATCACCGTAAAGGCGCATCGCGGACGCGTGATGCAGAAAATGCATGCGCGTTCGCTGGCCGATCTCGTGACGATGACCTGGTCCCTCAACCTTTCGCCAACGGAGCGACAGGGCGACGATGAACAACAGTTCTAGGGGAAAACGCACGATATTTCCGCAGAAGTCGAAAGTCTCCATCGCCATCATCGATGATGATGAATCTATCCGGGAAGGTCTGGCTGGGCTGATGCAGTGGCTGGAGTTTGACGTCGCGACATTCACGGCCGCGTCCGAGTTTCTCATATCGCCGAACTTCGCAAATTTTGCGTGCATCGTGTCGGACGTACAAATGCCAGGAATGACAGGCTTCGAGCTTCACCTCCGCCTGCTCGCCATGGGTCACCATGTTCCGACCATTCTCATCACCGCCTACCCGAACGACGACGCGAAGGCGCGCGCGTTGTCGGCGGGCATCATCTGCTACCTCCGCAAGCCATTCGACACCAAAGTCCTCATCGAATGCATACGATCGGCGATCGCTCCCGAAACGGCGTGAGGTGTTCCCTTTGGACGAATTGACCCGCCCGGAGAGGAGGAACATAGTCGCCTGCTTCTCGCTATCGCGAAGTTGGGCGGGCACAAGCCGCTCCCCTTGTGGAGGTTCGAAGGAAGGCAGGAGAGATGGAGCTAAACGTGGCCGGACGTGCTGCCGATATAACCCTGCAGCAGGTGCTGTGGGAGGATGGACAGCGCGTCGTATTCAGGGGTTCTCGCAACCAACCGGATGGCGCAAATCGTCCAGTTATCGTCGTGACGCCTGCTCGCGAGGAACCGTCCGCTGCAAGTCTCGACCGCCTCACCAACGAGTTCGACCTGAGGAACCATCTTGACGCTCCCTGGGCGGTCAGGCCGCTTGAACTTATACGAGAAAATGGTCGCACCATGCTTGTTCTCGCCGATCCAGGCGCGGAACCACTTCACCGTGTCGTCAGCGGCCCGATGGACCTCCAGAGGTTTCTTCGACTCGCCATTGCCATGACGCAATCTGTCGCGGCGCTTCATGCTACCGGGTTAATTCACAAGGACCTTAATCCGGCGAACTTCCTAATCGACCAAGCATCGGACGAGACCTGGTTAACCGGGTTCGGGATCGCAGCGCGGACGTCCCGCGAACGCAATGTCAACCTACCGCCGGAAGCCATCGTCGGCACCCTTCCTTATATTGCACCCGAACAGACAGGCCGGATGAACCGGTCGATCGACTCCCGGAGCGACCTCTACTCCCTCGGCGTAACATTCTACGAAATGCTGACCGCGTCCCTTCCGTTCACTGCATCCGACCCCGTCGAATGGGTCCATTGCCATATAGCACGAAGGCCGACGCCGCCGCACGAACGCCTCGGTGCGGTTCCGGAGGCCGTTTCAAGGTTGGTCATGAAGCTTCTCGCGAAGACTGCCGAGGAACGGTACCAGACCGCGACGGGCGTCGAGCATGATCTTCGACTTTGCCTTTCCGAATTGCAGGCGCATGGGCGCATTGGTATCTTCCCTCTTGCCCGCCACGATGTTCCGGACCGTTTGGTAGTTCCCGAGAAGCTGTACGGCCGGGCCCGCGAGATGACCACCCTGCTGGGGGCTTTCAATCGCGTAGTCGATACCGGCGTGACGGAACTGGCGCTTGTCTCGGGATACTCCGGCATCGGCAAATCGTCCGCGGTGAACGAGCTTCACAAATTGGCGGTGTCGTCCAGATCGATATTCGTCACCGGCAAATTCGACCAGTTCATGCGCGACATACCTTATGCGACGCTCGCACAGGCTTTTCGGAGTCCAATTCGGCAGATACTGGGCAAGAGCGAGACGGAGCTTCAGGAATGGCGAGATTTGCTCCTTGATGCTCTGGGGGCGAACGGCTCGCTCATCGTCGAGCTCATTCCGGAATTGCGGCTCGTTGTTGGAGCCCAGCCGCCATTGGCGGAACTGGGTCCGGCGGACGCTCGGCGGAGGTTTCAAAACGTGCTCCGGCGTTTTATCGGCGCGTTTGCAAGACCGGGGCATCCTCTGGTGATGTTCCTCGACGATCTTCAATGGATCGACGCCGCCTCGCTCGATCTCGTAGAAGATCTAATCCTCCGGTCCGAGATACGGCATCTGCTTTTGATCGGCACCTTCAGAGACAACGAAGTCGACACCTCTCACCCCCTGGCGCGTAAGCTCGGATCGATCCGGGATAAGGGCTCCGTGGTAACCGAAATCGAGCTTCAGCCGCTTTCGCCCGAAGACCTGGGCCAGCTAGTTTCCGACACTCTGCACTGCGACATTCAACGCGCCCACTCTCTCGCGCGATTGGTTCACGAGAAGACGGCAGGAAACCCCTTCTTCTCCATTCAGTTTCTGCAGGCCCTCGCGGACGAGCACCTCCTGAGTTTCGATCATGTCAACTTGGGATGGTCGTGGAACATCGAACGCATCCACGCGAAAGGATACAGCGACAACGTCGTCGACCTGATGGTCTTGAAGCTCAATCGTCTGGGAGACGCCTGCCTCGCGGCGCTGCGCCAGCTTGCCTGTGTGGGTGCGAGTGCGGATATCTCGCTGCTGGCGACGATCTGCGAGATCACTCAGGGGAAACTGCAAGAGAACCTGCGCGAGGCGGTTGAGACCGGGCTAATCCTCCGGCTGGGAAACTCCTACGCCTTCCAGCATGACCGGGTCCAGGAGGCCGTATATTCCTTGATCCCTGAAGATGAGCAGGCCTCCGCTCATCTCCGCATCGGACGGGTGCTTCTGGCGGTGACCCCGCGCGAAAGGCTCGAAGAACGGGTCTTCGACATCGTAGCTCAATTCAACGGAAACATCGATTCGCTAGGATCGACGGACGAGCGTGATCAGATAGCAGAACTCAATCTGATCGCAGGAAGGCGCGCTAAGAATGCCGCCGCCTATCCGTCGGCATTGAAGTACTTCTCGGCGGGGCGAGCACTGCTGGTCCAGGATTGCTGGACACGACGCTACCGCCTCGCCTTCGAACTGGAGCTTCATATCGCCGAGTGCGAATACCTCACCGGTGAGCTGGCGTCGGCGGAGAAACGGCTATCTGCGCTGTCGCAGAGAGCGGCAGGGCTCGCCGACCAAGCCGCCGTCACCTGCCAGACAGTCGACCTCTATACGATCCTCGTCAGGCCCGAGAGGGCGGTGGAGGTCGGCCTCGAATTTCTCCGGAATATCGGACAAGTCTGGCCCCAGGTCCCGACTGACGAGGACGTTCGCGGTGAATTCGCGTTGATCTGGCAGGAGCTCGGGGGCAGAGAGATCGAGGAGCTGATAAGCCTCCCCTTGATGACGGACGATGCTACTCGGGCGACGCTCGACGTACTCACCAGACTTGTCCCTACGGCGGTGAACGTGGATCCAAAGCTCCATCGTCTGATGATCGCGCGGATGGTGGTGCTGAGCCTCGAGCAGGGCAATAGTGGCGCGTCATGCTGCGGCTACGTCTGGCTGGGTCTCGTTCTCACCTCTTATTTCGGCGACTACGCTACGGCGCTACGGTTCGGGCAGCTCAGTCTCGCCCTGTTGGAGGAGCTGGGAGCGAGCGAATTCGGCGCCCGCGTCTTTCTAAACTTCGGCACCCGTATCAGCCCGTGGTCGCAGCACGTCCGCTTTGGTCGGCCCTTCATCCGGCAGGCTTTCGACGAGGCCCTGAAGATCGGCGACCTCGCTTTCGCCGGATATTGCTGCAATCACTCGGTCATCTATTCGCTTTTCTGCGGCGACACGTTGCAGGAGGCCGAAACGGTCGCTGTCGAAGGAGTGGATTTTGCAAGCAAGTCCGAGTTCGGCGCGGTCGTGGAGAGCCTTAGGGGGCAACGATCTCTCGTTCGGTCGCTTAGGGGTTTGGAGTCCGACTACACGGACGCCAACGGCACGCTGTTCGATCAAAAGACTTTCGAGGAGCGCCTCGACGCTGATCGTAGCCTAGTCCTAGCCGCATGCCGCTACTGGATACGGAAGGTTCAGCTCTGCGTTCTGAACGAAGACTTTTCAATGGCGCTGGAATCCGCCGCGAAAGCAAAGTCCCTGCTCGGGACCACGTCGGCCTTCATCGAGCAGGCCGACTACCATTTCTACTCCGCCATCGCACATCTTGGAGCGATCGAGGCGGACGTGACGTCCGAGCGGAAGACGACCCATCTCGAGGAGCTCGCGGTACACAGAAAGCAGCTTGCGGTCTGGAGCGAAAACTGCCCGCAGAATTTTGAGAACCGACTTGCGCTTGTCGACGCAGGGCTCGCGCACCTCGATGGACGTCACCTCGATTCTGAGCGTTTCTACGAGCTGTCGATCCAGTCGTCACGCGACAACGGATTTATTCAGAACGAGGCGCTGGCTCTTGAACGTGCCTCCAAGTTCTATCTTGCCCGCGGCTTCGAAGACATCGCCGACTTGTATCTGCTAAAAGCTCGCGAAGGCTATCTGCGGTGGGGCGCCGAGGGGAAGGTTCGACGCCTCGAGGCACGCCATTCGAAGCTCGGCATTGCCAGCCCTCTCGGCACCAAGATCAACTCTCCTCCCGGCAGACAACTGGATATCGCAGCGATCGTCGGCGCTTCTCAGGCTCTTTCAAGCGAGATCCTCCTGCCGCGGCTGATCGAGCGCCTGATGACGATCGCGTTACAGAACGCCGGCGCGGATCGGGGTCTGCTGATCCTGGCGGAGGATACTGACTACCGTATAGAGGTGGAGGCGCGAACCGACGGGGACGACGTCGTCCTGCACTACGCGAACGCGAAGACTGCAGCTCCTGAAACCCTCGTTCGCTATGTCATGAGAACGCAGGAGAGCGTGATCCTCGACGATGCCAGGGAGCACCACCTCTTCACGGGAGACTCCTACTTCAATTTTCGGACCCCCCGCTCCGCCCTCGCCCTTCCGCTCGTCCGACAGGGGCTTCTTAGCGGAATCCTCTACCTCGAGAACACGCTGGCGTCGCATGTGTTCACGTCGGATCGGGCCGTGGTCCTGGAACTTCTCGCCTCGCAGGCGGCGATCTCCCTCGAGAACACCCGGCTCTATAGCGATCTGCAAGAACGGGAAGCACGGGTACGACGACTGTTCAACGCAAACGTCATCGGGATTTTCACCTGGGACATCGATGGACGCATCACGGACGCTAACGAAGCCTTTCTCGAGATCGTCGGATATTCGGTCGAGGATTTCCATTCCGGCAAGGTGCGCTGGAAAACGCTGATGCCGAGGGATTGGAACCACGATGACGACCGCATCCTAGAAGACATGATGGAGACCGGGGTCGCCACGCCGTTCGAAGGGGAATACGTCCGTAAGGATGGCACGCTTGTTCCTGTCCTGGTCGGAGCGGCAGTTTTCGAAGGGCAGCGGACGGAGGGCGTCGCGTTTATCGTAGACCTCACGGACCGAAAGCGCGCAGAGCAACTCGCCCGCGAAAGCGAGCGCCAGTTTCATGAAATCCAGTTGCAGTTGGCGCACGCCAACCGTGTGGCCACAATGGGTCATCTCGCCGCCTCGATCGCCCATGAACTGAATCAGCCCTTGTCAGGTGTGGTCGTAAGCGCCGAAACCGCAATGCTTTGGTTGTCCGAGCAGCCCCCGCGCATATCCGAAGCGCAGAAGGCGCTCATCCGCGTCGTGAGCGATGGTCGTCGTGCAGGCGACGTCTTCGATCGGATCCGGTCTCTTATCAAGAATGCTCCGCCGCAGATGACCGGTCTGGATATCAACGAAGTCGTATTGGACATTATCGGCCTGGCGCGCGGGGCCGCTTTGAAGAGCGGCGTGCAGATTGAAAGTCATCTGGCGCAGAACCTGCCACTGGTGGTGGGCGACCGTGTTCAGTTGCAGCAGGTGGTGCTGAACCTCATCATGAACGCTATCGACGCGATTAAAGATGCGGAGGTCGAGCGGACCGAAATAACTGTCACCACTGCCCTCAGTTCGCCGGGCAAAGTCCATGTTGCCGTTCGGGATTCCGGACCTGGCGTCGATAAGGCGAGTTTGGAACGAATCTTCGCTCCCTTCTACACGACCAAGACCGAAGGGCTGGGAATGGGACTCTCAATCTGCCGCTCGATCATCGAAGGACACGGTGGAAAGCTGTGGGTGACCGAGGCGCTCCCACAGGGTGCCATCTTCCAGTTCACGGTTTCCGCCGGTGCGCGAGGGCACGCGACGCGCGGTCACGTCGAGGGAGAGCCGGAGATTTCCGCCGAGCCACGGAGTTAGCCCTGACGCAGCTCGTTCTCAAACGTGCCACGAATGACGACTCCGTCTGCCGGGATCGAAAACGCGAACGTCGCTCCGTGGGCTTGGTTCGGCTCCGCCCATAGACGTCCGTTGTGGCTCTCGACGATTGCGCGGCTGACAGAAAGTCCAACCCCCATTCCATTCGCCTTGGTCGTGAAAAACGGGCTGAACAGCTTCTCGGAAATCCCCCGATCGAAACCTACTCCGGCATCCTTGACTGCCAGGCGTACGTGACTGGGCCCTTCCCGCATTGTGGAGATTTCAAGATCCTTCGAACGACCGACAACCCCGTTCATCGCCTCCGTGCTGTTTTTGATGAAGTTGAAGATGACCTGCTGCAACTGGATGCGGTCGCCTCTAACCGCCGGTAGATCTGCCGAGAGATGCATTCGCAGGCTGACGCCATTCTTGCGCAGGTCGCCGTGCGCAAACCCGATGACTTCTTGAGCGATGGCATTGAGGTCCACCAACTCCACCACGGGATCCTTTTTGCTGTACATCGCCCGAAGCCGCTCGGTAACGTCCGAAGCGCGGTTTGCATCTCTGAGCGTCCGCCTGACTGTCTCCTTCGCGCCGTGGATGTTCGGCGGTTCGGTGCTCAACATCTCCATACCCGCGCTGGCGTTGGTCACGATCCCGAAAAGTGGCTGGGCGAGTTCGTGGGCTATGGCGGCCGTGAGCTGCCCCATGCCCATCACGCGGGTCATGTGGGAGAGCTCCGCCTGCGCCTCGCGCAGCTCGTCCTGTGCGAGTTTCCAGTCGTGTATGTCGACGTTGATCCCGAACCATTTCACGTCGCCGGCCGCATCGACGAGTGGGCTGCCACGGCACAGGAACCATCGGTACTCGCCGTCGAAACGGCGCAATCTCGCCTCGACTTCTCCTGCCTCGACGCGTTCCGCCATGATCCGCCACGCCTCCATCATGTCAGGGAGATCCTCGGGATGGACCGCCGTCGCCCATCCCCAGTTCCGAGCGTCGTCCATTGACAGGCCGAGGTATGTCCGGAAATGACGATTGGCGAATTCACCTCCTCCGTCGGAGAGGGCTGACCAGACCATGCCGGGTATCGTGTCGATAATAAGCTGCAGCCTGTTCTCGCTGGCGGCCATGTCTTCCTGCGCCGTTTTACGATCATGGATGTCGATGAGACTGCCGTACCACATCAGAATCGCGCCGTTTTCGTCGCGCATCGGCAACGCCCTTACGTCGGCCCATCGATAGTCGTTGCTGGCGGGAGGCCTATATAGAACCTCTACCTGATAAGGCTCACCAGTGGCGATCGAGCGGAGCCACGTTCCAATTGTCGTCTCAACTTGATCGGGATGAAGGCCATCGGCCCACCAGGTTCCTTCCGTAAGATCTTTCGTTTCCACCCCCATGAATGTCAGACCCTTTTTGTTAAGATATCCGATGACTCCGTCAGGGGTGGCGCTCCATAGCGCCTGCGGGATGGTTTCGGTAAGCTGCCGCAGATGGAACTCGTTAGCCATCAAGGCGTCCGCCGCTCGCTTTCTGTCCTCGATATCGATGTTCAGTCCGTACCAGCGAACCAACGCACCAGAACTGTCGAGCAATGGGTTCGTACGGAAAAGGAACCAGCGGTATTCGCCATCGAAGCGACGCATCCGAGCCTCTGCCTCGCCTCCCCGCAGCTCGGACAACATCTGCCGGAATTCCGCAGCCAGTCCATCGATGTCATCAGGATGCACCGTCGCCCTCCAACCGACGCCGCGAAGCTGATCGGCGCTCATGCCGACGTAGCTCAGAAATTGACCGTTGAAGTATTCGGCAGAACCGTCCGGAGCTGACGACCAGGCGAGGCCCGGAAGGGAATCCACCACTTCCTCAAGATCGGTTTTGTATAAGGATTGCGAGGTGACGCCCTGGTCCTTCCGTGCGTGCTGCAGACCGATCGAGGCCTGTAGAAGCGCGTGGGAAAGTACTCGACTTTCGTCGTCCGTCGGGAATTCCTGCCGTCGGCATCCGACAACCAGCGTCCGGGAAACGTGCCCCTCGATCAAGGTTGCATGGAGGAAGATCGTCGTGCCGGCAATGATCGTAGTTTTCGGAAGCATGCCCGTCTGGGGAATATGCAGACGACCGATGCCCGCCTCCAGGGCGTCCGCAGATAACTCCGGTGAACTGCGCATCAATTCGAAGGACTGGTCGCGAACTCCTTCGTTGCGAAGAACGCCGACGAGATCGACGCTCAACCCGCTTAGAAGTGTGTCGAGCAAGGTCTCAAGAACCAGGATCTCGTAGCTTACCATCTCCGATGAAGTCCCCCACGCGATATCCTGCGCAGCCGCGCGCTCGTTCGTTAAAAGTACATTCCGAACGGCCGTAAATCCATAGCGTGCTTAAGTTGGCGACGCGGACCGTAAAGCACCCACAGATAGTCGTCGCCGAGCCCTTCGTTCTCGACGAGTAGACACGCTTAATGACGGGCGATACCAAAGTCCACTTATGCCGGTGAGTGGGCGGGACTAGCCTCTGGTCGTCGCCTCCGCCTCCCAGTAGGCGACACGCTGCAAAACAGCGAACGCTCCTGCGCCCTCCCCTCCGCCGGAGCGCGCGGATCAAGCAATGATCCGCCTCGGGCCGTCTCCTTCCGCCAGGGGACGGCCCCTTCCAGAACCTGGAGACGCCGGCGTGCAATGGTCTCCCCAAAATTTATCGTGAGATGGTCGTCAGGCGGGAATCTGCCGCTTAAGTCGAAAGCCAATTTAAGGAGTCTGCAATGAAGAAGCCCCGCCCCAAAGGTATTGCCCGCTATGACCACCCCGCGGGTGGCTGGGACGCACTGAAAGCGGTTGCCAAGACGCTCGCCCACCAGCAGATCGTCGCGCAGGGCAGCAGAACCCTGCTGAAGGCAAACCAGCCTGAGGGCTTCGACTGTCCGGGATGCGCGTGGCCTGACCCCAAGCATACCTCGTCGTTCGAGTTCTGCGAGAACGGTGCCAAGGCGATCACGTGGGAAACCACTGCGAAGAGAACCGATGCAAGCTTCTTTGCGCAACACACTGTGTCAGAACTCTGGACTTGGACGGATCACCAGCTTGAGGATGCCGGGCGCCTGACGCTCCCCCTACGATACGACCCGGCCAGCGATCGCTTCGAACCGATCGACTGGAACGCTGCTTTCGAGTTGATCGCGAGTGGACTGAACAAGCTCGGATCTCCCGACCAGGCAGAATTCTACACGTCCGGACGGGCGTCGAATGAAGCTGCGTTTCTCTATCAGCTTTTCGTGCGCGCCTACGGCACCAACAACTTCCCCGACTGCTCGAACATGTGTCATGAAGCCACCAGTGTCGGCCTTCCCAAGTCCATTGGTGTCGGCAAGGGCACCGTGACGCTTGAAGACTTCGATCATGCCGACGCGATCTTCAGTTTCGGGCACAATCCGGGCACCAACCACCCGCGAATGATGACGACCCTGCACGATGCGGCCCGCCGCAACGTTCCAATCATCGTCTTCAATCCTTTGAAGGAGCGAGCGCTGGAGCGGTTCGCTGCGCCTCAAGATCCGATCGAGATGGTCACGATGTCCTCGACGCCAATCGCCTCGGCTTATCATCAGATCCGTGTCGGCGGGGATCTGGCCGCCCTCAAGGGTCTGATGAAGGCAGTGTTGGAACTGGATACGGCGAGCCTTGCCGGAGGCGGCGACGGAGTACTCGACCGGCATTTCATCGACGAGCACACGTCGGGATTCGACGGGCTTCGCGCCGATGTCGAAGCGACCAGTTGGGACGAAATCGTCGCGGTATCCGGCTTGACGAAGGAGGCTATCCGGAGCGCTGCTGGCATCTACGCGAACGCCGAAAGGGTGATCCTATGCTATGGGATGGGCATCACGCAGCATGCACGGGGGACCCACAACGTGCAGCAGATCGCAAACCTGCTGATGCTACGAGGAAACATCGGCCGCCAGGGCGCAGGCATCGCGCCGATCCGTGGCCACTCGAACGTTCAGGGCGACCGGACGGTTGGCATAACCGAGGTTCCGAACAAGACGCTTCTCGACGGTATGGAACGCGTCTTCGGCTTTCGGCCGCGGAGCGAAAAAGGCCACAATGCGATCGAGGCGGTGGAAGCCGCCATCGACGGCCGGGCGAAGGCGCTGATCTGCCTGGGCGGCAATCTCGCCGTGGCCATGTCCGATCCCCAGGCCACATTCGCAGGCATGCGCAAGCTCGATCTGTCTGTCCATATAGCGACGAAGCTCAACCGTTCCCACCTGCTTACGGCGAAGACAACGCTCGTTTTGCCGTGTCTGGCACGGACCGATCTCGACACGCAGGCATCCGGTCCACAGTCGGTCACCGTCGAAGATTCAATGTCGATGGTGCACGCGTCTCGAGGATTTCTGAATCCACCGGGCGAACTTCTTCGATCCGAGCCGGCGATCATTGCACGGATCGCCAGAGCCACTCTGGGCGACCGACATGACATCGACTGGGAGGGCATGATCGCCAACTACGACCGAATCCGCGACAAGATCGAGGAGGTCTTCCCCGACTTTTCCGACTTTAACAAACGCGTGCGCAAACCCGGCGGGTTCAGGCTGGACGTCGCCGCGTCATTTCGTCGGTGGAACACGCCGGACGGCAAGGCGAACTTCCTTGTGTCTCCAGGTCTGTCGGAGGACTCGCCCCGCGGAATTCAGGATGCGCTGATGCTGACCACGATCCGAAGCCACGACCAATACAATACGACCGTCTATGGACTGGACGATCGATACCGGGGAGTTTTCGGTCGGCGCGACGTCGTCTTTATGAATTCCGAGGATCTCGCGGGCCGGGGGCTGAAGGACGGAGACCGCATCGACATCAAAGGATTAATTGGGGGAGACGACCAGCATCTGGTCAGACGGTTCACGGCAGTCGCCTATGACATTCCTCGAGGCTCGATAGCGGGCTACTATCCGGAGATGAACGCGGTCATGTCCCTGCATCACTACGATCGACTGTCGGGAACACCCTCCTATAAGGGCGTCCCCGTGCGAGTCGCGGCCACGTCGGCTTGAAGATTGACTCAGCTCGCAACATCCGGGCGTTCAGGTCGGCGGCAGAAGGCGACGTAGGTTGTCGCGGTCAGTCATCCCGTTTTGAAACCACCACAGAAGGTGTCGGGCGGCATCCTCGGCCTCCGTACCCTGCCTCTCGCATCGTCGAATGGCGCAATGGTCCTGGAGCAAGCCGCGTATCATGACCACGTCTTCAGGCCACAGCGGCGTCCCGCAACTGTTGTAGTTCCGATACATGGGTTTCCGCCCTCTGTGCACGATTAGACTTGGTCCGCACCGCTGCATCCAGCCGATATGGGAGAACAATTCCCCGCCGACCCGCGGGCAGTGCCTGACTGGACTTTGCCGGCACCCAGACGCGGACTGAAGCTGTGGCCCGTTTGATGTTGACCTGGACTGCGACAAGACCCGCCATCGCGAGAAGGATCACGACGCCGGGAAATATCGAGGCGGACTCTTCGGGGTAGCTCATCGTCTTCTTCTCCTGAAAACTGCCGGCCGAACGCCATGGTCAGGAGATCAGTACGTCGACCGACGAAAATGGTGCCTGTTGGACACAGGCATCGTCGACACCTTCGTATGCCCGACACCTTCGTCCACTAGCGGGGCGACCCCACGTGTCCGAAACTCCGCAGGCGAGCGCCCACGACCACAGGGTCGTGGGCTGCGTTCACCGCCATATCGGAGAAGCACTTATGAGCGATTACGAGACAGGAAACCTCACACGCCGTTCTTTCGGCGGGTTTGCAATCGGCCTGACGGCAGCGGGTCTCCTTTCGGGACGAGCCGCGAATGCCGCCCAAAATAAGAAGTTTGCGCTACCATCCGGGCAAGAACTGGTTGCCGACCGACAGATCGACGCCGGGGACCTTAGTATCGGATACGCCGAGCTCGGCCCGGCGAACGGCCCCCCAGTCGTTCTTTTTCACGGCTGGCCCTACGACATCAACGCGTTCGCGGAGGTTGCGCCGCTGCTTGCTGACCAGGGTCACAGGGTGATCGTTCCGCATCTGCGCGGGTATGGAAGCACGAAGTTCCTGTCGGAAAACACCATGCGTAACGGCCAGCAGTCGGCGCTTGCCGTGGACGCGATCAAGCTGATGGATGCTTTGAGGATCGACAACGCGACCGTGGCCGGGTTCGACTGGGGTGCGCGGACGGCCGACATCGTGGCCGCGCTCTGGCCGGAACGATGCAAGGGTCTGGTTTCCGTCAGCGGGTACCTGATCGGCAACCAGATGGCCGGCAAGGCGCCGCTGCCGCCGTCCGCCGAGCTCCAATGGTGGTATCAATTCTACTTCGCGACGGATCGCGGCCTGGAAGGCTATGGAAAATATACTGACGACTTTGCCAAACTGATCTGGCAGCTCGCCTCCCCAAAGTGGAAGTTCGACGACGCCACGTTCGAACGAAGCGCCAGGGCATTCGCCAATTCGGACCACGTCGCAATCGTCGTCCACAATTACCGCTGGCGGCTGGGTCTCACCGATGGCGAGAAACGGTTCGACGAGTTCGAAACGAAGCTCGCGGCCGGACCTGAAATTCACATCCCTTCGATCACGATGGAGGGCGACGCCAACGGCGCGCCTCACCCGGATTCGAAGACCTACGCGGGTAAATTCAAGGCTAAATACGAGCACCGGCTCGTCACCGGCGGGATCGGCCACAATCTCCCGCAGGAGGCCCCGGAAGCGTTCGCAAAGGCGGTCGCTGAAGTCGGTTCCTGGACGTAAGGGAAATCGATGCGTCGAAACTGCGGGATGACTATCGAATATTTCGATGTTTCCTATCATAAAAAGACGGCTAGCGCGGAGCTCCCCGTCCGTGTGATGAAAGCCGCGATTACGTCGGCGACGTCCGCATTGACGCTGGCGACCGCGAGGTCACATGGAAAGGATCCACCTTTGGAAATCGGTATCGACAGCTTCGCCATGCTTCTGCCCGACTCTGAGACGGGAATGCTCCAGTCCGCCGTCGACCGCATGGAGGCCGTACTGGCCGAGGTCGAACTTGCGGATCAGGTCGGACTGGACGTCTTCGGCATGGGCGAGCACCACCGCGAAAACGCGCTCGACTCCGCACCGGCGGTTATCCTCGCCGCGGCGGCGGCACGCACGAAGACGATCAGGTTAACAAGCGCCGTCGCCGTCCTGAGCGCCGCCGATCCCGTACGGGTCTTTCAAGAGTTCGCTACTCTGGATCTGATTTCGCGCGGCCGCACGGAGATCGTGGTGGGGCGCGGGTCGTCAGTTGACGCATACCCGCTCTTCGGGTTCGATCTGCGCGATTACGATGCTCTCTTCTTGGAGAAGCTGGAACTGCTGCTCAAGATCAGAGAGGAGCCCAAGATCAAATGGCAAGGCCGTTTCCGTCCTCCGCTCAATGGCGAAGGCGTCTTCCCTCGCCCGCACCAGAGCACTCTTCCAGTGTGGCTCGGCGTCGGCGGCACTCCCGAATCCTTCATCCGCGCCGGCACACTTGGCCTGCCGTTGATGGTCGCCATCATCGGTGGGAGCTTCGAGCGTTTCAGGCCGTTGGTCGAGCTCTATCGTCGGGCGTGGGACGCCGCCGGGCATCCGCCCGAAGGCAAGAGGGTCGGCGTGCACGCGCTCGGCTTCGTAGGAGACACCGACGAAGCCGCCAGGAATGCGTTCTTTCCCGGCTGGTTTCAGATGTTTACGGATGCAGGAAAGGAACGAGGCTGGGCGCCGCCGACGCGAGCGCAGTTTGAACAGATGTGCGGTCCGCAGGGCGCGTTCGCGGTCGGCAGCCCGGCAACCGTCGCCGCCAAGGTCCTGCATGCAGACAGGGCTTTGGGCGGAGTTTCTCGCTTCACGTTCCAAATGAGCACCGCGGCACTCGAGACGGAGGCGATGCGCGGTTCGATCGAGCTGCTTGGCACGGATGTCGCTCCGCTCGTTCGCGGACGCGATCTGGATTAAGGTCCTCAGGGCGCCGGAAATCCTCGGCGCCCCGGAACTCCTATCCAAAGATCAGTCTTTGATAATCGGCCAGCATCTTCGGATCCTCGACGGACCCGTGATGATGGAGCTGTCGCCAGGCGCCCTCCTTTCGGATGAACCAGCGTGTAGTCCGAAAGGCGACGTCTAGCGTCTCGCCCACCGTCCGGCATATCCCGCGTTCACGGCCGACGAAGAGATGCCAGTTGTCTCCGCCCTGGCTCGTGAAATCATGGAAGGTCACGTGGACCTCCGCCCGTCCCTCGAAAAGCTTAGCGTAGCCTTCGGCGATTTGATCCCAACCTCGGCGAATGCCACCGATGGGATTGTCCATGCTGGGGGTCGTGTCGTTGAACCAGACCGCTTCCAGCCCCTGCAGATCCGCGGCGTTAAAAGCCCGATAGAATTCGATCAACACATCGATCGGGCTACCGTCTCCTCGTTTCGTTTCGTCGCCGTTGATTTCCATGAGATGCCAGTTCATCGGGGTCTTCCTCTCTACCTACTACAGCAACGTCAGGAGCTGGGCTCCCGCGGTCGACGAGGCCGGGTTCTGTCCCGTGATCAGGCGGCCGTCGATAATTGAAAAACTTGCCCAGTCCTCGGACTTAACTGGCTTCCAAGCGCCTTGAGATCGCCGTCGACGAGGAACGGAACTTCCTCTTCCAAGTTGGCGAACCCTGTGACCCGCTTGCCCCTGACCATGGGATATCCCTGGTAGGTCATGTGATGGAAGACAGCAGGTCCATGGCACACGGCGGCCACAGGCTTGCCCAAACCGTAGAAGTACTCGATCAGCGTGATCGATTTGCACTCCTCGACCAGATCCCACATCGGGCCGTGGCCGCCAGAATTAAACACGGTATCGAAGTCCTTCGCATCGACGTTGGCGGGACGCACCGTGTTGGCAAGCACCGACTGGGCGTCCTTGTCCACTTTGAAGCGGGTCATCGAGGGCGTCTTGTCTTCCGGCTCGTCGCTTTTCGGGTCGATCGGCGGTTGTCCGCCGCGCGGCGAGGTGACGGTGATCGCCACCCCGCCGTCCTTAAAGGCGTAGTACAGTGCCACGAATTCCTCCAGCCAGAAGCGGTTCTTTCTTCCCGTGTTTCCGAGACGATCATGCAAGGTCAGCACTGTCAGGATCCTACTCATCGCTCTCTCCGTTGATTGCGGGCGCGGAGCCCTGTTGCGGTCGGACATGAGCCGCAGGTATGCCTCCTCCATCGACAGAAACAGGATGCTTAAAGAAGTCTCGGGGTTCCATTGTACGATGGTGTCACAATCGGGTTTCCGCCGCCCGGAATAAGCCGGCCGCCCGATACCATCGTCCAATGGAAATCGAAATTGTAAGATGCGACGTCTTTTTTTGGCCGGCGACGCGCGGGATCGCCGATGCCGTGGACCGTCGAACATGCTATGTTCCGGCTGACGAGGGGGAAAGACTTTGCATTTGTTGGTGGGAAATCAAACGCAAGGGATGACGACGAGGATGACTGACGCAGTAGCTTCATCAATCGACGCGGTCGTACCACCTATCGTCTTCGTCGTAGACGACGACCTGTCCGTCCGTGAGTCTCTCGAGATGCTGATTACGGCCGCGGGCTGGCAGCCAGCACTGTTTAGTTCCGCGCGGTCGTTTCTGGAGGCCGCTCAGACGGCGGCCCCGAGCTGCCTACTGCTCGACGTGAACATGCCGGATCTGAATGGTCTCGACCTGCAGGGCATGGTTGCTCAGAGCGGAAACAAGATGCCGATCATCTTCATCTCGGGATACAAAGACGTTCCAGCAACCGTCCAGGCGTTGAAGGCCGGCGCCATGGATTTCCTTACAAAGCCTATCGACTCGGCGGAACTGCTCGGCGCCGTTCGATCCGCGTTAGCGCGCAGCGAGGCGCTTAAGCACGAGAACGCGGCGCTCTCCCAGCTGCAGCACCTATACGACGCGCTGACACCTAGGGAACGCGAGATCATGGTTCGCATTATCAAGGGGCTTTTGAACAAGCAGATCGCCTATGAACTGGGGATTAGTGAGATCACGGTGAAGGCGCATCGCGGCCGGCTCATGAAGAAGACGGGCGCCCGTTCGCTGCCTGAACTCATGGCAATGGCCGCCCGCTTGAACATGGACGACGGCGTCGGCCACTGACGTCCTAAGGGTGCCGGGCGGCCTTCACGACCTTCGTAGAGCTTCGCTCGCCCGGAAACATCTGGATCATGACGACGTAAACCCCAGCCCCCACCACCAGTGCGATGCTGGCGATGGCGAGCGCGAGATCGAATCCTGCGTCGACGTCCGCCACCCGAGCCATGATCGCTCCGACGGCAGGCGGCCCCATGATCTGCCCTATCGCGAAGACGGCCGTCAAAAGTCCCATGTACCGCGCGTGATGCGTCGATCGTATCCTTCTGACCTCGTTCATCGCGAAGAAGCTGATGGCGGTGAAAGGCAAGCCGACAAGAATGCTGCTGAACGCAAGACTCGGGGCGCCGTGCCAGACCACCGACAGCGCCACCCCGACCGCCTGCAGAAGATAGGCGACGACGAGATGGAGCCTGACGTCGGCGGTGTGCCGCACGCGCGCGGCGAGCAATGATCCGGCGACTGCGGCAAGTCCGAAAAGCGGCCAGAAGACGGTGAGAAGCGGCGAGCCGGGGATGGTATTCTTCGCGATGACCGGAAGATAGGTCGCCGTGATGATGTAGCCAAACCCGGCCAGCCCGTAGGCGATCGCAAAGAGTGGCATTTCCGATTTTGGCACCCTGCCAGACGCCCGCGTTGAGGTCCCGACCGAGTAGGCGTCGGACGGGCTCGAATTATTCCCAAAGGTTTTCCAGATAATGGCGCTGATGATCGCCGAGAGGGCGGAAAACACAAGCCAGGCCGTGCTGCCCGATAGCCCGAGCAAGGTCATTCCACTTGCGGCCAACCCGGACGCTGCGATGCCCGCCCCCGGACCGGTGAATATGGCGCTTCCGATCGAGCTACCAGTTCCCGAAAGCTGGGCAAGACACCATCCGGAGGTGAAGACGAATCCGACTGCGGAAGCCACGCCCGCGAGAAACCGAAGAGCAACCCAGGCATCGGCGTAGGGCGCAGACATCAAAGCGGTAAGCAGGACCGTGGCCACCAGTGTCAGGCGGATGACGAAGGTATGATCCCACCTCCTGGGCACTGCCATCGCCGCCAACGCGCCGACCAGATAGCCCACGTAGTTTGCGGTGGCGAGGCCTCCGGCTCGCGAGAGGTCCAAGACGCCGTCGTGCAGCATCATCGGCAGGATCGGAGTAAAGGCGAACCGTCCGACGCCCATGGCGATGGCGAGAGACGCCGATCCAGCGAGGACGACCACATATGGACTAGGGCTGTGTTTCGACATGACGCTGTCCTTCGTTCGATTTGAGACATGTCCCACGATCAAGAGATGCTCGCGCCACCCTCAGGTAGGATGGCCCACGTTTGTGTGAACCGTCACTCTGCGGCAGATTGTTTGCCGCGATCCGGAAGGATCGACGGAATGCCGTCAGGTCGGACTGCGGCGTGCGATGACGTCGAATGCGGACTGGTAGAGCGCGCGCGTCAATTCCTCAGCCCCGACTCTCAAAGCAAGACTGGCCGATTGACCGGACCAAAGGTTCGTAAAATCGTTTCGCATCTCCGCCTCGGCCATCGCTCTGATGGGAACGAGAGCTCCTCCGGCAGTCGGAAATGCCGGCACGGTATCCGAGATTGGACCCAGATCGCGCATTAGACGGTTTACAACGCCTCTCGCTGGACGGCCGGTAAAAACATTCGTTATCGCGGTGCTGTCGTCTCGGACGGAAGCCAGCGCCTCGGCGTGAACTGCGGGAATCCTCGCCTCGGGGCAGAATAAGTATGCGGTCCCGACCTGGACGGCGGAAGCGCCTAGCATTAGGGCGGCGGCGACACCTCTCCCGTCGGCGATGCCGCCGGCAGCGATTACTGGCACCCGCACCGCGTCGACCACCTGGGGCAGGAGCGCCATGATTCCAACCTGGGTCGTCATGTCCTGGCTCAAAAAGTTCCCACGATGTCCGCCGGCTTCGAAACCCATGGCAATGACTGCGTCGACGCCATTTTTTTCGAGCCAGACGGCCTCGGCCACGGTCGTCGCGGATGATATAATCTTCGCACCTGTCGCCTTCACACGCTGGACTAGTGACTTTTCGGGCAGCCCAAAATGAAAGCTCACGACCTCCGGTTTCAACTCCTCGACAACCTTGCAGAACGAACTGTCGAATGGTGCGCGGCCCGCCGCGGCGATCGGCGCGGCAGGGTCAAGTCCTGCCTCTACGAAGTAGGGCGCGAGCAGAGCTCGCCATCGCATCTGCGCCGCCAGATCTTCGGCGGGAGAAACGTGTGAGAAGAAATTCACGTTCACAGGTGCGTGGCTAGCGCCGCGAATCTCATGGAGTGCCTGGCGCAACCCCTCGACGTTTAACAGAGCGCTCGGGAGGGAACCCAGACCGCCGGCCTTGGCCGCGGCGACGACCATTTCGACCGTCGAAGCGCCGGCCATCGGCGCCTGGATGATGGGAAGCTCGATTCCAAAAAGGTCGAGAATTCGGCGATCCGGCCAGCGGGTCATGTGGACTCCTTGTCACGTTGCAACGCTGATACCCCCGGCCACCAGCCACGTCTATTGGACCTTGGTGTGCTGAACAACGACCCAATCCGAAGGTATCGGGAACACCTTCGTACAATATCGGGTCCCGATTTTCGGCGCGATGGTTGTAGCGGAGCGGACGACGGCGACTGCCGGGCAGCTCCCGGCCGATGGCTGGATCAAAGTATCACACGAGGAACAAAGCGACCGACCGCCACCTGGCGGCCGAAGGAATCCGCGTCGCCAGAACGGAGGTAGGCATGAGCGTGCATAAGACTGTTATCATCACCGGCGCGTCGCAAGGGATCGGCGCCGGACTCGTCAAGACGTTCCTGGACAAGGGTTGGAATGTCGTCGGAACCTCTCGGAATATCAGCGAGAGCACGCTATTCGACCGAGAAGGCCGGCTGGAGATGATCAGCGGCGACGTCGCAGATCCCGAAACGGCCGAGCGGGTGGCGACAGCGGCGGTGGAGCAATTCGGTTCGATCGATGCGCTCGTTAACAATGCCGGGGTCTTCTTCACCAAGCCGTTCCTCGAATACACAATTGAAGACTTCCGACGCCTGTGCGCGACGAACGTCGAAGGGTTCATCCATTTCACGAAACACACCATCGGTCAGATGCTACGTCAGAAGTCTGGCGGGAGTATCGTGACGATCACGTCGTCCCTGACGGACCATCCGATCGCCGGCGTGACAGCGTCGCTGCCTATGATCACCAAGGGCGGACTCAACGCGATCACGAAGAGCCTCGCGCTGGAGTTCGCCAAGAACAACATCCGTGTGAATGCGCTTTCGCCAGGCGTCGTCGACACCCCCCTCCACGCGAAAAACCCGCGAACATTCCTCGAATCCTTGTCGCCGATGGGCACTATCACGGCCGTACAGGAAATTGTCGACGGCGTCGTCTATCTTACGGAATCCTCCAATATCACAGGCGAGGTGCTGCACGTCGACAACGGCGCACATCTGGGAAAATGGTAGTCGCGAGCGCTGAGGCGCGCATCAAGGAACTAGCCATAGGCCTCCCGAAGGCGCCCACGCCATTCGGCGCGTACGTCGAAGCGTTCCAAAGCGGATCGCTGCTTTTCCTAAGCGGCATGCTGCCGGTCGCCGGACATGTGCCACTCTATACGGGCATCGTCGGGCGCGAGCTGTCCGTCTCGGAAGGCTACGACGCGGCGCGAGCGGCCTGCCTTAGTGGTCTAGCCGCCGCGCGGTCGCAGCTAGGAACGCTGGACAGAATCCAATCGGTCGCCAAGTTGGGCGTCTATGTCGCCTGCCCTGCCGATTTTCGTGAACACCCCAAAGTTGCTGACGGAGCGTCAGAGGTGTTGCTTGACGTGTTCGGCTCCGCCCGGCTCCCTCCCCGTGTCGTCCTCGGCGTTTCCAGCATACCGCTTGGAATGCCTGTCGAGATCGAACTGGTCTTCGAGATCGGGCCAGCGTTCGTCTCACAAACTTAAGAAAGGAGCCAGCCATGAAGGTCAGACAACCAACACTTACAAGCGCCATCGCGATGTCGTCGAAAACCCTTACCGCCGCGGCGCTGCTGCTGCTTCCGACGCTTGCCCTTTCCGGTCAGACGAAGGTCGCCGAGAAGGTGGATCGTACGGCAGAGGCCAAGGCCGACGCAGTTCAGGAACATGTGCAGATCAAGGTAGACAAGCGGACGCCCGCCTATTGGCGCGTCACCTTCGACAACCCGCCCTTCAACATCTTCGGACCGGAGACGATCCCCCAGATGGAGAAAGTTGTGGCCGCAATCGAGAGCGATTCTAATCTTAGAGTTGTCGTCTTCGAAAGCGATGTACCGGGGTTCTTCCTCACCCACTACAATTTTACGCCGCCTCTCGCCGAATCCACTGGCCTCCCCTCTAGCCCGACCGGCTTGCACCCGCTGCCCGACATGCTGGTCCGTATCAGCAAGTCACCAGTCGTCTCTATCGCGCTCATCCGCGGCCGCGCGACGGGGGTCGGAAGCGAGCTTGCTCTCGCCTGCGACATGCGCTTCGCGAGCCGTCAGAAGGCAATTCTTTCTCAGTGGGAGGTCGGCGCGGGGCTCGTCCCCGGTGGCGGCCCGATGGCAAGACTACCGCGGCTGATGGGGCGCGGTCGAGCGCTTGAAGTCCTTCTCGGGTCCGATGACATCAACGGTGAACTCGCTGAGGAGTACGGCTACGTCAACCGATCCTTCGACGATGACAAGCTCGATCCGTTCGTCGAGGCCCTGGCGACGCGGATCTCTGGCTTCGACCGACAGGCGATTGCAGACACCAAGCGTCTGGTCGATTTCGCGAGCCTTCCGAGCGATCCCGAGATCGCCGCTGGCTGGGACGCCTTCATAACTTCTGTCCAACGGCCGGCGGCGCAGAAGAAAGTCGGACGCCTGATGGAAATGGGCCTGCAGAAGGACCCGGACGTCGAAGCCCGGCTCGGACACTACACGCAAACTCTGGCCGACGAGTAGGCCGAGGCGGTGCCCGCGCCAGGACTCGGCAGGTCGCACGGGCATCCGACATCCTTCAACGCACTCAACGACAAAGGAGAAGTCTCATGCACAGTCTTGAAAACCAGATCGTCGATTCCAGCTTTTCGGCCATCATCAACGCCCCGATCGAGAAGATCGATATTCCGACATGGTGCTTTAACCTACCCGAAAAGGAATACCAGGGATGCTCGCCCGCCCACATCGCAGCGGGCTTCACGACGGCGGACGACGGCACGCGGATGTCGATTAACGTCGAGACGATCGGCGGCAGTCTGATGGTCCAGCATTACCATGAGACACTCGGCGAAAAGCATCATCTCATCCTCGACTCCGATTCGGACGTCTTCACGCCGAACGGCCGGGTCACCATCCACGTCACATGGGAACTGAGCGTGAAGAAGCTCGATGCGAACCGCTGCGAATTCACCAACCGCGTTCAATCCTACGCGACGGACGAAATGATGGCCTTCCTTGATCGCCAAGGCATCCCGTTCGAACTCTTCCGTACGCAGCGACAGCCGATGTCCATCGCCCATAACAAGGGCGAGACGCCGCTGTTCGCGGCGAGCATCGAGCGCGCGGCCCTGAGGAACTCCGCGACGAAGGCGGCCTAAACCGGCGAAGGAGAACATCATGACTGAACTATCCTTCGATAGGAGCAATACCGGACTCCTGGTGGTCGATCCGTACAACGACTTCATTTCCGAGGGTGGCAAAATCTGGCCGCGGATCAAGGCGGTCGCCGAGGCGAACAACTGCGTACCGCACATGCTCGAAGTGCTGACTGCCGCCCGCGAAGCCAAGCTCCGCGTGTTTTTCGCGATGCACCATCGCTATCGGGCCGGAGACTACGAGAACTGGAAGTACGTGGCGCCGATTCAGCGTGCGGCCTGGCACCGCAAGAGCTTCGAGTTCGGCACTTGGGGCGGGGAGTTTAGAGCCGAGTTCGCGCCCGTGGCTGGCGAGGTCGTCGCATCCGAGCACTGGTGCTCAAGCGGCTTCGCCAATACCGATCTCGATCTCGAGCTGAAGCGGCATGGCATCCAGCGTGTCATCGTGATCGGATTGGTGGCCCATACATGCATCGAAGCCACCGTCCGGTACGCTGCCGAGCTCGGATACGACGTCACCGTTGTGAATGACGCGGTCGCCGACTACTCGTCGGAAATGATGCATGCGGCGCTGGAGGTCAATCTCCCCAGCTATGCCAGTGCCATCGTCGATACGAAGGAGACCGTGGCTGCGATCGCCCTCAAACAGGCTGTGTGAATCTGCCATCTTATGGGTCACTTGCATCCGGCGGGCCCAAAGCTCGCCGGATGCAGCTCAATTTGAAAAGTAATACTATTTGCATGCCGAGGGTTGGCATGCCTCGCGTGGACGCCTATTTGAGGTCGAAAGCCAAGGCCAACGGTTCGCGTCGAGCCTCCCATATGAATGATGGACGGAACCGACTCCTAGTTTCGAAAGGATCCATGATGACACTCTCAGGCGACCTCCTTTTCGGCGGCGCGAACGTCCGCGGCTCGGCCGCGACATTCGCCGCCGTCAATCCCGCCAACGGCAGCCCCATGGAACCGAGTTTCGCGGGCGCGACCAGGGAGCAGATTGACCAAGCCGCGTCTTTGGCTTGGGACGCCTTCCCGGTCTACAAGGAAACTTCGCTCGAGGATCGAGCCCGCTTTCTGGAAGCCATTGCGGAAGGAATTCTGGCCCTTGGCGACGAACTAGTCCTGCGAGCGATCGAGGAGACTGGGCTGCCGCGCGGCCGCATCGAAGGAGAGCGTGCCCGAACGGTAGGACAGCTCAGGCTCTTCGCTAAGGAAGTCCGCGACGGAGCTTTCCAGGAACTGCGTTTCGATCCCGCAGACGCCGACCGCAAGCCGGTGGCGAAGCCCGATCTTCGGCTCCGCAACATCGCTCTCGGACCAGTCGCGGTGTTTGGGGCATCGAACTTCCCCCTAGCGTTTTCTGTCGCTGGTGGCGACACTGCCTCGGCCCTCGCCGCCGGCTGTCCGGTGATCGTCAAGGCGCACTCCGCCCATCCAGGAACCTCCGCACTCGTTGGCAAGGCCGTCGTCGGGGCCGTCGCGATATCCGGCCTTCCAAGGGGCACTTTTGCGCTCTTGTTCGACGTAGGTTTCGAAGTCGGCCAGACGCTGGTCGCCGACCATCGTATCCGCGCCGTCGGCTTCACCGGCTCGCGCCGTGGCGGGACCGCGCTGATGAAGATCGCATCGGAGCGGAAGCAGCCAATACCCGTCTACGCTGAAATGAGCAGCATCAACCCCGTCATCCTCTATCCAAACGCACTGCTGGGGCGGGGCGCGGAGATCGGGAAATCGTTTGCGGCCTCGCTAACCCTCGGGGCCGGTCAATTCTGCACGAATCCTGGACTGATCATCGCCATCGAGGGTGCTGGCCTCGACGCCTTCATCGAGAGCGCGGCCGCAACGTTAGCGGAAGCGCCGGCTCAGAACATGCTGACGGGCGGCATCTGCGAGGCGTATCGAAAAGGCGTGGCAAGGCTGTTGGCCGCATCATCGGTCTCGCTGATCTCTTCGGGGAAGAATGGAACGGCACATCAGGCCTCTGCCGCGCTTTTCCAGACGACGGCTGCTGCCTTTCTCGCCAATCCAGAGCTTCAGGAAGAAGTCTTCGGCGCGGCGGGGCTGATCGTTCGCTGCCACGACGACAGCGAATTGCGTAGGGTCGTCGAATCTTTAGAAGGTCAGTTGACCATCGCGCTACACGTTGATGCCGAGGACGTCGCCGCCGCCTCGCAGATGATCCCGCAGTTGGAGCTTCTCGCCGGCCGGCTCCTCGTCAACGGCTTCGGCACGGGCGTCGAGGTCTCGCCGGCGATGGTCCATGGCGGACCTTATCCGGCGACGTCGGACGGAAGATCGACCTCGGTAGGCACATTGGCGATCTATCGTTTCCTGCGCCCGGTCTCCTACCAGGACTTTCCGGTCGGCCTGCTTCCAACCCCACTCAAGGATGTTCAGGCCGCCGCTCGCGTGCAGAAATAGAACTGCAGCGGGGGCCTCACGCCCCCGCTCCGTGTCTACAAGGGTTAGACCCCGGAAGCCTTCGCAGCCATCGTGGCCTTCGCCCACCAGACCAGCTCGTCAAGCGCAGTCTTCGCCGATGGCAGGAGGTTGGCTTCGATCTCTTCGATAGGCTTGTTGCCGCCCATCGAGAAGACGGTGAAGAAATCGCTGCCGCCGATATGAACGGCCGCATGCGTGGAAACCATCTGCAGCTCGACGCCAATTCCGCGCAGATGCTCAAGTGCGCGCGACCCGCCCGCGCTGCCATAGGCAATCGCGGTGAATGGCTTGCGCGCCCATTCCACGTATGACTGGTCGAGAGCGTTCTTCAGTACGCCGGTGATCGAGCGATTGTATTCCGCGACGACGAAGATGTACCCGTCGTAGCGGGCGACGGTCTGCTGCCAACGAACGGCTTCAGCACTCTGGCTGGGTGCGTAGGCGTTCGACGCCACCTCGTCGAAGAACGGCAGGGGATGGTCACGCAGATCGACGATTTCGACGTCGATGTCTTCGCGGGCCTGAGCCTGCTTCAGCATCCACTGCGCGGGCTTGTCGGCGAATCGCGTCGGCCTTGTAGAGCCGATGATAATGGCGATTTTTGGTTTCGTAGGCATGGCATTCCTCATTTTATATCGTGTTAATGATGATGACCCTCGTGGAGAGAGGATCAGGTGCTGCTCAGGGCGTCTGCATAGGCATAAAGCCCAGGAGAACCTCCCGTCATGACGAACAGGACGTTCGATCCTGGCGCGATGACTTCGTTTTCGATATCGGACAGCAGGCCGGCAAAGGCTTTCCCTCCATAGACGGGGTCCAGAAGCAGGCCTTCAGTGCGGCCGACGAGCCTAATCGCTTCAATCATTTCGGACGTCGGCATGCCGTAGCCGCCGCCGAGCTGCGCTCCGTCTATCGCCAGCTTCTCCGCTCGAATTCGGTCTTTCTTCCCGAGGAGGTCGAAGACCGCGTTGACCTTCTCTAGCGTCGCGGCGACGCATTTCTCCGCTGGCAAGAGAACGGTGTATGCTCTGATCCTGGACGGATTTTTCCCGTCGAGGGCATCACCCACGGCCAGACCGGCGTGCATGCCGCCGCTACCGTTCGGGATGACGACGTGGTCGAACGCGATGCCCATCTGAGTCGATTGCGCTGCGATTTCGAATGCGCAGTCGACGTAGCCCAGAGCTCCGACCGGCGTCGAACCGCCAAGCGTGCCGACGAAAGCCTTCCCTCCGGCCGCGGCGATTTCCGACGCACGGCGCGCGGCGAACGCGCCCGCATCGTCGCCCGTGCCGAGGACGTGGACGCGGGCGCCTAAGACCCGGTCCAACAAGACGTTGCCGTTGGCCTGGTAGATCTCGGTCCCGCGGGGCACCATTTGAGCCAGGACGACCTCGCATGCAAGTCCGGTTCTAGCGCAGGCGGCCGCGGCCAAACGGGCGAAGTTCGACTGAACTCCCCCTGTTACGACGAGGGTATCGCAGCCTTCCGACCGTGCCTGGCCGATCAGGAATTCGAGCTTGCGGAGCTTGTTGCCCCCGCCCCCGAGTTCCATGAGATCGTCTCTCTTCACCCAGATCGAGACGCCTCGTCGGTTCTCGCCAAGCACTTGCTCCAGACGAGCCAGCCGCTGGATCGGCGTCGCTCCGTTCATCAGGCGCACGCGCGGAAACCGGTTCAAAAGATCCCTGTCGGACATCTCTGCCTCTCATCTTGAGTGTTGGAGCACGGGTGTCAGGACGCCAGCGCCGGCGTCCGGTAGCGAGGAGCGGGAACGTTGCGCGAAAGATTGGGCATCAGTTTCTGACGGGCCGCCTCATACGCGTTCCAGTCTTCTATGTTGGGTACCGAAGGAAGCGTGATCAGTTCGCCCATATCGAGACCGGCGAGTGCAGCATCCACCGCATCTTCGGCCTTCATGACGATCTGGTCGGGCAGGCGGTCGAGCGAGCTGCCCGACGCCTCCCAGAAAGGCGTCTCCACCGCGCCGGGAAGTACGGCCTGGATTCGGATGTTCTTTTCTGCCAGCTCTTTTTGCAGAGAGAACGTCAGAGCGATGACGAACGCCTTCGTCGCGCCGTAGACGCCGTTGAGGATTTCAGGAGCGACGCCCAATGCCGAGGCCATGTTCACGATCGTGCCGTGCTCGCGTGCGACGAAGGACGGCGCGACGGCATAGACGAGACGAGTCAGAGCCGTCACGTTGATCGCGATCATTTTTTCCATCGCCTCGACGTCGGACATGAGCAACGGTTCGACCGCGCCGACCCCGGCATTGTTGATGAGCATGGTGATCGACGGGTCGCTCCGAAGGATCCCTTCGACCTTCAGAAGGTCGTCGCGCTGGCCGAGATCCGCCCGAACGATCTTTACGTTCCGACCGGTCGAACTTGCGATGTCCTTGCTGATCCGGGCGAGCGCATCCTGGCTGCGCGCCACCAGTATCAGGTCGTAGCCGCGGCGGGCGAGCCTGTCGGCGTAGAGCGCTCCGATACCCGACGATCCTCCGGTGATCAGCGCAGTGCCTTTTGGAAAGTTTGTCATTGTGGTTCTCCTTGGTTGAGGTGATTTCGGTATAACGTCAGCGCAGCGTTCTGAACGCCGTACGCAGCTCCGATGAGAAAAGGTCTGGTTGCTCCCAGGCGGCGAAGTGACCGCGCTTGTCGACTTTGTTGTAGTAGATGAGGTTGTGGTACGCCTTCTCGGCCCAGCTCTTCGGCGCCTGGTAGATCTCGCCGGGGAACACGGTGATCGCGGCCGGAATCTTGATGTCGACGGCGTTGAAGTTGTTGGCGTTGTTTTCCCAGTAGAGCCGCGCGCTTGACGTGGCGGTCCCTGTGAACCAGTAGAGCGAGATGTCGTCGAGCATCTCGTCCTTGGTCAGCGAGTTCTCCGGATCGCCGCCGCTATAGGTCCAGTCGGCGAACTTGTCGTAGTACCAGGCGGCGAGACCGACCGGTGAGTCGGTCAACGCATAGCCCAGCGTCTGCGGCCGCGTGACCATCATGAAAGCGTAGCCGGCGCCCTTCGTGTACAGCGCGTTCATCTGCTCGTAGGCGGCCTTCTCGTCTTCGGAAAGCCCGGCCGGCGCGGGTTCGCCATCGGCGAGCGCCTTCGCAATGTCGGGCGGAACAGTCGCCGGCATGTTGGTGTGGATGCCGAGAAGTCCGTCCGGTGCCTGGGCCGCCATCTTGTCGGATACGACAGCGCCCCAGTCTCCGCCCTGCGACACATAACGGTCGTAGCCGAGCCGCTTCATCAGCACGTCCCAAGCACGCCCGATGCGGTCCGGCCCCCATCCGGTTTCGCTTGGGACCTCCGAGAAGCCGTAGCCCGGCATGGACGGTATGACGACGTGGAAGGCGTCCTCCGCGGCGCCGCCGTGCGCGGTCGGATCGGTGAGCGGCCCGATCGTCTTGACGAGTTCGAGCACCGATCCGGGCCAGCCGTGCGTCATGATCAGCGGCAGCGCGTCCGCGTGCTTGGACTTGACGTGAATGAAGTGAATGTCGAGGCCGTCGACTTTCGTCATGAACTGCGCGTGGGCGTTCAACTTCTTCTCGCCGCGTCTCCAGTCGTACTCCTTGCACCAGTATTCCACGAGCGGCTTCAGTTTTTGAAGCTGGACGCCCTGAGAGCGGTCGGGAACCGTCTCCTTGCCGGGCCAACGTGTCGCACGGACACGGCGGCGCAGCTCATCGACCTCCCGCTGCGGGATTGCGCACTTGAAGGGGCGGATAGCATCGCCCTCCGCTGCTGCCCTGACAGCCTTGGGAAGAATGCTAAGGGCCGCGGTCGTGGCCGTGACGGCAAGCAGTTCGCGCCGTGTCGGCGACAGTGCGCTTGCCGTTTCTACTCCTAACATAACGTCCTCCGTTAAAACTGAGTTGTTGGATTGCGTCTTAGGGATCGTCCGGCAGGGCTGCCGAAGATATTGTTCGAAGGTATCGGCGATACCAAGGGATCGGTTAGCGACGTGTCCGACCCATCGACACCTTCGAACAATGGACATCGGGGACGGCGACGGCGCATCGTCCCGATCGCGGTGAAGGTGACCGCGATTAACAGGGAGATCGAGATGGCTATCCAGGCACCCACCCCAACCAATTCAGCGCGGACAGATCAGATCGACATGAAGCTCGAAGTCGTCGTCATTCCCGTGTCCGACGTCGATCGCGCCAAGTCCTTCTACACCGGCCTTGGTTGGAGGCTCGACGCCGACGTGTCGGGCAAGGACGGCTTTCGTGTTGTGCAGGTGACCCCACCGGGCTCGCCTTGCTCCGTGATCTTCGGATCGAATGTGACGGCCGCCTCACCCGGTTCCACTCAAGGCCTCCACTTGGTCGTCAGCGACATCGAGATGGCACACGCCGCTCTCGCCTCCCGCGGCGCCGAGATAAGCGGCGTCTTTCACGACCCCGGCGGCGTCTTCCATCACAAGGGCGCCGACCAACGGCTGCCCGGACCACATCCCTCCCGGTCGAGCTACGCTTCTTTCGCTTCCTTCTCCGACCTGGACGGAAACGGCTGGCTGCTGCAGGAGGTCACCGCGAGACTTCCCGGTCGCGTCGATGCCAAGGGCGCTGCGTTCACATCCGCAGGCGACCTCGCAGAGGCGCTGCGAAGGGTTGCTTCCGCCCATGGCGAGCATGAGAAGCGCGACGGCGGCAAACACGACGATACTTGGCCGGACTGGTACGCCGACTATCTGGTCAAGGAGCAGGCTGGCCAAACCCTACCGACGTGACCGCTTCAATCTTTCACTTCACGGCATTCCGACCGCCCTCCGGGTCTGAAAGCCTGCGCCCCAGGCGATCCTCCCCGCCTGAGCGTCGCGCAAGAACGCCGGTCCTTTTCGGGCCGGCGTTCCCGCTGCTGCCGGCGACACTCGTCCGTCCGCCTCGGATAACGAGCACCAAGCCGATACCGAGCTCATCACCGTGACTGGAAGTTAGCCGGGGACGACGCCAAGGAGAACTGTCGTTTACCTGCAGACAGCCAACCGCGTTTCGGCACAATTATTCGAGGCTGCCGGATTCCGTGGCGATGCGTCCAAGTTCTGAACGTAGACGCGGGACTGCGAAGTCGATGAACGCTCGAACTTTCGGAACCGCTGCGCGCCCTTGAGGGGTCAGGATGTGGACAGGCAGCGCAGGTGGCTCCGCCTGAGGAAGAACGACTCTGAGGCGACCGTCTCGGACATATTCCGCGACATGATAGGAATAGAGCCGGGTCACGCCCATTCCTTCGGCGGCGGACGCTGCGGCTGCTCGGACGCTGTTGACGAGATAGCGCGGGGTGAAGTGGACGGTTCTTGGGACGGAAGTGTCTTTGGCCGGCGCAAAGCTCCAGGATTCGAGGCCGAAGTTCGAGAAGGCTATCAGGTCGTGGCGGGAGAGATCCGACGGCTCGTTGATTGCGGCTCGGCTGTCGAGATATCGCGGCGCCGCGACCACGACGCGGCGGACATCTCCGCCGATGCGTGTGGACATGTGGGTCGAGTCGGCGAGATTGCCGATCCTTAGGGCGACGTCCACTCCCTCGTCGACCAGGTTCACGAAGCGGTCGAGCATCAAAAACCGAACAGAGACGTTGGCGTTCTCACGAAGGAAGCTGTCGAGAATCGGCCGGAGCACCTCTTCGCCCAGGATGGGCGGCGCCGAAATTGTCAGCGTTCCTCTGGGAGAGGATCGCTCCGAGCCGGCGATCATGTCCGCCTCCTCGAGATCGACAAGCACCCTGCGGCACGCTTCGACATATCTCCGGCCTGCTTCACTGAGCTTAAGGCTCCGGGTCGTGCGATGGAGCAATTCGACGCCCACGTGCTGCTCCAGTAGAGAGAGAGCCCGGCTGATTGCTGTCGGGGACCGCTTCAGCTTGCGCGCAGCGCCGGCGAGGCTCCCCTCCTCCACGGCCGTCACGAAGACTTTCATTGCGTCGATGCGATCCATGATTCCTCACCTAACTGCTGGCCGTAGGATACCGTCACAGCATTCGCCGGCAGGCAATATCCTTGATATGATTCCAAGGTATTGGCGATACCTTGGTGCAATAGATGGCGCGCTTCGGGAATGACAGGTTCGGCCCATCAGTTTTCCAATCAGAGGATCGCGCAATGCATACCCAGTCAGTTACTCGTAGAACGCTTCTCGCGACTGCAGCCGTCGCCGGAGCAATGACCCTGCTTCCCGTTGCGGCTGCTATCGCCGGCAGCGACGAGAAGCAGATACGTCGATTCAAGTACAAGGCAAAGCAAGCCGATCTCGACGATCTTCGCCGTCGGATTAAGGCGACGCGCTTCCCCGAGCGGGAGGTCGTCGACGACAACTCGCAGGGCGTCCAGTCGGCCACGATCGAGAAGTTGGCAGCCTACTGGGCGACGGACTACGACTGGAGGAAGGTAGAGGCGAAGCTGAACGCCCTTCCCCAATTCACGACCGAAATCGACGGGGTCGAGATTCATTTCATCCATGTGAAGTCTAAGCACGAAGGCGCCTTGCCGATCATCGTGACGCATGGGTGGCCTGGCTCGATCATCGAACAGATGAAGATCATCGAGCCGTTGACCAATCCCGCTGCAGCAGGCGGCTCGGCGTCCGACGCGTTCGACGTGGTCGTCCCCTCCATTCCCGGCTATGGTTTCTCCGGAAAACCGACCGAGAAGGGGTGGGACCCAATCCGCGTCGCCCGCGCGTGGATCGAACTGATGGAGCGTCTTGGCTATAGCAAGTACGTCGCGCAAGGCGGCGACTGGGGCGACGCCGTCACCGAGCAGATGGCGCTGATCGCGCCGCCCGGACTTCTTGGCATCCACGTCAACATGCCCGCGACCATCCCTGAAAACATAGCGACAGCGTTGCAGCCGGGCGGTAAGAAGCCGGATGGCTTGTCCGCCGACGAATCCAACGCTTTCGACCAGCTCGCGGACTTCTACGCGCATGGTCTTGGCTACGCGATCGAGATGGCGAACCGCCCGCAGACGCTCGTGGGGATCGCGGATTCTCCCGTGGGTCTGGCGGCCTGGATGATCGACCACGACATCCGGAGCTACGACCTCATCGCGCGCGTATTCGACGGCGAGACCGAAGGATTGAGCCGCGAGGACATCCTCGACAACGTGACCCTCTACTGGCTGACGAACACCGCCATCTCGTCGGCTCGTCTGTATTGGGAAAACAAGCTGGCCTTCTTCCAGCCGAAGAACGTCAAGATTCCTGTTGCCGTCAGCGTCTTTCCCGACGAAATCTACGCGGCCCCACGAAGCTGGACAGAGAAGGCCTATCCCAATCTCATACACTTCAACAAGCTGGCCAAAGGCGGCCACTTCGCGGCGTGGGAGCAGACAAAGGTATTCTGCGAGGAACTGCGCGCCGGGTTTCGGACGCTCCGGACGTCGTGAGCGTTGATGAAAGCTAGATTCAATGCTTGAATGATTTCGGCCTTCGGGTCGCGATCAGGAACTTTCCACGGCGCCACGCCTTATCGTTCAACGGTGGCGTTTCATCGATTCGAGCGGAGAATGTCTTCAATGGGCCTTGCCCTTACCCGGGAGTTCGGTGTGCCGAAGAATTTGGCGACGGAGTCTCGCCTGCTCTTTCGGATGGTCTGGTTAGACTCCCGGTCCGAGGATGCATCGACCTTGCAAGCAGTATCTCGATGATGCCTGGAGAGTCTCTGGTGTCGGTCGTTGACGACGATGAATCTGTCCGGGAAGCTCTCCCGGACCTGATAAAGCTATTCGGGTTCGACGTTCGGGCGTTCTCCTCAGCGACGGAATTTCTCGAATCGAAAACAGTGGCTGATACAGGTTGCCTGGTGCTCGACGTCGCAATGCCGGGAATGTCGGGGCCCGATCTGCAGGAGGAACTCGTCAGGACCGGGGTATCAATTCCGATCATCTTCATCACAGCTCATAAGGACGAGAACGAGCGCCTCACACTTATCAAAAGCGGCGCCGTCGCGTGCCTGTTCAAACCCTTCAGTGCGGCGGTCCTCAGGGAGACGCTCGATCAGGTGTTTAAGAGCGGAAAGTCACCAGACGCTACCTCTTAGACATGGTGGAACTTGGTCCACCCGACACTTTAGGATACTGTTCCGCCAGTTTTTTAGTCCCTAAAATCAGCAGTCAGGCAAATCGCACGAGGAAGCGGATGCAACCAGATCTCGGTCGGATTCTCGATTCGTTACCGGGAATGGTATTTACCGCCGTGCCCGACGGATGCATCGATTACATGAACGAGAGCCTGGCCGCGCTAACGGGAATATCAACGCCCTGCACTTGGCCTGTAGCGGAAGCCGGCAACGAAAGCCGCAGTCAGATCGAGAATTGGCGTCAAGGTCTGGCGATGGGCAGTCCCTTTGAGATCGTTATCTCGGTTCTGGATGCCGCCGCAGTCCCTCGCGATCTAGTCGTCCGGTGTAATCCGATAATCGACGACGGACGGGTTGCGAAATGGTGCGGGATCGCGGTCGAGCCCCCCCCACCGCGCGAAACAGAATTCCAGCGGATTGTCGACAGCATCCCTGTCCCAGTCGCTGTCACTACGCCGTCTGGCGACGTCAGGTCTCTCAATCAGCCGGCCCTCGACTATTTCGGTATGTCCCTGGAAGCCCTCAAGGAATGGAAGGCGACCGAGGTCGTGCATCCTGATGACCTGAATCGCACGATCGACGATCAGATCGCCGCGCACGTCAACGGCACTTTCTACAATGTCGAAAGCCGCCACCTTCGGGCAGACGGCATCTATCGTTGGCACAACGTCCTAGGGATGCCCCTGCGCGACGCGGACGGAGAAATCCTCTGCTGGTTCCACCTGCTGGTCGACATCGATGACCGCAAGAGGGCCGAGATCGAACTGGCTGCTCAGCAACGCGAGGCCCGGCTGATCCCCGAAAGCATTCCGGCCGGCGTATCAGTCCTTTCGCCGGACGGCGGGATCGAAGCGGCGAACGGCCATCTTCTTCGATACTACGGGCGCACGCTTGACGAGATACGAATGTGGCCATGCCCTGACCTGGTCCATCCGGGCGACGTGCATCGCGTAGCCGACGTTCTAGGCAGCGCGATCGCTAACGGGTTGCCCTTCGACATCGAGCTTCGCCTCCGCGGCGCGGAGGGCAGATATCGGTGGTTTCAGGTAAACGGCCATCCGCTTAAGGACGATGACGGCGCCGTAATTCGATGGTATGTGCTGCATGTCGACGTGGACGATCGAAAGCGTGCCGAACAGGCGTTGAAAGACACCGAATATGATCTTCGCAAGATCATCAACGCATTGCCAGCCGCAGTGTGGACGACGCTTCCGGACGGCTACTGCGACTTTCTTAACGATCGATGGCTCGACTATGCAGGCTACACTGCGGAGGAGGCAGAGGGGTGGGGATGGGGCTCGGTGCTTCATCCCGACGATAAGGACGAGCTGGTGCGCGGCTGGAGCACATGCCTAAGCACCGGGCTCCCGATCGATCTCGAAGCGCGCATGCAAAGGTTTGACGGCGAATACCGGTGGTTCCTGTTTCGCGCCAACATCCTCCGTGACAGCGATGGAAGGATCGTTAAATGGCTTGGAACAAACGTCGATATCGAGGATCGCAAGCGCGCCGAACAGGCGCTTGCCGAAAGGGAGCGTGAGTCTCGTCTGATCGTCGACGGCATAGCAGGCATGATCGCGATATTCTCGCCTGCGGGCGAGTTGATGGGAGGCAATCAGCAGCTCCTCGACTATTTCCAGCTCCCGTTAGAAGAGGTGAAGCATTGGGACACCAACGGCATCACGCACCCTGAAGACCTTCAGCTCTGCATCGACACGTTCATGGGGTCGATCGTGTCGGGGGAGCCTTACGACTACGAGACCAGGTTTCGCCGGCATGACGGTGTATGGCGCTGGTTCCAACTTCGCGGTCTCCCACTCCGAGACGAAGAAGGTAGGATCCAGCGGTGGTACGGGCTGCTGACCGACGTCGACGACCGCAAGCGGGCCGAAGAAAAACTGCGTCAGAGCGAGGCGTTCCTTGCGGACGCCCAGCGTCTCAGTCGCACCGGAAGCTTCTCGATGATACTCGGCACCGAACGGATTACTTGGTCCGCCGAAACCTACCGCATCTTCGACGTCGATCCCGCGGCCCCGGAAGTGACATTCTCCACAGTGCTGTCTCGTGTTCATCCCGATAGCGTCCAGATGGTAAAGCATGTGATCGAGCAGGCCCGCAACGGCTGGGGCGACTTCGACTATGAGATTGTTCTGTCGATGCCGGACCAGTCTTCGAAAAATGTGCGTGTCCTTGCACACAGCGAGCGGAACAAGGATGGGGAGCAGGAGCTGACAGGCGCAATTCAAGACATCACGGATAGTCGAAAAGCGGAAGAGGCGCTCAACGAAGCGCGGTCGGAGCTTTCGTACGTGACGCGGGCGACCAGTCTTGGTGTCCTGACAGCGTCAATTGCACACGAACTCAACCAGCCGTTAGCCGGAATTGTGACGAACGCCAGCACTTGCCTCCTCGCGCTGGGTGCGGAACCGCCGAATATCGACGTTGCGAACGACACGGCACGTCGGATGATCCGCGATGCCAACCGTTCGGCCGACGTCATCGTTCGGCTGCGCGCGCTGTTCAGTAGGAAACCTCCCGTTATTGAACCGGTTGATATGAATGAGGTCGCGATGGAAGCCATCGCTCTGGCCACGAGCGACCTGCAACGGGCGCGCCTCGCGGTTACGACGCATCTGAACGGAGAGTTACCGCCGGTTGCCGGCGCGCGCGTTCAGCTCCAGCAGGTCATCATGAACCTCCTCCGAAATGCGATTGATGCGATGTCCGAGGCGGGCGGACGCACTCGGCGCATCATTATCCGGACAGAGCTTAGCGCAGGCGGCGACGTTCAGCTCTCCGTTGAGGACGCGGGCGTTGGGCTGCCGGCCGACGATATGGACCGGATATTCGACTCCTTCTATACTACAAAGCAGGATGGTATGGGGATCGGACTTTCCGTAAGCCGATCGATCGTCGAGAACCACAATGGACGGCTGTGGGCCCGCGCAAACGAGGAACAAGGAGTAACAGTATCCTTCACGCTGCCGCCATATGTGTCGGCGGCCACGGCGCAGAATGAGACGTTACACCTTTAGGCGTTGCCGCCATCCAATCGCTTTTTTGACCACAGCCGCTGCACGTTCCTAATGGTCGACCCACCTCGCCCAGTTTATCAGCCGGTCCTTCGGGAAGGTGCCGCTCTAGCAGATGCGTCCGCTGCCTACTTCGCGGCGCTCCTTCGGATGTTCGCCAAAGCAGGTACGTGACTGACATCCATCGCATCAACGCGAGGGACTACGGCCTTGCGCAGGACTGGTCTTGCAACCCGATCGTCGGTTTTTGCAAGGACATGGGGGCGCCTTCTGGTGCCGCCGAAGTTTCCTGGCCTGGCGACGAGCATGGGCGACGTCCTGCAGGAGTTGATGCCTAAGAACGGCTGGAGCGGGGCGAAAGATCGGGTAAGCAAGATGCGCGAACGCTCGAAGTTCGACCGGTTCGGGAAACCTATCGGCGTCGGGGCGCTTTCGGACACGTTCCGCGGTTATCAAAGCAGCCCCAAGAAGGGCGAAGCTCGCCGCGCAATCAGCCGCCAGACAAACCACACAACGCCAAAGTTACGGTTGTCTTCGATCAAAAGCTTCCGAATGTGCCCGGCAATAGCATGCGCGGCGTATTGGTTGAATATGGTCCAGGTGGCTCCAACCCGTCGCACACTCATACCAAGAGCGCCTTTATCTATGCTACGGTCATCGAGGGGCGCATCAAAACCCAGATCAACGACGGCAAGGTGAAGGTCTACAATACCGGTGAAAACTGTTTGAAGTCCCGCGCGATCACCACCGCGTCAGCGCTAATGCGGGCAAGAAGGAATCAGCGAAGATTCTCGCGGTTTTGTGTCGACACCGATGAAACCCAGTTGACAAAACCTGACAAATAACGCGGTTGCCGCCGGTATCATATTGGACAATGAATGAATGAATTGCCCTTACGAAGCTTTCGCGGTGACCGCGAAAGCTGACAGCTAGATCAGGGGAAATTACCCTTCCCCCAACCGGCTTTCTGGCGTCGCCCCCGATTTCTGGCTCGACTGACGGAGCGTTTTGATGTTGCAAAACCGGGACCGCACTCCGTGATCCAGTCCGCATTGCCGCTGCGCCGAATGACGCGATAGATTGGCTATGACTTAAGTCTCGTGTCTTAATGCCTTCTTGTCTTTTAGTTCACAACGGGTTTGCTCGATGTCCCAGCTACGTTCTTTCTTAAAGCCCAAAGCGGAAGTCGTTACCTTCGATTGTTATGGCACGCTCGTGCAATGGTTTGAGGTCCTCCAGCAAGAGATTGAAGTGGCGCTTGCGAAGCAGCGCGCCAGTAAGGCAAGCGCGTCGTCGATCCTCGACAGCTTCTCTGCCCAGGGACGGCGTCTGACGGCGGAGCGGCCGTACCGGCTCTATAAGGACATCCTCCGCATCGGCTTCGCGGCCGCCTTTGCCGAGCATGGTCTAACGCCCAGCGAGGACGAGATCGAACGCATCGCGTCTTCGCCAATGAGTATGGGACCGCACCCGGAAGTGCCGGACGTCCTGCGGCGGCTGCGCGAGCGCTACAAGCTGGCGATCTTCACGAACTCCGACGACGATCTCATCGCTCCCACCGTTGCGCGCATCGGAGTGCCCTTCGACTACGTCATCACCGCCGAACAGGCGCAGGCCTACAAGCCATCGCGACAACTCTTCGAGTATGCCTATCATAGGATGGACGTCACACCCGACCAAACCGTGCACGTCGCGATGGGTATGTATTGGGACATGAAAGCGCGTCACGAACTGGGCTTACGGGGTATCTGGGTGAATCGCCGGGGAGAAACCGGCAATCCAGACTGGCTGCCTTATGCGGAAGTGTCGGACTTAAACGGAGCCGCCGATTTGCTCCTGGCCCATCAAGACTGATTTGCAGGTGTCTTCTCCGCGCGACGGCGGACCATCGTCCTAACGGGTCCGGCGCTCGTTCGCTGATACCTCGCACTAGGATCGGGAGAGCTGGGCCTCGACCGCGGCTTTGTCGAGCACTGACCATACTCTGGCAATCTTACCGCCTTCATACTCATAGAAGACGTTTTCGCAAAACTTCACGCGTTTCCCGTTGACGGGAAGGCCAAGGAACTCGCCGCTTGGGCTGATGTCAAATTCGAGACGGCTCGCCACCGTTTTCCGATCGGACACCAGAATGCTTACCTTGAAATGCAGGTCGGGGATTTCACGGAATTCCCGTTCCCGGGCCTGGCGATATGCCACAAAACCGACCCTCTCTCCATTATAGGAAACCTCGGTGCCGACATATTTTCCAAGATTGTCCCAGTCCTGGGAGTTGAGACAGTCGATGTAACCTTGGTACAAATCGGCCAGAGCGGTCGCCATTTGTATTCTCCTTTCTCTCAAGTCATTTGCTTGTGCAAGTTGATGACAGCGTCAGCGAAAGCGCTTGGCCGTTCCTGCGGCACGTTGTGACCCGCGTCGACGACGCGGTGTTCGTGAAAGCCCGCGAAGGAAACTGCTCCGTTAATTATCAAAACGGCGCAGGTTTCCCCTTTTGCATCATTGCCACAAGGAAAACGCAGGCGAGCGCGCCCAAGGCCGCAACAGAGAAGCCGTCAATAAATGACAGCACGGCGGCTTGACGCGCCACAGCGGTCGCGAGCAAGCTCGTGGCCTGTGCAGTCGCAGCTGCTGGATCGCTTGTGTGCAGTCCTGACGCAATCCGAAAAGCCGCTATCCTGTCGAGTGTCAATCCGGCGATCCCGTCGATGTGCAGGCCTATGAGGTTCGAATGAAGTTGTTCGCGTAGGCGAACATAGGTCTGCATGAATGCAGTGCCAATTTCTCCGCCAAACAAGCGGCTGATCTGGATGAGGGCGCCGATCGTGAGCGCCTCGGCAGGGTTGATCGATCTCACAATCAATACCACCAAGGCCGTCAGTGCAAAGGATTGACCTAAGGCCTGTAGAATCTGCGAGGGAAGGAAATCGCTTGTTGCCCATTGACTTGTCAGGTTCGTAGCCATCAGACAGGCTACGCCAACCACCGCAGCCCCAATCGCAAGGACCCATCTCCCATCGACACGTCTGAGCAGCGCGCCTAAGGGAATCACAATGAGAAGTTGCGGAAGCGCAATCCAGAGTAGCACTGAGCCCACCTGAAGCTCCCGAAAATTCTGTACGGTCTGAAGGTAGGTGGGAATAATGTACGCTGTCGATAGAATAATGAAACGAAAGCCCGCGAGCAGGAGCAGCAGCAAGACCAGATTCTCGCGGAAAATCAGTCGGATGTTTATGAAAGGGTGGTCCGTACCAAGCTCGCGAACAATGAACGCGACAGTGAGCAAGGAACCGGACGCCAACAAGGCGCTGATCATTCCGTTGTTGATCCAATCCAGTCGATTGCCCTGATCCAGACCCGCGTACAACAAACTGAACCCGATGGCGGCATAGGCCACACCTGGCCAGTCGAACCGGCGCAGAAGGTCAGTTTTGATTTCCTCCCGAGGGACGCCATGCCAAACACACACCGCCATAACCGGCAGCATCACGCAGTACTGCCAGGATATCCATGCCCACGACCAATTGTCGGAATACCAGCCCTCCAGAGATGCTGCTACATTAAGGGATAACTCGATATTCATCGCATAGATGGCGATCCCGTAGATGACCATGGTTACGGGGAGGCTCCGCACTATAAAACTGATCGTGAGCGGAATGAACGTTCCTGATCCTACGCCTGCCAGAAACTGCATGGTCAGGAATGCGGCAAGGTTGGGAGAGAATGGAGCCAGAAGGCTCGCGACGAAAAACAGGATGATCCCGAGAAGCAGAATTCGGCGAACACCGAATACCGCGCCGAGATATGGCGATGTGACACCGATCAGCATCTGGCCGACTGCGAAACTGGTGGTGATCCAAGCCCCTTCGTCATAGCCTGCGCCAAGCGCCCCACGCAGATCCGCAAGGCCAAAACTTGTAACACGGCTGCCCAGCGTGGCCATGACCGCACCCAACATTACGCCGACGAGACCGATATACGGGCGGTACGAATCGATCGAAAGTCGGGGATGCTGTTCCGAAACCGGATGGAGGGCAATTCCCGCCGAGCTGAAGGGCCCCGCTTGGAGACTCATGGCTGTGGCGAGGCTTTGGCAGAACTGAGGCGTGGCTCAGTAGCGGACCTCGTGTCGATTGTCGCTTGTACCGACATTCCCGGCCGTACAAGCTCGCCAAGGGCCGGGTTGGCATCGAGCACAATCTTTACCGGCACCCGCTGCACAACTTTCGTAAAGTTGCCCGTCGCGTTGTCAGGCGGCAGAAGTGCGAAGGTCGAACCTGTACCTGGTGACCAGCTGTCCACATGGCCGGTCAGCACGACACCGGGAAAGGCATCGACCGTTACTTTGGCGAGTTGACCCACCCTGATATTCGTCAGTTGGGTCTCTTTGTAGTTCGCCGTTACCCATAAATTCGGCATGGGAACAATGGCGATGACCTGTGTCCCGACATTGACAAATTGACCGGACCTAACCTGACGTTGACCGACAAGGCCTTCGGCCGGCGCAAGAACGCGTGTGTAACGAAGATTATTCTCGGCGAGACCGACCTGCGCCTCGGAAGCCTTCACCTGAGCGGCAAGCAATTGCTCCTGTCCGTCGAGTCCGGCGAGCAGTGCGTTCTGCTGATCGAGCTGTGCCTTACTCAATTCGAGCTGGGCATTGGCGCGCTTTTCGGTTGCGTCCGCTTGTTCAACCAATTGTTCGGTGCTTGCAATCCGCGTATCGAGAAGCCTGTGCTGGCGGGTCAGCTCGAGCGACGACCGTATAAGGTCTGCATTCGCAGCCGCGATCGTCGCCTCGGCCTGTCTCACGAGGGCGCGTTGTACATCGCGCTGATAGGCCAGATTGGCAAGTGAAGCGCGCGCCGAAGCGAGGTTCGCTTCAGCAAAGGCAAGCTGTGCGCGATAATCGGAAGGTTCAATTTCGACAATGAGGTCGCCCTTGTGAACGGCTTGATAATCTCCCACCGCGACAGTAGCTACATAGCCGGAGACCTTTGCAGAAAGCGGCGTGACGTCTCCTGCAACGAAGGCGTCCTGTGTTACCTGGAAACGGGCGTTGCCAATCCATTTATTCCAATTGGCGGCAACGAGCCATGCCAGCAAGGCGACCGCGAATACGAAAAGAACACGTAGCAAAGGAAAAAGCCATCGTCTGCGCTTGGTGCTCTCGGTGTCTCCGGTCGCTGTTGACGATCCACTCTCCAATTTGATTCCCCAATAAGTTCGTTTGATCGCCGCGATAGACTGGGAACGAGTGCGTGCATTGACGGTTATATCGTGGCTTTGATCTGCTTGCCAACTAACGGTTCTGCTGTCATTCCAAGACGCTGTGGGCGGATGCGAACGGCGCATATGGCGCGACATTCGCCTTCTCCATCCCGGTAAGCGAAGTGACAAGAGACGCCAAACCGAGACAGTTCCCAGTAAAACGCCCTATTGCGGTGGCTAACACGAAACTCCAGTTCAGTCATAATAGTCAGGCAGCAGCTTCAAGCTATCCGCCTGCTGCTTGTCGTGGTTTATGAACATGGTCGCGTTATACTGTTTTATCAGCGCCCGCACACGGTCCATTGATGCAATCGACTGTGCTTTGTCGACGTTCAACGCGGGAACGATGTCATGCTCGAAGTTGCTCTCGAGATGCACGACGTCTCCCGACAGGATGACATATCCGGTTTGGGCCAGATGAACCATGAGCGACTGGCTCCCCGGCGTGTGCCCAGGTGTCGATAGCAATCTGACGCTTCCATCGCGAAAAAAGTCAACATCCCCGGTCACGAGTTCCAGGCGGCCGGGGTCCCCGAGTAATTTCTTAGCAAGTTTCACAAGCGTGTTCAGGTTTGGATCTGACGGCGGAGGCGAGTTGATCCAAACGTATTCGGCTTTCTGCATCACAACTGTCGCATCCGGAAATAACCCGACGTTTCCGATGTGATCGCCATGCGTATGGGAAACGAGGACGTAGTTGATATCAGCAGGTTTCAGACCGAGTTGCGCGAGCTGAGAGGAGATCGTTCTGTCGAGATGATAGACGATGAGGCTAGGAAGCGTAGACCAGCCCTTCGGATCGCCAATTGTCCCTTCCGGAACACCGGTGTCCCACATCAGATATTCCGTTCCACGCTGTATGAGGTAACACGTCGATGAGAATTCGATCGATTTTCCTTTGTTCTCGCCCGGCGTCCAGACGGACTCGTCATTTGCTAAGGAGTGGCCGCAATCCACCCTGTATAGCCGATCGATTGTCTTAGAAGACGCGCCAGCCGCGGACGCAACTTCTCCATCGAAGGTGAGCGAGGCGAGCGCTAGGGCGACCATGGTCGAGGACAGAGAATAAGTTTTCATTTTCATTGCTCCTATCAAGAATTCCTGTTCGGGACGCGACCACGGAAAATATAGCTGTGTACTGTGTCCTGCCGAGATTGCACTTAGGTATCGCCTTTGGATGACCGCGAATGACCGGTCGCGTATGCCCTGGCGGTACAGAGGCTGCGTTGGTGCCAGGATGGGTGCGCCACCAGAGCAGCCCGATCGGGCGCTTCGCCTGAAGGATCGTGAAGGAGTGGGGTCCGACGCTTCCCCGGGAAGGGATGTCGGCACGGGACCCCTGCCGGAAGAAGTGATCCTCGCTGACGCAAGGCCTACCGAGTGCGTTTGCGCCAAGATCGAAAGCTCAGGCAAAGCCTTTTCCCCGCGTTTGTGGCGGCGACGAGGAATAAAATCGGCGACAATCTCTAGTTGTGGGCGCACCGGTCCGAGCAATTTTGAACGCAGACGCCCATCCGCTTTCGGCCTTGACCGGACATCATCGACCGTCTAGCGGACTGGCAGCTTCAGGAATTCGCCAAGGCGGTTCGAACGACCGAAATGGAGGCGCGAAGCGGGCAGTCGCGCCAGAATTGCCAAACGCCAGCTTCGGGGCCGGAAGCCGTCGGTCCCTTATCGGGGCGGCTCGGCGAATAGCCGCCATTCGGCAAGCGACCTCAAGTAGGTCATTCCACTATCTGTTGGACTCCCCGAAAGCTGCCGCTGGAGAGCGAACGAATAGTCGATACTAGATTGGGTACACTCTCGAACACTGTCTGAGGCGGTGCATTCGGATATTATTTCCGTCCCGCGCTAGTCGCAGCAAGATTCAGCCAGGCTGGCATGTTGTTCCTGATAGTGCTGCCCCATGTTGGCCGCCAACGCCAACAGTATTGTGCTGTCGCCGCACTTGCGGACCCTCTGCAACCCGACCAGCGTCGGGCAAGTGCTGACCTCATACACAAAGGGGTCAAAAGTTCAACGCCCATTGACACCTTTCGCGCTCACAGTAATCGGTCTCCTCGAAACGGAGCCGAAGCGTCGGCCTTCCTCGACGCGTCTGCTTGGGTGAAAAGCCCTGCTTTTTCAGCAAGCGTATCAGCTCTTTAAAAAACAAAGTGACAGCGCCCGGCGGCCGCATTCCCGACGGTGCATTCATGACGGCCGGTACACCTACTTGGGTCTGGGTCACGTGTCATTTAAGAATTCAGGTTATTGCCGTTCCAATCTCAAACAAGTGCCTGATCCTCTTCACCAAACCCGGGACCGCATGAATGCCTGCAATCTCGTCACTGTTACCGAACAGATGCTTCTCCGCTTCGGCGCGCCGCGATAGAATAAGACTGAGTTCTTCCACCAGGCTTGGTCGATCGTGCAGCAGCGGAGCCAAGGTAGACTTGGCGATCTCGTAAACAACGGTGTAGGCAAGGGCGCGTACGGAACCGGTCTCTCCAGCTCCAGTCAGGAGGCTGGCTTCGCCGAAATAATCCCCAGGCGCGAGCCTGTTCAATTCGAGCTGCCGACGTTCTTCCTTGCGGGTAACGACCAGAACACCCGTCCGAACTATCACCAATGATTTCATCTCGCAGCCCTGTTCGGCGACAACCTCGTCTTTGTGGAAGGTCCGACGCGACATGGCGTTGGCTAGAACTTCCTTTTCGTCCTCGGTGAGTGTCTTGAAGAGTGGCATCGCATCGAGTAGCCGCATTTGTGTTGAGCGCATAGTGGACAGCGTGTCCGTCTTGGCTGGCAGGGAGCCATGCTCGCCTACAGCTGATGCCAACGGTAGACCGGCCGCCAGACTGTGCCGATAGATCAGATCGAATATTTCATTCTGCGCTTCTCCGGCCCTGGCGATGTCAGTCACGCGAAAGAACAATTCCACCTCGACGGCCGAACCATCGAGCGATTTGATCTGAATACCGGGCTCGGGGGAATTCAATATCGTGGTGGAGCTCAAGAGAACCGAGCGCATGAGATCTGCAATAGCCGAGGGCCTGGTGGTGGGCGAAAAACGCACGGTGATACTCACGCCGTGGCTCCGGTCAGGGCTGCTGATATTGATCAACCTTGCCTTTGCAAGGTCGCTGTTTGGCAGGATCACGAGGTCGTTTTTATTGTTGAGAAGATGTGTTGCACGCCAATTGGTTTCGACAACCCTGCCCTCGGTGCCATCGCCAAGCACAATCAGATCACCTATGACGTACGGCCTTCCAAGATTAAGGGCGATGCCCGAAAAGACATCGCTCAATGTACTTTGCAGGGCAAGGCCAAGAATGATGGCAAGTACGCCGGATGTGGCGATAAGCGTGCCGACGGGAAGGCTGAAGACATTGGCGACGACGGAGAGAACCGCTCCCAGATAGATAATGCCGACGACGAGATCCTGTATCAGCCGCCCTTCGCGTGGGCGCCGTTCAAAGATCAGGAACACACGGGCGAATCCAACGAGCGCCCAGGCAGCGTTGATCCACCAGATAACCTTTGCGATTCCAATGAATATTTTCTGGACGCCGGAGGCAGTGGGCGGGCCTGCCTGATATGGCACTATATCATGGTAAAGCAGCAGCACAGTCAAAACTACAAAAAACGTAACCTGAAAGATCAGGTGCCATGTCGGGTTGTTGCGTAGCGCCACCCGCGAGACAAATGCACCCGCAGCCGCAAGTGTCCCGGCCTGAATAGTGGGATCGGTGATCACGTCGGAGAGCGTCATTCTGAAAAGCACGCTAGATCGCTTCCGCTCCACCTACAAGCGTCCTTCTCACAAAGCGGTGGCTCGCTGCAGCCAAGCGGCCACCCCTGTATCCACTTCTTAAAACCGGAGCGCGGATCATGCATCATTTCGATTGTAGAGTTTTTAGCACCAATCGAATTCAACAACAAAACAGCCATTATCGGCATTTTCAAAGAAAAAGTTTCTGAGCGGGGCTTTTGCAGGGACGAGAGATTTTTGAGATTGTTTGACTTTAAAAGCGCGTCGGTGGCGATTTTCGCCGCCGAGCAGTTTCCACCTTGGTTCATTTCGCACTTGCCTAAGTTGGGATCGGCGAAGCGGCCAGCGCAGACGTGCCTCCCACATTTCGCACCAAGAAAGAATGGATCTGCGCGATGACGGCCGCGCCTTCACCGACGGCGGCCGCGACCCGCTTTGTGGAGCCGGCCCGTGCGTCTCCAATGGCAAAGATGCCAGGGCAACTCGTTTCCAGCGGCAGTCGCTCCCCATGGCCGATACCGTCTCCCGTGAGAACGAAGCCCTTTCCGTCGATCGCGACACAGCCGTCAAGCCAGCTGGTATTAGGATCGGCGCCAATAAACAGGAAGAGATGGCGCGAAGCACACTCCTCGGTCTCGCCGGTTCGGACGTCACGGAAGGTGGCGCCGGTCAAACCTGTCTCTCGGTCGCCATGCAAGCCCACAATCTCCCTGCCCACATGGAGTTCGACATTGGCCAATACCGCGAGCCGGTCGATCAGATACTGGGACATAGTCTGCTCGAGTGGTCGCCGGACCACGAGATGCAGGTGCCTGACCTGTGGTGCGAGGTAAGCAACGGCCTGGCCGGCCGAGTTCCCGCCGCCGACGAGAGTGACTTCCTCTCCGGCGCAGAGGCGGGCCTCGATCGGCGATGCCCAGTAGGAGACGCCGGCTCCCTCCAGCTCTTCGATATTGGTGACATCAGGCCGTCGGTAGCGCGCTCCTGACGCGATCACGATGGAACGCGCCCGTGCGGTACACCCATTGCTGAGCTCGAGAGAGAAAGGAGCTTCCGACTCAGGTCCATGACAGCACAGCTTTCCGACAGTCAGTGGGATCGCAAGCTCGGCACCGAACTTCGTCGCTTGATTGAAGGCCCGGCCCGCAAGAGCCTGTCCGGAGATACCAGTTGGGAAGCCGAGATAATTTTCGATCCGGGCGGATGCGCCCGCCTGGCCGCCGAAAGCGCGCGAATCGAGAACCAAAACAGACAGCCCCTCAGATGCCCCATAGACAGCCGTGGCCAGTCCAGCCGGTCCCGCTCCGACGACTGCCACGTCATAGACATTCTTCGGATCGAGATCCGGCACGACGCCCAGACAGGACGCAGCATCCGCGTCGCTCGGATTTCTGAGCAATGTGCCGTTTGGGCAGATCATCAACGGCAGATCTTCAGGTGCGATGCCGAGCCGTTCGACCAGCTCGCGCCCCTCGGCCTCGCATGCGGCGACGAGGGCGTGGGGATAGCCGTTGCGGGTGAGAAATCCAGACAACCTCACGATGTCGGGAGCATCCCGGCGTCCAACCAGAATCGACCCTGCACCGCCGGCCCGCCCTTCTTCGATCAGCGAGACGCGACGGAGGATGTAGGCGCGCATGATCGCCTCACCAACATCCGCCGACCCGATGACAAGCGCGCGAAGATGTGGGGCATCAAAGGGTATTGCAATTACGCCCTTCTCGCCCGCGACCACCGATGCCAGGGTTGCATGACCAGACAACTGGTTGGTCTCGCCGGTGAACTGGCCCGGACCGTAAGTGGCGATCACGGACGACCTGCCAGCCGCACCGCGCTGAATTGCATCGGCGGAGCCCTCTAGAATAAGCCAGGCAGGCACGTTGCGGGTTCCGATCTCATAGAGGATGTCGCCTGGGCCGAAGCGCCTCGGCTCGCCGCTCGCGAAGCGTCGAGCCATCCCGATTTGGAAAGTCGAAAGTGTTGGATATGCTTGTTCCCGCCGAGCATCGGTGATCGCCATTGTGTGAACTCCATATCGGACTATCCCGATGATCTCGTCAGTTTATCCTGTGCACTACAAAACCAAACAATTTCCGAGGGCTCTCTGTTCGCGGACGTTTCCACGCATCCCATAGCCGGGCGCCAAGGCGAAGACCGCGGTTTCACCGCTCCCCTTCGTTCGTGCAATGCAGGGTCACGGCAGCGCATTGACCGCGATAGGTATTCTCCAACATTCGTCCCTCCATTCGTAATGTCTGCGCGGATGGCTGCGATCCGCCCAAACATCCTACGCGCCCTCGTTGTTCAGGCGGATAGTCAAATTCGGCGACCAGTTATCGGCCAAACGGCAGAGTTCATCCCGGCATAGCCTCGAATTGCGGCGCCTCGAGCGGAACGGCCCAAGCGAGCCGGCGCTTGGTGAACATTTCAGCACAGCATGACGCCTTCGCGGTTGTCGAGGCCGCCGATCGTGACGAAGACCATGCCCGGATAGCTTTCCCCGTTGCTGGTGAACAGTCTTGCGCCGCAAGCGGGACAGAAATTACGGTCCAGCCCATTTCCCGAAGAAGCGGTGTAATGAAAAGCCTGGGGTTGACCGCTTAGGAGAGTGAAATCATCTTCAGCTACGCAGAGAAGTGTCATCGCTTCGCCGCCCGATGCCCTTTTGCAGTCGATACAATGGCAGACAGCGACAAAGTCGGAATTGATGTCGAACCCGAATCTCACGCGGCGCATGCGCATTGGCCGGTATGTTTGTTTACCATAGCAGTGTACCTCGATGCATTAGGATAACCCCGCTGATCCCCAGTAACACATAGCAATTATGCCTCCTTAGTTTGGACAGGGTTGCCCCGCGGCCCCCCAAAGAGCCATGTCTTTGACATGGTCCTCGAAGGTTCCAGGCGGCCTGCTGCGGCCTGCTCCCGGTTCCCAACTTCTTGGAATGAACCCACCCAATGATGCATCGTGCCGAAGATGGTCGAGCAAGCCCACATTATCGCGGCCTCCGTTCCGGGCCGGATCCTTTAGTTGTTTGCAAATCTCAGTACCACTCTGACCGTACCAAAGAAACTCCACGGGAGCGAGTTGCCAAGGAATGCCTGCACGCGGTGGCGCGGGAGCAGGGTCGTTCGGCTGAGTGGACGTCATATGGCATGCCGAACAGGCTATTTCTTCGGCTCCAATCCGGCTCAGGCCCGCATGAATGTTCATGCCATGAATTCGAGACTTCGTTTCACCGGCTGGAGTCCAAATCGGAATGCCGCGAATATCCACATGGCAATTGGCGCAGCGCGGATGGGTAACGACCGCTTCGATCCTTTTCCATGCCTCTAGACCGGCCGTCCTGCTGACGCTCCCCGGGGGAAGTACGTCTTTCGAACCTTCGCCCTTTGCGTAAACCATCACTGTAAGAGGTGTTACCGTGCAAACTGCGAGGGTAATGGCAATCAGAATTCTTGTCATATCCGCCCTCACTCAAACGAAATCGATGAACTTGTTGAAGGGCATTTCGCGGATGCGCTTGCCTGTCGCAGCGAATATGGCATTTGCGAGTGCGGGTGCTGCAGGTGGTACCGGCGGCTCACCAATGCCTCTGACCGTGTAATCGTTTTCCAGGCCACGAACCTCGATCACCGGACACTGATACATGCGCATGGCCTCGTGGTGGTTGTAGTTGGTCTGTTGGACAGCCCCCTTGCTATAGGTGAGCTCGCAGTTCATTGCATGACCAAGGCCCCAGATGACACCGCCTTGGACAAGATTCTCAAAATTGATGGGATCAATTACCTTACCGACGTCAGCCGCAACCCAGACCTTGTCGATTTTGATGCCCGACTCTGTCATAGTCACTTCAACGATCTCAGCCACCGCTGTGCCAAACGACTCGACAAACGCCACACCACGGCCTTTTCCGTTCCCGAGTGGTCCCTGCCAGTCGGCCATTTCTCCGACGGTTTCCAGAAGCTTTCGGTAGATCGGGATCTTGCAAAACTGGATGCGCGCCAAGAGCGGATCAAGCCGTGCAGCGTGGATGAGTTCGTCAAGGAAACTCTCGGTAAAGAAGCCGTTCGCCGAAGCCCCGACCGACCGCCAAGTGGTGGAAGGGGATAGTCCCTTTACCTCGAAGCTCGTCGCACGATAATTTGGAATATCGTAGTATACATTCCATATGCCAACCGCCAGTTGAGCATCAGGGTCTTTGGGCGGCGAGCCCATCCTTCCAAGCAATTCTTTGAATGGAGGGGTTGCTGCAACCTGAACGTCAGCGGCGATTATCTTGCCGTCATGGACACTACCCCTATATCTCCCCATCGCAATCTGGCGCGGAATATCCTGCCGGAAATCCTCCTCACGCGAGAAGACGAGCTTTACAGGAGTTCCGCGTAGCTGGTTCGCGATCTCGGCGAGCACTCTGATGTTTTCGAATTCAAGACGGTGTCCGAAGCTTCCACCTGACCACTCGTTATGAAAGGTGATCTGCTCGGGCTTCATGTCGATCGCTTTTGCTGCAATATATTGCACTGACTGCGGAGTTTGATGACCAGCCCAGATTTCCATTCCGCTGTCGGTAACGATGCCTATACCGTTAAGTGGTTCCAGTGGTTGATGTCCGACATATGGGGCGCGATATTCTGCCTCCACGAGCGTGCCCTCTTTCAATCCAGCGTCTATATCGCCATCATTGCGCCACTCTTTGCCGAGGAATTCCGCAGTAAAGGAAGAGCCCACGATATTCCAGTGCTCAGCTTGCTCGGCGGGGTATTTGGACGGCTCCCATAGGCAATCGACAAGCTCGGCCGCCTTCATGGCATACCAGCTGTTTGTCGCGATCACGGCAATGCCGTTCGAGATCTTGATTATCTTCTGGACGCCCGGCATCGATTGAGCTTTGCTTGCGTCATACGACTTTATGGGCTGACCCTTGTTGGGGTTCAGTTTGACGGCTGCGTAAACCATTCCGTCGATCTCGCGATCGATGCCAAATTTCAATTCGCCGGTAACTTTGGAGCGTATATCAAGCCGTTCCATAGGCTTGCCAATCAGTCGCCATTGTGACGGGTCACGAAGCTTGACGTCCATCACCGGAGGAATGTTTGCCGCGTCTGTAGACAGCTCGATGTAGGAGATTTTCTTTCCATCCGGAAGGATCACGTTGCCAGCCTCGGTGCGTAATTCGGCAACGGCGAATCCGCTTCGCTTGGCTGCGGCCGCTTTCAGCGTTTCTCGCGCAACTGCGCCTGCTGCGCGCAGTTTTTCGTAGGTATCTGGTATGGTACTGGAGCCCCCTGTCATCTGCAGGCCCGACTGCCTCAACCATTCCAGAGCAGCCGCTCGTGCCTTCTCTGCTTCCGGGCTTTGGTCAGGCGCCATGAATGGAGCAAGTTCATGAGCGAATCCGGTATTAAAATAGGCGGGGCTAGGTGCGGCAAAACGAATCTCAAACTGACCCGGCTCGAGGTCTAACTCCTCCGCGATCATGAGCGGTTGGATAGAACCGACGCCTTGGCCGATGTCCGCATGCTGGGCAATGAGCGTAATTCTTTGCGGACTGATCTCCACCCACGGATTGAATGTGACCGAATCCGGCCCGAGACCTGATGCCAACGGATTTTTGGCAGTAGGGGCAGAAGGCGCCTGTTGGGCCCGACCATACGAACCGAAAGCGACACCGCCGGCGACAGCTGCAGAGCCGAAAACGAAGGCTCGGCGGGAAAGACCTGGTATCTCGCCCATATCATCTGCCTCCTATCTTTTCGGCGGCTGCATGGATGGCGACGCGAATACGCTCATAGGTGCCACATCTGCAGAGGTTGCCCGACATGACTTCATTGATATCCTCATCTGATGGATTGGGAATCATCTCCAGGAGCGAGATCGCTTGGATAATCTGGCCGGTCTGACAGTAGCCGCACTGGGGTACCTGATGTTCGATCCAGGCCTCCTGCACCGGGTGAAGCTTGCCATTGCCGACGGCTTCGATCGTGGTAATCGCCTTGCCTGCGACGTCACCCATGCGCGCTTGGCATGAGCGCACGGCTATTCCGTCAATCTGTATCGTGCAGGCGCCGCACTGGGCTATTCCACAACCGTACTTCTGACTTGTGATGCCAAGCTCGTCGCGCAAAACCCAGAGCAATGGCATCTCGGGAACCACGTCGACTTGGTGCCTAACGCCATTTACCGTGATATCAAACATCGCAAGCCTTTCCAAATTTGCCAGGACTCAGCTATTGCATGCAACCGTACCCGCGGCTTCCGAAGCTGCAAAGGACAGTTGACCAGAATTTACTTCTTTTAACCGGCGGTTGAGCATCCCAACGGTCAGGGGTCCGTCTTCGATTGGATATTGGCCGTTCGACAGGTTTCATTGAAGGCGGAGCTCGCGCCAGGGGGCACCCAGGCATGATGTCTGGAAGCGGCGGTCGGTCGAATAGCGATGCGCTCCGCTCTCATTACCGATGTTTCGTTCAGGCGTTGCTTGAATTGAGTGCCGCGATCGCAGCCTCAGTGACCGAAATATCTTGTTCGACCGATCCGGCGCTCGCGCCCACCGCACCAATGATTTCACCGCCGATGCGCACCGGAGCGCCACCACCGAAGATAATGACCCGTCCGCCATTGCTATGCTCGATACCAAAGAGTGGCGCGCCGGGCTGCGCCAGTTCGCTGAGATAGGCGGTGGTCTTATCGAATAAACGGGCCGTCACTGCCTTGCCGATGGCGAGATCGATGCTTCCGATCAGCGCACCGTCCTGCCGGCTGAATGCAACGAGCGCCCCGCCCGCATCGACGACGGCGATATTGTAGGCAATGCCAATGCTGGCAGCTTTTGCCTCGCCTGCCTCGATTATATGCTTCGCGTCTGAAAGCGTGAGGGTGTTGAACTTGCGTGGCATCGTATGCGGCCTTTCTTTGATCGAGCTTCTCACTGAGCAGGGGTGGATGCGGCACAGTCGTTCAGGGGTCGCGTCTTCGAAGATCTAGCGTTTATTCAGATCGATGGGCACTTCGGTCGAATTAATCGAAAGCCGGTATGCTAGCGTCTATGTTGAAAGTACGACTACCACCACAGTCACCGCCTGCGTGGTAAAAAGAGGTAAAATCGAATACTGATTACTTAGTTTACCGCTATCAATGATGTCATGGTTTGGCCAGGACGGTCTACATTTACAACCAAGGGCCGACATCACCGGCCCCACGACGCGCACTCCTGCCTGTCACGTCCGACGGTTCTATACGCGAGCGGACAAAGAGGTTAAATTGTCCCCACGCCAGAGCAAACAAAGCTGAGCCTGGGGGACATCCGGTCAGATGCTGAGGCGCAGTACGAAACGGCGCGTTGATCACGGAGTCAATCGTGGGTGCATGAAACGATCCGGCAAGATAGACGGTAAGACATATTGCTTCGGCGACTATCGGTTCATTCCGGACCGGCAATTGTTGATGTTTGATGACAAACCGATGAGGGTGGGAGCCCGAGCTCTCGATCTGCTCCACTTGCTGCTCATCCATGCGGGAGAGGTCGTCACCAAGAACCAGCTGATGAGCTTCGTCTGGCCGGACACCTTCGTCCATGAAAGCAATCTGAAGGTCAACATCGCCGCATTGCGCCGTGCTCTTCAGCGAGAAGCGTCAGGACTGTCGTGCATTGCCACGGTAAGCGGGCGCGGCTATCGCTTTGTCGCCCCGCTGCGTATCTATGGAGGAGATCATTCGCCGCCGGCTTTCGATGCCCAGGCGCCAGCGAGAGAATTGTCGAACATCGCGCCGATTATAGGACGCGATCAAGTTATCGCGGCGCTCGAAGCCAAGCTTCCGACGGAAAAATTCGTGACTGTTGTCGGCCCGGCCGGAGTCGGCAAGACGACCGTCGCATTGGCCGCAGCGACACGCATTCTGAAACGTTATGGCGATGGTGTTTGCTTCGTCGATCTCGCCACCATCGGCGACCCACAGCTTGTGGACACGACGATTGCGGCTTCGCTGGGCGTCAGCGGCAAATGGACCAATGTGCTTGCCGGCATCGTCGAAACATTGCGGGATCGCGAAATGCTGCTTGTGCTCGACAATTGCGAGCATGTTCTTAGCACGGCCTGCGCCATCGCTGAGCATTTGAGGCTGGCAGCTCCCGGCGTTCACATCCTCGCGACGAGCCGGGAACCGCTCCACTCGCGGTCCGAGAGCGTCTATCGCTTGTCACCACTAGCTTATCCGGAAGAGGAAGAGATCAACAATCGAAAGGATGCCTTGGCCTTTGCTGCCGTGGAGCTCTTCGTCAGAACGGCACACGAGGCGTGTGGCTACCAATTATATGACATGGACGCGCCTGCGGTTTCGGCCATTTGCCGAAGACTCGAGGGCATTCCGCTTGCCATCGAGCTTGCGGCATCGAGGCTGGTGACTATGGATTTGGCAACCCTACTCGGTCTTCTGGAACGCAGCTTCGAGCCTCTCAATGCAGGAGCACGCGATACTTCAGCCCGCCACCAGACGCTGCTTGCGACCATGGATTGGAGCTACCAACTTCTCGCCCGGGATGAGGCCCGGCTCCTGCGGTTGCTTTCGGTTTTTTCGGCAAGCTTCTTTCTATCCGACGTCATCGGCGTCGCCGGTCGCATCGGCGGCAGGATCGAGGAGATAGCGGCGTGCATTGAAAGCCTCGCCGCGAAATCACTCCTGTCGGTCGTGTACGATGCGGGCGTGCCGCGCTATCGCCTGCTCGACAGTACTCGCAGCTTTGCGGCCGAGCGGCTAAACAAGAGTGGAGAAGCCGTCGACGCTCAATCCAGCCATGCGCGCCATCTTCTACAACTGTTCGAGCAAGCCGAGGCGGATTGGCAATGGCAACCGAGGAATGAATGGACCGCCTGCTACGAACCGCGAGCGAACGACTTGCGGAAGGCGATCGACTGGACCTTAGGCGACGGTGCCGATCCCGAGGTCGGTGTGCGTCTTACCAGCGCGGCAATCTCGCTTTGGGACGAGTTGTCGACCGTAGCGGAAAGTCGCCGGCGCGTGGAACGGGCACTGGAATCGGTTGAAGCGCTGTCTCGGTGCGACCCCGCCGTCAAAATGAAACTGATAGCGTCCTACGCCTCGGGCCTCAATTTCTCCGATCATTTAGGCCCCGAAGCCGATGCGGCGTGGATGGAGGCCAACCAATTGGCCCGCGAGATCGGCAATGTCGACTACCAGCTGCGTACATTGTGGGGACTTGGTATCCTGCAAAGCTTCACCGGACGGCACCGGCAAGCAATTGCGACTCTCAAGCAGTTCGCCCAACTCGCCGAACGGGAAAATGAACAGGCGGTGGTAGCGGAGGGCGAGCGCGTAAGGTCAACGGCCGCCTTTTACTGCGGCGACGTCCGGCTTGCGTGCGATGACCTGAAAAGGCTCTTGCGCGAGCATGCGATCACCGCGAAACGATCGGCCGTCACCCGATTCCAGATGGACCGGTTCGTGTCGATCCGGGTGGCGTTTGCGACGGCGGCCTGGGTGTGTGGCGATCGAAGCGAGGCGACGACGGCACTGCAGGAGGCGCTCGATCACAGCCTTGCGCTCGATCACTTGGTTTCGCATTCCAACGCCCTTGCACAGGCGGCGCTGCCTATCGCGCTGTGGTCCGGCGAGAGCGAAACTGCGCGCCGACATGTTGCGATGCTAGCGCGCAACCTTAGCTTGCGCGATATCGCCATCTGGCGACCCGTTTGTAAATTCTACGAGGGCGCCGTGAGGAGCATGGACGGCGAGGGCGGAGGCGTTGACATGATGCGACTTGCGATAGGCCAACTCATTTCCAACATTTTCCTCGTCCGGGTGCCTCTATATCTCGCCATGCTCGCGGAAGCCGCATTGCGTCATAAACGTATCGCGCTCGCCCGTGACAGCTTGAGCGCTGCCTTCGACCGTGCCGACCGCCAAGGCGAATACTGGTCACAGCCGGAACTGCATCGGGTGCACGGACTGGTGCAGTGGCGGGATGGCGACTTGTCGGGCGCGTCGGAAACGCTGCTGCTGGCCACAGAGACTGCAAGAGAAAGCGGTGCGCTTTTCTTCCAGCTTCGGGCCTCGACGGCTCTGGCGCAACTTTGGGCCGAAACCGATCGCCTCGTGGCGGCAGCCGATCTGCTGTCGCCCATCTGCGCCGAGTTCGATAACGTGCCGGCCTGTGCGAACATAGCGAAGGCGCGTCACCTGCTCGAGACACTTAGGCGATAGTACACAGCCCGGTCGATGGTAGGTCTTAACAGCCATTCTTGTTCGCTACTAGTGCGGGCTCGAGCACAATGGCGTTGCGGTCGGCAAGGTCGTGGATTTTCGACAGATAGTTCTTGAAATGCGGCGTCTCGTGGTGAGCCTCCACCGCTGCATTGTTGAGATAGAGCTCGTCCAGAACATATTGGTCGGCTTTCGTCTGGTCCCGCCAGATGTCCCATCGCAGATTACCCTGCTCGGCCCTGCAGTGGGGCGCCATGCTGAAGAGCAACGCCTCAAGCTCTCCCGCTTTCCCAGGTCTTGCAAGCAATGTCCCCACAATCTTGATGTGAGCCATGATCAGGATCTCCCAGTCGGCTATTTCGTACGGCCGGCAGTTTCAATGAAGGCTGCAACCTCGCGCGGATGGGAGAGCATCACGGCATGGCTGCTATCAATCTCCATGGTTGTAGCGCCGGCCCGTTTCGCGAATGCCCGCTGGAAGGTAGGCGGAATCATCGAGTCTTTGGTGGTTACCATAAAATGCGACGGCTTGGCCTTCCACGCGACCTTGGTGATTTTTGTCTGCACTGCTTCTAGCCCCCACGGCACCTGCGAGGCGGCCATGAATCGCGTGATCGAAGCATCGACATCGGCGGCGAAAGCACCCGGGAATTTTGACGGGTCCACGAGCAGGTAACCGTCGTGGGGCGGCAGCAGCGGCGCGGCCGATTCTCCCGTCGGCGGCTTCTGTTCCGCAAGCGATGCCACCGACTCCCCTGAGTCTGGCGCAAAAGCAGCGATATAAACCAGACCTCGTACCTTCGGATTGTCACCGGCCTCCGTGATGACCATTCCGCCATAGGAGTGGCCGACGAGGATCACCGGATGTCTTGCCGCGGCAATCACCTGATGCGTGGCCGCAACATCGCCATTGAGGCTGATCGTCGGGTTCTGGACGACCAGCACCTCGTATCCTTCGTTAGTCAGTATGTCGAAGACCGCTTTCCAGCCGGAGCCGTCGACGAACGCGCCATGCACAAGAACAATCGACACAGGCTTTTCGCCCGACTGCGCCAACGCGGCTGCAGGAGCGATCAAGGACAACAGGAGGACTAAAGCAATGCGCATCATAAAACCAGCTCCAGTTGATTGAGGGATGTACACGGCGAGACACTACACCCCATATGCTTCACAACGCCGGACTGGCGCGATCGAGTGCTTCGATGAGCTTTGCCGCGATCGGATGATCAGAGCGAGGATTCTGGCCCGTGATAAGTTCACGATCCACGATCACGTAGGGTTCGAAGTCTGGGCCGGTTGTCGCCTTGGCGCCAGCTAAGTCCAGGGTTTCGGGCATATAGAAATAAAGCTTGCCATGCAGGATGTTATCCTCAATGGGTTTTTCCTCGCTTCTCGAATACACCGTCATTTTGTAGCCGGCATATTGCCATCCGTTGGCAAGTTCTGCCGCCTTGACCTGGTCACCCAGGATCAGCGCCGCGCGAAATTCCTTCGCCTGAGGCATTGCGGAGATCGAGACGATCGGGCCGTGACAGAGCAAGGCGGTGGGCTTTCCGGCCGCGTGGAAATGCCGAAGGATCTCTCCCGCGTCGGGATCCTGCATCAGATCGACGACGGGTCCTTGGCCTCCTGGCGCGAACACGCCGGCATACCTATCCAGCCCCTCCTCGATCACAGATCGCAGGGTGCGGCCCGTGTTCATTGAGGGATCGTTGGCGAAGAACTCTTTGCCGCGAAGATACGCCTCCTCGTCGCCGTCGAAATGCTGGACTGCGTCCGATGCCGGGTCAATGAAAGGCTTGGCCCCAGAGGGAGTGGCAAGCAGAACTTCATAGCCTGCACCGACAAGCGCCAACATAGGCACCACTGTTTCATTTAGATATTGTCCCGTAGGCCCGGTGCCGGCTCCCTGAATTTCGATGCGTGTGGCGTTTGAGCCCATCACCAGCACTTTTCCTTTGCTCATAAACCCGCCTCCTGATGTTTCACGGCGGAGGGCGGAGTGAAGCCAGCCATCCGGACTGTAGGCATGATAGCGCGGCGCTTCCCTGCTGGCTGGTTAAAAGAGGTTAAAACCCACACGGACCCTGACGGCCAGAATTGATCCGGCGATCTAGGCGAATGCCTGGATCTTTCGGTTCGGATAGGGCCCCAGGAGAAGAATCGTTGCCGCGCCAGCCACAAGCAGCAGCGCACAGGCCTTGAGTAATCCCGAATAGGTACCCGTACTGTCGAACGCGTAGCCGAACAGGCTGGGACCTACAAAAGCGCCCACCACAAAAATTCCGTACAACGTGGCGTAGGTCGTGGCATAGCTGCGCATACCGAGATATCGGGCAACCAGATAGGCCATCAGGTCGAATTCCACCCCAGAAGTTAGGCCAAGCAATATTATAGCGATGCACGCCATGGGAAAGTCCACCTGGCCTAGCGAAAGGATAAGGCAGGAGACTGCGCCGAACGTCAATATGACCGTACCGACTGCCGGTGCCCAAAAGCGATCAACCAGAATGCCGCCCAACAGTCGGCCCACCACGGCCGCTATTCCGACGAGCGAGGCGAGTTGGACGATTTCGCTGGGCGAGAGGCTCAGCGAGCGAAGTATGTTTTCGATGTTGGGCAATGGCGCGGCGATGGCGAGTGACATCGGCACAAAAACGATCGCCAAGATCCAAAAATAGCGTGACTGGAAGGCCTCACGAGCGCTCATGCCATCCGACACCTCGTTCATCGCCAACTCGGTGCTGGCATTCTTACTTGGCAGCCTAGCAAAGCCCCAGAGGACCATTGGGCACGCGATAAATATGGGCAGTGCCCCGATCACCAAGATAGCGACACGCCATCCACCAGTTTCGATCAACAGTTGTGCCAGCGGTTTCACCACGAAGGCGAACAGGCCCGCGCCAGATAGCACGATGCCAAGGGCAAGACCTCGGCGTTCTTCGAACGCATTATTCATCGCCCGCGTGAAGACGACGGGGGTCGCTCCCAACCCGAAGATCGCGATAGCCAGCCACGACAGATAGTATTGTTCGATAGAGCCGTTCGATGCCGCGAGCGTCATGTAGCTCAGGCCCAGGCACGGTAGCGAGATCGACGCCACCAGTCGCGCACCAAACCTGTCGATCAACGTCGCGAAAAATGGACCGACGATCAGAATTGCACCGGCCAACAGCGACAGACCGCCAAAAATGATCGCGAAGGACCAGCCGAATTCTTCCACGAAGATCGGCGCAAAGACGCCGATCGTGTAGAACGGAATGGCGGGCATGCCCAAAGCCGTTCCGAGTAAGCCGGCCAGCACCAGCCGCCATCCGTACCTGAACTCGTTGAAGTCTGTTCCTTTCAACGGGCACTTCCTGTTTTTCGAAAGTTCGGCGATCGCATCGTTGGGCAAGACACTAAGCGCAATGTATCCCTGTCTGCAACCCATGCGAGGTTTGTGACAATCTCGAAAACGGCGAATATGTCGGATGAATGCGGCCAACCGTGAATGTGCTGTCCCTTTGAATGTCAGCTTTCAGGATGCGGCCGCTACCGGGTCAATGACTTGAACGGCGGCGCGAAGCGGACATTGATGAATGTCCACAAGGAAGGCGCGAATTCGCCATTTAGCAATCTAACTTCCTGTGTCCGCAATGGGGCCGACAGTGGACTTCAGCCGTGTGTTCGCTCCGGGTACTTCCACGGCGTTAGCTCGTCGATCCGGCCTGCTATGCCATTAACGAGGCGGTTGAGCGTTTCGGTCAGGTGCGCGAACTGATCAACGGCATTGAGCTTGTAAGTTTCTCTCGGCGAGGCGATGGCAACCAATTCCCCGCCCCTGCGTCGTACCTAGCCGAGAGAATATTCTTCCAGTTGCTGCCAGTCTAACACAGTGGTAAGAAAATACCGCAAACCGAGATGTTACCGTGTCCGGTGTAAAGGGAAGATCGGGGCGCTTGAGCATATTGGCGAAGGCTTCACCGGCGCTAACGCCATTGCGCATATCGTTGATGAAGCCGGTAATGCCGGATTTGATGCCCTCGGCGAAGGCTTGGTTCAGCTCGGCATAGGCGTCCGCTGCCTTTTTCTGCTTGGTGGCAAGATCACCGGTAGAGTCCTTGAGTTTGTCGGCGGCAAGCCCGGCGCGCGCCATGGCGGTTGCCTGCGCGTCGATCTGGCTGCGCAGCCTGTCGTCGATGGTAAGTCCCTGTTCCTTGGCTGGGTCGTAGAGTTTCTGCGCCTCCGCCTGCTTGGCGATCGCCAACGCCTTCTGGTCGGCGGTCAGCGTCCAGTCGGCGTTGATCTGGTTTTCTTCGCGCTGCTGGTCGAGCCGCTTCTGGTTGGTGGCGTATAGCTCGTCGAAGGCCTTCTTTTCCTCGCGCGCCTTGACGGTGCGATCCCCGCCCTGCGGCGGCGCAAACGCCTGCGACGCTGACTTCAGCTGGTCGGCTGGCACGGAAATGCCCTCGGTGGCACGACGGATAAGTACCTGTCCGGCGTTTACCCATGACTTGCGCACCTCGTCCGCCGAGTTGCCGGAAAGCATTTCAAGTTCCTGTCTGCCGCCACGAAACCGGACTTGTCCGGTGGCAAAACCGACGTGCCCGCCCGTCTGACCCACTGCGCGACCGCGCGATTGGACGAGCACGTCGCCGCGCGCTACCTCCTGCGGATTGACCCTGATTCCCCAGTTGCTGAAGCTCGTCGCAACGTTGGAGCCGCTGCCCCTGACACCCATCTGCGCCAGCGACGAATTGACGAAGCCCGCGCACCATGCGGTGGCAGCCGCGTTGAGATCGACGCCCCCGGCCTTCAGGAACGCGTTGATCTTGCCGCTGTCGATCTTCTCGTTTTTGCCAAGCAGATTTTCTGCCGCATCGACCGCTGCCGCCATTTGCGCTGCTGCGGTCTTGGCGAAAGCTTCCTTCTGCGTCTTGGTAAAGGCCGTTGTATCGGCGCTGACCGTGAATCGTGGTCAGGCACGATCATAGGTAAAGGACGTCAAGAGCGTCGTCACGAAATTGCTGGCCCGTTCCTTGACCAACATCTCGGTCCACTCGTTGGTGCCGCGGAGTCTCAAATCCGTGTAGATGCTGTCCACCGCAGCTTCTTCGATCCGCTTGATATGCGTGTTAAATGATGCTTCGCCGCCGGCATGATACATGTCTCTGATGATCATGCGCAGGATTTCCTGGATCGCAATCTGCCAGGACGTGTTGATTGCCTGCAGCTCGTTTGTGTTCGGTGCCATGGTTGGTTCCTAAGGAATGAGTAAGTTCGGGCATGACTGTATCATACCCTGATTCCACGGACCCATCCCAACGGAGGGTGGGTACCTGAACGTTAAGCCTGCCGGGCCTTGCGGGCGGCATAACGTCTGTCGCGTTCGGCCTTGCGAGCGGCCTCATCTTGAACAACCCGTGATATCCGGGCATTCTCGGCCGACTGTCGCGCCGCGATCTCGGCCGCGGCTACTGCCTCGATGGCCGCCTGTTCTTGAGCCGCAAGGGTCTCGAGCCGGGTTCGCTCCTCATGCTTAACTCGTTCCCGTTCCGCACGGCGCGCTTCACGAGCTTCGACAAGGGAGACGCGCTCGGCCTGTCTGGCGGCTTGTGACGGCTCGTCCGCCGTCTTTGCAGCTCGGTAGGCTGTGAGAAGAGATGCCTTGGCCTCCGCAGCAGCAGAGCGTCGGTCGGTGAGTTCGTTATTTCTGGCGTGTCTCAAATTTTTATCCTGATTTCGTACTTGGGATGATCAGCCGGCCTTGGATCGCTTGGCAAGCAGGGCCGATGTTGCAGACATCCGATCGGCTTGCTCCTTAGCGAGCCGCGCTTCGCGCAGCCTGACAGTTTTGGCATCGCGCGCCTGAGCCACGGATTGGAGCTCTTCCGCCGCATTGTTCTTGGCGAAAAACTCCGTCTGAAGACTGCCGAAGGCGGTCTCGGCCTGCTGGCAAGATTTACTATATGTCTCCGTCATTAAATTTCCTTGATCTGGGCTGTGAGGCCAAAACGAAAAAGGCTAGGCGAACTGCCTAGCCTCAAAGTGATAATTGCTTCCGGCGATGCCAGTACATCCGTGGTCAAAGGGAAGCAGATACCAATTAAGCGGACTGCAGGTTGCAGGCCGACATCTTGCCCGACTTCATGTCGCGCTCGAGATCATAGCCAATCTTCTGGCCTTCGACGATTTCGCGCATTCCGGCGCGCTCGACGGCAGAGATGTGAACGAACGCGTCAGCGCCGCCGTTGTCAGGCTGGATAAAGCCGAAGCCCTTGGTGGAATTAAACCATTTTACTGTGCCAGTGGTCATGATGAACCCTTTCAAAGCATAGAGTTGAGAAACCGCGAAGCTAATGCCACGCAGACGAAAACCGACTATTTTTGAAAGGGAAGTTCGCTTAAAGCGCGGTGCCAATCGCGCGGTAGACAAAGCTCGGCAAGCAAAAGATCGATTACCCGGATATACGGCAGAGGAGCGGGTTCGTCAACGTTTAGTTTTCGAAGATCGCGTTATTCGTTTTTTGATTGTGTGCTTTCGGCCGCGATTTCTACAGTGCTGTAATGCTCGGCTGTCAGCCGGGTAACTGCGCATCGAGGATGCGTTCGATCGTCGGTACGGACCTTCGGCGAAGTTCGTTGGAAAACGTCGACATAGAGACGAGCTTTCCTATCGACGGCTTGACGCTGCCAAACCGCAGCTGCTCGATTGGCGCTGCGCTCGCCTCGGAAACCCAGCCGCCGACAAAGGTGCCGGGAACGCGATAGGGAACACTGACCGGCCTTCCGACACCACCGATGTCGAAGCCGCTCGACAGCAGCCGCGCGAACAGCGACGGCGCGCTACCGGCGAGCAGAAAATCTACGCCGTCCTCCACCGTGAGTTCCGTAGCCCAACCAGCAACGTCGGTGCGCGCCGGGTTGGACGTCGCCTTGACGAGATCGGGATAGCAATGCTTGACGGCGAGGTCAGGCCTCTCCGAGCTGACGAAATTCAAAACCCCGGCGCGAACCACGTTGCGCCTGCCTCCCGGCTGCGCCGTCTCACGCCGATGCAGCGCGCGGTTGTTGGATATCTGCAGTTTCTGCAAGGCCTCGATGCGCTGCGACAGATCGCGGAAATGCGCGCGGAAACCGTCCTCAAATTGCGAAAGCAGAACGTCGTCCATAAAAAAACCTCCTCGGAGAAGGCCGGGAGGTTGCGCTTTTTGCACTGGCCCACCGGACGGCACTTATCAACGGTTGGACGCAGCATAGCAGGAGAGTTGTTTCAGGGGCGATACAACGAAACGGCAAGGATAACGGCGATGACCAGCCGGTTAAAACCGGCCCTGCAGGCGGCATTTCGGCGCGAAATCGCGGCGGCGAAAAATTTCCGTATGCCCGCAAGTTCGCGCGCGACCGCCTAGCCGCTCGTTGAGAGCCTTCGAGAGCTTTTACTCTACCCCCCGCCATTCGGTCGCGTCCCGCCCTTTTGGAACGACTCTGCCTCGAATGCATTTCAGAGCGCCAGAGCGCGCGCCTTTGCGAGGCCGGCAGGAGCCTTGAAAGCCCATGACGCAACAACCTTCGGTGCAGCAGCTGGTTCTGCTTGTAGAAGACGAATCGATTCTGCTGATGGCAAACGAAGAGACGCTCAGGGCCGAGGGTTTCGATGTTGTCGCTTGCGTCAATGGCGGCCAGGAGGTGGCCGAGCTGGAGCGAGATGCAACCCGATTTTGCGCACTGGTGACCGACGTTCAGCTTGGCAGCGATCCCAATGGCTGGGAGGTCGGGCGGCGGGCGCGTGAGCTGGCGCCGGCAATACCGGTGATTTACGTCACGGGCGATAGCGCCGCTGCGTGGAGCGCAAACGGTGTGCCGGAGAGCATCCTCATCGCCAAGCCGTTTGTGCCTGCGCAGCTCGTAACCGCGCTCGCGACGCTGCTTAACCAACCCAACCTTGATCAGCCTGGTCCGAGCGGGGCGTGACGGGCCGCACCGTCCTGGGGAGCAAGAACCTCGAAACGCAGGCACAATCGACGCCAACAGTAGTGCGGGGGTACACAGGGGCACTGGCGAAACAAAGGGTATACGCCACCAGAGTATATTGAACTAGCTGCACGGTTATGGGCGGCATTGACCTTGATCCGGCTTCGACGGCCTTGCCAATCTCCGCTAGTATTGCTTTCGAAGTTTCACAAGGTCGGCAGCGATGCTTAGCAACTTCATGCGCTCGCCATAGAGCTGCTCCGCCGCATTCAGGCCCCATATACCCACCTGCCCAGTAGTACGAAGAGCGTGGTCAAGCGGCACTCCATCTCCGTGTAAATAGACCGTATCGAGGTGCAAATCGCCGTCTACACGCCGTATTGTGGATGACATGGAGAAGCCATGTTCGTTCGGATGAGCGCCGAAATCGATCAATCGCTCGTAAAGTGTCTCATATGACGCCGCAAGCTTCGTGTCCACCGAGGTGATACATTTGAGGATTTTCGCTGCCGTAAATTCGGAACGCACAGCCTTCCGCGCGTCCTCATTGTCGTGCCGTGACATCCATCGCTTCCAGCGCTCGGTGTCGGGACCAATGTACAGTGCATAGGAGGAGTGCTCGAGGCAAAGGCGGAGAAGAGCCTGCGCTTCGTAAAGCTGTCCGGCCATAACCGCTCCCGTTGCTGACCGGTATGCGGAGTGCGCGCGAAGAAAAAAGGTCATCGGAATGAACGGCTTTGGGTTTTTCGCGCCGTCGAGCAGCAGCTTGTACATGCCATCGATTAAGATCAGGTCCGAGATCACTGCACGCTTGCCGACGAAAGTTGCGAATTGATTATCGCGATAGTTGTCCAGATACTTGGTCAGGCTGTCATTGCCCCATCCGGGCGGCGATTGCTTCGTCATGAAGGCTCCGTGAAGAATCAAATAATATTTTGAAACAATGACATCATATTACCATGGCACTAAGGTTGTCGCGGTGGTTGCGGAGCTCCGGTGAAGTGCTGGCGCTATGCGGGCGCGCCGGGCTTATCCGCTATCGTTTTCCATTCATGATTTCCACGAGAAGATCGTCCCATGTGCGCTGGGGCGCAGCTTCAAGCCGCTTACGCAACTGGTGCTCAATATCGTCCGGTATGGCTGTTTCGTCCGCGCCATCCCTGACCACAGCGTCAATGGCCTTCTGCATCCGGGCAATCATCGCTGCCCGCTTGGCCGCGATGGTCAACGTTTCCTTGTCGGGAATAATCTTGCCGATCCCGTTCTCGATCAGCTTGCGTTCGACATGTGCAATGAACTGCGGTGACGTCATCGCGTTCAATTCGACGCGCTGCCTGCGCCGCAACAGGAATTCAATTTCTGCGTCAGAAGCCCCGTATTTGCGCAAGGTCGCTGCCACGGCGGCAAGATCGGTCTTCTCAGGAAAGAACACGTCCTCCGCCTCAAGCTCTTCGGCATCCTCCAGCCGCAGGCCGATATCGATGACACGAAAGCCGCGCTGGAACTGGTAGCGGGTGGTGTCATGCTCCATTGTGCCGCCAATCGTAAAACCGGAAACATCGAAATCGTGCATCACGAGCAGCGGAATATCGTATTTGGAGCACAGGTTTTCGGCCAGCGAGCGCGCGGCGGTCACGCTCATGCCCTTGGTTGACATGATTCCTATATCGAAGCGCTCGGCTATTTTCGCCGCCTCGAAATGCGGCTCGAACCCTTCCTTCTCGATGAACAGGATCGCGCCATAGCGGTTCTTCGGTCCCACTGTCGGGAATTCGGTGTCGATGGCGATGAGCGGCAGTCCGGTCGGCTGCAAATGGTGCTCGACCTTTTCGAGATACTTGCGGACCTGCAATGTGCCGAGCGGCACGGTCAACCCGGTATGCGGCTCGTTGAAGTTGCCGCGCGCGTCGTAGATGACATCCCAATCGACGCCGTACGTCTTGATATATTCGGGAAGCAATGTTTGTGCGAAATAGCCATAGTCGAATTTATCCTTGTCCGTCATTGCCAGTATGGCCGGACGTGCTGCGTAGAAAATCTGTCGCGCCGACGCCGGAAGCTTCCCATCACCGGAAGCCTTACCCCACGCCTCCGGCAGAATTTGCCACACCGCGTCCTTAATCGTGACACGCCGCACCTTGCGAAGCATCGCATTGCGGCGGTTCATCCTTGCTGAGGCATCGCGTTCTTCGGCCTTGCGCTGCTTGGCCCACTTTTTGGTGACACCTTGAATAGCATCGAGGATAGCTTTCCCGCGCATCACCGCACCTTTACTGAAGATTTGCCGCGATCAAGATATTCAACGCGCGGACAGGAGACATGCAGCAATACGATCACCGGCTCGTTGCGCCGGACATATTGGCGGTCAAGAATGCCGTCGAGGCTCTGGCCATAACCGCCGATGACGCGGAACGGGTGTCCGGCAACGCTTGGTGACCAGTTGATTCCGGTGATTATGCTACGCCGCGCATTCTCGACATCAAACCAGCCGAATGCCGTCTCGACGATGAAGGGCACGTTCTCATCGTCATAACCCTCGACCTTGCGATAGTCGAAAGACGCCATTTCGCAGCCACACTCGATGAACCGCTTCTCGAAATGCGCGCGGCCAATCACACCAAGGATCGCAGGTTTGATCGCCTTCGATTGCAACTTCATGTGGTGCAGAAGCAGGCGCGCCCGGTCGCGGTCGATGGCGTTGTCCTTTACGAGGCCGGACAGGGTGGCGCGTTCAAGACGGGCGCTGCCCAATACCAGCTTCTGCTTGGCGCTGCCGGACAGACCGCGAAACTCGGCGACAAACTCGCGCAGCGGTCTGTCGCGGCCATTGTCGGCATCATGCGCGATGTAGGCGGATAGAAGCCGCATGAAGCGTTCGTCGCTATACCAGTGCGGGGACGTCGGGTCAGAAGGCGTCCATTTGCGCCAGTTGGTATCGGTGGCCGTGTAGGAGATGGTTCGGTCGAACCAGTCGACGGTAAGGGTCAGATGAGGATTGAGCCACGTGTAGTTTTCGGCAATTTGTAAAAACCGGTCCTCCGCATCCTCTAGAACTGAGCTTGCTGATTCCGGCCACTCGACCTGGAATTCCGTGCCGTTTTTACAAACGACGTTCTCTACGCCATAATCAATCAGCGGTGCCTGCCGGATATGATCAACGTTGAAATCAATCGTATGCCGCTGATCCCGATACGCCCCTGTTTTCCGCCGGATAAAACAAACGGCATGGCAACCAATGTCTTTAGCGCGTTTCCCTGCGCGCCGCGCGTCGGCGAGACATAGGCCTCGCGGCTCGACACTTTGACGGTGAAGTCGAGCACCGACTTGACGGTCGCAGCCGGGATGCCAGAGCCATTGTCGCGAACGCGAATTCCTTGCTGGTCAACGTCGATGTGAATGCTTGGTGCAATGCCCGCCTCCTCGCAGGCGTCCAGCGCATTGTCCATGAGCTCTTTCAGAACGACGAGAGGCCAGTCGTCAACCTCGTGGCCGGTCTGTGCCTGCAACTCCTTCTCGGATGCGAAATCGAGCAAGCGGCTGGTGCGAAATGTCTCGCGGTTGAGAATCGGCAAGTTCTGGTTCATAGCACACCCTGCCCTCCATGCCGCGTTGTTTCGTCGAGTTGGCGCGCGGTGTCGATTTCCGCAAATTGGCCGTCCCCCGGCCAGGCTCTCGCCTTTTGCTCGCGTGCGCGCCGCCGCTTGAGTTTGCGCATTTCCTTGTGGAGCGCGACGCGAATGAAGTCGACGCGCGTTTCCCCTTCGGCGCGCGCCGCGTCCATGTCCGCGAGCATGGCTTCACTCAGCGGCAACGTGATACGCACTGAGAACTCCATTGGTCGACCTCGTTTGGCTGGCTTGGCTTGCATGGTTCCCCCCTCAATGCTGTGTTGCGGTTTCGTCGAGGTCGCGCGCCCACGTTGGTGGCCGCTTCTGCACTGGAGTCACGGCATCGCTATATCGGCTGTAAAAGTGTTGCGTGTGCGCCAGCGGATTTGTGCTCTTCGCGTTGTCCCTGCGCTTCATGCCCTTTAGCGGCACATCGATATTTGGTGCCTTAGCCTTGTTGGCTGCCTTACAGCCGCCGTGCGCGACAAACGCCAGCGCCGTTTGGATATCGGTTTCGGTGGCAACCTTCACCACGGCCTGCCATTGCCACGCGCGCCAATTGTCCATGGTGACGGCGGCGCGCTCCGGGAATGCTTCGGCATAGGCGGCGACGAAGCCGCGCAGCGCGATGACATATTTCGACGCCACGCGCGGCGGCAGCCGGTTGATACGGCTGTGGATGTCGTTGAGGCGCTTGGAGTTGTTTTGTCGGTGTCGCAGACGCGCTCGCTCTGCCTTTTTATTTTTTCTTTCCTGAGCAGCAGCTTCTTGTTTTTCGTCGCGCGCGGATGACGACCAAAGACGCTGCTCACGATTTTCCTTTCGGATAGGTTCCTTTCGGATAGGTTCAGATTCTAAGGTTATTCGTGGTTTTCGCACCGGTGGTCGTGTGTGTTTTCGCACCGGTGGTCGTGGTGTTTTCGCCCCGATGGTCACTCGCACTACCGGTATTTTCACACCGGTGGTCGGCGGTCGGTTCAGCCGTATCCTTAGCGTCGCGCGCGTCGCAATCAGGCAAGTGCAAAGTGTAGTAGTTGCGCTTTCCCTTGCCAAAAGGCCGCATGACGGTTCTCGATTGCAAATAGCCTTCATTCCGAAGCCGCCGCATTGCCGAGCGGACACCTTCCGGCTTCATTGCGCATTTATCGCCAATCGTCTCATGAGACGGAAAACATTCGCCGGTTGCCGAGTTGGCAAAGTCGGCCAGGATACTGAGCAAACGGTAATCGGTAGCCTTCACTTGCCGATCATAGAGCGCGGCTTTCAAGATTATCGCTTTGCGGACTTGGAAGGCTTTTCGCTTGGCATTGTCGTCGGCATTGTACATTACAGGGGCCTTTTGGGTGGCCCGGTGTGTCTTGCCGCAGGTTATCGGAAGGGTTATGCTGCGCCTGCTCTTGGTAAAGCAGACATTTTGTCCCTTCATGATAACCCGCCTTGGTGGCAGACAAACGCCGGGCGGGTTTTCTTATGCGCGATCGGGGCATTCGCGCCCCGTCCTCTCCCCGTATCGAAAAAGTACCCTTCGTATGCTCGGTTACGCTTAAACTGGCGCGCTGACGCCCTTGGCCATGCGTTCCATGGCCTTTTCGAATTCCTCCTCGTCGAGCGGCTTTCCCGGAGCATTGACCGATTTCGGCAACAAGCCGCGGTGCTGCAAGCGCCACAGCGTCATCGCTGAAACGTCACCCAGCCTTCTGCGAACTTCCTTGCGACTGATGAACCGGCGCATGGTGCCGTCTCCCTCGTGTTGAATTTCACAAAGTCCAACACAGAGTAACTTGCATTTCAACCGATATTTTTGTGTATAATTTGGCTATAGTTGCATAATTAAAGTAAACCAACGATTTCTCAAGTAAAAGCGCAAATTTGCGTTTCTGATATTAAGCCAGCCTAAAGTCGTTGCCGTGGAGTTGACAATCTCAGGCCAGCTTCTCCTTTTTGGAAACGGTCTTTTCCAACGGCACGACGTTGCTCTTTCCGGCCTGTACATTGGCAAGATGCGCCGCCCACGTGATCATGGCCTTGCGGATTTCCGGCTGGTATTGGGCCTGATTGTAAATCCCGGCGACGCCCGCCCGAAAGCCGGAAACATGGTTGACGCTTGCCTCGACGACATGCGGTGCCACCTTCATTTCGTTAAGGCCGGTGACAAACGTCCGCCGGGCGTCGTGCGCAGTCCAGCGTTCGTCGAGTACTTGCAGGTTCGCCCGCACCGCCTTGGCGACGGCATTGGATTCGATGGGCTCCTCGGCTACCCGGGAAAACAGCGCGTTCGCCTTGGTGCGCTGCATTGCGGCCTGGACAATGGCAAGCACCGGTTTCGACAAAGGCACCAGATGCTGGCGCTGGTTCTTGGTCCGCGACGCCGGGATCAACCACTCGGCTGCGGCAACGTTAATTTCCGAGCGCCGCATGCCCGCCACCTCGCCTGCCCGTTGGCCCGTGTAGAAAAGCAGCAGCAGGATATCGCGCATGTTCTGCGTTAGCGGCGCGCTGGGCAGCGCTTCCAGCACCACCTTGATCTCGGCATCACCCAATACGCGATCGCGCTTGGCGGGCTTGCCTATGGCTTTCAGGCCAAGCGATGGCGCAGTTTCGATATAGTCGGATGCCAGTGCCCAATTAAACAGCTTCGACAGCAGCGCCTTGATGTTGCGAGACTGGCTCTTTTTCCCCTCGGCGTATTTCGCCTCGATGATATCCAGCAGATCGCGGCGGCGCACCTTGTTGATTTTGTGGTTGCCAATGACCGGATAAACTTCCGACTCCAGCAGCGTCTCGTCCCCCTTCCACGTCTTCTTGTGCGGTTTGGCGTGCTTCTCGATGTAGAGCGCACCGAGCTGCTTGACGGTGAGCGCCGCCCTGTCGGCCCTGCGTTCGCCTGCCACGTCCTTGCCTTCGACAGCACCGCCAGCAATAGCCTTGGCCTTCTCGCGCGCAATCGATACCGGGATATCGGGATAGCGGCCCAGCTTGTAGCGCGGGCGCTTCTTGGCGCCCTCCAGGCCATAACGCACATACCATGTCTTGGTGTTGCGCGGCTGCGGTTCTACCCGCATTTCAAGGTCGCGGACGATGGTGTCGTAAAATTCGGTGCGGGTATCGACGACGATGGCGTCAGCCCATTCCTTGGTCATTTTCAAGCGCGGCATGTTAGCTTTCCTTTAGTCAGTAGGCCCAGCCTTCTCGCTCTCCCCCAATTTCATTCTCCCCCAATTTCCGCAAAAAAAGCCGAAATAGCTGGGTTGGGTTGTACCAGTCAGTAGGCCTTCCCCCAAAATTGGGGGAAATATGGGGGATAAATAACGGAAACGCTCTGTTATGTCCAGAAGGGTTCTGTTATCGTAGACACCCGCACTATGTGCAAATATTTCAATGCCTTGTTGGAAAAATCTCAATGGTTTCAAATGCTTAAAAATGGGGGAAAAAGCAAAATTATCTACTTTTAATCAGTAGGTCCAGGGTTCGAATCCCTGCGCGCTCACCAAAAAACCCAGTAGTTTGACGACTTAGCTAGATAACGCCGCAGCGGTTTTTAGCCAGAACAGGCACTGTTCATGCTAAACTAGTCGCTGTTAAGGGGATAAGCACGACTTAAAACTTTCAACGTGCTTTTGATGGGGGGTCACAATGGCCGAGCTCACACCTGCTAGCAAGTTTATTTTCGTTGATCCTCCAGGGGAACGAGAAGCCTCCATAAACTACAAGAAAGACGAGTCGGAAGAAGCCTGGGAGAATATTGGAGGCGGTTGGATCGGACCAGCGAAGGTCTACGAGAGGGTCGGAACAAAAGATGCGGGCGTTCGAGGCGCATTAACCGCCAAGCTTACCCCCGGTAAGATTTATCAGCTATGCATAACCCGGGTTGGTGAAGGACCATTGACAGAGCGGTATGAACCGCAGGCGTTCGCAACGGTATTTTGTTTACGGTTGAAATCCTCGGAGAAGGCGCTCGTGCAGGAGTACGCGCTTGATTTTGGCGGCACTTGGTCGTGGCATAAAATAGTAACGCTCGTTAAAACCTATATCGCCGAAGCCGGCGTCAGCCGAGGGTCGATATTATTCGATGGTCAGGGGATTCCGACGTTTAACCCCAATTTGACGGAAGGATCGCTTGAACCAAAACCGCTCCTGATAACCAACCACGTCATGGAGTTTCCTGGCCTATTGCCGGGCCAGAACTACTTTTTCGCATTCCTCGTGATGGACCCCTCTGGGCAATGGGAAGTCTATCAGGGGAAAACCCACCCTTATTTTTTCACTACACTGCGACGACAGCTTTCCGTCGAGTTTTCAACGATCCACGTTTACAATGACGGAGATTGGGCAACGACGGGAGAGGCCCGAATCCAGATGGGAGTAATAGGAGCGACCAAACCCGATCCAAGATATGAATGGTCGAATGATGAGTTGGATGACTGGGGTGAGACTGACCGGCCATACGCTTTGGGGTACCGATACGATGGAAGGCCCGAGACAGTGGAGCGAGAACCACCTGAAAGCCTATTCGAGGCGTTGAGAGTCGATGTCTGGTCCAATGGCAAAGAAAACGATTTCGTCCTTCTCGACGATCTCGCGATGAGTGGTCGACAAAGCCTCCCTCTGCCAATCGGGCGGGGTGAGAGCATCGCCAATCAGACATGTCTGTTGGACTGCCCCGGTGCTTACGCAGGCGATATCTTTCACTACGGCATAGACGTAATTTGGTCCGTGACCTACGTACCGTAAGGGTCCGCTTCCGTTTCCACGACCCTGCTAAACGCGCGGAATCGTCGCCATAATGTCGCGCGTGCCATCGCATCTGTCATTGTTGAACTGGTGGTCTTTGCAACTGGCGATCCTCGGCCGCTGCAAATCCGCGCGAGCGTCGCCAGACTTGCCCGTCGGCTTAACCCTTCATTTACCCCTTTTCGCCACCCTCGCCGCATGAAAGCCACCGCTATCATGCTTGCGCTGCTCGGCTTTGCCCTCACCGGTTGCGCGAGCCGGCCGCCGCTGGAGCAAATGTCCTATGGGCAGTTGGGGCAGCTTGCCGGCGCGGTGGAGCGCAAATGCCTCGCCCGGGGTTTCGGGCTCGATACGCCTGAATACAAGGCCTGCACCGTGCAGGAGATCACCCAGGAGCAATATAGCCGCGAGTTCGGCAGCGAAAGTTTGCTGTAGCCAACTGGTGCCATCGGGCCGGGATCAATTTAGTTTGAGTTTCCTCCTGCCGATCAACAGCAATACACTCGCCATGTATTTCTGTTTTCAAAGGACGAAGCCATTGTATCTCCAACGTTTTCTTTTGTGCCTTGCACTTTCGTCGCTGTTTCTGGTAACGCCCGCCGCCCCGCAGGACCATGCGCCCCAGGGCAGCCAGACCGATAATCCCAGCGCTGCCGATCCAGGCCCCGAGGCAGGCGCTGCCGCGGCCGGTTCAGGCATACTCGGCCTGCTTCCGGCAGATTCGGTAACCGAGCACGTGCTGAAAACCGCTGCCGGCGACCTGCCCTATACAGCGACCGCGGGTACGCTTGTCCTTTACGGACAGGATGGCAAGCCGATGGCGAAGATGTTCTACACCGCCTATGCCGCGCACGACCGCACGCCCGGCCGGCCAATCACCTTTGCCTTCAACGGCGGACCGGGCGCGGCGTCCGCATACCTTCACCTTGGATTGGTCGGACCGCGCATTCTGACGTTCGGGCCGCATGGCGAAGGCGGCACCAGTCCGGCTCTTACCGACAATCCGGACAGCTGGCTCGCCTTCACCGATCTCGTCCTGATCGATCCGGTGGGAACGGGATGGAGCCGCGCCAGCAACGACAAAGTCGCTGCGGACTTCTACGGGATCGGCGAAGACGCCGACAGTATCGCCAAGGCGATCGCGCTTTACGTCGGGCAGAACGATCGCATGGCCGCGCCGAAATTCCTGCTTGGCGAAAGCTATGGCGGTTTTCGCGCCGCAAAGGTCGCGACGCGGCTGAAGGACAGTCAGGGCATATTGGTATCAGGCATTGTCATGCTGTCGCCGCTCATCGAGGGAAATCTCCTCTTCGGCGATCGGCGCTATCCGCTATGGGCGGCGCTGCAATTGCCCTCCCTTGCCGCCGGCGAGCTTGAGCGCAAGAACGCCTTCGATCCGGCCGCTGTCGCAGAGGCCGAAAAATTTGCGATGACAGACTATCTCGTCGCCCTTTCCGGACCCGAACCCTCGGGCCACGCCGCAAAAAACCTCTATGCCCGGATCGCTCAGATGACCGGCATACCTGAAGCTGTGGTAACGCGCGCCCGCGGCTTTCTCACCGACATCTATGTCAAGAACTCGAAAAGCGCCTCGTCCGAAGTCGTCAGCCGCTATGATGCCTCGCTCGCAGCGCCGGACCCTTATCCTGAATCCGACTCCGAAGAGGGCGGCGACCCGGTTCTCGATGGTTTTACCCGCGCCTATGGCGCGGCCTTCGCAAGCTACGCCCGCAACGAACTCGGCTTCAAGACTGAGCTCACCTACAATCTGCTCGCCAACCACGTCAACGAAAAGTGGAAATGGAGCCAGAACGAGAACGGCGGCGGCCGCACACGGGCAAGCGCGGCAGGCGACATACGCGAGCTTTTGTCGGTCATCCCTTCGTTTCGCCTGCTCGTGGCCCACGGCTACAGCGATGCGCTCACGCCTTACGGGATCAACAAATACGTCATAGATCACCTGCCGGCGACGCTGAGCGCAGGAAGGGTGGAGCTCAAGCTCTACCGCGGCGGCCACATGTTCTATACACGCACCGGTTCAAGGCAGGCGCTCAGCGCCGATGCGCGGGCATTCTATTCATCGAGCGTTGAAAAGGTGCAAGGGGAGTAGTGACGATCTAAATCGCGCTCCTCCCCGGGCCGTTCTCCTACGCGGTGTATTTATTACGGCGACTGCGTGTTGCCGGCCGCTACTTAATCCAATCGAACAAGACCTACCACTTTCTGCCGGATTGCCTGTCGTCGATTCGTCTTTACTATCAGCGCCATGACTATTTCGCCGCCCAAAAGAACCGACGATCCGTTGAGCCAGGCTGCCGAATGCAAGGCAGCCCTCGGTGCCGGATTCGAGGATCTTGTGAGACAGGCCCTGAGCGCCGGCTGGGACCAATATGACGTCGCCCTCGCGCTCTCCGAGCTTGGAGAACAACTCGTCGAAACGACGGCGGAGAATGCAGGATCGGAAGCCGACATTGCCATCGCCAAGGCCCTGTTCGAGATCCGCAAAACCTTCATGACATCGCATTGAGGGATTTGACCCGTCGCTTCAGCCAGCGCGAGGAATACGCAATTCCGCGCGCAGACCCCCCGCAGGATCATTTGCAAGCGTAATGTCACCGCCGCTGCGTCGCGCGATATTGCGCGCTATGGTCAGCCCGAGGCCAAAACCGCCGGTCTGGCGGTTGCGGGACGTCTCGACCCTGCGAAAAGGTTGGAAAACCTCGTCGAGCTTCTCCGCCGGGATCCCGGGGCCTTCATCCCGGATCGTGAGGACAATGTCGCCATCCCGCTGCGCTAGATCAAGGTGGGCCTTGCTGCCGTAGGTTACTGCATTGTCGATGAGATTGGTCACGCATCGCCGCAACGCCATGGGGCGCCCCGAACAGATAAATGCGCGGGAGACGGGCGTTTTGAACGAGACTTGCGAATAATTGTCGGCAATCGCATCGACAAGGGACCAGAAGTCGATTTTTTCCGGCGCCTCGTCAACGATCTCATAGCTTGCAAAGTCTATGACCGACCGGGCTATCCCTTCGATATCGTTTAGATCATGGACAATCTGCTGGCGAACCGGCGCGTTCCGTAGCAGTTCGAGCCGCAGCCGGATGCGGGTCAAGGGCGTGCGCAGGTCATGGGCGAGCGCAGCCGCAAGCTGCTCCCGGTCCGCTACATAGGCGCGCAACTGGGCCTGCATGGTGTTGACCGCCCTCGCCGCCGATTTGTATTCGCTGCTGCCGATCACTGGCAGTGGCGGCGCCTTCACATCCTCGCCAATGCGCTTCACGGCCCGCTCAAGGGCACGATAAGGGGCAGTGAGCCGCCGCGTCGCCCATATCGACATGCCGATGACTGCCGCGGCAACGCCGCCGAAGAGCGGCAATGACTGACCCGAAAATATCGGATGGGGCGGCGTGATGGGCGTGACGAAGTTCAGCCATTGCCCATCGTTGAAACGTATCGATGCGGCCAGGCCGTCGCTCTGGCTCAAGTCCTCGGCAATATCCGAGAGTTGACGCTCGATAAGGCCGGCATCGGGATCGTCCGGCGCGTTGGTATTGGCAAGTTGTCCAGTCGGAACCTGTGCGAGCACCCGGCCGATGCGGGCATCGGTCACGCCGAACTCCTGGAGCTGCGCGACAAGAACGTCTTCCAGTTCCGCCAGGCTGTCGTCGGCAGCAATGGCCGACTTGACGACCGGCTCGGCGGACAGGCTCATCGTATTGGCTGAATTCGAAAAGGCGGTGACAAGCTGCTTGCGCTGCGCCCCCGGCACTGCGGAAAACACTTTAGCCAGCGTATGAGCCCGTTCGTTCAGCCGGAAAAACTCAAGGATTTCAGTATTTTCTGCTCGGTCGCGCGCAACGATAGAAAGGGTTGCGACTTGCGACGTCAAAAGCCCGGCGATCAGGACAAGCAATATCCAGCTTGGCAGTGACTGGGGCAGATAGCGGTTCATTCTGCCGTGACTTCCGGCACGAATTGATAACCGCCACCCCGGATCGTCAATATCAGCTTTGGCGATCGCGAATCGTCTTCCATCTTGCGCCTTAGCCGGCTGATAAGAATGTCGACGCTGCGATCATAGCCATAGGCGGTGTTGCTTCCAGCAAGCTCTTGCAACTGATCGCGGCTCAGCATGCGCTGCGAACTCTTCACCAGCGCCTCAAGGAGATTGAACTCGCCCGTCGTAAGTTCCACCCTCACTTCATCGGGCGAAACGAGGCGCCGGCGCGAACAATCCATGCTCCAGCCGGCGAACTTGTAAATCTTGGGTTCCGCGCGCCGGTCTGCTCCGGGCGTCTCGAGGCGGCGCAGCACTGCCCGCACCCGCGCCAGCAATTCCCGTGGATCGAATGGTTTGGAGACATAATCGTCGGCCCCCATCTCCAGCCCGACTACGCGATCGGTGGTTTCAGCAATTGCCGTCAGCATGATGATCGGCACACGCGAATGCATCCTGATCTCGCGGCAGATTTCCATACCGCTTTTGCCGGGCAGCATAACGTCGAGGATAAGGATATCGATCGGCGTGCGCGCCATGACCGCCTGCATTTCCTCGCCGTCACGAGCGACCGAGACCTGCATGCCGCGCTTCTTGAGGAACTCATGCAGTAGATCGCGGATCGCATCGTCGTCATCGACGATCAGTATGTGCGGCTCGGATTTCATGTTCTATTCCCAAAAGTCCTTCCGACCTGACATTGCACTTCGAGTCTTACGCGCGGTTGCAGCCGAAAAGCCACGCAAATTTTCGGGATTGTGGCTTCAGAAACATTCCAGAAACAAAACACCACGAACGAGAAAAAACGGGGCAACAGTGCTGCCCGATAAAGGGTGCGTCGGTTTCAACTGTTTGCAGAATGGATGCTGGTACAGCGCAATGGCTTTCTTCAACTCCTTCACTGCCATTTCGACCGCCATCCTCGCCGGGGGGATCGTCCTCTCCGCCTCGGCCGGACAGTCGAACGCCGACGAGACACTTACCCGCACAGAGTTGTGCGGCAAACTTCAGCTACAGACTCAACACGCACTCACCGAACATGCCGAGGCCAAACGGGCGGCCAAGGCGAAAGCACTTCAAAAGCAGGCGGCTAATTTCTGCGCGAGCAATAAGCAGGCGCAGGGAATTAGAGATTACGCCCAGGCGTTGAAGCTGCTTGGGGTGCGGCCGGTCGACGATTGACCGCATCCACGAAGCCCGCTTCAAAAGGAAACTGATGCTATGAAAAAGTCCCTCTACACTGCTCTCGGTCTCGCTGTCGCCCTCGCCGTCTCGGCTCCCGTCCTGAGCTCAGGCGCTTATGCAGCCGCCGCAGCCAGCACAACCGCCTCGACCTCGACGCAGAAGGTCATGCCAAAGCATCACGTGAAGAAGGTTCACAAGACCACCACGAAGAAGGTACCTGCCAAGCCGGCTGCAACGACCGTTCAGTAAGAACGCTTGCAAATTTTTGAAAACATACCGGCCGTGGCAGTCCGCGGCCGGTATTTTTGCGTGCCGCTGGTGCCGGTTACCACGTTGGCAAGATTCGTTGTGCAAAGATCGATTGCCGTCGTAGCATCGGGCAGGTGATTCTCCTGCCAAGCATGGACTGAAGCATCCAGGGGCTGGCGAACCATCATAACGAAACCGGTTCATGGAGATTCCAAGATGGGTGCAGAAGGTCTTCTTATCTTTCTTCTGGTGGGCTTGATTGCTGGCTGGCTCGCGAGCCAGCTTGTCCGGGGCGGCGGCTTCGGCCTCGTTGGCGACCTTGTTGTCGGCGTGATCGGCGCCTTTATTGCCGGCTACCTGTTTCCCGCCCTCAACATTTCCCTTGGCGGCGGCATTCTCGGCGCCATCATCGCAGCCGCCATCGGCGCAATCATCCTTCTCGTCATATTGCGCGCCTTCAAACGCGCCTGACCGAAGCGATCAAAAGAAAAGGCCCCCGAACGCTGCCGTTTGGGGGCCTTTCCATTTCCACGCGCCGGTCCGTCAGGCCCGGCCGAATTCAGGCTGGGCGTCCGGCGTTTTCTCGGATTCGACGGCCACGTCCTTGCGCGAGATGAACGTATAGAACATAGGCACAACGAAGAGCGTGAAGATCGTTCCGACGATGATGCCGGAGAAGATCACGAGACCGATCGAGTAACGCGCCGCGGCACCAGCGCCTGTTGCCGTAATCAGCGGAATAACACCAAGCGCCATCGCCGCCGTCGTCATCAGAATGGGACGAAGTCGTGTCTTCGCCGCAAGGATGATGGCGTCATGACGCGATATGCCGTGCAGTTCGCGCTGCTGGTTGGCGAACTCGACCATGAGAATACCGTGCTTGGTTATGAGCCCGACGAGTGTGATCAGCCCGACCTGCGTATAGATGTTGAGCGTTCCGAGCCCAAGATTGAGTGGGACGATCGCGCCGAAGATCGACAACGGCACCGACATCATGATGATGAACGGGTCGCGGAAGCTTTCGAACTGCGCCGCAAGGACGAGATAGATAACCACGACCGCGAGAACAAACGCGATCAGGATCGTGCTGCCCTGCTCGATTTCAAGTCGCGACTGACCCGAATAGTCCATGAAGAACCCATCCGGCATCAACGGGCGAGCCGTATCGATGATCGTCTGCAATCCCTGACCGGTCGTGACGCCAGGCATCGGCAGCGCGGAAATCGTCGCCGAATTCAGCTGGTTGAACTGTTCGATTGCCGCCGGTGACGCATTCTCGGTGATCTTGATCACCGCAGACAACGGCACCATTTCGCCCGACGCGCTCTTGACGAAGTATTGGCCGAGGCTTTCCGGATTGGCCCGGTAATCCTGCGGCACTTGAGGAATGATGTCATAGCTGTTGGAATCGCGGTCAAACTTCGAGATCTTGCCGCCGCCGACGAGCAGGCCGAGCGTCTGGCCGATATCGCTGACGGGAACGCCAAGGGCGGAAGCACGGTCGCGATCAATCGTGACTGTCACCTGCGGCGCATTAAACGACAACGAGTTCTGGACGATGATGAATTGGCCCGATGCCTGCGCCTGCTTCTTGATCTCCTCGGCCACCTCGTAGACCTTGTCGGCCGGTCCGGTAGACTGAATGACGACCGAGATCGGCAGACCACCACCCGTACCGGGCAATGTCGGCGGCGCGAAGATGAAGGCTTCGGCACCTGCAATCGGGCTGATCATCCCCTGCAGTTCCTGCTGAAGCTGCTTTTGCGACTTGTCGCGCTGGGTCCAGTCCTTGAACACCCAGATAGCGAAGGCCGAATTCGTCGTGCCGAGACCGAGGATGTTGAACCGGGCCTTGAGTTCCGGCAGGTCCTTGGTCAGCGCATCGATCTGATCCGCATAGAGCTTGGTATAGTCCGAGGTTGCATATTGTGGTGCGTTGACGATCGCAAACAGGGCGCCGGAATCCTCTTCGGGAGCAAGCTCCGATGAGGTCTTGGTAAAGAGGAAGCCGGTTAGCGAGACCAGTGCGATGACGATAAACAGCGTGAGGAAGCGAAAATTCAGCGACCCGGCGACGCGGCGTTCATAGGCGCGCTCCAGCCAACCGAAAGTATTATCGACAATCCGCTGGAAACGGCTGTGATTGCCCGGCTTCAACAGAAGCGCGCACATCATCGGCGAAACGGTCAAGGCCGCAACACCAGAGATGATAACGGCACCCGCGAGCGTGAAAGCGAACTCGCGGAAAAGCGCACCCGTCAGACCACCGGTAAAGCCGAGCGGCGCAAACACCGCGGCGAGCGTGATGGTCATGGCGACGATCGGACCCGTGATTTCCTTCATGCCCTTCAGTGCGGCATCGACCGGCCGCAGCCCCTCCTCGATGTGCCGGTGGATATTCTCCAGCACCACGATCGCGTCGTCGACGACGAGGCCGATCGCGAGAACCATTGCGAGCAGCGACAGAAGGTTGATCGAATAGCCAAGGATGAACAGGAAGAAGCACACGCCGACAAGCGAGATCGGAATGGTGACGACCGGGATGATGACCGACCTGAACGAGCCGAGGAACAAGAGGATCACCAGGACGACGATAAGAACCGCCTCGCCTATGGTCTTGAACACCTCGTGGATCGATGAACTGATCTGTTCTGTGGCGTCGTAGAGGAGGACGATCGACATCCCATCGGGCAGGGTTGCCTGGATCGATGGCAGTTCGGCGCGGACCGCCGCTGTCATATCGATCGGATTTGCAGCGGGTGTCGGGAAGACGCCAAGGAAGGTGCCGCTGGACCCGTTGAAGGTCACAATCGTATCCTTGTTGACGGCACCAAGCTCGATGCGCGCCACATCCCTGAGGCGCACGATATTGTCGCCGTCGGATTTGATCGGCATTGCGCCGAAGGCTTCCGGCGTCTGCAACGTCGTCTTCAACGTGATCGGTGAGGCTGTATAGAGGTTTTCGACCTTGCCCGGCGCCGACAGGAAGTTCGACTGGTTGATCGCAGTCAGCACTTCCGATGCCGTGGTCTTGCGGGCCGCGAGCTTGATCGGGTCGATCCAGACGCGCATCGAGAACACCTGGCCGCCGAGAATCTGCGCATCGGCGACGCCCTGAATCGTCGACATGCGCGGCTGGATAACGCGCTCCAGATATTCGGTGATCTGCTCGCTGGTCATGTTCGGATTCTGTACCGCGAGGTACATCGTCGCGAAGTCCTGGCCCGTGCCCTTGGTGATGACAGGGTCGTCAGCCTCGGCAGGCAGATCGCCGCGCACCTGGTTGACCTTCGAGATAACTTCGGTGAGCGCGGCGTCAGGATCGGCGCCGAGTTTCATCTGCACGGTAACCGTACTCGATGACGGACCCGACGACGAGGTTACGTAGTCGATGTTTTCCGTCGTGGTCACGGCCTTGGCGATAGGCGCCGAAATGAAGCCCTGCATAAGGTCGGCACTGGCACCCGCATAGGCGGTCTTGATCGTGATAACCGTTTCCTCGACCTTCGGATATTCGCGAACCGAAAGGTTCACGAGCCCCTGCGCGCCGAGCAGAATGATCATCAGAGCAACGACCGTCGAAAGGACCGGACGGCGAATGAAGATTTCTGAGAAGTTCATTTTGTGGGCAGCCCTGCGTCTTTGGTGTTGGCGGGATTGACATCGTTGGCAATCTTGACGGCAGCACCGGGGTTCAGGCGGTTCTGGCCGGCGGTGACGACGATGTCGCCGGGCTTAAGACCCTTGGTGATCTCGACATTCAGGCCGGATCGGCGTCCGGGCGTCACAAATACCTGAGCGACAACAAGCTTCGGCTCTTCCTTTGCCTTTTCGTCGGCCGGCTTTGCCGTCTCGGCGGATGCGGCGCCGGGCTGCTGCTGTTCGGTCGGCTTCTTTTCCTCGGGCTTCTGTTCTGCCGGACGGACGACGAACACGTAGTCGCCGTAAAGACTGGAAACGAGCGCCGTCTGCGGCAAGGTCAGAACATTGTCTTCCTTCGGCAATCCGACGCGGACCTGTGCGAACTGGCCGGGGCGCAGCTTGCCTTCGGAATTGTCGACCTTGGCGCGAACCGAAACAAGACGCGTCGCGGGATCGATGCGCGGCTCAATGGCCGTGATTTCACCCTTGATGTTGATTTCACTATCGGTCAGGCCGAGCCGGATTGGCTGGCCGACCTTGAGCTGGCTCAAGGTCTCCTCGGGAACGGTGAAATCGACGCGCATCGTCGAAAGGTCCTGCAAGCTCACGACTACAGTGCCGGGTGCGAGATACTGACCAAGCTCGATGCGCGGAATACCGACGGTGCCGGTGAACGGCGCCTTGATAAGCTTCTGGTCCATGACGGCCTGCAGCTTGGCAATCTCGGCCTTTTTCGCGAGCGATGCCGCCTGGGCTTCGTCGACGTTGGACACGGCACCCACACCACGCGTATTCAGCGTGCGGGCGCGCTCGAGCGTCTGGTCCATAAGCACATTCTGTGCCTGGGCGGCGACGATATCGGCCTTTTCGATCGCGTCATCGAGCTGGAGCAGCGGAGCGCCCTTCTGGATGACCTGATTCGCCGTGAACGGGATATCCTTGACGATGCCGGCAACCTCGACGGAGAGTTCGACGCCCTGGATAGCGCTTACCGTGCCGATTGCCTCGATTTCCGGCGTCCATGACGTCGGCTCGACCGTGTAGGTCGAAACCGGCGCAGCCGGCTGCTGCATCGTTGCAAAGAAATCCTTGATTGCCTTGTCACGGAACAGATTGAATCCGACCAGCCCGACGCCCAGCAAAACGACCAGGACGAGGATGATAACGGGAAGTAGGAACCGCTTGATCATGAGGAGACTGCTCCGAAACAAAACAATGGCCAGCAAATATGTCTGCCAGCCTTTCTTACGGGGATTGATTTACGCGGACTTGATTACCGCGGGCGAAGTACTGTACCGTCTGGACGGTAATGTCAATATTGTTTTGGCAACAACCCTACGACGAAAGTTTCAGAATGGTGGCGGACATCCCAACGACAAGAGACAAGATCCTGCAGGCGGCAGCCGAGATCACCAAGGAAGTGGGACCGGTGAATCTTTCACTTGATGCTGTGGCCAAGCGAGCGGGACTTTCGAAGGGTGGACTGCTTTATACGTTTCCAACCAAGGCCAAGTTGCTCGAAGGTCTGGTAGAGCAGCACGTCTCGGAATTTGACCAATCACTTCGCCGTGAAGAGGCTTCCCGCAACTTCGGCCCGAACAGCGTCGTTCTTGCCGTGATCGCCGTGTACCGTGCCGAATTTGTCTGCAACGAGCCCGAACCCTCTGGTATTCTTGCCGCCATCGCCAACGATCCGGGCTTTCTCGAGCCGATCCGCCGCTACAACAAGCAACTGCTGCAGCGCATGCGTGAAAACGCAGCCGACCCAATGCTGGCAATGATGGTTTTCCTGACCATCGAGGGTCTGCGGAGCCTCAAGCTGTTCGAGATGAATGTTCTCGATCGCGCCGAACAGATCGCCGCGATCGACCGCCTCAAAAATCTCTTCGAACCTGCGGACCCCGCGCCGGTTGAAACGCCGGCAGTCGCTTGATCTCGACTACGAGTAAGCGGGGAGATCGCCCTTCGCCCACTCGGCCTGCGTCGCTTCGCAGAACTGGACATAGGTTCCAGTCTCGATCGCACCGCGTATACCCTGCATGAGTTGCTGGTAATAGGCGAGATTGTTCCATGTCAGCAGCATGCCGCCAAGCGCTTCACCCGATTTGACGAGGTGGTGCAGATAGGCGCGGCTGTAGTCACGTGCCGCAGGACAGGATGATTCTTCGTCGAGCGGCCGCGGATCGTCCGCATGCCGGGCATTGCGCAGATTGACCTTGCCGCGACGGGTAAAGGCGAGACCGTGCCGGCCTGCCCGCGTCGGCATCACGCAATCGAACATATCAATGCCGCGCGCCACCGACTTCAGAATATCGTCAGGAGTGCCGACGCCCATCAGATAGCGCGGCTTTTCCACCGGCAGCTCCGGGCAGGTAATGTCGAGCATATCGAGCATGACCTCTTGCGGCTCGCCGACGGCAAGGCCGCCAACGGCATAGCCCTTGAGGTCCATGGCCTTGAGCGCCTGCGCCGAACGAACACGCAGATCGGCCACATCACCGCCCTGCACAATCCCGAACATGGCTTTCCCTGGCTGGTTGCCGAATGCGGTCTTGCATCGCTCGGCCCAGCGCAGCGACAGTTCCATGGCCCGCTCGATATCCTTCGGCGTCGAAGGCAACGCAACGCATTCATCGAGTTGCATCTGGATATCGGAATCGAGTAGACCCTGAATCTCGATCGAGCGCTCCGGGCTCATCTCGTGGGCGCTGCCATCAATATGCGAGCGGAAGGTGACGCCGTTTTCGGTCAGCTTGCGCAACTGCGCCAGCGACATCACCTGAAACCCGCCGGAATCCGTCAGGATCGGTCCTGGCCATCTGGCGAACTCGTGCAGCCCCCCAAGCCGCGCAACGCGCTCGGCGCTCGGGCGCAGCATCAGGTGATAGGTATTGCCAAGAATAATGTCAGCGCCAAGCTCGCGCACCTGGTCCATATACATCGCCTTGACGGTGCCGCCAGTACCCACCGGCATGAATGCGGGGGTGCGGATTGTGCCGCGCGGCATGGTGATCGCGCCGCGTCGGGCCTTGCCATCGCTGGCAATCAGTTTGAATTCAAAATTGGTGCTGGTCATTCTGATCGCCATAACAGGCTTGCATCGCCATAGGAATAGAAGCGGTAGTGATTTTCGATGGCATATTCATAGGCTGCCCGCATGCGATCCATGCCGCTGAACGCCGAAACAAGCATGAACAGCGTCGAGCGTGGTAGGTGAAAATTGGTCATCAGCATGTCGACGGCACGGAACCGATAGCCTGGCGTAATGAATATGTCGGTCGCTCCTGACCACGCGCGAACGATCCCGTCTTCGCCCGTTGCGCTTTCGAGAAGCCGCAGCGACGTCGTACCGACGCTGACGATCCGCCCCCCACGCGCCCTGACCGCATTGAGCGCATCGGCGGTCGCATGGTCGACATGGCCGATTTCGGCATGCATCTTGTGTTCGGAGGTGTCGTCGGCCTTGACCGGAAGAAACGTCCCTGCCCCGACATGCAGCGTCACGAAATGTTCCTCGATGCCGCGTTGCTTCAAATCGTCAAGGAGCGAGGGCGTAAAATGCAGACCGGCCGTCGGGGCAGCAACAGCGCCTTCCTCGCGGGCATAGACGGTCTGGTAATCGTCGCGGTCGCGGCTGTCGTCGGCCCGCTTCGAGGCGATATAGGGTGGCAGCGGGATATGCCCGACCGCGGCGATGGCCTGGTCCAAATCGGCTCCGCTGAAATCGAAAACGAGCAGGGCTTCGCCCGCCTCGCCCTTCTCGGCCACCGTTGCCTGCAGCGAGCCGAGCAGGCACGCATTATTGCCCTGGCCGAAATCGATCCGCTCACCTTCCTTGATACGCTTTGCCGGGCGCAAAAACGCCTTCCAGCGGTCGGGCCCGGTACGCATATGCAACGTGGCGCCAATCTGCGCGCGCACCCCATCGCGCTCGCGAAAGCCTTCAAGTTGCGCCGGTATCACCTTGGTATCATTGAATACGAGCGCGTCGCCTTCACGCAGATAATTGCCAAGATTGCGTACTGTATCGTCGCCAAGGTCCGAGCCATCCGCCTTTACAAGCAAAAGCCGCGCTGAATCGCGCGGCTCTGCTGGTCTCAATGCGATGTTCTCTTCCGGCAGATCGAAATCGAAAAGATCAACACGCATGATGCAACGAAACGATCTTACTCAACGTCCGCGGCAACGCGCATCGAAACAATCGAATCCGGGTCCTGCACGGGTTCGCCGCGCTTGATCTTGTCGACATTGTCCATGCCCTCGATGACCTGGCCCCAAACCGTGTACTGACGGTTCAGGAAGCCGGCATCGTCGAAGCAGATGAAGAACTGCGAGTTGGCGGAATTCGGGTTCTGCGCACGCGCCATCGAGCATGCGCCGCGGCCATGGTTGGTGTTGGAAAATTCAGCCTTGAGATCCGGCTTGTCCGAACCGCCCATGCCGGCGCGCGAAGGATTGAACGAAGTGCCTCCCTTCTTGCCGAACTTGACGTCACCGGTCTGCGCCATGAAGCCGTCGATCACGCGGTGGAAGACGACGCCGTCATAAGCGCCTTCGCGTGCAAGTTCCTTGATGCGGTTGACATGTTCCGGCGCAAGGTCCGGATAGAGCTCGATGACGACATTGCCTTTGGTCGTTTCGAGCAGGATCGTGTTTTCGGGATCTTTATAAGCCATTTTCGCCAATCTCCTGTGATATGAATTATTTGCCGGCGCCGACGGTAACTTTGATCATTCTGTCGGGATTCTCGACGGCGCCATTGTTTGCTTCCGAGCCCTTCTTGATCTTGTCGACATATTCCATGCCGCTCGTGACCTTGCCGACGACTGTATACTGCCCATTCAGCGAGGGGTATTCGGTGAACATGATGAAGAACTGCGAATTCGCAGAGTTGGGGTTCTGCGAGCGCGCCATCCCGACGACGCCGCGCACGAAAGGTTCCTTGGAGAACTCTGCGGGAAGGTCGGGCCGCGTCGAGCCACCGGTGCCGGCGGCCTGCGCATTGAAGCCCTTTTCGGCATTACCGTACTGAACATCCCCGGTCTGGGCCATGAATCCTGGAATGACGCGGTGGAATACGACATTGTCATAGGCGCCTTCCTTGGCGAGCGCCTTGATCTGCTCGACATGCTTCGGTGCGAGCTTGGGCAATAGCTCGACCTTGACGTCGCCATCCTTGAGCTTGATCGTCATCGTATTGGCGTCATCGGCAAAGCCGGGGTTCAGCGTCGCAAACGTAAGCGATGAAACTGCAGCCGCAATGAGGGCTCTACGAGTAAAGGTCATGAAAAATCTCTCCGGGATCAGTGACTTGGTCAGGGTTTGAATTTGGTCGCAAGCGCATCAGCGACAAGCGCGGGAACGAAGTGCCGGACGTCGCCGCCCATCGCTGCAATCTGGCGAACCAATGTGGCGGTAATGGTGCGCACCGCCGGGTCCGCCGGAAGAAACACGGTCTGCAATTCCGGCGCCATCTTGCCGTTCATGCCCGCCATCTGCATTTCGTAATCGAGGTCAGTGCCGTCGCGCAATCCGCGAACCAGCAGAGATGCGCCGAATTTGCGTGCCGCGTCGATCACCAGACCGTCGAAGGAAATAACTTGGATCCGCTCGCCGTCCTTGCCGAACACCTCGGCCGAGACACGCTTGACGAGGTCCATCCGCTCGTCGAACGAAAACAAAGGCGCCTTCCCCGGGTGAACACCGATCGCGACATAGACCTTGTCCGCAAGCCGCAGCGAGCCCTGCAGGACATCCATGTGGCCATTGGTGATCGGATCGAAGGATCCGGCGTAGATCGCGATTGTCATGACCGGTTCCTATCGGTTTTGCTTGGAGCTTTCAATGGCTCGCACGATCCAGATGAACGATAGATGAACACATAAATCAGCAAGCATTCATCCGCGTTCAACTATGCGTGAGACGCTCGCATGAAACCATTTCGAAGTCAGCACGTTACTATCCATAAGTTGGCCAGGAGCAAAGGGACAGATTGATGTTTATTCTTCTCAGCATTGCCATGATGGTTGCAATGGTCGTTTCGGCGATTGTCATGATCGTGGAAGAAAGCAAAAAGCGGGAAGCTCCTGTCAGAACCACCCGCTTTGGTGTTTATCATCATCGCCGCGACATTTAAGTCCGACCTGCCTGAGCCTTAGTTAGGCTCAGCGCCGTCTGTGGCTTCCGGTACTGAGACCTCGCCTTCGGCAGCCACTTCAATCTCGACTTCGTCGGTCTCCGTCTCGGAAATCCGCTCGACCGACACCACCTTCTCACCATCCGCCGTATTGAAGATCGTGACGCCCTTTGTCGAGCGTCCGGCAACACGGATACCGTTGACCGGCACACGGATGAGCTGGCCGCCATCGGAAACGAGCAGGATCTGATCCGAAGACTCTACCGGAAACAACGAGACCAGCTTGCCGATTTCGTCGGTCTTGGACGTGTCGGTGGCGCGTATGCCCTTGCCACCGCGACCGGAAACACGGAATTCATAGGACGACGACCGTTTGCCGTAGCCGTATTCGCTCACAGTCAGGACCGTTTGCTCGCGTTCGCGCAGTTCGGCGTAGCGCTCGGGCGCGAGGTCCGCAATGTCTGTCGCCTCTTCGCCGACAAGATTGATCTCCTCGACATCATCGGCGCCCTGTGCACGGCGTTCCGCCGCCGCCTGCTTGAGATAGGCCGAGCGCTCTGCCGGGCTCGCATCGACATGGCCGAGGATCGACATAGAGATGATCTTGTCGCCATTGGCCAGATTCATTCCGCGCACGCCGATGGAGTTGCGACCGGCGAAAACCCGCACGTCCGTAACCGGGAAGCGAATGCACTGACCGCCGGCGGCCGTGAGCAGCACATCGTCGAACTCGTCGCATGTATCGACGCTGAGGATTTCGTCACCCTCCTCGTCGAGCTTCATTGCGATCTTGCCGTTGCGGTTGACCTGGATGAAATCCGACAGCTTGTTGCGGCGAACCGTGCCGCGCGTGGTTGCGAACATCACATCGAGGTTGGCCCAGCTGGATTCGTCTTCCGGCAGCGGCATGATCGTCGTTATGCGCTCACCCTGTTCGAGCGGCAGCATGTTGATCAGAGCCTTGCCGCGCGACTGCGGCGTGCCGATCGGCAAGCGCCAGACCTTTTCCTTGTAGACGATGCCGCGCGACGAGAAGAACAGGACCGGCGTATGCGTGTTGGCCACGAACAGGCGCGTAACCGAATCCTCATCCTTCATCGTGACGCCCGAGCGCCCCTTGCCGCCGCGGCGCTGCGCGCGATAGGTCGCAAGCGGCACACGCTTGATATAGCCGGCATGGCTGACGGTGACGACCATATCTTCACGGGCGATGAGATCCTCATCGTCCATGTCGGCGCCGCCTTCGGTAAGTTCGGTGCGGCGGGGCGTGCCGAATTCGTCGCGGATCGCGGCGAGCTCGTCTTTAACAATGCCCATGATCCGCAGACGCGAGGCGAGGATTTCCAGATAATCCTTGATTTCGACGCCAATCTTGTTGAGTTCGTCAGCAATTTCGTCACGGCCGAGCGCTGTCAGGCGCTGCAGGCGCAGATCCAGAATGGCACGCGCCTGCTCTTCGGAGAGGTTGTAGGTGTTGTCGTCATTAAGCTTGTGGCGCGGATCGGCAATGAGCAGGATCAGCGGCGCGACCTCGCTTGCAGGCCAGCGACGCTCCATCAACTGGTCGCGGGCCGTGGCCGGGTCCGGAGCGCGGCGGATCAGCGCTATGATCTCGTCTATGTTCGCGACGGCAATCGCAAGACCCACCAACACATGCGCGCGGTCACGGGCCTTGCGCAGCAGATACTTGGTACGGCGGCTGACGACTTCCTCGCGGAAGCTGACGAATGCGCGCAGAATATCGAGCAGGTTGAGAAGGCCGGGCTTGCCGCCATTGAGCGCCACCATATTGGCGCCGAAAGAGGTCTGCAGCGGTGTGAAGCGATAAAGCTGGTTGAGGATGACATCCGCCACTGCATCGCGCTTCAATTCAACAACGACACGGTAGCCGTCGCGGTCGGATTCGTCGCGAATGTCGGAAATGCCCTCGATGCGCTTTTCGCGCACCAGATCGGCCATTTTCTCGATCATCGCCGCCTTGTTCACCTGATAGGGAACCTCGGTAATGATGATCGCCTCGCGGTCACCGCGCATGCTTTCGATGGCAACCCTGCCGCGCATCAGGATCGAGCCGCGGCCAGTGCTGTAGGCCGAATAAATGCCGGAACGGCCAAGGACAAGACCGCCGGTCGGGAAATCCGGACCCGGAATGATTTCCATCAGTTCCGGCAATTCGATCGCCGGATTGTCGATAAGTGCGATACAGCCGTTGATTACCTCGGAAAGGTTGTGCGGCGGCACGTTCGTCGCCATGCCGACTGCGATACCGCCGGAGCCATTGACCAGAAGATTGGGGAAGCGCGCCGGCAGAACCGTCGGCTCCTGCTCGCGGCCGTCATAATTGTCCTGAAAATCGACAGTTTCCTTGTCGATATCCTCGAGAAGCGATTCCGTGACCTTTTCGAGGCGGCATTCGGTGTACCGCATCGCCGCCGGTGAATCACCGTCGATCGAGCCGAAATTGCCCTGGCCGTCGACAAGCGGGTCGCGCAGCGACCAATCCTGCGCCATGCGGACGAGCGCGTCATAGATCGAGGCGTCACCATGCGGATGGAACTTACCCATCACCTCACCGACGACACCGGCCGACTTGCGGTACGACCTGTTCCAGGACAGGCCCATCTCGTTCATCGCGTGCAGGATACGCCTGTGCACCGGCTTCAGACCATCGCGAACATCGGGCAAGGCGCGGCTGACGATCACGCTCATGGCGTAATCGAGGTAGGAACGCTGCATTTCCTCGATGATGGAAATCGGCTCGATACCGGAACTGGGCCCGGATTTATCGTCTTCAGGTCCGGATGGTGGAGTTAGGTCAGACACGAGGCACTCATCTTTCGTATGGAATCAATCTTTGATCTTATAGCGGCTTTCATTGCGAAAAGCCAACAAACGGGGTCAGAATTCACAGCAGAAAACCATTTGATATCAAATGGATAGAAGAGATTTTCTCATGCGGTGAAATTGTTGGGCGGGAAATTGCATGTTTCTCGACGTTGGATATCGAATCCGGTAGGTTGGCTGGGCTCTTAACCGAGAAGAAAAGCAAAATCGTGGCGTTCTACGACACCATTCTCAATGCCCTCGTCACCCTGATGGTGACCATCGATCCTCCGGGGCTGGCGCCGCTGTTTCTGGCGCTGACGCGCGGCATGAACCGCAGTGAACGCAGCCAGGTCGGACTGAGAGCAAGCATCATCGCCTTCGGTATCCTCACCATATTCGCCGTCGCCGGCGCGCAGATTCTCGCGCTGTTCGGCATCACACTGGGCGCCTTTCGGGTGGCCGGTGGTCTCCTGTTGTTCTGGATCGCGTTCGAAATGATTTTCGAGCGCCGCACCGAGCGCAAGGAAAAGAGCGCCGAGGTTGCCATCACCAAGGATCACATCCGCAATGTTGCCGCCTTCCCGCTGGCGATACCGCTCATTGCAGGTCCCGGCGCCATCTCGGCGACCATCCTGCTTGCCGGCACGCTTTCCGAGCCAACGTCGCGCGTTGCCCTCATCGGCATTATTCTGGTCTGTATAGCCGCCTGTTACGTGGTGTTTCTGCTCGCCGAACGCGTCGACCGCTTCCTAGGCGAAACCGGCCGCTCGATCCTGACCCGCCTGCTCGGCGTCATCCTGGCCGCCCTCGCGGTCCAGTTCGTGGCCGATGGGATACGGACGCTCGTCCAGGGCTGACCTTAGCTCAAGCTACGCTGACTTGTCTTCCTCCGCGGCATCGCGCTGCGTGATCAGCCTGGCGCTGCGCACGCCGCTCACCGATATCCACAGCCAGCTCAGCGCCACGGCGAGGCGATTGCGCACGCCGATCAGGTAGTAGATGTGGGCCAGGCCCCATAGCCACCAGGCGAGATAGCCCTTGAGCTTGAACCAGCCGAAATCGGTCACCGCGGCGCGCTTGCCGATGGTCGCGAGATCGCCGGCGTGATGGTAGACGAAGGGCTTCGGCGCATTGTCGCCCGCAAGCCTCGCCTTGATTGTCTTTGCTATGTGCTTGCCCTGTTGCTTGGCGGCAGGTGCGATGCCCGGCACCGTGCCCTTGTCGCCATTCGCCACCGTTGCGGTATCGCCGATCACGAAAATCTCAGGGTGGCCCGGCACGGTTAGATCTGGATTGACGACGACCCGCCCGGCGCGATCGGCCGGAACGCCCAGCCATTTGGCAGCGGGCGATGCCTGCACGCCCGCCGCCCAGATAATCGTGCGGGCACGCAGCGTCTGGCCGGCGAATTCGACCCCGTCTGCATGGCACGCGGTAACCGGATTGCCGAGATGGACGGTCACGCCGAGCATTTCCAGCGCCATCTTGGCATAGGCGGACATGTCTTCCTTGAAGGCGCCAAGCACGCGGCTCCCGCCTTCAATCAGCACGACCCGCGCGCTGGCGGGGTCGATCTCCCTGAAATCACCCTTCAGCGTGTCGCGGGCAAGGTCAGCAATCGTCCCAGCAATTTCGACGCCGGTCGGTCCGCCGCCAATGATGACGAACGTCAGATATTCTGACCGTTTTTGCGGATCAGGCTCGCGCTCGGCCATCTCGAAAGCCGTAAGAATGCGCCGCCGGATCGTGGTCGCGTCCTCCAGCGTCTTCAGGCCGGGCGCGAATGGTTCCCAGTCGTCATGGCCGAAATAGGCATGGCGGGCGCCGGTAGCAAGCACGAGCGTGTCATAGGGAATAACGTCTCCATCCGCCGTAATCACCGTCTTGGCGGCCGTATCCACGGCTTCCACGCTGCCAAGCAGCGTCAAGACATTCTTGTAGCGCCGCAACAGATGCCGGATCGGCCAGGCGATCTCGGATGTTGCGAGGGTCGACGTTGCCACCTGATAGAGCAAGGGCTGAAAAAGATGGTGGTTGCGCTGGTCTACGACAGTGATCGCGACATCGACACCGCGAAGATTGTAGACGGTCTCGAGCCCGCCAAAACCACCGCCGACAACGACGATACGGTGCTGCACTGGAGTCTGATCTTCCGTCATCGTTGGCTCCGCTGGACAAACCGCATGCCTGTCTAGCAGAGGGCCCGGCGAACTACAATTATGCGTTCGAACCAACCAGCGCGGCCCAGCGGCCGGGTGTTACGCCGAACGCCTTCTTGAACTGCCGGTTGAGGTGGCTCTGGTCGCTGAAGCCAGCATCGGCGGCGATCTCCGCAAGAGGCTCGCCCATCCGGATCATGTCGCGGGCACGTTGCAGACGACGCATGAGCAGGAACCGATGCGGGCTGGTCGCGTACACCGCCCTAAATTGCCTTGATAAAACATAGCGATCAAGGCCACTTATTGCCTCAAGCTCATCCGATTTCACAAGACGCAAGGCGTGCGCCTCAAGATAATCGCGAACAAGTGCCACCTGCCTTACCGCAAGTTTGTCGGTCGGCTTGGGCGATTGCCGGGCGACGCGCGACAGTCCCTGCGCCAACCGCGAGATGACATCATCGACAAGAAGCTCGTCCAGTTCCTCATCGAGATTATCAAGCGCTGCCGAAAGCGTCGCCGCGATCATCGGATCGCTAAGCACCGGATCGCGGACGAATGGCAGCGAACCGGCAGGTCCAAGCGAATCCAATGCCAATGAGGGTTCCAGATAGAGCATGCGATACCGCAGGCCGACCTCGGTCCCCGCCCCGCCATCATGCATCTCGTCCGGATGCAGGACGATGACGTTGCCGGGAAGGCTGCATCGGCGCTCACCGCGATACCAGAAGGATTGCACGCCGTGCAGCGTCAGGCCGATGGCATAGGTATCATGCCGATGCAGTTCATAGGCATTGGCGGCAAAGCGCGCTTCGATCCTTTCGAGCCCCGGATTGGAAGGCGCCGCAACGATCGCGTCCTTCAGCGATGGTTCGCACAAACGTCCAAGACGCTCTGCGGCCTCTTCCCCTAGAACATTGTTCATCCGCTCAACCCGAACCTGCAAAGGCTAGTATATTTATGTTCGACACGAAAATTGCAATTGTTCTGCGCGATGACCTTGCCCCTTGGCAGACGCTGAATGTCACCGCTTTCCTGATGAGCGGCATCGTTGCAGAGACGCCAAACGTGATCGGCGAGCCCTATCGCGACCGCGAAGGCAATATCTATAATCCCTTATCAATCCAGCCCGTCATCGTCCTTGCGGCCGACCAGGCAACGATTTCCACTATCCATCGTCGCTCGCTCGAACGCGATGTCCGCACCTGCCTCTATGTCGAGGAAATGTTCTCGACCGGTCATGACGCAGCCAATCGCGCCATCTTTGCGAAATTCGCGCCTTCGGATGCAAAGGTCGTGGGAATTGCCATGCGCGCCGACAAGAAGCTGGTCGACAAGATCACCAAGGGCGCTCGCATGCACCCGTGATCCGCAAGGTAAAGACCGGCCTATGACAATCCGGTCGTCAGGCCAAGGACGGCGAGGTAACGGCCGATCTTCGCTATCGCCACCAGGATGACGAAACTGGCAAGGGGTTCGCGCAGAACACCGGCAACCACCGTCAGCGGATCGCCGACCATCGGCATCCAGCTCAAAAGCAGCGTCCAGCGCCCAAAACGGCGATACCACGACGCGGCGCGGTCGAGCTGCGCGCTGTTCGCCGGAAACCACTTGCGGTCGCGAAAGCGATCGATACCGCGCCCAAGACCCCAGTTGACGATCGAGCCCAAAATATTTCCGGCACTCGCTACCGCAATCAGAACGGAGGACGGGTAGGCATTGCTGAGCAGGAGTCCGGCCAGTGCCGCCTCCGACTGCATTGGCAGGATGGTTGCGGCCGCAAAAGCAATGGCGAACAGACCAGCATAGACCGCGAAATCTGCTGGCATCGCTATGCGCGCGGCTCGACCAGCCACAGCCGGATATTTTGTTCAGGCATGCGAAACATCGGGACCGTTTTCACGAGAAGCTCGGCACCTCGTTCCATACGTCATGGGCCGCGTCAATGTCCCGAGAACACCAATACCTGAACCGGCAGCAATATGGCCTGAATCCGCAGGATCGCCGCATGGACAAGCCCGACAGCATCGACGCCATGCAGGAAAAAACGATGCAGCGTGCCAAGATCCTTCGATTCGAGAGCTGCGTGATTGCTGGTGTAGGCATTGGCGATACAACTGCTTCCGGGAGGAATGCCTTCCAGGGCACCCGCAAATATCGGTTCGAGAAAGACCGTCAAGGTTCCTGGCTGGGCGATCTGCTGCACGTCGATCAGTTGATCGGTCGGACGCAACTGGCCGGCGGCAATCACGTCCTGCACCTGGGTGACCACCATGGGAATGATGGTGAAGGGCTTACCGATGCAGGTAGCCTCGGCGATCATCCCGGGCTTCATGACTTGCGCTTCAATCTGGTTGAAGCCGGCAATGAGAGCAACGCGGCCGGCCTCGGTTGGCACGAGGATCCCGGCCGGGCGCAGCAGCGAATTGACGAAATCGCCGGGCCGCAGCGTGAACTGGTGGACGGTCCCCGCGACGCCGGCGCGCACGATCATCTTGTCGAGCTCGACCTGCGCCTGTGCCAACGCAGCCTCGGCACTCGATCTCTGCGCAGGCAGCAGCGCGGCGATGCGCGCCTGCAGCGTCTCCTTGTTGGCGACAGCGGCATCGACGGCGCCTTTGCGGCCATCCACGACGACCTGCAGACGCTCGATCTCACGCGGGGCGACCACATTGGCGTTGCGCCGCATGATCTCCTGCTTGGTATTGAGTTCGTCGATGGCCTGCTGAAGCGCGCCCTGCGCTTGCTGGATCATGCCGTCCGCACCCGCAAGTTCGGTTTTGGCCACCGCCGAGGCGGCGTCGACTTCGGCAATGCCGCGTTGCGCGGTTTCCTTGGCGGCTTCCTGTTCGGAGCTGTCGAGCCGGAACAGCGGCGCACCGGCCGCTACACTCTCATTGTTGGTCACATAGACCTCGGCGACGCGACCACTGGTCTCGGGCAGGATCGTGACGGTGCGGAAAATGGCGGTGACGTTGTTCGTTGTCGGATGAAAGTAGAAAATCGTCGTAATCAGGAGGACCGTCAGCAGCAGGCAGGCGGTTATGCCCCAGCGCAGTTCATACCACATCGTATAGAGCGTAATCTCGCGGCCGATGCGCTTGCCCTGGACATAGCGGCGAAAAAGGTAGTCGGGAAACACGGTGAGCATCGAGCAGAGCAGCAACTCGAACATGGCTCAGATCCCCTCGCCTTTGCTGGCGATTTTCTCGGCGTCAGTAGCAGCAGCATCTTCGTCGGTAAGCGCCGAACTCTCGCGGCCCGAGATGCGCTCGAGCGATTGGGCGATTGAACTCATCGGCGTCGAAAAGTCGGGAAACTCGATCATCGCGAGCAGCAGGCCAATGATCCAGTAAATGTGATTGTGGGTAAACAGTGAAATCAACGCCAGTACGGCGACGATTTCGATCTGTACCTTGCTCGTGCGGTGCGCCATGCGCTCCGGCACAGCGTGAAGCTGAAAATAGAGGTTGCCGACGACCAGCACCACGATGAGCAGAAAGACAACGACGGCGTTGAAGAGCCAGTCGCTGTGTCCAGGCACAGGAATAAACGACGGCAGATGGTCAACCACCGCGGGGTTCATCTTTTCGGCCATAACGGCCTCCTCCCACATGCAGAAAGTTCGGGCCCCAAGCGTGCAAGCACATGCACGTAAGCTACAACCTACACGTTGGATCGGCTAAAAAAAGTACGTTACGGTAACTTTCCGTAGGCGTATCTAGAAGTTACGCTGGAAGCGGACAATACCGCCGATCGCGTCATCGTCGCCGAACTCGCTCTCCGCCTGTTCCTTGCGGGCCCCGCCAAACTTGGTGTAGTCGATTTCAGGCCTGATGATGAAGCCGGGCACAAGTTCGTAGTTGACGTTGAGGGCGAGAGCCCAGGTGCCCTGCTCTTCATAGGCCGCCTGGCCGTTGATGGTCGCCTTCTCGGTGACTTTTACGGCGAACCCGCCCCACCCGGCCCAATCTCCCTCCCACAGACCGTACCAATTGCGGTTCTGGTTCGTGTTGAAGGAATCCGAATCGTAGTCGGATTGATATCCCGCCATGATCCATGCGGATATGGAGTCGGTAAGGCTGACGTCCAGGCGAGCCTTTACGCCGACATCATCCTGCACGGAATCATAGCCAACGACGGCGCCGATCTGGCCCCAGCCTTGCTGGAGCTTCACGCCGGCGAGCACATGCGGCATGTAATCGTCGATAACGTAATCGTAGCCGTTGAATTCCTCGCCCTGCTCGGCAGCGACAATTGCGGAGAAACCATTTCCTCCCTTGAACGTATAGCTGACCTGATTGCTGGAAAGGCTGTCTGAGCCATATTGGATGACGTCATCCTGAATGATCGCCTCGCCCGCATAGCCCAGCCAGGAGCCGAAAAGGACGTCATTCACGCCGATCTGGAAGCCGCCGAGTTCAATATAGCCCTGGTGCAGCGAGGCGCCGCCGTCACTGCCGTTGGTAAATTGGAAGCGGGTATCGGCAAAGGAACGGAGCGTGCCAAGCTCGGTTTCGGAACGGGCGTCGAAACGGATTTCGGCGCGCGTGCGCGCATACCAGGTGTCATCGTCTCCCCCGATGTGGCCGCCGGTATAGGGATCATCGCCGCCGGCGACATCAACGCGCAGATAGCCGTTCACCTTCAGGCAGGTCTCAGTGCCTGGAAGATAGAAGAAACCCTTGCCGTAGGCATCGCATACGCGCACATATTCGACAGGTTCGGGTTCAGCGACGACAACCGCATCGGCTGCATAGGCCGCCGATGTCGTTATAATCGTTGCGACTGAAGAAAAAAGAAGCGTTCGAACAGCCATGAGGTCCCCCAGGGTGTACCGGCAACATTCAAACGAAATCGGGAAAACTGCGACGCCCCCGAATGTTGCGCTAATCCCAACTACATCGAACAATCTATATCACGCATGGAAAGCCAATACTGTCGCCATGCCGCCACACCTCAGAGCTTTCCAGGAGGCTCAAAGCAACCTAGCATTGCAACTTGTCAGTGATACGACGGGCCCACGGCCGGCGGCATCGGTTGGGACTAAGGTCGGTCACTCCCGGGCCCTTGGTCGTAGTTCGATTTACCGAGCGCCTGATCTATTTCTATCTGCTGGAAATCATTGCAGAATTTGTCCGTGCACATTTCCCCGTAATGGCACGAGGCTCGGATCAATACCGAGCCTCTTTTTTTATGCGCAACGGGCCTCGAAGCAGCGAATGTCACTTTCGGGGCCAAAGGGAACAAGCCTAAGCGGCCAAAGATAGGGAAAAAAGCTCAGTCGATTGCAGTCTGCACTATCGTTGAGGACCTGTTCTGAACTTTGGTTCCCCGGTGCTATGGGCGACCCGTTCTCAGAACGGGATTTCGTCGTCGAGATCGCGCGAGAAATTCCCGCCGGAACTGGAGGAACTGCTCGACGACGAGGCGTTGGAACGCCCGAAGTCGGAGCCATAGTCATTGTCGGAAACCTGCCCGCGCGCCGAATTGTTGTCGAAGGACCGGCCACCGCCCTCGCCGCGCGAATCCAGCATCTGGAGTTCGCCGCGGAACTTCTGCAGCACGACCTCGGTCGAGTAGCGGTCATTGCCGGTCTGGTCCTGCCATTTGCGTGTCTGCAGGGCGCCTTCGAGATAGACCTTCATGCCCTTCTTCAAATACTGCTCGGCGACCTTGGCAAGATTGTCGTTGAAGATAACGACGCTGTGCCATTCGGTCTTTTCCTTGCGCTCGCCGCTGTTCTTGTCGCGCCAGCTTTCCGAGGTGGCGATGCGCAGATTGACGACAGGATCGCCCGAACCGAGCCGCCGCACTTCCGGGTCAGCGCCAAGATTGCCTACCAGAATGACCTTGTTGACACTGCCTGCCATGATATGAACTCCATCAACCCTGTTCTAAAAATTTCGGCCATCATACAGAACGCGCATGGACGGCGGGCAATTCATTACCGCTATCCACAATATACAGCCCGCGCATTTCCCGCTTCGCCACCCAGCTGACAGGCTCCTGCCAAATCTGTCAGGAGGTTTGGCATATGATTGTTGTGCAACCTGTCGCCAGGATGCCGGCAATACACTTTCATCGCGAAGCGCTTTGCGAAGATCGGCAAGTCTCTTGCCCTTTGTTCTATTTTTGTTCTATCACTTGCCCAAGCAATGTCAACATGGGTATGGTGATTCCGACCGGGTTTGATCTCGCAAATCGCCAAAGACTTTCTAAATAAGGGAAAGTCTCTCGCCTGAGAGCAATCCCTCCTTCCAAACGGCGTGCCTCAAAGGCAAGACTCATGAGCGATCAGAAGTATATTTCCATTCGCGGTGCTCGCGAACACAACTTGAAGAATATTGACCTCGATCTGCCGCGCGACAAGCTGATTGTCATGACGGGGCTGTCTGGATCGGGGAAGTCGTCGCTCGCCTTCGACACGATCTATGCGGAGGGACAGCGTCGCTATGTCGAGAGCCTGTCGGCCTATGCGCGGCAATTCCTTGAAATGATGCAGAAGCCGGACGTCGACCAGATCGATGGCCTGTCGCCGGCAATCTCGATCGAGCAGAAGACAACCAGCCGCAATCCGCGTTCCACGGTCGGCACGGTTACGGAAATCTATGATTATCTGCGCCTGCTGTTTGCGCGCGTCGGTATTCCCTATTCGCCGGCAACGGGGCTTCCGATTGAAAGCCAGACGGTCAGCCAGATGGTCGATCGCGTTCTGGCGCTTGAGGAAGGCACGCGCCTTTTCATTCTCGCGCCGATCGTCCGCGGCCGTAAGGGTGAGTACCGCAAGGAACTGGCGGACCTGCAGAAACGCGGCTTCCAGCGCGTCAAGGTGGACGGCATCTTCTATGAAATCGCCGATGTCCCTGCCCTCGACAAGAAGTACAAGCACGATATCGACGTTGTAGTCGATCGTATCATCGTGCGCCCGGACATGTCGGCGCGCCTTGCCGACAGTCTCGAGACCTGCCTGAAACTCGCCGACGGCATCGCGATTGCGGAATTTGCCGACAAACCGTTACCGGCTGACGAGACGGCGAGTGAATCCGCCAACAAGTCGAAGAACGAGACCCATGAACGGCTCATGTTCTCGGAAAAATTTGCGTGCCCGGTCTCGGGATTTACCATTCCCGAGATTGAGCCGCGGCTGTTCTCGTTCAACAATCCATTCGGCGCCTGCCCGACCTGCGATGGACTTGGCACGCAAAAGGCCATCGATCCGACCATGATCGTGCCTGATGAGAATGTGACCCTCAAGAACGGAGCCATCGCCCCGTGGTCGAAGTCGAGTTCGCCCTACTACAACCAGACGCTGGACGCGCTTGGCGCGGCCTATGGCTTCAAGCTTGGCGACCGTTGGAGCGATTTGAGCGAAGAGGCTCAAAAAGCCATCCTCTATGGCACCGGCAACCGCGAAGTCCAGTTCGTCTATGATGACGGTCTGCGGTCATACCGCACCACCAAGCCTTTCGAGGGCGTCATTCCAAACCTCGAGCGTCGCTGGAAGGAAACGGATTCCGCCTGGTCGCGTGAGGAAATCGAACGCTTCATGTCCGGCACGCCATGCCCGGCCTGCAACGGCTACCGATTGAAGCCGGAGGCACTGGCCGTCAAGATCGGCGGATTGCACATCGGCGAGGTCACCGAGAAGTCCATCCGCCATGCCGACGCCTGGTTCCGTGACATCGACAAGACGTTCAATGACAAGCAGACGGAGATTGCCGCGCGCATTCTCAAGGAGATCCGCGAGCGCCTGCGTTTTCTGAACGATGTCGGCCTTGATTATCTCGCGCTGTCGCGCAATTCCGGCACCTTGTCGGGCGGCGAGAGCCAGCGTATCCGGCTCGCCTCGCAAATCGGCTCCGGCCTGACGGGCGTGCTTTACGTCCTCGATGAGCCGTCCATTGGCTTGCACCAGCGCGACAACGAGCAACTATTGAAGACGCTGCGTCATTTGCGGGATCTCGGCAACACGGTGATCGTCGTCGAACATGATGAAGATGCGATCCTGACGGCTGACTATGTCGTCGACATTGGACCGGCGGCTGGCATCCATGGCGGCGAAATCATCGCCCAGGGAACGCCCGCCGACATCATGGCGAGCCCGAAATCGCTGACCGGCAAATACCTTTCCGGCGCGATCGAAGTAGCCGTGCCATCAGAGCGGCGCAAGTTCAACAAGAAGCGCATCAAGGTCGTTGGCGCACGCGGCAACAATCTCAAGAATGTTTCGGCGGAAATCCCGCTCGGCACCTTCACGGCGGTGACGGGCGTGTCGGGCGGCGGCAAGTCGACCTTCCTCATCGAAACACTGTTCAAGGCTGCGTCGCGGCGCATCATGGGTTCGCGGGAGCATCCGGCGGAGCACGATCGCATCGACGGGCTCGAATATCTCGACAAGGTGATCGATATCGACCAGTCTCCCATCGGTCGCACGCCGCGCTCAAATCCGGCGACCTATACCGGTGCGTTCACGCCGATCCGCGACTGGTTTGCCGGGCTTCCCGAGGCGAAAGCTCGCGGTTACCAGCCCGGCCGCTTTTCCTTCAACGTCAAGGGCGGGCGCTGCGAAGCCTGCCAGGGCGATGGCGTCATCAAGATCGAAATGCACTTCCTTCCCGATGTGTATGTCACCTGCGACGTCTGTCACGGCAAGCGCTACAATCGCGAAACGCTCGAAGTATTGTTCAAGGGCAAGTCGATTGCCGACGTGCTCGATATGACGGTCGAGGAAGGCGCGGAGTTCTTCGCCGCCGTTCCGGCCGTTCGCGACAAGTTGCAAACCCTGGCCAAGGTCGGCCTCGGTTATATTCATGTGGGACAGCAAGCCAACACGCTTTCCGGCGGCGAGGCGCAACGCATCAAGCTCGCCAAGGAACTGTCGCGCAAGGCTACCGGCCGCACGCTCTACATCCTCGACGAGCCGACGACGGGGCTGCACTTCCACGACGTGGCGAAGCTCCTCGAAGTGCTGCACGAACTGGTCGACCAGGGCAATACGGTGGTTGTCATCGAGCACAACCTCGAAGTGATCAAGACTGCGGACTGGGTAATCGATCTTGGGCCGCATGGCGGCGACGGCGGCGGCGAGATCGTTGCGGTCGGACGTCCCGAGGACATTATCGAGGTCGATCGCTCCTATACCGGTCATTTCCTCAAGGAACTTCTGAACCGGCGTCCCGGCCATAAGGCGCAGGCCGCCGCCGAGTGATCAAAACCCGCCACTGCCGTGGCGGGTTTTTCGTATTCGCATAGCGGAGGAGAATAAATGACCGACAGCGGCACCGTGCGCACCGGCATCGGCGGATGGATCTTCGAACCCTGGCGCGGCACCTTCTATCCGAAGGGCCTGTCGAAGACCAAGGAACTGGAGTATGCCGGCCAGCACCTCCAGACCATCGAGATCAACAGCACCTACTACAGCACGCAAAAGCCGGCGACTTTCGCCAAATGGGCCTCGCAGGTGCCGGATGGTTTTATCTTCTCGGTCAAGGGCCATCGCTTCGTCACCAATCGGCGGGTGCTGGCGGAAGCCGGTGAATCCATCGAATTTTTCTGCAAATCCGGAGTTGTCGAACTTGGTGACAGGCTCGGCCCGCTCGTCTGGCAATTCGCGCCGACGAAAAAATTCAACGCCGAGGATTTCGGCGCGTTCCTCGATCTTCTGCCGGAAAAGGAAGCGGGGCACGCGCTCCGCCATGCCGTGGAAGTCCGCAACCCCTCCTTCGTCGATCCGGATTTCATTGCGCTTGCCCGCAAGAAGAACGTTGCAGTTGTTTACGCCGAACACTTCGAATATCCCGAAATCGCCGATGTGACCGCGGATTTCGTCTATGCGCGTTTGCAGAAAGGTGACGATGCGGTGGAGACCGCCTATCCGACGGAAGCGCTCGACAGATGGGCCGACCGCGCCAAGGACTGGGCAATGGGCAACGCACCCGAGGATCTTCCTCTCGCCGCTCCCGACGAAAAGGCGCCGAAGCGCCAACGCGACGTGTTTGTTTATTTCATCCATGAAGGCAAAGTGCGCGCTCCGCAGGCAGCTCAGGCACTCGCACAGCGGATCAAGCAGTAAGCCGGCACTCGCAACTCGGCTTACCGCACAATTTTTATGCAATTTGCTTATTTTTTAATCTGCATCCTCAGTCGTTTTTCGAAGCAGTCCTACCTTGGAACAAGGTGGCGGGGACAAATGCGCCGCCCGCTACGCCGTAACGTCGATATTTGTGACTACGCCGCCGAATTGGCATAGTTCCTGCTTTTGTTGAGGCAAGCGGGCAAGAGGCTCGTTTGTGTACATAGGGAGATTATTCTCTGATGAAGAAAATCGAAGCCATCATCAAACCATTCAAGCTGGATGAGGTGAAAGAGGCACTGCAGGAAGTGGGGCTTCAAGGCATTACCGTTACCGAAGCAAAGGGCTTCGGCCGCCAGAAGGGCCATACGGAACTCTATCGCGGCGCCGAATACGTCGTCGATTTCCTGCCGAAAGTGAAGGTCGAGATCGTTCTTGGCGACGATTCCGTCGAGGCCGCCATTGAGGCAATCCGCAAGGCCGCGCAGACCGGCCGCATCGGCGATGGTAAGATATTTGTCTCCAACATCGAGGAAGTCGTGCGTATCCGGACAGGCGAGTCCGGCATCGACGCAATCTAAAGCTAACTCTCCCATCTGCTGGCACGTTCGGGCCGGCAAACCCAATCATCGTCACCGAGTGAGGAAAAAACATGACCACCGCCAAAGACATCCTGAAACAGATCAAGGACAACGATGTGAAGTTCCTTGACCTTCGTTTCACCGACCCCAAGGGCAAGCTGCAGCACGTGACGATGGATATTGCAGAAGTCGATGAGGACATGTTCGCCGATGGCGTCATGTTCGACGGTTCCTCGATTGCCGGCTGGAAGGCCATCAATGAGTCCGACATGGTGCTGATGCCCGACACTGACACGGTTCACATGGACCCGTTCTTCGCCCAGTCGACAATGGTCATCCTGTGCGACATCCTCGACCCGATTTCCGGCGAAGCGTATAATCGCGACCCGCGCGGCACCGCCAAGAAGGCCGAAGCCTACATGAAGGCACAGGGCGTCGGCGACACCATCTTCGTCGGTCCGGAAGCCGAATTCTTCGTCTTTGACGACGTCAAGTACAAGGCCGATCCCTACAACACAGGGTTCAAGCTCGACTCGACCGAACTGCCGTCGAATGACGACACCGACTACGAGACCGGCAATCTCGGTCACCGTCCGCGCATCAAGGGCGGCTATTTCCCGGTCCCGCCGATCGATTCCTGTCAGGACATGCGCTCGGAAATGCTGACCGTGCTCACCGAAATGGGCGTGCGCGTTGAAAAGCACCACCACGAAGTGGCTGCTGCCCAGCATGAGCTCGGCGTCAAGTTCGATGCGCTGACCCGCAACGCCGACAAGATGCTGATCTATAAGTACGTCGTGCACCAGGTCGCCAATGCCTATGGCAAGACCGCGACCTTCATGCCGAAGCCGGTTTTCGGCGACAACGGCTCGGGTATGCACGTCCACATGTCGATCTGGAGGGACGGCAAGCCGACATTCGCCGGCAATGAATATGCCGGTCTTTCCGAGAACTGCCTGTTCTTCATCGGCGGCATCATCAAGCATGCCAAGGCAATCAACGCCTTCACCAACCCGTCGACCAACTCGTACAAGCGCCTGGTACCGGGCTACGAAGCACCGGTTCTGCTGGCCTACTCCGCCCGCAACCGTTCGGCTTCCTGCCGCATCCCCTTCGGCTCGTCGCCGAAGTCGAAGCGCGTGGAAATCCGTTTCCCCGATCCTTCGGCCAATCCTTACCTCGCTTTCAGCGCCATGCTGATGGCTGGTCTCGACGGCATCAAGAACAAGATTCATCCGGGCCAGCCGATGGACAAGGATCTTTATGACCTGCCGGCCAAGGAACTCAAGAAGATCCCGACTGTTTGCGGCAGCCTGCGCGAGGCCCTGCAGAGCCTCGACAAGGATCGCGGCTTCCTCAAGGCCGGCGGCGTCTTCGACGACGATCAGATCGATTCTTTCATCGAACTGAAGATGGCCGAGGTCATGCGCTTCGAAATGACCCCGCATCCGGTCGAGTACGACATGTACTACTCGGTGTAATCACCTGACAACGAAAAACCCCGGCTTGCGCCGGGGTTTTTTCATTGCCCTGTCTTGGATCAATCAGCTTGCGACAGCTTCCAGCATTTGGACAGCCGCCATCATTTCCCGCTCGCGGATGGCCCGGCGCTCGCTCGCTTCCGCATCTTCGCCCCAGTGCTCGATCGTCCAGTCCTCGTCCACATGAGCAAGCTTCCAGGCTTCGGCACCTGAGATTTCACCTTTGGCGACGGCAAGCGCGAGAATGGCAGAGCCGGTCAGCGTCGTGATCGTGTGGAGGGCGGCGATAGCGAAGGGATCGCTGAACTGCCCGAGATGCACGCTGAAAGCGGCGAGTGCCTCGCGCGGCTGTTCGATATGCATGACACCTTCGGCTAGCATAAAGCGCGCACCGAGGCTGGCTCCGGCCCAGTCGACCAGCGGATCCCAAAGTTCGGTCTGACGCGTTACTAGCCGCTCGGGCGAACCGGCGCGATAGCAGAGCATATCCGACGCAGCAAAGCGCAGCACATCCTCGAGCACCGCCTGCGGATCGTGCACGATACCATCGATCGCCGTGTTGGCGATGCGCGTTGCCGGCATCCGCGCTGGATCGATTTCCTTTTCCTGCGCGGCAAACTCTTCTGCTACCAATTGCGCGGCGGCATGCGTCGGCAATGCGAGGTCCTGGCGCGCCGGCGTCTTGACCCTGCGCCCGTCGAGTTCGACGACGAACCTGCCGTCGCGCTCAGCGACCTGCGCTTCCTTGTAGAACCGCTTTGGCAGCGGCAGTTTCGACTGTATCTGGGCGCGCCGAACCGGATCGGGATCGGAAAGCCCCTCTTTCGCATCGAGGTTGAAGAGATCGTTGCGCATGTCGTCACCCATTGATGTTCAATTCGTTGCGGCGGATATAGGCGCGAGAGAATGCGCGGGCAAGCCGCTCACATCTCTTCGTCCGCATCGGCCTCGTCAAAGCCGAGCAGGTTCCAGGATTGTACCATGTGCGGCGGCAAGGGCGCCGTGACATCGATCGTCCCGCCCGATGGATTGGGAACACGAATGCGTCGCGCATGAAGATGCAGGCGATTCTGAATCCCGCCCGGGAACGACCAGTTGGTATCCGCCTCGAAATACTTCGGATCCCCGATGATCGGGCAGCCGATATGGGCGGCGTGAACGCGCAACTGGTGGGTTCGTCCCGTATATGGCTCCATCTCGAGCCAGGTAAGCACCTGCCCCGCCGATTCAATGACGCGGTAGTAGGAAACGGCATGGTCGGAATCCGGCTCGCCATGCTTGGCGATACGCATTCGGTCGCCATCGGCTGTCGCCTCCTTAACCAGCCAGGTGGTGATCTTGTCCTCGCGCTTCCGCGGCACGCCCTTCACCAATGCCCAATAGGTCTTCTTGGTGTCGCGCTCGCGGAACGCCGCGGTGAGAGCCTGCGCGGCGCCGCGGGTCCTTGCAACGACGAGAACGCCGGAGGTATCCCGGTCGAGGCGATGCACGAGACGCGGCTTTTCGCCCTTCTTGTTGCGCCAGGCTTCGAGCATGTCGTCCACATGGCGATTGACGCCGGAGCCACCCTGTACCGCGAGCCCCGCCGGCTTGTTGAATACGAATACCTTGGGGTCTTCGTATAGCAACATTTGCGACAGGACGTCGCCATCCTCACGGCCGCGTATGCTTTTGCCGGTGAGATTGCCCTCGGCCTTTGAATCGACTGGCAGCGGCGGAATTCGCACGCTCTGGCCCGCCTGCAGGCGAGTGTCCGACTTTGCCCGCGACCCGTCGACCCTGATCTGCCCCGACCGCAGCAATTTCTGCAAATGGCCGAAGCCGAGCCCCGGATAATGCACCTTGAACCATCGGTCGAGGCGCATCTCCGCCTCACCTGTATCGACTGTTTTTTGTTCTACAACTGCCATAAACCTGACCTTTCAGGCATGCGCATAACACTATGCGGCAACTCTTGCGAGCCATATTGCGAGGCTCGTGCGATTACCCGCCGCACAGCGGGCAACACGCTACCTAAACCACAAGTATAATTTCGTTCATATTACATTCAGGCGCGCTTCTTTATTTTGCAAACTCAAATGGTTGAATCTTCACGGGACGTTACGCGACGTAGAAAATTGTTCCTGCCTGGAGCTTGAAACTACGAAGACTTTCGGGTGTTGAATATTGCGGTGCACAAGAGTCTGATGCAGAGTCAAATCTGAGCGCGAGTAGCGTCCCCAAGCAAGCGGAGTGGCAAAGTGTCATTGTTAGGTATCTATTGGAAATCGCTCCAATATCTTGGCGAAGAGAAAGGCGCGACAGTATTCATCTGTGTCGTCAACATCGCCTTGGCCTTAACCATGCTGATCGAGCCTGTTCTTGTGGGCCGCGTCATCTATGCAATCTCTATGAAAGCGGACGTTTTGTTTCCGCTGACGCAGCTTGCTGCCGTCGGCCTGTTCCATATCGGCGCAAACGTACTGGTGTCCCGCGAGGCAGATCGCCTGGCGCATCGGCGCAAGCTTTCTGTGCTGACCGAATCCTATAACCGCGTCATCAGCATGCCGCTCTCCTGGCATCACCAGCGCGGCACGTCCAATTCCATGCATACGCTGTTGCGCGCCATCGAGACGCTGTTCGGCCTGTGGCTCGAATTCATGCGCACGCACCTTGCTACGATGGTCGCCCTGGTTGGCCTCATACCTCTGGCCTTGGCCCAGGATTGGCGCCTCGCTTCGGTTCTTGCCGTGCTCGGCGTCGTCTATGTCATCGTCAGCCGCGTCGTCACCGCGAAGACCAAGGATGGTCAGGCACAGGTCGAGCGTCATCATATCAAGGCGTTCAGCCATGTTACCGACTCGATGGGCAATATCTCCGTGTTGCAGAGCTATAACCGCATAGACGAGGAGACCCGTGCGCTCCAGACCTATGCGAAGCAGCTCCTCGACTCGCAGTATCCGGTCCTCAACTGGTGGGCGCTTGCCAGCGGCATCAACCGCATGGCCGCTACCATTTCGATGATCGTCGTCTTGTTTCTCGGCTCCTACTTCGTCGCCCATGGCGAGATGAATGTCGGCCAGGTCGTTGCCTTTACCGGCTTTGCCGCCCTCCTCATCGGCCGCCTCGACCAGTTGAGCGCCTTCGTCAACCAGATCTTTGCGGCACGCGCCAAGCTCGAAGACTTCTTCGAGATGGAAGCTTCGGCAGCATATGAGGTCGAGTCCAAGTCGGCGCATGACATCGACAATGTTAAGGGCGATGTGGAGTTCGAGGATGTTTCCTTCGCCTTCGCCAATTCGACACAGGGTCTGAAGCACGTCTCGTTCAAGGCCAAGGCTGGCCAGACGGTTGCCATCGTCGGCCCGACCGGCGCCGGCAAGACGACCCTGATCAACCTCCTGCAGCGGGTCTACGATCCGAAGGAAGGCCGCATTCTCGTCGACAATATCGATACGAGGACGATCAGCCGTCGCTCGCTGCGCAATGCCATCGCGACCGTGTTCCAGGATGCCGGCATGTTCAACCGCTCGATCGAGGACAACATCCGCGTCGGCCGCCCCAAGGCGAGCGAGGAAGACGTTCTGGCCGCAGCGGAAGCAGCCGATGCAAGCGATTTCATCCTCTCCAAGTCGGCGGGTTACGGCACCGTCGTCGGCGAGCGCGGTTCGCAGCTTTCCGGTGGTGAACGCCAGCGTGTCGCCATCGCCCGCGCCATCCTCAAGGATGCGCCGATATTGGTCCTTGACGAGGCAACAAGTGCGCTCGACGTCGAGACCGAGGCCCGCGTCAAGGTTGCAGTCGACAAGCTCTGCCAGAACCGCACGACCTTCATCATCGCTCACCGTCTCTCGACGGTCCGTGATGCCGACCTCGTGCTCTTCATGGATCAGGGTGAAGTCGTCGAGAAGGGCAGCTTCGACGAGCTTGCACGCCAGAATGGCCGCTTTACCTCGCTGCTCAAGGCCGGTGGCCTGAAGCTCGACGACGATACCGCAAATGTCACGCCCTTCCCGCGCAAGCCGGAAGCCGCTTGAAAAGACTGACATGAAACGATCAAGGGCCGCTTTTCAGCGGCCCTTTTTGTATTCACTCTTCGCCGCGTTCCTTGCGCAGCTTGTTCCAATAATCGATGCGCTTGCGCAACTCCCGTTCGAACCCGCGCTCCGGCGGGTCGTAAAAGGTCTGGCGGCCAAGAGCTTCGGGGAAATAGTTCTGGCCTGAAAAGGCGTCGGGCTGATCGTGGTCATAGGCATAGCCCTTGCCGTAGCCCTCGCCCTTCATCAGTTTCGTTGGCGCGTTAAGGATATGCTTGGGCGGCACGAGTGAGCCATGTTGCTTTGCGGCCTGCATCGCCGCCTTGTAGGCGGTGTAGACGGCGTTGGATTTCGGCGCAGTCGCCAGATAGACACAGGCCTCGGCCAGCGCCAGTTCGCCCTCGGGTGAGCCGAGATAGTCATAGGCGTCCTTGGCTGCATTGCAGATCGCCAACGCCTGCGGATCCGCAAGCCCGATATCCTCGCTCGCCATCCGTACTAGCCGGCGGCCGATATACAGCGGGTCTTCCCCGGCATCGAACATACGGCAAAGATAATAGAGCGCCGCATCCGGATCGGAGCCGCGCACCGATTTGTGCAGCGCGGAGATCAGATTGTAGTGGCCATCCTGCCCCTTGTCATAGACGGGCGCACGACGCTGCACTATCTGCTGGACCCGTTCTGCATCGAAGGTTTCGCCGTCGCGCGCCGCCCGCCACACTTCCTCGGCAAGCGTGAGAATTGCCCGGCCATCGCCATCGGCCATACGCACCAGGCTGGCGCGCGCTTCCTCCGTCAGCGGAAGCTCGCGGCCCTCATGAATCTCCGCCCGTTCCATCAGGGCGTTGAGGCTTACCTCGTCATGCGGGTGAAATACCAGCACGCGGGCACGCGACAGGAGAGCGGCGTTAAGCTCGAACGACGGGTTCTCGGTGGTCGCGCCGACAAGCACGATCGTCCCGTCCTCCATGACAGGCAGAAAGGAATCCTGTTGTGCGCGGTTGAAACGATGAATTTCGTCGACGAAAAGCAGCGTGCGCCGCCCGGACATTTTGCGCGCACGTGCCGCGTCGAAGACTTTCTTCAGGTCGGCGACGCCCGAGAATATCGCCGAAATCTGCTCGAACGCCAGATCGGTTTCATTGGCGAGGAGCCGCGCCACCGTCGTCTTGCCCGTACCCGGTGGCCCCCAGAAGATCATCGAGCCGAGCGAACCGGATTCGATCATGCGCGTCAACGCGCCCTCCGGCCCGGTAAGATGTTCCTGGCCGGTTACTTCCTGCAATGTTTTCGGCCGCAAGCGGTCCGCAAGCGGCCGGCTTTTGTCCAATGCCGGATCCTCGCCGACTGAAAAGAGATCCGCCATGTTTCCTTTGTCCGTATCAGCGAATGACCTGGCGGATTATGGCACCGCCGCGCTCGAAATCGAAGCGCCAAAGCGTCGGCTTCGCTGACATCGCCTTGCTGAGGTCGGAGACGCTCGCAATCTCCGCGCCGTTGACGCCGCGAACAATATCGCCGGGTTGCAAGCCGATGCGCGCCGCCGGCGTGTTTGGAAACACCTTGTCGATTGCTACACCCTCCGTATCCGATGGAAGGTCGAGACGCGACGCACTGCTCGGCGAGAGTTTGATCACATGCGCGCCGGACAAGGGATTGCGTCCCTGGATCAGCATCTGGTTGTCGGCAGAATCCGGCCGCGGCTTTTCTAGCGCGACGGTGACGGTCTTTTCCTTGGCGCGGCTGAGCACGTCGAACTTTACACTCTTGCCGATACCCGCCGTCGTCAGGCGATAGCCGAGACCGTCCGGATTCTCGATGCGCACGCCGTCGACGGAGAGGACGACGTCACCGACCAGCAGTCCGCCCTTTTCGGCCGGGCTATCCTTGGTAACCGCAGTCACAAGAGCGCCATAGGGCTGCTTCATGCCGAGGCTCTCGGCGACATCCGGCGTCACGTTCTGAAAGGCAGCGCCGATATAGGGCCGCTCGAACGTATCCGCGCCGCCCTTGGCCGTCTCAACAACGGCGCGTACCATATTGGAAGGAATAGCAAATCCGATACCGATCGAGCCACCTGAACGTGAGAAGATCGCCGTGTTGATGCCGATAAGCTTACCGCTCATGTCGATGAGGGCCCCGCCGGAATTACCGGGATTGATCGCGGCGTCGGTCTGGATAAAGAAGTCGAAATCGGAAATGCCGACGCGCGTCCGCGCCTGCGCCGAGACGATGCCGCTGGTTACCGTCTGGCCGACGCCGAACGGATTGCCGATCGCAAGAACGAGGTCACCGACCTCCACCTTGTCGGAATCGGCCAGCTGAAGCGATGGCAATGCTTCGCCCGCTTCGATTTTGAGGATGGCGAGATCCGTCGATTCATCCTTCAGCAGCACCTTGGAGTCGAATTCGCGGCCATCGGACAGCGCAACCTTCACTGTATCGGCATCGCGGATCACGTGGTTGTTGGTCACGATGATGCCGGAAGCATCGGCAATGACGCCGGAACCGAGCGCGGACTGGACGCGTGGGGGCCCGTTGAACTGACCGCCGAAAAACTGCTCGAAAAATGGATCGCCTGCGAAAGGCGAGCGGCTTTGAACGGCGTGGGCGGCATAAACATTCACCACGGCGCCCGCCGTCTGCTTGACCAAAGGCGCGAAGGAAAGCTGCATGTCACTTCGCGTCGCCGGAAGCTGCCTGGTCGTGTCTGCCGCCGTCTGCGCGAAAACGGGCGCTACAGTACCGGAAAGCAGTGTTGTGCAGAGAATGAGGGTCCGCGCCGAGGCGGCAACCTTGGAACTCATGGCGATCTCCTGAAGTGATGAATCAGTCAAACTCTCGACCAATGTGGCGCTTTTAGAGCCGAATACCAGCGAAGAAACAAAGCAAATTTGAGACGCAAGGGTGCGCTTCCCCGCGCAAATTGCCGCTTCTGCAGATCGGCGATTTGGCGTAGAAGAAAATGCGGCCGTGACACCGGCGGTCAAAGCGAGACGAGCATGGCCAAGGGCGAGTTCCATATCTACCCCAGTCATATTGCCGGGGTTGAAGCTGTAGCTGCTTCCACGGCCCATGCCTTTCCGCGTCACTTTCACGAGCAATACGGTTTTGGTCTCATCGAGCAAGGCGCACAGAAATCCGCGAGCGGCCGCGGCATGGTGGAAGCTGGGGCCGGCAACATGATCACGGTCAATCCCGGTGAGATCCATGACGGGATGCCGATCGGCGATGCCGGGCGCAGCTGGCGCATGCTCTATTTTGATCCGGCCGTCATTGCCGAAGCCACAAGCGAGCTCGACGAGGGTGTGGATGGCGATTTCGAGTTCACGCTTCCGGTGATCGATGATGCGCGATTTGCTGTGCCGTTCGTCAGCCTGTTCAAAGCCCTTACTGCGACCGGCGACCGGACCAGCAAGCTGCTATGCGACGAACTGCTTTTGCACATTCTCGAGGGCATGAATCATGAGCGCACAAGGGTCCGGGACGGGCTCCCTGCCCCGGTCCTGCGCGCCAAGGCGAAGATCGATGACGATCCTGCAGGACACGTCAGCCTTGCCGATCTCGCCGACATCTGTGGCATCAGCCGCTTTCAGGTGCTGCGCGGGTTCGTCAAGGCCACGGGTCTTTCGCCGCACGCCTATTTGATGCAACGCCGGCTCGACCTCGTGCGGCACCTTATTGCGCAGCGCACCGGCCTTGCGGAAGCCGCAGCGGCCAGCGGCTTCGCTGACCAGAGCCACATGACCCGCCTCTTTATTCGCAAATTCGGGGTCTCTCCGGGTGCCTACGCGGCGTCATACGCCTGACCTTGCAATCTCGTTCAAGACGCCACGTTCGGCTTGCTCCAGTTTCGGCCGAGACACAAAAGGAGCACACAAGTGGGTCTCGAATTCCTCATTACATCATTCATCATTGTCGTTTCGCCGGGCACGGGCGTGGTCTATACGCTGGCAACCGGCCTCTCCCGCGGCGCCTGGGCGAGTGTCGCTGCCGCATTCGGCTGCACGATCGGCATTGTTCCGCATATGGCGGCCGCAATCGGCGGATTGGCGGCCATCCTGCACACCAGCGCCGTCGCGTTTCACACGTTCAAGTATCTGGGCGTCGCCTATCTGCTCTATATGGCGTGGAACGCGCTGCGCGAGAACGGCTCGCTCAAGATCGACACCGATAGCGGTCAGAGTTCGATGGCGGGAATTACGCTGAAGGCGATCCTGATCAACATCCTCAACCCGAAACTGTCGATCTTCTTCCTCGCCTTCCTGCCGCAATTCGTCAACGCGAACGAACCGCATCCGCTGCTGCGCATGCTTTGGCTGAGCAGCGTGTTCATGCTGATGACGTTCGTCGTCTTCGTGCTCTATGGGCTATTCGCGGCATCGGTACGCAATCAGGTCATCACCAGGCCACGCATATTGACCTGGCTGCGCCGGAGTTTCGCCGGCGCATTCGTCGTGCTAGGGATGAAGCTTGCGCTGGCCGACCGTTAGCGGGCGCTCAGCACCTTCTGGCATCCGGGCGAAAGCCGCGCCGCGTTCTCGCGCAGACAGGCAATTCCCCGACCGCCACCGAGAGCCACCGATCGACAGAATGCCCGGAAGTCCGGTCCGCATTCCTGGCGGGCGATCGCCATTTCCTCGCGCGGCGTGAAGGCCTTGCCAGCGGGCGCTGCCGCAGCGGGCGCGGCTGTCGTCGCTCCTGCTGCGGGAGCGCTCGATCCGCCGATCGCCGCAACCGCACTCTTGCAGGCAGATGAAAGTGATGAACTATGCTGTTGCAGACATGAGAGGGCGGCCTGCCCTCCAGGCTGCACGCCCGAACATTGCGCCATGAAATCGTTGCGGCAGTTGGACTTGATGGCGTTTTGCTGGGCCGCTGTCGGCTGCTGCGCATATGCGGCTCCCACAAGAAGCGTCAGCAACAGCATACCAGCCGCCACGAACGCACCCAATGCAGCCGCGCTGCGTTGCAAATGCCTGATTGTTCCTTGAAATGCTGCTTCCCGGTCGTCGTTCATCGAACCCTCCCTCGGAATAGACCGAGGGCAGATTGCCGGTCGGGGTCCATCAACACAAGTACGTAAAAGGGTTACCCGAGCCGGGCACACGAACGCGAAAGAGCCTTGCACGAGGATGGGCTGCGGTCGTTCCTACAACGATCAGCCGGGCTCGTTGAGGAGGTCTTCTATTGACGCCACCGGTATGATGGCCTGTGCTGTTTGCGCAAGATCACGGTCCAGCGTGATGAAGGCATCGGCCTGAAGCCGGGTCAAGGCGAGATATTCTGCCTGATAAGTGTCAGGCCAATCCAGTTGCATGGCAATGTCCCAGGCAACCCGCTGAAGGACCCGATCACCGAGCAGACGGAGCTTCAGCGCACGAAGATAGTCAAGTTTTGCGTTGGCGACGTTGCGATTGAGATCCCCACGCCGAACGGCCTTATAGAGCAGCGCCAGAACTTGCGACCTTAAAAGCGTTGGCGCGAGCAGCTTATGTTTCGCAGGGATTGCCGCGTCGATCTCCGCAAGATGCAAGGCAACGTCAGGGCCAATTACAAAGCGTGCCATAACCAAGGAACTCCCTGATCGGGATCATATCGCGCCCGACTTCTGCAACGTGTGGAACGGACCATGCAGGTTTGACAACGAGTCGGACGTTGTAAAGCGATTTCCGACAAACGCCAGAGTCGCCAGCCTTTGTACTCCATCGCCCGTCTTGGAGCGGGTCGTGGTGCCCTAGCCCGGCAGCACCTTTAACGCGAAAAGGGGGCACGAGGCCCCCAAATCAACTGCTATAGCTGGCACGCTTACGCTGCTTCGGCTTCGTTGGCCTGCTCGGCAGCAACGCGAGCCAGGTCCTTGGAACCCTTGGCGCTGGTGTCGCGATCAACGAATTCGACAACTGCGAGCGGTGCATTGTCACCGGTGCGGAAGCCTGCCTTCATGATGCGGATGTAACCACCGTTGCGCTGGCCATAGCGCGGTGCAAGCGTATCGAACAGCTTGGCAACGAGCTTGGCATCGCGGATAGCCGAGATAGCCTGACGACGAGCGTGCAGGTCACCACGCTTGCCGAGCGTGACAAGCTTTTCAACGATGGGACGAATTTCCTTGGCCTTGGGCAGCGTTGTCACGATCTGCTCATGCTCGATCAACGATGCGGCCATATTGGCAAACATCGCCTTGCGGTGGCTGGCAGTCCGGTTAAGCTTGCGGCCTGAATTACCGTGGCGCATGAGCCTTCTCCTTAGTTTCTTTGTTCGGGCTCACTGCCCGGGCTTTAGACTGTCGGGCGATCTGCCCGGGTTCTTAATACTGGTCTTCGTAGCGCTTCGCGAGATCTTCGATGTTCTCCGGCGGCCACGAGGGTACTTCCATGCCAAGATGGAGACCCATGGAAGCCAGAACTTCCTTGATTTCGTTCAGCGACTTGCGGCCGAAGTTCGGGGTGCGCAGCATTTCTGCTTCTGTCTTCTGAATAAGATCGCCAATGTAGACGATGTTATCATTCTTGAGGCAGTTTGCCGAACGGACCGAAAGCTCAAGTTCATCGACCTTCTTGAGAAGGGCCGGATTGAACGCAAGTTCAGTGACCTGTTCCTGCTGAACTTCCTTCTGCGGCTCGTCGAAGTTGACGAAGATCGCAAGCTGGTCCTGCAGGATGCGCGCTGCATAGGCAACCGCATCTTCACCGGAGATCGAGCCATCAGTTTCGATCGAAAGGATCAGCTTGTCATAGTCGAGAACCTGACCTTCACGGGTGTTCTCGATCTTGTACGAAACCTTGCGTACCGGCGAATAGAGGCTGTCGACCGGGATGAGCCCGATCGGCGCGTCTTCAGCGCGGTTACGGTCGGCAGGCACGTAACCCTTCCCGGTGTTGACGGTGAATTCCATCCGGATTTCAGCGCCTTCGTCGAGCGTGCAGATGACGTGTTCCGGGTTGAGGATCTCGATGTCGCCAACGGTCTGGATGTCACCAGCCGTAACGACGCCCGGGCCTTCCTTGCGCACGACCATGCGCTTCGGACCATCGCTCTCCATGTGGATTGCGATTTCCTTGATGTTGAGGACGATATCCGTGACATCCTCGCGAACGCCCGGAATCGACGAGAATTCGTGCAGAACGCCGTCGATCTGTACCGCCGTCACGGCAGCGCCGCGCAGCGAGGACAAAAGCACGCGGCGTAGGGCATTGCCGAGCGTCAGGCCATAACCACGCTCGAGCGGTTCGGCGACGACCGTTGCCTTGGTCTTCGAGCCGGAGGTCTGAAACTCGACCTTGTTCGGCTTGATAAGTTCTTGCCAGTTCTTCTGGATCATTTAGCTTTTCCCTATCCTTGCCTTTACCACCATCCAATCGTGGCATTGAGGCGTGGAAACCGCAGAGGAGCTGGAAACCCAGCTCATGCGGTCAAAATCCTGTCGCGAAGTTTAGACGCGGCGACGCTTGCGCGGACGGCAGCCATTGTGCGGGATCGGCGTTACGTCGCGGATCGACGTAATCGTGAAACCAGCAGCCTGGAGCGCGCGCAGAGCCGATTCACGGCCGGAACCAGGTCCGCAGACCTCGACTTCGAGCGAACGCATGCCATGTTCCTGTGCCTTCTTGGCACAATCTTCAGCGGCCATCTGTGCAGCGAAGGGGGTCGACTTGCGCGAACCCTTGAAACCCTGTGCACCTGCGGAAGACCAGGCAATCGCATTGCCCTGTGCGTCCGTGATGGTGATCATCGTGTTGTTGAATGTCGAATTGACGTGGGCAACGCCCGACGAAATATTCTTGCGCTCGCGGCGGCGAACGCGCGTGGCTTCCTTGGCCATGGTAGTCCTTTCAGTTGATCTCGACGCCTCCGTATTTCCAGAGGCTCCACCGTGGTTTCAGTTAAAGTGCGAAACCAGCACTGCATCTGCCAGAGGCAGAGCCGGCGCGAGCAATCGCGCCGGCATGAACTTACTTCTTCTTGCCGGCGATTGCCTTGGCAGGACCCTTGCGGGTACGCGCATTGGTATGCGTGCGCTGGCCACGAACCGGCAGCGAGCGGCGATGACGCAGACCGCGATAGCAGCCCAGATCCATCAGACGCTTGATGTTCATCGAAACTTCACGACGCAGATCACCTTCAACCTGGTAATCGCGGTCGATCGTTTCGCGAATCTGCAAAACTTCCGCATCGGTCAACTGGTTGACGCGACGCTCTGCAGGAATGCCGACCTTCTCGACGATTTCCTGCGCAAACTTTTGACCAATCCCGTGAATGTACTGAAGCGCAATTACAACGCGCTTGTTCGTCGGGATGTTGACGCCAGCGATACGTGCCACGTCTATTCTCCTTGTTGACCGGCAGAGCTGGAGTGCCAACACGGCAGCCAGATGGCGGGATGAAAACTTATATCCGGGACAAACACAAACGATCAGCCCCGAACCTGCTTTACCGGATCGGCGCCGACCGCTTCATATCCAAGCGAATTTGCGCCGTACTTGAAGGAATCGCTGCAAAAAGTCAACTCCTTCGATGAAATTATGTCAGATCTATAAATCCGACAGAATTTTTTCGATCGACGCGGTGACATCTTCCATGTCGGCCATGCCATCGACCTTCTTCAACTTGCCCTTGGCATAGTAGTAACCAATCAATGGCGAGGTCTGCTTGTAGTATGCTTCGAGGCGCGTGCGCACCGTCTCGGCATTGTCGTCAGGCCGGCGCTTGAACTCGGTCGATCCGCACTTGTCGCAGACGCCGGCAACATGCGGCTTCTTGTTGGTGTCGTGATAACCGGTCCCGCACTTGGCGCAGGAGTATCTTCCGGAAATACGCTCGACGAGAACATTGTCGTCCACTTCAAGCTCGATCACGCAATCCAGCTCGAGCCCCTTGGCCGCAAGCATGTCTTCAACCGCATCCGCCTGTACCAGCGTGCGCGGATAGCCATCGAGGATGAACCCCTTGACCGCATCCGGCTGGTCGATGCGTTCGGAGACGATCGCATTGACGATCTCGTCGGAAACGAGGTTCCCGGCATCCATGACCGCTTTGGCCTTCAGGCCAACTTCCGTTCCGGCTTTCACCGCCTCGCGCAGCATATCGCCCGTCGAGAGCTGTGGAATCCCTAGTTTTTCTACCAAGCGCTGAGACTGAGTTCCCTTACCTGCCCCCGGTGGTCCGAGAAGTATTAATCTCATCTGTTGCGTTTCCCCCCACGGAGCTTCGACTTCTTGATCAGCCCTTCATACTGATGCGCAATCAGGTGACCCTGGATCTGTGCAACCGTATCGAGCGTCACGCTCACGACAATCAACAGCGACGTACCGCCGAGATAGAAAGGAACACCCGCCCACGAAATCAGGAATTCTGGCAGCATGCAGATGATGACAAGATAGATAGCGCCAAGAACCGTAACACGCGTCAGGACGTAATCGATATATTCAGCCGTACGCTCGCCGGGGCGAATGCCGGGAATGAAACCGGAATGCTTCTTCAACTGGTCGGCGGTGTCCTTCGGATTGAAGACGAGCGCCGTATAGAAGAAGGCAAAGAAGACGATCATCGCTGCATAGAGCGCCATGTACATCGGCTGGCCATGGCCGAGCGACGACAGAACCGTCGTTGCCCATGCCGGCAGATTGTGGCTCTGCGCGAAGCCGGCGATCGTTGCAGGCAGAAGCAGCAGCGACGAGGCAAAGATCGGCGGAATGACGCCGGCGGTGTTGAGCTTCAGCGGCAGATGCGACGTGTCGCCCTGGAACATGCGGTTGCCGACCTGACGCTTCGGATACTGGATCAGCAGGCGGCGCTGTGCGCGCTCGACGAAGACGATGATGCCGATGACGGCAATCGTCAGGACGATGATCGCAAGGATGACCGTGGTCGACAGAGCGCCGGTACGGCCGAGTTCCAACGTTCCGGAGATTGCCTGCGGCAGGTTGGCGACGATACCCGAGAAAATGATCAGCGAAATGCCGTTACCGATACCGCGGGCAGTGATCTGTTCGCCCAGCCACATCAGGAACATGGTGCCGCCGACGAGCGTGATCACGGTCGAGAACAGGAAGAACGGACCCGGATTGGTCACAATTCCCTGGCTGCCCTGCAGGCCGACTGCGATCGCATAGGCCTGGACGGTTGCGAGCAGCACCGTGCCGTAGCGGGTATACTGGTTGATGACCTTGCGGCCCTGCTCGCCATCCTTCTTCAGCTGCTCCAGCGCCGGTACGACCGACGTCATCAGCTGCACGATGATCGAGGCGGAAATATAAGGCATGATGCCAAGCGCGAAGATCGCCATGCGGGCGACGGCTCCACCGGCGAACATGTTGAACATCCCGAGGATGCCCTGTGCCTGGTGATTGAATGCCTGTGCGTAAGCGGCAAGATTGATGCCCGGCAGCGGAATGTAGGTACCGAGACGGTAGACCAGCAATGCGCCAAGAGTAAACCAAATGCGCTTCTTGAGCTCTTCAGCCTTCGAGAAAGCAGAGAAATTAAGATTTGACGCGAGCTGTTCTGCGGCTGAAGCCATTATAGTCTCCGGTCTGTGCCCGACAGGGCCTCGCCACCCGAACGGGAATCGGCGGCTCTACCCAGATATGTGCCCTTGATAAAAGGTACAAGCGGCGATCAGGGAGATCGCCGCTCGAATAGTCAGATTTTATTCTGCAGCAGCAGGCGCTGCCGGAAGCTTGACGGTACCGCCGGCCTTTTCGATCTTTTCGATCGCAGCCTTGGAGGCGCCGGCCACTTCAAGCGTTACCGCCGTCTTGATGTCACCATCGGCCAGGAGGCGAACGCCATCCTTGGCGCGGCGGATGACGCCGGCAGCCTTGAGGGCTTCGAGGGTGATCGACGCCTTCGCATCGAGCTTCTTGGCATCGATGGCAGCCTGGATACGGCCGACCGAAACGACGTTGAAGCTCTTGGCGAAGATGTTGGTGAAACCGCGCTTCGGCAAGCGGCGGTAGATTGGCATCTGGCCGCCTTCGAAACCGTTGATGGCAACGCCCGAACGCGACTTCTGGCCCTTCACACCGCGACCGGCAGTCTTGCCGGAACCGGAGCCGATACCGCGGCCAACGCGCTTGCGAGCTTTGGTGGCGCCTGTGTTTTCACTCAGTTCATTGAGTTTCATCTGAATATCTCCGGTATCAAGCCTCGTCCACAACGCGGACGAGATGTTGAACCTTGGCAATCATGCCACGCACCGAAGGCGTATCTTCAAGCGTGCTGCGGCGATGCATCTTATTGAGGCCCAGGCCGACGAGCGTTGCGCGCTGTTCAACCGGACGGCGGATAGGGCTACCGATCTGTTCGACCGTAACCGTCTTACCCTTCTTTTTCTCAACCATGACTTTGTCCTTTGTCTACAGTGGGCGGAGCCAACGGCCCCTGCCCCGCTGCGCCAGTTCCTGGCCTATTCTTCCGAACCGACCACGTCGCGGCGGCGAGCCTGCAGTGTCGAATACTTGATACCGCGCTGTGCAGCGATGTCCTTCGGATGCATCTGATGCTTGAGGGCATCAAACGTCGCGCGAACCATGTTGTAGGGGTTCGACGAACCGAGCGACTTGGCGACAACGTCCTGAACGCCGAGCGTTTCGAAGACGGCGCGCATCGGACCACCGGCGATGATGCCGGTACCTGCCGTTGCTGCACGCAGCAGAACCTTGCCGGCACCATGACGGCCTTCGACATCGTGATGCAGCGTACGGCCCGAACGAAGCGGTACGAAAATCATCTCACGCTTGGCGGACTCTGTTGCCTTGCGGATGGCTTCCGGCACTTCGCGTGCCTTGCCATGACCGAAGCCTACGCGGCCCTTCTGGTCGCCAACGACGACGAGAGCAGCAAAACCGAAACGCCGGCCGCCCTTGACGACCTTGGCAACACGGTTGATATGGACCAGCTTGTCAACGAATTCGCTATCGCGCTCTTCGTTGCGGCCGCGATCTTCGCGGCTTCTCTTTTCCTGTGCCATGCTCCTAATTCCTTTTTCTTTTCCGGTAGCACGAATGGTTTTTTAAAGTCTGACCTTAGAAGCTAAGGCCAGCTTCGCGAGCAGCTTCGGCAAGCGCCTTCACGCGGCCGTGGTAAATATAAGCGCCACGGTCGAAGACAACTTCCTTGATGCCAGCCTTGACGGCCCGCTCGGCGACGAGCTTGCCGATGAGGGCTGCTGCATCCGAATCGGCACCGGTCTTCAGCTTGCCCTTGAGGTCAGCTTCGAGGGTAGATGCGGATGCAATCGTATGTCCACGCGCGTCGTCGATGACCTGCGCATAGATATTCTTTGAAGAACGGTGGACGCTGAGCCGCGGACGGTCACCGGCAACCGCCTTGAGCTGGCGGCGAACACGCGCAGCGCGACGCTGAATGATTTCTTTCGGCGATGCCATGACACGAATTCCTTACTTCTTCTTGCCTTCTTTGCGAACGATCTTCTCGCCCGCGTACTTGACGCCCTTGCCCTTGTAGGGTTCCGGACCACGATATTCGCGGATCTCGGCAGCGACCTGGCCGACCTGCTGCTTGTCGATACCGGTCACGACGATTTCCGTCGGCTTCGGTACGGCAACAGTGATGCCGGCTGGCACTTCGTAGACCACTTCATGACTGAAGCCGAGCGACAGCTGCAGGTTCTTGCCCTGCATTGCCGCACGATAGCCGACGCCGCTGATCTCGAGACGCTTTTCGAAGCCGTCCTTAACACCTGTGAAGATGTTGACGACCATCGTGCGGCTCATGCCCCACTTCGAGCGTGCGAGCTTCGTATTGTCACGCGGATTGACGCTTACCGCGCCATCCTCGAACTTGACCACAATGTCGTCATTGGCGACGAAGGAGAGTTCCCCCTTCGGGCCCTTGGCCTTGATGGTCTGGCCGTCTACGCTGGCTGTTACGCCCTGCGGGACTGCCACGGGTTTTTTACCGATACGAGACATTTTTCAACCTGTCCGTTTCTTCCTGTTTACAGCCCACGCATTAGAATATGCGGCAGAGCAACTCGCCACCAACATTCTGTTCACGTGCCTCGTGATCCGCCATCACGCCCTTCGGCGTCGACAAGATCGAAATACCAAGGCCGTTTGCAACCTGCGGGATCGACTTGACCGAAACGTAAACGCGACGGCCGGGCTTCGAAATACGGGTAATCTCGCGAATTACCGGTACGTTCTCAAAATACTTCAGCTCGATTTCGATCTCGGACTTGCCGTTTTCGAAATCAACCTGGCTGTATCCGCGGATATAGCCTTCGGACTGAAGAACATCCAGAACGCGGGCGCGAAGCTTGGAGGCAGGGGTCGAAACCTTGCCCTTCTTGCGCATCGTCGCGTTACGGATGCGGGTCAGCATATCGCCGAGAGGATCATTTACAGACATCTGTTTGCTCCCTTACCAGCTCGACTTCACGACGCCGGGCACCTGGCCGGACGAACCCAGCTGGCGCAATGCGATACGCGACATTTTAAGCTTGCGGTAGTAACCGCGCGGACGGCCCGAAACTTCGCAACGATTGCGGATACGGACCTTGGTGGAATTGCGTGGCAGTTCTGCCAGCTGAATGGTGGCGCGGAAGCGCTCATCCAGCGGCAGCGACTGGTTCATCACGATAGCCTTCAGGCGCGCGCGCTTTGCAGCGAAACGCTTCACCAGAAGACCACGGCGCTTGTTCTTTTCGACTGCGCTCGTCTTAGCCATTTCTAATACCTCGCTACGCTTGCCGTTACTGCCGGAAGGGGAAGTTGAAGGCGCGCAGCAATGCGCGTGCTTCATCATCCGTCTTTGCAGTCGTACAAACGATGATGTCCATGCCCCAGATCTGATCAACCTTGTCGTAGTTGATTTCCGGGAACACAATGTGCTCCTTGATGCCCATGGCGAAATTGCCACGACCGTCAAAGCTCTTTGGATTCAGACCGCGGAAATCTCGAACGCGCGGCAGCGCGATCGTGATCAGGCGATCCAGGAATTCATACATGCGCTCTTTGCGAAGGGTGACCTTCGTTCCGATCGGCATATTCTCACGAACCTTGAAGGTAGCGATCGAATTGCGCGCATGCGTAATAACCGGCTTCTGACCGGCAATCAATGCCAGATCTTCAGCTGCGACAGTTGGCTTCTTGGAGTCAGCAGTAGCTTCACCAACGCCCATGTTGAGAACAACCTTGGTGATGCGCGGGATCTGCATCTCGTTGTCATATTTGAACTGCTCGAGAAGAGCCTTGCGTACCACATCCTGGTACTGCTTCTTCAAGCGGGGTTCGATTTTTGCATCAGCCATCGATCAGATCTCCTGAACGCTTTGCTACACGTACCTTCTTGCCGTCTTCGAGGACCTTGAAGCCAACACGGGTCGGCTTGCCATCCTTGGGGTCGGCGATCGCGAGGTTCGACAGATGGAGCGGCGCTTCTTTCGAAATGATGCCGGCTTCCTGGTTCTGTGTCTGCTTCTGGTGACGCTTGACAACATTGACGCCGCGAACGAGCGCTTGCTCATCCTTCGGCAAAACTTTGATTACTTCGCCGGTACGGCCCTTGTCCTTACCAGCCAGAACGACAACGCGGTCGCCTTTACGGATCTTCTGCATCGTCTGCTCCTTACAAAACTTCTGGAGCCAGCGAGATGATCTTCATGTGGCTTTTTGCGCGGAGTTCGCGCGGAACCGGTCCGAAGATACGTGTGCCGATAGGCTCTTTCTTGTTGTCGATCAAAACGGCTGCGTTCTTGTCGAAACGAATAACGCTACCGTCCGGGCGGCGGATGTCCTTGGCAGTGCGAACAACCACTGCCTTCATCACGTCACCTTTTTTAACGCGGCCGCGCGGAATTGCTTCCTTGATCGAAACGACAATGATGTCGCCGACCGAAGCATATTTCCGCTTCGAACCGCCCAGCACCTTGATGCACATGACACGACGTGCGCCGGAATTATCCGCCACGTCGAGGTTTGTTTGCATCTGAATCATGACTAGCCGCCTTCTTCTTGTTCAACCGGACTGGGCTTTCCTTGCCCCTCGCGATTGTTGCGTACTTACATACAGATAATTAGCTCGCCGGGGCGTCCGTTACGACAACCCAACGCTTGTCTTTCGAAATCGGCTTGGATTCCTCGATGGAAACCGCGTCGCCGACCTTGAACTGGTTATTCTCGTCATGCGCCTTGTACTTCTTCGACTGGCGCACAGTCTTCTGGAGGAGCGGGTGCGAATAGCGCCGCTCGACCTTGACCACAACGGTCTTGTCGTTTTTGTCGCTCACGACAACGCCCTGCAGAATGCGTTTAGGCATGGTTTTCTTCCTTAAGCCTTGCTCTCGACCGCTTTCTGGCGGGCGACAGTCTTGATGCGCGCAATATCACGGCGGATCTGCCGGACGCGAGCGGTTTTTTCCAACTGGCCGGTTGCCTTCTGGAAGCGCAGGTTGAACTGCTCTTTCTTCAGGGAACCCAATTCTTCATTCAACTGATCGAGGCTCATCGCCCGGACTTCTGCGGATTTCATAACATCCACCCCTTATTCTGCGATGCGCTGAATAAAGCGCGTCTTGACCGAAAGCTTGGCCGCGCCGAGACGCAGTGCCTCACGGGCAAGCTCTTCCGAAACGCCGTCGAGCTCGAACATGACGCGGCCTGGTGCGACGCGGGCTGCCCAATAATCGACCGAACCCTTGCCCTTACCCATACGGACTTCGGTAGGCTTCGATGTGACCGGAACATCCGGGAAAACCCGGATCCAAACACGACCGGCACGCTTCATGTGACGGGTAATTGCACGGCGAGCGGCTTCGATCTCACGCGCCGTAACGCGGTTCGGCTCGAGGGCCTTCAGGCCGAAAGCACCAAAATTAAGATCCGTACCGCCCTTCGACGCGCCGTGGATACGGCCCTTGAACTGCTTGCGGAACTTTGTGCGCTTAGGCTGCAGCATTGTTCTCTACTCCAAAATTCACGATCCGGAAAGACGCTAATTAAGCGTTTTCGCGGCGACGGTTCGAACCCTGATGGCTATCACCCTCGACAGCACGGCGCTCGGAAGCCATGGGATCGTGCTCAAGGATTTCGCCCTTGAAGACCCAGACCTTGACGCCGCAAATGCCATAAGCAGTGTGAGCTTCAGCAGTTCCGTAATCGATATCGGCACGAAGGGTGTGCAAAGGCACGCGGCCTTCACGGTACCATTCCATACGCGCAATTTCCGCGCCGCCGAGGCGACCCGAACAATTGATACGAATGCCTTCAGCACCAAGACGCATGGCCGACTGAACGGCGCGCTTCATGGCACGGCGGAATGCAACGCGGCGCTCGAGCTGCTGAGCGATCGACTGGGCAACGAGCGTTGCGTCAGTCTCCGGCTTGCGGACTTCGACGATATTGAGCGCGGCATCGGCATTGGTCATTTCTGACAGCTTGCGACGCAGCTTCTCGATATCGGCGCCCTTCTTGCCGATGATCAGGCCCGGACGGGCGGCATGGATCGTTACGCGGCACTTCTTGTGCGGACGCTCGATCACAACCTTGGAGATCGCAGCCTGCTTCAGTTCGTCCATCAGATACTTGCGGATCTTCAGGTCTTCATGCAGCAGCTTGCCATATTCACCCGTATTCGCATACCAACGCGAATCCCAGGTCCGATTGATACCGAGGCGGAAGCCAACCGGATTAATCTTCTGGCCCATTATGCGGCCTCCCCTTTTTCCTGTGCTTCGCGAACGACGATCGTCAGATGCGAGAACGGCTTCTCGATCCGGCTTGCACGACCGCGACCACGAACATGGAAGCGCTTCATCACGATTGACTTGCCTACATAGGCTTCGGCAACAACCAGAGCATCAACATCCAGGTCATGGTTGTTTTCCGCGTTGGCGATAGCCGATTCGAGAGTCTTTTTCACCGTGCCTGCAATCCGCTTGCGCGAAAATTCCAGATCGGCAAGAGCGGCGTTGACCTTCTTGCCGCGGATCATTGCAGCCACCAGATTAAGCTTCTGAGGGCTGATGCGGAGCGTGCGGGCAACGGCTTTCGCCTCGTTGTCCTTAAGCTGGCGCGGAGCCTTAGCCTTGCCCATCGTTATTTCCTCTTCGCCTTCTTGTCCGCGCCGTGACCGTAATAGGTCCGCGTCGGAGCGAATTCACCAAACTTGTGTCCGATCATCTCTTCGTTGACCGAAACGGGAACATGCTTGTTACCGTTGTAGACGCCGAACGTCAGACCGACGAACTGCGGCAGGATCGTGGAGCGACGGCTCCAGATCTTGATAACTTCGCTGCGACCGCCCTCACGTACCTTCTCAGCCTTCTTGAGAAGATAGCCATCGATGAACGGGCCTTTCCAAACTGAACGAGCCATTTCAGACTACCTCTCTTACTTCTTGCGCTGATGACGCGAACGAGCGATGAACTTGTCCGTCGACTTGTTGGAGCGCGTCTTCTTGCCCTTCGTGGGCTTGCCCCACGGAGAAACCGGATGACGACCACCGGACGTACGACCTTCACCACCACCGTGCGGGTGATCGACCGGGTTCATGGCGACGCCGCGAACGTGCGGGCGCTTGCCCAGCCAGCGGCTGCGACCTGCCTTGCCGAGGCTGATATTGCCATGGTCCGGGTTCGAAACCGCACCGACCGTTGCAAAGCACGAGCCGTGAACGAGGCGCTGTTCACCCGAGTTCAGGCGAAGGATCGCCATGCCCTGGTCGCGGCCGACGAGCTGTGCATAGGTGCCAGCCGAACGGGCGATCTGGCCACCCTTGCCCGGCTTCATCTCCACGTTGTGGATGATGGTGCCGACCGGGATTGCCGACAGGGGCATTGCATTGCCCGGCTTGACGTCGGTCTGTGCACCGGCGATGACGCTGTCGCCAACGGCCAGGCGCTGCGGCGCCAGGATGTAGCTCAGCTCGCCATCTTCGTAACGGATGAGCGCGATGAATGCGGTCCGGTTCGGATCGTATTCAAGCCGTTCAACCTTGGCAGCGACGTCATGCTTGCGACGCTTGAAGTCGACGAAGCGATAGGTGCGCTTGTGCCCGCCACCCTGGTAGCGTGCAGTGACGCGACCCGTGTTGTTGCGACCACCCTTCGATACGAGACCTTCGGTCAAAGCCTTCACAGGCTTGCCCTTGTAGAGCTCCGAACGATCCACGATCACCAGCTGACGCTGACTTGGTGTGGTTGGATTATAATTCTTGAGTGCCATTGTCTTTACTCCACGGCCCCTCAGAGACCAGTCGAAACATCGATCGACTGCCCTTCGGCGAGCGTCACGACTGCTTTCTTGACATCACTCTGGCGCCCGACGATGCCGCGGAACCGCTTCACCTTGCCTTTGCGCACAGCTGTATTGACTGCAGTGACCTTCACGCGGAACAGCGCTTCGACTGCGGCCTTGATTTCCGGCTTCGTTGCCTTGCGGGCTACGTTGAAGACGACCTGGTTGTTTTCAGAAACCAGGGTCGACTTCTCGGTGATGACCGGGCTGACGATCACGTCGTAATGGCGAAGATCAGTCATTTGAAACGCTCCTCGAGAGCTTCAACCGCTGCCTTGGAAAGCACGAGCTTGCCGCGGCGCAGGATGTCGTAAACATTGATGCCCTGAATCGGCAGGACGTCGATGTTCGGAATGTTCGAAGCAGCGCGACGGAAATTCGCATCGATCTCGGCACCGCCGATGAGAAGCGCATTTTCGAGGCCAAGCTTGGCGAACTGCGAAACAAGAACCTTGGTCTTGCCTTCGGCTGCGGCCAGATCATCGACGATGATCAGGTCGGAAGCCTTGACCTTGGCAGACAGGGCATGACGAAGCGCAAGGGCGCGGACCTTCTTCGGCAGGGCATGTTCGTGGCTGTGAACAACCGGACCATGAGCCTTGCCGCCGCCGCGGAACTGCGGTGCACGTGCCGAATGGTGACGGGCGCGGCCCGTACCCTTCTGCTTGTACATCTTGGCGCCGGTGCGTGCGATTTCCGAACGGCCCTTTGCCTTGTGCGTTCCCTGCTGCTTCTTGGCGAGCTGGTAACGGACCATGCGCTGAAGGATGTCGTCGCGCGGTTCAAGGCCGAAAATCTCCTCGGAGAGTTCCACCTTGCCGGCGTCCTTGCCTTCAAGTGTTGTAATCGAAAGGTCCATTATTCGGCTCCCTCAGTTGTCTGCGCCACTTCTGCATCAGACACAGCGGCTGTCGCGTTTGCTGCCTGGCGGAGACCAGCCGGCTTCGGAGCGTTGTCCGGCAGCGCTACCTTGACGGCATCGCGTACCAGGATCCAAGCACCCTTCGAACCCGGAACCGCACCACGAACCAGAATGAGCCCGCGATCGAGATCGGTCGAAACGACTTCGATATTCTGCGTCGTCACGCGGGTCTGACCCATGTGACCGGCCATCTTCTTGCCCTTGAACACCTTGCCCGGGTCCTGGCGCTGACCAGTTGAACCGTGTGCGCGGTGGGTAACGGAGTTACCGTGCGAAGCGCGGTGGCCGCCGAAGTTGTGCCGCTTCATCGAACCGGCAAAACCCTTGCCGATCGAAGTACCGGTCACGTCGACCTTCTGGCCGGCAACGTAATGCTCCGCAGTGATCTCGACGCCGACATCAAGCAGATTATCGGCAGAGACGCGGAACTCCGCGACCTTGGCCTTCGGCTCGACCGAAGCTGTCGCGAAATGGCCGCGCAGGCCCTTCGTCGTATTCTTAACCTTGGCCAGACCAACACCGAGCTGAACGGCAGTGTAGCCATTCTTCTCGACTGTACGCTGAGCCACAACCTGACAATTCTCCATCCGGAGTACTGTCACCGGCACATGCTCACCTGCGTCGTTATAGACGCGAGTCATGCCCAGCTTCTGTGCAATTACACCTGAACGCATCGGTTCGTCCTTCCGTCCTCAAGCCTTACAGCTTGATCTCGACATCAACACCAGCGGAGAGATCGAGCTTCATCAGCGCGTCTACGGTCTGCGGCGTTGGGTCTACGATATCGAGAAGACGCTTATGAGTGCGCATCTCGAACTGTTCGCGGCTCTTCTTGTCGATGTGCGGCGACCGGTTAACAGTGAACTTCTCGATCCGTGTAGGAAGCGGGATCGGTCCGCGCACGTTGGCACCGGTACGCTTGGCAGTCGACACGATTTCCCGCGTCGAATCGTCAAGGATCCGATGATCAAACGCCTTGAGGCGAATGCGGATGTTTTGACCGTTCATTTCATCTTTTCCTTGTTTAGCGGAGACGCCATGTAGCAGGCGCCTCTGCATAAAACCTTAATTTTACTCAATGATCGACGAGACGATGCCGGCACCAACGGTGCGGCCGCCTTCACGGATAGCGAAGCGAAGCTTCTCTTCCATGGCGATCGGCACGATCAGCGTCACATCGACTGCGATGTTGTCGCCGGGCATGACCATTTCCGTGCCTTCCGGCAGCGTCACAACACCCGTCACGTCGGTCGTGCGGAAGTAGAACTGCGGACGGTAGTTGGAGAAGAACG